>CAVYOM010000015.1:0-132246 GCA_963770135.1 uncultured Alphaproteobacteria bacterium | reverse complement strand
ACCGGATGGTTGACGGCATGGCAGGCGACGCCGTCGATGAGTAGCGGCGCTTCCTTCCGGCAGAGGTCGAACGCCAGCGGGCAGCGCGGGTTGAAAGCGCAGCCGGGCGGGGGATCGATCGGATTGGGAATTTCGCCCTTGACCGGAATGCGCTGGCGGCCAGACATCGCGAGATCCGGAACCGCACCCAGCAGCATCTTGGTGTAGGGCATCCGGGGATTGGCGAACAGCTCGCGGCCTTCCGCAATCTCGACGATGCGGCCGAGATCACATCACGCCGATGCGGGTCGCCATATGGCGGACCACAGCGAGGTTATGGCTGATGAAGAGATAGGTCAGGCCGAACTTGTCCTGCAGGTCGCGCATCAGGTTGAGAATCTGCGCCTGCACGGAAACATCCAGCGCCGAGGTCGGCTCGTCGCAGACGATGAATTCGGCCTCGGATGCCAGAGCGCGCGCGATGGCGATGCGCTGGCGCTGGCCGCCGGAAAACTCATGCGGATATTTCAGGCCGTCGTCGGGATGCAGGCCGACGACGCTCAACAGTTCACCGACGCGCGCGCGAATATCGCGCTCGCCCTGGATCAGGTCGAAGGCGCGGATCGGCTCGGAGACGATGGCATCGACCCGGAAGCGCGGATTGAGGCTCGCATAGGGGTCCTGAAAGATCATCTGGATGCGGCGGCGCAGCCGCTGCCGCGCCTGGGCCTGCTTCGCATTCGTCATCGAGATGCCGTCGATGATCACTTCGCCCGAGCTCGGCGGCAGCAATCCCACCACCATCCGCGCCACTGTGGTCTTGCCTGAGCCTGACTCGCCGACGAGCGCAAAGGTTTCGCCCTTCTTGATATCGAAGGTCACCCCATCGACGGCCTTCAAAAATTCCAGATGGCCGCCTTCCAGCACGCGGTTGAGCCACGGTTTTGAGACGTCGAACACGCGGCGCAAGTTTCTGACGTCGACAAAGGAGGCCGTCATGCCGCGGTCTCCGTGGCCTTGTCGTAGAGATGGCAGGCGACCGCATGCGAGCCCTGCCTGATCGGCTCCGGTCGCTCAACACGGCAACGGTCGAACGCAAAGGCACAGCGCGGATTGAACGAGCAGCCGGGTGGAATGGCCGACAGCCGCGGCATCGAGCCCGGAATCTGCACCAGCCGCTTGTCCTCGCCGGCCAGCGTCGGGATCGCGCCCATCAAGCCCTTGGCGTAGGGATGCAGCGGGTTCTGCACCACGTCCTGCACGGGGCCGATCTCTGCGATCCGCCCGGAATACATCACGGCAACCCGGTCGGAGGTCTCGGCGATCACGCCCATGTCGTGGGTCACCAGCATCACTGCCGTGCCGTGATCGCGCCCGAGGCGCTTGATCAGCGAAATGATCTGCGCCTGTACGGAGACGTCGAGCGCGGTGGTCGGCTCGTCGGCGATGATCAGTTCCGGCTCGGCGCAGATCGCCAGCGCAATCACGACGCGCTGGCG
Organism: uncultured Alphaproteobacteria bacterium; assembly: GCA_963770135.1. Lineage (GTDB taxonomy): Bacteria > Pseudomonadota > Alphaproteobacteria > Rhizobiales > Xanthobacteraceae > Bradyrhizobium. Next base: position 130,768 of record CAVYOM010000015.1, on the reverse strand, counting down.
CATGCCGCCGGAGAATTCGTGCGGATAGGCGTCGATGCGTTTTTCCGGCGCAGGGATGCCGACTTCAGCGAGTAGATCGATGGCGCGCTTGCGTGCCGCGGTCTCCGAAAGATTTCATGTGGGTCCGGATCGTCTCGACGATCTGGTCGCCGATCCGGTAGAGCGGATTGAGGCTGGTCAGCGGATCCTGGAAGATCATCCCGATCCGTTTTCCCCGGATGCGGCGGATTTCTTCCGGCGGCAGATGGTCGATCCGCATTCCCGACAGATGGATCTCGCCGCTGGCGATGCGGCCGGGCGGATCGATCAATCCGATGACGGCCAGTCCCGTGACCGATTTGCCGGCGCCGGACTCGCCGACCACGCCGAGCACTTCGCCCTTGGCGATGTCAAAGGAAATGCCGTTGATGGCGCGCAGCGTGCTGCGGCGGGTGAGGAATTCCACCTCGAGGTTACGCACGGAGAGAACGGGTACGGTCATCGGAGCTTTGGATTGAGCGCGTCGCGCAGCCAGTCGCCGAGCAGGTTGATGGAGAGGATCAGCCCCGCCAGCCCGATGCCGGGGAAGGCCACGATCCACCATTCGCCGGCGAACAGATAGTTGTTGCCGATCCGGATCAGGGTGCCGAGCGACGGCATGGTGTCGGGCATACCGGCGCCGAGGAACGACAGCGTCGCCTCGGTGATGATGGCGAGCGCGAGGTTGATGGTCGCGATCACCAGGATCGGCCCCATCGTATTCGGCAGCACGTGCCGGAAAATGATCTTGTGCGCGGGCAGGCCGATCAATTGCGCCGCCGCGACATAGTCCTTGTTCTTCTCGACCATGACCGAGCCACGCACGGTGCGGGCATATTGCACCCAGAAGCTCAGGCCGATCGCGACCACCAGCACCGCCAGCGTACTCATGGCGTCGAGCCGGTTGCCGAACACGGACTTGGCGACGCCGTTGACCAATAGCGCGATCAGGATGGCGGGGAAGGTGAGCTGCACGTCGGCGATGCGCATGATCAGCCCGTCGACCGCGCCGCCGACATAGCCCGCGATCAGCCCGAGCGTGATGCCGAGCGTGCCGGCAAAGATGACGCCGAGCACGCCGACCACGAGCGAAATCCGCAAGCCGTAGAGAATGGCGGAAAACACGTCGCGGCCCTGTTCGTCGGTGCCGAGCAGGAACGGGCTCTGGCCGTCGGCGGTCCAGAGCGGCGAAATCCGCGAATTCATCAATTGCAACTGCGCCGGATCGAACGGGTTCTGCACCGCGAGCTGGGAAGCAAACAGCGCCAGCAGAAAGAACAGGGCCGTTACGGCGGCCGCCACCATGGTCATGCGGGAGCGGCGGAACGAGTAGAAAATATCGCTGTCGAGCGCACGCTTCAGCCAGCCCGTGCCGGCCCGCGTTCGCGGCGCGGTCGGCTCTACTCGGTGGGGTACCACGGCATCGGACATTGGATGTCTCGCTTCAGGCCGGACGGCTGATGGTCGAGCGCAGGCGCGGATCGACGATGGTGTAGAGGATATCGACAACCAAATTGATGGTGACAAAAATCAGCGACACCATCAGCAGGTAGGCGGCCATGATCGGGATATCGACATTTTGCACCGCCTGCACGAACAACAACCCCATACCCGGCCACTGGAAGACGGTTTCCGTGATGATGGCAAATGCAATTACCGAGCCAAATTGCAGGCCAGCCACGGTGATGACGGGCACCAGCGTGTTCTTCAGCGCGTGACCGAAATGGACCGCCCGCGTGGTCAGGCCGCGGGCCCGGGCGAAGCGGATGTAATCGGTGCGGAGCACTTCGAGCATTTCGGCGCGCACCAGCCGCATGATCAGGGTCATCTGGAAAAGCCCCAGCGTGATCGAGGGCATGATCAGCGCCTTCAGCCCGGAAAGGGTCAATAGCCCGGTGGTCCACCAGCCGATCCGCACCACGTCGCCGCGCCCGAAGGAGGGCAGCCAGCCCAGTGTCACCGAAAACAGATAGATCAGCAGAATGCCAATCAGGAACGTCGGCAGCGAGATTCCGATCAGCGACACCGCCTGAAAGAATTTCGTGAGAAGGGTGTCACGCCGCAGCGCCGAATAGACCCCCATCAGGATGCCGAACACCATGGCAAAAACGGTGGCGCAGGCGGCGAGCTCCAGCGTCGCCGGCATCCGTTCCATCAACAGGTTCGAAACCGGCTGGCGGAATTGATAGGAGACGCCGAACTTGAATTGCGCGGCATTGATGAAGTAGCGGGCGAACTGCACCGGCACGGGATCGTCGAGGCCGAGCGACTTGCGCACCGCCTCGCGCTCGGCGGCCGGCGTATCCAGCGACACGATCTGGTTGACGGGGTCGCCGGCGAAACGGAACATCGAGAACGCGATGACGCCGACCGCGATCATGACGCCGACGGCCTGGATAGCGCGGCGAAGAGTGAAAGCGAGCATTGATTCCTTTCACTGCTCTCTAGAGCATGCTTCAACTGAGTTGAATCATGCTCGTCGGTCATTTTCTTGTTTGAGCATGATCTTTTCGGAAAACCGGTACCCACTTTTCCGGATCATGCTCTGGATACGGCGGCGGACGTCGCTGTCGCCTCGAAAAGAAAAGTCCCGGAAGCCGCGAAGCCGCCGGGACCTGTATTGGAGCCTGACTAGTCCTGTTTGGTCGCCCAGTACAGCAGGACCTGGTTGTCGGCGCGCTGGCTCAGCTTGACCTTTTTCGACACGCCCCACGCCAGCGCCTGCTGGTGCAGCGGGATATATCCAAAGTCCTTGGCGCCGACTTCGTACGCCTGCTTGATCAGGAGATCGCGCTTGGTCGTGTCGGATTCCTGCAGCACCTGGTCGGCGAGTTCATCGAGCTTCTTGTTGCAGTAGCCGGCGAGATTGGCCTCACCGCGGCTGGATTTCGGATCGTCGCGGCAGCCCATGATGTCGAACAGGACGTTGTGGGAATCGAGCGTGCCGGGTGTCCAGCCGAGCAGGTAGAATGACGTCTGGTAGCCGCCGGGCTTCAGCACCTTGGCGAAATATTGCGCCTTGGGCTGGGCCAGCAGCGTCACCTTGACGCCGATGCGGGCGAGCATGCCGACGACAGCCTGACAGATCGCGGCGTCGTTGACGTAGCGGTCGTTCGGACAGTCCATCGTGACTTCGAATCCGTCGGGATAGCCGGCTTCGGTCAGAAGCTTCTTGGCGCCGTCGGGATCGAGTTTTGGCCGCGTGAAGTCACCGGACAGTTTGAACAATTGCGGCGCGATCATCAGCGCCGAGGGGGTCGACAGGCCGCGCATGACGCGGGTCTTGATCAGTTCGATGTCGACGGCCTTGAAGAAGGCCTCGCGCACCTTGATGTCCTTGAACGGGTTCTTGCCCTTGATGTTGGAATAGAGCAGTTCGTCGCGCACCTGATCCATGCCGAGGAAGATGGTGCGAAGCTCCGGTCCCTTCAGCACCTGGGCATTCGGGCTGGAGTCCACCCGCGAAATATCCTGGATCGGAACCGGCTCGATGACGTCGACTTCGCCCGAGAGCAGGGCGGCGACGCGCGTGGCGTCCGAGCCGATCGGGGTGAAGATGATTTCCTTGAGATTGTGCTCCGCCTTGCGCCACCAGTTCGGGTTGGCCTTGTAGACGGTCTTGACGCCGGGCTGATGGCTCTCGACGGTGAAGGGGCCGGTGCCGTTGGCGTTGAGCGAGGCAAAGCTCGGCGTCGTTGCCGCGGCGGGCGTGGGCTCGACGGCGTTGTTCGCCTCGGCCCACTTCTTGTCCATGATGTACCAGGTATCCCACTGCGAATTGAGAATGGGATTGGGCGTTGGCAGGATGAAGTCCACCGTGAAGTCGTCGACCTTGACGACCTTGGTGCCGCTGGGAATGCGGGTCTGCAGGTTCGAGCCCTTCTTCTGGACGCGTTCCGCCGAGAAAAGCACGTCGTCGGCCGTGAAGGGGTCGCCGTTCTGGAATTTCACGCCCTTGCGCAAATGGAACCGCCAGCGGGTCGGCTCCGGTATTTCCCAGCTCTCCGCCAGTGCAGGGATGATCTTCAGGTCCCTGTCGCGGGCCACCAGGCCTTCGAAGACATGTCCCAGATGGGCGTGGGTGGTACTCTCGTTCAGCGTGTAGGGGTCGAGCGATTTGAGATCGCCCTGGTTGGCATAGCGCAGGGTCTGGGCCGATGCCGGCGCCGTTGCCGAGGCTGTCGTTAAAGCGATGATTGAAGCCGTGGCCGCTGCAAGCAAACTCCGACGTACCGACATTTTTTCGATTTCCCCGCTCTGATCAGCCATTTCCGCGAATAGCGTCGGATATTGCCGAGCCATGTTGCCAAAGTCCAGCCGCGCGGCGCAAGCATCATTTCCCCGCACAGGTTGCCGGTTTGCGCGGCGGTGCGGCAACGATTAGCCTGACCCGCGAACGCAATCATTGGACTTCACCTTAGGGCTTGGGCGCGAGCGCCTGACATTGAACTTTCGGAGTGCTGAATGGCGGAACTGAAGGCCGACGTCCTTGTTTTGGGGGCGGGCATGGTCGGCGTAAGCGCCGCTTTGCACCTGCAGAAACGCGGCAGGAATGTGGTTCTGATCGACCGGCACGAGGTTGCCGGCGAGGAGACCAGTCACGGCAACGGCGGATTGATCGAATGCGCCTCGGTCTTTCCCTACATGTTTCCGCGGGATTTGGGCCAGATCCTGCGATACGCGTTCCTTCGCGCCCCGCAGGTGCAGTACCACTTCAAGGATTTACCGGCCTTCCTGCCATGGTTGATACGCTATTTCCGCGCCTCGTCGCCGGAGCGTGCACTGCACAGCGCGATGGCCGAATTGCCGTTGATCCAGCGCAGCCTGATCGAGCATGAGGCGTTGATCGCTGAAGCCAACGTGCCGGAGCTGTTGCGGCGGAACGGCTGGATCAAGCTGTTTCGCTCCGAGGCGACGCTGGCGGGTGCGGTGGGCGAGCTGGAGCGTGCCAAGCAGTATGGGGTTGCGGGCGAGATCCTGGACACGGCGGCGATCATTGCGCGTGAGCCGCATCTGACCGGGGATTTCAGCGGCGCAATCCATTTTCCGGCGCCGGGCTTCGTGCCGGATCCCGGCGGCCTGGCCAAAGCCTATTCGGCGCTGTTCGGCCGCAAGGGAGGGCGATACCTTGTCGGCGACGCGCGAACGCTCGAACAATCCGGCGGACGGTGGCGGGTAGCGACGCTGGAAGGCACCATCACGGCGCGCGACGTCGTGGTGGCGATGGGACCGTGGTCCGATCAGATCTTTGCGCCGCTCGGCTATTCGATCCCGCTTCAGGTCAAGCGTGGTTACCATTTGCATCTCAAGCCGCGCGGCAATGCGGTCTTGAACCATCCGGTGCTGGACACCGATCTCGGCTATCTCCTGGCGCCGATGAACCGCGGCATCCGCCTGACCACCGGTGCCGAGTTTGCCCACCGCGACGCGCCGCCGACGCCGGTCCAGGTCGAGCGGGCCCTGCCGCGGGCGCACAGGTTGTTCCCGCTGGGCGACCCGGTAGACGCCGCACCGTGGAAGGGTGCGCGGCCCTGTCTGCCCGACATGTTGCCGGTGATTGGCAAGGCCCCCCGCCATGGCGGGCTATGGTTCGATTTCGGCCACCAGCACCACGGCCTGACGCTCGGACCCGCAACCGGCCGCCTGCTGGCCGAAATGATGACCGGCGAGACCCCGTTCGCCGATCACAGGCCGTTCGCCGTTGAACGCTTTGATTGACCATGTTCGAAATAGGTGAGCGGGGTTAAGGTCTTGTCCTTGCGTTACTGGGGTCGTCGTGACGATACTGCCAGAAGCCAGCAAAAGGAGCGATCATGAAAGTTAACGTCGAAGTGGATTGCACGCCGCTGGAGGCCAGGCAGTTTTTCGGTCTTCCGGACGTGCAGCCGATGCAGACGGCGGTGATGGACAAGATGCAGCAGCAGATGATGGCCAACATCGAAAAGGTTTCTCCGGAGTTGCTGATCCAGAGCTGGTTCACATTCGATCCCAAGATCGCCGAGCGGTTCCAGGACATGTTCGTGACCATGGCCGGCCTCGGCGGCATGGGTAAGAAGGACAAGAAGTAAGTGGCCGTCGCGGAGGACGGGAAGGCGGAAGAGCAAAGGCTTCGGCCGCCGAGCCTGTTCCTCATGCTGGCCGAGGCGAGGGGCTTGTTCGAATTGAATTCGAGCCTCCTGCTGTCGCCGCTATTGTTGCGCGCGCCGAAGGGCGACGGGCATCCGGTGCTGGCGCTGCCGGGCTTTCTAGCCAGCGATCTTTCGATGGCACCGATGCGGCGCTACCTGAAAGAACTCGGCTACGACACCCATGCCTGGAACATGGGCCGCAATCTAGGCGGCGTCGCTTCCAAGCGCAGTGCGTTGCGCGACCTCGTGCAGGGCATTCACGATCAGACCGGCCGCAAGGTCAGCCTGGTCGGCTGGAGTTCTTGGCGGCGTCTATGCGCGCGATCTCGCTTTGCAGATGCCGGACGTGGTGCGCGCCGTGATCACGCTTGGCAGTCCCTTTGCCAATGACATAAGGGCGACCAACGCCACGCGGCTCTACGAGGCGCTGTCGGGGGAGTCGGTGGACGACAATCCGGAGATAACAAAGGCGATCGCCGGTGACCTGCCGGTGCCGGCGACCTCGATCTATTCGCGTACCGACGGCATCGTGAACTGGCACACCAGCCTTTTGCGTCCTTCCGAGACCGCCGAAAACATCGAGGTGTACTTCGCCAGCCATATCGGGCTCGGCGTCAACCCCGCAGCATTATGGGCGGTGGCCGACCGTCTTGCGCTGCCCGAGGGCGAATTTAAGCATTTTGACCGATCAGGACCTTTTGCCATTGCCTACGGCCCTCCTGAAAATGCACAATCCTGAGCTAACGCCCCGAGCTTAGGGCACGATCCCGAAAGATCCCGTCCTGCAATTCATGCGGGATGGTGAGAGGTTTTCGGATATGCTCCAATAACAAAGACACTCCAGACGCCAGAAGCGCCACTCAGGCGCCGCGTTTTCTACCGGGAGGATAATATGGCGGACGCCAAGAAACTGTCTTCGATGGACGCGTCGTTTCTGTATCTGGAAACGCCGGAAATGCCGATGCATGTCGGCAGCATGGCGATCTTCCGCCTGCCCGAGAACTACAACGGCAACTTCTTCGAGGACTTCAAGGCGATGATCGCCTCGCGGCTGCACATCGCGCCGATCCTCAAAGCCCGTCTGGAAAAAGCCCCGCTCGACATCGATCATCCCTCCTGGGTCGAGGACGACCAGTTCGATATCGATCGTCACATCTTCCGCGGCAGCCTGCCGGCACCGTATGACCGCGCCACGCTGGAGCGCATCGTCGGCTGGATGCATGCCAAGCTGCTCAACCGCGCCCGGCCGCTCTGGGAGTTCTATGTCTTCGAGGGCATGAAGGACAACGAGATCGGGCTTTACTCCAAGATGCATCATGCCTGCATCGACGGCGGCGCTGGTGCTGCGCTGACCAACATGATCTATGACGTCACCCCGGTGCCCCGCGTGGTCGAGCAGCCGATTCCGCAGGCCAAGGGCAGCAACGAGCCGCGCGACATCGCTGCCAACCTGATCGATTCCTACCAGCAGCTCTGGCGCCAACCCTTTGACGGCTCGTCGACGCCGAAGACCATCGATCTGCCGCGTTCGGGAAAAAGCGATCTCGGATCGATCCTGTTCGACAACGCCATGTTCCAGATCGAGAGCGCGGTGAAATTTGCTGGCAGCATTCCGGCGATGCTCAAGAGTGTCAACGACGTGATCGGCAAGATCTCCGATCCGAAGTCGCGCGACAGCATCGCCAGCATGATTTCGCCGCCGACGATTTTGAACAAGGCGATTTCATCGGAGCGCAGCTTTGCCGGTACCTCGATCTCGCTGTCGCGGGCCAAGGCGGTCGCCAAGGCATCCGGCGGCAAGCTCAATGATGTGGTGCTGGCGCTGTCCTCGGGCGTGGTCCGGCGCTATCTGCTGGAGCGCGGCGCGCTGCCCGCCAAGTCGATGACGGCCGCGGTGCCGATCTCGCTGCGCGAGGAGGGCAACACCGAGGCCAACAACCAGGTGTTCGGCATGATCTGCTCGATCGCCACCAATATCGAGGATCCGAAGGCGCGGCTGGAAGCGATTATCGCGCAATCCACCAAGTCCAAGGAGATGTCGCATCCGCTGCGGGCGTTCATGCCGCAGGTCTCCAATATTTCCATGCTGGGCGCGCCGATCATGGTGCAGATCCTGGCGCTGCTCTACAGCCGCTCGGACTTGTCGAACGTGTTGCCCCCGTCGGCGAACATCACGGTGTCCAACGTGCCGGGACCGCGGCAGACGCTCTACGCGGCAGGCGCGGAATTGCTGCACATTTTCCCGGTGTCGATCTCGACCCACGGGATCGCGCTCAACATCACCGTGCAGAGCTACCGCGATCAGCTCGATTTCGGCTTCATCGCCGGCGCCAACATCATTCCGCATGTCCAGGTTATGTGCGACATGCTGCCGGTCGAATTTGAAGCGCTGGAGGCGGCGTTCGCGCCGCCGCCGAGCATGACCAGCGCCGCTGAATAGGGTTTTGTGATGATTGAAATGCCGCCGCTGCAGTTCGCCCAGGTGAACGGGATTCGCATGGGCTATTACGAGGCGGGGCCGAGCTCCGACAAGCCGCCGCTCATTCTTTGTCATGGCTGGCCGGAAATCGCATTCTCCTGGCGTCACCAGATCAAGGCCTTGAGCGAGGCGGGCATCCGGGTGATTGCTCCGGACCAGCGCGGCTATGGCGCGACCGACCGGCCCGAGCCGGTCGAGGACTACGACATGGAGCATCTGACCGGCGACCTTGTCGGGCTGCTCGACCATCTCAAGATCGACAAGGCGATCTTCGTCGGCCACGATTGGGGCGGTTTCATCGTCTGGCAGATGCCGCTGCGGCATCCGTCGCGCGTGGCCGGCGTCGTGGGCGTCAACACGCCGCATTGGGATCGCGCCCCGGCCGATCCGATCGAGCTGTTTCGCCAGCGCTTCGGCGACAAGATGTACATCGTGCAATTCCAGGACCCCGGCCGCGAGCCGGATCGGATTTTCGGAAGCCGCGTCGAGCAGACTTTCGATGCGTTCATGCGCAAGCCGGTGGCACGCCCCGAAGGGACGCCGGAGGAACAGCCGATCGCCGGCGTCGGCGCCTCGCCGCGGCTCAATCTGGCGTTTCCGCAGATGATCGCGAATTACGACGCCAAGCACGATCCGCGCACGCCGATCCTGTCGCCGGAAGAGAAGAAAGTGTTCGTCGATACCTTCACCAAAACCGGCTTTACCGGCGGCATCAACTGGTATCGCAACTTTACGCGCAACTGGCAGCGCTCAGAAGGCCTCGATCATCATGTGCACGTTCCCTCGCTGATGATCATGGCCGAGAACGACGGCGTGCTCCCGCCATCGGCCGCCGACGGCATGGAGAAGCTCGTTCCCGATCTGGAGAAATATCTGGTGCGCGACAGCGGCCATTGGACGCAGCAGGAAAAGCCGGAGGAGGTCAGTGCCAAGCTGATCGAATGGCGTAGAAAAAGATTTGGGTGAGGGCGCAGTCAGCACACCGTCATTGCGAGGAGCGAAGCGACGAAGCAATCCATTCTTCCTTCTTGCGGCACGATGGATTGCTTCGCTTCGCTCGCAATGACGATTAGAGATCGAGACCAGGAGACTATCTTCCAATGGCGTCCCCCAACAAGCTAGATCCGATACCGCATCCGCCAAAGAAGCCTGTCGTCGGCAATATGCTGTCGCTGGATCCCAATGCGCCGGTGCAGCATCTGGTGCGGCTCACCAAGGAACTGGGGCCAATTTTCTGGCTCGACATGATGGGCGCGCCGCTCGTCATCGTTTCCGGCCATGATCTGATCGACGAACTCTCCGACGAAAAGCGCTTCGACAAGGCGGTGCGCGGGTCGCTGCGCCGTGTCCGCGCCGTCGGCGGCGACGGGCTGTTTACCGCCGATACCAATGAGCCGAACTGGAGCAAGGCGCACAACATCCTGCTGCAGCCGTTCGGCAACCGCGCGATGACGTCCTACCATCCGAGCATGGTCGATATCGCCGAGCAGCTCGTGAAGAAATGGGAGCGGCTCAACGGCGACGAGGAGATCGACGTCGTCCACGACATGACCGCGCTGACGCTCGACACCATCGGGCTGTGCGGCTTCGACTATCGCTTCAATTCGTTCTATCGCCGCGACTACCATCCGTTCGTGGAGTCGCTGGTGCGCTCGCTCGAGACCATCATGATGACGCGCGGCATTCCGCTGGAAGGCCTGTGGCTGCAGAAGCGCCGCCGCGACCTCGCGCAGGACGTCGCTTTCATGAACAAGATGGTCGACGAGATCATCGCCGAGCGGCGCGGCAATGCGGAAGCTGCCGAAGGCAAGAAGGACATGCTCGGCGCCATGATGACCGGCGTCGACCGCGCCACCGGCGAACAGCTCGACGACGTCAACATCCGCTACCAGATCAACACATTCCTGATCGCGGGCCACGAGACCACCAGCGGGCTATTGTCGTGCACGATCTATGCGCTTCTAAAACATCCGGAAGTGCTGAAGAAGGCCTATGAGGAAGTCGACCGCGTGCTCGGGCCCGACATCAATGCAAGGCCGACTTATCAGCAGGTCACGCAGCTCACCTACATCACACAGATTTTGAAGGAAGCGCTGCGACTGTGGCCGCCGGCGCCGGCCTATGGCATCGCGCCGCTCAAGGACGAAACCATCGGCGGCAAGTACAAGCTGAAGAAGAACACTTTTGTGACGGTGCTGGTGATGGCGCTGCATCGCGATCCCAGTGTCTGGGGTCCGAACCCGGATGCCTTCGATCCAGAGAATTTCAGCCGTGAGGCCGAGGCCAAGCGACCGATCAACGCCTGGAAACCGTTCGGCAACGGCCAGCGCGCCTGCATCGGCCGCGGTTTTGCGATGCACGAGGCGGCGCTCGCGATCGGCATGATCCTGCAGCGCTTCAAGCTGATCGATACCCACCGCTACCAGATGCATCTGAAGGAAACGCTGACGATCAAGCCCGACGGCTTCAAGATCAAGGTGCGACCGCGCCCCGACAAGGATCGCGGCGCTTTCGCGGGCCGTGCAGCCGTGGCTGCGGCGGCCTCGAACGCGGCGGCGCCGAAAGCGCGGACCCGTCCGGGACACAACACGCCGCTGTTGGTGCTCTATGGTTCCAACCTTGGCACCGCCGAGGAGCTCGCCACCCGCGTTGCCGATCTCGCCGAGGTCAACGGCTTTGCGACCAGGCTCGGCGCGCTCGATGACTATGTCGGCAAGCTGCCGCAGGAGGGTGGGGTGCTGATCTTCTGCGCCTCCTACAATGGCGCGGCGCCTGACAACGCCACGCAGTTCGTCAAATGGCTTGAAGGCGACATCCCGAAGGATGGGTTCGCCAAGGTGCGCTACGCCGTGTTCGGTTGCGGCAACAGCGACTGGGCTGCGACCTACCAGTCCGTACCACGCATCATTGATGAGCAACTGGCCGCGCACGGCGCGCGCGGCGTCTATGGCCGCGGCGAAGGCGATGCCCGCAGCGATCTCGATGGCCAGTTTGAAAAATGGTTCGCGTCGCTCGGGCCGGCGGCGGCAAAGGAGTTCGGTCTCGCGTCGAATATCACGCGCAGCGCCGACGATGCGCCGCTCTATTCGATCGAGCCGGTGGCGCCCTCGGCGGTCAACGTGCTCGTTGCGCAGGGTGGCGTTGCGCCGATGAAAGTATCGGTCAATTCCGAATTGCAGAACAAAAGCGGCGCCAATGCTTCCGACCGCTCGACCCGGCATATCGAGGTGCAACTGCCGCCCGGCATCGCTTATCGCGTCGGCGACCATCTCAGCGTCGTGCCGCGCAACGATCCCACGCTGGTCGATTCCGTCGCGCGCCGCTTCGGCTTCCTGCCGGCCGACCAGATCCGGCTGCAGGTCGCCGAAGGCCGCCGCGCGCAATTGCCGGTGGGCGATGCCGTATCGGTTGGACGGTTGCTGACCGAGTTCGTCGAGCTGCAGCAGATCGCGACCCGCAAGCAGATCCAGATCATGTCGGAGCACACGCGCTGTCCCGTCACCAAGCCAAAGCTGCTCGCCTATGTCGGCGACGACGCGGCTTCCGCGGAGCGCTACCGCTCGGACGTGCTGACAAAACGCAAATCGGTGTTCGATCTGCTGGAAGAACATCCGGCCTGCGAACTGCCGTTCCACGCCTATCTGGAAATGCTGTCGCTATTGGCGCCGCGCTATTACTCGATCTCGTCGTCGCCTTCGATCGACCCGGCGCGCTGCAGCATCACGGTCGGTGTCGTCGAAGCGCCCGCCAGTTCGGGACGCGGCGTCTACAAGGGCGTGTGCTCGAACTATCTCTCCGGCCGCCGTGTCGGCGATAACATTCATGCCACGGTGCGCGAGACCAAAGCAGGCTTCTGCCTGCCCGATGATCCCGCCGTGCCCGTGATCATGATCGGTCCCGGCACGGGGCTGGCGCCATTCCGCGGCTTCCTGCAGGAGCGCGCGCACCGCAAGGCGCAAGGCGCGAAGCTGGGGCCGGCGATGCTGTTCTTCGGCTGCCGGCATCCCGATCAGGATTTTCTCTATGCGGATGAACTGAAGGCCTTTGCCGCCGACGGCATCGCCGAACTGCACACCGCGTTCTCGCGCGCCGACGGGCCGAAGACCTATGTGCAGCATCAGGTGGCGGCGCAGAAGGAGCGCGTCTGGAACCTGATCGAGCAGGGCGCAATCGTCTATGTCTGCGGCGATGGCGGAAAGATGGAACCGGACGTCAAGGCCGCGCTGGTCGCGATCTATCGCGAAAAGTCCGGCGCGGATGCCGAGGCCGGCCTGCGCTGGATCGACGATCTCGGAACGAAAAACCGTTACGTGCTGGATGTGTGGGCGAGCGGATAGGTTTTCTTCGTAGGGTGCGCAAAGCGAAGCGTGCCCACCATCTCTCCGAGATCTTTGGTGCCAATGGTGGGCACGCTTCGCTTTGCCCACCTACGGGCCCTCGCTGGCCGCAGCATCGCCCAATCATGCTACAAGCCTTGGCATGATTCCCTGGGAAAAACTCGACACCGCGCGCATTCCGGGCACCGAGGATGAACTCCGCCTGATGCGCCGCGGCAAGGAGTTTTCGATCATGCTCGGCACCAACGAGCTGATGAACAGCCGGCTATCGGGCTCGGAGGCCGCGCTGGCGACGCTCGCGGCGAAGAAGATCGAGAAGGTCGCAAAGCCTCATATGCTCGTCGGCGGCCTCGGCATGGGCTTTACGCTGCGTGCGGCGCTCGGTGCACTCGGCAACAAGGCGCAAATCGTGGTTGTCGAACTCGTCCCGGCCGTCGTCGCCTGGGCGCGCGGCCCGATGGCGGAAATCTTTGGCGACAGCCTCGGCGATTCCCGCGTCAGCATCCGGGAAGCCGATGTTACCGAAATCATCCGCACCCATCGTTCGAAATTCGATGCCATTCTGCTCGACGTCGATAACGGTCCGGAAGGCCTGACCCGCAAGGCCAACGATGCGCTCTACAGCTCGACAGGGTTGAAGGCGGCGCACACCGCGCTCCGAGCAGGCGGCGTTCTGGCGGTCTGGTCGTCCGGGCCCAACCCGGCATTCGCAAAGCGGCTGCGTGGTGCAGGCTTCGACGTCAACGAAGTCAACATCCGCGCCACCGGCAAAGGCGGCGGCGCCCGCCACGTCATCTGGATGGCGGGTAAGTAACCTGGACTCACGCCGCCTTTGCCGCGGCGCGATGGGCGTGCTCGTCGATCGCGCCAATAATCTGCGGCCACATCGGGATCGGCAGCGCGTGGCCCATGCCTTCGATCATCAGCAGCTTTGCACCGGGAATTGACGCCGCGGTGTCCTTGCCGCCCTCGGGGCGCACCAGTGGATCGATGGTGCCGTGGATGACCAGCGTTGGAATCTTTACCTGCGCCAGCCGTTCCTTGCGGCTGCCGGAGGCCAGCACCGCGCGCAATTGGCGGCCGACGCCGGCCGGATTGAGGCCGCGCTCGAAGGTGCGGGCGGCGCGTGAGGGGTCGAGCGCCTCGTCTTCCGGGAACGAGCCGACGCGCAGCACTTTCCAGGTTTTGGCGAACCGCGCGAAATACTCTTCCTTGGTGGTGGGCGGCGGCGCCATCAGCACGGCGGCGGCCTCCCGTGTCGGCGGCGGAACTTTCGGGTTGCCCGTGGTCGACATGATCGAGGTCAGCGAACGCACCCGCTGCGGGAACGACAGCGCGACTTCCTGGGCGATCATGCCGCCCATCGATGCGCCGACCAGATGCGCCGACTTGATGCCGAGCACGTCCATCAGGCCGACCGTGTCCTTGGCCATGTCGATCAGCCTGTAGGTCGCCGCGACCGGGATCTTCAGGAAACGCAGTTTTATCAGTTCGAACGGTGTCAGCCTCTTGCCGCCGGAAAGGTGCGAGGATTTGCCGATGTCGCGGTTGTCGAAGCGGATGACGCGGAAGCCGCGCGCGGCGAGCTGGCGGCAGAAATCGTCATCCCAATGGATCATCTGGGCGCCGAGGCCCATGATCAAGAGCAGCGGTTCCGCGGCTGGATCGCCGAAAATTTCGTAGCAGATGTCGATGCCATTGGCGCGAGCGATCTGTGGCGGCTGATGGGCGAGCATCGCGTGTGTCTTCCCTCAAGTGATACCGTATCGGGTAACTATGGCATGGTTTCCCGCACCGCAGAAGGCTTCGCCGTGGTTGACCGGTCCACCGCAACGGTGTGGTATGGGCCAAATATCAGGCGAAGCGTGGCAAGCGCTCGTAATCGTGAGGGAGAGCGCGCAATGGCCGACAAGGGCAACGATCCTGCCGAGGTCTGGCGGACCATGATCGGGGAGATGGAGAAGGGGTTCAACTCCTTCGCCAACCAGGCGATGACGTCGCCGGAATTCTCAAAAGTGATGAACCAGGTCGGCGGCGCCTCGGCCGGCGCGCAGAAGCAGCTCGGCGAACTGATGGAGAAATATCTGCTGGCGATGAACCTGCCGAGCCGGGCGCAGATGGTCGGCATGGCGGAACGCATCCAGGCGATCGAAGGCCAGCTCAACGAGATCAAGGCGCTGCTGCATCAGGTGCATCATAACTCGCTGGCGCAGGACGGCGGTCACGTTGCACCGCGGCCGCCGCGCACCAAGCGTCCGCCATCGGAGGGAGGACAAAAATGAACGCTCCCGCCGCCGGTCTCGATCTCGCCTCCATCTCCGAGCGGGTCCAGTCCGAAGTGCAGCGCGCGATCCAGCGCAGCATCAAGGGCGTCGAATATTTTTCCTCATCCGGCCCGTCGCTTGGCTCGACGCCAAAGGACATCCTGGCCGTCCGCGGCACCATGAACCTCTATCACTACCGGCCGATGGCGGACGAAATCTACCGCGTGCCGATCCTGATCGTGATGGCGACCACCAACCGCGGCTACATTCTCGATCTGGTGCCGGGCCAAAGCTTCATCGAGTTTCTCTTGAAGCGCGGCTACGACGTCTACATGCTGGACTGGACCGCGCCGAAGCCGGAAGAAAAATCCCTGCGCATGGAGGACTACGTCCTCGACTTCATCCCGGATTGCATTCGCCGCGTGCAGCAGGATTCCGGCGAGCACGACGTCACCGTGATCGGCTATTGCTTCGGCGGCGTGCTGTCGCTGCTGTATGGCTCGATCTTCAAAGACGGCCCGATGAAGAACCTGATCTGCTTCACCACGCCGATCGATTTCCGCGAGATGAAGCTGTTCTCGAATTTCTCGGACCGGCGCTATTTCGATGTCGACCGCCTGGTCGACAGCGTCGGCAACGTGCCGCCGGAAATGATCCTGTCGTCATTCGAGATGCTGCGGCCGGCCTCGCGCGCTGCAAGCCAGGTGCAACTATGGGAAAACATCTGGAACGACGAATACGTCAAGGCCTACCGGATGATGGATCGCTGGGGCACCGACACCTTGCCGCTGGCCGGCGAGTACTTTCGCGCCATTACCAAGGACCTGATGTGGGACAACAAGCTGTTCAACGACACCATGTCGGTCGGCGGGCGCGCGGCTGATATTGCCGACATCAAGGTGCCGATCCTGCATGCGGTCGCCGAGCACGATCACATCGTGCCCTATGACGCGGCAAAACACCTGATCACCAAGGTCGGCTCGACCGACAAGGAAGAGGTGATGCTGAAGGGCGGCCATGTCAGCCTGGTCGCTGGCGCCAACGCGGTCAAGCGGCTGTGGCCGAAACTGGATTCCTGGCTAGGTAAGAGATCAACATGAGCGAAACACGTTCCTATCCGCGCCACGTCAAGACCGATGCCGGCGATATCGAATTCCGCCTGATGGCGCGCGCCGACGAGCCCGCCGTGCTGGCGTTCGCGCAAAAGCTTCCGACGCATGATCTGCTGTTCCTGCCGCGCAACATCAGCCAGCCAAAGGTGCTGTCGGCCTGGGTCAACGAGATCGAGCGCGGCGCCATCACCAGCCTGCTGGCGGTGAAGGGCGGGGCGGTGGTCGGCTGCGGCACGCTGGTGTGCGATCCGCATTCCTGGTCGCCCCATGTCGGCGGGATCCGGATGGTGGTGTCGCTGGATGTCCGCGGGCAGGGCGTCGGCCGGGCGCTGTCGCAGGAGACGTTTGCGCTGGCGCTTGGCTCCGGGCTGGAGAAGCTGTCGGTGCAGATGACGGTTGATCAGCAGGCCGCGATTGCCCTGTTCGAGAGCCTCGGCTTCAAGGCCGAGGCGCTGCTGCGGGACCACGTCCGCGACGTTGACGGCAAGAAGCACGACATCGTCGTGCTCGGCCATAACGTGGCGCAGGTGCGGGCACAGATGGAAGCCTACGGGCTGCCGGGGGCGGTCCAGCACTGACCGGCCGGACACCGCCCGGACAAAACTCGCAAAACAACCCCATGCAAAGTAGCCGGGGCGGGCTCTGGCCTTAGACTAAAGTGGAATTTTTGCCGGTTCTGCGGGCAAAGCGCCTATCCATCAATCAGTTCACGGATTCGTGATATCGCGCTGCAACATTGATGTTGCGTCGCACCATTAACTATGGCACAACGATCTCGCCCCGGGCCAAACCGGACGGGGTGAGCCCATAGCTCAAACCTGAGGATGGAGAAACCCCAATGACCACCGAAACCAATTCCGTGCTGAACACAGTCAAGGAAGCCTTCGCGCCCGTCACCGAGGCGTTCACCAAGCTCCAGAACCTGGAAGTTCCGGAAGCTGCCCGTGAGTTCGTGAAGAAGCAGGCCGAGACCGCCAAGGTTCGAGCCGCCGACATGCATGCCGGCTCCGAGAAGGTCACCGCTGCCATCGAGACCGCCGTTTCCGGTTCGGTCACCGAGGCCGCCAAGATCAGCCGCAACATCCAGCAGGCGCTCTATCAGGACGCGGAAGCGTTCTTCGCCGGCATCGACAAGCTCGCTTCGGCCAAGTCGCTGAGCGAAGCCGCCCAGATCCAGTCGGAAATGGTCCGTGCGCGTGGCGAAGTGTTCGTCTCGCGGGCAAAGGCCACCACCGAATATCTCGGCAAGCTCGTCAGCGAAGGTGCCAAGACCGCGCAGGACAATTTCTCGAAGGTCTATTCCAGGACCGCCTGATTGCGATCCGCCTGACAACTGCTCTTTTGAAGGCCCGCTTTGGCGGGCCTTCTTTTTGTCCGGCGTTGGCATAGATCAATGTTGCATCTTCCTCCGTCATTGCGAGGAGCGAAGCGACGAAGCAATCCATCTTTCCGTCCGCGGCGAGATGGATTGCTTCGTTGCGCTCGCAATGACGGGGTAGGCTGACGCAGGCGCGATCTTCTTCGAAAGCCGTCATGACGCTTCCCGCCACCTTCGTCATCGACACCCCCGGCGACGCCGCGCGCGCCGCCGAGTTGCGGCGCGTGAAGCTGCTGGCGACGTCGGTGCTGGCGGCGACGTTTGTCATTTTCCTGGCGGCGAAGGCGCTGCTGCCGGTGCATCCGGCGTTCGGCTTCGTCGCGGCGTTTGCCGAGGCCGCCACCATCGGCGGTCTCGCCGATTGGTACGCCGTGGTGGCCTTGTTCAAAAGGCCGCTGGGGCTGCCGATCCCGCACACCGCGATCATCCAGAGCAACCAGCAGCGCATCGCCGACAAGCTCGGTGAATTCATCGAGGTGCATTTCCTCGAATCTGCGCCCGTCGAAGCAAAGCTGCGGCAGATCGATTTCGGCTCGTTCATCGCGGACTGGCTGCGCGACCGCAAGCGCAGCGAGGATCTCGCACGCTTTGCGCTGCGGCTGTTGCCGGAGGCGGTCGCTGCGACGGAGAATTCCGGGCTGATGACGTTTGTCAGCCGCCGCATCACCGCGCAACTGATGGCGATCGATCTGGCGCCGCTCGCGGCCGGCACGTTGCGCGCGTTCGTAAAGGAAGGACGCCATCAAGGTCTGCTCGACGATCTCCTGCGCGGGGTGCACGAGACGATGACGCAGGCCGAGACCATGGCCATGATCCGCGACAAGATCCGCGCCGAGTTGCCGACGTTGCTAAAACTCTATCGTGCCGACAAGTTTCTGGTGAACAAGATCGTGGCGTCAGCCAGCGCGTTCTTCGAGGAAGTCCGCACCGATCCAGCGCATCCGTTTCGCGGCGAGTTCGATCGCATGGTGCTGACCTTCGTCGATCGTCTCGGCACCGATCCGGCCTATGCCGAGCGCATCCAGGGCCTCAAGCGGGATCTCTTGGCGCGGCCCGAACTGACTGACCTCGCGCGCCATATCTGGGACAATGTGCACACCTTCTTCGAGCGCAGCGCGTCGGGCGAGACGCAGGTGCTGGAGCAGTATCTGGTGCGCATGTTCGTGACGGCAGGCGAGGCGCTGGCGGGTGACGGCGAGCTACGCACCGAAATCAATCAGGGCCTCGTGGCCGTGCTGCGAACGGTCGTCGCTGAACAGAAGAGCGGCGTCTCGACCTTCATCTCCGATCAGGTGAAATCCTGGGACATGGGACAGTTGATCTCGCTGATCGAGATCAATATCGGCCGCGACCTGCAATACATCCGTTTCAATGGCTCGCTGATCGGCGGGCTTGCGGGGCTGGCCTTGTACACCCTCGAATACCTGCTTCGGCTGTTGTGACTAATTAATCACGTCAACACGTTTAGTTACCCCTGTCAGTACTCGGCCGGCTTGCAAGCCGAAAACCGGTTTCCTAGCTTTTTAGGAAGCAATGTTGCGATGCGGAACGATTCTGCTGCGTTTGCGTCTACTTCACTGAACCAGTGGCCGGCTGCCGCGACGTAAAGGGGCCGACCCGAGAGGAGACATGATGTCCGTTGCTGCACAGACGCTTTCGCCGCCGTCCAGAACCCTGATGTTTCTGGAGGGGCGAGCCATTTCCGAGCTGGGGGCGTTTCTCGGCGCCTTGCCGCTGCTGAGCCTCGCTCCCCGTGGCGACGGTCATCCCGTATTGGTACTGCCTGGGCTTGTTGCTTCAGACACATCCACCCGTCCGCTGCGCAGCTTCCTGAAGAGCCGCGGCTACGCCGTCTCGGGCTGGCGCCAGGGCCGCAATCTCGGACTGCGCCACGGCGTGCAGGACGCGATGGTCGATCTGGTGAAGGAGTTGAACGACACCCACGGCCGCAAGGTCTCGCTGGTCGGCTGGAGCCTCGGTGGCCTCTACGCCCGCCAGCTTGCCAAGATGATGCCGGAGCGCGTGCGCGGCGTGATCACGCTCGGCAGCCCGTTTGCGTCGAGCCCGAAGGCCACCAACGCCTGGCGTGTTTACGAATTGGCAAGCGGTCGTAGCGCTGAAGAAGAAGATCATCGTTTCGGCGGCGCGCTGGCGGGGACGCCGCCGGTGCCGACCACGGCGATCTTCAGCCGCACCGACGGCATCTGCGCCTGGCAGGGCTGCATGGAGCAAACCAGCGCGACCTCCGAAAGCATCGAGGTCGAGAGCAGCCATTGCGGCATGGGTCATCATCCGGCCGCCGTCTATGCGGTGGCCGATCGGCTGGCGCAGGCTGAAGGCGAATGGGCGCCGTTCGATCGAAGCGGCTGGCGCGGCTTGGTTTATCCGAACCCGCATCGGTAGCTTCGGTAGATTCGCCAGGGGCCACTGTTCGGGGCTTTCATCCTTCGAGACGCGCGCGTTGCGCGCTCCTCAGGATGAGGTCTCGGACCAGGCGAGGGGCCAGTCTGGATCCTCATGGTGAGGAGGGCGGCAGGGCCGCGCGTCTCGAACCATGTAGCCCCCGACCCATCAACGTTGTTTCATAGCCACAAAACGCGCTATGCCCTGACGCATGCCGCCGCCACTTGCCCGCATCATCCAGCAGTTGAAGCGCGAACCGTCGCGTACCGGTTCGATCGTCATCACCGTATTCGGCGACGCCATTGTGCCGCGCGGCGGCTCGGTCTGGCTCGGTACGCTGCTGGAATTCTTCGAGCAGCTCAACATCGATGCCAGCGTGGTGCGCACCGCGATGTCGCGGCTGACCGCCGATGGCTGGTTCGAGCGCAACAAGGTCGGTCGCAACAGCTTCTATCGTCTGGTGCAGAGCGGGCGGCAAACGTTTGATATCGCGACGAAACACATCTACGGCCCGCCGGCCTCCGACTGGACCGGGCGGTTCGAACTGCTGCTGATCGGCAATGGCGGGGACCGCGACGCCGCGCGCGAGGCGCTGAAGAACGCCGGCTTCGGCAGTCCGCTGCCGGGCGTGTGGGTGGCACCATCGGGAGTGCCGGTGCCGGAGGAGGCAGCCCGCGCGATCCGTCTCGAAGTCTCGGCCGAGGACGACAGCGGGCGGCGCCTGCTCAGCGAAAGCTGGCCGCTCGATCGCACCGCCGACGCCTATCTAAAATTCATGAAAACCTTTGAGCCGCTGCATCTCTGGATTCTCAGCGGCGAGCAGCTGACGGAGGCGGACGCCTTCACCGCGCGCGTGCTCCTGATCCACCATTACCGCCGCGTCGTGCTGCGCGATCCCCTGCTGCCGACGTCGCTGTTGCCTTCGGACTGGCCGGGCAGGGCGGCTCGAGCGCTGTGCGGCGGAACCTATCGCGCGTTACTTCCCGCGTCCGAACAATGGCTTGACCGCCATGCGACCAACGAAAGCGGGCCCTTGCCAAGGCCCGGGGCGGAACTTGCGAAGCGTTTTGGCAATCCGTAAATATGTTACAGAAATATATTGCATATCGTAATTTGTGTTATATATTGCTTCCCAACAATTCAGGGGAGGTCCGCCATGTATACGCAGGCGCTCAATTCGTCAGAGGGCGAAGACCGCAACATTGAGGACGCCGCGCGGGCCGCGCAGTTCCAGGCGCGCATCGATGCAGAGGAGCGCATCGAGCCGAATGACTGGATGCCGGCAGCCTACCGCAAGACGTTGACGCGGCAGATCTCCCAGCACGCGCATTCCGAAATCGTGGGCATGCTGCCCGAAGGCAACTGGATCACCCGCGCGCCGTCGCTGCGCCGCAAGGCGGCATTGCTGGCCAAGGTGCAGGACGAATGCGGCCATGGACTTTATCTCTACGCCGCCGCCGAAACGCTCGGCACCTCGCGCGAAGAGCTGGTCGACCTGATGCTGGCGGGGAAGGCGAAGTATTCCTCGATCTTCAATTATCCGACGTTGACCTGGGCCGACATCGGCACCATCGGCTGGTTGGTCGACGGCGCCGCGATCATGAATCAGATCCCGCTATGCCGCTGTTCCTACGGTCCCTACGCGCGCGCGATGATCCGCGTCTGCAAGGAAGAATCCTTCCATCAGCGCCAAGGCTTTGAAATCGTGCTGACGCTGTGCCGCGGCACCGCCGAGCAGAAGGCGATGGCGCAGGACGCGCTGAACCGCTGGTGGTGGCCGGTCTTGATGATGTTCGGTCCGCCCGATCAGGCCAGCCAGCACAGCGACACCTCGACCAAATGGAAGATCAAGCGTTTTTCAAACGATGAGCTACGGCAGAAGTTTGTCGACGCCACCGTGCCGCAGGCGCAATTCCTCGGGCTCACCATTCCCGATCCCGGCATGAAACAAAACGAGGCGGGCAACTGGGAATACAGCGCGATCGACTGGGACGAGTTCAAGCAGGTCCTGGCCGGCAACGGCCCCTGCAACCGCGATCGTCTCGCCGCGCGGCGCAAGGCGCATGACGACGGCGCCTGGGTGCGCGAGGCCGCGCTGGCCTATGCCGAGAAGCGCCGGCAGCGCGCCGCCTTGCAAGCCGCCGAGTAGGGAGAAGCGCAATGGCAACGCCGAATATTCCGCTCTGGGAAGTCTTCATCCGCAGCCGCAACGGGCTTGCGCACAAGCATGTCGGCTCGCTGCACGCCACCGACGCCACGCTGGCGCTGCAGGCCGCACGCGACATCTATACCCGCCGCGGCGAGGGCCTCTCGATCTGGGTGGTGCCGTCAAACGCGATCACGGCGTCGGATCCCTCCGAGAAGGGCATGATGTTCGAGCCGGCGGAATCCAAGATCTACCGGCACCCGACGTTTTACGACGTGCCGGATGAAGTCGGGCATATGTGACACCGTCATTGCGAGCGCAGCGAAGCAATCCATCGCGCCACAAAGCAAGTCTGGATTGCTTCGTCGCTTCGCTCCTCGCAATGACGAACGTTAGCAGGTGATTAAAATGACCGTCGCCAACATCACCGTCTCCGAAACGCCGCTGGTGCTCTACACCCTGCGCCGCGCCGACGATGCGCTGATCCTCGGCCATCGGCTGTCGGAATGGTGCGGCCACGCGCCGATGCTGGAAGAGGACATGGCGCTCGCCAATATGGGCCTCGACCTGCTCGGCCAGGCACGGGAACTCTATTCCTACGCCGCCAAGGCCGAGGGCAGGGATAACGACGAGGACAAGTTCGCCTATCTGCGCGACGTCAGGCAGTACCGCAATCTCCTGCTGCTGGAACAGCCAAACGGCGACTTTGCGCGCACCATGGTGCGGCAGTTTTTCTATGCGACCTTCGCCGATCTCTACTGGCGCGCGATGATGCGCTCTACGGACGCGACATTGGCGGCGATCGCCGCAAAGTCTGAAAAGGAAAGCGCCTATCATTTGCGCCATTCCTCGGAATGGATCGTCCGCCTCGGCGACGGCACCGAGGAAAGCCATGCCCGCGCGCAGGCCGCGATCGACGAACTCTGGGCTTTTACCGGCGAGATGTTTGCCGTCGACGACAGCGAGCGCGGGCTGATCGATGCTGGCATCGCCGTCGATCCGGCGCCGTTGCGTTCGCAATGGCTGAAGACAATTACCGGCGTCGTCGGCGAGGCGACGTTGGCCTTGCCGAACAACGACTGGATGCAGCAGGGCGGCCGCAGCGGCCGCCACAGCAAGCATCTCGGCCATCTCCTGAGCGAATTGCAGTCGATGCCGCGAACCTTTCCGGGGGCGACATGGTAGCGGCTGTTCGCAACGACAGCGACCTGCGCCGCCGCGCCTGGGACGCGGCCTCTAGGGTGGTCGATCCCGAAATCCCGGTACTGACCATCGCCGATCTCGGCGTGCTGCGCGAGGTCGAAGTCCGTGACGGCCGTGTCGAGGTCGCGATCACGCCGACCTATTCCGGCTGTCCCGCCATGAACATGATCGCGCTCGAAATCGAACTGGCGCTGGAACGCGCCGGCATCGGCCGGCCGACGGTTCGCACCGTGCTTTCGCCAGCCTGGACCACGGACTGGATGAGCGAGGACGGCCGCAACAAGCTGCGGGAATACGGCATCGCGCCGCCGCAGGCGTCAAACTCGCGCCGCGCGTTGTTCGGCGAACAGCAGGTGGCATGCCCGCAATGCGGCTCTGAAAACACGGAGCTTCTGTCCGAATTCGGATCGACTTCCTGCAAGGCGCTGTGGCGCTGCAAGAGCTGTCGCGAACCCTTTGATTATTTCAAGTGTCATTGAGGATCTCTATGCCGTCATTGCGAGCGAAGCGAAGCAATCCATCTGGCAGCAATGGAAGTGTGGATTGCTTCGCTACGCTCGCAATGACGGCGGAAAAACACTGATGTCCCACGCCCCACGCTTTCATCGTCTCGCCGTCGACAACCTGCGCCGTGAGGCAGCCGACGCCGTATCGATGACGTTCACGATCCCTAAGGAGCTGGAGGACGACTACAGCTTCGTCCCCGGCCAATACCTCACTCTGCGCACGACGATGGACGGCGAGGAAGTACGGCGTTCCTATTCGATCTGCTCCGGGCCCGACGATGGCGAGTTGCGCATCGCCGTGAAAAAGGTCGACGGCGGCGCATTCTCGAACTGGGCTGCAGACGAATTGAAGTCGGGCGATGAACTCGATGTGATGACGCCGACCGGCCGCTTCGGCATTGCGCATGCGCCCGGAGAGGCGCGGGTTTACGTCGGCTTTGCCGCGGGAAGCGGCATCACGCCAATCCTGTCAATTGTGAAGGGCGTGCTGGCGCGCGAACCGAACAGCCGCTTCTTCCTGTTTTACGGCAACCGCTCGACGTCAAGCATGCTGTTCCTCGAAGATCTCGAGGAATTGAAGGATCGCTTCATGCGGCAGCTCTCGCTGTTCCATGTCATCTCAGGCGAAGAACAGGACATTCCAATCCTGCATGGCCGGCTCGACGGCGAAAAAGTGCGGGTACTGCTGCGCTCGCTGGTACCGGCGGCAAGCGTCGATCACGTCTTCGTCTGCGGGCCGACAGGCATGAGCGAGGATATCGAAACGACCTGTCGTGACATCGGCATTGCCGAGGAGCGCATTCACGTCGAGCGCTTCGTCTCGGAGTTCGGCGGCAAGCCGCGGCCGAAGAAGGTCATCGAGGCGTCCGCGCCGCCGAAGGCGATCGCCGCGCTGATCATCGACGGCAAGCGCCGCGAAGTGCCGGTCGCCGAGGAGGAATCCATTCTGGATGCCGCGCTGCGCGCCGGCATGGACCTGCCGTTCGCCTGCAAGGGCGGCATGTGCTCGACTTGCCGCGCCAAGCTGGTCGAGGGCGACGCGCAGATGGAAGTCAATTATTCGCTGGAGCCGTGGGAGTTGAAGGCGGGTTTTATCCTGACCTGTCAGGCGCGGCCGTGTTCGGACAAGGTGGTGGTGGACTACGATCATGTGTGAGGCCGTCATTCCGGGGCGCGTCGCAGACGCGAACTACGGTGCGCAATTGCGCACCTGAGAATCTCGAGATTCCGGGTTCGCTGCTTCGCATCGCCCCGGAATGACGGAAGAGAGATATCGGGCTCGTTGACACCACTGGTGCTTCGACCCGACACTAATAAACGACAGAGGCCGAACAGGCCCGTACGCAAAGGGAGAATACGTCGTGGAACCGTCTCGCAGAGCGGGCAGCCCGCTATGAACATAGCGCTTTCGCCCGACCAGATCGCCCGCGCCTGCGCGGATGCGATGTGGAGGGAAGACGACGCCAGCCAAGGCCTCGGCATGAAGATTGTCGAGGTGAAGCCCGGCTTGGCGACGCTGACGATGACGGTGCAGCCGCACATGGTCAACGGCCAGCGCATCGCGCATGGCGGTTTCATCTTCCTGCTGGCCGATTCCACCTTCGCCTTTGCCTGCAACTCCCACAACCAGCGTGCGGTCGCCGCACAATGCGACATCACCTTCATCAGGCCCGGCAAGCTCGGCGACGTGCTGGTCGCGACGGCGCGTGAAATTTCGCGCAGCGGCCGGTCAGGGATTTATGACGTTCGCGTCACCGCAGGCGACGTCGTGATCGCCGAGTTCCGCGGTCATTCGCGCACCATTGCCGGGACGTGGCTGCCGAGCGCGGACAGCGCGGCGACACAAAAATAGCGAGGGGGGAAACGCGTCATGGCCATGGCAAGATTGAAATCCAGCGGAAGTGGTTACAGCGCTGAATTGGATGAGGCCGAGCGCGCCTCGCGCGATGAGATCATGGCGGTGCAGACGAAACGTCTCGCGTGGTCACTCAAGCACGCCTACGACAACGTCGCGCATTACCGGAAGGCATTCGATGCGGCCGGCGTGCATCCCTCCGATTTCAGGCAGCTCTCCGATCTCGCCAAGTTCCCGTTTACGGTGAAGACCGACCTTCGAGACAATTACCCCTTCAACATGTTTGCAGTGCCGCGCGAAAAGCTGGTCCGCGTGCATGCGTCCTCCGGCACGACAGGCAAGCCGATCGTGGTTGGCTATACGCAAGGCGATATCGACATTTGGGCCGACGTGATGGCGCGCTCGATCCGCGCCGCCGGCGGGCGCACCGGGATGCTGATGCACAACGCCTATGGCTACGGCCTCTTCACCGGCGGTCTCGGCGCGCATTACGGCGCCGAACGGCTCGGATGCACGGTGGTGCCGGTCTCCGGCGGTATGACCGAGCGGCAGGTGCAACTGATCAACGACTTCAAGCCCGACATCATCACGGTGACGCCGAGCTACATGCTGGCGATTTCGGACGAGTTCAAGAAGCAGGGCCTCGACCCGCGCAAATCGTCGTTGAAATTCGGCATCTTCGGCGCCGAGCCGTGGACCAACGCGATGCGCGCCGAGATCGAGCAGACTTTTGACATGGACGCGACCGATATTTACGGCCTGTCGGAAGTGATCGGCCCCGGCGTGGCGCAGGAATGCGTGGAGACCAAGGATGGCCTGCACATCTGGGAGGATCATTTCTATCCCGAGGTGATCGATCCCGAGACCGGCGCCGTGCTGCCCGACGGCGAGAAGGGCGAACTGGTGTTCACCTCGCTGACCAAGCAGGGCTTTCCGATCGTCCGCTACCGCACCCGCGACCTGACGCGGTTGTTGCCCGGCACCGCGCGGCCGGGCATGCGACGGATGGAGAAGGTGACGGGGCGCTCCGACGACATGATCATCCTGCGCGGCGTCAACGTATTCCCGACCCAGATCGAGGAGGCGCTGCTGGCGACCGACTGGTGCGGCGGCCATTTCATCATCGAACTGACGCGCGAAGGGCGGATGGACGAGATGACCGTGCTCGCCGAGGCCCGCCCCGAAAGCTGGGACGGCAGCGGGTTGCCCGCGCACACCGAAAAGGTCTCAATCTTCATCAAGAACACCATCGGCATCACCGCCCGCATCAAGGCCGTCGCCCCCGACACGCTGGAACGTTCGCTGGGCAAGGCGAAACGTGTTTACGACAAGCGGCCGAAAGGGTAACTCCTGCCCGGAAACCGAGCGGGAACCCTGATGTCCGTTGCCGAGAAGCCCGATGTTCGACGTGCCGCCGTGCAGGCCCGATGTGTCCGCCTGCCGGCGAAGGCCATCGATGCTGCGTCGATCTCGCCGGTCATCGAGACGCACCCGCTGTCGCGCGGCGAAAATGATCTGCTGATCGAGCTCAAGGCTGCCGCCGTCAATCCATCCGACGTGAAGGCCGCGACCGGGCTGATGCCCTATGCCGTCTTCCCGCGCACGCCGGGTCGCGACTATGCAGGCGTTGTGATCGACGGCCCGCAAGGCTGGACCGGGCGGGAGGTGTTCGGCTCTTCCGGCGATCTCGGTATTCGTCGCGACGGGACTCATGCCACGCATCTCGTGGTCGAGGCCGAAGCCGTGGTCGAGAAGCCCGAGAGCATTTCATGGGAAGAGGCCGCCGGCATCGGCGTGCCCTTTGTCACCGCGATGGAAGGTCTGCGCCGCGCCGGCATGCCCAAGGCGGGCGACGCCGTGCTGGTGATGGGCGTCAACGGCAAGGTCGGGCAGGCGGCGACACAGATCGCGATCTGGCACGGCGCGCGCGCGATCGGCGTGGTGCGCAGGGCCGAGCCGTATGAGGGCCACGCCAATTCGCAAGTCGAAGTCATCGACGCCTCCGCGAACGACGTTGCGGCGCGCGTGCGCGAATTGACCGGCGGGAAGGGCGCCGACATCGTGTTCAACACGGTCGGCGATCCCTATTTCGAGGCTGCGCACAAATCGCTGGCGTTGCGCGGGCGGCAGATCCTGATCGCGGCGGTCGACCGCATCGTGCAGTTCAACATTCTGGAGTTCTATCGCGGCCAGCACACGTATGTGGGTATCGATACGCTCGGCCTGTCGTCGATCGCGACCGGCGCGGTACTGCGGGAGCTCGTCCCCGGCTTCGCCAGCGGTCATCTCAAGCCGTTCCCGATCAAGCCGGGTGCGATCTACCCGCTGGAGCAGGCCAAGGCCGCTTTCGTCGCGGTGGCCGGTTCGTCACGTGACCGCGTGATTTTGCGGCCGGCGTGACAGGAGCGACATCATGGATAGCGCCAGCATCGTCACTCTATCCGGGCTCGTGATCGGCCTCGTCTATGGTTCAGTCGGCCTGTTGAGCGGCTTCTGCCTGATGAGCGGCATGCGCGGCTGGCTGGCGGAAGGCGACGGCCGCCTGATCCGCACCTATGCGCTGGCGATCGGCGTGGCGGTCGCCGTGACGCAATTGCTGGTGGCATCAGGCTTCGTCGATATCAGCAAGTCGATCTATCTGCAGCCGTCGTTTTCGGTGCCGGTGATGTTCTTCGGTGGTCTCTTGTTCGGCTACGGCATGGTGCTGTCGAACGGCTGCGGCTCACGCGCGCTGGTGCTGCTCGGACGCGGCAATCTCCGTTCTTTCGTGGTCGTCGTCGTGCTGGCGATTTTCGCGCAGATGACGCTGAAGGGCCTGATCGCGCCGCCGCGCATTGCAATGGTCGCTGCTTCCCAGACCACGACAACGGCAAACGCGGTGCCGGCGCTGCTCGCGGGAGCAGGCCTGAGCGCAACGGCCGCGCGGATGCTGGCGGCATCGATCATCTCGGCGGCGCTGATCATTTTCGCCCTTGCGCATCCGGCGTTCCGGCGCTCGCCGGGCCAGATCGCTGCGGGTCTCGTGGTCGGCCTGCTGGTCGCAGCCGGCTGGTTCGCCACCGGCTATCTCGGCGCCGACGATTTCAACCCGACGCCGGTCACCTCGCTCACCTTCATCGCGCCGATCGCGGACGCGTTGCAATATGTCATGCTGTCGACGGGATCGACGCTGAATTTCGGCATCGTCACCGTGTTCGGCGTGTTTGCGGGCAGCCTCGTGACGGCGCTGGCGACCGGACGCTTCCATCTCGAAGGCTACCAGTCGCCGCGCCACATGCTGCGCTCCGGCGGCGGTGCGGCGCTGATGGGCGCAGGCGGTGTGATGGCCTTTGGTTGTTCGGTCGGGCAAGGGCTGACAGGCTTTTCGACGCTGGCGCTCGCATCGCTGATCGCGTTTGCCGGAATCTTGCTCGGCACCGCCGTCGGATTGCGAGGCGCGCTGCGCGTGCGTCCGGTGGCGGCGGCCTAATCCGCCGCCTTCGTCACGATCCGGATTTCCGATGTCAACGTCCGGTGTACCGGACACTTGTCGGCGATTTCCATCAATCGCTTGCGCTGATCGGCATCGAGCGCGCCCTCGATTGAAATGACGCGGTCGATCTGATCCAGCATTCCTTCTCGCGTTTCGCATTCCTCGCAGTCTTGTGCGTGGATCTTGCTGTGCGTCAGCGTCACCGTCACGCGATCGAGCGGCAGTGATTTGCGGTCGGCATACATCCGCATCGTCATCGAGGTGCAGGCGCCAAGGCCCGCCAGCACGAAATCATATGGCCCGGGTCCGCTATCCTGGCCGCCGGCGGCGACGGGCTCATCCGCCAGCATCTGGTGCGGACCGGTTGTCACCGTCTGCTGAAACTTGCTGTTGCGGGTTTCCCGCACCACGACATTGCGCGGCGCCTCGCCCGCGGCAGTAGGCTGCGCCACGACGGGCTCGATATAGCGTTCGGCCCAGGCGGCGATGACGTCGGCGACATAGGCCGCGTCGCGCTTGCCGGATAACAGGTGATCCGAGCCCGCCAGCGACACGAAGCTCTTGGGATGCTTGGCCGCGACGAAGATATTGGTGGCGTTGTCGATCCCGACTGTGTCGTCGGTCGGCGAATGCATGATCAAAAGCGCCTTGTGCAGCTTAGCGACGTGCGACATCAGGCTGTGTTCGGCGATGTCGTCGAGGAATTCGCGTTTGATCTGAAATGGCCGCCCGGCGAGTTGCACCTGCACCTGGCCGTGCTGGCGGATGTCCTCGATACGATCCTTGAACAGATGGGTGACATGGACGGGATCGGAGGGCGCCGCGATGGTCACGACCGCTTTCGCTTCAGGGATTTGCCCGGCGGCGGCAAGGATCGCGGCGCCGCCGAGGCTGTGCCCAATCAGGAGCGCGGGCGCCCCACGGGTTTCGCGCAGGTGATCGGCGGCGCGGACGAGGTCGGCGACGTTGGACGAAAAGGTCGAATTTGCAAATTCGCCTTCGCTGGCGCCGAGGCCGGTGAAGTCGAAACGCAATACCGCAATTCCCCTGGCGGCCAGCGCGGTCGCGATGCGTTTTGCCGCCAGCACATCCTTGCCGCAGGTGAAGCAATGCGCAAACAGCGCGTAGGCCTGCACCGGTCCATCCGGCATATCCAGCGCCGCGGCAAGCTGATGGCCGCCTTCGCCGGTGAATTGAAAGCGTTCCGTCGGCACGAGCATTCTCCCAGGTTGGGCGCGGATCTGTCGGCTGCAGTTCGGCCTACATGGTTCGAGACGCGCGTCGCCGCGCTCCTCACCATGAGGGTCTAAGACCTCATCCTGAGGAGCATCGCAAAGCGATGCGTCTCGAAGGATGAAGCCGCGACCTATAGGGAAGGTTAAACCATCCTCAATCGCTTGAATATCTCTGTTCCTGCCAGGGATCGCCGCGATTGTGATAGCCGCGCACTTCCCAATAGCCCGGCGCATCTTCTGCCAGAAATTCGATGCTCTGCAGCCATTTTGCGCTTTTCCAGAAATAGAGATGCGGTATCACCAGCCGCACCGGGCCGCCATGCTCCTGCTCGAGCGGCGCGCCCGACCAGCTATGGACCAGGATGGCATCCTCGGCGGCAAAATCCTCCAGCGCCAGGTTGGTGGTGTAGCCGTCATGGGAATGCAGCACCACGAACCGCGCCTCCTCGCGCGGGCGGCAGGCATCGAGCAGGTCGCGGGTCGCCAACCCCTCCCACTGATTGTCGTAGCGCGACCAGGTGGTGACGCAGTGAATGTCGGATACGAACTTGCTCTGCGGCTGCGCAGTGAACTGGGAGAAATCCCAGAACAACGGGTTTTCGACCGCGCCATAAACATCGAGCCGCCAGCGCTCGCGCGAAATGTTCGGCGTCAGCCCGAGATCGAGCGTGGGCCAATCCTTGGTCAGGTGCTGTCCAGGCGGCAGGCGCGCTTCCTCGGGCCGCGAAATCTTGCCGGTGAGGAATTTTCCCTCGCGCGCCCAGCGCGCCTTGCTGCGCGTCAGCTTGCTCTCCGGCGGCGGCTCGTTCTCGTCGACCATTATCTCGACCAGTTACTCGTGGCGATGCATCGCGGACGCATGTTTGGTGTCGCGCATCGTCGCATAGATGATGAGCGAGAGGAAGATCATGCCGCTGAGATAATAGTAGAACCAGTCCTCGTGCCCCAGCGTCTTGAAATAGAGCGCAACCGCCGGCGCGGTGCCGCCGAACAGCGACACCGTAATGGCATAGGGCAGGCCGACGCCGAGTGCGCGGACATTGGTCGGAAACAATTCGGCCTTCACGACGGCGTTGATCGAGGTGTAGCCGGCGACGAAGAGCCAGGCGGCACAGATCAGCAGGAAGGCCGTGAACGGCGATTTTGTGTCCTTTAGCGTGGTCAGGATCGGCACCGTCGCCAGCGTGCCGACGACGCCGAAGAAGATCAGCAGCGGCTTGCGGCCGATGCGGTCGGAAAGGCCGCCATAGATCGGCTGCAACAGGGTCGCAAAGATCAGCGAACCGAAGATCACGAAGGTGGTCTGGTCCTCCGTGAGGCCAACGGACAGCCTGACGAAGGTCTGCATGTAGGTGGTGAAGGTATAGAACGCCGCGGTGCCGCCGGCGGTGAGGCCGACCACCAGTAGCAGCTCGCGCGGATACTTCAGAAGTCCGCGGATCGAGCCCGTCGGCTTTGCCAGCTTCTTGGCCTCCTCGAACGCTTCCGTCTCATGCAGGTTACGCCGCATGACGGCGGCGAAGATCGCGAGCAGGGCGCCGATCACGAACGGGATTCGCCAGCCCCAATCCCTCAGCTGTTCGGGCGTCAGGAACACCTTTTGCAGCAGCAACAGCACCATGATGGCGGTGAGCTGGCCGCCGATCAGGGTGACGTATTGAAAGCTCGAATAGAAGCCGCGGTGTTTGGGATCGGCGACTTCGGTGAGATACGTGGCGCTGGCGCCATATTCTCCGCCCAGGCTCAACCCCTCGATAATGCGTGCCAATGCCAGAATGGCAGGGGCGGCGATGCCGATCGTGGCATAGGTCGGCGTCACCGCGATGATCAGCGAGCCGAAGCACATGCAGACGACGGAGAGCGTGAGCGACAGCCGCCTGCCATGGCGGTCGGCGATGAAGCCGAACAGCCAGCCGCCGAGCGGGCGCATCAGGAAGGTCGCCGCGAATAGCACCGCGGCGTTGAGCTGCTGCACGACAGGATCGCTGTTTGGAAAGAACGCCGGCGCGAAATACAGCGCGAATGCGGTGTAGGCGTAGAAATCGTACCATTCGACGAGGTTGCCGATCGAGCCGATGAAGATCGCCTTGAGCCGCCGCTCCACGTCCTTGATGTCGAAACTGTTGTCGGTGGACTTGATGGCTTGATCGGTCATGACGGTCTCCGGGAGGGCGAGCTACGATCCCTTTCTCCCGGATCAGTTCGCCGCGCATAACAGCAGGTAACGACGACGGGTCGCACCGGGTTCCCGGCGATGAAACCGGTAAGCCACGTCAGTTTAGGGTGGCGCCGTGCCGGTCGCGGCTACTTAGGCGCCCGCGGATCGATCGGCGTCGTGCCGCGCACGCCCAGGATATCCTCGAGCACCCTCGACCCCGCGAGCAACTGCGCCTCGCCGCGCGGCGGCGCCACCACCTGCAGCCCGACCGGCAGGCCCGAGGCGGTAAACCCGCACGGCAGCGACAGCGCGGGACAACACACCAGCGTGATCGCGTAGACGATGCCGAGCCATTCGACGTAATTGTCGAACTTCTTGCCCGCGCATTCGGCGACGTAGCGGTTCTCGACCGGGAAGGGCGGCACGATGGTGGCCGGGCAAAGCAGCAGATCATACTTCTCGAAGAATTCCAGCGTACGCGCGCTCATCGCGACGCGCTGCGCTTCGGCGCGTTCGAGTTGCTCGACGGTCAGCTTCAGACCTTCCTCGATATTCCAGATCACCTCGGGCTTGAGCAGGTCGCGCTTCGTGCGCAACAGCGCCGCCTTGGACAGCGCAAAATCGAACGCGCGCAGCACATGGAAGCATTCATGGGCCTCGCGCAGGTCGGGATGGGCCTCCTCGACGATCGCGCCAGCCTCCGCAAAACGTTGAGCGGCTTTGCGGGTGACGGCTACGACTTCAGGATCGACCGGCGTGATGCCGAGATCGGGCGAATAGGCGACACGTTTCGGCTTGCTGCCGGAACGGGCGGCGGCGAGAAACGAATTCGGCAGCACCGGCAACGACAGCGGATCGGCGGGATGCTCGCCGCACATGGCATCGAGCAGCAGTGCGACGTCTTCGACATTGCGCGCCATAGGCCCTTGCTGGCCGAGATTGCGATCGATCGCTGCGGCTATCGTATGCGCGACGCGGCCGATGCTCGGCCTTAATCCGACGATGCCGCAGAAGCTTGCGGGGTTGCGTAAGCTACCGCCCATGTCCGAACCGTGCGCAAGCCACGCAGTGCCGGTGGCGAGTGCCACCGCTGCGCCACCCGAGGAGCCGGCGGCGGAGCGCGACGTGTCCCAGGGATTGAGGGTCGGGCCGAACACTTCGTTGAAGGTATTGGCGCCGGCGCCGAATTCCGGCGTGTTCGACTTGGCGTAGATCACCCCGCCATTGCTTTCGAGATGCTCGACCAGGATATCCGACTTCGCAGGGATATTGTCCTTGTAGATCGGCGAGCCCTGCGTGGTCAGCACGCCGGCGACATTGGTCAGATCCTTGATCGGGATTGGCAGCCCCGCGAGCAGGCCGCGCTCGGAGGCCGGCTTCTTCATCAGCGCGGTGGCGTGCTTGCGGGCGCGGTCGAAGCACAGCGTCGGCAGCGCGTTGACCTTGCCGTCCACCTCGGCGATGCGCTTTTCCAGCACATCAAGCAGGTCGAGCGGGGTAACTTCGCCCGACTTCAGTTTGCCGACGATGGCACACGCCGTCTCACGCACCAACTCCTGATCAGCCACTTCGCTTTCTCCGCTTGTTATCCGTTTCTTGATCGCAGATGGTGCTGTAGAACATTTTTCGGCAAAGTGGAATGTGCGGAAGCTGTATTCGACCGGAGATATCTGCATGACGACATTGTTTTCCGCGCTGGACTGGCATGCGATGAGCCAGGAAGCGCGCGATCTCGGCCTCAACAACGGCGTGGCCGTGTCTGGCAGCGGCGAGATGGCCGCGGGCTGGGAGCAGCGCTCCTCCGAGATGCGCAAGCGTTTTCCGAACCATCTCGACCTGCGATATGGCCCGCGCGAGCGCAACCGGATCGATTTTCTCAAGGCGAGCGAGCAGGCGCCGACGCTGCTGTTCATCCATGGTGGCTACTGGCAGACGCGCGCCAAGGAGGTTTTCACCGTCTTTGCCGAGGGCCCGATGGCGCATGGCATCAATGTCGCTCTGATCGGCTACACGCTGGCGCCGGAGGTCACGCTGGACCAAATCGTCGCCGAAATCCACGCCGGCATTGACTTCCTCGTCGAGAAATTGCCCGCGCTTGGTGTGGCCGCAGAGGGCATCGTGGTGTCGGGCTGGTCGGCCGGCGGGCACCTGACCTCGATGGCGCTGTCGCATCCGAGGGTGAGGGCGGGGATGGCCATCAGCGGCATCTACGATCTCGAGCCGATCCGCCACTCCTATCTCAACGGGAAACTGCGGGTGGATGAAGCAACCTCGCGCCGCAACTCGCCGATGATGCAGGAGGGCGGTGCATTGAAGCCGCTGTCGCTGGTGGTCGGCAGCGCCGAACTGCCGCTGCTGCGCAAGCAGACCGCCGATTTCGCCGGCCACCGCGCGCGATATGGATTGCCGGTGACGTACGAGGAAATCCCCGATGCGAACCACTTCACCATCATGTACGAGATGATGTCGCCGAAGGGGAGGATCACGACGCTGATCCGGCAGTTGTTCGAGCGGACGACGGGGTAGACCTGTCGGTGAAGACCCCTCATGGCGAGGGAATTGGATACTGACAGGTACGGATCAGACAGGACGCTTGACCGTCCAGCGCTCTTGGGCAGTCGCATCCGCTTGGGGCCAAATGCCGATTACTAGCTGAACGTTTGATCGCGGAGTCTCAAAATGGATGCTGCAACCGCCCAAAAACTTATAGCGTTAGCGATTTCCATAGACAAAACGATTGGGGCTATATTGGATGAGGTCGAAAATATCAGCGACGATCAAGAACGGACGCGCTACAAGCGCGCAATCGAGGATATAATGGGCTATATTGCGCGGGACCTAATTTTTCCTATTGTTGATCAGCACCCACAGCTAGATCCTGATAAATGAATTACGGGGACGGAACATTAAATCGTGTAATTCGTAGTTTTGATCTTTTCTCTTTGGGGGTCCGGACTCAATTAAGCTACAGTCGCACGATCGCTTCCCGTGACCGCGGCCGGGCAGACAGGGTCGGCAACCGCTTCTTATTGCCCTGTACTTAAAGCAAGATTCAGGCCGCTTATTCCTTGCTCTTGTTTTAGTCTTTGCCAACCCCTCCATCAACTTGTCGCAGCGAGTTTCTTTTCGTCCGCCACTCCTATCTCAACGAGAAACTGCGGGCAGATGAAGCAACCTCGCGCCGCAACTCGCCGATGATGCAGGAGGGCGGTGCATTGAAACCGCTGTCGCTGGTGGTCGGCAGCGCCGAACTGCCGCTGCTGCGCAAGCAGACCGCCGATTTCGCCGGCCACCGCGCGCGATATGGATTGCCAGTGACGTACGAGGAAATTCCCGATGCGAACCACTTCACCATCATGTACGAGATGATGTCGCCGAAGGGGAGGATCACGACGCTGATCCGGCAGTTGTTCGAGCGGACGACGGGGTAGCGGGCGCCGTCATTGCGAGCGCAGCGAAGCAATCCATCGCGCCGCAAAGGAAAGCACGGATTGCTTCCTCGCTACGCTCCTCGCAATGACGGTGGCGGGTCTGGCCATTTGCCCAACCCTCATGGTGAGGAGGCGCGAAAGCGCCGTCTCGAACCATGAGAGCCCGACTGTATCCGCCGCCATCCTTCGAGACGCATCGCTTCGCGATGCTCCTCAGGATGAGGTCTGTGGGTGTTTCAGCATGAGGACTATGGGTGTTGCAATCAGCCTAACCCCATCCCGCCGTATGTCCGCCGTCCACCGTAACGATCACCCCCGACGTGTAGCCAGACCGGTCCGACGCCAGGAACGCCATCAGGTCGCCGATCTCGCGCGCATGCGCGGGGCGGCCGAGCGGCATGTTCTTCTGGAATTCCTTGTAGCGGTTCTCGTCGCCGAACTGGTTTTTGGCCCGCGTTTTCAGCAGCGTGACGTGGCGGTCGGTGCCGACCGGGCCGGGATTGATGCCGACCACGCGGATGTTGTCGGCGAGGCTCTTGCCGCCGAGCGCACGGGTAAATGCCATCAGCGCGGCGTTGCCGGCGCTGCCGCAGATATAGTTGGCGTCGAACTTTTCGCCGGCTGCGCCGATGTCGTTGACGATGACGCCGTGCCCGCGCGCCTTCATCTGGGCATAGATCGCGCGGGTGAGATTGATGTAGCCGAACACCTTCAGTTCCCAGGCATGTCGCCAGGTCGCCTCGTCGATCTTGTCGATCGAGCCGCCCGGAATGTCGCCGGCATTGTTGACGAGAATGTCGATATCGGCGGCTTCCTTGACGAGCCTTGCGATGTCCTCGCCCTTGCGCAGGTCGACGACATGGGCGGTCGCGCCGATCTGGTGGGCGGAGCGCAGCCGCTCGGTCAGCGCCTTCAACGCCTCGCCGTTGCGGGCGGCCAGCATGACGTCGCAGCCTTCCTCGGCAAAGGCTTCGGCCGCAGCCGCGCCAATGCCCTTGGAGGCGCCGGTAATCAGGACGCGTTTGCCGCGCAGGTGCAGATCCATGGGATTTCTCGCTTGGGTGAGGGGAGGTAGAAAGAGGGGGCCGCAAATTGTTAAGCTTGCGGCGCCGTGGTGGTCAACATTGCAGTGCAGCGTTGCGCAACCGACAGGTTTGGTCCATTGCAAGGCAATCAAATAAGCGGCATTAGCCGGTTCAGCGAAGACAAGGAAACTCTCGATGAGCAGCGCCAAAAAGCAGTATCGGATCGCGGTCATTCCAGGTGACGGCATCGGCAAGGAAGTGGTCCCGGAGGGCCTGCGCGTGCTGGAGGCGGCCGCGAAAAAGCATGGCGTGTCGGTTCATTTCGACCATTTCGATTTTGCGTCCTGGGACTATTACGAAAAGCACGGCGAGATGATGCCGGAGGACTGGAAAGCGAAAATCGGCAAGCATGACGCGATCTATTTCGGCGCGGTCGGCTGGCCGGCCAAAATCCCGGATCACATTTCCTTGTGGGGCTCGCTGATAAAATTCCGCCGCGAGTTCGACCAGTACGTCAATTTGCGCCCGGTGCGGCTGATGCCCGGCGTGCCGTCGCCGCTCGCCAACCGCAAGCCCGGCGATATCGATTTCTGGGTGGTGCGCGAAAATACCGAGGGCGAGTATTCCTCCGTCGGCGGCCGCATGTTCCCGGACACCGACCGTGAATTCGTCACGCAACAGACGGTGATGACGCGCGTGGGCGTGGACCGCATTCTGAAATTCGCGTTCGAACTGGCGCAGTCACGGCCGAAGAAGCACCTGACCTCGGCGACCAAGTCCAACGGCATCTCGATCACGATGCCCTATTGGGACGAGCGCGTGGAGGCGATGGCGAAGAATTTTCCGAAGGTGAAGTGGGACAAGTACCACATCGACATCCTCACCGCGAACTTCGTGCTGCATCCCGACTGGTTCGACGTCGTGGTCGGCTCCAATTTGTTCGGCGACATCCTCTCCGATCTCGGCCCCGCCTGCACCGGCACCATCGGCATCGCGCCGTCGGGCAACATCAACCCGGAGGGCCATTTTCCGTCGGTGTTCGAGCCGGTGCACGGCTCGGCGCCTGATATCGCAGGCCAGGGCATTGCCAACCCGATCGGCATGATCTGGTCCGGTGCGATGATGCTGGAGCATCTCGGCGAGAAGCAGGCCGCAGCCTCCATCGTTGGCGCCATTGAGCGCACGCTGGGCGAACGCACGCTGCGGACGCGGGATCTCGGCGGCAACGCGGATACGACGGCCTGTGGCAAGGCTGTCGCTGACATGGTGGATTGATCAAGTCAGACCCTCATGGTGAGGAGGCGCAGCGCCGTCTCGAACCATGAGAGCCCCGATCTTGCCCGCAGCCATCCTTCGAGACGACCGCTCCGCGGTCTCCTCAGGATGAGGGTGGAGTGTGTGTGGCAGCGAAGTGACTTTCCTTCTCCCCTTGTGGGAGAAGTTGGCATAGGCGGCCTGTGGCTGCGGTTTCTTAGAACGCCGATGCTTTGCATCGGCTACGGCGCCCGATGAGGGGTTCTCTCAACGAGCAGGACTCGCGGAGGCAGATCCCTCATCCGTCTCGCTGCCGTTGCGCGCCGGGGGCACACCTGCGGAGTATTCGGCGGGGCTCAAGTTCGCGATCGAACGCGGCTGGCTCGAACTCCATGACAGCGGCACCTTCGTCCGCTTTACACAATCCGGCGCGGACCTCTTCGCTTAGTTGTGCTGCTATGGTGCGAGTGTTCGAGTGTGTCCCAGCACTGAATTAAATGAGGCTAAACTCCAGTCAGCCTGAGTGCACGTGGTGCGCTAATCTTCAGGCTTACGGCGATCATAGGACCAGCCGAACAAGCCGCTACGAGACTCCGGCTCGGCCGGCGGCGGTGGCTTCACTTCCGCCTGCGGCGCGGGGGGCGGTGCGACTGACGCCGGAAGGCTCTCGCACTTCAGCGAATAGACGAGTTCGCCCTTGGCCGTCTTGCCGATCGGTGTGCAGGGGTCGACGCGCGCTGCTGTGCTCTTCTGGGTCTTGGGCGCAGGCACCTGTTGCGTCTGCGCCCAAGCCGGCGACGACGCAAGCAGAAAAATCAGCATAAACGTTTTCATCGCCAGGCATCTCCGTACTCCACAAGTCTAATACAGGCGCCCGACCCGGTATTGCCGAATATTTAGCCGTGACTATGAAAAATGCTCGCTGACCCGGCCCCGATGCCGACCATGCCGCGCGGAAGGATACGAAACATTAACTTCCGCCGGGCAGCCTGCCCGCTTTGGAGTGTTGCGTATGGATGTCACGAGCATAGTCAGCGGCATTCTCGCCGCTCAGGATGAGACCAAGCAACTGCAAATCTCGACAACCGCTTTGAGGTCCACCGCCATCGCGGGGAAGATGGCGGCCGAGAAGGCGGAGCAAGCCTCGCCCGCCAATCCTGGCCCCGGCGTCGGCGACAATCTCGACGTTACCGCCTAGTCGGCACGATAGCTATCGACCCTCGAAGCAGACCTTTTAGCGCCATCCATTTGATGCGCCGATGACACCGTAACTGGTAGCGCTTGGCGCGACCGGGCCACCACAGGATTCCTGTACGTCGATATCATGATCGCGTTTGGCATCGCTCTTGGTCCAGCTTCTGCGCGAGCCCCCCTAATAACAAAGGATGCGACGAAGCCTGAAGAAGCATTGGCTGCTATTAATGCGGGTCGTGCCATTCGAACCGATGACGTCGGCGTGGCTCGTTTCCAGTTTTTACTTTCAGCACTGAGCAATGATTTGGGCGAGTCACCAACAGACGTAAGCGATTAGCTCGTAGTCAGCCGGAGATTGCTCCGCAAAAAATTCGGCAAAGACGTTTCGCTATTTGAGCTCCACTGAAGCGGCCTATCAAGCCAGAATCTCACGAGGGGAGAAGGAAGGGCAGCGCCTATTTTCCCTTCACGATCCTTCGGCAGTGCTCCCATGCCGCGCGCATCAGATTCTCGCTCGCCTCCGGCGTGCGGAACGCCGAATGTGCCGACAGCGTCACGTTGTCGAGTTTCGTCAGCGGATGGTCCGCCGGCAGCGGCTCGATGTTGAAGACGTCGAGGCCGGCATGACGGATCTGGCCGGACTTCAACGCGTCGATCATGGCTTCCTCGTCGACGATGGCGCCGCGCGCGGTGTTGACGAGGATGACGCCGGGCTTCATCGCCTCGATACAGGCGCGCGAAATCAGGCCCCGCGTCTCGTCGTTGAGCAGGAGATGAATCGAGACGACGTCGCTCTCGGTCAGCAATTCGTCGAGATCGACGAACTCGACTTTCGGATGTTTCTTCGGCGACCGGTTCCAGGCAATGACGCGCATGCCACTGCCGAGCGCAATGCGCGCGACTTCAGCCGCGATGCCGCCGAAGCCGATCAGGCCGAGCGTCTTGCCCGTCAGTTGCATGCCGTCGTCACGCAACCAGTTGCCGGCGCGGATGCCGCGGTCCATCTTGGCAAGTCCGCGCGCGCCTTCCCACATCAGCGCGATCGCGCATTCGGCCACGGCGGTATCGCCATAGCCCTTGATCAGGTGGACGTGGATGCCGGTCTCGGCGAGTTCTTCCGGGTTCATGTAGCTGCGTGCGCCGGTGCCGAGAAACACGACGTGCTTGAGCCCGGCGCACTTCTTCGCGATGTCGGTCGGCAGCGCGGTGTGATCGACGATGGCGATCTCGGCGCTGTCGAGGATCGCGGGGTAGTCCTCCGGCTTGATGTCGGGATTC
This sequence comes from uncultured Alphaproteobacteria bacterium, assembly GCA_963770135.1. Lineage (GTDB taxonomy): Bacteria > Pseudomonadota > Alphaproteobacteria > Rhizobiales > Xanthobacteraceae > Bradyrhizobium. The sequence goes on along the minus strand of CAVYOM010000015.1, from coordinate 89,892 downwards.
CGGTTGATCCGCATTTCGGGATCGCCCTGCTGGTGAAGGCGTTCGAAGATCACGGCCAGCGATTCATTGGCGTCGACGAAAACTCCACGCATGACACTTCCCCAACTCTGTTAATCAACCCGTCTGTTTCTCAGGATGCGACGCCGGCCAGCGCCAGCACGGTATGCATCAGCACATTGGCGCCCGCCGCGCAATCGGCCTGGGTGGCGTCTTCCAGTTCGTTGTGGCTGATGCCGTCCTTGCAGGGCACGAACACCATCGCCGCGGGCATCACGGTGTTGAGGTTGCAGGCATCGTGGCCGGCGCCGGAGGTGATGCGGCGATGCGACAGCCCGAGCATTTTCGTGGCGTTCTCCACCGCGTCCACCAGTTTTGGATCGAAATGCGTCGGCGGCTTGCGCCAGATCAGGTCGAACTGGACCTCGACCTTGCGGCGCGCCGCGATCTCGGCGATGGCGGCGCGCAGATCCTTGTCCAGCGCATCCATGATGGCAGCATCCGCGCTGCGGCAGTCGAGCGTAAAGGCAATTTCGCCGGGAATGACGTTGCGGGACGGGTTGGCGATGACGGCCTCGCCGACGGTGCCGACGGCCTTCGGTCCGTGCTTCTTCGCAATCGCCTCCATCGCCAGCACGATTTCGGACAGCGTCGCCAGCGCGTCGCGCCGCAGCGGCATCGGTGTCGAGCCGGCATGGCTCTCGAAGCCGGTGATCTTGCCGTCATACCACAGCACGCCCTGGCCGGAATCGACGACGCCGATGGTCTTGCTTTCGGCCTCCAGAATTGGCCCCTGTTCGATGTGCAGTTCGACGAAGCCGGAGAATTTCTGCGTTCCGACCGGCGTCGCGCCGCGATAGCCGATGCTGTCGAGCGCCTGCGCGACTGTCACGCCTTCGGCATCCTTCCGCGACAAAATGTCGTCGGTGGTGAAGTCGCCGACATAGGCGGCAGAGGCCATCATCGCCGGCGCAAAGCGCGAGCCTTCCTCATTGGTCCAGTTGCAGATGCAGATCGGCGTCTCGGTTTCGATGCCGGCATCATTGAGCGTGCGTACCACTTCCAGTGCCGCCAGCGTGCCGAGCACGCCGTCATATTTGCCGCCGGTCGGTTGCGTATCGAGATGGGAGCCGAGGCCCACCGGCGCCTTCGACATGTCGCGGCCCTTGCGCAGTCCGAACATCGAGCCCAGCGCATCGACATGCACTTCGAGGCCTGCGGCCTCGCAGGCGTCCCGGAACCAGTCGCGCACCTGCTTGTCTTCAGGCCCCAGCGTCAGCCGCCGCACGCCGCCTTTCGGCGTGGCGCCGAATTTGGCGGTTTCGTGAATGGTGCCCCACAGCCGGGCGGAGTCGATTTGCAGGTTGGAGGCGATTTTTGTCATTGGCCGTTCCGAAGTTCGGGATACGCGAGACGCGCTTTTTCAATGACGCGCCTCGCGCGGCGCGTCAACAATGACGCCGCCCTGCGCAAGATTTGCGGCGAGTTCGGCCACGCGCTCCACCGCGACCGTATCCGGGGAGGCCAGCCAGCTCGCTGAAAACGTCAATTGCGGCAGTTGCAGGTTGGTCGACAGCAGTTGCAGCCGTCTGTCGGCCAATTCGGTTTCGACGATCGCGGTTGGAATGACGGCAATGCCGAGGCCCTCGATCGCCATGTGGATGACAGTTGCGATCGACGCGCTGGCATGCAGGCGCATTGGCGGCAGGTCGGGCCGGTTGAACAGCGAGCGCACGATCTCGTAGGGCGGGGTCTTGCGCGGGAAGGTGATGATGGGAAATTTCGCCAGGTCGTGCACCGTCAGTTGACGGTTGCCCAGCCCGAGCGACGGGCTGCCGTGAAAGCCGACCGGATAGTCGCACAACGCGCGATTGCTGACGCCGGGCGCGGTCAGGGGGCCGAGCAGGAAGGCGAGCTCGATTTCCTGCGCGAGCAGCCGGTTGCGCAAATTCGAGGTGATGTCGACCTCGATCTCGAGCGAGAGATTTGGGTAGGCGTGATTGACGTTTTTGATCAGCTGCGTCAGCCAGGTGTGGACGATGGTTTCGGCGACGCCGAGCCGCAGCACGCCGCGCATCGCCGAGCGGTCGCCGACCACCGCCAGCATTTCGGAGCGCAGTCCCATCAGCTTCTCGGCATAGACCATCAACTGCCGGCCGCTCGGCGTCGGCAGCACCATGCGGCGGTCGCGCTGCAGGAGTTTTACGCCCACCTCGCGCTCGAGCCCGGCGATCCGCTGCGAGATCGCGGGCTGGGTGGTGTTGAGCTTCTGGGCAGCGCCGCGGAAGCTGCCAAGCGTCACCACCCACATGAAGGTCTCAATTGCCTTGAAATCAGTCATGCACCCTCAGCCTGCAGATTGATAAATTAGATTTATCAAATCTGATTAGAAAAGACGATTAGACATTATCTTAGCCATATGCGGGAGTGGATGTCGACAGGATTGGAAGCGGGGACAACGATGACCGGCTTGGCGAGGACGGAGCAACCCAGCCACGATACGGCGGATTTATCGCCCAGCGTGGCGGCCCGGCACGCCTGCCGCAGCGGCATGGCGAGCACGACGGCCGGCGTCGCCAACGGGTTTGTCCAGGGCAACCTCGTGATCCTGCCCGAGAAACTCGCGGGCGCGTTCCACCGGTTCTGCCAGCTCAATCCCAAGCCGTGCCCGATCATCGGCATGTCCGATGCCGGCGATCCCAGCATTCCCGCGCTCGGCATCGATCTCGACATCCGCACCGACCTGCCGCGCTATCGCGTCTGGCGCGACGGCGAAGTCGTGGAGGAGCCGACCGACATCATGGCGCACTGGCGCGATGATCTCGTCGCCTTCGTGATCGGCTGTTCGTATTCCTTTGAAGAGGCATTGCTCGCGGATGGCCTGCCGATCCGCCACATCGAGCGCAAGCTGCGCGTGCCGATGTACCGCACCAATATCGCTTGCGGTTCTGCAGGACCGTTTGCGGGGCCGATGGTGGTGTCGATGCGGCCGTTCAAACCGGCGGACGCGATCCGCGCGGTGCAGATCACCTCGCGCTTTCCCTCCGTGCACGGCGCGCCGGTTCATCTCGGCCATCCCAGGTCGATCGGCATCGCCGATATCGACAAGCCCGATTACGGCGACGCGGTGCCGGTCGGGGCCGATGAAATTCCGGTGTTCTGGGCGTGTGGCGTCACACCGCAATCGGTGATCGCGGCCGCCAAGGTCCCGTTTGCCATCACGCACGCGCCGGGACTGATGCTGGTGACCGACCTCATGAACAAGCAACTTGCCGTGCTTTGATGCAGTTCATGCTGATCATTAAGGCTTTACCGTAAGCGCCAACCGTTTCATCGATAACTGTCGACAATAGGGGATTTTGTAATGACGATCACTCGCCGCAATGTGTTGCTTGGAGCCACCGCCGTCGCAGCGCTCGCGCCGATCGCAAGCCGCGCACAAACTTCCGAAGTGGTGATCGGCGTTCTCTATCCACTTTCCGGTGCCAGCGCCCAGCAGGGCGTCGATGCGCAGAAGGCGTACGAGGCCGCGCTTGAAGTCATCAACAAGAACCACGAGTTTGATCTGCCGATGGCGAAGGGCGAAGGCCTGTCGGGTCTCGGCGGGGCCAAGATCCGTCTTATTTATGCCGACCACCAGGGCGACCCCCAGAAGGGCCGCGCCGAAGCCGAGCGCCTGATCACCCAGGACAAGGTCTGCGCGATCGTCGGCACCTATCAGAGCTCGGTCGCCGTCACGGTCAGCCAGACCTGCGAGCGCTATCAGATCCCGTTCATGTCGGCCGACAACTCGTCGCCGAGCCTGCATACCCGCGGCCTGAAATTCTTCTTCCGCGCGGCTCCCCATGACGAAATGTTCACCAAGGCGATGTTCGACTTCTACGATGCCCTGAAGAAGAAGGGCACCAAGATCGAGACATTGGCGCTGTTCCATGAGGACACGATCTTCGGAACCGACTCCGCGAACGCGCAGACCAAGCTTGCCAACGAGCGCGGCTACAAGATCGTTGCCGACATCAAGTACCGCTCGAACACGCCGTCATTGTCGGCGGAAGTCCAGCAGCTCAAGTCGGCGAATGCCGACGTGCTGATGCCCTCAAGCTACACCACCGACGGTATCCTGCTGGTCAAGACCATGGCCGAACTCGGCTACAAGCCGAACGCCATCGTGGCGCAGGCTGCAGGCTTTTCCGAGAAGGCGCTGTACGACGCCGTCGGCGACAAGCTCGACGGCGTGATCACCCGCGGCAGCTTTTCGCTGGACCTCGCGGCGAAGCGGCCGATGGTCGGCGCGATCAACGCCCTGTTCAAGGAGAAGTCGGGCAAGGACCTGAACGACAACACGTCGCGCGAGTTCATGGCCCTGGTCGTGTTGGCAGACGCCATCAATCGCGCCAAGTCGACCGACGGCGAAAAGATCCGCGCGGCGTTGGCCGCGACCGACATCCCGGGCGAGCAGACCATCATGCCGTGGAAGCGCGTCAAGTTCGACGAGATGGGCCAGAACAACGACGCCGACCCGGTGCTGCTGCAATATATCGGCGGCAAGTTCGTCACCATCTCGCCGCCGCAAGGTGCGGTTGCCGAGGCCGTCTGGCCGATGAAGTAGGCCTTCGCTTTTTTTTCAGCACATCACACGCGCGGCGTCGTCCCTGCCTAGTGCGCGGTTGCGCACGGAGCAGGGACCCATACGCCGAGGAGCATCGGTTTCATCGTGGCCTCACGTCCTTCCTTTAAATGCGAATTCAGTGGTTATGGGTCCCTGCTTTCGCAGGGACGACGCGCGACGGGGGTACTCCGGTGACCGCCCAAACCATTATCCAGAGCCTGGCCAGCGGCCTCCTGATGGGCCTGCTCTACGGGCTCATCGCCGTCGGCCTCGCGCTGATCTTCGGCCTGATGGACGTCGTGAACTTCGCCCATGGCGAATTCCTGATGATCGCGATGTACGCGACGTTCTTCCTGTTCGCGTTCTTCGCGATCGATCCCTTGCTGTCGGCGCCGCTGGTCGCGGCGGCGCTGTTCGTGTTCGGGGCGGTGGTCTATCTATTGATCGTGCGCTTTGCCGTGCGGGCGAAAGCCAATGCCGGCATGGTGCAGATCTTCTCGACGTTTGGACTGGCGATCGTCATGCGCGGCCTGGCGCAGTATTTCTTCACGCCGGACTACCGCAGCGTCACGCATTCCTGGCTCGGCGGCAAGACGGTCTCGATCGGCGGCATCTTCCTGCCCGAACCGCAATTGATCGGCGCGGCGGTAGCGATCGCGGCCTTCGGCGGGCTCTACTTCTTCATCAACCGCACCGATTTCGGCCGCGCCCTCGAAGCCACCCGTGAGGATGCCGGCGCGGTGGCGCTGGTCGGTATCGACAAGAACAGGGTGTTCGCGCTGGGCTGGGGCCTCGGTGCGGCGCTGGTTGGCCTGTCCGGCGCCATCATGTCGATATTCTTTTACATCTATCCCGATGTCGGCGCTTCGTTCGCCCTGATCGCCTATGTGACGGTGGCGCTCGGCGGCTTCGGCAGCGTGTTCGGCGCCTTTGCCGGCGGTATCATCGTCGGCCTCGTTGAGGCCAGCACCGCGTTGCTGTTGCCGCCTTCGCTCAAGGCGGTCGGCATTTACGCGGTCTATCTCCTGGTCGTCTTCGTCCGGCCGCGCGGCCTGTTCGGATCGATGTGATGGATACGGATTTCGCCAGCAGCCGCCGCCGCGACCTCATCGTCGCATTTGTTCTCGCCGCGATCGCAGCCGTGGTGCCGCTGTTCGTCAAGGACGTCTACGTCCAGAACATCATGGTGCTGACGCTGATGTGGGGCGCGCTGTCGCAGAGCTGGAACATTCTCTCCGGCTATTGCGGACAGATTTCGCTCGGTCACGCGCTCTATTTCGGTATAGGCGCCTATACCACGGCATTGCTGTTCACCAAATTCGGCGTGTTGCCGTGGTTCGGCATGATCGGCGGCGGCCTGATCTCCGCCGTCATTGCGATGGGGCTCGGTTACCCCTGTTTCCGGCTCCGCGGGCATTATTTCGTCATCGCCACCATCGTCATCGCCGAGATCGGGCTGCTGCTGTTCCACAACTGGGATTGGGCGGGCGCGGCGCTCGGCATCGATATTCCCGTGCGCGGCGATAGCTGGCTCAAGTTCCAGTTCACGCGCAGCAAGCTGCCGTACTTCTACTTCGCGCTGGCGCTGGCCTGCGTCGCCTGGTTCGTCACCTGGTGGCTGGAAGATTCCAAATGGGGCTATTGGTGGCGCGCAGTAAAGGACAATCCGGACGCCGCCGAAAGCCTCGGTGTGGTCGTGTTCAATTCCAAGATGGGCGCAGCCGCGGTGTCGGCGTTTCTGGTCGCAGTCGGCGGCAGTTTCTATGCGCAGTTTGTTTCCTACATCGATCCTGAAAGCGTGATGGGCTTCCAGTTCTCGCTGCTGATGGCGTTGCCCGCGGTGCTGGGCGGCATCGGAACGTTGTGGGGGCCGATGCTGGGCGCGGTGATCCTGATCCCGCTGACCGAACTGACGCGCTCCTTCATCGGCGGCTCGGGCCGCGGCGTCGACCTGATCGTCTATGGCGGGTTGATCATCCTGATCTCGCTGGCGCGGCCGCAGGGCCTGGTCGGATTGTTCGCGCCCAAGCGCAAGGAGGCGGCGCGATGACGACGACGCCACTCCTCGAAACCCGCGGCGTCTGGCAGCGCTTTGGCGGCCTGATCGCCAACAGCGATGTCTCGATCTCGGTCGGGCGCGGCGAGATCGTCGGACTGATCGGGCCGAACGGCGCCGGCAAGTCGACGCTGTTCAACCTGATCGCGGGCGTGCTGCCGCCCACTCAGGGCTCGATCATCTTTGACGGCGAGGACGTCACGGCGTTGCCGGCGGCGGAACGCTGCCAGCGCGGCGTTGCCCGGACGTTTCAGGTCGTCAAGAGCTTTGAGACCATGACGGTCATCGATAACGTCATCGTCGGTGCGCTGGTTCGCAGCACCGTGATGCGCGATGCCCGCCGCAAGGCGCATGAAGTGCTGGAGTTCTGCGGGCTTGGCCCGCGCGCCAACGTGCTTGCGGCCGATCTGATCCCGTCGGAAAAGCGAAGGCTTGAGGTCGCCCGCGCGCTGGCAACCGAGCCAAAGCTCCTGTTGCTCGACGAAGTGTTGACCGGGCTGACGCCGATCGAGGCGAAAACGGGCGTCGAACTGGTGCGCAAGGTGCGCGATACCGGCGTCACCGTGCTGATGGTCGAACACGTCATGGAAATCGTGATGCCGCTGGTCGACCGCGCCATCGTGCTCGACCTCGGCAAGGTGCTGGTCGAGGGCAAGCCGTCCGACGTGGTCCGCGATCCGAAAGTCATCAGCGCCTATCTGGGGGATCGTCATGCTGTCGGTGCATGAAATCACCACCGCCTATCAGGGCCTGGTCGCGATCTCGGCGGTCTCGATCGACGTGGCAAAGGGCGAGATCGTCTGCGTCGCCGGCGCCAACGGCGCCGGCAAGTCGACATTGCTGAAATCAATCGCGGGTGCGGAGCGCCCGCGCTCCGGCACCGTGTCGTTCGACGGCGCGCGGATCGACGGCATGGCGCAGCACGTCATCACCTTGCATGGCATCGCCTATGTACCGGAAAACCGCCGGCTGTTTCCGCGGCTGTCGGTGCGCGATAATCTGCGGCTCGGCAGCTACCTCTATCGCGGTAAAGCCGATCGCGAGGCCCCGCTCGATCTCGTGTTCCAACTGTTCCCGCGCCTGCAGGAGCGGCTGGAACAGCGCGCCGAGACGCTCTCCGGCGGCGAGCAGCAAATGCTGGCGATCGGCCGCGCGTTGATGACACGGCCGCGCCTGCTGATGCTGGACGAGCCGTCGCAGGGCATCATGCCAAAGCTGGTCGATGAAATTTTTCAGGCCGTGAAACGCATCCGCGATGCCGGCATGACCGTGCTGATCGTCGAGCAGCGCATGGCGGAATGTCTCGAAATCGCCGACCGCGCCTACATCCTGCAAACCGGGCGGGTGTTGATGCAGGGCAGCGCGGCGGATATTCGGGTCAATCCGGATGTGCGGAAGGCTTATCTGGGATTGTGACGTGCCTGGGAAGGCGGTCTCTCTCCACGTCATTGCGAGCGAAGCGAAGCAATCCAGGAATTTCACGGCAGTGACGCTGACGCCGTAGGATGGGTAGAGCGAAGCGAAACCCATCAATTCGTTGCGCGGAGAGACGATGGGTTTCGCTGCGCTCTACCCATCCTACGAGTGCCCATGCTCAGGCAACTTCAGCCCGAATGTCTTGACCAGATCCTGCACCTGCTCCGGCGACAGATACCGCGGGTTCAGCCCGCGCAGCAGCAGATAGAGTTTCGCCGTCTCCTCCAGTTCCTCCATTGCGAACACCGCCGCCTCCAGCGTGTCGCCTGACACCACCGGCCCGTGGTTGGCGAGCAGCACGGACGAGTATTTCCCGGCCAGTCCCTTGATGGCGTCCGCAACCGCAGGATCGCCCGGCCGATAATAGGGCACCAGCGCGGTCTGCCCGCATTTCATCAGGTAATACGGCGTCATCGGCGGCAGTGCGGCGCGGGGGTCGATCTCGGGCAGCATCGACAGCGCCACCGAGTGGGTTGAATGCAGATGGACTACGGCGCGCGCGGCGCTACGGGTCTGGTAGAGCGCGGTGTGGAGCGGCACTTCCTTGGTCGGAGCGTCGCCGGATACCAGCCGGCCATCGGGACCAAGCCGCGACATCCGCGCCGGGTCGAGCGAGCCGAGCGAGGCGTTGGTCGGCGTCACCAGCCAGCCGCCGTCGTCGAGTTTCACGCTGATATTGCCTGAGGAGCCGGGCGTCAGCCCGCGCTCGAACAGCGAGCGGCCGAGGCGGCAGATTTCCTCGCGAATCCTTGTTTCGCTCATGCACATAGCCCTGTTTCCTCGACCTTTTCCCACGCTTTGGCAGCGCGGCCAAGCCGTGATACCCAAGAGGCAATACCGCCGACCGGATCGCGGTCAAAATGAAACATTGAGGGACCGCCGCATGCCAGAATCCGCCAAACCGCGCGTTGCCGTCGTCGGGCTGGGCTCGATGGGGTTCGGCATGGCGACCTCGCTGCGCCGCGCCGGATTCGAGGTGACCGGCTGCGACGTCTCGGCGGACTCGGTGAAGCGCTTCGTGGCGGACGGGGGGAAGGGCGCCGGCACGCCGGCGGAGGCCGCGAAAACGGCCGATATCGTCGTCAGCGTGGTCGTCAACGCCGCGCAGACCGAGACCATTTTGTTCGGTGCCGATGGCGTCGCGGAAACCCTGGGCAAGGGGGCGGTGTTCGTCTCCTCCGCCACCATGGATCCCGACGTGGCGCGGCGGCTGGCGAAGCAGCTTGAAGCCACCGGGCGGCATTATCTGGACGCGCCGATTTCCGGCGGCGCGCAGCGTGCGGCGCAGGGCGAACTCACCATCCTCGCCTCCGGCAGTCCGGCCGCCTTTGCCAAGGCGCGCCCGGCGCTCGATGCGATGGCCGCAAAACTTTACGAGCTCGGCGATGACGCCGGCCAGGGCGCCGCCTTCAAGATGATCAACCAGCTCCTTGCCGGCGTCCACATCGCCGCGGCCTCGGAAGCGATCGCCTTCGCTGCCAAACAGGGCCTCGACATCCGAAAAGTCTATGAGGTGATCACGGCGTCCGCCGGCAATTCCTGGATGTTCGAGAACCGCATGCCACATGTGCTCGACGGCGATTACACGCCGCGCAGCGCGGTGGAGATCTTTGTCAAAGACCTCGGCATCATCCAGGACATGGCGCGCTCGCAGAAATTCCCGGTCCCGGTCGCGGCTGCCGCGCTGCAGATGTTCCTGATGACGGCCGCATCCGGCATGGGCCGCGACGACGACGCCTCGGTGGCGCGGATGTATGCCAAGGTCACCGGCACACATCTGCCGGGTGAGCCGAAATAGCAGCAAGATCAAAAAGGAGACGCTCAATGCCGCGCTTTGCCGCCAATCTCTCCATGATGTTCACCGAAGTGCCGTTCCTCGACCGCTTCGAGGCCGCGGCGAAAGCGGGCTTTACGTCCGTCGAATTCCTGTTTCCCTATGATCATCCGGCGGAAGCCGTCGGCGAGCGGCTGAAGCGTAACGGCCTGACGCAGGCGCTGTTCAATTTGCCGCCGGGCAATTGGGACGCCGGTGAAAAGGGCTTTGCCGCGTTGCCGGCGCGCTTCGACGATTTGAAGCGAAGTCTTGACACGGCACTGCCTTACGCGAAGGCAACCGGCGTCAGGCGGCTGCATCTGATGGCGGGGATCGCCAATCGCAGCGAGGCGAAAGCCGTCGAGCAGTTTTATAAATCGGTAGCGTGGGCCGCGGAGTTTTTTGCGCCCCACGGCCTCGACGTCGTGATCGAACCGATCAACGCGCGCAACGTACCCGGCTATTTTCTCAACGATTTCGGCTTCGCGCGCGACCTGATCACCGAGGTGAAGATTCCAAACCTGAAACTGCAGTTCGACATTTATCACTGCCAGATCATTCATGGCGACGTCACCATGCGGCTGCGCGAGATGATGCCGATCATCGGCCACGTCCAGATCGCCAGCATTCCCTCGCGCAACGAACCCGATGGCGAGGAGCTGAACTATCCCTTCCTGTTCACTGAGCTCGACCGGCTCGGCTATGGCGGCTTCGTCGGCTGCGAATATAACCCGCGCGGCAAGACCACCGACGGGCTTGCCTGGTTCAAGCCCTATGCCGGAGTGAAGCCGTGAAACTCTCTTTGGGCTGCATCGCCGACGACTATACCGGGGCCTCCGATCTCGCCAACACGCTGACCCGTCAGGGCCTGCGCACGGTGCAGACCATAGGGGTGCCTTCGGACGACCTCTCGCTGCCGGAGGTCGATGCGGTCGTGGTGTCGCTCAAGAGCCGTTCGATCGAGGCTGATGTGGCGGTTGACCGTTCGCGCGCCGCCGAAAAGTGGCTGCGCGGCCGCGGCGCCGGCCACGTTCTGTTCAAGATCTGCTCGACCTTCGATTCCACCGACGCCGGCAATATCGGCCCCGTCATGGATGCGCTGCGCGCTGACTCCGGCGATGCGATCGTGCTGGTGACGCCGGCCTTTCCGGAAACCGGCCGCACCGTCTATCAGGGCAATCTGTTCGTCGGTTCGGTGCCGCTGAACGAAAGCCCGCTGAAGGACCATCCGCTCAACCCGATGCACGATTCCAACCTGGTGCGGGTGCTGGCGCGCCAGAGCCGGACCAAGGTCGGGCTGGTGGATCTCGCCACGCTGTCGCGCGGCGCGGATGCGGTTCGCGGGCGGCTCGCCGATCTGGCGGGCAATGGCCTTGGCGCCGCTGTTATCGACGCGGTGTTCGACCGCGATCTCGAAACCATCGGCGGCGTCGCGCTGGATCATCGCCTGTCGGTCGGCGCGTCCGGTATCGGCCTCGGCCTTGCCCGAGCGCTGGTCGCCTCAGGCAAGGTCAAATCGGCTGCGGCTGGCGCGGCGTCTGGCGCGCCCGTCGGTGGGCCGGCGGCGTGCCTGGCCGGAAGCTGCTCGCAGGCGACGCTGGCCCAGGTCGGCAACGCCGAAAAGGCCATGGCCGTGCTGCACCTCGATCCCGAACAGATCGTCGCAGGGCCCGGCGAGGTGCAGCGCGCCCTGGCCTGGGCGAGCGGCCGAATCAGCGACGGGCCCATCCTGATCGCCTCAAGCTCGACGCCGGATCAAGTCGCAGCTCTGCAATCTCGTCATGGCCGCGATGCAGCAGGGCATGCCATTGAGCAGGCGATGGCCGACATCGCTGAAGGTCTGGTGCGTTCCGGCGTGCGGCGGCTGGTGGTCGCCGGTGGTGAAACTTCAGGCGCCGTCGTCGACCGCCTGCGCATTCCCGGATTCCTCGTGGGCGCTGAAATCGCTGCAGGAGTGCCGGTTTTGCGTGCCGTCGGCGCGGACCAGGGCGAAATGCTGCTTGCCCTGAAATCGGGCAATTTCGGCGGCCCGGAGTTCTTCTCCGATGCGCTGAAGCTGATGCGCTGATCGCTGCGCCGGCGTCCATGGGACCGGCGCGATCGGGCGCGGAGGTATTTTTACTTCGACGTCGTTAACTCAACCTGAGGACGTATGGGTTTTATTTTCCCATGCGCTCGCTTTGATTCTCTCGACTGTCAGCCTCGTCACGTTCGGCATTCCCTCGCGCCCAAGAGATTCCCGTCATGCTCGCCAAATACTCGATCCGCACCAAGATCATCACCGTCGTGGCATTCCTGCTCGTCGCAATGACCGGTATGGGCCTGCTCGCGGTCAGGAACATGCGCGCCATCAACGCCAACACGGTGGACATCTCGACGAGCTGGCTGCCGAGCGTCCGCGTGCTGGGCGACCTGCGCGCCGGCGTCATTACCTATCGCAACGTGATCCGCGAGCACATGCTGGCCGAAACGCTGGCGGACAAGCTGGCGAACGAAAAGACGCTCGCTACCGTCATCGAGAGCAACAACAAGATCCGCGCCGCCTACGAGCCGATGATTACTTCGCCAGAAGAGCGCGCGCTTTACAGCGAATGGGTCAAGCTGTGGGAAAGCTACAAGAAGGGCACCGAGGAGGTTATGGCGCTGTCCCGCAAAGCGGTCGGCCAGCTTCCCCGTGAGGCCCATGAACTAAACACCAAGACGGTCAACAAGATCGGGCTCGATGCCGATGCCGTCCTGAAGAAGGACATCGATCTCAACAATGCCGGCGCCGACAAGGCCGCACAGGACGCAGCAGACAGCTATGCCTCGGCCCTCATGATGCTGGCCGTGATCCTTGGCGCGGTGGTCATCGCCGGCATCGCCGTCAGCTTCTATCTGGTCCGTGACGTATCGAGCGGAATCGCCTCCATCGTTGCGCCGATGCAGGCGCTGGGCAGTGGCGATCTGAGCGCAAACGTGCCGCATCAGGGCGAGACGACCGAAATCGGCGCCATGGCAGATACGCTGCAGGTGTTCAAGCAGGCGCTGATTGCCAAAAAGGCCGCCGACGAAGCCGCGGCGCTCGACGCCGAAGCCAAGATCGAGCGTGGCCGCCGCGTCGACGGCATCACCCGCAATTTCGAAAGCGTGATCGGCGAGATCGTGCAGACGGTGTCGTCGGCTTCGACACAGCTCGAAGCTTCCGCCGGCACGCTCTCGGCAACGGCCGAACGGTCGCAGACGCTCACGTCAACGGTGGCGTCGGCTTCCGGGGAAGCCTCTGCCAACGTGCAGTCGGTGGCATCGGCGACCGAAGAGCTGTCTTCCTCGGTCACCGAGATTGGCCGCCAGGTGCAGGAATTGGCGCGGATGGCGACCGATGCGGTCGGCCAGGCCCGCGTCACCAACGACCGCGTCAGCCAACTGTCCAAGGCGGCGGGCCGTATCGGCGATGTGGTCGAGCTTATCAACACCATCGCAGGCCAGACAAATTTGCTGGCGCTCAACGCCACCATCGAGGCCGCGCGCGCCGGCGAGGCCGGCCGCGGCTTTGCGGTCGTGGCGTCGGAAGTGAAGGCGCTCGCGGAGCAGACCGCAAAAGCCACCGGCGAGATCAGCCAGCAGATTACCGGCATTCAGGGCGCGACCCAGGAGTCGGTGAATGCGATCAAGGAGATCAGCGGCACCATTGAACGGCTGGCGGAGATCTCCTCGGCCATCGCGGCTGCCGTGGAAGAGCAGGGCGCGGCGACGCAGGAAATTTCACGCAACGTGCAGCAGGCCGCCCGCGGAACCCAGCAGGTTTCCTCCAACATCTCCGACGTGCAGCGCGGCGCCGGCGAGACCGGCGCGGCCTCCTCGCAGGTGCTGTCGGCGGCGCAGTCGCTGTCGGGCGACAGCCATCGCCTCAAGCTTGAGGTCGGCAAGTTCCTGGATTCGGTGCGGGCGGCCTGACGGCCGCTCGGTGGCCGGCTAAGAGCCGGCGTTTTGGCCGGAATCCAGCTTCAAATTCGCGCGATGCGCGAATCAAGTCGATCTGCAACCAAAGCAAAAAACTCCGTAAAATCATGCAAGCGGAAATTAACCGGTCGCGGCTACGCTGCCGGCACTTTCGGGGCCTCGCGCGGGCTGCGCGCTCGGTCGCGGTGCAACTCCCGCTTCGGGAAATGCGCTTCAGAAAATTTGGGGTCGTCGACATGATCAAGCTCAACCGTATCGGAAACAAACTGGGCTTGGCCGGCGCGGTCGGCGTCTTGCTGGCGATTGGCATGGTGGCCAACCAGATGGTCACCGAATTGAAAATCGAGGAAAGCAGCGGGCGCGCCGCCCGGTCGCAGAAGGTGGCCGACAACTCGCTCTCCGCGCATATCGACCTGCGCAAGATTCAGCTTGCCGCCAGCGCCGTCAGGCTGGCGAGAAACGCAGCCGAGGTCGAAAAGGCCGTGGCCGACCTGCAGCGCTACAAGACGAGTGTGGCAAAGGAACTGGATGCCGCGCTCGAAACCGCCCGGCGTCCGGATGCCCGGGAACGGCTGCAAAAGATCAAGGCCTTGATGGACGGCTTTACCACCGCCGTGGAAGATCTCGCGAAAGCGCAGAGCACGCTGCTGGCGCAGATCGAAAAGCGCTCGGTCGTCTCGGACGAATGGACCAAGGCCGTCGCGGCCCAGTTGGGTTCGCCGGCCATGGCGAAGCTGGACAATCGCTCCGAGATCGAACGTTTGCTGTTTCAGGCCGATGCCAGGGTGAATTCGCTGCGAGCGGCTGCCTGGAAGCTCGGCTCCACCGGCGATACCAATCTGGTCACCGAGATGGCCAAGACCGAGGCCTCGCTGAAGGATGTTTTCAACAAGCTGCGCGGCGAGGCGGACGACCGCGATTTGCTGGTCGTGGTCTCTAACCTGTCCTCGATCGTCAAGCGCTTCCTGGCGGCCAATGAGGAATTTGTAAAGACCGAGCAGGCGAAGAACGACATCATCGCCAACCGCACGGTCAAGGCCGCGGCAGATGTCGCCGATCTGATGGAGGCCACCGTCACCGGCGCGCAACACGATGCCAGGACCTCCAAGGACGAGGTCATGGGCGATACCGAGCGCGCCAACCAGATCAACATGATCATGGCGATCGTCGTCGTGCTGTCGCTGATCGCCTCGGTGGTGTTTTCGTTCCTCGGGGTCGCACGTCCGATGACGCGCCTGAACGGCGCGCTGGGCAAGATGGCCGGCGGCGATCTCGACGTCGAGATTCCGGGCGCCGGCCGCGGCGACGAAATCGGCGACCTCGCCAAGACCGTGACCGTCATTCGCGAGAACGCCGAGCATAAGGCGCGCGAGGAAGCCGAAGCCAAGGTCGAACAGGACCAGGTCGCGGCGCGGCGGCGCAAGCAGGAAATGATCAAGCTTGCCGACGATTTCGAAGGTGCAGTCGGCAATATCGTGGAGACCGTGTCGTCGGCGTCGAGCCAGCTCGAAGCGGCCGCCGGCACGCTGACCACGACCGCCGAACGCGCCCAGGAATTGACCACCATGGTGGCCGCGGCTTCGGAGGAAGCCTCGACCAATGTGCAGTCGGTGGCATCCTCCACCGAGGAGATGGCCTCGTCCATCGCCGAGATCGGCCGTCAGGTTCAGGAATTGGCGCGGATGGCCAATGAAGCCGTCGATCAGGCCCGCACCACCAATAGCCGGGTCAGCGAATTGTCGAAGGCTGCAGCGCGCATCGGCGCGGTGGTCGAACTCATCAACACCATCGCCGAACAGACCAACTTGCTGGCGCTCAACGCCACCATCGAGGCGGCCCGCGCCGGCGACGCCGGCCGCGGTTTTGCCGTTGTGGCGTCCGAGGTAAAGGCGCTCGCGGAACAGACATCGAAGGCGACCGGCGAGATCGGCCAGCAGATCACCGGCATCCAGGCGGCGACCGAGGAATCCGTCGGGGCGATCCAGGCGATCAGCACCACGATCGAGAAGCTGTCGGAGATCTCCTCGACCATTGCGGCCGCCGTGGAAGAGCAGGGCGCCGCCACCCAGGAAATTTCCCGCAACGTGCAGCAGGCGGCCCGGGGTACCCAGCAGGTCTCCGCCAACATCACCGACGTGCAGCGCGGCGCCGGCGAGACCGGCACGGCTTCTTCGCAGGTGCTCTCCTCGGCCCAGTCGCTGTCGTCGGACAGTGGTCGCCTCAAGCGCGAGGTCGGCAAGTTCCTGAGTTCGGTCCGCGCGGCTTAAGCAGCCGATAAATTCTGCCCGGCAAAGCCCGTCCCCAGCAGGGGCGGGCTTTTTGCCGTTCGGCACCCGAGGCAGAGCCAGCTTCAACGTCCGCATCCTCACGCTGAGTCACCGCCAGACTTCCTGGCGCCGGCGGCGCAGGCGTGGTTAACGGAAACTCAGTATATCTACGGAGTGGCGATTAACGGGAAGAGAGCGGCTGACATATACGATTCCGCGCAATGGGACAGACGACAACTGTCGTTGCGCGGAGATCACACATGTTTGGAATGATAGACCGGGCCAGAATGACGGTTGGCCGCAAGATCTACGCCCTGATCTGCCTCAGCTTCATCGGGCTGCTGGGCGTTGCTTTTTTCGGCTCGCGCGAGCTGGCATCGAGCCTCGATCAGCAGAAGCAGATCGAACTGCGGCACCTTGGCGAACTCGCGCTTGGCATCGTCAAGGAAGAGCACGCCGCAGCGCAGAAGGGCGGCGTCTCGGACGCGGATGCGCAGAAGCGCGCGATGGCGCGGCTTGCGGGGCTCCGCTACGGCAACAACGATTACTACTGGATCAATGACATGCATCCGAAAATGGTGATGCATCCGATCAAGCCGGAAATGAACGGCAGCGATCTGTCAGCCTACAAGGATCCGAACGGCAAGCTGTTGTTCGTCGACTTCGTCAATGTCGTCAGGAAGGACGGCTCGGGCTTCGTTCCCTATGAGTGGCCCAAGCCCGGCTTCGACAAGCCGCAGCCGAAATTGTCCCACGTCGTCGGGTTTGCACCGTGGAACTGGGTTATCGGCACCGGCGTCTACATCGACGACCTGAAGGCGCAGGCGTGGGTATCGACCCAGCGCTCCCTGATCATTGCCGGCGTGGTCCTGCTGCTCATGCTCGCGGTGTCGATCTTCGTGGCGCGTAGCATCACTGCCCCGTTGCAGCGTATGACCGTCACGATGAACGATCTTGCCGGCGGCAACCTCGCCGTCGAGGTGCCCGGTATCGGGCGCGGCGACGAGATTGGCGAGATGGCCAAGGCCGTCGAAGTGTTCAAGAGCAACGCCGTCGCCCGCCAGACTCTGGAGACCGAGCAGCGCGCGGCCGAGACCCGCGTGGTCGCGAGCCGCAAGGCGGACATGCACAAGATGGCCGACGATTTCGAGGCGGCGGTCGGACGGATCGTCGAAACGGTGTCGTCTGCATCCGGCCAACTCGAGGTCTCGGCGGGTACACTCACGGCGACCGCGGAACGCGCGCAGGAGCTCGCGACAACGGTCGCGGCGGCCTCCGAGGAAGCTTCCACCAACGTACAATCGGTGGCCTCCGCCACCGAGGAGATGGCCTCGTCCGTCACCGAGATCAGCCGCCAGGTGCAGGCATCGGCGCGGATGGCCAATGACGCCGTCGATCAGGCGCGGTTCACCAACGACCGCGTCAGCGAGTTGTCGAAGGCGGCAACCCGCATCGGCGACGTCGTCGAACTGATCAACACCATCGCGGGCCAGACCAACCTGCTGGCGCTCAACGCCACCATCGAGGCGGCGCGCGCCGGCGAAGCAGGCCGCGGCTTCGCGGTCGTGGCGTCCGAGGTGAAGGCGCTGGCCGAGCAGACTGCAAAGGCCACCGGCGAGATCGGCCAGCAGGTCACCGGCATCCAGGCGGCGACCCAGGAATCCGTGAACGCGATCCAGGCGATCAGTGGCACGATCGAGAAGCTGTCGGAGATCTCGTCGACCATCGCAGCCGCGGTGGAAGAACAGGGGGCCGCGACGCAGGAGATCTCGCGCAACGTTCAGCAGGCGGCGACGGGTACCCAGCAGGTATCCTCCAACATCGGCGACGTGCAGCGCGGTGCCAGCGAAACCGGATCGGCGTCCTCGCAGGTGCTTGCGGCGGCGCAATCGCTTTCGGGCGACTCCAACCGCCTCAAGCTCGAGGTCGGCAGGTTCCTCGAACTCGGTGCGGGCGGCCTGATCGTGCTGACAATTCGGTCCGAAGCCGGTTCCTCATGCCGGCTTTGGAACCGCCGATGATTCGGAATCAGAAGCGATAGCTGCCCGCGGCAGCCGATTTCTCGGCTGTACGAGGAGCAGGAAACATCCCTAGATCGCAAAATTGCGATTGCGGCACGGGCTGACCAATCGCCCTGAGCGAAATTGACGGCGAATGTGGCCAACGAATTTCCAAATCGGGAAAAATCGGTAGGATACAAAGGCATCGTGAAGGCCTGACGTCAGAAATTCCCGATGCCACGTGTTCTGCGTCAATGACGACGCGCCAGAACTCAAGACGCTTCATCCGATGGCAGGGCGCATCGAAGCACCCATCCGCCACCGTCAAGTTGCGCGTACGTTCCCTCTCAATTCCGGCTAGCGCTTTTTTTCGTTGTTGCGACGATCGCTACCGACGGCTCGGATGACCGCCGCGTGTCGTTGCTTGATGAACTAGTTGACTCTGACTTCGTGAAGATCAGCCGGTCTCCGGATTTCGATCATTTCCGAAGTATCGAAGGATTGGGTGAAGCCAGCAGCATTCCGATCGACTGCCGGAACTTCGACGCATCGTTCGCATCGCTGAGGCTGAAGGCCTGCACGATCTATCTGCAGCGAACATTCCCGCGCATTCTTCAGATGCAATACTCCACGACCGGAGCGATCGTCGGTCTGATGATGGACGATGCGGCTTCGCTGATCCTGAACGGCATGGAGGCCCGCGCGCCGGCATTCCTGCTGGTCAAGGGCAGCGCGCCGTGTGAGATCGTGGAGCAGCAGGCCAATCTGGTCGTTCTGGTGAACTTCGATTCCATCGACGATCGCGGCTGGCCGGGCGAACTCAACCGCGCTCAGGTGATCGCGACGGAACTCGCCAAATTCGGGGCGCTGCGCACGATGCTGCGCGACGTCCTGATGCTCGCGTCGCATTCGCCCGATACCCTGGTTCAGCCTGATGTGATCGAAAGCGTTGAAGAATCGATCCTGCAGGCGGTCGATCTGGCGATGGCTGCGGCATCGCCGGCGTCCGAAGCCAAGCGCCTGAGCCTGAGCCACTATCTGGCGCTGGTCCGGAAGTTCGACGAGTTCGTCGCCGTCAACGCCGGCAAGACGCTGTACAGCGCCGACGTGGCACGACAGTTCGGGGTCTCGGTCCGGACGCTGCATAACGCCGTGGTCGCCATTCGCGGCATGAGCATGCATCGATATATGCGGCTGCGGCGGCTGTGGAGTGTGCGTCAGCAACTGCTGCGGGCTCGGTCGCCGCAATCGATCAAGGCGGTCGCGCTCGTGAACGGCTTCTGGCACATGGGCGAATTCACGGCGCTGTATCGCGAGCTGTTTGGTGAAACGCCGCAGCAGACCTTGTCGGCGGCGCGGAAGCAGACGAACGGATGATCGCGACGTTGGCGCAGCGAACAGCGATACCGTAGTTATACGATTTCGCCGAGCCGCTCGATTTAGCCTCTCATTAACCACCGTATGAAACCCTAGCAGTATGAGTGCCGTTCTGTGGCGAAGCAGCTGCAGGAACCTTTCGTCCGCAACGAACCGGCTCGTCCGATTATCCGGCCCGGCGCTTTTTCAACCGTGATCCCGCTGCGCGGGAAACAACGGCATCGCTGCGATTTCCCTGACCCAGCTGCTTTTTAAGGACGCTTACCCATGTCGAGCATTACCCGCCTCCTTCTCAATCTCTCGATCGGCGCCAAGCTCGGCATCGCCTCGGGCCTCGGTGTACTGCTCGTTGTCACAATGGTGGTTGTCCAGATCCGGTCCAACGTGGCGATGCGCAATCTCGACGCGCGCATGGCCGGGCAGCAGACGATCGCACGCGATGCGGTGGAGGCGAAGGCGTCTATCGCCGGCATGCAGGTCGGTGTGCGGGATATTCGTCTCGCCAACAGCTCGGCTGAACTGCAAAAGGCGAACGACAATGTCGCCGCCCGCGTGAAATCGGCCAGCCATTTCGGCGACGAGATGCTCAAACTGTCCAAGTCTCCCGAGAACCGCGCCCGTATCGAAAAACTCAAGGCGAGAGCTGAGGAATATTCGAAAGGCGCCCAGCAGATCGCAGCCGTACGCGGCGAGGCGATCGCAGCGGGCAACGGTGCCGACGCCGCAGCAAAGGTTGCGAAGCTGAACGAAGAAGTCATGCGCATAACGCGTGAAGTCACGCTGCCGATCGTCGCCGAGCTCGAGCCAATCGCCAATCAGATCGCCGAATTCGCCAAGCACAACGTGGAAGAACAGTCTGCGCAGGGCGCACAGGAAATGGCTACGGTGGAGTGGGAATCCCTGGCGCTGGGTATCGGCACGGTTGTGTTGCTGATCGTGACCAGCATATTCTCCTTCTTCACCATCGCCCGCCCGATGCGCGCCTTGAGCGTGTCGATGGAAGAGCTCGCCGGCGGCAATTTCGCCGTCGTGCTGCCGGGTCTCGGGCGCAAGGACGAGCTCGGCGCGGTTGCCGGCGCCGTCGAGAAATTCAAGGTCGTCTCGGAGCAGAAGGCGCGCCAGGAGGCGGAAGCCAAGATCAAGCAGGACCAGATCGCTGCGCAACAGCGCAAGGCCGATATGGTCAAGCTTGCCGATTCCTTCGAAGCCGCCGTCGGCGAGATTGTCGAAACCGTGTCGTCAGCTTCGACCGAACTCGAAGCCTCCGCCGGCACGCTGACGTCGACCGCCGAGCGCGCGCAGCAGGTGACGACCATGGTGGCCGCGGCTTCGGAAGAAGCCTCCACCAATGTGCAATCGGTGGCTTCGGCGACGGAGGAACTGTCATCCTCCGTCAACGAGATCAGCCGCCAGGTCCAGGAATCGGCGCGGATGGCAAGCGAGGCGGTGGATCAGGCCCGCGTCACCAATGACCGCGTCAGCGAACTGTCGAAGGCGGCCGCCCGCATCGGCGACGTCGTCGAACTCATCAACACCATCGCAGGCCAGACCAATCTGCTCGCGCTCAACGCCACCATCGAGGCGGCGCGCGCGGGCGAAGCCGGCCGCGGCTTCGCGGTCGTGGCGTCTGAGGTGAAGGCGCTCGCCGAGCAGACCGCGAAGGCGACCGGCGAGATCGGGCAGCAGATCACCGGCATTCAGGCCGCCACCCAGGAATCGGTGGGTGCGATCAAGGAGATCAGCGGCACCATCGAAAGGCTCTCCGAGATCGCCTCGACCATTGCGGCGGCAGTGGAAGAGCAGGGCGCGGCGACGCAGGAAATTTCCCGCAATGTGCAGCAGGCGGCCCACGGCACCCAACAGGTGTCCTCCAACATCACCGACGTGCAACGCGGCGCCAGCGAGACCGGATCAGCGTCCTCGCAGGTGCTTTCCGCCGCCCAGTCGCTGTCGTCGGACTCCAACCGCCTCAAGCTCGAGGTCGGCAAATTCCTGGATTCGGTGCGGGCGGCCTAACGACGAAGCAGACGCCGGGCCACAAGAGAGGCCCGGCTATCGGCTTGCGTCGCGATCATGCGGGTCCGTCCGTCGAGGCCGCGTGCACTTTTCCGCTGCTTGCTTCGCTCAACCGTAGAAGTACGGTTGAGCCGGCGCACCGTGTTTACACGGGCGCGAAAATTAACCTGCCTTAACAGCACCCAACGATATCTCCGGAAAGCGACAGCGCTGGCTTTGATTCGCCATGGCGCATCCCCGGCTCCCGAGAATCCGAGGCAGGATGAAATGAGCAAGCTCAATCGCATCGGCAACAAGCTCGGCCTTGCCGGCGCAATCGGCATATTGCTGGCGGTCGGCATGGTCGCCAATCAGATCGCGACGGAGTCGACGGTAACTGCAGCGAACTACCGCGCCGACCGGTCCCAGCGGATCGTCGAAAGCATGTCGGCGGCGCATCTCAACATGAGGCAGGCCCAGCTCGCGGGCCGCGCGATCAGGTTGGCCAGAACTCCCGCCGAAGTTCAAAAGGGTACGGCGGAACTGCACCACTTCGAGGCGATCGAAGCCAGGGAGCTGGATACGGCCCTGGCCACAGCGCAAAAGCCCGAGACGAGAGAAAGACTGCAGAGAATCAAGGAGCTGACGCGGGACTACGCCGCAGGCACGAAGGAACTCGCGAAGGCGCAGGGCGATCTGCTCGCGCAGATCGACAAGCGGTCGGCGATCTCTACTGAATGGAGCAAGGCCTTCGCAGCCGAACTGGCGTCGCCGGCACTAGCCCAGCTAGCAAATCGCCGCGACATTGAAAAGCTGCTGTATCAGGCCGACTCCAGCGTGAACGCGATGCGCGCTGCAGTCTGGCGCTACGGCGTCACCGGCGAAGCCGACATCCCGGGAAGGATCGCTGCGATCGAGGGAACGCTCAAGGAGGTCCTGAAGTCGACGCGGGACCAGGTGGACGACAAGGAATTTCGCGGCGGGATCGATGCGCTGGAATCCATCATCAAGAGATTCCTTGCCGCCAATAGCGACGTCGTGAAGACCGAGGACTTGAAGACCGATATCCTGGCCAATCGTACGGTAAAGGTCGTTACCGAGGCCGGCACGCTGATGGAAGCGGCGGTTTCTGCCACGCGCAAGAACATGGAGGCCGCCAAGCAGGAGGCCGTGGAGGCTGGGGTAAAGGCCACGTGGGTCAACCTGATGATGGCAATCGTGGTGGTGATTTCGCTGGTCGTGTCGGTGATTTTCTCTTTCCTCGGCATTGCGCGACCCATGACCCGCCTGAACGGCGCGCTGAGCCAGATGGCCGCCGGCAATCTCCACATCCAGATTCCCGGCGCCGATCGTGGCGACGAAATCGGCGACCTCGCCAAGACCGTGACGGTGATCCGCGAAAACGCCGAGCGGAAGGCCCGCGACGAAGCCGAAGCCCAGATCAGGCAGGACCAGGTCGCAGCGCAACAGCGCAAGGCCGATATGGTCAAGCTTGCCAACACCTTCGAGACAGCGGTCGGCGAGATCGTCGATACCGTGTCGTCTGCCTCGACTGAACTCGAGGCCTCCGCGGGCACGCTGACGGCAACGGCCGAGCGTACGCAGCAACTGACCACCACCGTCGCCGCCGCCTCCGAGGAGGCTTCCACCAACGTGCAGTCGGTGGCCTCCGCCACCGAGGAAATGGCGTCGTCGGTCAACGAGATCAGCCGTCAGGTGCAGGAATTGGCGCGGATGGCCAGCGAAGCCGTCGACCAGGCGCGCAAAACCAACGATCGCGTCGGCGAATTGTCCAAGGCCGCGGGCCGCATCGGCGATGTGGTCGAACTGATCAATACGATTGCCGAGCAGACCAATTTGCTGGCGCTCAACGCCACCATCGAGGCGGCGCGCGCCGGCGAGGCCGGCCGCGGCTTCGCGGTCGTGGCGTCCGAGGTGAAGGCGCTTGCCGAGCAGACCTCCAAGGCGACCGGCGAGATCGGCCAGCAGATCACGGGCATTCAGGCGGCGACCCATGAATTGGTCGACGCCATCAAGGCGATCAGCGGCACCATCGAAAAGTTGTCCGAGATTTCCTCGACCATCGCGGCCGCCGTGGAAGAGCAGGGCGCGGCGACCCAGGAAATCTCCCGGAACGTGCAGCAGGCGGCCCACGGCACGCAACAGGTGTCCTCCAACATCACCGACGTGCAGCGCGGCGCCAGCGAGACTGGTTCGGCTTCCTCGCAGGTGCTCTCGTCCGCCCGATCGCTGTCGTCCGAAAGTAACCGCCTCAAGCTCGAGGTCGACAAGTTCCTGGATTCGGTCCGGGTAGCCTGATCGAGGCGGTTTGCGGCCGTTTCGGCCGCGAGCTATGCCAGGGAAGTGAAGGGTGGCTGCGCTGCCGGTCGTGGTCTTTTGGCCCGGTTCCGGTTAAATCACCGCAGTCAACTGGGCTTCGGCAGCGCCAGTTTTCACGCCATTGCAGGGCCCCTGGGGAATGCCTCTTAAATGATCGCGCTGGTCCGTATCGCACTGAGCCGGCCGTATACGTTTGTCGTGCTCGCTTTGCTGCTGTTGATCATCGGGCCGCTGGCCGCGATGCGCACGCCGACCGATATCTTCCCCGAGATCCGGATTCCCGTCATCGGAGTGGTCTGGAATTATACCGGCCTGCCGCCGGACCAGATGTCCGGGCGCATCGTCTCGCCGTTTCAGCGGTCGCTGACGACGACGGTCAACGACATCGAGCACATCGTCGCCAACTCCTACAACGGCATTGGAATCGTCAAGATCTTCTTCCAGCCGAATGTCGATATCCGCACTGCCAACGCCCAGGTGACGGCAATCTCGCAGACGATCATCCGGCAATTGCCGCCGGGGGCGACACCGCCGCTGATCCTGAACTACAGCGCCTCCACCGTTCCGATCATTCAGGTCGCCCTCTCGGGTGAGGGGCTCACCGAACAAAATCTCGCCGACATCGGCATCAATCAGCTTCGTACGCCGCTGGTGACCGTGCCCGGCGCCGCCATTCCCTTTCCGTTCGGCGGCAAGCAGCGGCAGGTGCAGATCGACCTCAATCCGGCCGCGCTGCAGGCTCGCGGCCTCTCGGGACAGGACGTCGCCAACGCGCTGGCCGCGCAGAACCTGATTACGCCGGTCGGCACCCAGAAGATCGGCCAGTTCGAATACACCATCCAGCTCAACAACTCGCCGCTTCGGATGGAGGAACTTGGCGATCTCCCGATCAAGACGGTCAATGGCGCGATGGTCTATGTCCGCGACGTCGCATCCGTGCGCGACGGCAACCCGCCGCAGACCAACATCGTCCATGTTGACGGCAACCGCTCGGTCCTGATGATGGTGCTGAAGGCGGGCGCGACCTCGACGCTCGATATCATTGCCGGCATCAAGCAGAAGGTGATCGACGTCAAGGACCAGCTCCCGGACGCGCTCAAGATCGGCTTCATCGGCGACCAGTCGGTGTTCGTCCGTGGCGCCATCGAGGGCGTCGCCGTCGAAGGCGTCATCGCGGCGCTGCTCACCAGCGTGATGATTCTGCTGTTCCTCGGCAGCTGGCGCTCGACGGTCATCATCGCGGTTTCGATCCCGCTGTCGGTGCTCGGCGCCATCATCATGCTGTCGGCGATCGGCGAAACACTCAACATCATGACGCTCGGCGGGCTGGCGCTGGCGGTCGGCATCCTCGTCGACGACGCCACCGTGACCATCGAGAACATCAATTACCATCTGGAGCAGGGCAAGCCGGTCGAGCAGTCCATTCTCGACGGCGCCAACCAGATCGTGACGCCGGCGTTCGTGTCGCTGCTCTGCATCTGCATCGTGTTCGTGCCGATGTTCTTCCTGCAGGGCGTCTCACGCTTCCTGTTCGTGCCGATGGCCGAAGCGGTCATGTTCGCGATGATCTGGTCGTTCATCCTGTCGCGCACGCTGGTGCCGACGATGGCAAAGTACCTGCTGCAGCCGCATGTCCATCACGAGGGTGGGCCGCCGAAGTCGCGCAATCCGCTGGTGCTGTTCCAGCGCGGCTTCGAGGCGCGGTTCGAGCGCCTTCGCGCCACCTATCACGATCTGCTGTCGATGGCATTGCGGCGGCGGCCGGTGTTCGTCACCGGCTTCCTCGTCGTGGTCGCGCTTTCCTTTCTGCTGGTGCCCTATCTCGGCCGCAACTTCTTCCCAGCGGTCGATGCCGGCAACATCCTGATGCATGTCCGTACCCAGATCGGCACCCGCGTCGAGGAGACCGCTAACCAGCTCGCCGACGTGCAGAAGGCGATCCGCAAGATCATTCCGCCTGATGATCTCGACACGCTGACCGACAATATCGGCATGCCGATTTCCGGCATCAACATGACCTACAACAACACCGGCGTGATCGGGCCGGCCGACGGCGACATCCAGATCAAGCTCAAGGAAGGCCACAAGCCCACGGACGAGTATGTCCGGGAGTTGCGCGAGCAATTGCCGCGGCTGTTTCCCGGCATGAACTTCTCGTTCCTTCCGGCCGACATCGTCAGCCAGATTCTGAATTTCGGTGCCCCGGCGCCGATCGACCTGCAGATTCGCGGCGCCAATCAGCAGGGGAATTTCGTCTACGCCAACCAGCTGCTCAGCCGCATCCGGAAGATTCCCGGCATCGCCGATGCGCGCATCCAGCAATCGCCCAACGCGCCGACCTTCAATATCGAGGTTGACCGCACCCGCGCGCAGTATGTCGGCCTGACCGAGCGCGACGTCACCAACAGCCTCGTGGTCAATCTGGCCGGCAGTTCGCAGGTCGCGCCGACTTATTATCTCAACCCCGATAACGGCGTGTCCTATTCGATCGTGATGCAGACGCCGCAATACAAGATGGACTCGCTCAGCGCCCTGCAGGCGCTGCCGATCACCGCCACCGGCAATACGCAAGCGCCGATCCTGGGCGGCATCGCGGACGTGAAGCGATCGACGTCGAGCGCGGTGGTTTCGCAGTACGACATCCAGTCCATGGTGCAGATATTCGCCACCCCACAGGGCCGCGATCTCGGCGCGGTCGCTGCCGACGTCAGGGCCGTGATGGCGGACACCGCCAAGGACGTGCCGAAGGGTTCGGCCGTGGTGCTGCTCGGTCAGGTGCAGACCATGAACAGCGCGTTCTCCGGCCTGCTGTTCGGACTGCTCGCCGCCATCGTGCTGATCTATTTCCTGATCGTGGTGAACTTCCAGTCCTGGTCCGATCCGTTCGTGATCATCACGGCGTTGCCGGCGGCGCTTGCCGGCATCGTCTGGATGCTGTTCACGACCCAGACCACGCTGTCGGTGCCGGCGCTGACCGGCGCAATCATGTGCATGGGTGTGGCGACCGCCAACAGCGTGCTCGTCATCAGCTTCGCCCGTGAGCGCTACGAGGAACTCGGCGATCCCATTGCCGCCGCGCTGGAAGCCGGATTCGTCCGCTTCCGCCCGGTGCTGATGACGGCGCTTGCCATGATTATCGGCATGTTGCCGATGGCGCTGGGGCTCGGCGAGGGCGGCGAGCAGAACGCGCCGCTCGGCCGCGCCGTGATCGGCGGTCTGATTTTCGCGACCATCGCCACCCTGATGTTTGTTCCCGTGGTGTTCAGTATGGTACACAAGAAACAGGGCGCCAAAGCCGCCGCCTCATCGGAGATGCCGCATGCCCACTGAACCGCGCCCACCGGTCTCACACCGGAAGCTGGGCCTATTCGGGGTAGCGGCCCTGGTCGGGGCGGGGCTGATCGTCGCCACCGGCATCCGTGCCCGCGAGGATAACAGCGCCAAGCTGAAGGAATGGACCGATAACCAGGCTATACCGACGGTAGCCGTCGCGCCGCCCAACGCCCGCGCGCTCAATCCCACCATCGACCTGCCGGGCCGGCTGGAGGCCTATTCGCGCGCGCCGATCTTCGCACGCGTCAGCGGCTATCTGAAAAGCTGGAATGCCGACATCGGCGCCAAGGTCAAGGCAGGCGATGTGATCGCCGAGATCGAGGCGCCGGACCTCGACCAGCAACTGCTGCAGGCGAGGGCCGATCTCATCAGCCAGCAGTCGAGCGCGCAATTGTCGGAAGCGACGCTGACGCGGCGCAAATCGCTGCTGGCCTCGAACTTCGTCTCGATGCAGGAAATCGACGAGCGCACGGCGGACCTCAACAACAAGAAGGCCGCCGTCAAATCCGGCCAGGCCAATGTCGAGCGACTGGAAGCGCTGGCCGGCTACAAGAAGATCACCGTGCCTTTCGACGGCGTGGTCACCTCGCGCGAGACGGATGTGGGCGCGCTGATCAATGCGGGCGGCGGTTCGGGGCCCCCGATGTTCGTGGTCTCCGACATCACCAAGCTGCGCGTCTACGTCAACGTGCCGCAGAACTACGTGCCCGCGGTCAAGATCGGCGCGAAGGCCGCGCTGACGATGCCGGAATATCCGAACCGCACGTTTGCGGCGACGGTGGAGGCTTCCTCGCAATCGGTCGACGTCTCCTCGGGCACCACGCGCATGCAGCTCGCGCTCGACAATGCGGGCGGCGAGCTGATGCCTGGCGGCTATGCCAGCGTGCGCCTGCCGCTGCTGCGCGACGTCCTGCCATTGCATATTCCGGCCAGCGCGCTCATTTTCAACCAGGGCGGCCTTCGGGTCGCGACGGTTGGTCCCGACGACAAGGTGCTGTTCAAGACGGTGACCATCGCGCGCGACCTCGGCAAGGAAATCGAAATCGCCTCCGGTCTTGCTGCTGAAGATCGCATCATCACCGCGCCGCCGGATGGCCTCGCGGATGGCGACCCGGTCCGGGTTTCCGGCGCCGGCGCCAAGGGCAAGCCCGCGACGGCGTCAGAGAAGCAGGACGTGAAGGGGTAGGGCTTCCCTTCATCTGCCCGTTACCCGAACAGCAGATGCGCGTCGCGTCCTACCACCAGCGCGGTTGCACCGGTTGATACTCTTGGCCGCCCCGCCGGCGCGTATTGACGGCTTGCGGGTTCCAGGCGGGCTGGAAAAAAGAACTGAAGCCGTCGTCGTTAGGGCCTGCGACGAGGAGATCATCAGGGGGCGTGGGCTTGCGCGTGATGAAGCCGCCTTGCGGCTGATTGCTCAGCACCGTGACGAACTCGGTGCGATAGTTGGTCTCTTTGCTCAGGGGCTCGTCCGAGATGACGATCGAGGATCGCGGCAGCGCGGTCGGCGCGATGCGATCGAGCACCTCCTGCGGGATGGTGATGCGGTCGAGTGCGGATTTGGCATTGTCTCCGTTGTCGATGGTGACCGCGGTCCAGCGCAGGCCGGATTCGTTGCGCGCCACGGCCGTGAACACATGTGTACCGATCGGCCTTTCTGGATTGCTGATCTTGACCGGAACCTCGATCGTTGCATCGAACACCACGCCGCCGCCGTCGGGTGCCGGCTTCTGCGTCTGGCGGCGCACGTAAAGCTTCTGCGTCGCGCGGCTGACATAGATCGAGACCGGCTCGAGCGCGAGCTTCGCCTCGCTCGCCGCCTTGGCGGTGGCGGCCTTCCTTGCCAGGGCCGCCTTGGCCGCTTCCTTGGCGGCAGCCGCGGCGTCGAGCTTCGATGTTGCATCGGCCTTGGCGGTGTCGAACTGCGTTGCCAGTTCCGCGGCCTTGGCGGCAGCCTTTTGCTTGAAGTCCTCGCCCCGCGCCTTGGCCTCGTCGGTTTTGGCCGAAACGAGCGCCTTCTCGGCCGCGGCGAGTTCCGCGGCGGCGCGGGCTTTCTGTCCCTCCAGCTTGCGCAGCGCCGCCGTCAGCGAAGCCGTCTCGCGCGTGGCGGTCGCTGCCGACTTTTTCGTCTCGTCGGCCGTTTTTGCGGCCTCGGCCGCCTCGCGGGGTAGCGCATCCGCCCTGGCCGGCGCGGCCGCGACGGCCTCCCGATTCGGCACCAGCAGCGCCGGATGGGAAAACTCCACCGGCTCGGCGTTATCGGGCGAGATGATCACCCGCATTCCGATTCGCGTCTTGTCGAACAGTTTCTCGGCAAAGCCGAACGGCATCCGCACGCAGCCGTGGGAGGCCGCATAGCCGGGCAGGGGCCCGCCATGCAGCGCGATGCCGTTCCAGGTGATGCGCTGCATGTTCGGCATCGAGGCATCGTCATACATATTTGAGTGGTGATCTTTTTCCTTGTCGACGACCGCAAAGACGCCGGCTGGCGTCTCGCGTCCCGTGGTTCCGGTCGAAACCGGCGCGCGCAGGATCCAACCCTCGGTATCGTATAACGTGACGTGCTGGGTCTTGATCGACACAATGGCCATGATCGGCTCGCCGGCATCGCGCGGGGCGGTCGTCTCCTTGACGGGGGCTGGGCGCTCCTGTTTCGCCGCGGCGTCGGCGGTCAGCGCCGTCAGGGCGGCCATCGCCGCGAGCGTCATAATGGCTGGGGGAACCCAACGCCGCGCCGCCGCAGTGGTTCGCGCGGTCCTGGATCGATTTGCCATGTCATGCCCTGGTCGAAATGCCTGTCGGTGCTTCGTTAATTCATACACGACAGTCCGCGCTGGGCGAAGTGCGGTTAGCTGACGCAAGCACGGGCGGGAACCGGCGCGCGAGGCTACCCGACCCGCCACTCCAGCACGCCGTCCTCGGCTGTTACAACCTTGCCGAGGGTGCCCACCGGCGTCCGGTCCAGGTTCAGCAAATGCTCGAGTGTTGCAGCGTCCGTGGCGGGAACGCGGGCCAGCGCCCGCGCGTCTGCCTCGGTGCGCATCATCACCACGCCGTGCTCGACCTCGCCCTTGCCCTTGTAGATCACGGTAAAGCTCTCGACCTTGCCCTTGCCGCCGGCCTCGGTGACGAAGTCCGGCACGGCGCGTTTGTGCCGATCGGCTTCGGCCTGCACGCTGGTCTCCTGTTCGAGCGCCGCTTTCGGCGCCTCGCGTGACAGCACCAGGCCGTGATGCTTGGTAACAAAGCCGCCCTGGCCGTAGAGCAGGCCGAGCTTGCCCTTCTTGCGCAGGCTGCGCACCATCGCGATGGCCGCATGCGTCATATAGGTGTTGAGCGGCGCGCCGAAGAAAGTGAGGCCGCCGGTTACCGTCGGCTGCACGTCGGGGCCCAAGCCCAGGGTCCGCCGCGCCATCTTGGGCACGCAGGGGAAGCAGCTGTAGAGCTCGATGGCGTCGAATTTCTTGCCGTCGCCCTCGACGAGGTCCATGACCGCCTTCAGCACCGCATTCTGCGGGTGGCTTTCATAGAACTGGTCGCGGACGAGATAGTCGCGCGGCTCTTCCGCTGACGCGCCGCCGGTCGGATAGATCAGGCGGTCTTCGGGAACTCCGGCCGCACGGGCTTTGGCCAGCGACGTCAGCAACACGGCGCCGCCCATGTTCACAGTCGGATTGGCCACCATCAATTTTGTGTAGGGCCACGCGATCAGGCGGTTCTCAGGCGTCGGCGTGGTGATCTCGTCGGGCGTCAGGCGCTTCTTCATCCAGGAATTTTCATTCTCGGAAGCGACCCGCGCATAGGTCGACCACAGCGCGCCGGATTCGGCGAGCGCCTCGCGCGGGGTCTGGCCCCAATGCGCCGAAGTCGCGGATTCATACAGCGGATAAACTGTAATAGGCCTGAACACGCCGAGCTTCACCGCCATCGGCTTCTGGAACGCCGCGCCGCGCTTCGGCTCCTCGACGTCGTGGGCGAACGGCGTCCACGGCAGCGTGATGCCGCCGCGTTCGGCCTTGGTCGCGGTGGATTGCGCTTCCGCGCCGCAGACCACTGCCACACTGCATTCGCCGCGCGCAATGCGCTTGGCGGCTTCGTGGATGTAGCGGATCGGGCTCTCGCCACCGACCGGGCCGTAATAACAATGCGCCGGATTGGCGCCGAGCCGCGCCGCGAGCTGCTTCTCGGGATCGCGGTAGCGCCAGCTCAGGAAATTGACGACGTCGAGCGAGCCGAGTTCGCCGAGCAGTTTTGCCCCGCTGTCTGCTTCCGCCCGCCGCACGGCTTCTTCGAGCAGCGCCATCGGCTCCAGGCCGGCGGCGATGTCCTTGGGCCGGTCGGCGATCTCGCCGACGCCGACGATGACGGGAATGCGGTCTTCGGGGAGGGGGGAGTTGTTGTTCGGCATTTTTTCTTGTTTCGCTTTCTAGGGACTAAGATCGCAGTTCGTGACTTTGTCATTGCGAGGAGCGCAGCGACGAAGCAATCCATGTTGCAGCGAAGAAAGTATGGATTGCTTCGCTTCGCTCGCAATGACGTGGAGAGATGTTCACTCTTCCATCAGCATGTTCATATGCTCCACCGCGTCGGAAAAATCTTCCTTGAATTCCTGCACCACCGCGCCGGCCGACTTTACGCTGTCGATCAGGCCGACGCCCTGGCCGACGAAGTAGCTGACGAGATCGCGCGCCTGCGCATTCCCCGCGGCGGCGGCGCGGTCGATCGAATTGAAGGCGTCGCGGCTGATGATGCTTTGCAGCGGCATCGGCAGCGCGCCGGGGCTGTCCGGCCCGCGGTCCCAGGCATCGGTCCACACCGAACGCAATTGTCGCGCCGGCTTTCCGGTGCGGCCCTTCGAGCGGATCGCATCGCGCGAGGACGCCGCGATCATTTTCTCGCGGAAGATTTCGGTGGTCTCAGATTCCACCGTCGCGAGCCACACCGAGCCGGTCCACGCGCCCGCCGCGCCCATCGCCATGCAGGCGGCCATCTGCCGCCCGGTCATGATGCCGCCCGCCGCCAGCACCGGCACGTCGCAGATCGGCTTGATCGCCTTGATCACCTCGGGCACCAGCACCATGGTCGAAACCTCGCCGCAATGGCCGCCGGCCTCGGTACCCTGCGCCACCAGGATGTCAACGCCGGCCGCGACCTGCCGCAGCGCGTGTTCCTTGGAGCCGACAAGGGCCGCAACCGGCACGCCATGCTTGCGGCCCTTGTCGATCATCGCTTTCGGCGGCACACCGAGCGCGTTCGCGATCAGCTTGATCGGGTGGCGGAACGAGACGTCGAGCACGTCGAGCGCGCGCTGCGCGTCGAACGGCTGCGGCTGGTTGTCGGCAACGTTGGTCGTCGTCAGCTCGATGCCGTATTTCTTCAGCAGGTTGCGGGTGAAGTCGCGATGCTGAGGCGAGATCCGCGCCTCCAGGCTTTTCCAGGTGACGTCCTTTTCACCCGCGGTCGAAATGTTTTCGGGGATCAGCACATCGAGCCCGTAGGGCTTGCCGTCGGTATGATCGTCGATCCACTTCAGTTCCAGCTCGATCGTCTCCGGCGAATGCGCGGTCGCGCCCAGCACGCCAAAGCCGCCGGCGCGGCTGACGGCTGCGACCACGTCGCGGCAATGGCTGAAGGCGAGCAGCGGAAACTCAATTCCCAGCATGTCGCAGATCGGCGATTTCATGGTGTGTCCTCCCAGCGGCAGTATTCGTGTTGCTGCTCGACTTTCGACGAAACGCTAGCCCATTACCGGCGTGAATGCCAAGCACTCCCAGTCCGCATAATGGATCGGCCTCCATCCTCATCCTTAGGAGCCGCGTTAGCGGCGTCTCGAAGGATGAAAGCCCGGCTGCCGCAATAGCGGGGCAACATGGTTCGAGACGGCGCTGACGCGCCTCCTCACCATGAGGATCGGACAATTCCACCGCGCAAAATATGCAATGCCATGCGGCCCATTTGCGTCTTGCGCTTTGGCGCTACGACAGGAATGCTGTTTGACAAATCAAACAGAATATCAGGGAGCCCACATTCATGTCCGCCATGCCTTCCGTTGCTGCCAAATCGACCGAGACCTATGACGTCGTCGTGGTCGGTGCGGGATTTGCCGGCATGTATATGCTGCACCGGTTGCGCGGGCAGGGGATGACGGCGCGCGTCTTTGAGCAAGGCTCCGGCGTCGGCGGCACCTGGTACTGGAACCGCTATCCCGGCGCGCGCTGCGACGTCGAGAGCATGCAATATTCCTATTCGTTCGACGAAGAATTGCAGCAGCAGTGGAACTGGAGCGAGCGCTACGCGCCGCAGCCGGAGATCTTGCAATACGCCAACCACGTTGCCGATCGTTTCAACCTGCGGCCCGACATCCAGTTCGACACCCGCGTCGAAAATGCCGCCTTTGACGAGACCACCTCGCTGTGGTCGGTCTCGACCTCCGACGGCAAGACGGTCGCCGCAAAATTCGTCGTGCTCGCCACCGGCTGTCTGTCAAACGCGCGGATGCCTGACATCAAGGGCCTCGATCGCTTCAAGGGCAAGGTCTACCACACCGGCCACTGGCCGCATGAAGCGATCGATTTCACCGGCCAGCGTGTCGGCGTCATCGGCACCGGATCGTCGGCGATCCAGTCGGTGCCGGTCATTGCCGGGCAGGCGAGCCAGCTGACGGTATTCCAGCGCACCGCCAACTTCTCAATTCCTGCCCGCAATGCCGCGCTGACCGAGCAGGAGCGGCAAAAATTCCGCGACAACTATCCCGAGATCAGGCGCTTTGCGCGCGAGGTGGCTAAGAACGGCATCTATACCGAGGTGCCCGATCGCGGCGCGCTCGACGACGGTGACAACGAGCGCCGCTCGAAATACCAGGCGCGCTGGGATCGCGGCGGGCTCACCTTCATGTCGGTCTACAACAATCTCGGGCTCGACAAGGCGGCCAACGACACGGCGGCGAATTTCGTCCGCGAAAAAATCGCCGCGATCGTCAAGGACCCGGCGACGGCAAAGCTGTTGCAGCCGAACAACCATCCGATCGGCTCCAAGCGCATCTGCATCGACACGGAGTATTTTGCGACCTTCAATCGCCCCAACGTGACGCTGGTGGATATCAAATCCAATCCGATCGAGGAGATCACGGAGAATGCCGTGCGCGTCGCCGGCAAGGATTATGAAGTCGACGCGCTGGTGCTGGCGACCGGCTTTGACGCCATGACGGGATCGGTAGCGAAGATCGACATTCGTGGCCGCGGCGGCGAGACACTGAACCAGAAATGGGCCGCCGGCCCGCGCACCTATCTCGGCCTGATGAGCGCGGGCTTCCCCAATCTCTTTGTCATCACCGGACCCGGCAGCCCGTCGGTGCTGTCGAACATGATCGTCTCGATCGAGCAGCATGTCGACTGGATCACCGACTGCCTGGCCTATATGCGCGACCAGGGCCTCGACACCATGGAAGCGGCTGTCGATGCCGAAGACAAATGGGTTGCCCACGTCAACGAGGTCGCCTACGCCACGCTCTATCCGACGGCCAATTCCTGGTACATGGGCGCCAACGTCCCGGGCAAGCCGAGGATCTTCATGCCCTATATCGGCGGCGTCGGCCCTTACCGGCAAATCTGCAACGACGTCGCGGCGAAGGGGTATGAAGGGTTTGTGATGACGGGCGCGGAGCAGCCGCGGAAGGTAGCGGCTTCCTGAGTCCATAGGGTGGGCAAAGCGCAGCGTGCCCACCATTCAAGTGTTAGACCTCATCCTGAGGAGCCGCGCAGTGGCGTCTCGAAGGATGAGTTGCACCAGTCGGGCTACATGGTTCGAGACGGCGCTAACGCGCCTCTTCACCATGAGGTTTGATAGTTGGTGCGTTTGACACGTCAGCCGCGCAGCCGCCGCGTTAGCACTTCGACAAACCGATCGGCATCAGCCTCGTCATTATACACATGCGGCGACACACGCATGCGCCCGAGGCGCGGCGCGACGTAGACGCCTTCGCTTGTCAGCCCCTCGACAAGGCCCCCGGGCATTCCGTCCTTGAAGGCGAGGCTCACTATATGCGGCGCCCGCAGGTGCGGCTCCGGCACGCGGATGCCGATATCGCGCACGCCCGCTGCGATCCGCTCCGTCAGCATCGCGAGGCGCTGCGAAATCGCCGCTGCGCCCCATTCGGCCATCATCTCCATGCCGATGGAGGCCATCTCCATCGAGATGAAATGATCGCGCTCGCCCATGTCGAAGCGACGCGCATCGGGAACGTAGTCGAGGTCAGTGAAATAGACAGCATTCTCGGCGCGCACGTTGCGGCGGCCGGCGGCGGTCTGCTCCAGCGGGATGCCGTTCTGATGTCGCTTGGCGACGTAGAGAAAGGCGCGGCCGTAGGGTCCGACCAGCCATTTGTAGGTCGGGAAGATCACGAAATCCGGATCGAGACGCCGCACGTCCAGCGCCAGTACGCCGGCGCTCTGCGTCGCGTCGATCAGGAAGGCCGCGCCCCGCTGCCGGAGCGCCGCACCAACTTTTTCGACATCGATCAGCCCGCCGTCCGACCAGTGCACCGATGAGATCGAGGCGAGGCTGACCGGCGGCGCGCCTGTTCGTTCGATGCCTTCGAGAACCGCCGACGTCCAGTCGCCGTCATCCGGCTGCCGAACCGTCTCGACGATAAACCCCTGTGCCTCGGCCCGGGCATGCCATTCCAGCACAGGGGAGGAGTGGTCGTTTTCCAGAACGAGGACGCGCGTGCCGTGAGCGATCGGCAATATCTTCGCGGCGGTCGCAACGCCATAGCCGATCGAAGAAATCAGCGCGATATCGGAAGGCTCGGCATGGATCAGCCGGGCGGCAGCGGTTCGCGCACGTTCGTGCTGTTGGTTGGCAAAAGAGGCTTCAAGCGTCCAGGGCCGGCCCTTGCGGCCTACGGCAGCACGGCCGGCCTCCAGGGTCCGGATCGGCAACGGGCTGTAGGAGGCGGCATTGAGGTAGCAGATATCGCGGGGAACATCGAACAAGGCGCGTTGGGACGGAAGCATTCGGACGGTCTCGTTGTGGTGACCAGTCTAATATGGCCCATCCCGGCCGCGGCAGCCACAAAGGCATTGCTCCGAGTTCTCTCTCCGGTAGCGTCTTGATTCGGTGGCGCCGTAGGATGGGCAAAGCGCCAGCGTGCCCACCATTTCACAGCGTATTCGGCGCTAGATGGTGGGCACGTCGCTTCGCTCCTTTGCCCACCCTACGAATTGCTTCAGCGCTTGCTAGACTTCCAGCCACTCCTTGCGAACGCCGGCATTGGCGGCGAGTTCAGGGGGCGTTCCCTCGAATACGATGCGGCCGTGGCCCATCACATAGAGGCGGCGGGAAATTCTCAGCGCGATGGTGAGCTTCTGTTCCACTAGCAGGATCGCGGTGCCGCGCTTGGCGATTTCGTCCAGCAGCGTGCCGACTTGCTCGACCAGCTTGGGCGCAAGCCCTTCGGTCGGCTCGTCGATGATGACAAGGTCCGGGTCGCCCATCAGGGTACGGCACATCGTGAGCATCTGCTGCTCGCCCCCCGACAGCACGCCGGCGGGATTGTCCTGGCGCGCGGCAAGATTGGGAAACAGCGCGAATACATCCTCGAATTTCCAGCGCCCGACCACGCCCGCGCGCTTCAGCCCGAGCTCAAGATTCTGCCGCACGGTCAATCCCGGAAACACCTGGCGGTCTTCCGGCACGTAGCCGATGCCGAGATGGGCGATCTGGTCTGGCCGCAGGCCTGCGATCGCGCGGCCCTTGAAGCCGATCTGGCCGACCGGCGCCACCAGCCCCATGATGGTCTTGCAGGCGGTCGAGCGGCCGACCCCGTTGCGGCCGAGCAGGCTGACGATCTCGCCCTGATCGACTTTGAGGTCGACGCCCTGCAGGATGTGGCTCTTGCCGTAGAAGGCATGGAGATCGCGGACCTCGAGCATCATGCCGCCACCGTCCCGAGATAGGCTTCCTGCACGGCGGCATTGCCGCGGATGGCGGTCGGTGCATCGGAAGCAATGACTTCGCCGTAGACCAGCACGGTGATGCGGTCGGCGAGGCCGAACACCACGCTCATGTCGTGCTCGACCATGATCAGCGTCTTGCCTTCTGACACGCTGCGGATCAGCGCCACCGCGCTGTCGGTCTCGCTATGGCTCATGCCGGCGGTAGGCTCGTCGAGCAGGATGGTCTCGGCGCCCCCGGCGATGGTGATGCCGATCTCCAGCGCCCGCTGCTCGGCATAGGACAGCAACCCGGCCTGAAGGTTTCGCCGGTTCGAAAGCTTCAGCCGCTCGAGTAGTTGGTCGGCGGCGGCGTTCAGCTCCTTCTGTCGCCCGAGCAGGTGCCAGAACGAGTAACGGTATCCCTGCGGCCACAACAGCCCGCAGCGGATATTCTCGAATACGCTCATGCGCGGAAAGATCGACGTGATCTGAAAGCTGCGCGAAAGACCCAGCCGGTTGATCTCCTGCGGCGCCAGATCGGCGGTCGATTTGCCGTTGACCGTGATCGAGCCGGAGCTGATCGGGAAGCGCCCCGAGATCAGGTTGAACAGCGTGGTCTTGCCGGCGCCGTTGGGGCCGATGATGGCATGGCGTTCGCCGCGGGGAATCGAGAGGTTGACGCCGCGGATGATTTCGGTGGCGCCGAACTTTTTGCACACGTCGCGCAGTTCGACGGCGGGCGCGCTGGCGATATCCGCGCTCACGACATCGCCTCCTGCACCTTAACGCCAGATATCTTGACGCCGTCCTGGATCTTGGCGCCTTCCATCAGCGCATCCCAGCGCTCGCGGAAACCTCGCGCCTCGCGGCGTAGCCACAGCCCGCCCAGCGCCAGCGCGGCGATGGCGACGACCCATGGCAGCGGCGCCGTGGTGTCGATGATATGGCCGCCGATCGAGAATTTCTTACCTTGAGCCGCGCCAATCGTGGTGAACGACGCCAGTTCGACCATCATCACGAAGCCGAGGAAGACCAATAGCGCCGATGGAAATGCCCGCGCATAGGGCAGCGCCAGCTCGCGCAGCCGCCCGGCACGCCAGATCGGCACATGCATGAAGATCAGCCCGATCAGCCCGCCCGGCGCGTACATCACCATCACGATAAACAGTACGCCGACATAGAGCAGCCACGCATTGCTGAGCAGGCTGACCCCGCTCTGCAGCAGCACGACCACGATGGTGCCGAGGATCGGTCCAAAGAACCCGCCGGCGCCGCCGATATAGACCGCAAGCAGCGCATTAGCAGACTTGGCCGCGGACACCGTGTCGAAGGTGACGATTTCGTAGATCAGCACGTACAACCCGCCAGCGATGCCGGCGAAAAAACCCGACAGCGCGAATTGATAGAGCCGGATCATGCGTGGATCGTAGCCGACGAACTGGGCCCGCTCGAAATTGTCACGGGCGGCGTTGGCCATGCTGCCGAGCGGCGTCTGCGTCTGCAGCCGCATTAGCGCGGCCGCGATGAATGCCCAGACCAGCACGAGGCAGTAGACCTGCCAGGACGAGGTGTATTTGACGCCGATCAGGCTGGTGTCCATCACGCGATCGATCG
The DNA here is from genome assembly GCA_963770135.1 of uncultured Alphaproteobacteria bacterium. GTDB lineage: Bacteria > Pseudomonadota > Alphaproteobacteria > Rhizobiales > Xanthobacteraceae > Bradyrhizobium. The sequence goes on along the minus strand of CAVYOM010000015.1, from coordinate 51,138 downwards.
CGATGCCGCCTTCGCCGCCGAAGAAGCCCATGAACATCAGCGCCGCCGCGGAGACCAGTTCGCCGAGCCCCATCGTGATCATCGCAAACGCCGTGGCGCGCTGCTTGGTCACCAGCCAGCCGAAGACATAGCCGAAGAACAACCCGCCGAGCCCGCCCGCCAGTGGCACCAGCTCGGTCGGCAGCCAGAATGAGCCCGCCTTCACGAGAAGCACCACGTGCGCCGCGCAATAGGCGCCCATGCCGAGCAGCACGGCATGTCCGAATGACAGCAGGCCCGCCTGGCCCATCAGCATGTTGAAAGACAGCGCGAAGATCGCCATCACGCCGATCTCGCTCATCAGCGTCAGAACGAAGCCTGAATGGCGGCCCTTGCTCCAGTCGTAGAACAGGAACGGGAATGCCAGCAGGACGACGAGGACCAGCAACCAGGGCCAATGGCGGCGCAGCATGTTCATGTATCGCGTGTCCCCATCAGCCCGCGTGGCCTGAACACCAGGATCAGCACCAGCATCAGGAACGGCAGCAGCGCGCCGACCCGCGGCAGGGTCACGTTGAGGACTTCCGCAAACGGCGTACTCGATGTCACCGTGAAGCCGAATTTCGCCAAGAGGTCAGCCAGCGACACGTCGAACACCACGGCAAAGGTCTGGATCAGTCCCATCAGGATCGAGGCGATGAAGCAGCCGGTCAGCGAACCGAGCCCGCCGAACACCACGACGACGAACACGATCGGTCCCATGGTGAAGGCCATCGCGGGTTCGGTGACCTGGTAATTGCCGCCGATCACGCCGGCGAGGCCGGCCAGCGCCGTGCCGGCGGCGAACACCAGCGTAAAGATCCGCGGCACGTTGTGGCCCAGCGCTGACGCCATGTCGGGATGGGTCAGCGCGGCCTGGATCACCAGACCGACGCGAGTGCGGGTCAGGCCGAGCCAGATCGCACCGAACATCAAGGCCGAAATCGCCAGCATGAAGGCGCGATAGGCAGGGAATTGCGTGCCGTAGATCTTGAACAGCGGGAAGTCGAGCAACTCCGGCACCCGATAGGGCACCGGCAGCAGGCCCCAGGACATCTGCACGATTTTTTCGATGATCAGGGCAAGGCCGAACGTGAACAGCAGTTCGGCGATGTGGCCGTTGCGATGGACGCGCCGCAGCCCCCACATCTCGATGGCGGCCCCAATCAGCCCGCAGAGCAGGGGCGCGATGACCAGCGCCGGCCAGAAGCCGATATAGGTGCTGATGGTGTAGGCGAAATAGGCGCCCAGCATGTAGGCGCTGGCATGGGCGAAGTTGAGCACGCCCATCATGCTGAGGATGAGCGTGAGCCCGCTCGCCAGCATGAACAGCAGCATGCCGTAGACGAGGCCGTTCAGAAGGGAGACGATAAAGACTTCCATTGCACCTGACCACTCAAAGCGCGACGCCCGCTCCCCGGGGAGGGAAGCAGGCGACTATCGTGTCGGTCAGGAGGCGCTGGGGCGCTTCATCTTGCAGGTATTGGGCTGGTCGATGTCCTTGGCGAGAATCGTCGCCGAGGTCGCCCAGCCAAGGCCGGTGCCTTCGGCGTCGTACTTGACGCCTTTCTTGAAGGTGCCGACGAAGTACTCGGTGATGATCTGGTGGTCATCCTTGCGCATCCTGGTGTCGAAGCCGAGGAAGTCCTTGACCTGCAGGTCTTCCAGCGCGGTTGCGATCTTGGTCGCATCGACCGCACCCGCCTTGTTCACCGCGGCCTGCAGATACTCGAAGATGGTGCGGAAGCCGGCCGCCGAGAAGTCGAACTTGTGCTTCTCGCGGAAGCCTTTCGTGAACTCTTCGGCCTCCTTGTTGCCGGTTTCCGGCGCCACGTTTTCGCCGAACGACATCACCGCCAGCACGCGGTTGTCGCCGCCTACGCCGATCGCGGTCGGGCCGCCGGCCAGATGCGCATAGAAGGTGTAGTAGCGCAGGTCGGCGCCGGCATCGACGCCGGCCTTGATCAAGAGGTTCATGTCCGGCCCCCAATTGCCGGTCAGCAGCGCCTGCGCGCCCGAAGCCTTGATCTTGGTGAGGTAGGGTGAGAAGTCCTTGATCTTGCCGAGCGGGATCAACTCGTCGCCGACGATTTGAACGTCGGGCCGCAGTTTGGTCAGATAGTTTCTGACCTCGCGTTGCACCGACTGGCCGAACAGATAGTCCTGGTTGATCAGATAGACCTTGGTTGTTTCTTTCGGCAGGGCGCGGACCATCACTTCGGCCTTCATGCCGGCGTGCAGGTCGAAGCGGAAATGCCAGAAGCTGCATTGCTCGTTGGTCAGCTCGGGCGCCACTGCGCCGCAATTCAGATAGATGATGCGGTTATCGGGGTTGCGGTCGTTGTGCTTGTTGACGCCGTCGATCAACGCGGATGCGATGTTGGAGCCGCTGCACTGCATGATGAAGGGCATGTTCTGGTCGGTCGCGCTCTTGAGCGCGATCAGCGCGTCCGACGGCTGCGATTTGTTGTCGAACGGAACCAGTTCGAATTTCTTGCCGAGCGCGCCGCCCTTCGAATTGATGTAATCGATGATGTACTGCATCTGCTTCAGGTTGGCGTCGCCGACTTGCGCGAAGGGTCCTGAAAGTGGGTCGGTGTAGGCGACCTTGATGGTCCCTTGCGCCGAGGCGTAGCCGCCACCGGCAATTGCCAGCATGAAACCAAAGAACGGCGACAACCACTTGCTTGGCAGCATGGTGCATTCCTCCCCTGATGTAGCCCGCTTTTTGTTTTGTTGCGGTGCTGATGTGAAACCGTAACATGGAGATTGCGCCGACCGCCACAACGAATTGTCCGCTGGCGATGCCCTTGTAGCGGTACCTGGCAGTGGCGATATAAGAGGCACCATAATTCCGCCGTGCGGCAGACCATCCACCCCAAGGCATGGCCGAAAAGAAACCTGGAGCCAAACTAATGACCGACGCCCCCGTCACCGATCCCGCCGAATACGTCCCGCCGAAAGTATGGACCTGGAATAAGGAAAGCGGCGGCCGCTTCGCAAGCATCAACCGTCCGATCGCGGGAGCCACGCATGAGGCGGAGTTGCCGGTCGGCCGTCATCCGTTCCAGCTCTACTCGCTGGCGACGCCGAACGGCGTCAAGGTCACCGTGATGTTCGAGGAATTGCTCGCGGCCGGCCACAGCGGCGCGGAATACGACGCCTGGTTGATCAAGATCGACGGCAACCAGTTCGGCAGCGGCTTTGTCGCGGTCAATCCGAACTCGAAAATCCCGGCGCTGATGGATCGCAGCGGACCGACTCCAATCCGCCTGTTCGAGTCCGGTGCGATCCTGGTGCATCTTGCCGAAAAGTTCGGTGCCTTTTTGCCGGCGAGCGGCCAGGCGCGGGCCGAATGCCTGTCGTGGCTATTCTGGCAGATGGGCAGCGCGCCGTTTCTCGGCGGCGGTTTTGGCCATTTCTACGCTTACGCGCCGACCAAGATCGAATACGCCATCGACCGCTACGCCATGGAAGTAAAGCGCCAGCTCGACGTGCTCGACCGGCGTCTTGCCGACAACGAATTTCTTGCAGGGACTGAGTACACGATCGCCGACATGGCGACCTGGCCATGGTACGGCGCGCTGGCCAAGGGTCTGGTCTACGGCGCCGGCGAATTCCTGTCGGTGCAGGAATACAAGAACGTGCAGCGCTGGACGGATGCAATCGCAAAGCGCCCGGCCGTGAAGCGCGGACGCATGGTCAACCGGATCTCGGGTGATCCGGCGAGCCAGCTGCATGAGCGGCATGAGGCGAGCGATTTCGACACCAAGACGCAGGACAAGATCGGTGAACCCGCGAAGACATAACGCGGGAAGGGGGCAACACCATGAGCTTTTTCGAAAAAGGCGCCGTCCGCATCCACTATGAGGAAGCCGGCTCCGGCTTCCCGCTATTGCTGATCGCCGGCGGCGGGCTGAACTCGAACATTACCAGGATTACCGGCGACTATCCGCCGTTCAACGCCATGAAGGAGTTCGGCAACGAGTACCGCTGCATCGCCTTTGACTTGCGCAATGCGCCGCCCGGCCAGTCCTCCGGCCCGCTCGAGATCGACCGCCCCTGGGATTCCCACACCGACGACCAGCTCGCGCTGATGGACCATCTCGGCTTCGAGAAATTCATGGTGCTGGGCTTCTGCATCGGCGGCCCCCTGATCTGGAATCTGATCAAGCGCGCGCCGGATCGTGTCGTGGCGGGGGTGCTGGCGATGCCGTCGGGCTCACGTCCCGAGAAGCGCGACCTGTTCTACGACAACAACATCGAGGGCTGGGCGCCGCAGCTTGTCGAGCGCCGGCCCGACATCACGATGGAGCAGGCGGAGAAATTCCTGACGAAAATGTATCGCACCGATCCCGATTTCGTCTTCACGGTCACGCGCGATTTCGTCCGCCAGTGCCAGACACCGGTGCTGATCCTGCCCGACGACATCCCCGCGCATCCCTATGCGGTGGCGATGGAGAGCGCGATGCTGGCGCCGAACGCGGAAGTCAGCCTGTTTCCGTGGAAGGAGCCGAAGGAGCGGGTACCGCTCGCGGTACGCCAGATCCGGTCGTTCCTGCGCGCGCACCGGCCGCAGAATCCGTAGGGTGGGCAAAGCGCAGCGCGCCCACCACCTCGCGACGGGATCGGTGATGGATGGTGGGCACGTCGATTCGCTCCTTTGCCCACCCTACGAACTCAATCCGGCAGTTTCTCCCCGGAGCCGCCGAGGTCAGAAGGGAAGTCGGCGTATTTCGGCAGGCCGTCCCTGACGGACAGCGTCTTGCTCGCGTAGTTTACATGCAGCGTCGGCTGGTGCGTATATCCGCGCAGCAGATTGGCATAGACATCTGTCAGTCGCATGCGCGGATGCTCGGTCATGATATGGCCGCCGCACACCTTGCAGAATTTACGGTAGGAGTTCTCGGTTTTGTTATAGGTGCCAATGTCGGACGCGCCCTTGGCGACGCGCACATCGCCTGACTTCCACAGGCTGAAGGCATTGACCGGCGCCGCCGACCACGCCTGGCAATCCCTGCAATGGCAGTAGCCGGCAAAAACCGGCGCGCCCGTTGCTTCCACTTCGACCGCGCCGCAGAAACAGCCGGCCTTGTAGGTTGCGGCGTTCGTGTTCGTTGCCTGGCCGGGCGCCAGCAGATCGTTGTACTCCGCGTGCTTGGACATGAAATTTCGAATGAAATCGCATTCCACCGTCAGCTTGCGCCCTTGCGCCCGCACCGCGTCCAGCGTCGCGCGCGCCAGTTTTGAGCCGACGCCCTTGCCGCCGAGTTCGGGCGGCACCTCGGTGTGAACCAGCGTGATCGCGCCTGGTGATTTCCGGTGGGTGACGAAGGCGGTGTGCCCTTCGACGTCGAGTTCAAATCGTTCGCGGGCTTCGTTGTCGCGGAAGTTTTCGGCCATGTGCTTCCCCTTCCTGCCGGCGTCGGTTTAGACCGTGGTCTTCGCCCCTTCGGCCGGCGGAAACACGACGCGGTCATCGGTCCGGCAGTAGCGATCCGCGAACATGCGGCCGATCGGGTGATAGCGCTCCATGTGCACGCGCATCGTATCAGGGTCCCACAATTCGTCGCGGATATAGAAGTTGACGCCTTCGCCCATGATGAGATGGCGGTTGTCCTTGACGTTCATGGTCTTCCAGACCTTGCATTCCATCGCCCACGGCGCGTCGGCGAGCCGCGGCACCGCCACTCTGGTCGAGGGGGCGAGCTTTAGCCCGAGATAGTTGGGCTCACCGACATCGGGCGGAAAGTCGCCGCTGGAATCGTGCATCGCCTGCGCCAGCGGCTCGTCGGTCAAGTTGACCACGAACTCGCCGGTCCGCTGGATATTGATAAGAGTGTCCTTGATGCGGCCGTCGGGCCGCTGATTGACCGCGAACATGCAGAGCGGCGGATCTTCGGAGAACACGTTGAAGAAACTGTAGGGCGCGGCATTGACCACGCCGGTTGGCCCGACCGTCGTAATCCAAGCGATCGGCCGTGGCAGCACGAAGCCTGCCAGCAGCTTGTAACGATCGCGCGGTTGCAGGTTCTCAGGCGCGTATTCCATGGGTACTGATCCTCAAGCATTGCACGTTTAGAGGGCTCTGCGCAGTCGTTTGTAGGGTGGGCAAAGCGCAGCGTGCCCACCATTCGGTGTCGCCGCAAGGTATGGTGGGCACACAGCGCTTACGCGCCTTTGCCCACCCTACGGCATCTCGGGCTACGGCATGCTCAGTTCATGCCGGCCAACCACCATCCAGTGCACCTCATCCGGGCCGTCGGCGAAGCGCAGATGGCGGACGTCCTGGTACATTTCGCCGAGCGGGCTCCAGTGCGAAATGCCTGTCGCGCCGTGCATCTGGATCGCCTGGTCGATGATCTTGCAGGTGCGCTCCGGCACCATGGCTTTCACCATGCTGACCCAGATCCGCGCTTCCTTGTTGCCGAGCACGTCCATCGCCTTGGCGGCCTTGAGCACCATCAGCCGCATCGCCTCGATCTCGCAGCGCGCCTGCGCGATGATCTGCATATTGCCGCCGAGATGGGCGATCTTCTTGCCGAAGGCTTCGCGGGTGAGGCCGCGCTGCACCATCAGGTCGAGCGCCTTTTCCGCCTTGCCGATGGTGCGCATGCAGTGATGGATACGGCCCGGTCCGAGGCGGACTTGCGAGATTTCAAAGCCGCGGCCTTCGCCGAGCAGCATGTTTTCCTTCGGGACCCGGCAATTGTTGAAGCGCAGGTGCATGTGGCCGCGCGGCGCATGGTCGTGGCCGAACACATGCATCGGGCCCAAAATCTCGACGCCGGGGGTGTCGATCGGCACCAGGATCTGCGACTGCTGCTTGCTCGGCGGCGCGTCGGGATTGGTCTTCACCATCACGATCATGATCTTGCAGCGTGGATCGCCGGCGCCGGAGATATAATACTTCTCGCCGTTGATCACCCATTCGTCGCCGACCAGCTTGGCGATGGTCGAAATATTCTTGGCGTCGGAGGAGGCGACGTTGGGCTCGGTCATCGCATAGGCCGAGCGGATCTCGCCGGCGAGCAGCGGCTTCAGCCACTTGTCCTTCTGCGCCTTGGTGCCGACGCGCTCCAGCACCTCCATGTTGCCGGTGTCGGGCGCCGAGCAGTTCATGGTTTCCGAGGCCATCGGATTTTTCGCGAGTTCAACCGCGATATAGGCGTAGTCGAGGTTCTTCAGGCCCTGGCCGGTCTCGTCGTCAGGCAGGAAGAAGTTCCACAGGCCTACTTCCTTGGCCTTGTCCTTGGCCTTCTGAAGGCAGGCCAGCTGTTCCGGCGTGAAGCTCCAGCGGTCGGTCTTTTTCTCGCCGAGCTTTGCGAACTCGACCGACATCGGGTCGACGGTCTCGCGGATGAACTTCTTGACGTGCTCGTACAGCGGACGGACCTCGTCCGACATCCGCAAATCGTTGAGTTCTTCGCCCGGATTGAGATTGTAGGTCGTCGTTCGCGGGATATAGGCGTGTTTCATGGATTATTTCCTCCCATTTGCGCAAGAACGTCGTCTTGCGGGCGCGCACTCGGCTCGTTGGCCGGCAATGTAGACGGGCGGGCAGGGCTTGTACAAGCGCGCGTGAAAGGGCGCGATTTTCCGTCTCATGGGAAGTGGCGCTGCGCGACCCTCGTGGTGAGGAGGCGCGAAGCGCCGTCTCGAACCATGTGGCCACAGTCGGGCCTGCATCCTTCGAGACGCCGCTTTCGCGGCTCCTCAGGATGAGGTCTAACACCGCCTTCGCGACGCCTGCGGATGCCCCCTTGCGCTCACTTCCGCCGGGCCTTCTGCTCGAAAACACCGAGCACCGCGAGCGTCATGGCGGTGACGCCGGTTTCGATGGTCGGCTTCGGCACCGGCGCGAACAGCGGCGAGTGGTTGGCCGGTATCGGCGGACCGCCGTTGCGTGCCGCGTCGATACGTTCCTGGTCATAGACGCCGATGTTGAACATCATCGACGGCACGCCGGCGCCGGCGAATTCGGAGAAATCTTCGCTGGCGGTCCCCGGCGGCGAAGTCCTGAACTTGTCGCCGAGTGCCGCCTTCAACACATCGGCGACAGCGCTGACCACATCGGGATCATTGATGACGGGCTTGGTGCCCTCGAGCATCTTGATGTCGGGCGCGGGCGCACCCGACATCGCAGCAGCGGCCTTCGCCGTTCGTTCGATTCCGGCATGCAATTTGGCGCGAACCTCGGGCTTGTAGGAGCGGATGGTCCCGGAGAGCTGCACGGAGTCGGGAATGATATTTCCAGCGGTGCCGCCGTGAATGGCGCCGATCGTCACGACGCCGAATTCGGTTGGATCCTTTTCGCGGCTGATCACGCCTTGCACGTCGACGATGAACCGCGCCGCAATCGCAACGGGATCGATGGCCGTGTGCGGCGCCGAACCGTGACCGCCGCGGCCGTGGAATGTCACCTCAAGACCGTCGGCGGCGGACGAGCCGACCCCGGTACGATAGAAGACCGTGCCATGAGAGAATGGGCCGTCATGCAAGGCAAGCGCGATGTCAGGCTTGGGAAAGCGCGTGAACAAGCCATGCGCAAGCATGGCACGGGCGCCGGCCACGATCTCTTCCGCCGGCTGGGCGATAAACATCAGCGTGCCCTGCCACTGGTTTTTCAGGCCAAGCAACGTCTTCGCCGTCCCGACCCAAGTCGCCATGTGGATGTCGTGGCCGCAGCTATGGGCGACGAACACCTCCCGCCCGCTCCAGTTGGTCTTGTCGCGGCTCGCATAGTCGAGGCCGGTTTTCTCTTCCATCGGCAGGGCGTCGAGTTCGGTGCGCACCATGATGGTAGGCCCGTCGCCGTTCCTGTAGATGGCGACCAGTCCGGTCATGCCGACTTTCTCGGTGACGTCGAAGCCCAGCGCGCGCATCTCCGCGGCGAGCCTGGCGGCGGTCTTCACTTCCTGAAACGCCAATTCCGGGTGGGCGTGGAGTTCCTTGTAGAGCGCGTCGAGGTTCGGATAGTCGCTCGCGAGCGAGGTCTCGATCGCCTTCTTGAGATTGATGACATCGAGTTCTGCGTGGGCCGGCAGCAGGGTTGCCGCGAACAGTGCGGCGGATGCCAGCAGGGATCCGACAAATCGATTCATGGTGCAGTCCCCCTTGATTGCGTTGCAGCGCTCACTGCGTAGGATGGGTTAGCCGAAGGCGTAACCCACCGACAAGAAAGTTGGTGGGTTACGGCTTCGCCTAACCCACCCTACAATCTTTTCTACGTCGGCATCCGATGCATCGCGCAGATCTTGTTGCCGTCGGGATCGCGCAGATAGGCGAGGTAAAGCTTGCCAGCCGCACCTTCGCGAATGCCGGGCGGGTCTTCGCAGGAAGTGGCGCCATTGGCGACGCCGGCCGCATGCCAGGCGTCGGCTTGTTCCGGCGAATTGGCCATAAAGCCGACGGTCCCGCCATTGGCGGGGGTCGCAGGCTGGCCATTGATCGGCTTCGACACCGAGAAGGTACCGGTCTTGGTGAAGTAGAAAATGCGGTGGCGGTCCACCTTGGCCGGCCGGACATCGAGCGTGCCGAGCAGCGCGTCGTAAAACGCCTTGGCCTTTTCCAGGTCGTTGGTGCCGATCATCACATGCGAAAACATTCTATTCCTCCCCATTTTTTTCAGACGAACAGCCGCGATTGCTGCTGCGCATTCGCAAGGAACAACCCCGCACGCTGCCCGTTGCCGCCAATGTAGACGGTAGAATTGGCGCTGCACAAGCAGGCGATGGGCGACCGGAAGGCCCGGGAGTAGCCTCGGTAGCCGGCAGATTACGGTTAGGAAATCCGGCCCGGCAGAGTGCCCCCCGCAGGCCAGCGCGGCGCCTCGACGCACCCCGGCATCTTGAAGCGCCACCGGGGCAATTCTTACCTTTGGGATGCCAGCCCCGGCGTCCGGTTGTGGGCAGGCCAGGGAGACGACAATGAGCTATCTGAAGACTGCCATTCTGTTGGCCGGTCTTACCGGCCTCTTCATGGGCGTCGGCTATCTGATTGGCGGCGCCAGCGGAGCGCTGATCGCGCTCGTGATCGCGGCCGCGATGAACCTGTTCGCCTACTGGAATTCGGACCGCATGGTGCTGTCGATGTACGGCGCCCATGAGGTCGACAGCAACAGCGCGCCCGATCTCGTCCATCTGGTGGCCGAGCTGGCCGGCCGCGCTGGCCTGCCGATGCCGCGCGTGTTCGTCATCGACGAGGCGCAGCCCAATGCGTTCGCCACCGGCCGCAATCCGCAGAACGCGGCGGTCGCGGTGAGTGCGGGCCTGATGCAACAGCTCAGCCGCGAGGAACTCGCCGGCGTGATCGCGCACGAACTTGCGCATATCAGGAATCACGACACGCTGCTGATGACCATCACTGCGACGATTGCCGGCGCGATCTCGATGCTGGCGCAGTTCGGCATGTTCTTCGGCGGCCATCGCGACAACAACAACGGTCCCGGCATCATCGGCTCGATCGCCATGATGATCCTGGCACCGTTCGGCGCCATGCTGGTGCAGATGGCGATCAGCCGGACCCGCGAATACGCCGCCGACGATCTCGGTGCGCGCATCTGTGGTCAGCCAATGTGGCTGGCGTCCGCGCTCGCGAAAATCGACAATGCCGCGCATCAGGTCCCGAACATGGAAGCCGAGCGCAATCCGGCGACGGCGCACATGTTCATCATCAACCCGCTGTCGGGCCAGGGCATGGACAATCTGTTCACGACGCACCCTTCGACCGAGAACCGCATCGCCGCGTTGCAGCAGCTTGCGGCGCAAATGGGCGCGCAGGGCGGATTGCCTTCCGTGAACGCCCGCGGCAACTATCCGCGCCGCAGCCCGTGGGGCCGGCCTACGGCCTCGCGCGGACCGTGGGGGTGATGCTGTAGGGTGGGCAAAGGAGCGCAAGCGACGTGCCCACCATCCATCACTGAGCACGCCGCGAGATGGTGGGCACGCTTCGCTTTGCCCGCCCTACGGCACCGGAGTGATTTGCTCAGCTTCGTAGCCCGGATGAGCGCAGCGACATCCGGGATCACGCACGCACCGCCCCGGATATCGCTTCGCTCATCCAGGCTACAGTCCGACAACCAGCCTCAAAACGCCGTGTACCCGCCATCGATCACAAAACAGTCCGCCGTGTGATACGACGACGCCTTGCTCATGATGTACGCCGCGATGCCGCCGAAATCCGTCGGCTCGCCGAAGCGGCGCACCGGGATGCGCGGCATCACGTTGGCGACGAATTTCTCGTTGCCCATGATGCCGGCGGTCATGTCGCTCTTGATCCAGCCGGGCAGGATCGCGTTGGCGGTGACGCCGTGACGCGCGAGCTCGACGGCGAGCGCGCGGCACAGCGCGTTCAGCGCCGCCTTGGTGCCGGCGTAGTGCTCGTTGCGGGCGGTGCCGAACAGCGACGCCAAACTGGATGTGGCGACCAGCCGGCCGAACTTGTCGCCGGCCTCGGCGCGTTCGGTCATGTGGCGGGCGGCCACCTGAAACACATGGAAGACGCCGTCGAGATTGGTGGCAAACATGCGCCGCCATTCCTCCTCGGTGCGGTCGATGAAGGCGCGCCGTCCGCCACCGCCGATGCCGGCATTGGCGAAACAGCCGTCGACGCGGCCGAACTTGTCGAGGGTGACCATCATCGCCGCCTTGACGGACGCGGGATCGGAAACGTCGCAGATCACGGTATCGACCTTGCCGGAGCCGGTCGACATGGTGGCCGCCGCGCTCTTGTTCTTCTCGGCGTTGCGGCCCCAGATCGAGACGTTGCAGCCTTGCGCGTTCAAAGCCTGCGCGATGCCAAGGCCGATGCCGCCATTGCCGCCGGTGATGACGGCGGTGCGGCCGGTAAGGTCGAAGATGCTCATGAGGTATTTCCATTTCGTCTGGAGCGCGTTAAGCCCTGCGTGCGGTCGCGGGCAGATGTTCTGATGCAACCATGGACAAGCCCACTCGAAAAATCAAATATGACCGAGACATCAGGTCCGGTCTTCCGCGCAGCGAAATAGCGCGTAAACACAAGTCATGAGGAAGCAATGCAGTTCAAGCACGTCACGCTCGATTTCGATGGCCCGGTCGCCATTCTCAGGCTCGACCATCAGGAGGTCATGAACGCGGTCTCGATGGACATGCTGGGCGGGCTTTCCGATGCGCTCGACGCCATCGACGACAAGCGGGAAGAGGTCCGTTGCCTGGTGCTGACCGGCGCCGGGCGTGCGTTCTGCACCGGTGCCAACCTGCAGGGCCGCAACAACCATAAGCCCGGCAAGAGCAATGCCGGGCAATCGCTGGAAATCGGCTTTCATCCATTCCTGCGGCGGCTGCGCCGGTTGCATTGTCCGATCGTGTCGGCGGTCAACGGCCCCGCCGCCGGCGCCGGGATGAGCTTTGCATTGATGGGCGACATGATCGTGTGCGCGCGTTCGTCCTATTTCCTGCAGGCGTTCCGCCGCATCGGCCTGGTGCCGGATTGCGGCTCGACCTGGCTGTTGCCGCGCATGATCGGCAAGGCGCGTTCGGTCGAATTGTCGCTGATGGGCGAGCGGCTGCCGGCGGAGAAGGCGCTGGAGTGGGGCCTCGTCAACCGCGTCTATGACGATGCGGTCTTGATGGAAGAGGCGATGAAGCTCGCGCGTGACCTCGCCAACGGGCCGACGATTGCGCTGTCGCTGATCCGGAAACTGTATTGGGACAGCCCGGAAAATTCCTTCGAGGAACAGCTCAACCTCGAATTCGAATCGCAACGCATCGCGGGTGCGGCGGAAGATTTCAAGGAAGGCGTCAGCGCATTCCTGGAAAAGCGCCCCGCCAAGTTCAAAGGCAAATGATCGACGACCAACTCGGACGCTGTGTCGCCTCCTGGTATCAGGGGGCGAGCGGCGTGACTGGCGCGGCAAAGCTTTCCGGCGGCGCCAGCCAGGAAACCTGGACGTTCGATATCGTTCACGCGAGCGGCAATATCGGCGCGATCTTGCGCCGGGCGCCGCCGGGCTATGGCGCGTCGCCGGGGCGGGCGGCCGGGCTCGATGCGGAGGCGACGCTGATGCAGCTCGCGCATGACGCTGGCCTGCCGTCGCCGCGGGTGATGCATGTGCTGAAACCGGAGGATGATCTCGGCACCGGCTTCATCATGCAGCGCATCGAGGGCGAGACCATCGCGCGCAAGATCCTGCGCGATGAGCAATTCGCAGCCGCGCGGCCGATTTTGGCGCGGCAGCTCGGCCGCGTGATCGCCGGTATCCACGGCTTGCCGGCTGCGAAATTGCCAAAGCTTCGCGAGATGAGCGCGACAAAGGAAATCGCCGACCTCGAACGGGAATATCGCAGCTTTGGCTGGCCGCGTCCGGTGTTCGAACTGGCGCTGCGCTGGTTGCGCGAGCGCGATCCCGGGCCGTCGAAAGAGGTGACGCTGGTGCATGGCGATTTCCGCCACGGCAACCTCATCATCGGGCCCGATGGCGTGCGCGCGGTGCTCGACTGGGAGCTTGCGCATTTCGGCGACCCGATGGAGGATCTCGGCTGGATCTGCGTCAACTCCTGGCGTTTTGGCGAGATCGACAAGCCGGTCGGCGGCTTCGGCTCCCGCGAGGAACTGTTTGCAGGCTATGAGGAAGTCGGCCGCAAGGTCGATGCGGATCGCGTGAAGTTCTGGGAAGTGATGGGCACGCTGCGCTGGGGCATCATGTGCTGCGGCATGATGCAGCGTTTTCGCAAGGGCCCCGACCATTCGATGGAACGCGCCATGATCGGCCGGCGGTCGTCGGAGACGGAGATCGACTTGCTGAGGCTATTGGCCCCGAGGGGGAAATAATGCAGGACGAACCGACACCCACCGAACTGATCAAGGCGGTCGCGGATTTCCTTCGCAACGAGATCACGCCGCAGATCAAGGGTCACAACGCCTTCAAGCTCCGCGTCGGCATCAACGCGCTCGATCTCGTCACGCGCCAACTGGCGCTGGAGCAGGAGGGCGACGCGGCGGAGGCTGCGCGGCTGAAGCAGTTGCTCGGCGCGGACGGCTCGTTGATCGAGCTGAACCGCGCGTTATCGGAAAAGATTGCAAAAGGCGAGGTCGATCTCCAGACGCCCGGGCTCGCGGAACATCTGTGGCAGACGACGATGGACAAGCTCGCCGTCGATCAGCCGAACTACGCGTCGTACAAAAGGGAGCTGGGGAAATCGTAGGATGGGTAGAGCGCAGCGAAACCCATCATACGTCGTGGCGCACAGCATGGGTTTCGCTGCGCTCTACCCATCCTACAAGGCTAGCGGCAACTCCTTCCGTCATTCCGGGATGGTGCGTTAGCACCAGACCCGGAATCTCGAAGATTCTGGGTTCGTCGCTTCGCGCCGCCCCGGAATGACGACTACGTCGTCACTTCCCCATCCACTTCGGCGGACGCTTCTCCGAGAATGCCTTCGGCCCCTCGATATAGTCCTGCGAGGCCGCCATCGCCTTCACGGCCGGATACTCCCGCTGCTCAGCCATCGCCTGTTCCAGCGACACTTCAAGCCCGCGCTGGATCGCCTGCTTGGAGGCGCGGATCGACATCGGCGAGTTCTTGGCAATCGTCTCCGCCCAGCGCTCGGCCGCCGCCAGCGCTTCGCCGGCCGGAACCACCTCGTTCACGAAACCGAGTTCGAGGCCTTCCTTGGCCGAGACGTGGCGGGCGGTGAGGATCATGCCCATGGCGCGCTTCAGTCCGATCTGTCGCGGCAGGCGGTGCACGCCGCCGGCCAGTGCGGCAAGGCCGACGCGCGGCTCGGGCAGCGCAAAGGTGGCATTCTCCGACGCGATGATGAGGTCGCAGGCCAGCGCGATCTCGAAACCGCCGCCCATCGCCACGCCGTTGACGGCGGCGATGATCGGCTTGTCGCAGTCGAACCGCGTGGTGAGGCCGGCGAAGCCGCCCTTGTCCCAGCCGCGTTTTCCGCCGGCTGCCTGCCATTTCAGGTCGTTGCCGGCGCAGAACGCCTTGTCGCCGGCGCCGGTGACGATCGCGACCCATTGCTCGGGGTCGGCGGAGAAATCGTCGAACACCTTGTTGAGCTCGAAATGCGCGTCGATATGCAGCGCATTGTACACTTCGGGTCGTGACAGCGTGACGATCGTGACCGGCCCCTTGCGCGTCACCTTGGAGAATTTCAGGTCCATGTTTGCTCCCGTTTCGATTTTGTGCGGCGGAGAATATGGTCGCGATACTACCGCGCGCCCGCCGTCCGATACCATCCAATTACGCAAGGCCCCCGCGCGTGCCAAGGTCGATTCCGTTGCTTGACTTGGGCGTGGTCTTCCAACCTAAATCGATCCGAGCAGGAGCGCTCTCGTAGCGCCTAAACGCAAATCAACAACACACGACATTTCCGGGAGAGACCGCTTTGGATTTCAACCTGCCTGCCGACCTCACGGCCTATCTCGAAGAACTCGACGGCTTCATCGCGCGCGAGATCAAGCCGCTGGAAGAAGCCGACGACAATATCCGCTTCTTCGATCATCGCCGCGAATGGGCGCGAACCGATTTCGAGAACGGCGGCCTGCCGCGACATGAATGGGAAGCGCTGCTGCGCAAGGTGAAGAACCTCGCGGACGACGCCGGTCACCTGCGCTTTGCCATTCCGAAGCGTTACGGCGGCAAGGACGGTTCCAATCTCTGGATGGCCGTCATCCGCGAGCATTTCGCTTCAAAAGGCCTCGGCCTGCACAACGACCTGCAGAACGAGCATTCGATCGTCGGCAATCTGCCCATCGTCACCATGCTCGACCGTTACGGCACCGAGGATCAGAAGGCGATGATCGACGGTTCGATCAGGGGCAAATACCGTATCACGTTCGGCCTGACCGAGCCCAACCACGGCTCGGACGCGACGCACATGGAAACCCGCGCCGTTCAGGCGGCGCGTGACAACGTCAAGGGCTGGATCATCAACGGCGAGAAGATGTGGACGACCGGTATGCACGTTGCCACGCATTGCGCGCTGTTTGCCCGCACCGCGGGCGATGACGGCGATGCGCGTGGCATCACCTGCTTCCTGGTGCCAGCCAAGAGCCTTGGTGTGAAGGTCGAGGAATATATGTGGACCTTCAACATGCCGACCGATCATCCGCGCGTCAGCTTTACCGACGTGTTCGTGCCGGAGGATGCGCTGTTCGGCGAGGTCGGTCGCGGCCTGTCGCTGGCGCAATGCTTCGTGCACGAGAACCGGATCCGGCAGGCAGCGAGTTCGCTGGGCGCGGCCGTCTACTGCATCAACGAAAGCGTCAAATACGCGCGCGAGCGAAAGCCGTTCGGCAAGGCGCTGGCGGAGAACCAGGCGATCCAGTGGCCGCTTGTGGAACTGGCAACGCAGGCCGAGATGCTCAGGCTGTTGATCCGCAAGACCGCGTGGGAGATGGACCAACTGACGCAAGCGCAGGTCGAGCACACGCTCTCCGACCGGGTCTCGATGTGTAATTTTTGGGCCAACCGCCTGTGCTGCGAGGCCGCCGACCGCGCCATGCAGGTGCATGGCGGCATGGGCTATTCACGCCACAAGCCGTTCGAACACATCTACCGCCACCACCGCCGCTACCGCATTACGGAAGGCAGCGAGGAAATCCAGAAGCGGAAAGTGGCGGGATTCCTGTTTGGCTACATGGGGGCAGGGAAGCATTGAGGGATTTAGGAATCGTAGGGAGGGCAAAGGCGCTCTTGCGCCGTGCCCACCATCCAGATCGCACTAGTTGATGGTGGGCACGCTTCGCTTTGCCCACCCTACGAAGCTACGAGGCGAGGCTAATTCACCTGACGATCCTTGCCCGCCCAATACGGATCACGCAGATTCCGCCGCAGGATCTTGCCCGACGGATTGCGCGGCAGGGCCTCCAGAAAATCGACCGATTTCGGCGTCTTGAATCCGGCGATTCGCTCGCGAGTAAAATTGATGATGTCGGTGGCGGTCGCCTGCTTGCCGGGTTTCATCACCACGACCGCCTTGACCGCTTCGCCCCATTTGTCGTCGGGGATGCCGATCACGGCGGCTTCTGCCACGTCAGGATGATCGCAGAGCGCGCTCTCGACTTCGGCCGGGTAGATGTTCTCGCCGCCGGAGATGATCATGTCCTTGATGCGATCATGGATATAGAGGTAGCCGTCCTCATCCATGTAGCCGGCGTCGCCGGTGCGCAGCCAGCCGTCGCTGCCGAGCGTTCTCGCGGTCGCCTCGGGCAGGTTCCAGTAGCCGGCCATGTTGGAGCCGGAGCGGGTGGCGATCTCGCCGACTTCGCGCGGCGGCAGCCGCTTGCCATCAGGATCGAGGATCGCAAGCTCGATGCCCGGCAGCGCCTTGCCCGCGGAGCGCATCCGCTCCAGCCCCTCGACATGGTCCTCGGGCGGCAGGGCGACGATGGTGCCTGTGGTCTCGGTCATGCCGTACATCTGCACGAAGCCGCATTTGAACACCTCGATGCATTCCTTCAGCAGGGCTGCGGGAATTGGCGAGGCGCCGTACAGCATGTATTTCAACCGGGAGAAATCCACTTCGCGCGCGCGGGGCTGGCGCACCACGAACTGCATCGCGGCGGGTACCATGAACAGTTTTGTAATTCCGGACTGTTCGAAGAAATCCAAAACCTTGGTCGGGTCGAACTCGCGCGCGATCACGCCGCGCGCGCCGTGATAGAGCCCCATGACGCCCCAGCCGGAGCCGCCGATGTGGAAGATCGGCATCGCCACCAGCGAGACGTCGTCGGTCGACCATTTGTTCCAGTCGGGCTTCTCGGCCTCGTTGCCGGTCTGCACCAGATTGAGGAAGTTGGCGTGCGACAGCATCGCGCCCTTCGGCTTGCCGGTCGTGCCCGAGGTATAGAGCTGGATCGCGATGTCCTTCGGGCTGATCGGCACCTTCGGATCGTCACTGCTCGCAGCATCGCGCCAAGCCGTAAAATCCTGCCATTCCGGCGCGCCGACCTCCGTAGTGATGACGGTGCGGACATCAGGCAATTGCGGCTTGATGTTGCGGACCTGGGTGATGAATTCCGGCCCGACGAACAGCACCGGCGCCCTGCAATCGCCGACGATGAAGGCGACCTCGGGCCCGGCGAGCCGCCAGTTCACCGGTGCCATCACCACATTGGCCTTCATCGCGCCCATCAGCAGTTCGAAATAGATGTCGCTGTTCTTGCCGAGGTAGGCGATGCGCTCGCCCGGCTTGACGCCGAGCGCTACAAGCGCGTTCGCAACGCGGTTGGTCTTGATGTCGAACTCGGCGAAGGTGGTCTGGCGCCCCTCGAATTCATAGGCCAGTGCGTTGCCGCGTGTCTTGGCGCGGTTGCGCACCATGTCGGCGAGATCAGCCGGTTGTTGCGAAGTGGACATGTCTCTCCCGCAGCGTCTTGTTTTCGTTACGCGGAGTGTGGCGTCATCCGGCAACAAAGACAATACGGTCTCGTCGTCCCCGCGAAGGCGGGGACCCATACGCCGCGGCCTATCGGTAAGACGATGTGGCTAATTGTCTTCGCAAACACCAACGACGGTGGTTATGGGTCCCGGCCTTCGCCGGGACGACAACTTAACCTCTTGCAGCGCGGTCCTTTTCGTTCTGCGCCTTGATCGAGTTCGCGCGCCTGGTTCCAGTCGGCGTCGCTCCAGTCGCGCAGCTGATAGAAATTGCCGCCCATGGCGAGTGCCTGCGCGCCGTCCATGGCGATGGTTTCGCCGTTGATCCAGTCGCAGCCGCCCGAGATCAGGAACACCGCGAGGTTCTGCAACTCCTCCATGGTGCCGACCCGGCCCATCGGGTTCAGCGCCTTGGTGCGCGCGCCGGCCTCGTCGCCGGGCTTGATGCGCTTGCTCATGCCCTCGGTCGGGATTTCGCCCGGCGCAATCGTGTTGAGGCGGATGCCGTGCTTGCCCCATTCGACCGCCAGCGACATGGTCATGGCGTGGATCGCGGATTTGCTCATCGCCGACGGCACCACATAGGGCGAGCCGTTGCGCACCCAGGTCACGGTAATCGACACCACGTTGCCGGGAAGCTTGGCGGCGATCCAGCGCCGGCCCACCGCATGCGTCACATAGAACGTGCCATGCATCACGATATTGGCGACGGCATCGAAGCCGCGGGGCGAAAGCTCTTCCGAGCGCGAGATGAAATTGCCGGCCGCGTTGTTGATGAGGTCGGTGAGGGGTCCCGAGGTCCAGATCGCCTCAATCATCTCGTCGACGGCCATCGCGTTACGGATGTCGACGCCGTGGCTGACTACGCGCCCGCCATACTCGCCCATCAGTTCGGTCGCGGTCTCGTCGCACACGATCTTGCGGCGGCCGCAGATATGAACCTCGGCACCGAGTTGAAGAAACCGCGTCGCCATGGACTTGCCGAGGCCGGTGCCGCCACCGGTTACGAGGATGCGCCGCCCGGCGAGAAGCTGATCGTTGAACATCGTTTCCACCCACGGGAATGTCTGTTAATTGGTCGATTGACTAAATCTCGCCAACGCCGTTCTGTAAAGCGCCAAGCAATCAAGAGTGGAGGAATTCTCATGGAGCAACGCGTCTCGATATCGATTTCGGACGGCATTGCCGATGTCCGACTGGTGCGGGCCGACAAGATGAACGCGCTCGATGCCGCGATGTTCGAGGCGCTGGTCGCTGCCACCGAGCGGCTTGCCCATGAAAAAGGGGTTCGCGCGGTAGTATTGTCCGGGGAGGGGCGGGCATTCTGCGCCGGTCTCGATATGGGGCGCTTCGCCGCGATGAAGGAAAACGGCGGTAACGGGGTCGCTGGTGGCGAGAAACGCGACCTGTCTGCACGCACGCATGGATTGGCGAATTTCCCGCAACAGGCGGTGTGGGGCTGGCGGCAACTCCCGGTGCCCGTGATTGCCGCGATCCAGGGCGTGGCGTTTGGCGGCGGGTTCCAGCTCGCGCTCGGCGCCGACATGCGCTTCCTGACGCCCGATGCGCGGATGTCGATCATGGAGATCAAATGGGGCCTGGTGCCCGACATGGCCGGCACGCCGATCCTCGCCAGCCTCGTGCGCGACGATATTTTGCGCGACCTCACCTATACCGGCCGCATCTTCTCGGCGCAGGAAGCCATGAGCTACGGCCTGGCGACGCGGATCTGCGACGATCCCCGCGCCGCGGCGCTCGAAGTCGCGCGCGAAATCGCCGGCAAGAGCCCGGATGCGATCCGCGCCGCCAAGCGCATGCTGAACAATCTGTCCGTCGATCCCGGCCCGGCGCTGCTCGCCGAATCCGTCGAGCAGCAGAAGCTGCTCGGCAGCCCCAACCAGACCGAGGCCGTGCGCGCCAATATGGAAAAACGCGCGCCGCGGTTCGCGGAAGCTTAGTTCCGACCTCATCCCGAGGAGCCGCGCAAGCGGCGTCTCGAGGGATGGGCCACGGGCTCCATGGTTCGAGACGCGCGAAGACGCGCTCCTCACCATGAGGGCTTACACAAACCCGACGACAGATCGGAACGCAACAATGTCTACCACATCCCCCTTCCTCGGCATCATCAGCGGCCCGCGCAGGCGCGGCCACGACGAGGTCGCCGATCGCTCTGAGCGCATCGCCAGCGGCTTGCAGAAACTTGGCGTCAAGCAGGGCGACAGCGTCGCTATCCTGATGCGCAACGACATCGCCTTCATCGAGGCGGCCTATGCCGCGATGCGGCTCGGCGCCTATGGCGTGCCCGTCAACTGGCACTTCAAGCCGGAAGAGATCAACTATGTGCTGAAGGATTCCGGTTCGGCCGTGCTGATTGCGCATGCCGACATGCTGCATCAGTTGCGCGAGGCGATCCCGCAAGGCGTCACCGCGCTCAGCGTGCCGACGCCGCCGGAAATCATCGCCAACTACAAGATCGATCCCGATCATCTGGCGACGCCCGATTTCGCGATCGACTTCGAATCCTGGCTGAAGCAGCACCCGCGCTATGACGGACCGGCGGTGCCGCAGCCACAGAACATGATCTACACCTCGGGCACCACAGGCCATCCCAAGGGCGTGCGCCGCTCCGCACCGACGCCGGAGCAGACCGCGAACGCCGAAGCAATGCGCGGGATGATCTACGGCCTCAAGCCGGGCGCCCGTGCGCTGCTTCCCGGGCCGCTCTATCATTCCGCGCCGAACTCGTTCGGCCTGCGCGCCGGCCGTCTCGGCGGCGCGCTGGTGCTCATGCCGCGCTTCGACCCCGAGGAGTTTTTGCGCGTGGTCGCGACTGAAAAAATCGACACCATCTTCATGGTGCCGACCATGTTCATCCGGCTGATGAAGCTGCCGGAGGAGATCCGCAACAAATACGACATGTCGTCGCTGCGCCACATCATCCATGCCGCCGCGCCGTGTCCCGCCGACGTCAAGCGCGCGATGATCGAATGGTGGGGGCCGGTGATCTACGAATTCTACGGCTCGACCGAGTCGGGCGCCGTCACGTTTGCCAATTCCGAGGACGCGCTAAAGAAGCCGGGCACCGTCGGCAAGATTTCGCCGGGCGCGGATCTGCGCTTCATCGGCGACGACGGGACGGAGTTGCCGCAGGGCGAGATCGGTGAAATCTATTCGCGCATATCAGGCAACCCGGATTTCACCTATCACAACAAGCCGGAAAAGCGCGCCGAGATCGATCGCGACGGCTTCATCACCTCGGGCGACGTCGGCTATATCGACGCCGACGGCTATGTCTTCATCTGCGACCGCAAGCGCGACATGGTGATTTCGGGCGGCGTCAACATCTATCCGGCCGAGATCGAAGCCGCGCTGCATGCGCTGCCGGGCGTGCATGATTGTGCCGTGTTCGGCATTCCCGACGCGGAATTCGGCGAGGCGCTGATGGCGGTGGTGGAGCCGCAGCCGGGCGTGACGCTCGATCTCGCTTCCATCCGCAGCCAGCTCAAGGTGTCGCTGGCCGACTACAAGGTGCCCAAGCATATCGAGATCCAGTCCAGCCTGCCGCGCGAGGATTCCGGCAAAATCTTCAAGCGCCGCCTGCGCGATCCCTATTGGGAGCGGGCGGGGCGGAGGATTTAACTTGCCGCGGAGCAGATAGCTGATCCTTCATGGTGAGGAGCGCGAAAGCGCGTCTCCGGACGATGCTTCGCATCGCCGGGCGAACCATGAGGCCCCGATCTCGCTTGCGGCCATCCTTCGAGACGCCGCTTCGCGGCTCTCAGGATGAGGACTTTCAGCGCCGCATGACCGCCTTTATCTTTATCTTGCACTGCGGCAAAAAACTTGCACACTCGGAATTGCCGGGCAATTTCTGAGGTAGCCAGCCATGTCTTCCCAGATAGTGCCTTCCGAGACCATGCCTTCCGAAACCGAAGCCCGGTCCAATCGCAGCGATGATGCGCTGGCGTTGGAGGCAGACGCCCGGCTGCGGACCGATATACGCCTGCTCGGGCGCATTCTCGGCGATACCGTACGCGACCAGGAGGGCGCCGACGTGTTCGACCTGGTCGAGCGCATCCGGCAGACCTCGATCCGGTTCCACCGCGACGAGGACAAGCTGGCGCGGCGGGAACTCGAAACCATCCTCGACAGCATGTCGACGGCCGATACGGTCCGGATCGTCCGCGCCTTCAGCTATTTCTCGCATCTCGCCAACATCGCCGAGGACCAGAACAACATCCGCCAGATGCGCGGCCGTGGCGCCCGGCGGACCGCGGCCGAGCGCGCTCACCCAGACACTGTCCCATGCAAAGACGGCCGGTTTCAGCGCCGCCGAGCTTCGCGGTTTTTTCAGGGATGCCCTGGTAAGTCCGGTGCTGACCGCGCACCCGACCGAAGTCCGCCGCAAGAGCACGATGGACCGCGAGATGGAGATCGCTGCGCTGCTCGACCGGCGCGAACGGATGCAGCTTACGCCGGAAGAGGCCGAAGCCAGCGACGAACAATTGCGCCGCGCCGTGCTCACGCTTTGGCAGACCAATCTGCTGCGCCGGACCAAGCTCACCGTGCTCGACGAAGTCGCCAACGGGCTTTCGTTCTATGACTACACATTCCTGCACGAGGTGCCGCGGCTGCACTGCACGCTCGAAGACCGGTTGAACCAGGAGGAGGGCGGCGCGCCCGGCGAACTGGCGTCCTTCCTCACCATGGGTAGCTGGATCGGCGGCGACCGCGACGGCAACCCGTTCGTCACGGCGGACGTCATGCGCGGCACGCTGCGGCTGCAGTCGAGCCGGGTGATGAACTTCTATCTGGAGGAGTTGCACGCGCTCGGTGCCGAGCTGTCGCTGGCGGCGCATCTCGCCGACGTTTCCGAGGAGCTGCGCGCGCTCGCCGGACGCTCGCCCGACTCCTCGCCGCATCGCAGCGGTGAGCCGTATCGCCTCGCGGTGTCCGGAATCTATGCCCGGTTGACCGCGACCGCTGCAAAGCTCGAGGTCGAGACGAGAAGGCGTCCGGTCGGCGCGGGGGCGCCGTATGAAAGCGCAAAGGAGTTCAAGGCCGATCTCGACGTTCTCGATCGCTCGCTGATCGCGAATAATTCCGGTGTTATCGCGCGCGGGCGCCTGCGGCACTTGCGCCGCGCTGTGGATTGCTTCGGGTTCCATCTCGCCCGGCTCGACATCAGGCAGAATTCGGCCGTGCACGAACGCACGGTCGCAGAACTGTTCGACGCCGCGATCCCTGGCATGTCCTATCTGGCGCTCAGCGAGGAAGCCCGGGTCAATCTGCTGCTGAACGAACTGCGCAGCGCGAGGCCGCTTAGTTCGGCCTTCGTCAAATACAGCGAGGAGACACTCGGCGAACTTGCGCTGTTCCGTGCCGCCGCCGAAGCCCATGCCAGGTTCGGCGCGGATGTAATCTCGCAATGCATCATCTCCATGTGCAAGAGCATGTCCGACATGCTGGAGGTCGCGGTGCTGTTGAAGGAGGTCGGTATTGTCAACCCGTCCGGCCGCAGCGCGATCAATATCGTGCCGTTGTTCGAGACCATCGAGGATCTGCAGGCGTCTTCCGGCATCATGGACCGGATGCTGTCGCTGCATGATTACCGCAAGCTGGTGGACAGCTGTGGCGGCGTGCAGGAAGTGATGCTCGGCTATTCCGACAGCAACAAGGATGGCGGCTTCGTCACCTCGGGCTGGGAGCTCTACAAGGCCGAGATCGGCCTGGTCGAGGTTTTCGAGCGCCACCATGTGCGGCTGCGGCTGTTCCACGGCCGCGGCGGCTCGGTCGGCCGCGGCGGCGGGCCAAGCTACGACGCCATCATCGCGCAGCCGGGCGGCGCGGTGAACGGCCAGATCCGGATCACCGAGCAGGGCGAGATCATCTCCAGCAAATATTCCAACGCCGAAGTCGGCCGCAACAATCTGGAAA
Source organism: uncultured Alphaproteobacteria bacterium (assembly GCA_963770135.1). GTDB lineage: Bacteria > Pseudomonadota > Alphaproteobacteria > Rhizobiales > Xanthobacteraceae > Bradyrhizobium. The sequence continues at coordinate 26,810 of CAVYOM010000015.1, read as the reverse complement.
TCCTCGCTGCCGCAACGCTGGAGGCGAGCCTGCTGCATCCCCGGCAGAGTGCGCCGCGCAAGGAATATCTGACCGCGATGGACGAGCTGTCGGCGCTGGCCTTCAAGGCCTATCGCGGCCTGGTCTATGAGACCGAAGGCTTTGCCGATTATTTCTGGGGCTCGACGGTCATCACTGAAATCGCGACGCTGAACATCGGCAGCCGTCCAGCATCGCGCAAGAAGACCCGCGAGATCGAAGATCTGCGGGCGATTCCCTGGGTGTTCAGCTGGGCGCAATGCCGGCTGATGCTGCCGGGTTGGTACGGCTTCGGCTCCGCGGTCGAAACCTGGATCGCCGAACATCCCGAGCAGGGCATGCCGTTCCTGCAGGAACTCTACCGCGAATGGCCGTTCTTCCGCATGCTGCTGTCGAACATGGACATGGTGCTGGCGAAAAGTTCGATCGCGATCGCCTCACGCTACGCCGAACTGGTGCCGGACGTGAAGTTGCGGGAAAGCATTTTTGGCCGCATCCGGCGCGAATGGCATGCCTCGATCGAGACGCTGCTCGACATCATGGGCCATGAGCGGTTGCTGCAGGGCAACCCGCTGCTGGACCGTTCGATCCGCAACCGCTTTCCCTATCTCGACCCGCTCAACCACGTGCAGGTGGAACTCTTGAAGGAGCACCGCGCGCAAAACCCGGACGAGCAGGTGCTGCGCGGGATTCAGCTCACGATCAACGGGATTTCGGCGGGGCTAAGGAATAGCGGGTGAGGGGCGAATAGTGAATGGCGAGTAGCGAATGATCTTCTATTCGCCATTCGCCACTCACTATTCGCCGATCTTACGGCTTCATCGCACCCTGCGCACTGGTGTAAACCGCATAAAGCGACGACGAGCCGCAGATATACAGCCTGTTCCGCTGCTGACCGCCGAAGCACAGGTTCGCGACAGTTTCCGGGATATGGATCTTGCCGAGCAGATCGCCTTCCGCCGTATAGCAGCGCACGCCGTCCTCGTTCGGATCGCCCCAGCCGACCGAGCACCAGAGGCGGCCGTCACGATCGCAGCGCAGCCCATCCGTGATGCTGGGCTTGGGTATGTCGGCGAAGACCTTGCTGTTCGAAAGCTTTCCGGCCGCGAGATCGACGTCGAACACGCGGATATGCGACGGGTTGTCGGGCCCGTCGGTGAAGCCGGTATCGCAGATATAGAGCTTCTTCTCGTCAGGCGAGAAGCAAAGGCCGTTCGGCTCCACGAAGTCATCGACCACCATCTTGATGTCGCCGGACTTCGGGTCGACCCGGTAGACGTTCTTCTTGTCCTGCTCGGCGTCGGCCTTGATGCCCTCGTAAAAGCCGCCGATGCCGTAGGCCGGGTCGCAGAACCAGATCGAGCCGTCGGCCGCGACGACTGCATCGTTCGGCGAGTTCAGCTTCTTGCCATTGTACTTGTCGGCGATGATGGTGATCGAGCCGTCGAGTTCAGTCCGGGTGACGCGTCGGCCGGAATGTTCGCACGTGATCAGCCGTCCCTCGCGATCGATCGTGTTGCCGTTCGAGTTCATTGACGGCTGGCGATAGACGCTGAGGTGCCCGTCATCCTCCGAGAAGCGCATGATGCGGTTGTTGGGAATGTCGCTGAACAGGACATATCGCCCGGCCGGAAAGTAGACCGGGCCTTCGGCCCAGCGGAACCCGGTCGCGACGCGCTCGACCGCCATGGTGCCGGCGAAGGCCGGAAAGCCTGTCGGCCCGAACGAAACCGTCGGCTTCTTCATCGACTCCAGGCGAGCGTCCGGATAGCGGGCGCCGGAAAGCGGTCCGAGCGGCAGGGGCGGCGATGCCGTTGTTGGCGCGCCGGTCTGGCCGAGCGGTGCCACGGACGCGGCAGAGGCTGTCTTCATCGTGACGGCGGAGGCGGCAAGTGCCGCTGCGCCTGTCAGTATTTTGCGGCGATCGAATCCGCCGCCCTGTTGTTTGGAATCGGGAAAGGTCAGTGAGCTTGTCATGATTTCCTCCCATGTTTTTTATTGGAAGGAAAACATCAGCCCGCAATCAGGCATAAAGCGGGCGGGCTCAGGATGAAACAATCAGAGATGGTGGTGCGGCGCAGCAGCTTTGTAGGGTGGGCAAAGCGCAGCGTGCCCACCACTTCTGTCGGTAGTCTGGGATAGATGGTGGGCACGGCGCTGCGCGCCTTTGCCCACCCTACAACCCTCCCTCAGATCGGATCCCAGGGGAAAATGTCCGCCGAGCGGTCGAGCTTGTAGAACGACTCCTTCAGAGCCGGCATGCCGTGCTCGGCGATGGTCTGCGGCGTCCAGCCTTCAGCACGATGCACCGAGCGCAGCGGGCGGTTCTGGCTGAACAGGAAAATCTCGTTCATGCGTACGCCGAAGATTTGCCCCGAAACGTCCTTGGCGGCATCGGAGAGCAGATAAGCGCAAACGGGCGCGATCTTTTCCGGACCCATCTGCTTGATCTTCTCGACCCGCGCCTTCTGGGCTTCCGTCTCGGTCGGGATGGTGCCGATCATTCGGGTCCAGGCGAACGGCGAAACGCAGTTCGAGCGCACGTTGAAGCGGCCCATGTCGAGCGCGATCGACTTCGACAGGCCGACGATGCCGAGTTTTGCCGCGGCGTAATTGGCCTGGCCGAAATTGCCGATCAGGCCTGAGGTCGAGGTGAAGTGCACGAAGGAACCGCTCTCCTGCTCGCGGTAAATCCGGGCTGCGGCGTGAGAGACGTAGAACGAGCCCATCAGGTGCACCTTGATCACGGCCTCGAAGGCTTCCACGCTCATCTTGTGGAAGATCATGTCGCGCAGAATGCCGGCATTATTGACCACGCCGTCGAGCCGGCCGAAATGGTCGGTCGCGGTCTTCACGATCTTACTGGCGGGGATCGCTTCCGCCACCGACTTGAAGTTGGGAACCGCGATCCCGCCGCGCTTCTTGATCTCCTCGACCACTTCCTCGGCGGGCGCAGCGCTGGAACCGGCGCCGTCAGCAGTGCCGCCGGGATCGTTGACCACGACCTTGGCGCCTTCTGCGGCGCAGAGCAGCGCAATCTCGCGCCCGATGCCGCGGCCGGCGCCGGTGACGATGACGACTTTGTCTTGCAGTGATTTTGCCATTGGGGCTCCTGTTGTACTCCGTCATTCCGGGATGGTCCGCAGGACCAGACCCGGAATCCTTCGAGATTCCGGGTTCGCGCTGCGCGCGCCCCGGAATGACGAAGTGGGTTACTTCTCGTTCGTAAAAATAATTGTGCCTGACGCTGCGAACATGCCGCCGACGCCGTGGCAGACCGAGATCTTCGCGTCCTTGACCTGCGCCGGCGCGATGCCGCGCATCTGCCGCACGCTCTCCTGCAGCGCATACATGCCGTACATGCCGGAATGCATGTAGCTCAATCCGCCGCCGTTGGTGTTGAGCGGCAGCTCGCCGCCGGGGCGGGTATTGCCGTCGGCGATGAACTTGCCGGTCTCTTCGTGCGGCATGAAGCCGAGATCGCCTAGCCCGAACAGCGGCAGGTGGGCGAAGGCATCGTAGATCATCAGGTGATCGACGTCTTTGTGGGCAATGCCGGCTTCGCGGAAGGCGGTGGGGCCTGCGACTTTGAAGGCGCGCGAGGAGTTGAACGTCTCCATCTGGCTGACCATCGGCGTTTCCACGCTCTCGCCGGTGCCCAGGATGTAGACCGGCTTCTTGGGAAAATCCTTGGCGCGGTCGGCCGAGGTCAGGATCAGCGCGCCGCCGCCGTCGGTGACGAGGCAGCATTGCAGGATGCGGAACGGATAGGCGATCATGCGCGAATTCAGCACGTCCTCGACCGTGATCGGCGCCTTCATGGTAGCGCGCGGATTCTTCGCGGCCCATTCGCGCTGCACCACGGCGACCATGGCGATCTGCTCATGGGTGATGCCGTAGGTCTTCATGTAACGCAGCACCGGGATTGGGAACATGCTGGGCGGGCCGTAGACGCCGAACGGCGACTCGAACTGGCCGTTCAAACTGTCGGGCGCCGTCGAGCGCGCCAATTTGCCGATCATCGACTTGCCGCTTTCGGCGTGCGTGATCAGCACGGTCTTGCAGAGCCCGGCCTCGATCGCCGCTGCTGCGTGACGGACGTGCAGCATGAACGAGCAGCCGCCGACGGAGGTGCCGTCGACCCAGGTCGGCGTGATGCCGAGATAGTGGGCGATCTGCTGCGGGGTTTCCACGGCAGTGGCGATACCGTCGATGTCGGAGAGCTTCAGTCCGGCATCGGCGATGGCGTTGAGCGCCGCATCCGCATGGAGCTGGATCTGCGACATGTTCGGAATGACGCCGAGTTCGGTGGTCTCGGCTGCGCCGACGACGGCGACTGCGTTTCTGCGCATGATGCTTAACCCTTCGCCGGACGGAACAGGGGAAGGGTGATCTTGTCGTCGAGTTTCTCGAACGCGACTTCGAGCTTCATGTCGAGCTCCAGCGCCTCCGGCGTCTGCGGGCAGTCGATGATGTTGCTCATCATGCGCGGGCCTTCGTCGAGTTCGACGACCGCAATCGCGTAAGGCGGAGTGAAGCCGGGCGCCGCCGGGCGATGGTTGATGACGTAGCTGTAGAGCGTACCCTTGCCGCTGGCCTTGAAAACCGAGACCTTGCGCGAGGCGCAGGAGGGGCAGAACGGGCGCGGCGGGAAATAGACATTGGCGCAGGCATCGCATCGCTGCAGGCGCAATTCGCCGGCCTGCGTGCCGTCCCAGAAATGCTGCGTTTCGGGCGTGGGTTTGGGTTTAGCGCGCGCAGGCTCCGCCATATCGGCTGTTCTCCTTGGGACACGGGCGCCGGGGGCGCTTGTTGCAATCTTGATGCGACATTTGACCATTGCCCGTCAACGGTCCAGCAGCGGTGCTGCCGCATGGCTGCATTCCTGCGCCGGAGAGCGCTTGTATGCCAGCGATTTTCCGCGCTAGGGTATTTCTCACTGCGAAACACGATGCGCGCGCAATGCGATGGAGACGAGGTGCGAACCATTCGAATAGGCTCCGGTGCCGGCTATTCGGGCGATCGCATCGAGCCCGCGATCGAACTCGCCGAAAAGGGCGATATCCAGTATCTCGTATTCGAATGTCTCGGTGAACGGACAGTGGCGCTGGCGCAGCAGGCCCGGATGAAGAATCCGGAAAGCGGCTATGACCCGTTGCTCGAAGAGCGGATGCGCGCGGTGCTCCCGCTCTGCGCTGCCAAAGGCATCAAGATCGTCACCAATATGGGCGCCGCCAACCCGGAAGCCGCGGCGCGCAAGACCGCCGATATCGCGAAGTCGCTGGGCTTGTCCGCGCTGAAGATCGCCGCCATCGTCGGCGACGACGTGCTCGACGCCTGCAAGGATGGCGATCTGCCGATCATGGAATTCGACGGCACGATAAAGCAGCTTGGCAACCGATTGCTATCGGCCAATGCCTATCTCGGCGCGGAGCCGATGGCAAAGGCGCTGACGGCGGGTGCCGATATCGTCATCACCGGGCGCGCGTCCGATCCGGCGCTATTCCTGGCGCCGATGATCCATGCCTTCGGCTGGGCGATGGACGACTGGAATCTGCTCGGGCAAGGGACGGTCGCCGGGCATTTGCTGGAATGCGCCGGCCAGGTCACCGGCGGCTATTTCGCCGATCCCGGTTACAAGGACGTGGCTGATCTCGCACGGCTCGGTTTTCCGATCGGCGAGGTCGGCGAGGACGGCAGTCTCGTCGTCACCAAGGTTGCGGGATCGGGCGGCGCGGTGACGGCGCAGACCTGCAAGGAACAGCTGCTGTACGAAGTGCACGACCCTGCAAAATATTTCCAGCCGGACGTGGTCGCGGATTTCTCGCAGGTGAAAGTCGAGGAAATCGGACCCGATAGGGTTCGTGTCAGCGGTGGGCGCGGCGCGAAGCGAACCGACACGCTGAAGATCTCGGTCGGATATGTCGACAGCTACATTGGCGAAGGCCAGATCTCCTATGCCGGTCCCGGAGCGCTGGCGCGGGGACGGCTGGCGCTGGAGATCGTCCGCGAACGGCTGAAGCTGACCAATGTCGCCGCGAGCGAATTGCGGTTCGAACTGGTCGGCGTCGATTCCCTGCACGGGCCGGAAGTTTCCGCGCGAGCTAGCGAGCCATACGAGGTGCGCGTGCGTGTCTCCGGGCGCACGGAAAACCTGCGCGAGGCGGTCAGGATCGGCAACGAGGTCGAGACGCTTTATACCAACGGCCCGGCCGCCGGCGGCGGTGCGTGGAAATCGGCGCGCGACGTGGTGGCGGTCGCTTCCGTGCTGCTGCCGCGCGAACTCGCAAAGCCGCAAGTCCGGTTCGTGGGGGCGTGAGGATGAAGCTGCGCGAGATCGCCCATTCCCGCACCGGCGACAAGGGCAATATCTCCAACATCTCCGTCATTGCCTATGACGCAAAACACTATCCGCTGTTGCTCGAACAGGTGACGGCCGCGCGGGTGAAATCGTATTTCGCGGGTGTTGTTCAGGGCGAGGTGGTTCGTTATGAACTGCCCAATCTGTCTGCGCTGAATTTCGTGATGGACCAGGCGCTCGGAGGCGGCGTGACGCGCTCGCTGGCGCTGGATGCGCACGGTAAATCGCTGAGTTCGGCGCTGCTCGATCTCGACATCGTACCCGCGCTAGATGGCGAATAACTAATAACAAAGAGAGCGACCTACGATCATGCCTGCTAACCCGACACTCGCTACCCTGGCTGCCGATCTCGATGCGGGCCGCACCACCGCGCGCAAACTTGTCGAGCAATGCCTCGCGCGAATTGCCGATCCCGCCGGCGAGGGCGCGCGCACCTTCGTTCACGTCGACAAGGACGCGGCGCTCGCCGCCGCCGACGCGATGGATCATCTGCGCAAAGCCAATGCCGCGCCGTCGCCCTATGCCGGCATTCCCGTGTCGATCAAGGATCTCTATGACATCAGGGGACAGGTGACCCGCGCCGGCTCCCGCGCGCTGGAGGATTCCGCGCCGGCCGAGGCCGATGCGCCCGTGGTGGCGCGGCTGCGCCGGGCCGGCTTCATCGTGATCGGCCGCACCAACATGACCGAGTTCGCCTATTCCGGCATCGGCATCAATCCGCATTACGGCACGCCGAAAAGCGCCTGGAATCGCAGCGTCGGCCACGTGCCCGGCGGCTCGTCCTCGGGCGCGGCGGTCTCGATCGCCGATCAAATGGCTTACGGCGCGCTCGGCACCGATACCGGCGGCTCGTGCCGGATACCAGCGGCCTATAATGGCATCGTCGGCTACAAGCCGACGCAACGCCGCGTACCCCTCGACGGCGGCGTGCCGCTGTCGTTCTCGCTCGACAGTTTTGGTCCGCTGGCGCGTAGTGTCGGCTGCTGCGCCGTACTGGATGCCGTGCTTGCCGACGAAGAAGTGCAGCCGTTGCAACCGCGCCCGGTCAAGGGCATGCGGCTCGCGGTGCCGACCACGATCGCGCTGGACGATCTCGACGAAGAAGTCGCCAAGACATTCGAGCGCACGCTGGCGGCGTTATCGCGACAGGGCGCGTTGATCGAGCGGATCGAGGTCCCTGAATTTCACGATGTCGGCGTCATGAACAGCAAGGGCGGCTTTGCCGCGGCGGAAAGCTACGCCTGGCACCGCTATCTGATCGTCAGTCATGGCGATGTGTACGATCCCCGGGTACGCGTCCGCATTCTGCGCGGCGAGAGCATCAGTGCCGCCGATTACATCGATATCCTCAATGCGCGCCGCTCGTTCATTGCGCGGACGGAAGCGCGCATCGCGCCCTATGATGCGCTGGTGCTGCCGACCACTGCGAACACGCCGCCCGTCATTGCCGACCTCGCCGATGACAAGGCGTTCGCCACGCAAAACCTGCGTTCCCTGCGCAACTGCACGCTGATCAACATGCTCGACGGCTGCGCGATCTCGCTGCCGGCGCATCGCGAGGGCGAGGTGCCGGTCGGGCTGATGCTGGCCGCCGCGGGCGGATCGGACCGCCGCATCTTCGAACTTGCCGCCGGAATGGAGAATGTCATCCGTGTATGATCTGACCTTCAACGTCGAGGACAAGGGTGCCTTGACGCCGCTGACGCTTGCGATCGATCAGGCCGTCATCGCCGGCTGGACCGGCCGCGATCCGGTGGCGCGCGACAAGCATATCACTGAGCTCGAAGCGATCGGCATCGCGCGCCCGGCGTCCACGCCGATCTACTACCGCTGCTCGGCGCGGCGGATCACGCTGGAGGATCGCATCGAGGTCTGCGGCGAAGATTCCAGCGGCGAGGTCGAGTTCGTGCTGATCGGCTGGCAGGGCCGCACTTTCGTCGGTTGCGGCTCCGACCATACCGACCGCAAGGTGGAGAGCTACAGCGTCACGGTTTCAAAACAGATGTGCGACAAGCCGGTGGCGTCCGTGCTGTGGGAGCTGGAGGACGTGATCGCGCACTGGGACCGGCTGATCCTGCGTTCCTGGGCCCTGATCGACGGTGCGCGGGTGCTGTACCAAGAGGGCACGCTCGATGCGATGCTGCCGGTGAAGGACCTGATCGAGCGCGGTTTTGGCGGCAAGGGCCTGCCCGACGGTTGCGCCATGTTCGGCGGCACCTTTGCCGCCAAGGGCGGCATCCGGCCGGCCAGCCGGTTCGAGTTCGAACTGGAGGATCCCGTGTTGAAGCGGAAGATCAGCCACGGGTATGACGTGATCACGATGCCGGTGTTGGGCTAACGCGAGGCTCGATCTCCGTCATTGCCTGCGACAAACGCGCAGCGTTTGCGCAAGGGAGCGAAGCGACGAAGCAATCCATCTATCCCCGGGCTGAGACGTGGATTGCTTCGCTGCGCTCGCAATGACGGGGATGGAACTTACCAGAAATCGGGTGGCGCGAGCCGGGGCCATTTGCGAAACTGCCCACCATGAGAGCAACCGCAAGGAATATCGACCGTTCCACCGACATCGCCGCGCGCGTCGATGCCATCGACTGGACGCAGGCGACCGCCGACCTCGGCGCGCAGGGCTGCGCCGTCCTGAAGGAACTGCTGATGCCGGAAGAATGCGACGCACTGTCCGCGCTCTATCCCGATGACAAGAATTTCCGCAGCCGGATCGTGATGGGGCGCCACGGCTTTGGCCGCGGTGAATACAAATACTTCGCCTATCCATTGCCCGGCATGATCGCGCAATTGCGGCCCGCGCTCTATGGGCGGCTCTGCCCGGTCGCCAATCGTTGGAACGAGACGATGGGGATCGACATTCGCTATCCCGACCGGCACGAGGCGTTCCTGAAACGCTGCCACGATGCCGGGCAAGTTCGGCCGACGCCGCTGCTGCTGCAATATGGCGAGGGCGACTACAACTGTCTGCATCAGGACCTCTATGGCGAGCATGTGTTTCCACTGCAGGTCGCGATCCTGCTGTCGGAACCTGGGCGCGATTTTGAAGGTGGCGAGTTCGTGCTAACGGAGCAGCGGCCGCGGATGCAGTCGCGGCCCGAGGTGGTTCCGCTTCGTCAGGGCGACGCCGTTGCCTTTGCTGTGCATCATCGGCCGGTACAGGGGACGCGCGGGCCCTATCGCGTTAATCTGCGCCATGGCGTCAGCCGGATCCGTTCCGGCCATCGCCACACCATCGGCGTGATCTTCCACGATGCCAAATGAGCGCGGACTGAATTGACTGCGGATTTGTTCGAGGCCGTTCCGGATGTGCGTCCGTCACGCGAAGCGATGGCGGAGGGCGCGGTGTTGCTGCGCGGATTTGCGCGTGCGTTCGAAGCCGAACTGCTTCCGGCGCTGCGCGCGATCGTCAAACAGGCGCCGTTCCGGCATCTGATGACGCCGGGCGGCCACCGCATGTCGGTCGCGATGACCAATTGCGGCAGTGCCGGCTGGGTATCGGACGACACTGGTTATCGCTATGACGCCATCGACCCCGAGTCCGGACAGCCATGGCCCGCGATGCCGACGGTGCTGAGCAGGCTGGCGGCCGACGCGGCGTCGGACGCCGGGTTCAACGGCTTCGCGCCGGAAGCCTGCCTGATCAACCGCTATGTGCCCGGCGCAAAACTGTCGCTGCATCAGGACAAGGACGAGCTGGATTTTGCCGCGCCGATCGTGTCGGTGTCGCTGGGGCTGCCCGCGATCTTCCTGTTCGGCGGCGCCAAGCGCGCCGACAAGCCGAACCGTTACCGGCTGGAGCATGGCGACGTCGTGGTCTGGGGCGGCCCGTCGCGGCTGTTCTTCCACGGCGTAGCCCCGCTGGCCGACGGCGAACACGCCGTCATGGGACGTCATCGCATCAACCTGACTTTCCGAAAAACGCGGTGATCTTCCTTCTCCCCTTGTGGGAGAAGGTGCCATCGCGCAGCGAAGGCGGATGAAGGGTTCTCTCAGCGAACAGAACTCGCGGAGACAGACCCCTCATCCGTCTCGCTGCCGCTTCGCGTCAGCGATCCACCTTCTCCCACAAGGGGAGAAGGGAAGAGCGTTCCTTCGCGTATGGGTCCAGTCTAGATGTTCTTCGCCGGGTGAATGAACGCCCACGGGCTCACTTCCGAATCCGTCGGCACTTCCACGGAAATCACGTAAGGCCCGCCATCGGCCAGCGCCTTTTCCAACGCGGGACGGAAATGATCCGGCGAGGTGACGCGCGCAGCGCCAACGCCGAAGGATTCAGCTAGTTTCACGAAATCCGGATTGACGAGGTCTGACGCCACCACGCGGCCGTCGAAACGCTCGCGCTGGTCACGGCGGACATTGCCATAGGCGTTGTTGTTGAACACCAGCGTCACCACGCCGATCTTGAACTGCACGGCAGTCGACAGTTCCTGCACGCCGAACATGAAGCCGCCGTCGCCGGTGATGGCGACCACCGGCTTGTCCGGGTTGGCAACCTTGGCGCCAAGCGCGGTCGGGAAGCCGGAGCCGAGCGTGCCCTGATAGCCAGATGTGATGAAGGTGCGCGGCTCGTAGACCGGAAAGCCGTACCAGGAGGCGAAGCCGACCTGCGACAGTTCATCGGTGACGATCGCGTTGGCCGGCAGCACCTCGCGCAGGATTTTCAGGTAGGCCATCTGCGGCTGGATCTTCTGGATCTCCTGCTGGGCCGCTGCCGTGGCCTCACGGATCTCGGCACGCCGGCCGCTCGTCTTGCTGTAGCCGGCCTTCTTGACGGCTGCGACCAGTTCGGCGGTGCCGGCCCTGGCGTCCGCGATCACGGCTGCGTCGGACACAAGCCGGCGCATTTCCACCGGGTCGATATCGATCCGAACCGATTTCAATCCCTGCGGCTGGTAGGGCCAGCGGAATCCAGATGCCGGCAATTCCATCCGCGTGCCGATCCCGATCATCAAATCGGTGTTCGGCCAAAGCTTGTAAGCCGCCGCCATGGTCAGCCCGAGTTCGTGCGCGTTGGAGACGATGCCGCGTCCGCTGCGGAATGCTACCACGGGCGCATCGATCATCTCGGCGAGTTCGAGGATTTCCTCGCGTGCATGGATCGCGCCGCCGCCGACGAAAATCATCGGCCGCTTGCTGCGCTTGATCAGTGCCGCCGCCGCCTTGATACGCTCAGGGTCGGGCTGGGGCGCGGGCAGGGTATCGAACACCTGGGAAACGCCCACCTGCGCGCGCTGGGTGAAGACGTCCCACGGCATCTCCAGCGAAACCGGGCCGCGCCGTCCCGACAGCATTTCCTGAAACGCACGCGACACCAACGCGGGCGCGGTGTCGGGATATTCGATACGGTCGGCCCATTTGACGAAAGTGCGCAGCGTCGCCAATTGGTCCGGCATCTCGTGCAGATGTCCGCGGCCCTTGCCGAGAAAATTCGTCGGCACCTGGCCGGTGAGGCACATCACCGGCTCGTTGCAGCCGAAGGCGGTGAGCAGCGCCGCGCTCGCATTGAGTACGCCGGGGCCGGGCACCACGCTGAAGACGCCGGGCTTTCCCGATGAACGCGCATAGCCGAACGCCATGTAGCCGCAAGCCTGCTCATGCCGCGCGCCGATCATCTTCAGCTGCGCCTGGTGGAAGGCATCGAACAGGCCGTAGATCTGGGCGCCGGGCAGGCCGAACACAGTGTCGACGCCATGCGCGACAAGGCCATTGACGATCGCTTCGCCGCCGGAAGTTGATTTCATTGCTTTTCCACTCGCTTGCAGGATTGATCAGGCTTCGTCGGCCACGCCGTTCTTCAGCTGGCCTACGCCCTCGGCTTCGACCTCGATGACGTCGCCGGGCTTGAGATAGCGCGGCGGATCGAACCGCGCACCGGCGCCGGTCGGTGTGCCCGTCACGATGACGTCACCGGGCACCAGCGTCGTGAAGGTCGAGAGATAGTTGATGAGATAGCGGAAGCCGAAGATCAATCGTCCGGTGCGGTCGTCCTGCCGCGTCTCGCCATTGACCCGCGTGGTCAGGCGGATGTCCGCGATCTGGCTCTCAGCAATGTATGGCACGAGCCACGGCCCCAGGCTGCCGGTGGAATTGAAGTTCTTGCCCTGCGTGACGTTGAACTTGGCGTGACGCACCCAGTCGCGGATGGTGCCCTCGTTGCATAGCGTGATCGCGGCGATGTGATCGAGCGCGTCGCTCTCCTTGATGTGCCGGCCGGCCTTGCCGATGATCAGCACCAGTTCCCCCTCGTAGTCGAGCTGCGCCGAGGCGCGCGGGCGGATCAGCGGCGCGTTGTGGCCGACGAACGAGCGCGGCGTGCGCATGAACATGCTCGGATATTTCGGCGCGTCCTGGCCGTCCTTGTATTCGGCGTTGCGGTCCGGGTAGTTGACGCCAATGCAGATAATCTTTTCCGGCGAGGGGATCGGTGGCTGCCAGCTGATCGCATCCAGCGCATGGTCGGGCGAAAGCCGCGCGCCTTCCTCGGCGAGTTTTGTCAGCGCGCCGGCCGCGATGACCTCCCGCAGCGTCGGGTACTCTTTCCCGAAACGCGCGGCGAGATCGACGATGCCGGCATCGGTCACGGCGCCGTATCGGGTGACACCGCCGATGGAATAGGTCGCGAGGCGAGGTGAGGTCATGAAATGTCCTGTCAGCCGGGAGTCATGCCGGCAGCCTTGATGATGGCGGTGGCTTCCTGGGTTTTGAGATAGTCGATCAGCGCCTTGGCGGCGTCGGCCTCTTTGGTGTCGGCGGCGACCGCCGAAGTAAACACCAGCTCCTGCTGCAGTTCGCCCGGGAAGGGGCCGACGAGTTCGACGCCGGGCGCGACCAGGACATTCGTCAGGAACACGCCGACTTCAGCCTCGCCCTTGGCGACGGCGGGCGCGATCTGGGCCGGGGCGGCCTGCACCTTGGTCTTGGCCTTCATGTCCTCAGCGATGCCGAGGCGTTCGAACACCTTTGTCACGTAAGCGCCCGCGGCGCTTGCTGGCAGGAAGGCGATGGACGGCGCTGCGAGCATGGCCTTTTTGAAGGCGTCCGGCGTCGAGATGTCGGGCTTTGGTGCGCCGGCGCGGACGATCACGCCATAGCCGACCCGCGCGATATCGATGGTGGGACCGGGCACGAAGCGCGCCTTGGCCGCGGCGTCCTTGAAAACGTCGGCGGGCACGACGGCCACGTCGAAGGGCGCGCCGGCATTCACCCGCGCGATGATGTTGGGCGTGGAATTGAAATGGATCGACAGTCTATGCCCGGACGCCTTCTCGAACGGCGCGGCAAGGGCGTTCATGGAGGCAGTCATCGATCCACCGGCGATGACTTTGAGTTCGGCGGCTTGAAGGGACGCAGAGGTCATGATGAACGCAGCAGACAGCAGGATTGCGACGGATTTCAGCGGTGACTTGCTCATGACGCCCTCGCGTTGGTTTCCGGCCGACCCTAATCCGCGATCGTGACGTCGGCGACAAAGGCCGGCTCACGCACGGCCTGGCCGGTGAAGGGCGTACCTTCCTCGAACCAGGAGCGCGGCGCGGGCGCGCCCCACAGCGTCTGCCGGCGCGGGTCCTTTAGCGACCAGCGCAGCGGCTCGTGGTCGTGATCGCCGGTGAAGTAATCGCTGGTGTAGAGCTCGAGGCGATGGCCGTCGGGATCCCTGACATAGAGGAAGAATGCGTTCGAGATGCCGTGGCGGCCGGGGCCGCGCTCGATGTTCTTCAGGTAACCGCTGGAGGCCATGACGTCGCAGAGATGCAGAATGTTCATCGCGGTCGGCGTCCAATAGGCGATGTGGTGCAGGCGAGGGCCGCGGCCGTTGGTGATGGCGAAGTCGTGGACATTGCCCTTGCGGTGCATCCAGGCCGCCGCGATCCGCCCGTTGGGCCCGTCTTCCTCGCCATATTCGGTGAGGCGGAAGCCGAGCCGGGCGTAGAAGTCGATCGTGTTCTGCACCTCGGGCGAAAAGACGTTGAAATGATCGAGCCGCTGCGGATGGCAACCCTTGTAGAGGTCGTAACGCCGTAGCAGATGCGGACGCTTCTCCATCGTCGCATAGAGTTCGAGCTGAAATCCGACGGGATCGGTGAATTGCAGCGTGCGGCCCTGGAACGGCTGATCGACGAAGGCGTAGGTGATGCCGTTCTCGGAAAAGAAGCTGGCGGCCTTGTCGAGATCGCCGTCGTTGCCGACCTTGAAACCGAGCCGGCTGCAGGCGGCGACCGGGGCCTTCCTTAAGACCAGCGAGTGATGCTGATGCTCCTCGCTGCCGCGCAGATACACCGCCTTGTCGTCGGCGTCTTCAACATGCAGGCCGACGGTGGTCTCGTAGAACGCGCGGCTCTTGTTGAGGTCGACGACATCGAGCACGGTGTGGCTGCAGCGGATGATGTTGAAGGGGGGATCGAAGATGTGTGTCGGAACGGGCATGTGGTTTCCTCGGATTCACGGTCATTCCGGGACGGTCCGCAGGACCGAACCCGGAATCTCGAGGTTCCGGGTTCGATGCTGACGCATCGCCCCGGAACGACGGTGTGCTAGATTCCCAGCTTCTGAATCTTGTGCGTCCCGCGCGCGAGCGAGACGTGCTTGGTTTCCATGTAGAAGTCGAACGAATAGTCGCCGCCGTCGCGGCCGATGCCTGACGATTTCATGCCGCCGAACGGCGTCGGCAGATGGCGGACGTTTTCGGAATTGAGCCAGATCATGCCGGCCTCCAGCGCATCGGCAACGCGCAGCGCGCGCCCCATGTCGCCGGTCCAGACATAGCCGGTCAGGCCGTACTGCACGCCATTGGCGATCTCGATGGCGTGCTTTTCGTCCTTGAACGGGATCACGGTCAGGAACGGGCCGAACACTTCCTCCTGCGCCACGCGCATGTCGGGGCGAGCGCCGGTCACCAGCGTCGGCTGCACATAATGCCCGCCGCCGGGGCCGTCATGCGGCTTGCCGCCGACCGCAATGGTGGCGCCGTCCTTTTTGGCGACGTCGAAATAGCTGCACACTTTTGCCAGATGCCGCTCATGGATCAGCGGCCCGATCTCGGTGGCAGGGTCGAGCGGATGCCCCACCTTCAGCGCCTTCACCCGGGCCGTGAGCTTCTCGATGAACTTGTCGGCAATGCCCTGCTGAACCAGCAGCCGGCTCGACGAGGTGCAGCGCTCGCCGTTCAGCGAGTAGATCATGAACACGACCGCATCCAGCGCGCGATCGAGGTCGGCGTCGTCGAACACGATCACCGGGTTCTTGCCGCCGAGTTCGAAATGGACGCGCTTCAGGGTCGGGGCGCCCTGCGCCATGATAGCGGAGCCGGTCGCGCTCTCGCCGACAAAGCCGATTGCCTTGATGGCGGGATGCTCGGTCAGCGCCTTGCCGGCTTCCTCGCCCATGCCGTGAACGGTGTTGAGCACGCCGTCGGGCAGGCCGGCCTGTTTTGCCAATCTCGCCAACAGATCGGCGGTGACCGGCGACCATTCCGCCGGCTTGTGCACCACCGTGCAACCGGCCGCCAGGGCAGGGGCGATCTTCCAGGTCGAGAGCATGAACGGCGTGTTCCATGGCGTGATCACGCCGACCGGGCCGATCGGCACCCGCGTCGAGATGTTCCAGTGCTCCTCGCTCGGCGTGTTGAGGCCGTCGCGGGCCTCCGCGCATTTGTCGGCGAAGAAACGGAAATTCTCCGCCGCGCGGATCGCGGCCTTGGCCATGAAGCGGTGCGCCTGGCCGGTGTCAATGCATTCCAGCACCGCGATGTCGTCGGCGTGGTCCTCGATCGCATCAGCCACGCGATGCAGGAGTTTCTTCCGCGCCGCCGCCGGCATCTCGCGCCAGGACTTGAAGGCCGCCGCGGCTGCGGTTGCCGCGCGGTCGATGTCTTCGGCATTGCCGCGCGCCACCGACGCCAGCACCGCACCATCGACCGGAGACTTCGTCTCGAACGTCTGGCCGGAGACCGACGGCACGGTCTTGCCATCGATCAGATGCCCAATGCCGTCACTCTTCAATTTGGTGAGCAGGGGGGCGGCGCGGTCGCGATTGGCGTGAAATCCGTTCTTGGGGGTCACCTTATCCATTGAGAGCCTCCACTTTCAGAGCTTCGTGGATGTTGTTGCGCTTCCAGCTGGTTTCCTTGTCGTTGATCTGCATGTCGAACGACAGCGCGAACTTCTGGTTCGCAAACACCGGATCGAGATGGGCCGACAGAGCCTTGAAAATATGCTCGCCGGCCTTCTTGCGGGTGGCGAGGTCGCGGCCTTCGCCGAGCCGCAGCACCATGTCGAGAAAAGCGAAGTGCTTCTGGCCGTCGGCGATCGCATAGTGCTCGCACCTGACGGCGCGAACGCGGATACCGCCGAGCGGGAAGATGCCGGTCTCGACGGCTGCCTTGCGAACCAGTTCCACGACCGCGTTCATGTCAACGCGCCCGTCGAGATTGCCTGAATACTCAATCGTGAAATGCGGCATGTTGCGATTGCTCCAGCTCTCTCAAAGCGTCAGGCGAAGTAGCAGCTCACCGAGCCGTAGGGACCATAGTCGGCCTGGATCGTGTCGCCCTTGCGGGTCTCGATCGGGCGGATGAACGAGCCCGCCAGCACCACCTGTCCGGCCTCCAGCGCCAGTCCATTGGGCGCGATCTTGTTGGCGAGCCAGGCCACCGACGTGGCGGGATGGTTGAGAACGCCGGCCGCCAGCCCGGTCTCTTCGAGCTGGCCGTTGCGGAAACACAGCGCGCCGATCCAGCGCAAATCGGCATCCATCGGCCGGATCGGGCGACCGCCCAGCACGATGCCGGCATTCGCCGCATTGTCCGCGATGGTGTCGAAAATCTTCCGCGTCGCTTTGGTCTGCGGATCGACCCGCTCGACCCTTGTGTCGAGGATTTCCAGCGCCGGCACGACGAAGTCGGTGGCGTTGAGCACGTCGAACATTGTGCAGTCCGGTCCCGAAAGCCGCGACTTCATCACGAAGGCGAGCTCGGCCTCGATGCGGGTGGCGATGAAGCGGTCCGAGGGCACCAGTCCACCATCGGCAAAGAACATGTCGTCGAGCAGGATGCCGGAGTCCGGTTCGTCGATGTTGAGCGCGCTCTGCATCGCCTTCGAGGTCAGGCCGATCTTGTGGCCTTTCACGACGCGCCCTTGGGCTACCTTCATCTCGACCCAGGCTTTCTGGATGGCGTAGGCGTCTTCGATCGTTATGCCGGGATGCTCGAGCGAAAGCTGCCGGATCTGCGTGCGGTTCTTTTCGGCGTGATCTAGCCGCTCGGCGGCGCTTCGGATGTCGTCGGTGGTAAGGGCCATGGGCGTCCGGCTCGGCAAAAAAGCGGGTGCTGAAATTTGATTAACATGTTAAGTTATCCCGCGCAAACTCATTTGATGCTTGTTGCGGCGCAAAACTTTATCCTTTTCCGAGGCGACGATTCCTGATGGCGGACCGCTGAAGATGGCAGGCAAGAAATCGCCGAACGGGACGCGTTCGGACCCGGGGGGGATGCTTGAACCCCGCCGCGCGCCGATGCGCGAGTTCTCCCGTTCGCTGCCGATGTCGTTGCTGCGCGCCCGTGAAGCGGTCATGCGGCAGTTCCGCCCTTCCTTGCGCAACCACGGCCTGACCGAACAGCAATGGCGCATCCTGCGCGCACTGACGGCGGTCGATACGATCGAGGTGACTGAACTGGCCCGCGTCGCTTTCCTGCTGGGGCCGAGCCTGTCGCGAATCCTGCGCGACCTCGAGGCGCGGGATCTGATCGAACGCCGGACCGCCGAAGCCGACCTGCGCCGCGGCGTGGTGTCGATCTCCCCCAAGGGGCTGAAACTGATCGAGGCCGTCGCGCCGAATTCGGAAGCGATCTATGCCGAGATCACCCATCGCTATGGTGCGCGCAAGCTCGCGGAACTGCAGGATATGCTCGGTGAACTGGAGCACAGCCTCGCTGCGATGGAAGTGGCCGGCGAGGGCGATGCCGAGGCGGACGAGTAATCACAAATCTGCATGATGATATGTGGCAGGACGCATAGCTTCGATTTCTGCTCGCTGTTTGAGCAACGAAGCGCGGGTTGAATTGCGACTTTTACCCGGAATAGCCGGGCCCGCGCGGCGTTAATCCTCCAGGGATATCGTAATGCAGGACTGGTCTGCGTCGTTAGTCGAACTCACTGCGATATCAATTTACTCGGAAGGAGAGAGTCCGTAATACGCACGCGGTTATGCGTCCCGTGAGGATGCCAACACCAAGAAAGGCCGACGACGAAGCCCGGCCTCAGGGAGAAATTGATGAAGCTTACGAGACGCGATTTCGCGGCCGGTGTCGCTGCCGGTATTGTTGCACCCCACATCATTGGCAGTGCAAGGGCACAGGGCGCCACCATCAAGATTGGCATGTGCGCGCCCGTCACCGGTCCGGCCGCCGAATCCGGCGGATACGCCATCAAGGGAGCCAAGCTCGCGCTCGAAGCCGTCAACAAGGCTGGCGGCGTTCTCGGCAAACAACTCGAACTCATCGTCGAAGACGATCAGACCACCAATCCGGGCATCGTGCTGGCATTCTCCAAGCTCGCAGCCCAGCCTGACATCGTGGCCTTCCTCGGCTCGATCCGTTCGACCCAGGTGCACGCGATGGCGCCGGACGTACTGAAGCTTGGCAAGCCTGTGATGATCGGCGGTACCGATCCCAATCTGACGCATATGGGCAATCAGTGGCTGTTCCGCTTCCGCCCCAATGACAGCTACTCCGGCCGCGTGATCGCCGACTACGGCGTCAACACGCTCGGCAAGAAGAAGTGGGCGGTGCTGCATTCGACCGACGCGTTCGGAACCGCCGGCGGCAAGGCGCTCAGCTCCGCGCTGGAGAAACTGGGTGCGCCTGCCGTGCTCGACCAGGGCTACGCCAACCAGAGCCAGGACTTCACGCCGGTCGTGCTCGCCATCAAGCAGTCGGGCGCCGACATCCTTGGTTCCTACTTCACCTTCGAAAACGATCTTGGCATCTTTGCCCGCCAGTTGCGCCAGCTTGGCGTCAACATTCCCTGGGTCGGCTCGCCCTCGATCGTCAATATCACTGCACTGAAGCTCGCAGGTCCGGCGCTCTACAACACCTATGGCGTCGCCGATTACGCGGAGGACAGCAGCGAGGCTTCAAAGGCTTTCGGCAAGCTCTATCGCGATGCCGTCAAGGTCGCGCCTGATAACCAGAGTTCCTGGCCGTTCGATGCCGTCACCGTGCTCGCCGCGGCGATCAACAAGGCCGGCTCCACCGACGCGACCAAGATCCGGGAGGCGATCCTCGCCACCAAGAAGTTCCCGGGCGCCGAGGGCGAATACAATTTCGACCAAAACGGCGACGGGCTTCACGGCTACAACATCGTGAAGAACGAGAAGGGCAGCATCGTCTTCGACAAGCACATCGAGTTCAACGACTGATCGTGGCTTTGGCCTCTCCGGTTTCGCCGGGGAGGCCAAAACTCTTTGTCGAAGTGTTTCTCTTACCGAACGCGTGTCATGGATCTTGTCCTTCAACTGCTGTTTACAGGAATCGGCATCGGCGCTGTTTATGCGCTGGTCGCTTTGGGGATCGTGCTGATCTTCCGTGCCACGAATGTGGTGAATTTCGCACAAGGCGAATTCTCGATGGTCGCCGCCTATCTGATGGTGGTGTTCGCCGTCGATCTTGGTTGGCCTTACTGGCTGTCATTCCTGGTCGCGCTGGCCGGCATGGCGCTGCTCGGGGTCTTCTTCAATCTCGGGGTATATTACCCGTTGCGGCATCGCACGTTCCTCCCCGTGATCATCGCCACCATCGGCGCGTCGATCTTGCTCGCCAACTCCGTCCTGGCAATCTACGGCCCGCAGCCGCAGGTGCTGGAGGGCTGGTTCGAAACGCCAGGCATCCAGCTCGGGCCGGTCTATCTCGACAGTCAGTACCTGCTGATCATCGCCGTGACGGTAGCGCTCGTGATCTTCAATTATTGGTTCTTCGAGAAGACATTGCTCGGCAAGAAGCTGCAGGCGACCTCGCAGGACAAGGAAATGGCCTCTCTGCTGGGCATCTCCGTCTCCGCGATGATCATGATCACCTTCATATATTCGGCCGTGCTCGGCGGTCTCGCGGGTATCCTCGTCGCGCCGGTACTGTTTGTCTCGATCCAGATGGGGTCGACGATCGCACTCAAGGCGTTTGCCGCA
The DNA here is from genome assembly GCA_963770135.1 of uncultured Alphaproteobacteria bacterium. Taxonomy (GTDB): domain Bacteria; phylum Pseudomonadota; class Alphaproteobacteria; order Rhizobiales; family Xanthobacteraceae; genus Bradyrhizobium. Next base: position 6,250 of record CAVYOM010000015.1, on the reverse strand, counting down.
ACGATCATCGGCGGCTTCGGTGACGTTGCCGGCGCGATCATTGGCGGTCTCGCGCTGGGAATCATCGAAACCTTTGGTGCAGCCTACATCTCCGTGCCCTACAAGGACGCCTTCGCGTTTCTGGCGCTGGTCTTGTTTCTGATGTTCCGGCCTCAGGGCATTTTCGGCGAACGTGTCGCGGAGAAAGCATGAGCGCTCCCAGCGAAAATATGCCGATCGCCGTATCGGCGCCAAAGCCGCTGCTGTTGCGGCATTCGCCGTATTTCATCGGTGCCGCGATCGTGGTGGCGCTTGCTGCCACCGTTCAGTTCGACGGCTATGTGCACAATATCCTGATGCAGGCCACGACGTTTGCGATCGCGGTGTTCGGCCTCTCGGTCGTGCTCGGACTGTGCGGGCAGATCAATCTCGCGCAAGCCGCGTTCTTCGGCTTCGGCGCCTACGCCGTCGGTATCGGCACCGCCGACTATCAGATCAGCTACTGGCTGTGCCTTGTGGCCGGTTGCCTGATGGCGTTGGTAGCTGGCGCGGTTCTGGGCATGTCGACGCTGCGGCTCGGCGGGCATTATCTCGCGATGGTAACGATCTCGTTCCAGCAGATCGTCACGCTGATCATGATCAACGCGATCTGGCTCACGCATGGGCCGGACGGTGTCTCGCGCATCGGCCGGCCGGCGTTGTTTCAGTCCGCGCAAGCCTATCTCGCGTTCTGCGTGGCGGTGCTGGCGATCGTCGGCTATGTCGTCTGGCATCTGCCGGATACCAAGCTCGGGCGAGCCATGCGGGCGGTGCGCGACAATGAACTTGCGGCCGGCGTCATCGGCGTCGACGTTTTTCGCACCAAGGTCTCCGCCTTTGCGCTGAGTGCGGTGCTGGGTGGACTGGGTGGCGGCCTGTTCGCCGGCGGTTTCGCCTATGTAAGTCCGGATCAGTTTTCATTCGCCGAATTGGTGGTGTTCCTGACCATGGCCTTGCTCGGCGGCGTGGCGTCGCCGATCGGTTCGGCCATCGGCACCGGTCTCCTCATTCTGATTCCAGAGTGGTTGCGGTTCCTCAAGAGCGTTCCCGGACTGTATCTTGCGATCTACGGTCTCGCCGTCATTCTCATCATTCGCTACATGCCCGACGGCATCTGGGGATTCGTCAATACGGCAACCGCGCGTTGGCGCGCCCAGTTGAAGGCGCCACCGGCAGCGGCCGCGCTGCAATTGAAGCCTGCGACGATCGGCGGCGACATAGTGCTGGAAGTCTCCGGGTTGTCGAAGTATTTCGGCGGCCTCAAGGCCGTTGACGGCGTCGACATTCAAGTCAGACGTGGCGGCGTTCACGCGCTGATCGGACCGAACGGCTCGGGCAAGACCACGACGCTCAACGTGCTCTCGGGCCTCTACAAGGCCACCGCCGGCAAGATCGTGCTTGATGGCACCGACATCACCTCTATGCCGCCGCATCAGCGCACGGCGGCGGGATTGGGGCGGACGTTTCAAAACATCCGCCTGTTCCGCTCGATGACGGCGCTGGAGAACGTGGAGATCGGCGCCGAACGGCCCGGTAACACCATGATCGGTACGGGCGGCGACGCTGCGTTGACCGAGCGTGCGATGGAAGCGCTGACCTTTGTCGGTCTCGGCGCTCGCGCCAACGAATTGATATCGAGCTTCTCCTACGGCCACCAGCGTCTGATCGAAATCGCTCGCGCGCTGGCGGCCAACCCGACCTTGCTGCTGCTCGACGAACCCGCCGCCGGTCTGAACTCGACTGAAAAGCTCGAGCTTCACGCGCTGCTCAAACGCATCGCGTCGCAAGGCCTCACCATCCTGATCATCGATCACGACATGACGCTCGTCTCCGAGGCGGCCCAGCATATCACCGTGCTCAATTTCGGACGCCGTATCGCGGACGGCGAATCCATGGCGGTGCTGCGCCACCCCGATGTCGTCTCCGCCTATCTCGGGACTGAATAGATGCCGTTGCTCGAAATCCGCGATCTCGTTGTCCGCTACGGCGAAATCGAAGCGCTGCGCGGCATTTCGCTTGGCGTTGACGAAGGGCAGGTGGTGACCTTGCTCGGCGCCAACGGCGCCGGCAAGTCGACCACCCTGCGTGCGATCTCCGGTCTCGCGAAACCCGCTTCCGGCGACATCCTGTTCGACGGCAAGTCGATCGCGGGGCTTGGACCTGAAGCGATCGTGCGGATGGGCATTTCGCATGTGCCGGAAGGCCGCCGGGTATTTCCCGGCCTGACGGTGAAAGAGAACATCATGCTCGGCGCGTCCAACCGCAAGGTTGCATCCTCGCAGCTGTCGCGTGAGGCCGATGCCATGTTCGACCTGTTTCCCGACATCAGGCAGTTCTCCGGTGCGCTGGGCTGGACGCTGTCGGGAGGCCAGTTGCAGATGGTTGCGGTTGCCCGCGGCCTGATGGCGAGGCCGCGATTGCTGTTGCTGGACGAGCCTTCGCTGGGGCTGGCGCCCGTGATCGTGCAGGCCGTTTTCAGGATCATTTCAGAGGTCCGGCGCACCACCACCGTCTTGCTTGTCGAGCAAAATGCGCGCATGGGACTTTCGGTCGCCGATCACGGGTTCGTCCTGGAAACCGGGCGGATCGTGCTGGGCGGCAAGCCCGATGAATTGTGGGGCAACGAAGCCATTGCCGCCGCCTATCTCGGTGGTCACGCCAAGGTCAAAGCTTAAAGCAGCGAGTTAGCCACCCATGGTCACCATACAGGTTCCCAACCTCATCAATTTCGTTGCCGAGGTATTTTCGCACTCCGAATCCTCCCCTGACGAAGCCAGGCGTATCGCGACATATCTCACGACCGCCAATCTCACCGGCCACGACAGCCACGGCGTCATTCGCGTGCCCGTTTATGTCCGTTGGAAGAAAATGGGCTCCGTCGTGCCAAACCAGACGGCCGAGGTCGTGGTCGATATGCCGTCGCTTGCGGTGGTGGACGGCAAGTTTGGTTACGGGCAAACGGTCACGCCGCAAGCCGTGCGGATCGGCATCGAGAAATGCAAGAAGGCCGGACTTGCGGCGGTGGCCTTGCGCAATGCCGGACATATCGGTCGCGTCGGCGACTGGGCGGAGATGGCCGCCGCCGAAGGCCTCGTGTCGGTCCATTTCGTCAATGCCGCTGGTTCGCTGCTGGTTGCGCCTTTCGGCGGCGTCGAGAAGCGGTTGTCGACCGCGCCGTATTGCGTCGGTATCCCGCGCCAGGGGCAGGACCCGATTGTGCTCGATTTCGCCACTTCCATCGTCGCCGAAGGCAAGGTGCTGGTCGCGAGCCGCGGCGGCAAGAAATTGCCGAAAGGCGCACTGGTCGATCACGACGGCACGTTGAGCGAGGATCCTGCCGTGCTTTACGGACCGCACACGGCCGAGGGGCCGCGCGATCATACCAAGGGGACGGGGGCGATCCGCGCTTTCGGCGAGCACAAGGGTTCGGGACTTGCCTTCATCTGCGAGTTGCTCGGCGGTGCGCTCACCGGCACCGGCGCCACCTCAGGCGGGCGTCAGTTCGCCAATGGCATGCTCGCCTTCTATGTCGATCCCAAGGTGATCGACACCAGTAATTTCTTCGACGGCGAAATTTCGCGCTACGTCGACTTCATCCGAGCGACCAAGCCGATCGCCGGCGTCGAAACGGTGCTGATTCCGGGCGATACGGAGCGGAAGACGCGTGCCGAACGCACCAAGAACGGCATCCCCTTGCCTGACGACACCTGGGCGGCGATAGTGAATACCGCGCGCGAGGTAGGCGTCAGCGAAGTGAGCATCCAGCAGGCCGCCAGCTAGGCTGCCGGTTCAAAGCAAGAGACAACAGGGAAAACGCACCCAATGACAACCAACAACGTCAAGAAAGTATGGGCCTCGGGCAAGGCCGTGGTGAACGCGTGGCTCGCGATTCCGTCCGGCTTTTCGGCCGAAGTGATCGCGCAATGCGGCTTCGACAGCGTCACCGTCGACATGCAGCACGGCGTTCAGGATTACCTCTCGATGGTGCAGTGCTTCCAGGCGATGAACGGCCATCCGGTCACCCCGATGGTCCGCGTGCCGTGGAACGAGCCCGGCATCATCGGCAAGGTGCTCGACGGCGGCGCCTATGGCGTGATCTGCCCGATGATCAACACCCCGAAGGAAGCCAAGGACCTCGTCCAGTTCGCCAAGTATCCGCCGAAGGGCACGCGCTCGAACGGCCCGATCCGCGCCGGCATGTACGGCAGCGCGGGTTCGTACCAGCAGACCGCCAATGACGAGATCGTGCTGCTGCCGATGATGGAGACCAAGACGGCGATCGAGAACATGGAATCGATCCTCGACGTCGAGGGCATCAACGGCGTCTATGTCGGTCCGTCCGATCTTCGCTTCTCGTACGGCCTGACGCCGAAACTCGACGGCGATGAGCCGGAAATCCTCAAGATCTACGAGAAGATCATCAAGGAATGCGGCAAGCGCGGCCTCAATCCGGGTATCCACTGCTCGGGCGCGGAAGGCGCGGCGCGCGCGGTCAACATGGGCTTCAAGCTGGTGACGCTGTCGAACGAAGTCGGCCTGATGTCGACCTACGCCAGGATGCAGGTGAACCAGACCCGCAAGGATGCTGGCGGCAAGGCGTAAGAACAGACGACGCGAATAGCGAGTGGCGAGGGGGATCATTCGATCCGCCACTCGCCGCTCGCCACCCCTGAGGAGGTACCCATGACCCCGGCACCCGTCATTCGCCTGCATCCCGACGACGGCGTGCTGATCGCGCGCTCGAGCCTGCCGCCCGGCATGGCGGTGGCCGATGGGGTCACGACGGTTGAGCGGATTCCGGCGGGCCACAAGGTGGCGATCAAGCCGATCGCGGTGGGCGAGCCAGTGCGCCGCTATGGCCAGATCATCGGCTTTGCCACCGTGCCGATCGCGCCGGGTCAGCACGTGCACACGCAGAACTGCGGCATGGGCGATTTCGCCAAGGACTATGCCTATGGCGTCGACGTCAAACCGGTGCCGAACTTCGATCTGCCCGCGACCTTCGAGGGCATTCGCCGCGGCGACGGGCGCGTGGCGACGCGCAACTATATCGGCATCCTCACCTCGGTGAATTGCAGCGCCCATGTCGCCGGCATCGTCGCCGACATGTTCAAGAAGAATCCATTCACCGGCGATAATCCGCTGGCCGATTTTCCGAATGTCGATGGCGTGGTCGCGCTGACCCACAAGACCGGCTGCGGCATGACGCAGGACGAGCCGCTGGCGCTGTTGCGGCGGACGCTCGGCGGCTACGCGCGGCATGTAAATTTCTCGGCCGTCGTCGTGCTGGGGCTGGGCTGCGAGGTCAACCAGATTGGCGGCTTGATGCAGGAACAGAAACTCGCCGGTCGCCTTCGCGCGATGGATATCCAGGAAGTCGGTGGCACCCGCAAGACGGTGGAAGCCGGCATCGCCTTCGTGAAGGAGGCGCTAACCGACGCCAACAAGGTAAGGCGCGAGCCCGTGCCGGCCAGCGAATTGACGGTGGCGCTGCAATGCGGCGGCTCCGACGGCTACTCCGGCGTGTCGGCCAATCCGGCGCTCGGCGCGGCGAGCGATCTGCTGGTTGCCCATGGCGGTACCGTGATCCTCTCCGAGACCCCCGAAACCTACGGCGCCGAGCATCTGCTGACCCGGCGCGCGGTCAGCCGCGAAGTCGGCGAAAAGCTCGTCGGGCTGATGCGCTGGTGGGAGGAATACACCAAGCGCGAAGGCGCCGAGATGAACGCCAATCCGAGCCCTGGCAACAAGGCCGGCGGCCTCACCACCATCCTGGAAAAATCGCTGGGCGCTATGGCCAAGGCCGGCAGCACCAATCTGGTCGACGTGCTGAACTACGCCGAACCCATCACCAAGAAGGGTTTTGTCTTCATGGACACGCCCGGCTACGACCCGGTCGCCGCGACCGGGCAGGTGGCGGGCGGGGCCAATCTCGTCTGCTTCACCACCGGCCGCGGCAGCGTGTTCGGCTGCAAGCCTGCGCCTTCGATCAAGCTCGCGACCAACACGCCGATGTACCAGCGCATGGAAGACGACATGGACGTCAATTGCGGCACCATCCTCGACGGCGAGGAAACCGTGCAGCAATGCGGCCAGCGTATCTTCGAACTGATGCTGAAAACGGCATCGGGCCAGCCGACCAAGAGCGAGAGTTTCGATTTCGGCGGCGCCGAGTTCGCGCCCTGGGTGCTCGGCGCGACGATGTGAGTGGCGCTATCTAAAGAGTTACCGA
>CAVYOM010000014.1:2500-255263 GCA_963770135.1 uncultured Alphaproteobacteria bacterium | reverse complement strand
CACCACCAACCGCCAGCTCGCAGTCAAGAAGGTGGCGCCGGTGGTCGATGCCCTGATCGTGGTCGGCGCGCCGAACTCGTCGAACTCGCAGCGGCTGCGCGAAGTCGCCGAGCGCGAGGGCTGCCCGGTTTCGGTGCTGGCGCAGCGCGCCTCGGATCTCGACTGGTCGCGGTTCGAAGGCATCAGGAGCCTCGGCATCACGGCTGGCGCGTCCGCGCCGGAAGTGATCGTCGAGGAAATCATGGGCGCCTTCGCCGAGCGGTTCGAATTGCATGTGGAGACGGTGTCGGCTGCGGAGGAGAACGAGTTCTTCCCGTTGCCGCGTTCGCTGCGGCCCGAAGCTGCCGCCGAGTAGTCGCGATGGCGGTTTACACCGACGTCGCCGCCGAAGACCTCGCGGAGTTCCTGAAAGGCTACGACATCGGCGAGTTGCTCTCCTACAAGGGCATCGCCGAGGGCGTCGAGAACTCCAACTTCCTGCTGCACACCAGCAAGGGCGCGTTCATCCTGACGCTCTACGAAAAGCGCGTGGCGGTGGATGATCTGCCGTACTTCCTGTCGCTGATGGCGCATCTGGCCGAGCACGGCGTGCGTTGCCCGCAGCCGGCACCGGAATCCGCGAGGGCGAGGTCTACAGCGAACTGGCCGGGCGTCCTGCGGCGATCATCAATTTTCTCGAAGGCGTGTGGCCGCGGCGGCCCAACGCCGCGCATTGCACCGGCGTCGGCGAGGCGCTCGCCAAAATGCATCTGGCGGGGCAGGATTTCCCGATGTTCCGCAAGAACCCGCTGTCGGTCGAGGGCTGGCGGCCGCTGTTCGATCTCGCCGCGCCGCGGGCGGATAGCGTCGCGCCCGGCCTGCATGATTTCATCGCGCGCGAGCTGGATCATCTCGAAGCGTGCTGGCCGAAGGATCTGCCGCCCGGTGTCATCCATGCCGACCTGTTTCCCGACAACGTGTTCTTCCTTGGCGATAAATTGTCGGGGCTGATCGACTTCCCGTTTTCCTGCAACGACATGCTGGCCTACGACGTCGCGATCTGCCTGAACGCGTGGTGTTTCGAGCCGGATCATTCCTTCAACGTCACCAAGGCCCGCGCGCTGCTCAACGCCTATGGCCGCGCGCGGCAATTGTCGGAAGCCGAGCAGGAGGCGCTGCCGCTTCTGGCGCGTGGCGCGGCGCTGCGCTTCCTGCTGACGCGGCTGGTCGATTTTCTCAACGTGCCGCCCGGCGCATTAGTGAAACCAAAAGACCCGCTCGAATATGTCCGCAAGCTGCGCTTCCACCAGAACGTCGCGAGCGTGCGCGATTACGGCCTGACCCAGCCAGGATGCGTCGCTTGAGCGAGCCCCCTCACGTGACGGTCTTCACCGACGGCGCCTGCTCCGGCAATCCCGGCCCCGGCGGCTGGGGCGCGATCCTGAGATTCGGCGACAAGGAGAAGGAGCTGAAGGGCGGCGAGGCGCACACCACCAATAACCGCATGGAATTGATGGCGGCGATTTCGGCGCTGGAAGCGCTGAAGAAGCCGTGCGTGGTCGACCTCACCACCGACAGCCAGTACGTGCGCCAGGGTATCACCGCCTGGATTCACGGCTGGAAGAAGAACGGCTGGCGGACCTCAGACAAGAAGCCGGTCAAGAATGTCGAACTATGGCAGCGCCTCGACGCCGCGCTGAAGCCGCATCAGGTGCGCTGGCACTGGATCAAGGGCCACGCCGGCCACGCCGAAAACGAGCGCGCCGATCAATTGGCACGCGAGGGCGTGGCGATGGCGCGGTTGAAGTAGACGGTAGGGAAGCCGCTGCCCTCCCTCTCCCCTTGTGGGAGACGGGTTGAGGGGTTCTCTCCGCACACCCGATCGCTCGGCCGAGACGACTCGTCAACCCACCGTCTGCCCGGACAAGCCCGGCCATGACGAACGCTGTGAGGCTGCGCTTCGCTATTCGCTCAAAGCTGCCCCAGCAGCGTATCGCCGCCGGAAACCTCGACCTTGCCGGGCGCCGGCTCGAGATTGAGCTTCTTGACCACGCCGTCTTCGATCAGCATCGAGTAGCGCTTGGAGCGGATGCCGAGCCCGTTGCCGGAGGCGTCGAGCTCCATGCCGATCGCCTTGGTGAAATCGGCATTGCCGTCGGCGAGGAATACGGCTTCGTCGCGCTGGTCGGTGTCGCGCTTCCAGGCGTTCATCACGAAGGCGTCGTTGACCGAGACGATGGCGATGGTGTTCACGCCCTTGTCCTTGATGGCATAGGCGTTGAGGAAGATGCTCGGCAGATGCATCTTGTGGCAGGTGCCGGTATAGGCGCCGGGCACCGCGAAAAGCGCCACCTTCTTGCCCTTGAAAATATCGTCGGTGCTTTTGACCTGCGGCCCTTCCGCCGTCATCACGCGAAACTTGGCTTCCGGCAGCTTGTCGCCAACTTGGATCGTCATCGTCAATTCTCCCTCAATGATCGGATAGTTTCTTAGACCGGGCGGGTGATCGGCACAATATTCGCGGGGGTTGAAACATCACGATAGCCTCCATTCACGCTTCCGTCATCAGGGGGAAAAGCCTCCTTCGTCCAGAAAGGCTTGCTCGTCGGGCGTGGTCGAACGGCCCAGCAGGCGGTTGCGGTGGGGAAAGCGCCCGAACCGTCGGATGATATCGGCGTGGTGCTCGGCCCATTTCAGGTTCTCGGCATGGCCGGCCGCGCGCGACAGCTCGATGCAGCGCAACTGGTCGGGCAGATGCTCCGAATGCATCAACGGCAGATACAGGAATTCCCGCAAGGCGGGATCGATCCGAGCGTCTACGCCGCGGTCGATGGCGCGGTGCGCCACCTCGCGGGCGAGGGGGTCGCTGGCATAGGTCCTGACGTCGTCGCGGAACAGGTTGCGGGGAAACTGGTCGAGCACGATGACGAGCGCCAGCGCGCCGTCATCGCCCGTTTCCCACGAGGCCAATTCGCCGGCTGCCGCGCACTGCCACAGGCCGAGAAAGCGCCGGCACACCTCGGCGTCGAAGGCGTCGTCGCGCCGGTACCAGCGGTCGGGGCCGGCGTCACGCCAGAATGCCAGAATTTCGGCCGGCGTGACGGAAGCTTCAACCATCGACGAGGGCGCTCGTGCGGCTTCAGGCCGCGGCCTTCTTCTCGTCGCGCAGTTCGCGGCGCAGGATCTTGCCGACATTGGTCTTGGGCAGATCGTTCCTGAACTCGATCTGCTTGGGGACCTTGTAGGCGGTCAGTTGCGTGCCGCAGTACTTGATGACGTCGTCGACCGAAAGGTTCGGGTCCTTCTTGACGATGAACGCCTTCACCGCCTCGCCCGATTTCGAATCCGCGACGCCGATCACGGCGCATTCCAGCACGCCCGGATGGCTCGCGATCACTTCCTCGATCTCGTTCGGATAGACGTTGAAGCCCGAGACGAGGATCATGTCCTTCTTGCGATCGACGATCTTGGTGTAGCCCCGCGCGTCCATCACGCCGATGTCGCCGGTGCGGAAGAAGCCGTCTGCGGTCATCACGTTGGCGGTTTCCTCCGGCCGGTTCCAGTAGCCGGCCATCACCTGCGGTCCCTTGGCGCAGATCTCGCCGGCTTCGCCAAGCGGCACTTCCTTGCCGTCGTCGTCGCGGATCGAGAGATAGGTCGACGGCACGGGAATGCCGATCGAGCCGGAGAACTGGTCGGTGTCGGCCGGGTTGCAGGTCAGCGTCGGCGAGGTCTCGGACAGGCCGTAACCTTCCGACAGCGCGCAGCCGGTCACCTTCAGCCATTTCTCGGCCACCGGCTTCTGGGTCGCCATGCCGCCGCCGAACGAGGTCTTCAGCTTGGAGAAATCGACCTTGTCGAAGCCGGGCGAATTCAACAGGCCGTTATAGAGCGTGTTGACAGCCGGGAAGCTGTTGACCTGGTATTTCATCAGCTCCTTGATGAAGCCGGCCATGTCGCGCGGGTTCGGGATCAGGAGATTGACGCCGCCGGCCCGCATCGCGAGCAGGAAGCAGGCCGTCAGCGCGAAGATGTGATAGAGCGGCAGCGCGCAGACGATGAAGAGCTGCTCGACATGCGGCGGCTTCTTCAGCGCCGGCTGCAGCCAGGCGTCGTTCTGCAGCACGTTGGCGAGGATGTTCCTGTGCAGCAGCGTCGCGCCCTTGGAGATGCCGGTGGTGCCGCCGGTATATTGCAGGAAGGCGACGTCATCGAGCGTGAGCTTCGGCTTGTTGAGCTTCAGGCCGCGGCCGGCGGCGAGCGCCTCGTTGAACGAGACCGCGCCCGGGATCGACCAGGCCGGCACCATCTTCTTCACCTTGCGGACCACCAGGTTGACGATCACGCCCTTGAAGCCGAGCAGATCGCCCATGCTGCCGACGATCACATGCTTGACCGCGGTCCGCGCAATGACCTGCTGCACCGTGGTGGCGAAATTCTCCAGAACGACGATCGCTTCCGCGCCGGAATCCTTGAGCTGATGCTCGAGCTCGCGCGGGGTGTAGAGCGGGTTGACGTTCACCACCGCATAGCCGGCGCGCAGCACGGCGGCGGTCGCGACCGGGTACTGCAGCACGTTCGGCATCATCAGCGCGACGCGCGCGCCTTTCTGCAGGCCCTTGCTCTGCAGGTAGGCGCCGAGCGCGGCTGACATCTCGTCGAGGTCGCGGTAGCTGATCGACTTGTCCATGCAGATGAACGCCTTGCGGTCGGCGAACTTCGCAAAGCTCTCTTCCAACAGCTCGACCAGCGATGAGTACTGGGTGACGTCGATATCGGCGGGCACGCCGGCCGGATATTGCTTGAGCCAGATCCGCTCCATGGTAGTTCCCCTCTGGTTGTTTCCCTGTTTGCTGGCCGGGCACGCCTTGTTTTGGGGCAGTATTGTGAATGCCGCCGCCGATGGCAAGCGGCTGCGTGCTATCGACGCGGTTCGGCGATCTGGAATAATTCGGCCGAACGGCAGGAAAGCTGCCTAATTACGCGGCTTGGCGGCCCGTTAACCAGCCGGCTTGTTTTCGCCCTTGGGTTTAGCGGCGGAGTTCGGCTTGGCCGGCTTCGGCGCGGGCTTGTCTGCGGTGGCGGGCTTGGCGGCTGGCTTCTTTTCGACCGAAGCGGCCGGCTTGGCGGCGGCCTCCGGTTTGGCGTTCGCATGCCTGACTGCCGCAGGCTTGGCCGGCTTTGCGCCGGCTTCAGCCTTCGAGGCCGCGGCGTCAGGCTTCTTCGCCGCGATCTTCGATTTCTTGCCGCGCTTTGGCGGCGTCTGCTTTTCGGTGTCCGCCGCAACGGCCGCGATCAGCGCCGTGCCGGTCTTGGTCGGGCCGGTATAGACCGGAATAGGCTCGGACGGCTCTGCCGCGGCAGCCATCATCTCCGACGGCTTGCCCATCGGCGGCTGCAGCCCGGCGGTGAAGAACGTGACCGGGGTCTCGCCGGTCGACGCGCTGCCGTTGGCGGCGACGACGTCGGCGTCCTCGTCGGTGGCCGGCCGCTTGCGCTTGCCGCTGCACATCTCCTCGCGCAGGTTCGGCGGCGTCGCATCGATCGGAACCAGATTGTCGACGGTGCCGAGCGCGGGCTTCAGCCAGCCCAGCCCGTTGCCGCCGAAGCCGCGCTCCAGCAATTGCGCCGCGCGAACCGCGCGCGCCTGTCCCGACGATGAGCCGAGCACGACAGCGATCAGCCGCTTGCCGTTGCGCGTTGCGGAGGCGACCAGATTGTAGCCGGAAGCGCAGATGAAGCCGGTCTTGAAGCCGTCGGCGCCCGGATAGCGTCCGATCAGCTTGTTGAAATTCTGCGTCACCCTGCGCCCGTAGCGGATCGAGGGGATGTGCATGAAGTATTCGTATTCCGGCAGGTCGCGAATCACCGCGCGTGCCAGGATGGCGAGATCGCGCGCGGAAGTGATCTGTCCGTCCGCCGGCAGGCCGTTCGGATTGACGTAGCTCGTCTGCGTCATGCCGAGCTTTTGCGCGCTTTGGTTCATCATCGCCGAGAAGCCGTCGATCGATCCGCCGACGCCTTCGGCGAGCACCACGGCCATGTCGTTGGCCGACTTCACCATCATCATCTTGAGCGCGTTGTCGACGGTGACCTGGATGCCCGGGCGAAAGCCCATCTTGGACGGCGACTGCGAGGCTGCGACCGGTGACACCGTCAGTACGGTATCGAGCGAGAGGCGTCCTTCCTTCACGGCCTTCAGCGTGACGTAAGCTGTCATGATCTTGGTCACCGAGGCGGGATACCAGGGCATGGTGGCGTTGTCGGCCTGCAGCACCTTGCCGGTATCGGCTTCGACGACCAGCAGCGCTTCGGCGTGCACGGCGCGCGGCGTCACGACGGCAAGCGCCGCCACCAGGAAAATCCAGTTCAACGAATGACGAGGCAGCAGGCGAAGAAGGTGCACTTTTCCGTTCCGGTCCTTTGAGACCCGCCTTGAAAAAAGGAGGTCCTCTCGATCTAACGTTCGGATTTCAAGCGTGTCCGGCGCCGTCGCTTTGCGGCAAGGCGCGAATCTATACCTGCTTGGCGGGCCAGAACAGAGCCCGGGCGATTAAATCGTGGACGAAATCATCGTAAATACGGCGATGTCCAAACCGTGATCGCGCTCACGCGGGCCTATTTGGCCTCGATTGCGGCGCGCGCATTCTCCTGCACCATGAACTGGGCCTTCGCGAGTTCCGCGAAGCGTTCGCCCTTGGCCACGAGTTCATCGAACGTTCCGCTTTCGATCACGCGGCCATTGTCGAATACCAGGATACGGGTGGCGTTGCGAATGGTGGAGAGCCGGTGCGCGATCACGAAGGTGGTGCGGCCCTTCATCACCTCGTCGAGGGCGGCGTTGACCTTGGCTTCGGTGACGGCGTCGAGCGCGCTGGTCGCCTCGTCGAGGATCAGGATCGGCGGATCTTTCAGCAGCGCGCGGGCGATCGACAGGCGTTGCCGCTCGCCGCCGGACAGCATGCGGCCGCGCTCGCCGGCATGGGTCTCGAATTTCTTGTCGCTGCGCTCGATGAATTCCAGCGCCTGCGCGCGGCCTGCCGCGATGCGCATTTCCTCGTCGGTGGCGTCCGGCTTGCCGACGCGCAGATTGTCGGCGAGCGAGCGGTTGAACAGCAGCGCCTCCTGGAACACCACACCGATGTTCCGACGCAGCGCGGTCAGCTTCAGGCCGCGGATATCCATGCCGTCGATCTTGATGATGCCGGATTGCGGGTCGAAGGCGCGGTGCAATAGTGCGATCGCAGTCGATTTGCCGGCGCCGGTCGGGCCGACCAGCGCGATGGTCTGGCCGGGCAGGGCGGTAAACGAAACGTCCTCGACCGCCGGCCGCTTGCCGTCATAGGAAAACGATACGTCGTTGAATTCGACGAGGCCGGACAGCCTGCCGGTATCCATGGCGTTGGGCCGGTCGCGCACGGCGGGTACCGCGTCCAGCACGTCGAAGAATTCCTGCAGGCGCGGCGCCTCCATGAACACGCTGTTGATGAAGCTCACCACCTGTTCGAGCTTCTGGATCAGCATGGTCGCGAAACTCACGAACATCACGATCTCGCCGACCGTGGTCTCTCCGCGGCCGTGCAGGTAGATGCCGACGGTGAAGATCGCAAGCACGGTAATGGTGGTGGAGGCACGGGTGATGACGGTGACCAGTGCCCACCAGCCCAATACCGGCATCTGCACGGCGAGCAGCTTGTCGGCGACGAAGCGCAGGCCCTGAACCTCGGCGTCGATCCGCACAAAACTCTGCACCAATGCGACGTTGCCGAGCGCATCGGAGGCGCGCGCCGACAGATCGCTGTAATGCGCCTCAACCTCGCTCTGCATGCCGTAGGTCTTGCGCACCACCAGCGTGGTCAGCACGGTGAATATCACGCACAGCGCGAACAACAGGATCGCCAGCCGCCAGTTGATGTAGAACGCCAGCGGCAGCAGCACCACCAGCGACAGGATCGCAGCGAAATGCTCGCGGAAGAATCCGAGCCAGAGCCGCCACAGCGAGTCGGTGCCGTTCAGCATCACCTTCATCAGCCGGCCGGAATGGGTGCCGGTATGGAAGGTCAGCGGCAGTTGCATGATGTGCTCGAAATAGTCGGTCAGCACCGCCTGACGCTGGCGGTGCGCCAGCTTGTCGGCATGGAGCGCGACCAGCGCGCTGCAGGCGATGGTGAACAGGCCGAACGCCACCCATGCCCCCAGCAGCGGCCACGCCGAATTCGCGGCCAGCGGCCCGGTCTGCGGCTTGCCGGACAGCACGTCGACAATCTTGCCGAACAGCACCGGTTCGGCGAATTGCGCGCCGGCCAGCAGCAGGTTGGCAAAGGCGAGAATCCAGCCCAGCCGCGCCTCCTTGCCGAGCAACTCGAGGACGCGGGTATAAAGACGCAGCATGGACATTGGGATGAGGACTCAAAGAAAGGAAAGCGAACGGCGAATGCTATACTAATCAGGGATCGCGGTGGAGAACCAGAGCGGGCTGAATTTTGTTCCGATCGCTGTGCACACGCCCACCGACCTCATCCTGAGGAGGCGCGCAGCGCCGTCTCGAAGGATGGGCCACGCACGCGATCGGGGTCTCATGGTTCTCCCGGCGATGCGAAGCAACGTCCGGAGACGGCGCTGCGCGCCTCCTCACCATGAGGAGCTAGAGCCCTGCTCAATTGATCAGTCGCCCGTTCAGCGGCGGCAAAAATTGGTCATCAAAAATGTCGGAGGCCTGCGGCCGCTTCTGAAACTTGAAATCTTCCGCGACCTGGTCGATCGAGCGTTCGAAGCGCGCCGGATCGATCGCGCCGATACCGTTGCGTTTCACTTCGCTGGTGAGGATGTTGTCGCTCAGGATGCTTTGCAGGCGCTCGCGTTCGAGGTCCTTTGAGCCGCCGTCCATCCGATTGGCGACTTCGGTCGCGGCGGCTGCGGGGTCCTTGACCGTCAGATTCAGGCCGCCGATCACGGCCCGCACGAAACCTTTCACCGCATCTGGCTTGGCGGCGGCCAGCGCCGGATTGGCGATCACCGCAAAACCATAGGCCTCGCAGCCATAGTCGGCGAATTTCAGCACCGCCAGATCGTCGGCTGGCACGCCGCGATCCCTGAGATTGATCGCCGACAGGAAGGAGAATCCGGTCACGGCATCGATCTGGCCTGCCGACAGCATCGGCTCGCGCACCGCAGCGCCGATGCTGCTCTGCTTTATGCTCTTGAGCTTGATGCCGTTCAGGCTTGCCACCGCCGGCCACAGCCGGATCGACAGATCGCCTTCGGCGACGCCGAGCGTCTTGCCCTCGAGATCGGTCAGCGCGTGGATGCCGCGGCTCTTGCGGGCGATGATGGAATAGGGCGCCTTGTTGAACAGCACGAACACCGCCTTGATCTTCGGGCCGCCCTGCTTGTCCTTGTCGCGAAACCGCATCAGCGCATTGATATCGACCAGCGCAAAATCGCTGGTGCCCGCCGCGACGCGCGCAATCGCGTCCGCCGATCCGCTGGCGATGTTGGTCGTGACCGCCAGCGCCTCGGCGCCGAACAGGCCGCCGGCGGCGGCCATCACGAACGGGGCGGCTGCGGCATCTATTGGACGATCGAGCGAAAACTGGATCTGGACCGGGGCCCGGGGCTCGTCCGCGGCGAGGACATTGCTCGCCATCAAGCCCGCAATTGCCCACAGCCCGGCAAAGGAAGCCAGGAAAGCCCTCAGGCGAGAGCGGATGGCATTGGTCCTGACAGCACGCATCGAGGTTACATCAGCACGAGGTGGGACAAGTTGCCGCGCTGGCGATGACTGTTTCGTGACATCGACAACGGCATGATTAGCCCTTGGACGGGCCATTCTGCAGCATTTAACCTGAACGGGCGATGACTGCCATGATTTTGCCAGGGACCGTTCAGCTGCCGTTCGGATTGGGGAACCTACTATCGGCTCAGTGGTTAGCTATCCGAGGCCTTTCCAGGCCAGCTCCCACGGAGGAATGTCGAGATGTTTGCGCGTAAGGGTTTGTTTTCATCGATCGGCCGCACCGGCGCGGTGGCGACGGTCGTAGCGGTGGCGCTGACGGCAGTTCAGCCGTCGATGGCCTTTGCCGGCTCCGCGACGTCAAGCAAGGGCGTCACGGCGTCGACCGGGACCAGCGACGCGACCGATATCAGCGCTCGCCGCAGGTACTATCGCGGTGGCGGTGGTGCTGCGGCCGCAGCAGCCTTTGCGGGCATCGTCGGCACGGGGATCGCGATCGCGGCCACCCAGAACCGCCGTCACTACTATGACGATGGGTACTATGGCGGCCAGGCCTATTACGGCGACCCGGCTCCGTATTACGGGCCCCGCGGTTATTATGGCGGCGGGCCCTACTATCGCAGTTGGTAAACGCGATCGCTAAAATCGAAACCGTTAAAGATGAATCCACCGGCCGTCCGGCCGGTGGATTTTTTTATGGCTGCAGGGTCGGCCGTTAACACGCCCGCCGCGGCTTTGGATTAGATTCGTAAAATGAGTGATTCGCTCGAACGGCTTTATCAGGCTGTCATCGCGGCCAAGGATCTCGATCCGGCCACGTCGCGAACCGCGCGGCTATTTCAGCGCGGCCCTTCCAAGATGGCCAAGAAGCTCGCCGAGGAAGCCATCGAAGTCGTGATCGACGCCGTCAATGGCAAGACCGAGGCGGTGGTCCGCGAGAGCGCTGATCTGCTCTACAATCTGACTGTCCTGTGGGCTTCGGCCGGCGTGACGCCGGAAGACGTCTGGCGCGAAATGGAACGGCGCGAGGATATGCTCGGCATCGCCGAGAAGCTGCCGAAGTCGGCGGTCAAGATGCCCAAAGCCCTTGCAAGCAAGGCCGTATCCGACACCACGCGATCCAAAGCGGTGGCGCCGCCTGCGGTCCGGCGGCGAATTGTCGCGCTGGAAAGCCGCTCCTTGCGTAAACGGCACTAATTCCTCTCGAATTCCGCCCTTTTCCGGCATGGACAAAACCGCCGCATGATGGTTCATGCGGCCATGCTGAAACGGACCTACGATTGGTGCATCGACGCCGCCGACAAGCCCTACGCGCTTTGGATCCTGGCGGCAGTCGCCTTCGCGGAAAGCTCGTTCTTCCCGATTCCTCCCGATATCATGCTGCTGCCGATGTCGCTGGCGCGGCCGAAGAAGGCATGGTGGTTCGCCACCGTGTGCACGATCGCTTCCGTCGCCGGCGGCGTGCTCGGATACGCGATCGGCGCGCTGCTCTACAATTCGGTCGGGCAATGGCTCATCACCCTTTACGGTCTCAGTGACAAGGTCGAGACCTTCCGGACCTCCTATGCCGAATGGGGCGCAGTGATCATCCTGCTGAAGGGGCTGACGCCGATCCCCTACAAGCTCGTGACCATCACCTCGGGTTTCGCGGGCTACAATATCTGGCTGTTTGTCCTGTGCTCCATCGTGGCGCGCGGCGGCCGCTTTTTCATTGTCGCCGTCCTGCTCAACCGCTACGGCGACCTGATCCGGAGCGAACTGGAAAAGCGGCTCGGCCTGTGGGTCGCCATCGGCGCCGGCGTGCTGGTGCTCGGTTTCGTCATCGCGTTCAAGCTGATTTAGATCGCGTTGATCCAGCACTTTGCCCGTATCCCGGCTTCAGGCTACGGTCGTGTGATGTTCAAACCATTCGGTACGCAATTGGCGAGCGCGGGCCTCGCTGCATTCATGCTGGCGACCGCTCCCGAAGTCGCCTGGCCGCAGGCCGCTCCGCCGCCGACGCTCGGCCTGCAGTCGCCGGCCCAGCAACCGGTGCCGGCTCAGCCCGGGCCGCAGCCGATCGAACCCTCGCCGCCGCGGCACGAAAATCCGGGCCTGATCAACGAAATTGGAAAACTGTTCGAGAAATCCAAATCGCTGCTGCCGTCGCTGAAGAGCCCGAGCGAGACCATCGACGATTTCAACGCGCGCACCAAGGACGCCGGCCAGAGCCTGTCGAACATAGCCAAACCCTCGACCATGGTGAGTGGACGGACGGCGTGTCTGGTGTCGGCCAACGGCGCGCCGGACTGCAAGGCTGGCGCTGACCGGCTGTGCCAGAGCAAGGGCTACAAGGAAGGCAGTAGCCTCGATACCGACGCGACCGAAAAATGCTCGCCGAAAGTGTATCTGCCGGGCTACAAGCGCCAGCCGGGCGACTGCAAGCCCGAAAATCACGTGACGCGGGCGCTGTGCCAATAACGCATCAGCAGCGCTGAAGAAGGGCATGCTCAAACGCATCGCCGGCAGCGTCAAAACGCAATACTTGACACTGGAAAGATTGCCTTGTTGGTTGGTATGACGTCTGGCATCTCTAGAGCATGATCCGGAAAAACGGGTACCGGTTTTCCGAAAGGTCATGCTCAAAAAAAATAGCTAGAGCAGGATGACAATTCGTAGAAAAGTCACCATGCTATAGCGCCGCGCCGCTCGCCTGAATAACCAAAGGATCGCTCCGAATGTCCATGCCCGCGCTGTTCAAGGGCCGCCTGTCGATACCCGTGATCGGGTCGCCGCTGTTCATCATCTCCGTGCCCGATCTGGTGATCGCCCAGTGCAAGGCTGGCGTGGTCGGATCGTTTCCGGCGCTGAACGCGCGCCCGGCAGCGCTGCTCGACGAGTGGCTCGCGCGGATCACGGAAGAACTGGCGGCCTACGACAAGGCGCATCCGGAACGGCCGTCAGCGCCGTATGCGGTCAACCAGATCGTCCACAAGTCCAATAACCGGCTCGATCATGACCTAGCGATGTGTGAGAAGTACAAGGTGCCGATGCTGATCACTTCGCTCGGCGCGCGTGAGGAACTGAACCAGGCGGCGCATGGCTGGGGCGGCATCGTGTTCCACGACGTGATCAACCAGAAATTTGCACACAAGGCGATCGAGAAGGGCGCCGACGGCCTGGTCCTGGTGGCGGCCGGCGCCGGCGGCCATGCCGGCACGATCTCGCCGCTGGCCTTCGTCGAGGAGACGCGTTCGTGGTTCGACGGGCCGATCGCGCTGTCGGGCGCGATCGCCAACGGCCGCGCGATCCGCGCCGCGCGCATTCTCGGCGCCGACTTCGCCTATATCGGCTCGGCCTTCATCGCGACCGAGGAAGCCAACGCGGTCGAGGGCTACAAGCAGATGATCACCTCCTCGTCGGCGGAGGACATCGTCTATTCGAACCTGTTCACCGGCGTGCACGGCAACTACCTCAAGCCGTCGATCGTCAAGGCCGGTCTCAATCCCGACGAACTGCCGACCTCCGATCCCACCAAGATGAGCTTTGGGACCGACGCCTCCGGCGAGCGCAGCAAGCCGAAGGCATGGAAGGAAATCTGGGGCTCGGGTCAGGGTATCGGCGGCATCGGCAAGGTCTTGCCGGCGGCTGAACTGATCGCGCGGTTCAAGAAAGAATATGACGAGGCGGTCGACCCCGCGCTGTGATGGTTTCTCTTCCCTTCTCCCCTTGTGGGAGAAGGTGGCGCGAAGCGCCGGATGAGGGGTCTGTTTCCGCGGAGACAGACCCCTCACCCGTCTCGCCGCCGCTTCGCGCCGTCGATCCACCCTCTCCCACAAGAGGAGAGGGCAGAAAGCGGACGCTCTCATCGATAGCGGGTGGCGCTCACACGTTCAGATTCATCCAGACCGCTTTCGGCTCGGTGAAATTGTCGATCGCGGCCGTGCCGTGTTCGCGGCCGAAGCCTGAATTGCGCACACCGCCCCACGGCAAGCGCACGTCCGTATAGCCGTAGGTGTTGATCCAGACCGTGCCGGCGTTCGCCTTCTTGGCGAAGCGCTGCACACGCCCGATATCGCGGCTCCAGACGCCGGCCGCCAGGCTGTAGGCCGTGCCGTTGGCGATCCGCAGCGCATCGGCTTCATCCCTAAACTTGATCACGCTGACCACGGGGCCGAAAATTTCTTCCTGTGAGATCCGCATCTCGTGCTCAACGTTGGCGAACACCGCCGGGCTGATGAAGTAGCCGCGGTCGCCGACACGCTCGCCGCCTGTGGTCAGAAAGGCGCCTTCGTTGCGGCCGACATCGACATAGTCGAGGATGCTCTTCATCTGCTTTTCCGAGATGACCGGACCCAGCGCGGTGGCGCGGTCGGCGGGATCGCCGATGCGGATCGTCCTGGCGCGCTGTGTCAGCCGCTCGACCACCTCGTCGTAGACCTTCTCATGGGCCAGCACACGCGAGCCCGCCGAGCAGACCTGTCCGGCGTTGAAGAAGATTGCCGATGCCGCCGCCTTGCTGGCCGCCTCGATGTCGGCGTCGTCGAAGATGACGTTGGCGGACTTGCCGCCGAGCTCGAGTGACACGCGTTTGAAATTGCCGGCGGCGCCGCGCAGGATGCCGCGGCCGACGCCCGGCGATCCCGTGAACGTCACCTTGTCGACGTCAGGGTGATTGACCAGCGCGTCGCCGACGACCCGGCCTGGGCCGGTGACGATATTGAGTACGCCCGGTGGTAGGCCCGCCTCGAGCGCCAGCTCGCCTATCCGCAGCGCCGAGAGCGATGTCAGTTCGGCCGGCTTCATCACGATCGTGCAGCCGCAGGCCAGCGCCGGCGCCAGTTTCCACATCCCGATCATCAGCGGGAAATTCCAGGGCACGATGGCCGCGACCACGCCGACCGGCTCGCGCACGGTGTAGGTCAGCGCGTCATCCCGCGTCGAGACAACCTCGCCGCTGATCTTGTCGGCCCAGCCCGCGTAATAGGTCAGCGTATCGATGGCGGCGGGGAGGTCCTGCCGCAGAATGCCGGCGATCGGCTTGCCGGCGTCGAGACTTTCGAGGGCTGCGATTTCGTCCGCGTGCTGCTTCATCAGGTCCACGAGTCGGAACAGGATTTGGCCGCGCTCGGAGGCGCGCATGCTGCGCCACGGCCCCTCAAAGGCGCGGCGCGCTGCCGCGACCGCACGATCGACATCGGCCGCGTTGCCTTCGGCGATGGTGGCGATGACCTGCTCGGTGGCGGGATTGAGGGTCTTGAAGGTGCGCCCGGAGGCGGATGGGAGATGTTGGCCGTCGATCAGCAGCAGGCGAGGTTTGCCCGGGATAAGCGCGGGGACCGGCTCGCGGGAATAGTCATATGCAATTGACATCATATTTCCTCCGTTTGTTGTCTCCAAACCTAAGAGGTTATCTCCTGCAGTAAATATGATATGGTTTGCCTATGGACCGCGAAGATATGCAGTATGCTTCATAGGTTTGGCCAATGCACCACATTGAGATTGAGACCGTATGGCGCTTTCACAAGGAAGGCAGTCCGCAGACCGCGGTGGTGATGCTCGGTGTTCTCAACGAGATCCGAAAGACCGGGAAACTCACCAGTGCCGCGAAGCACGCCCAGCTTTCCTACCGGCATGTCTGGAATCTGGTCGAGCAGTGGTCCGAATTCTTCGGCGTGCCGCTGGTCGAGACCCATCGCGGCAAGGGCACGGTGCTGACCGCCTTCGGCGAAAAGCTGGTCTGGGCCGGCGAGCGCATGCAGGCCCGCCTTGGTCCGCAGCTTGAAAATCTCGCGCAGGAACTCGCCACCGAAATCAAACCTTTCCTGCATCAGCGTCCGTCCGTCATCCGGGTTCACGCCAGCCACGGTTTTGCGGTCTCCAAGCTCCGCGAACTGCTCGACCGCGAACCCGGCATCGGCGTCGATCTGCGCTATGTCAGCAATCAGAACTCGCTGGTGTCGCTGGCGCAGGGCGCCTGCGACCTCTCCGGCGTGCATCTGCCGCGCGGCGAATTGCGCGCGCAGGGCATCCGGGCCTGCAAGGAATGGCTCGATCCGCGCGAGGACCGCGTGATCAGTTTCGTGACGCGGGAGATGGGGCTGATGGTCAAGCGCGGCAATCCGCTGAAGATCGGCTCGCTCAGGGATGTCGTCGAGCGCAAGGCGCGCTTCGTCAACCGCGACCATGATTCCGGCACGCGCCTGCTGTTCGACCAGTTGCTGGCGCTGCACCGGATCGACGAGGCCAAAATCAACGGCGCGCAGCAGATGGAGTTCACCCACGCCGCCGTCGCCGCTTACGTCGCCAGCGGCATGGCGGATGTCAGCTTTGGCGTCGAGGCGGCGGCCCGGCAGTTCGGGCTCGATTTCATCCGGTTGCTGACGGAGGATTATTTCTTCGTCTGCAAGCGCGCGTTTCTGGAAACCGAGCCGATGCGGCGCGTGCTCGACATCATGAAGGGCCGCGAGTTTCAGGAGGAGGTGGCGAGCCTGCCCGGCTACGTCGCAACCAGCACCGGAACGGTCCATACCGTGAAAGAATTTCTGGAAAGCGTGGGGTCGAACGCCACCTGATGGTTTGCCGGGGCACCGTTCACTTCATCAGCATTTCGACTCCGGCGCTTCCGCGGTAACATGATTGCATCCGCTTTTTGACGTCAGGTGAGGTTTCGATGGCAAACGCACAGGATCTGAGCGCGCATGTCGCGCTTGGTGACGGGCGCGTCGCGCGGCATTGGTGCGGCGATCGCGCTGACGCTTGCGGAATCAGGCGCCGCGGTCGCGGTCAACTACCGCGAGCGCGCAGGGGATGCGGAGGCTGTCGTCGCGAGAATCAAGTCGAACGGCGGTCGCGCCATTGCGGTCGCCGCCGACGTTTCGCAGTCGGCGGCCGTGACCGGAATGGTCGAACGCGTCGCGCGCGAGCTCGGGCCGATCGACATCCTCGTCAACAATGCCGGCATCGCGATCGTGCGCAGCGTCGATGAGCTCAGTGAAAGCGATTTCGATCGTACCTTGTTGGTCAACCTGAAATCGGCGTTCCTCTGCACCCAGGCTGTATTGCCCGGGATGCGGGAGCGCAAATGGGGCCGCATTGTCAACATCACTTCGGGAGCCGCGCGCGGCGCCGGTGCCATCGGCCCGCATTACAACGCCTCCAAGGCCGGCATGGAGGGCCTTACCCGAGGCTATGCCGCACGGCTGGTTAAAGAGGGGATCACCGTCAACAACGTGGCGCCGTCGCTGATCGAGACCGACATGATGAAGGGCCGCACGGACCTTGCCCGCAACATTCCGCTCGGCCGCATGGGCCAGCCGGAGGAAGTGGCGCAGGCCGTCGCGATGGTGCTTGGCAACGAGTACATGACCGGCCAGACCATCATACTCAACGGCGGCATGGCGTTCATTTGATGTCGGTCACAGCCTTGCGCGAATAGCGCGCAGGGGTCTGCTGCGCAGCCGTCTCGACTTCGTCGGACAGACCGGGCAAGAAGCTTTCCTCTCCATCCGACAGGACTCTCATCAATGGAAGCGATCTTTCGTGTTGACGGCAACGACGTCGTCACCAGTCCCTATGCGGCGGGGCCGTGGGATCCGGGCATGCAGCATGGCTCGCCTCCGGCATCGTTGGTCGTCTGGGCGGCGGAGCGGATTCCGACCGCGGCGCCGATGCGGGTTGCCCGCGTGACGGTCGACCTGATGCGCCCGGTGCCGGTGGCGCCGTTGACGATCGAGAGCGACGTGGTGCGCGAGGGACGGAAGATCCAGCTCTGCGCAGTCCGACTGCTTGCGAAGGGTGTGACGGTCGTCAGCGCGACCGTGCTGAAGATCAGGGTGCAGGCCGACGAGCTGCCGCCGGAAGCGGTGATCGAGCAGGTCACGCTGCCGGGGCCGGCGCAGTCGCGTGTCGAGCACGTCGATTTCTCATCGAGTCCGTTCGTGACGGGGATGTCGCTGCGCGCCGCCCGCGGTCATTTCGGCAGGGTCGGGCCGGGCGCGATCTGGTATCGCGTCGATCGGCCGATCGTGGAGGGTGCGCCGGTCTCACAGGCGATGCGGACGATGGCGGCGGCGGATTTCTGCAACGGCACTTCGTCGGTGCTGGATTTTCGCGAGTGGACGTTTCTCAACGCCGACCTGACCGTGAATTTTTCACGCGAGCCCGCCGGCGACTGGATATTGGTCGACGCCGAAACCTGGATCGGCCCTAACGGCGCGGGCCTCGCCATGGCGAGGCTCGCCGACGTCGGCGGCTATTTCGGCCGCGCCGTGCAGAGCCTGGTCATCGAAAGGCGCTGACCGGCCGGCCGCCTATTCGAGGTCGACCGGCTGGAAACGGCCGCTCTCGTCGAGCGCCGTGCCCCAGATCTTTTTCGAGGCGGTGTGTTCGGAGCGGCCGAAATTGAGCGGCACGCCGAGGCCCAGATCGAGATTGCGGGTCGCCTCCAGCGTATCGACCAGCTTTTCGGTATCGAACTGCGGGCCGGCGCGCTTGATCGCGTCGATCAGGATGTTGGCTGCAACAAAACCTTCCAGCGATGCGTAGTCGGGCGCTTCGCCGGCAAAATATTTCGCGAGCGCATTCTTGTATTCGAGCACCGCGCTCGAATATCCGGACACCGCCGGCACGACCTGGGTCACAAGGACCCCTGCCGTATAGCGTGGGCCCAACAGCTTCAGTTCCTCGGCGAGCGACGAGCCGCCGACGCCCGAGATGCTGGTGAAGATCATCTCGGGATAGAGGGCGCGCGTCTTCTCGATGAATTTGGCGGCGGCCCGATAGGAGGCCGACATGATGATCGCCCGGACCGGCACCTTTTGCACCCGCAACGTGTTGACGGCCTCGTCGACCTCGATGGTGTTGCGCGGGTAGTTTAGCCGCAGAATGGCGCTGTCGTTGAGGCCCATCGCGCGATAGGCTTTGGCAACGCCCGCGTACCCCGCATCCCCCAGATCGTCGGTCTGGGCGAACACGGCGATCTGTCTGATCGGAATACGGCGCATCTTCACCAGATACCGCACCGCCGCGTCGGCTTCCTCGGCATAGCTCGGACGGTAGTTGAAGACATAGCGATCCGGAGGATCGCGGCGCACGACGTTGCCGCCGGTATAAGCCCCGAAGAACAGCATCCGCCGCTCGAGCGCGAATGGCACCGCAACCGCGGCGGTCGCCGTGCCGATGCTGCCGATGATGCCGAAGACCTGGTCCTTCTCGTAGAGCTGCCGCACCGCCTGGAGCGTGCGCGCCGGCTCGTTGCCGTCGTCGGCCGCGATGATCCGCAGCTTGCGTCCTGCGATGCCGCCGGCGTCGTTGACCTGGTTGAAGGCGGTTTCGATGCCGAGCTTCATCTGGCGGCCGCGCTCTCTCACCGGGCCGGTGAAGGCCGCGGTGATGCCGAACCGGATTTCGGTGTCGGATACGCCGCGGACCGCGCTGACCGGATTTCCGAAGCTGATCGCGGGCGCGGCCGCCGGCGCCGCGGCGAAAGCCGGTGCGACGGGAGCGAGGGCGGGAGTGGGCGCGGCCGCGGCCGGAGCGGGCGCAGATGGCGCCAATGACTGCTCCAGATCCGCCAGCCGGCGTTCCGCCAGCCTGCAATCCGTCCTTCCCGACGTCACCGCGCCGCGGCCGTCTGCGACGCTGCGATCGAACAGTTGCGCGAGGTCGGAGCGCTGGGCTTCGTTGGAGGCGGCATCCCGGATCACCGCCGCAAACTTCTCGATCACCGACTGGATTCGAGGCCGCGTAATGTCAGGGCAGGCCAGCGCCGAACCGATCACCGGCCCGACACGGCCTGCGAGGTCGCGTACCAGATCGATCTTGTCGCCGGGGGCCGCTTCCGCGGCTGTGATGAAAAAGGAACTAAGTAAAAGCGAAGTCCAACGCAGGTTCACTAAAATACGCACTACACAACTCTTGGGTTAAATCCTGAAAAAAATTTTTGGGTTGAAGTTTCCCGGAATACCGACGCGCCGCGTCGAGGGCGCAATAATTGCCCTGGCGACGCGGCTGCACTGGTAGCGTTTTGATCATTCGAGCTCGAGCGGCTGATAGCGCCCGCCCTCATCGAGCGCCGTGCCCCACACCTTGTTCGAGGCCTGGTGCTCGGAGCGGCCGAAGCTGAGCTGGGTCCCGAGACCGAGGTCGAGATTGCGCATCGTCTCCAGCGTGTCGATCAGCTTCTCGGTGTCGACCTGCGGGCCGGCCCGCTTGATGCCCGAGATCATGACGTTGGCGGCGACATAGCCCTCGAACGAAACGTAGTCGGCCGCTTCGCCTGGGTAATATTTGGCGAGCGCGTTCTTGTATTCGAGCACGGCGGACGAATAGCCCGACACCGCCGGCACCACCTGCGTCACGATCACGCCGTTCGTGTAGCGCGGTCCCAACAGCTTCAGTTCTTCGGCAAGTGCAGTGGAGCCGACGAACGAAACGTTGGAGTAGATCAGTCCGGGATAAGCGTCGCGCGTCTTCTCGATGAACCTTGCCGCGGCCCGGTAGGTCGCGACCATGACAATCGCCTTGAGCGGCGGCTTCGCGAGCTTCAACTGATTGACTGCGTCGTCCACGTCGACGGTGTTTCGCGCATAGTTGAGCCGAAGGATCGCGCTGTCGTTCACGCCCATGGAGCGGAACGCCTTCGCGACCCCGGCAAATCCGGAATCGCCGTACGAATCCTGCTGCGCAAAGACCGCGATCTGGCGCGGCTGCAGCCGGCGTATCTTGACGAGGTAACGAACGACCGCGTCGGTTTCCTGAACATAGCTGGCGCGATAGTTGAAAACGTAGCGATCCGGCGGATCGTTGCGCAGGATGTTGGATCCGGTGAAGGCCCCGAAGAACAGCATCCTGCGTTCGAGCGCATAGGGAATCGCCACTGCCGCGGTCGGGGTGCCGACATTGCCGATAACGCCGAACACCTGGTCCTTTTCATAAAGCTGCTTCATGGCTTCGAGCGTGCGCCCGGGCTCGTAGCCGTCGTCGGCGGCGAACAGTTTGAGCATCCGGCCGTCAACGCCGCCGGAATCGTTGATCCGGTTGAAGGCGGTTTCAATTCCGAGCTTCATCTGGCGTCCCAGCTCGCGGGCCGAGCCGGAGAACGGGGCGGCGATGCCAAAGCGGATTTCTTTTTCGCCGATGCCGCGCGGCAGCGGCCCGGTCGGGACCGGGGCGGTCGGCGCGGTTGCCGCATTCGCTGCAGTCGCAGCGGCAGCAGGCGACGGGCCGATCACACTGGAGAGGCTCGGTCCGGAGATTGAGCGTTCGAGATCGGCGAGCTGACGGTCGGCCCTGATGCAATCCATCCTGCCCGAGGACACGGCGGCGCGTCCTTCGGCCACGGTGCGATCGAACGTCTGGGTGAGGTCGGAACGTTCGGCCTCGTTCGAAGAGGCCTCCCGTATCACCTGTGAAAATTTGTCGACGATTGATTGGATGCGCGGACGCCCAATGTCGCGGCAGGCCTGTGCCGAGCCGATTACGGGCCCGACGCGGCTGGCAAGGTCGCGCACGATCGTGATGTCGCCGGCGGCTTGTGCGCTGCCTGCGATACCGAACAGCACGGCCCCAACCAGCAAGATGTTGCGGTACGAGGTCATGGCAAACTCCTTGAGAACAAGATCACCGTAAGTCGGTTCTCAGGCATTGTCAGCCCTCCGACTGGATTATGGGGTAGCGCGTTGTGGCGTAGCCGGATCCGGCTTCTCGCGCCACTGCATGAACTGCTTGAGCAACTGGTTGTCCTGTTCGGACGCTGCCGGAGCGCTCGCCGGCGAGGCGGCGAGAAGGGCCTGGAACTCGTTGATTGCGGGCTTTTGCGCGCCCTCGCCGGATGAAGGCAGTGCGTTCTTGATCGACTGTGCGAAGTTGGCGAACGTCGACGACTGCTCACCTTCACTCTGGCGCGATCCGGGCACGGCGACGACGAAGAACAGCGCCACGAGCGCTGCGACGCCGATGGCGGCGGCGAAGCGCGCCGCGACGGTCCACAACGCCTTTTTCGAACTCCCGGTCGGGGTCGTGCATGACCTCGGGATCGAGGGGGTGGCGCAGCGCGTCGGATACCGCGCTCTCGAGCTGGGAGTCGAACGACACCGCGGAAAACGGCTTTTCCAGGCTTGTTCCGCGCGTAGCCGACCGCTCACGCAGCGAGCGCGGCGCGTAGTACAGGGGATCGCGGGGATTGAGATGGTCCTGCTCGCTCATACTACTCATACGCTCACTCCTCATGACGCTTGGCGAATTGGAACTTGGCGGATTGGCCTTTGTTGGATGATCCGGCGGATTGGTTGGCTGCGAAACGGCTGCGGGCGTATTGGACAGCAGTTCGAGCTCACGGAGCGCGGAGGAATCCACGTCGGTTCCCCAGGCGCTGCTAAGTTCGGTTGGTGGATTTGATTCAAAGTGTCGGGCGGCGTCGTCTTTGCGTTCGACGCCACCTGCCTGCGAGATCCTGTCCCGCGACCACACCTTCCCCACGGCTTCCAATGCCCTAGTCCCCTGCCGGCAAATGTCCGTCTGCCCGACGGAACGCGGCTGCCAGACCCCGGGAGGGGAGGCCGTCAGCACACATAAGTTTGTTGGAACCGCGCGAGGACTAATTTAGGTCGGAAACGTGACAAAAGTAAGTTGAGGTCTTGTTAACCACAACTCACGAGACCCTTGTTTGCAAAGGCTTTGACGTGCACCGCCCGCAGTCGGCAGCAAGAATCGGCCACAAATACGCCGGATTCGCAGCCCGTTGCGCGCATTTCTGCGCGTTTCGCGCGTCGTCGCATTAATTACTCGTTAACCAAGTTCGCTGATTGTTAACCATTCAATAAGAAAGACGAGTCGAAACATCATGAACGTCCGAGCTGATCCCACGCGACAATTGGTCCGGCTGCGCGGCCGTTCCTATGTCGCGTTCGTGTTCAGCCCCGTCGTTCCGATCGTGGAATGGCTGGCCGAGATCGACGCCACGCTGGCGCGCTCGCCCGGCTATTTCGTCGGCAAGCCGATCGTACTCGATCTCGCATCGGTCGATCTCAGCAGCGCCGCCATCGCCCATCTCCTCGGCAACCTCAACGAGCGCAACATTCGCGTCCTCGGCATCGAGGGCGTCGATGAAGAGCGCCTCGCAGCGAGCATGCCGCCCTTGCTGACCGGCGGCCGCGCCTGCGTGATCACGCGCAACGAGCCGGTGCAGAAGCCCGAGCCCGAAGCCAAGCCGAAGCCGACCTCGCTATTGCTCGACAGCCCGGTGCGTTCGGGGCAGTCGATCGTCTTCATGGAAGGCGATGTCACCGTGCTCGGCTCGGTCGGCTCCGGCGCCGAGATCGTCGCCGGCGGATCGATCCACATCTACGGCACGCTGCGCGGACGCGCGATGGCGGGCGTCAACGGCAATTCCCATGCGCGGATCTACTGCCAGAGGATCGAGGCGGAGCTGCTCGCCATCGACGGCTACTACCAGACTGCAGAAGAAATCGACGTCACGCTCCGCAACCGTCCGGCGCAAGCCTGGCTGGAGGGCGACACCATGAAGATTACCCCGCTGAATTAACCGGCTAAGGAGATCACGTATGGCCAAGGTCCTGGTCGTTACCTCAGGCAAGGGAGGCGTTGGAAAGACCACCACTACCGCCGCGCTCGGCGCGGCGCTTGCCCAGAACGGGCAAAACGTCGTGGTGGTCGATTTCGACGTTGGCCTGCGCAACCTAGACCTTGTGATGGGCGCCGAACGCCGTGTGGTGTTCGACCTCATCAATGTGGTGCAGGGCGTCGCCAAGCTGCCGCAGGCCTTGATCCGCGACAAGCGGCTGGAAAATCTCTGGCTGCTGCCGGCGTCGCAGACGCGGGACAAGGATGCGCTGACCGACGAAGGCGTCGGCCGCGTCATCGACGAGCTCAGGAGCCGGTTCGACTGGATCCTGTGCGACAGCCCGGCCGGCATCGAACGCGGCGCCACGCTTGCGATGCGCTATTGCGACGAAGCCGTCATCGTCACCAATCCCGAGGTTTCCTCGGTGCGCGATTCCGATCGCATCATCGGCATGCTCGATTCCAAGACGGTAAGGGCGGAGCGCGGCGAGCGGGTTGAAAAACACGTGCTGATCACCCGCTACGATGCGGCGCGCGCCGCGCGCGGCGAGATGCTCAACATCGACGACATACTGGAAATCCTCGCGACGCCCTTGCTCGGCATCATTCCCGAGAGCCAGGATGTCCTGAAGGCGTCCAACGTCGGCACGCCGGTGACGCTCAACAACGCCGAGAGCGCGCCGGCCCGCGCCTATATCGACGCCTCGCGCCGCCTGATGGGTGAAGAGGTCGCCATGGTGGTGCCGACCGAGCGCAAGGGCTTCATGGATCGGCTACTGGGTCGGAGGGCTGCATGAGCATGAGGCTGCTGCGGCTGTTCGGCAGCCGCCAAGCGACTGCCCCCGTTGCGCGGGAGCGGCTGCAGATTCTGCTGGCGCACGAGCGCGGGCTGCTCGGTCAGTCCGACCTGCTCGTCACGCTGCGGGAGGAAATCCTCGCGGTGGTGTCGAAACACATACAGCTCGATCCCGACAAGGTGATGGTCAAGCTGGAACGCGGCAAGACGGTATCGACGCTCGAGGTCGACATCGAGGTGCCCAATAATTTCGACAAGAAGGCTGCCGAGGAGAGACGCATGGCCGGCTGACGCGGCGGATCGATAGACAATCGATTTGCCGCGGATAGGATGCGACGACAATCTCATCCGAGCCCGGCCATGAAACCGCCGCGACCTTCACTCCCGATGACCGGTGGCTGCCAGTGCGGCGCGATCCGTTACGAGATCACGTCGTTTCCGTTGCTGCTCTACACCTGCAATTGCACCGATTGCCAGCGCCAGACGGGCAGCGCGTTCGCGCTGAACATGCCGGTACGGTTCAAGGATTTTCGCATCCTGCAGGGCGAGCCGAATGGCTGGCATCACACCTCGCCCAACGGTACGCCGGTCATCTCGCGGTTCTGCGGCCATTGCGGCACACGGCCCTACGGCGAACGCGACGGACGGCCGGAAACCGTCAGTCTTCGTGCCGGCACGCTTGATGACAGGTCATGGCTGGTTCCGGTCGCGCATTTCTTTACGCGCAGCGCGCAGCCGTGGGTACAGCCCGCATCCGGCGCGCAGTGTTTTGAGACCCAGCCAAACGGCTGGGGAAGCCTGTTGCCGGGATGGCGTGCCCGCTGGACCGATCCGGCCGATTGAAGGCCGCGCCGCTTTGCTGCCCCACCATCCGGTCGCGGCCGGTCCAGCCGGCCTTCAGCACCCCTGACATGCGCCCACGAAAAACGCCCAAGAAAAAGTTCCGTTGTGATGGAACTGCTTGAAGCCGTGGGGAATTGATCTCGGTTTGGGAGGGTATATTGGTCGAGTTAATTGTGGGTAAGGCAAAGAGCGGCATCTGGGGCTTGGATGAGATCCTGGCTGGCGGGTTCACCAGGGAGCACATGTTTCTGATCGAGGGGGAACCCGGAACCGGGAAGACCACGATTGCGCTTGAGTTCCTGATGGAGGGAGCGCGGGCCGGCGAGAAGTGCCTCTACATCACGCTGTCTGAGACCGAGCGCGAATTGCGGCAAGGCGCCGCTTCTCACGGCTGGAAGCTCGACGAGCAGATCGAAGTGTTCGAACTGCTGCCGCCGGAAAGCCTCCTCGATTCCGAGCAACAGCAGAGCCTGCTTTATTCCTCCGACCTCGAACTGGGCGAGACCACCAAGCAGATTTTCGCCGCCGTCGATCGTGCGCAGCCGAAGCGGGTGATTCTCGACAGCCTTTCCGAAATCAGGCTGCTGGCGCAGAGCTCGCTGCGGTACCGGCGGCAGATTCTGGCGATCAAGCACTATTTCGCAAATTTCGGCGCAACCGTGCTGCTGCTCGATGATATGTCGTCCGACCTCGGCGACAAAACCATCCACAGCGTGGCGCACGGCGTGTTGCGGCTCGAGGAACTTTCGCCGGCCTATGGCGCAGAGCGACGTCGTGCGCGCGTCATCAAATATCGTGGCGTAAAATTTCGCGGCGGCTACCATGACGTCACCATCGCCACCGGCGGCCTGAACGTATTTCCGCGGCTGGTGGCGTCGGAACATCGAACGAGTTACACCAGACGCACGCTTTCGAGCGGCATTGCAGAACTGGACACGCTTCTCGGCAATGGTATTGAGACCGGATCGAGCACGCTGATCCTGGGGCCGGCGGGCACCGGCAAATCTCTCCTCGCCATTACTTTTATCGTTGCCGCGGTCGCACGGGGCGAGAAGGCGGCCTTCTTCGTCTTCGACGAAGAGCTGGGCCTTCTGTTTGACCGCATGAAAGGCCTTGGCATCGATCTCGAAGCCATGCAGCGCAGCGGCAATCTCTTTATCGAGCAGGTCGATGCCGCCGAGCTGTCGCCTGGTGAATTCGCCCATCGCGTCCGCAAGCGGGTTGACGAGCACAGCGTCAAGACCGTGCTGATCGACAGCCTCAACGGCTATCAGGCCGCGATGCCCGAGGAGAATTCGTTGATTCTGCACGTGCACGAGCTGCTGCAATATCTCAATCGCCAGGGGGCGGCGACCTTCATGACGGTTGCGCAGCACGGATTGGTCGGCGACATGAAGGCGCCGGTCGACGTCACGTATCTTGCGGACACCGTGATCCTGCTGCGCTATTTCGAGGCGATCGGTACCGTGCGCCGCGCGTTGTCGGTCATCAAGAAACGTACCGGCGCGCACGAATCAACGATACGCGAATATCGCATCGACAATCGCGGCCTCACCCTCGGCGAGCCGCTTGTTGGATTCCAGGGAGTGCTGCGAGGCGTTCCGGTCTACGTCGGCGAAGATAAGCCACTGCTGGAGGATGAACTGCCGTGAAGGCCGGTCCGTCATCCGAGCGGGCTGTCATTCTCGCACCCAAGGGCCGCGACGCTGCGGTCGCCGCCGCGCTAATCCGCGAGGCCGGCTACCACGCGCAAGCCTGTGGCGATCTGCCTGCAGCTGCTGAGCGAGATCGAGGGCGGCGCAGGTCTCGCCGTGATCGCCGACGAAGCGATCAAGACCGCGGATTTGCGCGACCTCGTGAACTGGCTCGACGGTCAACCGCCATGGTCGGATTTTCCGATCGTACTGCTGACGCATCAGGGCGGCGGCCCCGAGCGTAATCCCGACGCGGCGCGGATCGGGCAGGCGCTGGGCAACGTGACGTTTCTCGAGCGGCCGTTTCATCCGACCACGCTCGTCAGCATCGTCGGCTCCGCGGTGCGCGGAAGGCGCAGGCAATACGAGGCGCGCGCGATCCTTGCCGATCTGACCGAAAGCGGGCGCCTGCTGCAAACCGCGCTCACGGCCGGGCAACTCGGCACGTGGGAGCTGCATCTGCCCGACCTCCTCTTTGAAGCCTCGGCAAGCTGCAAATCCGCGTTTGGACGCGACGTAGAGGGGCCGTTCACGTATCAGGACCTCGAGCGCGCGGTCCATCCCGACGATCGCGCGCGCCGCGATGAAAGCGTCACGCGCACGGTCGAGCAGGGGCACGACTATAACATCGAGTTCCGCAATATCTGGCCCGACGGATCGCTGCACTGGGTCGACGTGCGCGGCCGGCCGGTACATCGCCCCGACGGGAGCATCAAGTCGCTTGTCGGCGTTTGCTCCGACATCACCGCGCGCAAGACGGCGGAAATCGAGCGCGAAACCCTGGTTGCGCAATTGGCAGCCGAGCGCACGGCGCTGGCGGAACTGACCGCAACGCTCGAGCAGCGCGTCGAGGAACGTTCCGCCGACCTGATGAAGGCGGTGGCGGCGCGGGAGAAAGCCCAGGAGCAACTGCGCCAGGCCCAGAAGATGGAGACCATCGGCCAGCTGACCGGCGGCGTCGCGCACGATTTCAACAATCTGCTGATGGCCGTGATGGGCAATCTCGATCTGCTGCGCAAGCGCCTGCCGGACGATCCGCGCCTGCACCGGCTGGTCGAGGGCGCCATCCAGGGCGCCGAACGCGGCGCCTCGCTGACCCAGCGTTTGCTCGCATTCGCCCGCCAGCAGGATTTGCGCGCGGTATCGGTCGACCTGCGCGCCCTGATCGAGGGGATGGTCGACCTGCTCGAACGCTCGCTCGGGCCCCGTGTGGAATTGCGGCTCGATATTCCCCGCGGCCTGCCGCCGGCGCGGATCGATGCCAATCAGCTCGAGCTTGCGATCCTCAATCTCGCGATCAACGCCCGTGACGCGATGCCCGATGGCGGCAGGATCTATATCGCGGTGGCGGAGTATCAGGCGAAGGGCGATGCGACGTTGGTTCCGGGCCAGTATCTCAAGCTGTCGGTCGCCGATACCGGGACCGGGATGTCACCGGAAATACTGAAGCGCGCGATCGAACCGTTCTTTTCGACCAAGCAGGTCGGGAAGGGTACCGGCCTTGGACTGTCCATGGTGCATGGGCTTGCGGTTCAGCTGGGTGGCACGCTGCAACTGACGAGCACCGTCGGGAAAGGAGCCTGTGCGACACTGGTGCTGCCGGTCGCGACCGTCGCGCCGGAAACGGAAAGTCCGGCGCCGCCAGCGGAAAAGATCAAGCGCAAGGCGGTCATCCTGTTTGTCGACGACGATCCGCTGATCGCGATGTCGACCACGGAAATGCTGGAAGATCTTGGCCACCGGGTGATCGGCGCCAATTCCGGCCAGCATGCGCTGGACATTCTCAAGAGCGAACAGCCGCTCGACCTGATGGTGACCGATCACATGATGCCCGGGATGACCGGACTGGAACTGGCCGCAGCATCGCGCGAGGTGCGCCCGTCGCTGCCGGTGCTGCTGGCCACCGGCTATGCGGAATTGCCGGAAGGCACGCAGCTCAACCTGCCGCGTCTGGCAAAGCCGTATCATCAGGACCAGTTGCGCGATCAGCTCGATCAATTGCTGGCGTGAACGGCCGGCGCTAGCCCACCATCCGGTCGCGGCCGGTCCAGAAACCGGCCTTCAGCACTTTCTTGTCGACCTTGCCGACGCCGGTCATCGGCAACTCGGTGACGAATTTGACGTGCTTGGGCGCATGCGCCGAGCCCTTCTTCGCCTTCACCAGGTTGATCAGCTCATCCGCATCCGGCCGGGCGCCTTCGCGTGCGACGATCACGGCGGTGACGGCCTCGCCCCATTTGTCGTCGGGCACGCCGACCACGGCGACCATCGCGACGTCGGCGTGCTGCGACAGTACATCCTCGACTTCGCGCGGAAAGATGTTGAAGCCGCCGGAGACGATCATGTCCTTCTTGCGGTCGAGGATGAACAAGTAGCCGCGTTCGTCCTTGCGCGCGATGTCGCCGGTGTGCAGCCAGCCGCTCCTCAGCGTCTCGGCGGTGATGTCCGGCCGCTTCCAGTATTCGGCCATCACATGCGTCGCGCGCGCGCAGATTTCGCCGGCCTCGCCGGTTGCGACTTCCTGGTCATCATTGTCGAGAATTTTGACCTGACAGGCGGCGATCGGGAAGCCGCAAGACAAAAACAGCTCCGGCGTTTTGGGGTCGTGGTCTTTCTTGCGCAGCACCGACACCGGATAGCACTCGGTCTGGCCGTAAAGCTGAGAGAACACCGGCCCGATCCGCTCGATGCCTTCGACCAGTCGGCTCGGCGACATCGCGGAGGCGCCATATAGCAATAGTTCGAGCGAGGAGAGGTCGGTTTTGTCGAGCGCGGGATGATCCAGCATCACGTAGATCATTGTCGGCACGAACAGCGTGAAATTGATGCGCTCGCGCTCGATGGTCTTGAACACCGCCTCGGGATCGAAACCCTTCAGCATGTGCACGGTGCCGCCCCGCATCAGCGTCGGCAGCATTTTGGTTCCCGCGACGTGGCTGATCGGTGCCACCGTCAGGTAGGTCGGATTAGCCGGAATTTCGAAATCGGCCAGGATCGCATTGGCGAATCCGCTTTGCTGGCGGTGATGGCGCAACGCGCCCTTGGATTTTCCGGTGGTGCCCCCGGTGTAGTTCAGCGTGGCGATATCGTCCGGGCCGGCGAAATTGCGTGCGGTGGCGCTGCCTGCAGCCTCGATCGCCTGCAGCAGATCGGCGCCGTAATCGGCCGGGCCGAGCGTGAATATGGTTTTCAAACCCGAGGCGCGCGCCGCGAGTTCGCCGCCACGATCACGGAACGTGACGCCGTCGACCACCAGCATCTGCGCTTCGGAATCTTCCAGCTGAAACAGCTGATCATCCAGCGAGCCCAGCGGATGCAGCCAGGTGATCGCCAGCCGCGACAATTGCGCGGCGACGCCTGCGCACCATGTATCGGCGCGGTTGGCAGTAAGAAACGCGACGCGGGTGCCGGGTTGAAAGCCGAGCCGCGTGAACACGGCCTGCATGCGCCCGATCATGTCGGTCGTGCCCTGGTAGGTGATCGATCCGCCCGGCCAGCTGAACGCGGTGCGCCCAGGGTAGCGCGCCAGCGCCCGCAAGGTCTGTTCGCATGATGCCGGAAACGCGTAGAGCGGATTGCTCATCTTCTTTTCTCCCCGCAAATTTTGTAATTGGCCTTCGCCCGTGCCAATGTGAGTCAACGCTAGCATAACGAGGAAGCGGCTCAAGTCGCCATGACGCAACCTGACGATCTTCTTTCGCGCTTCAATGAACGCCTGAGCTTGCCGCTGATCGCGGCGCCGATGTTTCTCGTGTCGGGTGTCGAACTCGTGGTAGCTGCATGCCGCAACGGGGTGATCGGCTCGTTCCCGACGGTGAATTGCCGTAGTCCCGAGCAACTCGACCAGTGGCTGGGTGAGATCGAGGGCCGATTGCAGCAGCATTCTGATGCAAGCGGTAAACGCGCCGCGCCGGTCTGCGCCAACCTGATCGTGCATCGCTCCAATGCGCGGTTGGCGCAGGATCTGCAGGTGCTGCTGAGGCACCGGCCCGAAATGGTGATCACCTCGGTCGGATCGCCGGCGCCGGTGATCGGGCCGCTGCATGATGCCGGTGCGCTGGTGTTGGCCGACGTCGCCTCGATCCGCCATGCCGAGCGCGCCGTTGCCGCGGGCGCCGACGGGCTGGTGCTGTTGACGGCCGGCGCGGGCGGCCAGACCGGCTGGCTTAATCCCTTCGTGTTCGTGCGCGCGGTGCGTGCGTTTTTCGATGGGCCGCTGGTGCTGGCGGGCGGCATCGCCGACGGCTACGCGCTGCGCGCCGCGCAGGCGCTCGGCTGCGACCTCGCCTATATGGGCACTAAATTCATCGCGACGCGCGAGAGCATGGCGGATCCCAGGTACAAGGCGTTGCTGGTCAGCAGCAGCGCCGACGACATTCTGCTGACCACCGCATTTACGGGCCTGCAGACCAACATGCTGCGGCCGTCGATCGAGGCCGCCGGACTCGATCCGGACAATCTGCCGCTGCGCGGCGCGATCGATATCGGCAAGGACATCGACGTCGGAGCCCGCGAGAACCGTCCCAAACACTGGAAGGATATCTGGAGCGCGGGACATTCCGTCTCGGGTGTGACGGAGCTGTTGTCCGTCGAAGAGATGGTCGCGCGCACGCTAGCGGAATATCGGGGAGCATTGACGCGAATAAAGCCAGGCTGATTTGTAGCCCGGATGGAGCGAAGCGCATTCCGGGGCAGGTGCATCGATACGACCGCTTCCGGATTTCGCTCGCTCCATCCGGGCTACGTTCATGTTCTAGCGCACGATGCGCCCCAATATGCGCGCGGCCTGATCGATCTCCTTGTCGTTCCATGCCGCGAAGCCGAGAAACAAGCCGCGCTCTGCGGTCCTGTGATACAGCATTCTCGTCAGCGCCCGGCTGACGACGCCCGCCTCGAGCAGCCGCGCCGCCAGTTGCTGGTCGTCGGTGTGGGGACGGCACCTTGCCAGCAACTGCATGCCTCCATCAGGCGTCTCGACCGCGAGGCAGTTGCCGGCCTCGCGCGCAAGGGCCTGCACCATACGATCGCGCCGTGTTTTGTAGAGACGCGTCATCCTCTTGATGTGACCGAGATAGGTGCCCGCATTGATGAATTCGGCCAGCGCATCCTGAATCGTGATCGACGTCAGTATGCCCATATGTCGTTGCGCGAGTTCAAAGACGTCGACCAGCGCTTCCGGCACGACGACATAGCCGATGCGAATGTCCGAATAAGTCGCCTTCGAAAAAGTCCCGAGATAGAACACACGCGGTGACGGTGCTAACCCGTGCAGGGCAGCCACCGGGCGCGCCTCGTAATGGAATTCGCCGTCATAATCATCTTCGATGATGCAGGCGCCCGTGGCTTCGGCAAACCGCAGCAGTTCGAGGCGGCGGCCGATCGGCATCAGCCGCCCGGTCGGGTACTGGTGCGACGGCGTGACGAAGATCAGGCGGGGCGTTTCCTTGTGCGAGGAAATGGCCATGCCGTGCTGGTCGAGCGGGATGGCGGAGACAGCGGCGCCGGCGGCCCGGAAGGCGACGTCGGCGCCGCCGTAGCCGGGGCTTTCGACCCAGGCGCGGTCGCCCGGTTCGAGCAACGCATTGGCGATCAGCATCAGGCCGGCCTGCGCCGTGGGCACGAACAGGATCTGACTGGCTGCAGCCTTGACCCCGCGATGAACCGCGAGATGCCTGAGCAAGGCTTCCTGCAGCGGGGGATGGTTGATGGGACGATCGCGGCGTAACGGAATGTTCCGCGCCGCGCGCCGCAGACAGCGGCTCCACTCATCATGCGGAAACTCGCGCTCATCCGCCAGTCCCGGCTGAAACGGCCGAGGCCGATCTTTGTGGATCGGCGGCCAGACCGACCGCGGCAGGCTGCTCGCCCAGGCAGACAGACTTATCTTTGCACTTCCGCTGCGGCTGTTTCGCGACGACAGCTTGCGCCGATCGAGCGACAGGCCCTCGGCCACGACGGGCCGGCGGCCGGCGGAAAGGGTGACGTAGCCTTCCGCGGCCAACTGCTCGATCGCAAACGAGGCGGTGTTGCGCGCCAATCCCAGCGATTGCGCAAGCAGACGGCTCGACGGCAGGCGCTGGCCGGGTGCGAGACGCCCCTCCGTGATGAGGCGCCGCAACTGGTCGGTAAGCTGCCGCGTCAGCGTTTCGCCGCCGTCGCGGGTCAGACGCAGCATGCCGGGAAGCAGG
The DNA here is from genome assembly GCA_963770135.1 of uncultured Alphaproteobacteria bacterium. Lineage (GTDB taxonomy): Bacteria > Pseudomonadota > Alphaproteobacteria > Rhizobiales > Xanthobacteraceae > Bradyrhizobium. Next base: position 222,467 of record CAVYOM010000014.1, on the reverse strand, counting down.
TCGTCCATAACTGGACTCATGAATTCATAAAGACTGGTTCTTTCTTTAGGGCCAGTTGAATGGCTATGCAAATGCGGATCGCTTGGATGGAACGAACGTGTTCGGCATGGCCAGTGGACTTTCAACCCGCAACGCGGCGGTGCTGCTCGCCGGTGTCGTGCTCGCGTGGGGCACCAACTGGCCGGTGACGAAGATGATCGTGCAGGACGTGCCGCCGCTATGGGCCACCGCCATCCGCTGCATGATCGCGTCGGCCACGCTCGCGCCGATGCTCTGGATACAGGGGGCTTTCATCGTGCCGCGCCGGGGTGACCTGCCGGTCGTGTTCTGCACGTCCATTCTGCACCTGACGGTATTTTCCGCGCTGATCGCGGCCGGCCTGCAATTCGTGCCGGCGGGCAGGGCGATCGTGCTCGGCTATACGACGCCGCTATGGGTCGCGATTGGCGCTGCGATGTTCCTGTCGGAAGCCATCACGCGCCGGCGCGCGCTCGGGATTGTTTTCGGTCTCGCGGGCCTCGCCGTGATCTTCAATCCGCAGACGCTGGATTGGCGCGACGGCAATGCGCTGTTCGGCAGCGCGCTGATCCTGGTCGCGGCGTTCTGCTGGGCCGGTAACATCGTCTATGTCCGCGCGCACCATTGGATATCGACGCCGTTTCAACTCGTGTTCTGGCAGGTGTTGCTGGCGGCCGTGCTGCTTTCGGCCACCGCGCTGATCGTGGAGGGGCCGCCGCACATTGCGTGGAACGCGCGCCTTCTTGCGTTGCTGCTCTTCAGCGGTACCGTCTGCACGGCGTTCGCAAACTGGGCGATGACGATGGTCAATCGCAGCCTGCCCGCGGTCACGACCTCGCTGTGCCTGCTGGCAACGCCGTTGCTCGGAATCTTCTGCGCCACGTTGATCCTGAACGAGCCGCTCGAACCATCGCTGTTTCTGGCGATGACGTTGATCATCGGCGGCATTGCGCTTGGGACGATCGCTGGACCGTTGCGCGCGAAAGCAGCTTAATTCGCCACGAAATACCAGTCCTTGTCGTAGCGCACGAGTTGGCTCGGCGGCTTGTCCTCGAACTCGAAGAACTTTTTCGGATCGCCGTCCGGGGGCACGCGCAGGAAGCCGGTGAAATAGTGCTTTAAGCCGCGTGAGGTCAGAAACAGCACATAGGTGCCGTCGTCGGTTTCATCGACGACGATGTCGTTACCGCCGGCGGAAACGTGGGGCGCGCGGTCGCCGAGCGCGATCAGGCTCTTGTTGGTGGAGACGTTGGGCTTCAGCTCGCCGGCTTCGACCCGCGCCACGATCCGTTCGCGGTCTTGGCGGTGCCAGTCGAAATTCTGCTGCAGGGCGATCTTGTGTAGCGGCGCGTAAACGAGAATGGCGAGCGTCAGCGCGTAAATCAGGAATGGAAGAGCAAACTTCGCGCCGCCGTTCCGGATACGCAGCAACAGCGTCGCGGACCACAGGGCGCAGCCGCAGAACACGAGCGCCATCAGCGGCACGACCGCGAGCAGGACGAAGCCGGAAGGCCAGTCCGCCATCGCCAGTTCGAAGGTCGCGACCGACAGTGTGAAGGCTGAAATCGCGATGGCCGCCGCCAGCGGGGCGCGGACCGACGGACCGGTCGCGGCCGCCGTTGTCGTCTGAGGTATCGCTTCAGCCATGCCGGGCTGTTCCGCTCCGCCGTCGCTCAGGTTCTGACCCCGCGCCAATACGGGGATTAACGCGCCGTTAACCATATCGGCCCCAACAATAGCCCCAGAGGATAGTCGCCCGCCACGGCCGACCGGGCGGCAAATCGAGGGGGCACGAATGGATCTAGACCGGTATTTTGGCAAGACCTCAGCGACTCTCGAGGAGATCCGGCGGCGGGTGATGTTTGCGCTCGATCGGCATCCGCTGTGCCGCGGCATCGAATTCGACGTCGTCAGCATGCCTCGCAACCGCAGCAACAACTGGACCGTCACCCTGCAGTCGATCGAGCCCGACGCCCTGTGGGAAGCGTCCGATATCGTTGCCGACATCCAGGAAGCCTACGAACTGGCCGCGGTGGCCTGATTCCGGGCTGTTTCGGGACGATTTCTCCAGGTTTTTGACCGCGTAACGCTCGAAACGGCATCGTAACGCCGCAATTGTCTTCCAGCTTGCGGCAAAAGGGCCACACGTCGGCGGGAATGGAGACCTTTTTGACCAAGACAATGACCATCGGTGCGCTGATCTGCTTTCTTGTGGCCGGCACCGCCGCCACTGCCATTATCGGCCGGGACAGCGGACCTGCGCCGCTCCAACTGGCTGCCGCTTCGCTTGCCACCGTCCAAACGCCGGTGTCGAACAAGGCAAACAAGAAGGACCGGCTGGCTGTCGTAAGCTATACGCTGGCCAACTATGAGACGCCCGAGACTACCGCGGCGCTGAGCGAGTTGCTGCGCCAGGCCTATGCCTCGACCGCCCCCGCCGATCTCGGGCTGCCAAAAGAGGTTGCACCTGCCGCGCCGATGGCGCCCGCCGCATCGTCGCCCATGACGCCGCCGAAGCCCAAGGCCGTCGCCAAGCCGCAGCCGCAGAAAAACTATGCGCTGCTGAGCGACGGCCAGATCGCCGGAATCAAGGACCGACTGAAACTGTCCGCCTCGCAGGAATTGTACTGGCCGCCGGTGGAGAACGCGCTGCGTGCCGTCGCCCGCAAGATTCACGCGGGCCGGCAGGCCAACCCGAATGCTCCGGGCGTGCCGATTGATCCCGACTCGGCAGAAGTCCAGCAATTGAAATCGGCGGCGATGCCGCTGTTGTTCCAGTTGCGTGAAGACCAGAAGAGCGAAGTCCGTTCGCTCGCCCGCGTCATCGGCCTGGAAAAAGTCGCCCAGATGATCTAGCGCTCTGATCGCAGCGCTCCCGGTTCCAATTTCTTCACCAGACCGTGCCGGAACATCGGCCCATGCCACGCGTTTTCCGCGTGGATGATGGAGCCGAAACATGCGGATATCGACGGCATATTTTGCAGGCGTGGGAACCGTGATCGTGGCAGTCGCCGCCGGTCTCGGCGGAGGCTATCTGGCGGCGAACGTCGCCAACCCGCCTTCAGGGGTGTCCAAGCTGGAACGCAGGATGTCGGCTGAGCCGATAACCGTCGCGGCCGTACCGGCGCAACCGGTGCCGCGTGCGGCTGCGACGAGTCCTGCTCCCGCGCCGGCGCAACCGCAGCCACAGCCGCAAACGGAGGCAGCAGCGCCGTCCGGCAATGCGGCTCCCCCCATCAACAATGTCCGCGCCGAAGAGAAGCCCGCCAACAATGTCGCGGCCGTGCAGCCCGTCCAGGCACAACTGCAACCTGCAAAATCAACCGAACAGAAATCAGCCGAACAGACCGGAGAAAAAGCCGCTCCGCCTCGGGACGCCTTCGCGAGGGCCCGCGAAACGGACGTCAAGCGTGCGGACGCGGAAAAGCGGCGCGCCGAACGGCGCCAGCTCTGGGCCGAAAGGCGTCGGGTCCAGCAGCCGCGTGAGCAGGAACTCGAGGCGGTTGAAGCGAGGGTCCGGGAAGTGACCGAGCCGCGGCGGATCAGGATCCGGGAAGAAGGCGGGCCGAGCGAAATGTTCGCTGAACGGGCGAGAGCCGATACGCCTCGCATCAGGCTGTTCGATCAGGACAATTGATTTTCATTCCGGCGATCGCCGCGACATCTCAAGGAGCGCGCTGACGTTCGGACGCCAGCGCGCTCCAGCTTTTGTTCGAGGCCCGTCACCGAGCAATACGTCGCGTTGGGCCGAGAGAAAATCTGGAACGGCTTTTCCAGATCAGGCGCTAGCCGCCGCGCGATTCCACCACCTTGCGACAGCCGTCCGACAGCTTCTGCTTGTTCGCCTCGAGGCAGGCGTTCATTTGCGGCGGCTTGCCGATATGTTCGGAGCAGAATTTTCCGGCATCCGAGCGGCAGGCCATCTGCTCCTGCGGTGTGGGCCCGGATTGCGCGTGAGCCAGCGAGCCGGCGGCAAGCGACAGGATCAGCGCGGTGGCCGCAGCCGGGATGTGGATCGTCTTTTTCATGGATGACCTTTTGACGAGAAGTTGAGGGTTGATAGCGCGGAAGCTCGTCGAGGTTGCGTCCGGGGTCCATGCCATGTTCATGGCGGCGGAATTGGTCTGCAAACGCCGGCGCGCGCGCTCACACCATTTTCATGGGATGTTGCTGCGTCTCCCGATGGACCATGTACATCCCGCGTCGGCTGCGATGACCGATCGGTACATCGCAAGGCTGCACGTCGAATTCGGGAGAGATGACAGATGAAGAAGACAAATTGGCTGAGCGCTGGTCTGACGCTTGCGGCGTTCTCGGCCGTGGCTTCGTTCGCGCCGGGCGGTGTGGGTTCGGCCCAGGCCGCGGTGGTTTATTGCAAGACGGTCGGCGTGCCGAAGGGCTGTGTGGCCCGGCCGACGCCGGTCGCGGCAGCGGTGGTCGCTACACCGGTCGTTGGCGTCGCCCGTGTCGGCGTTGGCGCGCCCGGCGCGGGTGTTCGCGCCGGCACCCCCATGAACCGCGGTGGCCCGGTCAATCGCGTCGGCCGTCGCTGAGCCAGGCAAGGTGTTTTCAAGCGAAGTGGATACCGGTTCGGTTGAAGAAAACGCGTCAAAAAGTTCTGATTAACCGGCAGCGCCGTCGCTGTCGGGAAAGCGGTGGGGCAATGTCAGCCTCACCCGCGTGCCTTGATGGGTGCAGGAGCTCAGTTCCAGCTCCGCGCCACAGCGTGCCGCGCGGCTTCGCATATTGCGCAAGCCGCGCGCCGCTTTTATCGCGCCTGCCGCCGCGCCATCCGACGTGATTTCAAAGCCCCTGCCGTCGTCCTCGACGGTGATGCAGCCGCGGTCGAAGCCATCGGCGCCCGCGAACGTCTCGATCCTCACCGTGATGCGCCTGGCATCGGCATGCTTGACGGCATTGGTCACGGCTTCATCCAGCAGCCGAACGATCTGGATCACATGCCACGGCCGCAGTTCGGGATGCACCGGCAGGCCCTGCGCCGTGACCGCGCGCCAGTCGAGTGCGATGTCATGTGGGCGCAGTTGCGCCATGGCGCGCTCGCGCCACGAGCCGAGCGCCAGCATCAGATCGCCGCCGATGTCGTCCATCGAATCGATGACGAGGCGCAGGTCCTTTAGCGCCGCGCGCGCCGCATCGCCGATTCCCGCGCTGCCATTGCCGCGCTCGCTCAGGGCCACGATGCTGACGAGCTGGCCGCCGAGCCCGTCATGCAGGTCACGCATCAGCCGGGTGCGCTCCCGCGCCAGCGCCGCGGCGCGGGCGCGCTCCTCCTCGCGCGCGAAACTGGCCTTCAGCTTCGCTTCCGCGTCGCGCACCTGGGTGACGAGGCGGCCGGCAAAACCGTCGACCTCGTTCAGTGCGCGGGCGAACCGCCAGGTCAATCCCGCGCCGATCGCCACCAGCATGGCCGAATAGGACAGCCGCGAGGTGAAGATGCGGTTGGGCATCACGCCAAACACCGAGAGCAGGTCGACAATCCAGCAAGTCAGCATGATCGTGACCGCGCATCCGAGCAGCAGACCCGCGACATTCGGCCGTTGCAGGACCGAGCGCGCGGTCACGATGGCCATGATGGCAAGCGACACGCCAACCGTCGGCACGGCGAGAAACAGGAACAGCGCGCGCACCGTCGCCTGGTTTCCGAACAGGCCGGCCAGCGCCAGCAGCACGCCGGGAATGAAAATGATCCAGCCGTAGAGTCGCCATTTCCACCCCGAGAACAACAGCGCAAATGTCAGCACCAGCGCGCTTTCAATCGGCGCCGACGAAATCAGGACCACGTTGAGCCGGGAAAACGGCGTCTCGCCCATCGGCGTTTGCAGGAACGCCTGCCCGACGCCCACCGCCATTGCCGCAGCCAGAACGCCATAGGCCGGCTCGTGGCGCCGCATCACCCACATGATTCCCAGGATGACCGCGAGGATCGCCTGCCAGGACGAGAACACCACCGGCAAGGTGACGAAGATCAGGGTTCTCAGATTAAAGCTCGGACGCAACAGCTCGTCCGGGCCGATCCAGATGCGGTCGAGGAAACCGGAGATCGGGCCCCAGATGAACAATCGGATCGAAACGTCGTTGGCGCCATCGTGCAGCACCGAGGCGGGGATCACTGCGATCTGCGGTGTGTTGCGGTCTGGACGGTTGGCGGCGGGATCGCGCCGGCTGTCGAGGATCACGACGTCATTGACGCTGACCTCGACGCCGTTGGTGAAGCGCGGCAAAAATACCGACCAAGCGCGTCCGGCCTCACCGGCGGGGTGAGCGAATTGTCCGCTGAAGCGTGGCGGATCGTTCATCGCATTCCGTGACGGGGAGAAATACGGCAGCGTTACCGCGCGCTCGATGCCGGCTTCGGTGAGCTTGAATGCCGTGACCTGATAGTGGTCGGGAGGTCCGGGCAGCGACTGCAGCAGCGCCAGGACGCAGACGCCGGCGATCACCGCCTGCAGCAACAGGTATTGGACGAGGCGGGACGTCCACAGCCGCCGCCGATCGCGGGCCGGCTGTCGTTCCGCCGTCGCGTCCTCGTCGGTGTCGTTCACAGCTTGATCAAGCCTTGCTGGACCGCCTCGAACACCGCTTCGCCCCGGGTATGCACTTCGAGCTTGCGATAGATGTTCTTGATATGCCCGGGCACGGTCTGGCGCGACAGGCTGAGATGGCTCGCGATCTCGGCGTAGCTAAAACCCTTGGCGATGCCCCAGAGGATGTCGATCTCGCGCGGAGTCAGTTTGGCGGTGTTGAGCGCGGGGCCCGGCGGCGGCTCGGGCGTGTTCTGGGTCCGCCGCACGATGAAGCGCGCGATCGAGGCCGAGATCGGCGAATGCCCGGCGACGAGGTCTCGCACGGTGGCGGCGATGTCGGTCGGGAAGGCGTCCTTGAGCAGATAGCCCGTCGCGCCGACGGTGATCGCCGAGATCACGCTTTCCTCGTCGCCGAGGATCGAGATCACCATGATCTCGGTGTCCGGAAAGCGCTGCCGCGTTTCGCGGATCAGGTCGACGCCATGGCCGTCGGGCAGTTGAAGGTCGGTCAGCAGCACTTTTGGCGCACCCTGCGCAAGACATGCGCGCGCCTCGGCGAGCGTGCCGGCGGCCCTGACCTGGTATCCGGCCTTGGTCAGCGCGTCCTGCAGCCGCCAAAGCGTCGGCGCGTCGTCCTCGAGCAGCACGACGGTGATGGCTTCCGCCTGCGGCCCATCGCTCAATGAATTCATCTGAAAAACTCCGGCCGCTGTCCCGGCGAACCTGGCCCAAGTGTAACGCCACAGCGGCTTTTTCGACACCCATGTTCATGGGGCGCGGTTTTTACGAGATTCGGAGGAGACGGATAGAGCGGAAAAGGCTTATACGATTGCCTCCCAACGAGGCCCCGAAATGCCGAAACCCCCCAGGAATGCTCCACCGGACCAGCACGCTTCGGAGGCAGGCCGGCTTGCTGTCACGCTCGACGATGTCAAAGCCGCCGCCGCTGCCATTGCAAGCTCGGTCATCGTCACCGAATGCGACCAGAGCCGGACGCTGAGCGAGATCTGCGGCTGCCAGCTCTGGCTGAAATTCGAGAACCTGCAATTCACCTCGACCTTCAAGGAGCGCGGCGCGCTCAACCGGCTGCTGGCGTTGTCGCCGGACGAACGCCGGCGCGGCGTGATCGCGATGTCGGCCGGCAACCATGCGCAGGGCGTGGCCTATCACGCACATCGGCTTGGCATTCCCGCCAGCATCGTGATGCCCGTGGGCACGCCGATGGTGAAGATCGAGAACACCAGGCGTCACGGCGCCGAGACCATCATTTCCGGCAACACGCTGGAGGAGGCGGCCGAGTTCGCACGTGCGCATGGCAAGGCGCAGAATCTCACCATGATCCACCCTTACGACGACCCGTTAATCATCGCAGGGCAGGGCACCATCGCGCTCGAAATGCTCGCCGCCGTGCCGCAGCTCGATACCCTGGTGGTTCCGATCGGCGGCGGCGGGCTGATCTCAGGCATTGCGGTCGCGGCCAAATCGCTGAAGCCTGCGTTGCAGATCATCGGCGTGCAGGCGCAGCTCTATCCCTCGATGTACAACGCCATCAAGGGCGAGAGCCTGCCGATGCGTGGCGACACGCTCGCTGAAGGCATCGCCGTCAAGGCGCCGGGCCGGATCACCACCGACATCATCCGTCATCTCGTCGACGACATCATGCTCGTCACCGAAGATCAGATCGAGCGTGCAGTGGCGATGCTGATCACGATCGAAAAGACCGTGGTCGAGGGCGCCGGCGCGGCCGGCCTTGCCGCGGTGCTGGCGGCGCCGGAGCGTTTTGCCGGGCGCAATGTCGGCCTCGTGCTGACCGGCGGCAATATCGATACGCGGCTGATCGCTTCGGTGCTCACGCGCGAACTCGCGCGCGAGGGACGGCTAACGCAGATCGCCATCGACATCGTCGACCGGCCCGGACAGTTGGCATCGGTCTCGGCGCTACTCGCCGAAGCCGGCGCCAATATCATCGAGGTCTCGCACCAGCGCACCTTCTCCGACCTGCCCGCCAAGGGCACGCTGCTCGAAGTCGTGATCGAAACGCGCGACCGCGCGCATCTGGAGGACGTGATGAAGCGGCTCGGCGAGGCCGGCTTTGTCGCGTGGTTGCCGGGGCGGCGGTAAGGAAGCGTTTTCGAGCGCAGCAGATACTGGTTCGCATAAAGGAAACCGGCGTAAAGGCGAATTGCTCGGCGCAAATCCGTGCATATCACCGTGACAGGTGAACGCCTGCTGCCGAGCTGCAGCACCGAGCCTCGATCTCGTTTCCGGGCCAGAATGAATCCACCGCCCTGCCGGATTTGAGCCGCATTATGACCCACTTCGCGGCCAAAGGTAGTGCCGGCGGGGGCGCAACACCGGGGTTTTCATGTCCGGTCATTTGCGATTTTGCTTCGCCGCTTTTCTCCTTCTCGCGGCTCTTCCGACTTCGCCTGCGTCTTCGAATCCTCTTGCCGACTTATTCAGCGCCGCTCCCGCGCAAGCCGCTGCGCCCGCCGCCGCGGAAGAGGAGTGCTTGCTGCGGCCCGGCAAGTCGACCACGGCCGGCCAGCGCTGGGTCTATCGTTTGGACGGCCACCGCAAATGCTGGTTCCAAACCGCTCAGGGAATCGCGACGGTGAAGAAACAGGTTCGTCATGGCGCCGCGAAACCTCCTGTCGCCGTTTCTGAGGAGAACGAGGCTGCACCGCGCAAGCAGAAGGCGGTCGTGGATGCGCGTGCGGAGCTGCTGAGCTCCGCACCGGCGGAAACGTCTCAGCCGATACGGCTCGCACCCGAGTTCAAGGTGGTTGATGCTGCTTCCGTCCTGGCAACGGGCGCCGCGGCCATCGTGCCACTGGCCCCCGTCGAAAAGCGCGCGACCGATCAGCTCACGCCCGACCACGCCACGCCGCGCGTGGTCGTCGTGAAGACGCTTCTGGCGACCGCACCGGCCCCCAACGACGCGGTTGCCGCCTCCGCGCCTCTCGCCGCGCCGGTCGCCTTTCCTATCGCCGAGGCAGCCGATGACGGGCGGGACTGGCTGGCAACCTTGCTCGGCGTGCTGTTGATTGCGCTGGGGTTCGTCTCCGTCTTGGGCTCGAGCCCGCCCCTTCGGGAGGCCGTGCTGTTGCGCGATTGATGCGAAGATCGGGTTGTCGGCCATAGCGGACGACGGATTCCGGAGCCTGAGCCAGAGCAAGGTCTGACGAGAGCTGAGCGAAATCAATCCCTCTTTGCGAGGTGGTGGCTTTACTTCACGAGCGGAGCGTTTTCGGTGGTAATCGGCGCGAGGGACGACGTCGTCAAATCGGTATCATTACTGGAGCTAAATTGCACGTCCTCTAAAAGCGAGGAGGATACCGACGGCATCTGCGCGCCATTGGAGGAGCGAAAGACGGCGGCGCGGGTCTTGTTGAAGACGCCTTCAGCGCTAACGCGCGCATTGAGCTCGTTGAGCAACTCAGTAATAAGTACGCTGTGCTCGCCCCCCGAGTCATCGGCGACTTTGCCAGGCGTATTAGATGAGATGATGAGCGCGTTGTCGGGCGCGTTGACTGCCGCAAGCCCGTGGGAGTAGGAGCGAAAACGGCGTTCATAGGGATTGCGTCGAGAGGCGTCGAGGATGGCCAGCGTGGCGCGAGCGCCGCGCTCCTTAATTGCGTGGAGCACCGTTTCGACGGACATGCCCTCGTGGCGCACATCACCTTCCTTCCAGATCACCGCATCGGTCGGGATCATGTAGGTTTCGTGGCGAGACTGCACCCCATAGCCGCCGAAAAACAACATCACGACAGATCCGGGCTTGATCCTGGATTTCAACCGCTCGATCGCGCGAGCCATATCTGCCTTGCTGGCGTTCTCCACCACATCGACATCGAATCCGTGGCGGCGCATTGCATGCGCTAGACCGCTTGCGTCGTTGATGGGTTGGTTCAGTGGCTCGGCGGCGTCCGGGTAATTGCCATTGCCAATGATCAGCGCGAGCTGCATCGCGCTGACTGTTTCCTGGGTAGTCACCACCTCTATGGCTTCTGAGGTGGGCACATGCAGCGCTGTGTTCGCGCCGATCGCCAGCAACGCCACGCCGATAAGACTGTAAGTAGCGGTAAACAAATGGCGAGCACTGTAGAGCTGCGTCACTTTCATTTAACCCCCCACTAAATCGCGAGAACTCCCATACTGCAAAAGCGTTTGCGGCATGACCGCGCACGAAGATCACAATTAGTCGCGAGCAGCCATCCCCTGCTATTCGAAGAGCGTGCGTCAAATTTGTTGAGCCCAGGTTAGGCGACGTGGTTTCTCGCAATTTGCAGTGTTTGGTAAACAAACTATGCGAGCCGCCGAATCAGCTATTACACTGTCGTCTGATCTCGCTCCTCGCGAAATATCCGGCAATTTTCCAGGAAAGGTCGGTCGGCAGCTGTTCAAGATTGGCGATCGCTTGCCGCCAGTAACATTCAGGTTGCCGTTCGGTGCTTTATAACTTCGGGGTGCAATTCAGCCCAGAATTACGGATGGCACCCATCGAGAGTATCGGCGGGCGCGCAGCCGCTTCGGGTCATCAGCCGATGTTGATGCGCCCTTGAACGATGTCCGCGTTCACATCGACAGCGGACATCTTCCCGCTGTTCGGCCCGGCCGCTTGGTGCCATCAACTGCGACGCAGGTGCAGACTTTGAACAATCTATCAACGACGAGTTCCATTGACCTGCCGATGCTTCGCAAGCGGCGCCATCAGCGCCTGCATTGTGAATGCATCCAGGGTCCACCGCAGCCAGCAAATATCGCCGAGCGGCGTTTCGGCCGTTACGACCCGACGCGAGCGCGTTGCTCAATGCTGGCGGCCGGTCCTCCCGCGCGGACGTTGCGAGTGCCTGATGGAGGTGTTTGTGAGCCCGCCATGCTTTTCCACGGACCGATCGTTTCGACGATGATATTTATTCCGGCGACCGCGCTGTCGATTTGGCGCTGTACGCTTTCGACCTCGGTCTTCAGGAATTCTTGCATCTTTTGGAGTTCGAAAGCCAACTTGTGAAGTTCGTCTATCGAATTTGTGGTCAATCGGGCGACGGACGAGTTGAATCGTTCGGCGCTGATCTCCAACGGGCCAGAGGGGCTCGATTTCTCTTTGCCGGGTTGTGTCGCCACAACCTGTTCAGACGAAGGGGTTTTCTCGTCGAGTGCGGCAGACGTTGGAGTATCCATCAGTTCCTCCCTTGGTGCCCGCGGCCCGCTGCAATAGGCGTCGTTGAGTTGTTAGGCGATTTGGTGGCGCGGCGGTGGCGATCCAGGGCAGGCGCCGAGGTTTCCGGTTGATCGCGGTGAAATGAAGCCGCGCCCTAATTCACGAGCCGCACCACGCCGGCATCGCTGACGTCATAGCCGCCGAGTTCGGCCGCGCGGTCGCGCAGTATGGACGCGCGCATGAAGTCAAACAGCGCCTGCGGCCCCTTCATGAAGTAGTCGCGCTGCCGCATCACCAGATCAAAGCGCTCCCAGGTCAGCGGTAGGAAATCGAGCCCGGCCGACCGGGCGACCGACCGCGTCGCGATCCCGCAATCGATGCGGTCGGCGCGGATCGCCTGGGCGATGTCGGGTCCGGTCGGAAAGGCGGGTTTTGCCAGCTTCAGATCGTCGAGCGCGATGCCGGCGCGCGCCAATAGCGCGAGTAGCAGCAGCTGCGCGCCGGCGCCGGCGGGACGTTGCGCCATGCGCGCGCGCGACGTCGCGATCGAGGCCATGTCGCCCAAGCCCAGCGGATTGCCGGGTGCGACGAGAATGCCCTGCTCGCGCCGCGCAAAGCCGAGCACCACGGCATCGTGTAATCCCGGCGCATCGGCGACCGCTGCGAGATTGGCGGTTTCGTCATCACCATCGAGCCGGTGCAGATGGATGGCCGCGACCATCACCTCGCCTCGGGTCAGCCGTCGCAGGCCTTCCTCGCTACCTTCCGGCAGACTGGCGAGGCCGGAATTGCTTTCGCGCAACGCCCACTCCAGCAGGGGATCGTGACTGCCGCCGACGATCGGCGGCGCCGGCACCTGCGCCAGGCCGGCGGGCGTGATCAGTCCGGCGGAAACCCAGCGGTCGAGCGCGGTGCGCGAAAACAGCCAGCGTCCTGTCACCTTGCTGCAAGGGACAGCGCGGTCTGCCACCAGCTCGTAAAGCTTGCGTTCCGAAAGCCGTAGATAGTCGGCCGCCTCGTCGGTTGTGAGGAGTTCGTGGATAGGCATTAATATGCACCTGGGTGCAGCATTTCCGCAAATTGACCATGTCGGTACCGTCTGCGCAAGATGTTTGCCAAACGGAATTTCCATGCCCAGCGACGTAACAGCCCTTCAACTCGTGCTCAGCGGCGATCCTACGCTGTTCGCGATCGTGCGGCTGTCGCTCTATGTGAGCCTGTCCGCGGTGGTGCTGGCCGCGCTGATCGGCATTCCCCTGGGCGCCTGGATTGCGCTGACGAAATTCCCGGGACGCCAGGGCATCATCGTCCTGCTCAACGCACTTATGGGCCTGCCGCCGGTCGTCGTCGGCCTTGCGGTCTATCTGGCGCTGTCGCGCTCCGGGCCATTCGGCGCGTTCGGCCTGTTGTTCACGCCGGGTGCCATGATCGTCGCGCAGACGGTGCTGGTCACGCCGATCATCGCCGCGCTCACGCGCCAGACCATCGAGGATCTCTGGATCGAATACCGCGACGAACTCACCGCGATGAATCTCGGGCCCCTCGGGCGCGTCACAGCGCTGATCTGGGATGCGCGCTTCAGCCTGGTCACCGCGCTGCTGGCCGGCTTTGGCCGTGCGGCGGCGGAGGTCGGCGCCATCATCATTGTCGGCGGCAATATCGATGGCTTTACCCGCACGATGACGACGGCGATTGCGCTGGAAACGTCGAAGGGCGACCTGCCGCTCGCGGTCGGTCTCGGTCTCGTGCTGATCGCGATCGTGATCGCCGTCAACGCGCTGGCCTGGACCGCCCGCCGCGCTGGCGAACGACTGGCGGGATGACCATGCGCGCGCCTTCGAGCGAACTGCCGATTGAATTCGATGGCGTCACGGTGGCGGCAGGCCCCGTCACGATCCTCGATCGTCTCACGCTTACGCTGGCGCCGGGTGCGCCGACAATGCTGGTAGGCCCCAACGGCTCGGGCAAATCAACTCTGCTGCGGGTGGCGATGGGGTTGCTCGCGCCGTCGCGCGGGCGCATCACCTGGGGCGGCCTGGAAAATGTCCCTCCGATCAAACGCGCGATTGTGTTTCAACGCCCGGCGATGCTCCGCCGCAGCGCTGCCGCCAATATCCGCTTTGCGCTGCGCGCAGCCGGTATTCCGCGTGCGGAGCATGCGCGCCGCGTCAGTGAGTTGCTCGAACTGGTGGGCCTCGGAAGCCTCGCCGATCGCGCCGCGCGCCGGTTATCCGGCGGCGAGCAGCAGCGGCTGGCGCTGGCGCGGGCGCTTGCGCGCGATCCGTCGGTGCTGTTCCTGGACGAGCCGACCGCGAGTCTCGATCCGACCGCCACCAAGGCGGTGGAAGACATCATCCGCGCCGTGAGCGACCGCAACATCAAGGTGGTGATGGCGACCCACGATCTCGGCGAGGCGCGCCGGCTCGCCGGTGACATCGTCATGCTTCACCGCGGCCGCATCGTGGAGACCGCCGCTGCCGAGTCGTTCTTCGATAGGCCGCAAACCGCCGAGGCCAAAACATTCCTCGCGGGTGAACTACTGGTTTAGAGCATGATCCGGAAAAGTGGAGACCGGTTTTCCGAGAAGATCATGCTCCAGAAATTAATGGGAGAAAACAAATGAACATGCTCACGCGCCGCTTGCTGATCGCGGTGACCGCCAGCCTCGCATTCGCCGGTCACGCCTTCGCGCAGGACAAATCGATCGTGGTGGCCTCTACCACATCGACCCAGGATTCCGGCTTGTTCGGCCACATCCTGCCGATGTTCAAGGCCAAGACCGGCATCGACGTGAAGGTGGTGGCGCAAGGGACGGGCCAGGCGCTCGATACCGCGCGCCGGGGCGATGCCGACGTCGTGTTCGTCCACGCCAAGCCCGCGGAAGAAAAATTTCTCTCCGAAGGCTTTGGCGTCAAGCGCTATCCCGTGATGTACAACGACTTCGTCCTGATCGGCCCGAAGGCCGATCCGGCCGGCATCAAGGGCTCAAAGGACATCGTTGCAGCGCTCGGCGCGATCAAGGCCAAGGGCGCCGACTTCATCTCGCGCGGCGACAAGTCCGGCACGCACCAGGCCGAGATCAACCTCTGGAAGGTCGCCGGCGTCGACATCGGCAAGGACAAGGGGCCCTGGTACAAGGAAATCGGGCAGGGCATGGGCGCGGCGCTGAACACCGCCTCGGCTTCGAATGCCTATGTGCTCGCCGATCGCGGCACATGGCTGTCGTTCAAGAACCGCGGCGATCTCGTCATCGCGGTCGAGGGCGACAAGCGCCTGTTCAACCAGTACGGCGTCATGCTGGTGAACCCGGAAAAACATCCGAGCGTGAAGAAGGATCTCGGCCAGCAGCTGATCGACTGGCTGGTGTCGTCGGAAGGCCAGAAGGCCATCGCCGACTACAAGATCAATGGCGAGCAGTTGTTCTACCCCAACGCCAACGATTCCGGCGCGTGATGCGGATCCGGCTTTCTGCAGCTCTCGCGGTTCTCGCGATCATGACGGTGCCGGCGATGGCAGAGGAAACGGTCTTGCTCCACGCCGCCGGCAGCCTGCGCGCCGCGCTGACGGAAGTGGCAAAGGATTTCGAAGCCGCGGGCGGCGGCAAGGTGCAGGCGAAGTTCGGCGCATCCGGACTGTTGAAGGACGAGATCGCCGCCGGCGCAAAAGCAGAGGTGTTTGCCTCCGCCAACATGGAGCACCCGCAGGCGCTGGCCGCAGAGAAGCGCAGCGGCCCTGTGGTGCTGTTCGCACGCAATCGGCTGTGCGCGCTGGCGCGGCCGGGTCTCGAGGTCACGCCGGCCGCGCTGCTGGACCGTATGCTCGACCCGCAAATGAAGCTCGGCACCTCGACGCCGAAGGCCGATCCATCCGGCGATTACGCCTGGGAAGTTTTTCGCAAGGCCGAGAAGCTCAAACCCGGCGCTTACGCCACGCTCGAGAAGAAAGCGCTGCAACTCACCGGTGGGCCCGCGAGCCCGCCCGCGCCGCAGGGCCGCTCGATCTATGGCGAGCTCATCGCGCAAGGTGCCGCCGATATCTTCCTGACCTATTGCACCAATGCGCTGGCCGCGCAGCGCGAGAATTCTACGCAACAGATCGTCGCATTGCCCGACGCACTCGCGGTCGGCGCCGATTACGGCCTGACCGTGATGAACGGCGCGTCAGCCGCGGCGTATCAATTCGCAATGTTCATTCTCTCGGCGGAAGGCCAGCGTACGCTGGCAAAACACGGTTTTGCCGCGCCCGCTTTGCCGCAATAGGAGAGTTCGATGCTTCGTTCGCCGCTCGTTGCTCTCGCGCTGATCGCCTTGTTCGGGCCGGCTGCGGCTGCCGACGACGGCTGCGAGAAATTCGCATGGTCGCTCGCGCGCGACCGCGCTGCGTTTGCGGCGCCCGACAAGACGACGATTGCGGCCGGCGAGACGCTGGCAGCGCTGCCGGCGGGCGCACTGGTCATCCGCCTGCAGCCGGGCGCCCAGGCCTCTTTCGAAATGCCGCCGGAGCGAAAGCCGCGAACGGAACAGTGGCATGGCGGCATGGTGCGATTGCCTGCGCTGGCAAAGCCCGGCATCTACCAGATCACACTGTCCGACGACGCCTGGGTCGACGTGATCCAGAACGGCCGCTACGCCCGCTCTGTCGGCAGTACCGGCCGCAGCGATTGCCCCGGCGTGCGCAAGAGCGTGCGGCTCGATCTCGATGCGAGCCCGGTCGTGCTGCAGGTGAGTGGCGTGGCGGGGGATACGATCGCCGTTACGATCGGTCCGGTGCAATAGAACAGACGAGATCAGGTTGGGCCGTGGCGACGGACCCTCTCGTGCCGCGGACGCGAGCAGCCTGAGTGCCGCGAGCCGGGCTCGGTCTACTTTGCATGGGGTTGTTTTCGATATTTTGTGTCCGGGCCCTGCGGTGTACGCCGCCGTTCATCATCGTGAACATTCGTTAAGCAGCGAGCGGGCCTTAATGTCGCACTCCGGAACGTGACGCCAGCCCAGCGATTAGCATCTACACGTTAACTGGAGTTCGATAATGAAGAAGCTAGCAATGATCTTGGCCGTCGGTACGGCGGCGCTGATGGGAAGTTCCGTCGCCAACGCCGCTGACAATTCGGCGAAGGCGAGATCTTCGACGGATGCGACGCAATCGCGGACTGCTACGCAATCCCCGACTGACATCAGTTCGCGCCACCGCCATGGGCATTGGCGCGGCCATCACCACCACCATCGTCACTGGGGCCACCATCACTACCGGCCGTACTACAACAGCTATGGCTCCTACGCGCCGCGCTCGTACGGGTATTACGGCGGTCCCCGCTACTACGGCGGCGGCCCCGGCGTAAGCTTCAGCTTCGGCAGCGGCGGCTATCGCGGCTGGTAACGGAACAGGTTGAAGAGACAGGAAGCCCGCGAGCGCCGCGGGCTTCTTTCGTTTGGCGACAGATCGATGGCGACAGCTACAATTCCCCTGCCGCCTTAGACGACTTCGCGCGGCCAGCATTGGAAGAAGCTGACGCGAGGCGCACAGCAGACTGCTTCCCCGGCTTGCGCGCCGGTCCCTTTCCCGCCAGCAAGACGGCTCGGGCATTTGTCTTGCGAGACGCCACGCCGCCGCGTCCAGCCGCCGGGCTTGCGGCCACGCGCAGTTTCTTCGTGGCCACGTTTTTCTTGCTCTCGGCTTCGTCAGCCTCCGCCTTGCGCACCAGCGCGCTGGCGGAAGGCGCGAGGTCGACATTCACGGCGGCGATCTGGTCTTGCCGCGACAGGCCGCCGACACCCTCGCACGGCGCCTGCTGCGGCAGATCGGTCGGCATGTAGACGGTACTCTCTTCGGCGGTCCAGGCTTCGGCCTTCTGGCCGGTGATGATCTTGACGTAGGCGCGCGTTTCCTTCGGCAGCGCGCTGCGTCGGGAAAGCCACTTCTCGATCCTGCCGCCGCCCGCATTGTAGGCGGCTGCCGCAAGCCCGAGATTTCCGAACTGATTGTGAAGCTTGCGAAGAAATCTTGCCGATGCGGGGATCGCCTGCAGCGGATCGAACGGATCTCGCAATCCCACCTCGACGGCCGTTTGCGGCATGAATTGCGCAATGCCCTGCGCGCCCGCCGAACTGACCTCAGCGGCGCGAAACCTGCTTTCCTGCCACAGCAGACGCACGAGGAACCCGATCGGAATATCGTATTCCGCGGCAGCAGCCTTGACCGCTTCACAGATCAGGTCCGCTGATCTGGACTCATCATCGATCGAGGCGGCTGCATGGGTCGCGGCATCGGCTGCCGTTGCTTTCTCGTCTTGCGCGCCAACGGCATTTGTTGCGTCCAACGCCTACGAGGACTCAACCCACGCCCTGTCGGTTCCAGTCTCGGGATCGTCATGGCGATCAAAGCGGCCCGCCCACCGCAGCTCGAAGAGCTGCGGAAGCAATCCATTCTGCGGCAAAGCGATGCGCGTATTCGATGCGGCGACGGGTTCCGATTGCGCGTCGGCAACGACGAACGATAGTTCCGTCCATATCGACTTGATCTCGGAACTCTCAAAATCCGCCGCAATCACGAACACAGCAATCACGGCGGCGAAAAGATATCGCATCAACTTCCATCCCTGGGTGAGAAGGCCCGCCGGTTAGAAGTCGGATGTGAAAATTTCGCGGATGAACTGCGGCAGAGCCGTGTTTTCTGACCCGTAGTACTACCGAACAGGTCGCAGGTTCCCGCACGTGAAACTCAATGCCACGCCGCTTTGTGTTTCAGGGTTTTCGTGCCGGCGTCGAGTGACGTGCTCAAGTGGCCAGCGTAAACGCCTCGTGCACGGATGATTGGACCGAGCCGCCTGTCACGGCGCCGCCGCCGGCAACGTAGACGGCATCGCCGATGGTGGTGGCGCCCACCGCGTGCCGCGGCGTCGTCATCGGTGCGTGCGACTGCCAGGTGTTCGTCTGCGGATCGTAGCTCTCCATCTGGCCGAATACGGCGCCTTGCGTGATCTGCCCTTTGTCCTGCACGCCATATTCGCCGCCCATCGCGAAGAAGCGGTCGCGATAGATGACGAGGCCGTGGCCGGAACGCGGCGTCGGCAGCGGCGCACGCTCCTTCCATGTGTCTGATGCGGGCAGGTAAACGTGGTGAAGATCGGTGTTGTATTCAAAGGTGTTGAAGCGGCCGCCGATGATATGGATCATGCCGTTATGGGCGACGGCCCCGACATGGTCGCGCGCCGCGGGGAACGCTTTGCGGATTTCCCATTTGTCGGTTTGCGGATCATAGACCTCGTGCCAGCCGACGCTGGCGCGCTCATTGGTGGGAGCGCCGGCGCCGCCGATCAGATGTATCTTTCCGTCAAGCGCCACCGCCGCGGCGGCACCGCGCGAACGCGACAAGGGGGCGATGGCCGTCCACTTGTCGGCCGCCACGTCGTAAGCAAACGCATTCGGATCCGGATTGCGGTTCTGTTCGATGAAGCCGCCGAGCGCGTAGACACGGCCGGCATCCGCCACGACGGCGACGTGATTGGCGCCGCGCGGCAATGGCGCGGCGTTGAACCAGCGGTCGTCCTTGGGATCGTAGACATGGTGATAGGCGCGGTCGACGCGACCTTCGCCATAGCCGCCGACGATATGCATGCGCCCTGCCCAGGCGGTGGCCCAGGCCATTTCACTTCGCGGCAGCGGCAATGCCGCCTTGGAAGTCCAGCGTCCTTGCGGGCCCTTCGGCGCGGGACTGTCCACCTTTCGCTGCGCCATCTGCTCGGTGGTGAGGTGATGCGGCGTGCCGCCCTGAAGCCGCGAGAACGGGTCGGCCGCGGGTGTCGCTTCAGGCAGGGCGGTGCCTGACGGCGTGCCGTGGCCCGAATGCTGGGCCAGCGCCGGTGCGCAAATTGCCGCGCCGGCAGCCGCGGCAACAAAGGCTCTCCTGTTCAAACGCGAAAGACCGGATGTCGAAGGCATGAGAACTCCTGAGCTAGAGAGGCTGGATCATCAATGGTCGTAACAAAGACGAATGTGGTCAATACGACAACGCGGGAACCGCCGTGCCAATGCACTCAATTGCAGGTGATGCCGGTACGATTGTCACCGCCCCCGCTGCAATGCGGCGGCCGGCTTGGCTTTCAGCTTCGGCGCACTTTCGTACGCCGCGCCATTGATCGATAGCGCCAGTAGCTGGATCGGTGTACGCATGAGATTCACGCCGGCAGCGTAGCGCCGATTCCTCCGATGAAAGAAACCCAAAATGAGCGAGCGACTTGAAACGCTGAACAAGGCCCGTGCGCGCATGCTCGAGGACAGGGACATGCATGCGAAGGTGCTGGCCGCGCCCTTTGACCGCGACAAAGCCGAGCGGGCCCGCAACAAGTTCATCGAGATTCAGATTTTGATCGACGCCTTAGACCGCGCGATTGGCGGGGAGAGGATCTTCTCGCCAACAGGCTGAACTGGGGGAATAGCGCGTAGGGCGGATTGAAGCCGAAGGCGCAATCCGCCGTTCCTAGCGATCCGCAGAACGAGCTTCGCGTGAGTTGAACGGTGAAACGGATGGGTGGTGCTTGCCCGTGCCGCGCGACGTGACGTGTAAATTGGGCGCACCACCACCGTTATTCCGATCGCCGGTTAACGCCGCGTCACCTTGTCTCGGTTGGGCTTGCTATAACCGGATGGCCCGGATCCTGCTTTGACAGATTCGCGCTGACCTGATCCATTTCCCGCGTCGAGCGTCACGAGACATGCAGCACCAGTTTGAGGAGCAGGCCCCATGGAAGAACGGGAACTTCGAGACCTGATTGCAGACGTCAAGACCGGCCACCTGTCACGGCGGGCCTTTGTCCGGCAGATGATCGCCGCAGGCCTTTCAGCGCCAATGGCCGGAATGATGCTGAGCCAGTCCGGGGTCGCGATGGCTGCGACCACGTTTCCCTACAAGCCGACCAAGGCGGGCGGCGGCGGCGTGTTGAAACTGATGTATTGGCAGGCCGTGACCCTGCTCAATCCGCATTTCGCGGTCGGCACCAAGGACCAGGAAGGCTCCCGGATCTTTTACGAGCCGCTGGCCGGATGGGACAATGACGGCAATCTGGTGCCGATCCTCGCGGCCGAAATTCCGAGCAAGGAGAATGATGGGCTGGCCGAAGACGGCCGCTCGGTGATCTGGAAGCTGAAACGCGGCGTCAAATGGCATGACGACATGCCGTTCACGGCCGACGATGTCGTCTTCAACTGGGAATATGCCAAAACGCCGGAGACCGCGTCAGTCTCGATCGGCAGCTACAAGGACATCACGGTCGAGAAGATCGACGACTTCACGGTCCGCATCACTTTTGCCAAGCCGACGCCATTCTGGGCCGATGCCTTTGTCAGCGCCTACGGCATGATCATCCCGAAACATCTGTTCAAGGATTACGTCGGCGCCAAATCGCGCGAGGCGCCGAACAATCTGAAGCCGGTCGGCACCGGCCCCTATATGTTCGTGGATTTCAAGCCGGGCGACATGCTTCGGGCGAAGATCAACCCCAACTACCACGTCGCCAACCGGCCGCATTTCGACGAGGTGGAGGTCAAGGGCGGCGGCGACGCGGTGTCGGCGGCGCGCGCCGTGCTGCAGACCGGCGAATATGATTATGCCTGGAACATGCAGGTCGAAGACGAGATCCTGCTGAAGATGGAAGCGCTCGGCAAGGGCAGGATCAACATCACGCCGTCAGGCAATGTCGAATTCATGCAGCTCAATTCGACCGATCCCGCGGTCGAGGTCGACGGCGAGCGCGCCAGCATCAAGACCAAGCATCCGCTGTTCAGCGATCCGGCCTTGCGCCAGGCCGTCAATCTGCTGATCGATCGCGCTTCGATCGAGAAATTCATCTATGGCCGCACGGCGCTGGCCACCGCGAACTTCCTCAACAACCCGCCACGCTTCCGGTCGAAGAACACCAAGTTCGAATTCAACATCGAGAAAGCCAACCAGATCCTCGAGGCCGCCGGGTGGAAAAAGGGCGGCGACGGCATTCGCGCCAAGGACGGCAAGCCGCTGAAGTTCGTATTCCAGACTTCGATCAATGCGCCCCGGCAGAAGACCCAGGCCATCGTCAAGCAGGCATGCCAGAAAGCGGGCATCGACGTCGAGCTGAAGTCGGTGGTGGGATCGGTGTTCTTTTCTTCCGATGCTGCCAATCCCGACACCTACCCGCATTTTTATTGCGACGCGCAGATGTACAACACCACGATGCCGCAGGCCGATCCGCAGTTCTTCATGAACCAGTATGTGTCGTGGCAAATGGCGAACAAGGAAAACAAGTGGCAGGGGCGCAATGTCTCGCGCTGGCAAAACAAGGAATACGACGAGATCTACAAGCAGGTCGAGCAGGAGCTCGATGCGGTGAAACGCGCGGCGCTGTTCATCAAGCTCAACGACCTCGTCGTGAGCGACAACTACATCCAGCCCATCATCTCCCGAACCCGCGTCGCAGCTTTCGGCGGCAAGTTGACTGGGCATATCTCGGGTTGGGACAACGATCTCTGGCAGCTTGCAAGCTGGTACCGGGAGGCGTGAGCCCACTTCGGGCGCACCTGACATAGGCGGCTGAACAGGCGGCGTGCACGTCGGCGGCATCGCGATCACCCGATGTGAGAGGGTGCTCGATCACGCGTCATCACTTGATCTTGATTGAACCTGAACGTGATGATCGAGACGTGCAAAATGCCGTTTCGCGGGTGAAGCATGGGTCGCATGCAATACACTCAGAGCTCTAGCTCCGGACCGCATATATCTATCAGGTTGCAATGAAACCCGGCCGGATCCCGCCGGCAACTATCTCTACCCGCGCAGGGCGGAAGGGAAGTTGTCGTGCGGGCCTAACGCCGTGTCAGTACATAGTCGAGTTCATTTGATGGCTTCTGTCCCCGGCCAAATTGTTATTGTCGATGACGATCCGGCACTTCGCCAGATGTTGACCAAGTATCTGGAAGATCACAACGTGCCGGCCACTTCAGTGTCGAGCAGAACGGAATTGAATCGTCATTTCGAAGGCTCGCATCCAAGTTTGATAATCCTTGATTTGCGGCTTGGCCAGGATGATGGGCTCGATCTCCTGAGAGAACTGCGATCACATTCAGATGTTCCGGTGATTATCACGACCGGTCATCGCACCGAAGAAATCGACCGTATTGTCGGCCTTGAGCTGGGCGCGGACGATTACATTGTAAAGCCCTTTAGTCTCAGGGAATTGCTCGCGCGCGTCCGCGCCGTGTTGCGGCGACAGGAAATGGGACGGGCTGCGCGGGCGAGCGATCCGGAGCGAGGTGGGTACAGGTTCAACGGTTGGGTGCTTCAACGGCGCGGCCGAAAGCTCATTGACCCGGACGAGGCCGCGGTCCCTTTGAGCAAAGGTGAGTATGCCCTGTTGCTTGCCTTTCTTGAGGCTCCTCAACGGCCTCTCACGCGGGAGTACTTGTTGCAGGCCACGCGTATTCACGAGGACATTTTCGATCGGAGTATCGATGTCCAGGTCTTGCGATTGCGGCGCAAGCTCGAGGTCGATCCGAGCGCGCCACGTGTCATCCAGACCGAGCGCGGCGTCGGCTATGTTTTCGCTCAGGCGGTAGAACCGTTCTAAACCCCCAGCTCAATTATGGCAGCGCCAGGTTACGGTCGTAACGACATTGTCCATTGCAGAGATCAGTTCGCAACAGACCAGCGTCAGTTTCCCTCCCGCGAGTAACACGTGGGAGTACCTTATGTTGGCGAAGCACTCATTCGGACAAGCGAACGGAGCCGCGTGGCAGTACCAGGTCCCCAGCCACGATGCGCCCATTGCAGACAGGAACCCGGCCCTGGCGCGCTGGCACGAGCGCGAGCAAGAAATTGAACGGGCCATTGCCGCGCTGGCAAAGCTCGATGATCGCACACTACTCGGCTTGGGAATTTCCCATCGCGCTCACATCGAGTGGACCGTGAGGTACTGCCATGATTGCTGACATGGTCAATGCTGCTATCGCGGGCATCGGCTTCTGCCATGCCGCAGGCCGTTTGATTTTCTACCGGGGAATCAGAGGCAGCAATGCGGTCATCACCGATATTTGGGTTGAGCCGCTGGGTGAGTATCGAGAGCGGAATAATTCCGACTCGACAAAAGACGTGTGAGGCGTTGACGCGAGGGGCCTTTGCAGGTGTTCGGATCTGATGAAGTTGAAAGCGTGCGAACGGTCCTTTACCGGCGGTGCGCGGTGGCAATCTACACGGCTATCTTCAGCAGTGTGCAATTGTCACCGCCCCCGCCGAAATTGGCGGATCATTCGAGTGTGTCTGGCATCACAAGCGCGCAGGAACCCATCACGCCTGTTCCCGACGCCGTGATAAATGATCTGCAAAAAGTCAGGCTTGGAGAACGGCTGTTCGGAGATCCTCGGCTGTCTCATGACAATTCGCGGAGTTGCTTGTCATGTCACGATCTGCAGACAAATGGCGCAAGTACCGCCAGGCACGACGTCGGGCTCGACGGCTCAAGCCTTCCGCTCAACACGCCCACGATCTTCAATGCCACGCTCAGCTTTCGCCTCGGCTGGGAGGGAAAACTCCACACCTTCGAGTCGGATTTCCAGGCTGCGTTGGAAAGCCCCGGGATTATGGGCACCAGCTTCGCCGAGGTGCTCCAAAAGCTCAACAAAGACCTTGGCGTCCGCCGGGAATTTGTCACGGTCTATGGCCGGCCTCCGGACGCCGAAAACGTTGTGGACGCCATCGTCAGTTTCGAAAAAACTCTCGTAACGCCCGGCAGCCGCTTTGATCGCTGGCTTGCCGGCGATGCGGCCGCGCTGTCGGCAGAGGAGCTGGACGGCTACCGGTTGTACAAATCCCTCGGGTGCGTCTCGTGCCATCAGGGCGTAAATATCGGAGGAAACCTGTTTCAGCGACACGGCATATTCCGTCCGCTGGCGTCGCCAAAGCCGGAAATTCTGCGCGTGCCGAGCTTGCGGAATGTCGCGACAACGCCGCCATATTTTCATGACGGCAGCGCACCGACCCTCGATGATGCGGTTCGCAAAATGGGCGCCGCGCAACTGAATTCCACGCTGACAGACCAGCAGGTAACCGCGATCGTTGCCTATCTCCAAACACTGACCGGACAATATCGCGGGGCGTTCGTCGGAGCCACACCATGAAGTTGACGCCGGTTGTGGCGATCGTAACGCTGCTTCTTCTCATTCTCACCTGGCTATTGACGGGCGGGTTGAACCTGAATTCCGCCCGCTATGATCGCGAGCTTCGGGCGCTCGACGACTTTTCCCGATTCGAGCGCGGGCTGAATCGGGAGGTGCTGACGGCGCGTGTCGGCCTGTCGGGAAACTATGATGCGCTGGTACGCCTGACGCATTTGTTGAATGACGCGCTTGCCCGCCTGCGCGAAGCGGCCGGCAAGGATTCTGAAGAGGGCGCCGCAATCGAAGTTCTGGCGGCGCGCGCCGCGCGACAGGAACAATTGATTGAGGAGTTCAAGAGCAAGAATGCACTGCTGCAGAACTCCTTTGTTCATTTTGGAACGCTCAGTACCCGTCTTGCCGCATCGGATCATGGGGCCTTGGTTGCGGTCGGCACCAGGCTCTCGGCGGCCATGTTGCGGCTTGCACTCGATACTTCGGAAGCCGCCGCGGGCGAGGTCCAGGATCGGCTACGCGAGCTGAAAGCGCTGCAACCCCCACCTGGCGACGGCCCCCTCATTGAGGGCGTTCTGTCGCACGGCGGATTGTTGCATGACCTGCTGCCGAAGACGGATGCCGTTTTGAGGGCGTTGGTCGCCGGGCCGGGCAATTCCGAGCTGGATGTCGTTCGTTCATTGGTCGTCAAACGCCAGCTGGCGGCACGCGCGTCGGCGCGCGCATACCGGCTGTTTCTTTATGTCACGTCGCTGGTGTTGCTTGGCGCACTGGTAATTTTTGGACTGCAACTGCGGGCGCGCGCAATCGCTTTGCAGCGCCGCGCGGCCTTTGAGCATCTGATCGCCCGGATCTCGACCCGGTTCATCAATGCTCAGCGGCACGAGATTGCAGCTCACGTCGAATCCGCGCTCGGAGAACTGGCTGAGTGCATCGGCGCGGATCGAGCTTATTTCGTCGTGGCAGCCGAGCCGCTGCAGGTCCATCGGTGGTGTCGCCGCGGATCGGCATTCCCAAAGGGCTGGCCCGAGACGGCGCTCAATATCGCTTCGCAACTTGATCAGCACGATGGCGGCATCGTTCACATTCCGACGGTCCGGCCATGGGGCGCCAATGACGATATCAACCGGCTGGTGGATTTCGGCCTGCAAGGCTGGCTGTGCATCACCAACAAGCACGAAGCGAAGCCGAAGGTTCGTATGATCCTGGGGTTTGATGGCCTGCGCGCGGGCGCGCTCGCCCGATGTTGCGAGGTGAACCTTTTTCGCATGGCATTCGACGCGATCGCCAATGCTGTCGGCAGGATCAATCTCGAACGGGAGAAGGAACGGCTGGAGGCGAATCTGTTGCAGGCCCGGCGGATGGAGACGATTGGCGCCTTTGCCTCAGGGATCGCACACAACTTCAACAACATCGTCGGCGCGATCCTGGGCCACACCGAGATGGCCGATGCGCAGGTCAGATCGGGGCGCCGGCCGGACGGAAATCTTGCAGGAATTCGCCGCGCGGGCGAGCGCGCGCGTGAGCTCGTCGACCAGATCCTCAGATTTGGCAGTCGCAGCGATCGGAGGCGGGAGCGCATCGATGTCAAGGCGCTGATCGCTGAAACGAAGTCATTGCTTGCCGCGTCGTTGCCCCGTCATGTCGGGCTGACGGTGAACGAGACATCCGATGTGACGGTCGTGTCGGCCGAACCGGCGCAATTGCAGCAGGTCGTCCTCAACCTCTGCAACAACGCGTCGCAGGCGATGGACGAACGTGGCACGATCGAGATCCGGATCGAGGTGCGGGAAACGTTGAGCCCATTGCGCGTCGGGCGAGTTGAAGTCGGCCCTGGCAGCTTCGTGGTGATTTCGATTTCCGATCCGGGGCGCGGCATGGATGACGCGACGCTGGAGCGGATCTTCGAGCCGTTCTTCACGACGCGCGCCGGAGGCAACGGCCTGGGGTTAGCGACGGTCCGTGAAATCGTCCAGCAGCATGAAGGGGCCGTGGGCGTCGAGAGCATTGTCGGCAGCGGAACGCGCTTCGACATCTGGCTTCCCAAGGCCTCATCAAGGGAACCGATAACGGTTCAACAGGCGCCTGGCACAGCCGGGCGAGGCCTTGGCGAAACGGTATTGGTGCTCGAGACCAATCGCGAGCGTCTGCTGCGGCATGAGGAAGTGCTGGCCGCGCTCGGTTATGAGCCGGTCGGATTCACGACGCCGGTCGAGGCTGCCGAGGCCTGTACGGCGATGGGCACGCGGTTCGATGCGGCCTTGATATGTCATCAGCCGGGAAGCGCGATGGCTCTCGAATTTGCGACCGTATTGCATCGTATTGTGCCGTCGTTGCCGATTATTCTGGCTACGCCGGCGGTGCAGGATCTGGGCGCACCGGTATTGGCCGCTTCCGGGATATTTGGCGTCGTCCGTCACCCGCTCAACTCTGCAGAACTATCCAGCACATTGTCGCGCTGCGTGAGCACGGCGGCTGTTTCGCACACGCAATCCGATCGGATGACGCTCGCACGAGCGCCGGTTGGTTGATGTTTCACGGTCGCTGGCGAGAGCATCTGTATCAGGGGAAGCACAAGCTCATTGGCTATTCGGCCGTGAGTCAGGCGATCAGAACGGAATGCCTTGTTACCGGAGGGAATCCACCTGGAAAAATGGAGCAATATTGATTTATCTATGATGCAACGGCAATCCGGTATTTTCACGTGTCGCTGGTAGCATGTGGTTATCACTGTCTTAACCTTCAATGCTGAGCGGGAAAATGCTCGACGAAACAGCCGCTGTCACGACGTTTCACAAGTTGATCAATAAAATTCAGGACCATACGACATCCGGCTCGAGCAAGAAGCAGCTAAGGGCGCTCACGCGCATTTCCGATCTGTTCGCGGCCGGGTCCAGCCATTACTCCGAGCAACAGATCGAACTATTCGGCGAAGTGTTCAAAACGCTTGTTGCTGTGATTGAGCTGAAGACCCGAATCAAGCTCGCCCGTCATCTCGCAACCAGTCCGGATGCACCGGCGGCGCTGGTTCGAGCATTTGCTTTCGACGAAGCCATCGCTGTGGCCACTCCGGTTCTCAGTCAGTCGATGGTCCTCAGTGAGGCCGATCTTGCCGTCAGCGCCAGCATCCAGAGCCAGGGTCATCTTTACGCGATCGCCCAACGTCAAACGATCAGCGAAGCCATCACCGAAATACTGATCCACCGAGGTGAGCCCAAGGTAGTCCATGCGGTCGCCGGTAATCCCGGTGCCCGGATTTCAGACGGCAGCTTTTGCGAACTTGTCGCGCGATCCGCCGCCGATGCCGAGCTCGCACTCCGCGTCGGAGTCCGGCCTGATATCCCGCGGCATCAATTCCTGAAATTGCTCGAAACAGCCTCCGCTTCTGTATGCAGCAAGATCGTCGCCGCAAATCCTCAATTCGCCGATGCCGTGCAGGATGCGGTGACGGGGGTGGTCGATGATATCAACCTGGAGGTTCGTGATCGTTCGGTTGGTCATGTCAAGGCGAGGCGAAGGGTCAAGCTGCTCACACGGTCGCACCAGCTCAGGGAAACCAATGTCCACGCGGCTGCCCGTGCGCAAAACTTCGAGCAGATGGTGATGGCACTGTCGGTTCTTGCCGGCTATCCCATCGAGATGGCCGAGCGTGCGGTAATCCACGAGAATCCCGGCGTCGCGCTGGTTCTCGCGAAAGCCGCCGGTTGCTCCTGGGCAACGGCCAAGCTTATTCTGCTGATCGAGGCCGCAGACCGCAGAATGTCCGGCAAGGACCTGGATCGCGCGCGCGAAAGTTTCGAACAACTCGAAATCCGAACGGCAAAACGCGTGCTCGAGCTTTATGGTACACGCCGAAGCACGCGCGCCGGTGCGAGCCTTCCGGTCGTTTCGGCAGTGTCTGCGGAGCAGGCCGCCCTGACAGGGTAGGCGCTTCGATTCTGACGGGGAATGGATAGGCCTATCCAGAACCCGGCCAAAGCCGGTCCCGCCATGGCACTCCTGCGTCATCAGGTCACTTTCGTGCAAGTCGTGCGGGAACTGGCGAGGTATCGTACGCTGCGACGGTCGGCGCGCGCCGCACAGCAAAAAGGATCAAGCCGATGCCCGGACCTCTGGCAGGTGTACGCGTTCTGGATTTGACGGGCGTCGTGTCTGGCCCGTTCGCGACGATGTTCTTGGCGGACCAGGGGGCCGACGTCATCAAGATCGAGCCGATCTCCGGCGACATCACGCGTCGAAGCCGCGCCCCCATCGACAAGGGCGGCGAGTTCTCGGCGCTGTTTATTTCATCCAACCGCGGCAAACGGTCACTGGCCATCGACATCAAGAGCAAGGCAGGCGTCGAGGTTCTCAGGAAACTCGTTGGACAGGCCGATGTACTCGTCCAGAACTTCCGGCCGGGAACGATGGAGCGGTTGGGCCTGGGTCCTGAGGAATTGCTCGCGCAGCATCCGCGGCTGGTCTACGTCTCGATCAGCGGCGTGGGCGAGACGGGGCCATATGTCAAGAAACGGGTCTATGATCCGATCGTGCAGGGCCTGTCGGGGTTCGCTGATATTCAAGCGCAACCGGTGACCAATCGGCCGCAGATGATCCGCACCATTGTCGCCGACAAGACCACTGCGATCGTCACCGCGCAGGCGGTCTCATCGGCCCTGTATGCGCGGGAAAAGACCGGGCGCGGTGATCACATCCGGGTCGCGATGCTGGATGCGATGCTTTCCTATCTGTGGCCCGAAGGAATGTCGCAATACACCGTCATCGACGACGATGGGAAGGCGCCGGATCCGAACGACCGGCCTGACCTCGTGTTCAAGACGCAGGACGGCTACATGACGTGCGGTACCATTTCCGATTCCGAATGGCAGGGCTTCTGCCGGGCGACGCGTGACCCGGCGCTGGCGACGGACGAGCGGTTCGCGACGCCGACCAAGCGAGCGGTCAATGCGACGGCGCGAATACATAAAATGCAGGAATACATCGGCCAGCACACGACGGCGGAGTGGCTGGCGCGTCTGGACGAGGCGGACGTGCCGTGTGCGCCGATCCTGCGCCGCAGCGAGATCATCAAGAACGAACAGGTGGTTGCGCGGCAGATCATAGAGGAGCTTGATCAGCCTTCCGTGGGGCGTATTCGACAGCCCAAGCCGGCCGCTCGCTTCCAGACAAATGCTGCACGTATCGGCGGGCCGGCGCCGCGCATTGGCGAGCACTCCAGGCAGATACTCCGTGATCTCGGCTACGAGGACGACGCAATCGACGAGATGATTGCGAGCAAGTCCATTCGTGTCGCCCTTTAGCGAGCCCGGAGCAAACCCATGTCGAAAGCGCGTGAAGTTGCCCTGCTGGTTGGTGCTGGCGATGCGATCGGTGCCGCGGTTGCGCGTCGATTTGCAAAGGGCGGATACATTGTCTGTATCGCGCGGCGTGATGGCGAAAAGTCAAAAGCGCTCGCGGAGGAATTGGCGGCGTACGGACAAGAGGTCCATACGTTCTCGGTGGATGCGCGCAAGGAAGAGGAGGTGCAACGGCTCTTTGCAGCCGTCGAGCGGGACGTCGGTCCTGTCAGCGTGTGTCTCTTCAACGCCGGCTCGAATGTCAGCAAGCCGGTGACGGAAACCACCGGCAACCTGTTCTTCAAGGCGTGGGAGCTCGCGTGCTATGCGGGATTCCTGGTTGGCCGCGAGGCTGCCAGATACATGATGGAGCGGGGCGCCGGCACCATTCTGTTCACCGGTGCGACTGCAAGCGTTCGCGGAAGCTCCGGTTTTGCGGCGTTCGCCTCCGCGAAGTTCGGCCTTCGGGCCGTCGCGCAGTCCATGGCGCGCGAACTGGGCCCCAGCAATATCCACGTCGTCCATCTGCTGATAGATGCCGGCGTGGATAGTCCGGCGATCCATCAGCGGATGAAAGCACGGGGAGTCGATCCCGCCGGCATTCCGCAAGACAGCCTGACCAAGACGGCTTCGATCGCCGAGGCTTACTGGTTCGCACATCAGCAGTCGCGGGATGGCTGGACCCACGAGCTTGACCTACGTCCATCCGTGGAGAAATGGTGATGGAACCGCAGCTCACTCTATGGGGTGTCGGTACAAGCCGAACCATACGCGCACACTGGGCGTTGCACGAACTGGATCTTCCCTACGTGAAGCGGCCGATTCTTGCGAGGTCTGGCGAGACCAAAACGCCGGAGTTTACCGCGCTCAATCCGCGTCAAAAAATTCCATTGCTGCAGGATGCGGGATTGACGATCGGCGAGAGCGCCGCGATCACCGCATACCTTGCCAGGAGATATTCGACGCCGGAACGCGGTCTCCTTCCGGTACACGCCGAGCAGCAGGCGAAGTGGCTTGAGTGGTGCTTCTTCATCGTGACCGAGCTGGATTCGACGAGCCTTTACGTCATGCGGCGGCATGGCACCAAGCGAGGGCTCGCGCACATCTACGGCAGCGCCCCGGAGGTCGTGGAGAAGGCCGGCGAATATTTCAGGCAACAGCTCAACTACGTTGACGTCGCTCTGTCCGACGGGCGGACATACTTGATGGGTGATCAGTTCACCACCGCGGACATGTTGCTGACCACGTGCCTGACCTGGGCAATCGATTATGGGGTCGGTATTTGCGGCAGCGCCGTACCCTATCTCGAGCGCATTGTCGCACGCCCCGGGTATCAAGCCGCGATCAAGGCGAACGCGCCTAGCTGAGCCTCAGCTCGCGGTACCTGGAGGGCGTAAGGCCGGTAAAAGCCTTGAACTTGTTCGAGAAGTGCTGAGCATGACTGAAGCCGACGGCCAAGCCGATCTCGGTGACGGAGCCGGACGAGTTAACGAGCAACTGTTTTGCCTTCTCGATCCGTTGTGAGACGACGTACCGATGCGGCGTTTGACCGGCGCTCTCGGCAAAAGCGCGGATGAAATGCCGCTTGCTCAAACCGGTCACGTTGGAAAGATCTGCAAGGCTGATCGCTCGATCAAGATTTTCAGCCACATACTCGTTCAGCCGCCGTAGCGAACTGGCGGACAGGCCACCCTTCGCAAGGTCACGTGGCCGTGCACCGCTCATGCGGTGAAGATGGGCCATGGTCTGAATCGCCCATCCCTCCGCCAGCATGTTGAATGCTGCATCGGGATATTGCGCTTCCTGGCAGAGCTCTTCCAGCCCGCGTGCAATCGCGGGGTGTTTGAAGCCGAGCTGCGCACGATCGAGACAATTCCCGGCCCGAGTTTCGACAAAGGGCGTTTCGAAGAAGACGACCGTATACTCCACCGCCGAAACGCTGACCCTGAACTCCCCGTCGATTTCCATGTCTGCAGGAAACAACGCGAGGTTTCCTGCAAAGGCGTGGTCGATGTGCCGACCGTCAAGCGAGCCTCTGAGGCGACGCGCGGCACCGCGCCGATATAGAAACAGGACCGGCTGCGGCTGACGAAAATGCCAGCCCATGCCGCCGGTAATCTTCCGTCGGATCGTTTCAATCCGTGCGCATCCTGCTTCCACCACGGTTTTCGAAAGCAGTTCTCCGCCGACATCCCGGATCGCCTTGGTGCCGATGTGTTTCATTTTTGGTTCGCGCCGTCTGAGGGGATGGCATGTTAGTTCTATTTTAGAATGAATGTCTCGCAGCAAAAAAGCGAGTGGCTTCTTTCGTTATTTTGCGGCGGAATCGCTCCGCGGAGCGACCTGAGTGGGAATGGTGAAGTGCCCCCGCATGATTTTTCTGACGTGCTGATACTTTGCCAGCCGCAGCTGCCTGCGCCTGCCGGAATTCACGTGCAGGTCTTTTGTGAAGCGCGAAAGATTAGCGTTGGATATGATTCAGTGGCCTGCCGAGCCCAAGCTGCGCGGCAGCGAGGATTGGTGCCCCTGGCCGACAATCGCCTAATACCATAACCAATTGAATTTGAAATAATTTTCGTCGCCGATTGCTGCCGATACCAACAGAAATACCAACAGGATGACGCTCGGTATTAGCTCGCAAAAATAAAACAGCAAGCTCCTCGGCAGCAGTCACGGCTCATGCCGTTTCGGTCTCCACAATCGCCCCGATTGGAATCATTCGCTACCGTGAATATCGATTATCTGGGCGGATCCGGAGAGGCCGGACTTGACCTTGCAAAGCTCAAGGCTGCATTCGAAGCCGGGGCGCGGGTGTTTCTGTTCTCGATCCCAAACAATCCGACCGGCTCTGTATATTCCAAACGGAAATCGGCGAGATCGCCCGGCTTGCCGCCGCGTTCGATGTGACGATCATCGTCGATCAGCTCTACTCCCGACTTCTTTATGCTGACCAAACTCATTCGCATAAACGTGATCGTTCTTCGCGCTTGGAGGTCTCCGTGACCCGGGAGCTTCTCATTCCTATCGAGAGGGCCGAGGTTTTCGACTTCGTGGCTGCCCAGGACGTACTTCCGAAGGCTCTGACGGCTTACGGGCTTGTGCCGGGTGTGGCATCAACGTCCGATGTATCTGGACCCTGGGATCGTGCGAGTCACATCGCGTCGTGCACCTCATGAACGGCAGCACGGTCCACGAAGGTCTGACAACTTACGAACGCCCGGGATACTTCGCCTATCGCGTGAGTAATCCAAGCTTCGCTCTCAAGCGTCTTATGTCTCATGCAAGTGTGGTTCGAGCCCGCAAAAGACGGAACGCACGTGAGTGGACTTACGCGTTCCACGCCAAGAGCAGGCTTGTTAAGTTTCCTCTGGCTCTGTTCGTGAACACCCAGTGGAAAGGTTACATGGATGTATGCTTGGAGAACGTGGTCAAGCAGTTCTCCAACTCCTGACCTCACATCCGGTCGACGCGCGCTTTGCCGCGCGTTCGCCTCTTTATCGACTCTGTCGCATCTGTTCCCGGGCTGGAGGTTCAGCGCTTGTGCTAATCGATGAAGGCGGCAAGTTCCTCAGGCGTACTCGAGGGGAAAGCATGCCTGACAAATTCCAGGAACGCCGATACGCGAGCGCTTAACAGTCGGCGCGACGGGTAGAGCGTCCAAATGGCGATTTCGGGTCCGTCGACATCACCCCAACGGACAAGCCTGCCAGCGGCCAGGTCGTGACTCACCAGCGACACGGGGAGGCGCGCAGCGCCTATGCCCGCGCGGACGGCATCGCGGACCATGACGAGGGACGTGAGGCTAAGCACTGGATCGATCGTTATCTGCGACTTTCCGCGGGGCGCCGCCATTTCCCAGGCGGTGGCCAAATCGCTCGCGCCGCGCATCACGGCCGGAACGGCGAGACCTGCCTTTGGACGGGATAGGGCAGGGCTCGCCACGACCACAAGTCGGTCGCGCAGGAAGATCCGTCCGACGAGGCTTTCATCCGGATCCGGATTGACCCTTATCACCAGGTCATAGCCTTCCTCGATCATATCGACCTTGCGGTCTTCCGCCGTGACCTCGAGCCGGACCTCCGGATATTTCAGCGCGAACGCCGCGGCCAACTTGCCCATCGCGGTTTGCGAGAAGAGCAGAGGCGCGCTGATCCGCAACCTGCCTCGCGGCTTCTCCCCGCCTGATGCGATCGCGGCGGCCGTCTCGTCGAGCTCGGCGAGCAATGCACCCGTTCGCTCATAAAGCGCCCGACCTTCCTGGGTGAGTTTCAGTGCGCGCGGTCCTCGCTCGAACAAGCGCAAGTCGAGGCTCTTTTCCAATTCTGACACCCGGCGGGAGAGCGTCGCTTTCGGACGTCCAGCAGCGCGGGCGGCCCGTCCAAATCCTCCGTGACGGGCGACCAGGTTGAAATCCGCGAGCGCAAGCAAATCCATGTGTTCCACCAATGAGACGGTCTGTCCAAATATAGCGTCTATCGGCACGAATGTGGATCACTAATTTGCGGGTGTGTCTTCCAACCCCAACCCGGAGTGATCCCCATGACTATCCTCGTTACCGGCGCCACCGGCAATGTCGGCCGCCAAGTCGTCGAACAACTCGTCAAGCGCGGCGCCGATGTCCGCGCGCTCGTCCGCGATCCCGCAAAGGCTAACCTCCCGGCGGGCGTCACTGTCGTGAAGGGCGACCTGCTGGACGTCGACTCGCTGCGGAGCGCGTTCTCAGGGGTCTCGACCCTGTTCCTGCTCAATGCCGTGGTGCCGGAAGAATTCACCCAGGCCCTGACTGCGCTCAACCTTGCCCGCGAAGCCGGTATTGAGCGGATTGTCTACCTCTCGGTGATCCACAGCGACCTCTACGTGAACGTGCCGCACTTCGCGGGCAAGTTCGGCGTCGAGCGCATGATCGAGCAGATGGGCTTCAAGGCCACCATCCTGCGCCCTGCGTACTTCATGAACAACGAACTCACGATCAAGGACGTAGTGACCGGATACGGCATCTACCCGATGCCGATCGGTAGCAAGGGACTCGCGATGATCGACGCCCGCGACATCGGCGAGATCGCGGCCATCGAACTCATCCGCCGCGAAAAGTCCGCCACGCCGCTTCCGCTCGAACGGTTCAATCTCGTCGGTCCCGACACGCTGACGGGCGCGAATGCCGCCGCCATCTGGTCGGAGGTGCTGGGCCGTACGATTGCCTATCCCGGCGACGACACCGCCGGGTTCGAGAAGAATCTCAGGCAGTTCATGCCGAGCTGGATGGCCTTCGACATGCGGGTGATGAGCGAGCGATTCCTCACCGAGGGAATGGTTCCGGAGGCCGGCGATGTCGAGCGCCTGACCAAGCTCTTGGGCCGTCCCCTGCGGTCCTATCGCGACTTCGTTTCCGAAATCACAGCCACTGCCTGACGGCAGCGGCGAAATTCAACCACGACAACAAGGAACACGGCCATGATCTATTCGACCGCCACCGTCCCGGTGAATCCGGAAGGGGCGACACCGCTAAGCCGCGCGCAGGTGTGGAAGGGCCTCGTTCTGAAAGCCCGCGACGCCCGGCTGTTTCTTCCGCCCGACCTTTGCACCCGTTGAGAGGTCGTGGAGGAGAGCGCGATGCACATCGTGCGCGACGCCACGATCGCAGGTGACGATCAGCGCGAGATCATCGTCGTCGAGCCGGAGAAGAAGGTGACCTTCTTCCAGGCCGCCGGTCTGCGCGAAGGCGCCATCATCAACGAGCTTTTCGAGGACGATGCCGACGCGCTGCAACTGCGGTTCTACTGCTACACTGGGCTGCGCGGCAAGAAGCCCTTCGGCCCCGAAGAGCAGGCCGAGCAGGCGCAGTTCGACAGCGACAAGGGCTACAAAGCCGCCCTGCTGTCCACACTTAGGCGGACCCGCGAGTTGATCGCGGAGGGCAGGCTCTGAATCCCCCGGAAATTAAAACTGCTGGACGGTCTCTTTAGGAGGCCTCCCGCTATCCAAGGATGCATCGATGAATAATCTCACGAATAATAGCGCCAAGACTGCTCAGTCGAAGATACTGGTCCTTGGAGCTACCGGCGGTACCGGCCGTCTGATCGTCGGCCAGGCGCTGGAGCGCGGGCAGGAGGTCACCGCGCTGGTGCGGTCACCGGGCAAGGCGAGCGGGCTGAAAGGTG
The DNA here is from genome assembly GCA_963770135.1 of uncultured Alphaproteobacteria bacterium. GTDB lineage: Bacteria > Pseudomonadota > Alphaproteobacteria > Rhizobiales > Xanthobacteraceae > Bradyrhizobium. The sequence continues at coordinate 186,116 of CAVYOM010000014.1, read as the reverse complement.
CCGAACTTATAGTCGGTGACGTCCGCGACGAAAAAGTGCTGCGAGAAGCCCTTAAAGGTCAGGACGCGGTCGTCAGCGCGCTGGGTACCCCGGCGAGCCCTTTCCGTGAGGTAACCGTTCTTTCGACCGCGACGCGGGCACTCGTTAGAGCGATGAAGGCCGAGCGCGTCTCTCGCCTGGTCTGCATCACGGGGATGGGCGCAGGGGATAGTGCCGGGCACGGTGGCTTCTTATTCGACAACGTGATCGTTCCGCTTCTGCTGAAGAAGGTCTACGCAGACAAGAATCGGCAGGAAACGATCGTCAGAGACAGCGGACTTGACTGGATCCTCGTTCGTCCCTCCGTCCTGAACGATAAGCCCGGGCACGGGTCGGTCCGGGCCATGGCGGGTCTTTCAGGCTTCCATGGCAGAAGCATATCGCGAGCAGACGTTGCGACGTTCGTCTTGGATCAGCTGCATGCCGATGCTTGGCTGCATCGTTCCCCGTTGATCACATGGTGACACCGATTGCCGCATCCAGGGTGGCTCGAAATGGAAAGCAAGCCCATTCGCGGCTTGATCGATGGTGGCGATAATCGATTACCTTGCCGAGGTATTCCGCGCTTGCTGCCGCAGGGACCGATACCGTCGCCGCTCGGAACGCAGCGTACAAGTTTATTCCCACCCCTTGTCGAACTCGACGTATAATAAGCATTCAGCTTGCCGCCAAAGAGCACTCGTGACCGGCCGCTTCTGGCGCAAAGCGGCCTGTCAAGGCATGTCCGCTCCCGTCGGCTGAATGGACATGCCGCAACTTCGGGCTGAAGTCGCTTTTGACCCGGAGCGGTTGTCAAGCTCCATCAGACGGGATTAGGCACTTCGCAGTTCCATCCGGCTCTCATCCATAATGATGTCGTTGCCGCCTTGGTTTAGGCTTATCAGCGGTGCAGACGTGCTCGATGGTAGACAGACATGTAATTTTCGAAGCTGAGCAATCGTCCCGAGGAGGTTGGCAGATCAAGTGCCACTGTCCAGGAGGCAAGATCGATTACGTGACCGGCTTCTTGGACGAACAATCGATCCAAAATTGGCTGGTGACGGAGCATCGCGACCATTGGCTCACGATGAGAGGCTATTAGGTCGCTATCGGGTTGAACGCGGACGCTCACCGAGAACCCAATTCGGTCGCGAGTGACCCTTGGAGAACCTTCGCAATTGGGTCGAACTCAGCGGAGGAGACCATTTCAAGGTCAGCCATTCCCAACGCACGCGCCGATCGCTCGATGCCGGCCATTGCTGAGGCATTTTGTTATTCCGCTGCTCGCACCTTTGGGACCTCTCGATCCTCACGGCGAACGTCGGCTATGAGGGGTAAAGCGGAAGTGGCTCGGACACCGTCAAACCGACGCGATTGACCCACAAGGGACTCTGGCCGCCTGCCGGAACACGCGCTCGCGCGGATAGCCAAAAAATGACGCCCTCTTCCTCAAATCCCTAGGGAGCAGGCTTGTCGTCGCTCCCATGCATTACCTTCAACGGCGCGATTGTCCCTGTCGATGGCGGTTCCTCTTCCGGTATAGGCTTGGTGCTGCTTTCATTCGGCTCCGGCGCGGCGGAGCAGCGTGCCGGCTTCGCGCCTGCCGGTGCGGCGGACCCGGATTGCGCCGTTTCTCGCCTGCCAATATGCTCCGCCTCGGCACACACTGGCCAACAACCAACCGGATCACCCCATGCCGACCGCGTGCCTGGCCCCCCTGGACGAGACCATCACGATCGAAGAGCTCACGCGCGATCCCTATCCGATCTACCGGCGCTTGAGACGCGAAGCGCCCGTATTACGGGTCAAATCCGTGGGCCGCACCTTCCTTACCAAGGCCGCCGACACCAAATACGTGAAGGACAACGCGGCGTTATTCAGCTCCGACGACCCGAACACGCCCATGAAGCGCGCTTTTCTCGCGCATACGCTGATGCGCAAGGACCACGACGAGCACCGGACCGAACGCATGGCGATGATGCCGGCCCTGATGCCGAAGACGATCGAATCCGCCTGGGCGCCGCTGTATGCGAAACTGGCCGCGGCGTATCTTGACCGGCTGCCGCGCGGTGAGGTGGTCGATCTCTTTCCCTGTCTCGCAGGACCGCTGGCCGCGCGGGTTCTGGCACATGCGATGGGCGTTCCGGACGCGAACGATGAGGACATGCAGCGATGGTCGCAGACGCTGATCGACGGCGCCGGCAATTTCGGCTGGACGCCGGGGCCTTTCGATGCGACCGACATCGCCAATGCGGAAATGGACAAATGTATTCGCGCTAACGCCGAACGCGTGCGGGCCGAACCGGATTCCTCAGCGCTCTCCTTCATGGTGAACGCGAAGAATCCGATTCCGGAAAGCCAGATGATCGCCAATGTGAAGATCGCGATCGGCGGCGGCATCAACGAGCCGCGCGACGCCCTGCTGACGATCCTCTACGGCTTGCTCACCAATCCAGATCAGCTTGAAGCCGTGCGCGCAGGCGGCAAATGGCGCGCCGCCTTTGAGGAAGGGGTGCGGTGGGTGGCGCCGATCCAGGCGAGCTCACGACTCGTTATGGAGGACACGGAGATTCGCGGCTGCTTCATCCCGAAGGGCGACACCGTGATGACGATCCAGGCGTCGGCCAACCGGGACGAGGACACCTTTGAAGACGGCGAGAACTACAACGGGCTGCGCGAGCCCAATCCTCACCAAGCCTTTGGCAACGGCCCGCATCATTGCGCAGGCGCGCACCTGTCGCGGCGAACCGTTGGCGCCATCCTGCTGCCAATGCTGTTCGAGCGCTTCCCCAACATGACCTTGCCTGATCCCGCGAGCGTGCGCTGGCACGGATTCGGTTTCCGCGGCCCGCTCAATCTGCCGATTCTCCTGCAATAGGAGAGACGCGAGGAAGAGGCGTTTTTATTTTGCCTCATCCGCTGCCGCAGATCGTCCGCAATTCCCCGCAAGGAGATTGCCGGCGAGTTGCGCGGCAGGTTCTTCGCATAGATCAGCTCTCACCGGGTCTTGGCCGCGCAGGCTGGCGAGGCGATTGAATAACATCGAGATGTCGCATGTTGGCACTTTTCGGACCTGCCAGCCGCGGCTGACGATGTCCGTTATTGAGGGCAAAGCCGACCTCCCGGTTGGGCATCCGGACTTCTGAGTTTGAACCCAAAGCGGTCCTCAACGGATCGGAGGTTGGGTCTTACCGCTGCGTGCTTTCACAACTTACTTCACCGCCAAAAGATGAAATCGCCGCCTTGTCGAGTGAGATGTTAGGACCTCTAATCGCGTCACTGTACTGGGCGGGAGGTATTCATGAACGGGCGATCACTGACGATGCAAACCGCGGCAACTCTGACAGGGCTGATGCTATCAGCAATGGTGGCGGACGCGGCCGAGGTGAAAGTGTTTACCTCGGTCGCGCTGACGAATGCGCTCGATGAGCTCGCGCCGATCTTCGAGCAGAAGACGGGCAACAAGCTGAAAATTAGTTATGACCTCGCCGCGGTTCAGAAGAAGCGCATCCTCGACGGCGAGCGGGTCGACGTGATCATCTTGACGCGAAGTATGATGGACGACCTTGCTAAGCAGAACAAGCTGGCTCCATTCAGTATCGTCAATGTTGCGAGTACGCCGGTTGCCTTGGCGGCTCGTGCCGGCGCTCCGAAGCCGGATATCTCGACAGCGGACGCGTTCAAGCAAACATTGCTGTCGGCCAAGTCGATCTCCTATGCGGATCCGGCCAAGGGAGGCCTGAGTGGCGTGGTCGCCAGCCGCGCCATCGAGCGTTTAGGTATCGCCGAGCAGATGAAGTCTAAGACAACGCTTGTTCCCGGTGCGCAGTCGCCGGATTTAGTGGCGAACGGAGAGGTGGAGCTCGGCATCGCGCAGGCATCGGAGATCGTGCCGAATGCAGGAGCGCAACTGGTTGGCCCACTACCGGGCGAGCTCGGCAGCATAACGCAGTTTAGCGGCGGTGTTGGTGCGGAATCAGCATCCGCGAACGCGTCGAAAGCCTTGATCGATTTCCTCGCGGGGCAGGAGGCCGGATCGCAGTTCAAGGCGAAGGGGTTTGAGCCAGGAGGCTAGTTTATTTGCGCTTCGAGGAGTCCTCATAAGCTGAGCATTCGATCCGCTCTAAATTGCCGACTTCCGCTTTTGGTGGATTTTGTTGCAAAAGTCGAAAATCGAACGACCCGCGAAAGTTGATCTTTAGATATCCCTACTGCTCCGTCACTTTTCAGCGCCGCTACGGAGGTCCGTGATTGATTTTGGATCAACCGACATGGTCCCTCACATCGCCGAGCGCAAAACGCATCGGTATTTCCGATATTGGCACTTTTCGGACCTCCGCGACCGGGCTGATGATGTCCGCGGGTTGAAGTTAAGAGGACAAGCCTCGCTACGCCGTTACTTCCGAGTTTGCCCCCGGAGAGGGCATGGGCTCGCACAGGGTGCCATCAAAGACTTGGGCGAGCGGTCTCAATAAACATCGAGGTCGCGCGCGACGACGACCTTGCCGCCGTAGCGTGACTGCACCTCAGCGAGCAGCTCTTCGGGCGAGGAATTCGCGGCGCCATCTTGAAAATTCGCGTTGACTTGCGGCCGGAACGAAATCGAGGCGTGATACAGAACCAGGAGTTTGGGTTTGGCCTGTGCGGCGAGTTCGGCAAGCTGGGCCGTCGAGGTATGATATATCCCGGCAAAGGCCTGGAACATCGCCGGACGGGCGGCGAGCGCGGAGAGCGTATTGACCTCGTGGATAAGGACATCGCACCCGTTGCACGCGTCGATTGTTGCCTGGGTTGGAGCGGTGTCGCCGGTGATGACGATGCTGCGGTCGGACGTATCGAACCGATAGCCGTAACTCTCCATCGCGTGTTTGGTAGCGAAGGCGGTTACGGTGACGTTTGCATCCCTGTAGACAACGCCGGCTGCGACCTCATGCGCGTTAACCCACGCGCCCTGCGGAAACTCACGCTGGTTTCCATGTGGATTTGTGCGGGTCTTGATGTCCTCCCCATATGCAAGAAGGATGTGCTCGGTCATCGCCTTGATCCCCTTGGGGCCGTGGACTTCCAGCGGGATTTTGCGTCCGATGACCCACGGCGTCAGAATGAGATCGGGGTAACCCACCGTGTGATCGGAATGCAGGTGCGTCACAAAGACCACCCGCAGACTTATCGGTTCAAGGGCGCGAATACCCTTGTCGAGGGCCGCGGCCTTGGCTCGCCGCACGACGCCCGCGCCGACGTCAACCAAATAGGCCGTGCCATTGACCACGACCGCGGTGGCCGGTCCGGAGCGATCCGGGTCGGGGCCCGGCGTGCCGGTTCCAAGCATGACGACCTGGGTGGCTGATGGGGACTGAGCTTGGGCAGAATGGCCAGGCTGCAGAATACCGATCAATGCAGCAGCGCCAATCGTTGATAGCGAACGAACACAGTTTTGCATGATGGCTTGCCTCCGCGGCGGCTGATGGAACTCATTCGATCAATAAAAGACCACGTTTCTTTTTCCCGTCCCAGGTGTCCATCGCTGCAAACAAGCGGGCGCGTTCGATAAGCCAGGGCTGATAATCGCGGTTCACGTCCAGGACGAAGACCAGATCCTCCGCCTCCAGATAGCCTCCGATCGGAGAGTGATGGCCTACCCCGGCTCCGAAGATTTCCTTGCGGCTGAAATTGATGATGTAGCGGCGGTCAGGTTCGTTGGCACGCCGCAGGTGCTGTAGGAATTGTTCGGGAGAGAGATCGCGCAACACGCTAACGGTGCGATTTGTCTTCAAACGCGTGACGTCCCCAAGCTCGTCAAGTGTCAACCCCATAAAACAAAAGCCGGTCCAGCAACGACCCGTCCCCGCCAGAACCGCAGTCTCGGAGGTTGCCGTTCCGCCGAGGGATCTCAGCGCGTTCGCGATACTGGCGGGGCCGCACAACGAGGGGTTTGACTGCCACGTCAGCTCCCGCTTGAAGGTTGATGCCGCCGGCAACGCCCATGCTTTCTCAACCCCGGCTTCAGACCGCGCGACGGACGAGCGAATGGCATCAGGGCGTACTTTGGTCTGGCTGACGACAAGGCCGGCACCGCCAGCCAAAGTGATCAGCGCCCACACGCCAGCAAACAGCACAATCCTTGCCGCTCGGCTCATCAGCTTGAGTTCTCGCTAGGGCAATCACATATCGACTGCTGGCCGGAAGCCGTGTTGCCTTGGACGAACCAGGGAACCTCTATCGCCAGCTTAAGGAAGGATATTTTGGCCTACGCGTTGGCTCTATGAAAGGTTTCACATTGGCAAGCGAAGGCGGACGTTCGCCGGCGGCCCAGAACTGATCAGTCCCCGCCTCTAGCTGTGAAACTTCAGCCCGTCGACGATCTTGTCGATCACCTTGCGCTCGGCGCGCATCGCAAGCCCAACCAGATTAAGCTCGGCGCGGATCACGGCGCTGACCGCCTCGCGGTTGGCGGCGGACCGAGGCCTCGGCTACTCCGGTCACCTGGGAAATTGCGACGGGCGATCATCTGAATTCCGTGGCATATTTACGGGCAATCTCGTTGACTTGCTCCCGAGTCAGTTGCTTTGGCGGCACCCCCCAGGTGGATTGCAGGTGTCGCGGAAATAGCCGTCCAAGCCAGCAGGCGCCATGATCCAGAGCAAGAGTAGTTCGTTATCGGGATTCACGAACCCCATGCCTAGCATTCCTGGGAATGAATACGTTGCGTCCTTTTCAAAGGGGTATCGCGCATCGTTCAATATGAAAACTCCACTGCCTTTCAGAACGTAGAAGGCTTCGTCCATCCGCAAGTGTCGGTGGATCGGAATCCCCGCGCCAACGGGCACCTGCTGAGTGCCCAAGGCAAGATTGTCTGAGCCTGTGGCGGGGCCGACGTTGATGAAGACGTTGCCGGCGTCGCGAAAATGAACAAGATGCTCGCCTTCGGTGGCGCCGAGCATATATCCCTGTGGTGCCGCGGTCTGAGCCTGGGTCAATGCCGAACCTGCGATACGACCGATACTACGGGAATGGTATCATTCAGCACCTCTTGCGTCGACAGCCTTTGATGTCGGTTCGTGGGCACTTTTCGGTCGTCGCGCGATGTCCGCCTTCAGTCCGCTATGCGCGCCAAGGCGGACATAGCCCCGGCGACCGGGAGGCGAGACGTTGAGTCCACGATGCCCGATCCCAACCCATTCGCCGATTGCGACACCATCGTCTGCTACGGCAACGCCAAGGCCCACCGACACACACACCGCCAGCGTGATCCATTGCATCGATGGCGAAATTATCGGGTGGCTGGAGCGTCAAGAGCGACGCAGGCGTGACACACGCAAAAGCCGCCAAGGTTTTCCTTGACGGCTCGTGCCGTTGCATTTGCGTAGAGGTACTGCGTCGAGCGGTGCTCGAACGCAGCCCGTGCTCGCTCTTATTTGGACCACGCGACCTTCAATGAGGCGGTGGGTGCGTTGCCAGTGTGTCGGGCCAACGATCCCCGATCTTTATGACATGTGACTGGCGGCGATGCTCTTCAAGCCAGCACTGCTGTCACATTCGATGAACTGGCAAAAGCGCGGTTTTTAATTGAGCTCCCCCCAATCCTCATCGCCGACTAAGCACAGCAACCGATCCGCCACGATGCCAAGCTCGCAGCGACCCTTTCGGACGTCGGCCGGTTTCACGACTGAATGCGTCGTCGTAATTGCTGACGTTGCGGCGGCGTTTGCAAACGTCAACCATGAAACATTGAGTTGCAGAGCTCGCGAGCCAAAAAGCAATGCCGTCTCATGACCGCGTTTGGACAGCTCGTCCGCGCGGCGTAAGCAAGCCTTAACCAAACCGAGGTTACTCTCAAATCGGGCATTCTGAGGGGCGTTTGTGTGCTGGCTCGCAGCCAGCCATTGCCGTGGCGCGTACAATGGCCATAGACCCAGAAGAACCCGTTATCTTGACTAATCACGGCAGCATGAAACTACGCTCAGCGGTAGCAAGAACGATGATCTTGCCACTCAAGGAACGTAAGCGCGCGACAATCGTCCGGGAAGGTACATCAGCCATCTTGAGGTTTGAGCAGATTAAGGATCTCGCAGCGCAATGGGAGTTAGAACCATCTCATTGATCTTATAGCTGATGAAGGCTGCGAATCCCGACGATATGACACTGCGCATTCATAATGGTTTGGAGCGATGTTCACTGACGCGCGGATTAGTATTGTGTACCGCGCTAGTGTCCACCTAAGCGCTCGTCAGCTTCCGGCGAAGCAATCATATAACCGTGCATTTTGTCGTTCGTCCCTTCACCATGACCAGGACTCAGCAAAATCCGGCGGGCCGAAATGGGTGCCGACGAAAAACGTTGGTGGAGCAAGCCTTGAACATAACGATTTACGCGAACACCTAGATGGACCAGCGGTGCTACGCTTGCTGCACTTTACCAATTCGACTCACACATAGGCATACTTTCCCAGCTGATCGTTGGCCTGGATCGTAACAGCGATGGCTTCCTTGACGCAGTTGCCTATCTGCCGCCATGCTCGGAGATTGAATTGGATAGTTTTCCCGGCCGCAGCTCCCCCGAAACTCCCCGGTGGCGAGACACCAAGCAAAATTCCCGTGTCGGCTTCAACCAATAACTGTGCCGAGGCTCAACCTTGAGAAGGTTGAGCTCTCTTATCCAAAAGGTGGTTGACCAAAACGGGTAATGCGCCGTTCCAAGCGCTCGAAACAGAAGCCAGCTTTTGTGTTTGACGCAGCCGCTGGCTCTCACCTAACCGCCCTTTTCGGCCGGCGGTGTTGGTTGCCCAAGCCATACTGGCCAAACTCCCGTTGAGATGACTTAGGAACCATGATTTCGTTGGTGGAGGGCATCAGCGGGAGCAGCGTATTGTTTTTAAAGCAAAGTCCGCCGACACATCGGCAGACCAATGTTAGTTCGTACCTCCTCCTCTACTTGATCAAAAACGGGGATCGCATCGTCAGCAAAGTTGGATGTTCGTCGATTTACAAGAGGCAGAAAGAGAACGCAGACCTTCCACATCAAATCACAGGCCAGTAATTTGACTTCAGGAGAGATTTTATTTTTTGGGATCATTTTGCACTCCGATTGACATTGCTACCAAAGAAGCGACGCCAGTCTTGGCCACTTCAAGCAAAGCAGCGTCGGCCTGATGATCGGACAGCGACGCTGTCGCAAATCGTGCATCTAAGCTTGCGTTGCATGTTTGAACCGGACGCTAATTTTGACAGGCAGCGCCGCCTCTACGCACCGATCTTCCAACCCGTGTGCGTTGTGCGATGACCCGCACGGCTCCGTGTTTTTGCCAGCCCCCACGGGACCGTGCGGCATTTCTCTCAGCGCGGATGATCGTCACGCAGCGCGTTGCGTAACGGAGCGGAGTGAGGCGATGAAGGACATAGATCGGACTAGCGAACGCGAGTATCAGGACCGTCTCGAGAGTTTCCTGAAAAACGCTTTCAACACCCAACTGCAGCCGCTGAGGTCACTCGAGACCGCAACCAAAAAGCGGAGAGCACAGAAAAAGAAGGCGGCAAGCAATTCTGGGGTCACGAGATCGACGACGACGACTTCCGGCTAATGGTGCGCCAGCCGCGCCTTCTAGAATGTGACATTGGACCGCCTTCAGATTCCCCGCTCGTCTGAGCGAGGTGCTCTGATTTTGTCGGGACTCGCTGTTTACTTTGAGCTCGATCGAGTGATGAGCACTTCCGGAATTGGCACTTTTCGGACCTTCGCGACTGATTTAGCGATGGCCGTTTACGGTGTCAAAGCGGATCTCACCGATGCTGTGCCGCGGCGGTTCATGGTCTCGCTGCGCCTCGCGCCGGCATGACTAGCTATCGAGCCCAACGGGAAACGCGGGCGAAGAACGGGATCGACGCAGCAACGGCGCAGAAAAATGCGCGGCGAGGTAGGTGACTAAGGTCGCAGCGAATGCGAAGCGGTGAAGTTCGGGACGTTTCGATTCTACCTTGCTCGCGCATCATGAACTATCGATCGGAAGGGCCGACGATCGTTTGTAGAAGCCGTGCCGCATCACCGCGTCACTGATGTCGTCACTAACAGCGCGCCGCTCGCTTCCTCTTCCAGCCTCGTGTGCCGATCCTACAGGCAGTGGCGCTCACTGCCGTATTACCAGCAACTGGCCTTTTCCCGGAACGTATACGTCGAACATGCTGCTCCCCCTAAGTTGCTTATACTTGGTACCTACCTAGAACTGGGAAGAGCAACAATTCGGCATTGAGCGACGATTAGAAGTACCGCTGTTTTGCAGATATTGGTCCGCTTTGTGCTGTCCACGAGATGCACGGACGTTTGCACGGGCGCCGCGCGAGCTACTTGCAAAACACGGCGTCAACACGAGCAGCGGAGAATGAATCCGAAAGGCCGGGTGATCAAGGCCACGCGCAGGCAACGCCCAGACATTGTACGTTTTTCCTCGAGCTGGGGAACTTTGCCGGTACCAGTAAATTGTCGGTGAGAAGTGGAGCGGGTACAAGGGAGCAAGCTAATGAACGGACCTATCTATCTCGTCGGTCTTGTCGTTGTGATTCTGGCAGTTCTTTCCTTCTTCGGCCTTCGCTAAGGACATGGAAATGTCGATGGAAAATATCCCGCCAGCAGCCCGAAACGATACAACACCAGTGGCCCGAAACGATAACGGGTGGCGCTTCGTGGAGTGGTCGCCTGTTGTGCTTGGCGCATTAGCGGCGACCGCGCTGTCTTCGGTGTTGGTTGGCTTCGGGATCACGGTAGGGCTTGGCATCTCCTCAACTGCGCCTACCTGGCGCGATGCGTCCGCGGCGCTCGCAATCCTATCCGGTGTCTACTTGATCTTGCAGGCAATCATCAGCTTCGGGGTTGGTGGGTATTTGGCCGGCCGTGTGAGGGCTGCGGCCGGCGCCAGAGCAACGGTGGTCGAGGAGACTGAACGGGCCGATGGCGTTCACGGTCTAGGTGCCTGGGCCTTGGCGGTGGTCATGGGCGCAATTCTCGCTGCCCTGATTGGCGCGGCTACCGTAAGCCGGACGTCGTCCATGCGGAGCGGTGCACAAGCAAGCGCGGCGGAGCCGCTACTGAGCTACGAGCTCGATCGGCTTTTTCGTGCCGGTCGCCGCTCGCCCAACGTGGATCTCAGCGCGGAGCGGGCCGAAGCCGGCCGCATCCTCCTCACTACTTCAAGTCACAGCGGCGTAACCGCGGACGATCGCACTTATCTGATTCAGCAGGTGGGTGACTTGACAGGTCTATCAAAAGCGGACTCGGAACGTCGGATCGATAACGCGCTTACAAACGCCAAAACGGCAATTGCGAGGACACGGCGCAGCAGCATTATAGTGGCATTCTCGATCGCCACAGCCGTGTTGCTCGGCGCTGTAGCGGCATGGGCGGCCGCGTGCGCTGGGGGAAGGCACCGTGATGGTGCGCCATTGCCTGGCTGGATGGCGCGGTCGAATGAGTTCAGTCGGCATCAGAAAGTGATGCCGTAAAAAACCTGGATGTACGGCCGATCATGGCGCGCTGAGATAGGGAGTAACGCCGTGGGCCAGCTTGGTCGAACGGCCGAGCGGCATTGGATGCAAATGCTCAAGGCAAAGGCTGAGAAGGTGCGTTTGCCGCGGGCTCTAATGTTTCGTCGGTTTAGAAAACACCAGCGACATGTCCTCATACTCGTCGATCGGAAGCTTGCTGGCGCCAGCAACGGCCGTAGATTTTTTTGCCAGCGCCGAACCAGTCGTAAGCGCCAAACGGTCGTCTGAAGGTGAATGTGAACGCAGTGTGGTTACAGCGAGCAGAGCGAGCGCGACTACCACAAATCCCCAATTCAACAGACGCTTCATGGAAACCTCCTTTGTCCCGAAATGCAGAGTGGGTTTCACCATTATTACGGCTAACGGCTGGAGGTCGATGTGAGCTGCCTCACCTATCACGATCTTGCTTGACGGTGTCAGAGGAGAGTGTCGCTATGATTGATCATCACCATTGGCAGCTCGACGGTAGCGCGGCGGAGCTTTACCAAAGATACTTGGTGCCGGCGATTATGACAAAATGGGCAGAGGATCTCGTCGATCGAGCGCAGCCTGCACGGGAGAAACGGTTCTCGACGTCGCTTGCGGAACCGGGGTTGTTACGCGCTCGGCAAGCGGGCGGATGGCCCAGGGGCACGTCACCGGCTTGGACCTGAATAAGGGGATGTTGTCGGTTGCCCGGACGCTTTCGGACGAGGGGGCGCCAATCGACTGGATCGATGGCAGTGCGCTGGATCTGCCGTTTCCAGCAGGAAGGTTTGACTTGGTTCTTTGCCAATTAGGGTTGCAGTTCTTTCCAGATAAAGGGCGCGCACTCTGGGAAATGCACCGGGGGCTGTCGCCGTCCGGTCCAGTCTACACTCTGCCACTATCAACAGCCGAGGAGCTGAGCCATGACCACCCGACACGCCGCCTGCAGCTGTGGGCAGCTTCACCTCACGATCGAAGGCGAATCGGTGCGTATCTCCACGTGTCACTGTCTGGCGTGCCAGCGCCGTACTGGTGCAGTATTTAGCAACCAAGCGAGCTTCCGGCGCGAGCAGGTCACTGTCACCGGTAAGGCTACGACGTGGAAACGAACAGCCGAGAGCGCGAGCGTGGTGACTTTTAACTTCTGTCCGACATGCGGCTCCACGGTCTACTGGGAGAGCGAAAGTGTTCCTGGACGCGTCATTGTTTCCATCGGAAACTTCGCCGACCCGAGTTTCCCGGCGCCGATCGTCTCGGTGTGGGAGGAGTCACGCCACCCCTGGGTCTCGTTGCCGCCCGATACTCCGCTCACGCGAACGGCCAAGCAGGGGTGACCACATCACATCTGAGGTCCGTTCCGGGTCATCCTCGTCGGTTTGCCCGGACCACGGCGACTTCCGGTCCACCCCGGTGAACGGACATTCTCAGGATAGGCAGGCATGTCTCAAAGGTGCCAAAGGCGGAAGTCGCGTTTACCGCCGGATTGTTGCCGAGCGCGTCCAAAAAGCCGCGCGAGGCGGTGGTGACACAAGCTACCTGTGACGCCGACCAGGGTAGCAGAATTTTGCACGAGCCCGTCAGCGCCGTAGGCTATTCAAGAAATCGGCCCGAGCTTGAGGCGAACAAGTATCGCGGCCAGTTCCTCATATTTGAATGGCTTTTTTAGCACGGGATGGTCGGAGAAGCCGTCTCTCAACTCCGACCGGTGTTTCCGGTCGAGTAGAAAAACGGTACTCCGCGCGCGGCAAGCGCCTCCGCCACTACATGGCTATCGTTACCATTCAAGTTCATATCCAGCATCGCGACGTCGAAGACCTGCGCATTGATCAAGGCGAGGGCCTTATCGACCGTCGCGGCAGAGGTCACCGACTTGCACCCGAGGTCGGCAAGCATGTCTTCAATCATGATAAGAACGAGCATTTCATCCTCGACCACGAGGACCCGCCGACCGGAAAGCAACTTATCCATCGCGAGCACCTCTTGGTAAGGGAATATCCATCGTGCAGACAAGACCATCCGGCCTGTAGTCGAGATGTATGGTGCCTTCCAGCTCATGGGCCAGACCACGCTCGATCACACGCGACCCAAATCCCTTATGTGCCGGTGGCGTGACCAGGGGCCATCTTTTTCCTTCCAGCTCAGAAGAAGCCGCTTTCCTTCCGGTGTAGTCTCTATCGTCCACTCGATCAGGATTGATCCGGTCGCGTTGGACAATGCACCGTATTTCACGGCATTCGTCGCAAGCTCGTTGAACGCAATGCCAAGGGCCAAGGCTGCATTTGGCGGGAAGCGGATGTTCTCACCCTTGAAAACAATACGATCCGCCCGACCACCCGAGACCCCGAATGGCTCCAGGGCATCGTGAACGATATCGAGCAGTCCTGCACTTTCCCATTTTTCACGCGTTAACAGATCGTGCGACCGGGAGAGCGCAAACAGCCGGGACTCTATGGATTGCCGGACTGGCCTTGGGATCGGTCGTCGTTCGCAACGTCTGCCAGACAATCGATTGCACCGTTGAAAGGGTATTCTTGACGCGATGGTTCAACTCGTCGATGAGCATCCTTGACTCGAGCTTCATCCTCCTTATGTTTGGTTAGATCAGACGAACGAGGCAAAATATTGAAGATATCACCGCCCTCATCACGAACCGGACTGATGAAGACCGCAGACCAGAACTCGCTTCCATCCTTGCGGCGGTAAAGAACTTCCGTCCCGCTGTTTGACGAACCCTCGAACTCGGCCCTAATTCTCGCCAGCGCCTCAGCATCGGCACCAGTGCGCCATCAGAAAATTGAAGCTCTTGCCGAGCACCTCTTCACGGCCGTACCCGGTCAGGGAGAGAAAGCTGTCATTGGCAAAAATGATCGGATTGTCGGGTTCCGTCGCATCCGTAAACACCATCGCCATTCGGGTTGTTTCAGCGGCAACGACAGGGCCGAGGTCCTTCCGAAAGCTCTCGACTTCGGCTTCGGCGCCTTTCTGCTCGTCCGACTTCTTTGTTATTTTTGACATCAAGATTCTCTGTCACCGACGGATGCCGAGGTTCGGCGCGGTGATGGAACCTTGTTTGCCATGTCCGGCCCCCGACTTAAAGTTAAATTCCATCGCAGTGCGAAGCGGCTGCATTGTCCGACACAGCCCATTGCCTGACCTGGCCGAGTAGTAGTTCAGGTTCGTCGAGTCCGTTCAGGGTCATGTGTGGACGGCTCCGGGTTGGCAAGGACTTTCTTCACGTTTGCAGCATTGGTCGGTGCAGCCATGTGTTCGGCCTTTAGGTGCGGTTCACATGACCGCTGGCCATAATGCCCTCCGCGGATCAGGTCCCAATCAAACTGACGCATTTAACAATGCTTTGACCCAAGTGGGTTGTCCTGATCGCCGAATCGACCGGCTCTGCAATACGTGCTGTCCGCCCTCCCCAACCTACCTTCACATCACGCCCAGTTGCCCGGCGCGATTTCGTTTATCGCGCAAGCGCGACGGGTTCCTTGTATCGCTCGCCCCTGGCCATCATGGCCCAGACCATCCGCGCGATCTTGTTGGCGAGCGCGATAGCCGCAACCTTGGTCGGCCGCCTGGCCAGCAAGGCCGTGAGCCAGGGCCGGTGTTTGGTGCCGTGGATCTTGGCGTAGCGGATGACAGAAAGCGCGCCGGCCACAAACAGGCCGCGCAAATAGCGGTCACCTTGCTTGCTTATATTGCCGAGCCTGTTCTTGCCTCCAGTGGAGTGCTGTTTCGGTACCATACCGATCCAGGCCGAGAAGTTGCGCCCTGATCGGAAGGACTTTGGATCAGCAACGGCAGCGACCAAAGCAGTGGCCAGCACTGGACCGACGCCGGGGGCTTCTTCGAGCCGCATGCTCATTTCGTTGGAGCGATGCCATGCCCTGATCAACCGGTCGAACTCCAGGATCTGTTCCTTCATCCTGCGCAGTTGAGCCCCGAGTGCCGAGAGACACGCACGAGCTATCTCTGGAACCCTTCTGTCGTTCACATCGGCGACGACAGTGAGCAGCTCCTCGACGCCGTGACGACCGACCGGCGCAACGATCCCGTACTCGGCAAGATGAGCTCGGATCGCATTGATCACCGAGGTCTGCTGACGGATGAACATGTGGCGCGTGCGGTGCAATACCAAGCCGCTTTGCTGCTCGGGAGTCTTGGTCGGTACGAACCGCATGTTGGCCCTGGTGACTGCTTCACAAATAGCCTCTGCGTCAGTCGCGTCATTCTTGTGCCGCTTGACGTAGGGCTTCACGTAGGCTGGCGGCATTAGACGGACGGTGTGACCAAGTGCCTGGAGCTCGCGTGACCAATGGTGCGCCGAGGCGCAGGCTTCGATACCGACCAGACACGGCGACAGCTTCTGGAAGAACATCAGGACATAGCGACGCTTCAATTGCCGGCGAACGACCACTTGGCCCCCAGCGTCAACGCCGTGAACCTGGAAAACCGACTTGGCGATATCCAAACCAATTGTCGTTATCGTCTGCATGACTCGCTCCTCTAAATCGTGGGAGCCTTAACAGCGCCCACATCCATGGCACCCATGTGCCGGTGGAGGAGCCGTCCACAGCATCAAACTGAGACCTCCACAGTGCCCAGCGCGAGTCCGCTGTGCCCCATATCAACGGACATCATCAACGTGCTGGGATAAGTCCGAAACGGAGGTAATCAGTTCGCTGCGCGTGCTGTTCCTACGTAAGCCTCCTGTGGAAAGGAAAGCCCGCCACCCTGTAACATTGCCGGACTAGAAATGCTTACAGTCTCGGAGGCATTGCCTTGATCGCCGCCTGGCGATCTTCCTCGGTACGGTCACCCAATAGGGCCGCCATCGGCGTCGCAAGAAGTTGGAATCTCACGTAGTCAGGCACAGAGGGGAATGTGATCTGCTCGAAGGTGATAATGGGCATGCGCGCTAAGCCGACGACGTTCGCTGATAGGTGCAAAGCGGACTTCGCGCTTGGGCGCATTGGCGCGTTTCCTATCGCGCCCTTTGATCGCCCCGTGATAAGGATCGCATATGCAATTCGTATCCCTAACCGGCCTACTCAGATCCCGAGAAGGCCGCCCGCAAGATCATCGAATCGCCAACAGCGTTCAGGTCGTGCAGGACGGCCGGGTCTGCATCGAGTTGACCAACCGGCCGTTCCTGTTTCGCGATAAAGCCACGCCGGACGAATACAAGGCCGGCCTTGATCTGGCGATGAAGCGCGGCGGGCTAGAGTTGGACCGGAGCGGAACCTTCGTTCCGGTTCACACAAGCGGGCTCCGACCTGTTCGCCTGACCCTAACCCAGCTTTGAAGATGTTCTACCAGAGCCGGCGGGTACGTTTCTTTCTGGGTATTGCCGCAAGTTGCCAATCAGTGAAGTTATGGAGCCCAGTCCATTCGTGAACCGGAGCGCTGCACATACGGCAACGAAAGTCGCCGGGGTGTCGTCTCCGCTGCACTTCCTGGCAAGCTGTATAAACAGTCGCGCAGTGCGGGCAGGAGAAATAGACGATCAACTTGAAAACGTTGCTCATCCTTTAATGAGGACCGTGATTTGTCATTTTTTCAAGCTCCTGGATTCGCATTCAGCCGTCCGTTGCCAATCCTTGTATGCCTAAATCCCCGTTCGAACCTTGCATCCCCACGCGGAACTAAAGTGCGTGACGGAATAGATCCGGACCATATCTCGCCTTGCTCAAAGTCGCTGATGAAGATGGCTCGGCGTTGACGGCCGCTCCGACTACGGGCTGCACAGCCGCAAGCATGAGGACAAACGCGTCCGGCTGTTCATCTGCAACGGCCACGACTGCAGCGCGCGCTATCCGCGGATCGTGGAGGCGGCGCGTTACGCAACTGAAATTCGTCGTTCTTAATCGATGGCGAGGCGGTGCTGCTCGGTATCTCCGGGTTCTTCGGATTGAGCTACGACTTGTTAGAGCCGCGCCGCATCGGCGACCGCATTCGCGATCCCACTGAAATACATCGCGCAGCGTAATCGATGGATGTGCGGCTGTGACATTCGAGCTTAATGTGTAAGCGTAGCCGCTCGACGATGGCATCGATTTCCTCATCGGTCTCCGCAACATCGCAGAGATTATCGGCGAGCATCGTCAACAACAGGCCGATCCGTTCGTCGGCAGCGAGGGGCCATAGCGAGGCCGTGATCATTTCTAGCGCGAGGCGTTCGCTAAACCGCATGTTGAGAATGCTCTCAGCGGTGATCCGATGGGTGCGGTGGGACATGCTCGTTTTCCCCAGTGTTTTTGTAGCTCCGCTCCGGTCTCATAGGAATAATCCCAGACGAACATTGATTTAGATCACGGGTTTGCAACGTGCGCGGGTGTTGTACGGTTCCAAAATAATTACGCTTTAATCGGTGGATGGGATGTTACCTAGAGGGGACGCCCCCGGCGGCCCCAGTTCTTCCAGACCGGGCCGCAGCTTTTGGCCGAATTCGAGCAGGGCGAGATTGTTTCTCCACACCTGCCTGATGGGGCTGGAGGGGTGGTCTCAAAGCACCGCGACAGTCCGTACCGCGCGGTGGCCGGTTCGACCGCTGGGTCAAGGTCAAGAACCGGAGCCATCCGGCGTTCAGCCGGGTCATGGATGCGTTTGGCTGAGCCGTGATCCAGATCAACACCAAGCGTTCAGGGCGGCCAACGATCGCGGCATGGCATTCGATCCGCGGCAGATTTCCATCCTAGAAGTGGCTGGCATTATCACGATCATCCTCAGCGCAGTTCTGCTCCCGAGTTGGCACAAACTGTACATCGGCAAAAGTGCGTGCCCAAATGCAAGTTGTGCTGGTTGTGTCGGCTGGCTAATTGTTCATCATCACCGCATCGCCACTCGGCTAACATCGGTGACTGAGAGAGATTTTGCGCTCCAGCCTGATCTTGGGAGCGGTCTGGTGTCGGAAATCGGATTTCGAATTGCCGTGTTTAGCCTTGGCGCACTGACCATCCTGCTAACATCCATCACTGTTTTCATAGATTAAACAGGGCGCTCCCGAAATGAATGATGTCTTTCGTCATGGCCGTGCCGCTTGGGAGCGTCTCAAGAAGGGAAGTGGCCTCTGGGCTGACTGGATCTTGGTCGGCCACGCGCTGATCGATGGGCGCAAGATCGCGCTGCGCAACGCCGGTACCGACCGCGTGCATGGCGGCGGATATGCCGAAGCTTTTAGCAGCTGGATGATTGACAATCGCTTCAACGTGCCGTCGTCGGCGCGCGCGAAGCTATTCACGCTGATGGAAAATCTAGCGGCCGTTGAAGCGTGGCGCGCGACCCTGACGGATGCACAGCGGCAGCAGTTCAATCATCCGTCCGCAGTGCTGCGAAATTACCGGAAGGTGACCGCGGTCGAGCCGGCTCCGGGGTCTGTCAACGGAAGCCCACAGAGGATGCCAAAATCGCGGCAAATAAGTGCCTGCCCGCCTAGGAACGATCCTAACCGTCTGGCGTAGATTTGGAGGCGGCGCGTACTTCTCCGTCGCGCCGTTCAGAGGGACCCCGGCTCAATTGACCTCAGACAAAGCGGCCGGGGTCCTTCACGGAAGACTGATGAAAAGTCAGGAATAATCGCTATGCTACGTCGGCGGCCAATTGTGCTCAGCGGCAACTTTCGCATGGTGGTCATCGTTTTGCTCGCATAAGCGTTGCGGAACAAGCGCGCCCGCCGCGGCATCTAAACCTCGCGCGAATGCCGCCTTCTGCTGGGTGATGGATCAGCGCTAGTGCGGACGATCCGCCGCATCCGCATCATCAAGCATGAAGCCATGCCACCGCGCGGAGGCTCGTTCGAAGTGAAGTTTTTTGACGGCCGCGATTCCAAATTCTTTTACTGGGATGATCTGCCAAGCCGGCGGCTGCGGCCGGACATCCTCGCCAGCGAACAGGTGCTGGAGCAGGCCACGGCGTTGGCGCTGGCGGAGCGGATCGCGTTGCTGATTAATCAGCGCCAGACGTCGCGCAAATTTTTGCAGGGCAGGGCTCACCATGATGCGGTGCTGATTAATTGCTGATTAATCGCCAGCAACAGTTGCGGTCAGGTCAAAAAGCACTTCGACCACCCTGTAAACTACTTTACATGTTTGAATTTTTGGTGAGCGCGGAGGTTCTGCCACCTTCGTGTAAAATAAAGCACTTAGCATTTGCTAACTGCTTATCCGACGCACTGAGCGATAAGCGCTATTTTCCAAATCCGCTAACTGACGCGGCAACTGCAGCCACCTGAGACGAAAGCGCCGCCGGGGACCAGACCGGCGGCTTTCGCATTTTCATGGGCTGCATCTGCGTCGTCTTGGCAGACCGCATGGATGTAGCCGGTAAACCCGGACTTTCAACCATGCCCGTCAATTCCAGCCGCATCGACCAAACCGACATCGACCCCCTCCGCGCCGCAGCTTTGCTCGCCGCGCTCGCCTTCGCCCGCCACGACCATGCCGTCCTGCCCCTGACATGGCCAGTCAAGGTCAACGGCCGGATGGTCTGTAGCTGTCGGAAGGCGGCCGACTGCACCGCACCAGCGAAGCATCCGCTCGGACGCCTGGTGCCGCGCGGGCTGCTCGACGCCTCGACCGATGAGCCCACGATCCGGAAATGGTTTGCCAATGAGCCGGCGGCCAACCTTGGCGTTCGAACCGACAAGCTGATCGTGCTCGACATCGATCCACGTCACGATGGCGACAGCTCGCTCTCCGTGCTCGAGCGCGACCACGACTTCGCGGCGACCTGGCGGGTGCTGACCGGCGGCGGCGGCGAACACGTCATCTTCAAGTGTCCGATTTTGTTGCAAAAGTCGGTTGAGACACGCCGCGAAGCGTGATTCCGTTGTGGTGACGCGATTCTCGGCGAGGTCGATCCATGATGGGCCGTCTGAAGAGTGACCACGGTCAACTGTTCTACGAGTTTCGTCTTGGCGATGCCGTTCCCGAAGATCACATGGTGCGGAAGATCGACACTGCTCTCGATCTGTCCTGGCTCCGCAGCGAACTTGCACCCCATTATTCGTCCATGGGTCGCCCGTCGATCGATCCGGAACTGATGATCCGGATGCTGGTCGTAGGTTATGTCTTTGCGATCCGCTCGGAACGATTGATCTGTCGTGAAGTGCAGGTGAACCTCGCCTATCGCTGGTTCTGCAAGCTCGGTATCGAGGACGCCGTTCCGGATCATTCGGCGTTCTCGCGTGCTCGGAACGAGCGTTTTCGTGAAGGTGATGTTTTCCGCCGGATGTTCGAACGGGTAGTCGAGGCGTGCATTGCGGCTGGTCTGGTTGGTGGCGAAGGCTTTGCCGTCGATGCGAGCCTAATCCAAGCCGACGCCAACAAGCAGCGCTCGATCGCGGGTCAGGATTGGCGCAGGGATCGTGATCCGGCGAGGTCAAGCCGCGCGGTGAAGGAGTATCTGGCGACGCTCGATGATACGTCCTGGGGTGCCGCCAGCGAGGTTGTTCCGAAGTTCGTCTCACCATCCGATCCCGCGGCCCAGTGGACTGGCGCGCATAAGGGACCGGCATTCTTTGCTTACTCCGACAACTATCTGATCGACGTGAAGTTCGGCGTCATCGTTGATGTCGAGGCATCCCGGGCTATTCGCCAGGCCGAGGTCGGCGCAGCAAAGACCATGATTGAACGGACCGAAGAGCGCTTTGGTCTCAAGCCAGAGCGGCTCGTCGGGGATACCGCTTATGGGGCGGCTCCGATGCTGAACTGGCTGGTCGAGGAGAAAGGCATCGCGCCCCATATTCCTGTGTTCGACAAATCGAAGCGGGACGATGGCACCTTCTCGCGCAGCGACTTTCGATATGACGCGACCGACGACGTCTACCACTGCCCGGGCGGAAAGCGACTTGGGACGAGCGGCACCGTGCACGAGGGCAAGACGCTGCTGTATCGCGCAAGCAAGCTCGACTGCGATGTATGCCCGCTCAAACCGCAGTGCTGTCCAAAAGAGCCATCACGCAAGATCCCGCGCGATATCCATGAGCATGCCCGCGACGTCGCACGGTCGTTGGTTGGTACCGAAGAGTTTGAGCAGTCGCGGCGCGAGCGCAAGAAGATCGAGATGCGGTTTGCGCACCTCAAGCTCGGCCGGCTTCGACTGCGCGGTCCACGAGGCGCCCAGGATGAGTTCGTTCTGGCCGCTATCGCCCAGAACCTGCGACGGCTCGCCTCGCTGGTCGCCCGGCCGCCACCCGCTGCGGCCCTGTGTATTGCGTAGCGTGGGAGTTGCGTAGAGAGCGTCAGGGCCGGCGGATCAAAGCCGGCCGTTGTCAACGGGGTGGCTGACGACCCGTCGGCCGCAGCCGACTTTTACAACAAAATCTGCCAATATGCGACATCGCCTCGACGGGCAAAGTCCAACGAATTGCTTCACGCTCCGATTGTGCCGCTGTTGCTCGTTGCTCCAAATGCCTTTGATTATACGCCAACAGCCAGGACGGTCTGTCGCCTTCGGCATCATGTCGATGCCCGTACTAGGCGAAATGGCGAAGATGAAGGCCCTCGCTTACGCCGGCAAAAGTCCAGCCGAACGATAGCTGTCGATCATCGCGTCGAAGAGTGAGATATCCGAGCGACCTCTCGCGAAGAGCTGCGCGCCCGCAACGGCCGAATAGATTGCTCGAGCCCGCGCTTGGCTTTCCTTAGGTTTGACGATCCCGGCAGCAGACAGGAGCTTGCTGAGCCACGCCACATTAACGTCGGCAAAGGCCTGAACCTCCTTCTTCACCGTGTCCGGCAGGTCGTCATATTCCGCAGCCATGAAGCTGCAAAGGCACATGCGGTTGTCGCTCGAGAGCGACTTACGAAAAATCTCGGGGTATCGGCGCAGCGCTTTCAGCGGATCAGGCGACTGGTCCGATATAGCTTTAAGGTCCACGACAATATCTTCCCAGTAACGCTTTGCTACCGCTGCCCCGAGATCGGCCTTGGTCGGAAAGTGATGATAGATGCTTGGTGCCTTAATGCCGACTTCGGCGGCGATGTCTCGGAAGTTTAAGCCAGTGTAGCCATGCGCCATCGCGCTCCGTTTTGCTGCAGCAAGAATGATTTCCTTCGAACCTGCGCTCATTGAGCCTTTTCCCTAAAAAAACCAACCAAGTGGAAGGTAGGGCTTGACGGCAGCAATTCCAAGCCCTAAAGATTAGCTACCAACCACTTGGTAGTCTAAATCCATCCACCCGACCACGAAGGAGAGAATTATGCCGTTTGCACGTATCGATCTGATCAAAGGCAAATCTGCAGACTATCGCGCCAAACTCGCTGACATTGTGTATGAAGGGATTGTCGGTGTTCTTAAGGCTCCGGATGGCGACCGCTTCATTGTTGTCAATGAGCACGCGCCAGAGAATCTCATCTATGATCGGCACTTCCTTGACATGGATCGGTCGCCTGACTTCATCCTGATCCAGGTGACCAGCACGGTCGGTAACACCAAAGAACTGAAGTTTGCCTTCTACCGGCAGATTGCCGACGAACTCACCAACAAGCTCGGCGTACGGCCCGACGACATCATGATCAACATGGTCTTCGTCAACAAAGAGGATTGGTCGTTTGGCAAAGGGCAGCCCTGGTAGTTGCCTGCTACTGAAGCTTCTCCCGCCCGGGGGGTCAGCATGGCTCCCCGGACACAGCGGGATAACTCGGACTGAGCCAATCTGCCCGTTGCTAATATTTTGATTTCTGCCCGAGGCCAAGCAAGCGCAAGGTCCGTTCCGGGTCAAAGTGAGAAGTCCGGGCATTCAACCGGCAGGTCGGCTCTACCCCCAACTCCGGACATAGCCTCGCACCGCGCAACCGACGCTTTGTGCCAAAGTCGGACTTGCGTCAAACTGCGTGCCATTCAGCGGACCGGGCGAAGGTCTCTGCGGGGTGGAAAGCGATCATGGCACTCGCAGCAGCGAGGGGAGGGGTTCTCTTTTGCCCGCCGCCGGTGTTTGCTCATCGCGGAGGGAGGACGGGCGGATGCGGGGATCCCTGGGGGAGAAAATCGGCGAAGGCCTCTTTGCGGACGTCCACGCCTGGGCGCCGGGTCAGGTCGTGAAGCTGTTCAAGGCCGGCGTCCCGCAGCGGACGAGCCGGTGGGAAGCGCGCATGACCCGCGCTGCGTTCGCCGCGGGTGCTCCGGAGGTGTTCGACGAAGTGACCCTGGAGGGGCGCTTCGGCATTGTGCTGCAGCATCTCGACGGACCGACCCTGCAGCAACTCTGGCAGACTCGCGCCGTGACCTCCGAGCAGGTGGGCGCCATCCTCGCCACTCTCTACACATCCGTTCACAAGACGCCGCCGCCGCCGGATGTTCTCTCTCTCCGCGACTGGATAGATGCCGTATCGCGGACCTCCCGCGATATTCTTCCGGAGCACATCACGACCGGCGTCCTCACCCTGATTGATCGCCTGCCGCCGGAGGACGCGCTGTGCCATTGCGACCTCCACCCCGGCAACGTGATCATGACGGCGGATGGTCCTAGAATCCTCGACTGGGGCTCTGCGCTCCGCGCGTCCGGCGTCTTCGACATTGCGCGCGCCCACGTCAGCCTTTCCGAACTCGTCCCGGAAGACGTCGATCCGGAGCTGCCGCGCGCAATCAATGCCGCCGTGCAGTCCGGGTACGCGCAGCTTGCCGGCATGTCCGGCGCGGCCCTGACGGTGGCGATGCAGCCATATCTGCCCATCCTTCGCGCCTTCGTCCTCCTCCAGCGGCGGCCGGCCACCTCCGCCCAGCGGGAGCGACTGATCCAGCGCATCGAAGCGGCCCTGCGCTCGGACGGCCTGATCTGACCGATCTCGTCGGTCGCCTCGTCAATGTCCGCTTCGGGTCCAAAAGCTGAAAAGCTCCAGATGAGCATATGTCTTCCGCTTTGCCGCCAAGAACGGACATCGCCGCTCCGTCCGGCTCGCCGTCGTCGCGATCATGGTGGCGCTGGCGGCTTAGCTTCGATCACCTGACCGAGGGCACGGTGAAACGCGACCGCAGCGTCACGGCCGATCCGCTGGTAGATGTACTGGGCGGTCCGGGCCGGACCCATCCGGAGATGGATGAACTTGAGGTAAAGGTCGCTCATGTCCGGTTTCTGCACTGGTGCCGGTGGTGGTGCCGCAACGACGGCTGCAGCCGCCAGCTTTTTGGCCATGTGCCGCTGATGCCGCTCGGTCGCGGTCATCGCCCGGTCGCCCTTCGGAGGCCTGCCCATGGCGCGTCTCCATATCGTTTAAACGAAACTGACGAGAATCCCGAGAACAGGAAATTCGTTTTCGGATCAAGCTCTTATCATTTCCTCCCGACCGCCTCCGCCTCGATGTGGTCGCGCCATTCGGCGTCGGGCTGGCGCTTGAACAGCTCCGCGATTTCCTGCGCCAGCTTCGCCCCATCCGGCGTCGGGATCGCGGCGATGGCGGCAGCGACCTGATCGTCGAGCTTGGCCTCGTGCAGGATGCGTTCCGTGACTTCGGCGCGAACCTCGTTCTCGATCCGCTCGGCCAGCTCCTGCTCCAGCACATCATCAGGCGGAATCAATTTGCCGCTGCCGAACTCGGCCATCTTGGCATCGAGCCAGTCGATGAATTGCGGCGTCGTCATCGCGTTCAGTTCGACGCGGTTGGTCTGCAGCCAGTCTTCCCAGTCGTCGCCGCCATGCTTGCGGACGTAGTCGGCAACAGGCTTGACGCGGTCCTTCTCCTCCAAGGTCTCGATTTCTAGGTCCATCGCGATTGCCTCCCACGGTTCGAGACCGAGATTGACGATCTTGATCTTGCGCGCACCTCGCGCCTTGGTCTCCTGCTGCAGCGTCTGAAAAATCATGGTGCCGCTTGCGTCGGCGTCATGGACGCAGAACACCTCGACCGGCTCGTCGTGTTCGACCAGCTTGTCGATCAGGTCGCGCGCGGCCCGCGTCGAGAATCCCTTCGACGACATCACGGCGCAGTCGTGCCGCTCCAACCATCGGTTCTGCTTCAGCGCCTCCATCGCGCCTTCCTTCTCGATGTAGAGCAGCTTGTTGAACGTCCAGCCGGGGCGCTCGTAGTCCTCGACCATCAGCGTGCCGAGCGTGATGGTCTCGTTGCGGTGCGGATGCGTGATCGAGCCGCGCGGCTCGTGGAACAGCAGCGGAATGTCGTGACCGATCTCGTTTTCGTAGTCGGTGATGACCTTCTTGAAATTGTCGATCTTCAGTTCCTTGCCGGTCGCCTCCATGACGATTGGCCGCAACCAGTAGAACAACTGACGCTCGCCGAATAGATAACCTTCCTCACCACTGACCTCTGCGATGGCATCGTCGAGATTGTCGAGGACGACATCCTTCTGCGTCGTGCCTTCGGCTTTGGCGTTGGGGCGGTGCGCCTTGCGTACCGCCCTCTTCACGGCGCTGCTGATCGCGTCGAGAAAGGGATCAAGGTCCGGCTCCTTGCCGTCCGAGGTGATCGGCATGTAAGGCGTCGTGATGTTCAGCCGGATGCTGAAGTTGGAATCCTTCGGCGCTTCCGTCACGGTGTCGGAAAGTCCGCAGCCGAACAGGTTGATCTCCCGCTTGTCGCGCGCTGCCCGGATGTTGCCGGTAACCGGCGTGCGGTTGACGCAGGCGAGGAGCCGCGTGCTCGCGCTCGCCGTTGTGGCCCACGCCTCGACGACGAAGGGAATCTCGGCGCGCGGCCCGTTGCCGAACGACGCGATCCCGCTCGACGTGCCATAGGCCGAGTTGGGCAAGATTTCAGGACCGACCGCGCCGAGCCGCTTCGGATTGACCTTTCGCGCGTTGGCCCGTGCGCCGGCGATGTTCCCATTGCAGGCGGTCACAAGCGCGTGGGACGCCGCTGACGCCTTGGCGGCCATACGAAAGCGGGGGGGTGACTGGCCAGCCAAAACTAATGCGTACTACCGTTTTCGGCAGAAGAACTTCGGTCCATCTGACCGAAAGATATTTGGCATCGACAGGTACTATCGCATTCGACCCCTTTTGATAAGTTCGGGTGAGAGATGAAGCGAACACTTGCGGCAATGCTGCTGCTGCCCATGTTTGCCGCGGTCGCACAGGCCCGTCCAATCGACTGGCAGACTGAACTGGATCGCTGCCGCGCAATGCGCGAGCAAATGCAGCCACTGCTGCTGGGCGGGCCAAGCCTTGTCTCCCATCGCACGCTCCGCGGCGGCGGCGCGCCGCTGCGTTTGGATCGAACGGCGGGCGCTGAAACATGGCGCACGTTAGGCGATAAACTCGGTTTTCTCGTGAAGTGCATCGCGCTGACATAATGGCTTCTCAGTCCATAGTTCTGACACGCGTCTGCCATGTTTCAAAAACGGACTGTTGCCAACAAGTTACGCCATTTCCGGGAAAATCATGCAAACTACTAACAGTTGCATTCGGAAGTGAAAGTCAACTTGGCGGTCGCGACAAGGCGACGGGATGGAGAAATTACGATGAAGAAGTTTTTGCTGGGGACTGTCGGCTTGCTTGCTCTCGGAATGGGCGCTCCTGCCTCTGCCGCCGACATGGCTGTCAAGGCACGGCCACCCGCGCCGGTGTTAGCTCCGATTTATGATTGGACTGGCTTCTATATCGGCGGCAACGGTGGCTGGGGACAGAGCCGCAATTGCTGGGATTTCCTTGACGCGGGTGGCGTAGCCTTCGCTTCGGGCTGCCGCGAACGGTCCGGAGGCCTCATCGGCGGCCAGATCGGTTATCGCTGGCAAGCCAGTCAGTGGGTGTTTGGCCTGGAAGCTCAGGGCGATTGGGCAGATCTCAACAACCAGCGCATCAGCCTGTTCGATGCTGATTTCTCCACCCGCACCAAAACCGATGGCATCGGCCTCTTTACCGGCCAGATCGGCTACGCCTGGAACGCAGCGCTATTGTACGTAAAGGGCGGCGCGGCGGTGACGAGCAACCGCTTTAGCATCCTCGAAACGGCTACCGGCTTTGAGTTCGCCTCAGCCAGTTCGACCCGTTGGGGCGGCGTCGTGGGTGTCGGATTCGAGTACGGCTTTTCACCAAACTGGTCGGTCGGTCTTGAATACGACCATCTGTTCATGGGGCATGCCAATAATTCATTCTCGATCGTCAATCCGGTTGACGCCGCTTTTATCAACAACCGGATCAGCCAAGATGTGGATATGGTGACCTTGCGCTTCAATTACCGCTTCGGCGGTTACGGAGCGCCGATAGCGGCCCGTTACTAATCCTTTTTCCCCAGCAGAAGAGCCTTGGCCCCGGCATTGTCCGGGGCCTTTTTATGTCCATCGTGCATTGGCGGGCGATCCAAGAAAGCCAAACTTCACGAATGTTCTCACAACCAAACTCATCGAGAGATTGGGATCATTATTGGTTGCGAAGGGCGGGCCGCTCCGACGATAAGGCGTGAAAATTTCGGCGTGAAGCAGCATTTTTGCTGAGGAAAGCGGTGCCTGACGCACCATGCCGTTATTTATATGCCAACCGGCCTTGTCGTGATGGCGCTGCGAAACGCGAGCGGCGAGGCAATGGTGGAAATGGTTTGCGTGCGCTCGCCGACGCCCTGAATGGTGAGGTCGCCGTAGTTCATAAGGCGGCCAAGAATGCTCTGGTTGACGTCGACGCTTTCGACTTTGTCGAGGCCGATCTCGAAGGTCCGCCGCTTGATGAATCCGGTCTTGTGGACGACCCGCATGTTGGTGACGTCCGTCTCGGTGGTCCAACGGTGGAACCAAGCCGTCGCCGTCCAGTACAAGGCCGCAAGCCCAGCGAACGCCGCCAATGCCAAGCAAAGCAACATCAGCGCGTCGCCAGTGACTAAGCGCCATAGCACCAGAAATGCGACCGCCACGATCCACGCCGCGATTGCCGGAAGAAAGAACATCCAGTGCTCGTTGGTGGAATACAGCACCCTTTCGCCGGGCTGCAAGATTTCGTCGATATAACGTCCCATACGCCTGCCTTGATTAAACCTTCACCACAGCAATTTGGGCCATTTGGAGCCGATAACGAAGCGGTTGGCTCGGCGAGCAGTTGAGCGGTGATCTACCCCTTATGAGGATCGCACTCCCACACCGGAACTGCCGGAACTTCTAATCCTTAATTCGCCCCGAGACCGGTGACGATCCGGCCCGACCGTCGCAGAGACCTTGATCTACCTCAAGCCTTCGGGACGACCACCGCCGGAAGCTTGTGCTTCTTACTGTGAGAAGTGTCATCGGACGGTTCAGGGAGGGATACAGAATGATTAGGTTGATTGCGATTGCTGGCTTCGCCTTATCGCTGGCGGTGTCGGCGCAAGCTATGACACCTGCGCCTATTCCTCAGCCGGACAGCCTGATCACGGAAGTCGCGGCTGCCTGCGGCGCGGGGAGGACACGGGTTAACGGCGTGTGCGTGGCGAGGACCACGGTTCGGCAGACCCGACGAGCGGTCCGCAGGTGTGCGACTGGAATGACTTGCTAGCGCTGATGCCTTCTAACTTTCGCTAGAGTTTCCGAAGTTCTCGTTGTTGGCGTCATTGGGCACCACAGTTGCGGAATTTCGCGCCGCGACTGGTCATTAGCTTAGGACAACTCGATGATAGAGTACGCCATCTTGATCGTGATGGTGAGCTTCGCCATTGGTTTTGCATGGTTGTGGTTCATCGAGCAAAAGAAAAAGCGAAAGAGAAAAGAAGCGCTTCCGCAAAAGGAGATCGAGCGATAGCCACTACGCGCCGCCGCTCCACATGATCAAGCTGACACCGTGAGGGCTAGTTACGCGGTGGTAGCGGTATGAGCCGTTTGTGACCGACAGCAGCAAACGCGCTATGCCTTAGCTGCTGCGGATTACGCTCGCCCGACTTTGCAATTTCGATGGTGCATCTGGCAACGGCTTCGTAAACAACGCTCGACTGTCCGGTTTGATCAAGGACGCTACAGGCGGCGTCGAACGCTTCGCCCATAGCTTTCGTCGCTTGGTCATAGACTCATGAAGAAGTTTATTGCTGTCGCCGGCGTGCTGCTGGCCGTCGTCCGCGAGATCGACGGCATCGGCATTACCTGGCTGGAGGCCTTCGCCGACCGCAAGGCCTATCTCAAGCCCGAGACCCGGCGTCATAGCCGCCGCAGCGCGGAAATCTCGCTTGTCGATGCCCGGATCATACGAGGCAGGCCGCCGCTAAAGGGCGGCGGGGTACGGCGGGCAAGCCGCCCCAGGGCGGCGCGCACGTTGCGCCCGATAAGGAACTGAGGCATTTGATCTGTATCAACGCGCCGATCGCTCCGTGGCACCAGCAAAATGGGTAGCGCTAACTGAACCGGTTCGCTAGCTGGGAGCACGGATGGTTGAAGCAACTTTGGGCAACGCAAGGTTCTTTCGTCGAAGCGGGCCATATTCGCTTGCAGTCGTGGCGAGTACGGCAGGCGGAGTTGCGGATGAACTCGAACTGCTTCTCGAAGGTGTGGCCCCCCTGCAAACGGCTGGCTCGAATGAAGTGAGTTTTCTGGATAATCGACGTTATGCGTCGGCACTCGATCAGACATCGGCAGGTGCTGTGATTGTGCATCCAGACATGGCGGCGCGAGTGCCTGCTGGCACAGCGGCGATCCGGACCACCGAACCATATGCGGCGTGGGCGCGCGTTGCTGCACTCTTCTATCCAGTGCATCCAGTTTCTCCCGGTATCCACCCGTCCGCAATTATCGCAGAGGGGGCGCGCGTCGATCCGTCTGCGGAGGTCGGCCCGCTGTCCGTGATTGAGGCCGGAGCAGAAATAGGACCTGGCTGTCGGATCGGTCCTTGCGTGGTTATCGGTAGTGGCGTGATTGTCGGTCGGGACTGCCGGATTGGCGCGCATGCGAGCTTGAGCTACGCGAACTTGGGAGCACGCGTTTACGTCTATCCCGGCGCACGGATCGGACAGGAGGGCTTTGGGTTCGCCTGCACCAAGGATGGATTTCTAACGGTTCCCCAGCTTGGGCGGGTCATTCTTGAAGACGATGTCGAAGTCGGCGCAAATACGACGATTGACCGGGGATCATCTCGGGACACGGTGATCGGCGCTGGCTCTCGGCTCGATAACCTCGTGCAAATCGGCCACAATGTCATTCTCGGCCGGTGTTGTGTCATCGTCGCGCAGGTCGGTATTTCGGGTTCGACGGTGCTTGAGGATTTCGTTCGCGTCGGGGGGCAGGCGGCCATGGCTGGGCATTTGCGGATCGGCCAATATGCGGAGATCGGTGCGCAGGCTGGCGTCATTTCGGATATGGCTTCAGGCGCTAAAGTGCTTGGAAGCCCTGCGCAGCCAAAAAGAGAGTTCTTCCGACAAATTGCCTCGCTCAAGAAGATGGCAAAGAGAGAAGGATAAGACGGCGAGTCCGTGAGATCATTCAGCGCTGCTTGGTCCGGCACCGCGTAACCTCTTTCGGCACAGAGACTTGCGGCGACCACGGAGGACAGTCACGTGCGTTTGTTGTCCAATCTGCTTCGACGCTTCATCCGCCATGGCACCCTGCGGGTGCGTGATGCCGACGGCAAGGTCCATATCTTCGGCGAACGCCTGCCCGGGCCCGACGTCGCCATTCACCTGCACGATCGCAAGCTCTACACCACGCTTTTCATCAATCCGGAGCTATACGCCGCCGAAGCCTATATGGACGGCAAATTGACGCTAGAGGGCGCCGCAATTCAAGATTTTCTGCTGCTTTTCTCGGTCAACCGCGCTGGGCTTTATTCGTACGGCTCCCAGAAGCTGATGCGGCGGGTATGGCGTGGCTTGCGCCGCTGGCATCAGGCCAACCCGATCGGGCTTGCCGCCGCTCATGCCCGCCACCACTACGACATCTCGACCGAACTTTACCGTCTGTTCCTTGACGACCAGATGCAATATTCCTGCGCCTATTTTCGAGACCCCGAGCATGAAACGCTCGAACAGGCGCAGCTCAATAAGCTGATCCACGCCACCAGCAAGTTGCAATTAAAGCCCGGCATGGCCGTCGCAGAGATCGGCTCCGGCTGGGGCGGCTTCGCCATTCATCTGGCGCGTGAAACCGGCGCCCATGTCACCGCGGTCAATGTTTCGCCCGAGCAGATCAAGGCAGCACGGGTTCATGCCGAGGCCGCCGGCGTTTCCGATCGCGTCACGTTTCGCGAGTTGGACTATCGCCAGCTCACTGGCCAGTTTCACCGGGTGGTTTCGGTCGGCATGATGGAGCATGTCGGCATCGGACATTTTGACGAGTATCTCCTCAAGATCCGCGAACTGCTGACACCTGACGGCTATGCCTTCATCCATTGCATCGGCCGGATGTCGCAACCCGGGACCACCGGCCCCTTCATCCGCAAATACATCTTTCCTGGCGCCTATGTCCCCGCGCTATCGGAGACCTTCGCTGCCACGGAGCGCTGCGGTCTGTGGTGCGACGACATGGAAGTGCTACGGCTTCATTATCGCTACACGGTGAAACACTGGCGCGAGCGTTTCGCTAAAAATCGCGCCCGGGCTGCTGCGATCTACGACGAACGGTTCTGCCGGATGTGGGAATTCTATCTCGCCGCCGTCGAACTCGAATTCCTGCATGGCTCTCACATGGTGTTCCAAATTCTGCTGTCCACCAAACGTGACGCGGTGCCGATCACGCGCGATTTTATGATCGACTTCGAGCGCGCAGCCTGGGCGCGCGCAGACTCCCGGCTGAATGACGCCAACTCGACATTCCACCGACTTTGCTGACACGCGTCGAGGTGATCGAAGGTCGGCCGATCACTTCCGGTAATGGCGCGAACCGGACATGGCCCAATATCGACTTGAGTCCGCTATCGGGGGAAGAACGGAAGTCAAATTGTGGGGTCTTGAGGTCCGTTGATGATCCAGAACAGTCCGAATCCGCGATGCCGAAGTTGCATAGCAAAGCACGCCGGAACGGTGCAAAAAGGGTGGATGGCGGTTACGTCAGCCGCCAGCAAAGACACGAACGCCACCACCGTTGCCTGCTCAGGGTGCCGGGATCATGCGATTGATTAAACGCTTTTTGCGACGTTTGCTGATTGTGGCGTTAGGCATCTTTTGTGTCTGGTTGATCGTCTTTGTAGTTTTTGAAACCGCGGATCGCAGGTTACCTTGGATCCTGGCTGTCGGCATCACCTATGGAATAGCCGCGTATTTTGTTCTGCCGCGCGCCATTCGCGTGGGACTGAAGATCCTCCAACGCAAGCGCGTGCCTAGTTACACGATTACGGGCGATGGTTTGCCTGGGGACCCAGTGAACGTCGCACTCATAGGCACTCTCCAGCAGCTTCGCGCGGCCTTTGCAGTGCTCGGCTGGTCGGAAGCAGATCGGCTCAGTCTAACCAGCTCATGGGGCATGATCCGTGCTTTCGTATTCAACTCGCCATACCCCACCGCGCCGTTCAGCACCCTTTATCTTTTCGGACGTGGCCAAGACATCGGATTCCAGAAGGCAATCGATAACAGCCCGCGGAAGCGCCATCACATACGATTTTGGGCTTTGAACATAACGCGAGCGGAAGACACTTGGGGAGCGGCAGGTTTTTGGCTAAGTACCGACCGACCGCCAGACAATGAGCGCGTTCTGTGGGTGGGAGCTGGAACGAGAGATACCGGTCTATCCTTAACTCGGCTCACATTTCAGATCACCCACGCCACGGATTCGGATACAAACGCCGAGCGCGACTACATCGTCGCGGAATTGACGAGAAGTCGAGCTATCGAGGCTGTGCAAGTGTATCAATCGGGTGAAAATCTGCACACCGAACGCGTCAACCACTACGTTACCGATGGCGAAATTGCACTGGCGAGTTTGGTCACAATTGGCACTGACAAAAATCACGGAGTTCTGTTGTGAAACAGCTCATAATCCTTCTGTCGTTCATTGGAAGCTTTATTGCCTTTACGACGAAGGAAGCGAGCGCCGTGGTCTACTGCGTGTTCGGTGTGTACCAGCCGGGCTGCGTCGCACGTCCTGTCTTTGTCGCCCCACGAGCGGTCGTCGTTGCTCCACGTCCTGTCGTTGTCAATCCTCGACGTGCAGTTGTCGCCACTCCGCGCCGACGAGTTTACTGACTATCGCTTATCTGGTCGGAATAGGCCGGCTCAAGTCAACGGCGGACCCTGAAAATCGAGATTAGTGTAATGCATGGGTCTCCTATTGGCAGTTTTGTTGCAAAAGTCGCCTTTGAGACATGCCGGCCGGCTCAAAAAAGTCTGCTATTTCGGGAAGATCGGAAATGATCGGCCTCGGTTCGAAACGTCGGAAAGGGCCCGATGCCGACAGAGAGTTGGGTTCGCCGCCGTTGATCTAGATCAACTAGAAACCTTGCACTCGCCATAAATCGCGATTGGTCTGTCGGTCACTCGTTACTGGGGAGGTCATTACAATGAGATGCAGGTTGATTATCCTTACGTTGGCGATCTTAATTGTCCCAGCGTTCGCTAGTAAAGCGCTTGCCACGACGGTCGATATTCGCAGCATCACCTGTAGCGAATATCTCGCCATGCCGGCCGCACCGTCGAGCAAGTTCTCGGCTTGGATGACCGGCTGGTTTAGTTATGAAAGCCGGAGGACGTTTGTAGATTTTGACCTGCATCGGACAAATGTCACAAACGTAAGAGGGTGGTGCCAATCCAACCCGAGTGCCAGTGTGATGGTAGGCCTGGAAAAATCGATAGGCGTAACTGCGGTGCCTAACGCCACGCTGGATTTTAACAAGATCACTTGCGAAACTTGGTTGGCGTACGGTCCAGAGGATCGAGATTTTGTAAGATATTTCATGAGCGGCTACTACAACGCGACCGCAAGCAACAGTGTATTGGATTACGACCGCCTGCAGAGGAATTCCAGCGCGGTGGTCGCGTATTGCAAGAAGAATAAATCCCGCACTCTACCAACGGCCATTCAGAATAGAGCTAGCTAGGCTGGACCAGTCCGGCGTCGCGCCGCAACTGCTATTGGAATATGTCCTTCTGAAAGTGCGATCAAGGGAGTAAAGACACAATGGTAGACAATGTCATCGTGGCAACGTTCAGCAGCGCCGATGCTGCTCACGATGCTGCCCGCGCAATAAAAGCTCTCACGGACGAAGGTGGTAACAAGTTTAAACTCAAGTCCGGTGTCATCGTATCCAAAGACGAGCGAGGATTGGTGTCCGTTCTTAAGTCCGATGTCCATCTTTTTCATGGAACAAAGGTCGGCGTTGTAGTTGGCGGGCTGATCGGTTTGATCGGCGGAGTACCACTCGCGACGGTGGCAGCACTCCTCGGAGCTACCGTCGGGCTGATCAACGATGCCGGAATGGCGATCCTCGGGTCTGCCACCGTGACTTCGATCGAGTCTGAGATGAAACCGGGAATGACCGCCGTCATCATTGAAGCGGACGAAGCCAGCCCCAACGCAGTCGATGATATCGTGGCCCAAGGAGGGGGGCGTGTTTTTCGCCAAGCCAAAGGCGAGTATTAAAGGATGTTCGAGATGGTCAGGAAATCAGTAAAATGCCCGCCGGTGCCCCCCAAGGTGCGGGCTTTTTGCGAGTTGTATTCCCGAAGCGTATTTCATCCATGCCGGGCTTCATTAAGCCCCAGCTCGCAACGTTGAAGTCCAAAGCGCCGAAGGGCGAGCAGTGGCTTCATGAGATCAAATACGACGGCTATCGCGTCCAGGTCCATCTGAACCGCGGACGAATGCAGGTGTTCACCCGCAACGGGCTGGATTGGACCAAGCGCTTCA
Source organism: uncultured Alphaproteobacteria bacterium (assembly GCA_963770135.1). Taxonomy (GTDB): domain Bacteria; phylum Pseudomonadota; class Alphaproteobacteria; order Rhizobiales; family Xanthobacteraceae; genus Bradyrhizobium. The sequence goes on along the minus strand of CAVYOM010000014.1, from coordinate 150,927 downwards.
CCGAGATTGCCGGAGCGCTCGCCATACCTGGCGAAGCCATCATCGACGGCGAAGTGGTGGTCGTCCATGAAGGTGGGACCAACTTCTCTGAACTGGGCGTTGCCATTTGTTCCCAAAGAGTTAGATTGTCGCGGGGACGGGATGGCGATGCACTTCTGGCAGATTGTCCTATCACGTTACGCGCGGACATGCACCGCTGGGCTTGCCATCGCATTGTTGCTGGCTACGCTGGGTCAAAGTCAGGCGGCTGATCCAGAGTCGAAGCGCGTGCTGATGCTGCATTCCTTCGGGCTTCGTTTCAAGCCATGGAACCTTTACGCAGAAGCCATCCGCGCTGAAATAGGTCGACGCGGCAACGTAGATTTTCAAGACCACTCGCTACTGACCGCTCGGCTGAATAGTGACAAATCTGATGGTCCATTCGTCGACTATCTTTACGCTCTGAATGCTGATCAGCCACCCGATCTGATCGTGGCCATCGGAGCACCTGCCGCGAATTTCGTCCAACGGCACCGCAAAGACCTGTTTCCCAAAACCCCGATGGTCTTCACCGTTGTGCAAGAACGCCGGGTGGACTTCGAAAAGCTGACTGAATACGACACGGTGGTGGCAAGTTCGACCGACGTCGGCCTCTTTTTTGAGAGTATTCTGCGGGTTCTGCCTCTTACGAATACAATTTCAGTTGTGGTTGGTGCTTCTCCAAACGAGACCTTTTGGTTGGAAGCGAGACGTCGAGACACCGCTTCGCTGGCAGGGCGGATGCAATTTCGATGGTACAACGAACTATCGTTCGAAAACATTCTGAAAGACGCGGCCGCGCTACCACCGCATAGCGCGATTTATTGGCTTATGCTGAATGTCGATGCCGCAGGCGTAACTCATGAAGGCGGCAGCGCGTTGTCCCGACTTTCTGCCGTAGCCAATGCACCGATCTTCGCGCACGACAGTACCTATTTTGGAGAAGGTATTGTCGGTGGTCCGATGCACTCGGTTCCTGAGTTAAGCAAGAAGACGGCGGAGGTCGCTATTCGCATCCTCAACGGCGAAAAGGTTGGCGATATCAAACCGTCGTTCGTCCCACTTGCATCTCCGATATTCGACTGGCGTCAAATGCAGCGCTGGGGGATCAGTGAGAGCAGTCTGTCGCCGGGCAGTACAATTGCCTTCCGAGAGCTGACCGTATGGCAGCGGTATTCGTTGCAAATTCAGCTGATCATTTCCGTTATTCTCTTACAAGCCGGGCTTATCGCAGCCCTGCTACGTGAGCATCGTCGGCGTCAAATGGCCGAAGTGCAGGCGCGGCAACGCATGGCTGAGCTTGCCCATGTCAACCGATTCTCGACGGCTGGCGAACTGACCGCCTCAATCGCTCACGAAATCAACCAGCCGCTCGGGTCCATTCTGACCAACGCCGAAACCGCGCAGGCAATTCTGAAATCTCAGAGCCCCGACATCGCTGAACGCCCCGACATCATTGAACTCAAGGATATTGTGAACGATATTTTGCAGGAAGACCGGCGCGCCACCGAAGTGATCCGGAGGATGCGTAGCCTGCTGAAAAAGGCCCCCTTTGAACTGAAAAACCTCGACCTCAACGACCTCGCACGGGAAACCGTCGAATTTCTTTCAACGCTGGCTATCGGACGGAAAGTCGAACTGGTCAGCGTGATCACACCGAATGCGCTTCCGATCCTCGGCGACCGCATCCAACTTCAACAAGTCATACTAAATCTTGTCGTGAACGGGATCGACGCGATGAGGGACACGCCGAGCGCAAATCGCATCATCAACATCCGGACTTCGCGCGTCGAGAACTTTGCTCAGTTGTCAGTATCGGATCGGGGCTCAGGCATTCCCGAAGAGAAATTAAAAGAAGTTTTCGAACCGTTTTTCACCAGCAAGGCGGAAGGCATGGGTATGGGGCTGTCCATCGCGCGTACCATCATCGAGGCGCACAATGGGCAAATATCGGCGAGAAATCGGGATCAAGGTGGCGGGGCGTTTAGGGTCAAAATTCCCCTTGTCCAATAGCTGGTGGTCTATCGCACGATCCACATGGAGGAGACCTCGACTTTCGTTTTTGGCAGCTAGTTATCGGACGTGCCGCGCCAAGCGGACATAGCAGAGTAATAAGTCAAGGGAATATAAACCTATGATGCCCGCCATCGCCTATACCCGCCTGTCCAAGCCCAACAAGAAGGGCAAGCCCGGCATCGGCCTCGACGCCCAGCGGGCAGCGATTGCCACCTTCGCCAGGGCCGAGGGCTACGATCTGGTCGAGATCTTCAGTGAGGTCGAGACCGGCGAAGGCTCCGATGCGCTGGCTAAGCGGCCGCAGCTGGCTGCAGCGATGAAGCTGGCCAAAAAGAACAAGGCTCCCGTGATCGTAGCGAAGCTCTGCCGCCTGAGCCGCGATGTGCACTTCATCAGCGGCCTGATGGTGCACAAGACTCCGTTCATCGTCACCGAACTGGGTGCCGATGTGGATCCGTTCATGCTGCACATTTACGCCGCGGTCGCCGAGAAGGAGCGCCGGCTGATCGGCCAGCGTACCCGGGAGGCGCTCGCCGAGCTGAAGGCGCAGGGCAAGAAGCTCGGCGGCTTGCGGCCGAAGACCGCCCTGAAGATGCAAGCTGCCGACCAGCGCGCCGAGGCGCTGCGCCCGGTATTCACCGAGCTGCGCGAGCTGTCTGCCAACGCCATCGCCCGCCAGCTGAACGCGCGCCAGATCGCGACACCAAGCGGCAAGCCGTGGTCTGCGGTGACCGTGCTGCGCGTGCAGCGCCGGCTGGAGGGCTTGTCGTGAAGGCGCTCACTTGCGTCGGCGAGGCCGTGTGATCCATGACCAACGTCGCCAGCCGGGGGTAACCCCCCGGAGGATGTGTCGGGATTTGATCGGTCTGGGACTCCAGTACCGGTTATTGCGCCACATTATCGCGGCGCGTTTTGACTTGGTCTCGCTTTAGTACCGATCCTGCCATTCGTCGAAATGGACGTGCGGTGACCGTGGTCAATGTTTCGGTTTTGCGACCGCGCGCCAAAATATGGTCGACGGTCAGGTGCGTTGATCCCTGACCGGGGTGTCGTCACCGCCTCGAATGACCACGTAGGGGAGAGTTTGTTGTGATTTCGTCTGATGATTTGTGCCAGGTCGCGATGCCGATGAAACCGGCATAGCCGATCACGTTCACCAGTATATCCATCCACAGGGGCAAAAACGTCATTTCGCACCTCCCGCCAATCCCCTCCTTATCCAACTACACGTAAGGCACAGCTAGAGCGCGTAACTTTTTATCTCGGGTGATGTCACGAAGTCACGGCGGCTGGGCGCGGCCGCTGGACAGGCGGGGGCTTCGTGGAACGGGGGTCGGCGCGCACCCTCCTGACGGAAGATGCGCCACCTCCTCGTGGCTCGACCCGGCCCGGATGGCTCTTGGTCGCCTACCCCGGCTGCCCGACGGGAGCTAATCAGATGATTTTGCCATCTTTTGGATGACGCACTGCCCGCCAGCACTTTTCAAATTGCCGCAGAACTGGGCCGCCTCTTCGGTGGATCCGAACGGGCCGACCATGGTGCGGTAATAGATGCCCTTGGCGCCGAGATCGGCGCGCTTGATGACGGGCGGACGGGACCCCAGCGCGGCGGGAAACTTGTTTTGCAGCGCGCGATAGGAGGCCTGCACGTCGGCCTCGTTCTTCTGCGAGGAGACCTGAACGAGATAATCGCGGCCGGCCGAGCGAGCCGTCCGGTCGGCATTGGTGGCGGCGAGACGGATTGGAGGCGCCGGATCGGATGCTGGCGCGTTCTGTGGCGACAGCGTCACCGGTGCGTTGGCGCTGGCACTGGCGGCCGATGGGTTACGCTGGGCCAGAGCAGTTGGCGCGGACGCCGATGGGGCAGTCGGGTCCGGTTTTGCGGGTGCGGCCGCACCCGTCGGGATCCCACCGTTCTCCGCGGGATCGCCCCTCACGGCGAGCGTCTTGATCTGGCGCGGCTCGTTGTTCGGCATTGTGCCGTTCGCGGCCATCGTCAGCGCCGGGCCGGTGGGAGAAACGCTCGCAACCGGCGGAGGGCTGCTGTTCTGGTTCAGCGGCGGAAATACCTCGAGCGACGCGCCGGACTTGGAATTGACGTCGATCCGCGCTTCGTCGCGCGATACGAGCTTTTCACCGCCGTCGCCCGGTGGGATGCGGCCAGGGGCCTTGGAGGCGTCACCATCAGACTGGGTCGGCACCACCTTGGTCGCGCTGTTGTCGGCCGTGATGATCGGCGGCTCGCCGCTGCGCGGAGAGCCAACATAGGTTCGATAGGCTACGGTCCCCACCACGGCCAGCGCCAGCGCCGCTGCAACGGTCACCATCCCACCCCTGCGAGTGCGCGGCTCCGGCTCTTCTTCGTAGCCGCGTTGATGGGCGTAAGGATCGTCCAGATAACGAGTATTTTCCTGCTCGACGGATTTGATCAGGCCATACCGCTCGTCCGCGGCTTGTGGCTCGTGATGGTCCTGTTCTGACGCGGCTGCGTAGCGGTGCAAGGGAAGCACGGGGCTCGGGTATTCCGGCTCCGGCTCTTCGTATTCCTGCCTGGCGCGCTGCATCCATGGCGGCGACCCAGCGGGCGCGCTCGCTTCTGCATCCACGGGGACATTTTGCGGGCGGACATTCGCCCGCGACTGCAGTGGAAGGGGCGTCTTGGCCGCGGTGCCGAACGGATCGCTCTGCCCGGTCAGCTGCGCCAGTTTCGCCAGCAGACTACTCTCGTCTCGCAGAGCACCGCGATCATGCTCGGCGTCAGTAGGAAAAGGCCGGTCCTGATAATTATCAGCCATGGCGAGGATGCATCCGCTTCAGGGCAGCGCAACCCGCCATGACCACCGAGCCATGACAAACGAATTGGTCTCTGCCAGACAGCCCCCACAATCCCCATTGTTGTCCCGGAAAGGACGAGACTGATGGTCCGCCCCATCGGTTAAGGGAATGTTAACGGGGCCGCTGTTCGCCTGTGATGTCGCCCGAAGTGATGGCACCCGATATCGAAACCGGGTTGCGCGGCCGATGCGGGGGTCGATGGTCGATGGAAGTTAACGTCATGAAGTGCGAGGATTAAACATCAAGACCGCGCTCAAAGGTTCCGACCGAACATTTTCTGCAAGACCTGCGACCAAGTGTTCTACGTCGCACCAGACCCACCGAAAGGGTATTTCGTGCGGCGCATTGGCCGCCAGAGAGGCTAGGCGGAGCAACGGGCACGCCAGATCCGAAGCTATTTGATTAAGTGCGCCAGCATGTCCTCACAGGCCTTCTCCGCTTCGGCAAACGTCCTAAAGGGTGATCCGCCTACTCTGATGGCCGTCCTGTTGAAATTGATGGGGCGCCATGAAGCAACAAAGCCGGGCTGCCCGTGAAGTCCTGGGCCAGTCCTACTCTCATTGCTGATTACAAATGAGTAGCCGAGCTCACTCGCGCTCCAAATCTCTAGCTCCTCCGTCGCGGGAGCAACGCGGCTGAAGTGCAGGGCCATTCCACGATCCAGCAAACTCTAAACGACGCAGGAATTTGACCTGGGCCGGCCAACCTTGTGCAGATTCGACGCCTCGCCCTGGCGGGAGTTCCAACGGTTGCAATTTTTTCCCAACGGTAGCGGGGCTGGCTGGACCAGAAAAAGCGCTCCGGCGTGATTACCTTCCTTGCTCTCGTGGATTGCGACGGTAAATAGTTCGCAAGCTGCGGACGGGTAGGGTCCGTTCAGCTGGCCCGGGTCCCGTGTTAATGCGCTGTTCGAACGGTACACAAAAGCCCGCCTTCGAGGCGGGCTTTTGAAGGCAGGTTTAAACAGGGACAACTCCGTAGTAATCATTGACCGCCCGCGTGCGGGTCTGGTCTTCCCAACTCCATTCGTTGTCATTGCCGTATTTTGGCGCACCTTGCAGCTGCTGTTCAGTAATGCCGGTGCGGTATCCCCCCAGGTTGGTGTCATATTTTAGCGAGTCCCAGGGGAGGGGATAATGGTCGTCTCCGATACCAAGAAAGCCGCCAAAGCTCAGCACCGCGTACGAGACTTTGCCGGACCGCTTGTCGATCATGACGCGCTCGATCGAACCGATCTGCGTGTCATCCGCTCCGTAAACCGACGTGCCCTCAACCTTTTCGCTGCCAATCAAGCTAACTGTCTCTCTTTTTTCTGTGGCCATCACATCCTCCTCTCAGAAGCTGAAAGTGTAACCGCAGCTAGAGACGAACGTTCCTCCGGAGGAACATGGCAAACTAAAAGAGGGGCTCAAAAGCGCCCCGTTGCACCCCTGATCGCCCGTGACGTCTCACGTCGACGCGCTGTCGGTTTGATGCCAGATCTAATGGGATACTGGTGCGGTGGTGCGTGGGGTGGTCCTGAGGGGATCATCCGAACTTGCGACCAGCTCATCAAGTTGATTTCATCGTCCGGCACATGTCCGGCGGGGACAAGGTTCTGCCCGCCCGAGTGGTTATAGGATCAACGTGCTATCGGCCGCCTTTTGGGCAACGGGATCCGACCGGTCATGGGTAGCTCATCGTTGGCCGCCGACGCCTGAGTGTTAGGTGCTCTCCTTAAGATCGCCTCGGCGGCTTTTTGGTAGGCTGCGGCTGCTTGCTCGTCCACATTTGGTGGCTGATCAATGCTTATCGATCCTCGCGCGTTAGGACCTGTCGAATAGAGCACGGCAGGTGGCAATCGCACATCAGTTTCGACGCGTGCAGGCGGGTCAACGAAATAGGAAAAGCAAGCCGCTACCGCCGCAGCGGCTAAAATTGCGGGAACGGCAAAGCGTAAAGAGAACATTCATCGTGCCCCAGCTTCGGACCGGGTAACTCGTTACCGCGATGTACTTTCTGCCTGCGGAGACGTTGCCCGAAATCATCAGTAACAACAGAAACACTGCGCTGCGGTCGAATCATTTTGACTGTGTAGCAATCGCCGGTCTCTTACTAGGACGTTGCGTTAAAGCCTAATAGTTTTTGCGAGTAGTGCCCTGTGTTCGAAGTTGTTGCAGCATTTTTTGTAATTCTTAGCGTCGGCATCTTTGTCGCCCATGCTCTTGACGCTTACCAGTTGTAACTTGCTTGTTGCAATCCGCATAGACCGCATACCGGCGATGGAGAGCGCGCTGCGTGGTCAGGTGCAAAGCGCATCACGGATGCCTTAGGACTCCCCGGCAGGATTCGATGAGGTCGCAACGAAACTCGGGCAGACCGGAAGGCTATATCGCGAGCGGCAAACGCGGCTGAAACGTCCTGTGTTCCAGGCCAGACCATCCCGCCCGTCGAAGGCGACGCAGTGTTGCGCGTCAGCGGAACTGTTGCCGCTACAGACTGTTGACTCGAACGGGCAGGAAGGAGCGGATCATGAGATACGTTTTGGCCTTGCTGTCAGTCGTGAGTGCATGGGGCATCATGCCGGCCAGCTCACAAGAATGCGAACCCGAAATAAGTCTGGCATCGTTGAACGATACCTCAACCGTGGGATCTGCCCAACACCGTGTTGAGCCGGACCGGAACACAGCAGTTATCAAAGAAGGTGAGTTTGAGTCACCAGAGATGATTGCAGCCATCGAGAGTAATCGCGAGGATCGAGAGCGGACGGTGGTAATTGACCGGTAGTTTGGTCGAGGCTTGGTTAATTGATCCGCGCGGGATTAGGTGCTCGACTGACGGGCTGGATACGCTCCGCCGGTGAATAGATCGTGTCGCATTGCCGGGCCGTACCGCCACCTTCGAAGCCGAGACATCGAATCCCATCATCATTTTCTCTGAAGGCGGCCATAGGGGTGATCGGGGTGCCCCCTGTAGCAATGTCCGCTGTTGAGGGAAAAGCGGAAGAGGGCTGGCCGTCCTCTGACTTCTCATGATGACCCATACCAGAAGTCCAGCTCCGGGCGCGTGGAAGGGGTCACACCTGAGCGTTCAACGATGCAGCCAAGCGATTTCCATCGGGCAATTCGCCACGGCCCGGCAGACGTTGTGTGAGCAGGGGCGCCCCCGCCGCACTTGGAGACGACGGGGGCAAACAGGGTATGGAGCGAGGCAGCTGCTGTGACCCAAGCTGATGTCGCTCGCAATGGCCTGCGGAAAAAGTAAAGCGAAATGGACGAAGTGAGACAAGACGGAGTTTTGAGCAACACGCAAGGTTCCTGCGCAAGTGGAACTAAGCTATCAACTATCAACCGCTGGGCATTGCATGAACAAAAAACCGAAAAACCGCAGGCATTCTCGCGCTGCGGCCACCGGGTTAAAATTGTTCAGTTTTGAAATCGCCACTGCAGCCCCGGCGCGTTCGACACTGGTGCAAGTTTTCACCGGTGTGGAGTTCGAAAATGCTGTTCCTATTCGAGGAACAGGCCGCGTGTGGCTGAACTGAAACGCCACACTGTGCGCGAGAGGCAGTTAACAATCAACCGTTGGGCATTGCCTGACACTTCAACGTAGGAACGACACTACCAAGAGAGAAGTTCGAGATTTTGAAGCGGACACGCTTCTGCATCTGCCGGCGCAATCACGCGCGATGTGATTAGTCGATCAACGTGCGATCGGCCGCCTTTTGGGTAACGGGATCCGACCCGTCATGGGTAGCTCATCGCGGACTGTGGACGCCCGAGTGTTAGGTACTCTCCTTAAGATCGCCTCGGCGGCTTTTTGGTAGGCTGCGGCTGCTTGCTCGTCCGCATTTGGTGGTGGCTCATCAATGGCAATCGATGCTCGCGCGTGAGGACCTGTCGAATAGAGCACGGCGGGGGGCAATCGCACATCTGACAATCGCGCATCGGTTTCGACCCATACAGGTAGGGTAACGAAATAGGAAAAGCACCCCGCCACGGCGGCAGCAGCTAAAATTGCGGGAATGGCGAAGCGCAAAGTGACCATTCTTGGCCTTCTGCCCAGCTTTACTGCTTCCGAGCGGGTAGGGAGTTACCGCAACGTAGTCTTCTATGCGCGGGGCCGTTGCCCGGAATCATCAGTAACAACGGAAACGCTGCGTTGCAGTCGAATCATTTTGACTGTGGAGCGGCAGCCGGCTTTCTACTTGGGCATTGCGTTAAAGCCTAATTATTTCCTCGAGGGCTGCCCCATGTTCGAAGTTGTAGCAGCGTTTCTTATAGTTTTTAGCGCCGGCATCTTTGTCGCCCACGCCCTTGACGCTTATCGGTCGTAACTCATTATGTTCGCGTTCTGCGCATCGGCAAGCGAACGCGCTTGCCTTCCCGATGTACGGTAAGTCGGTAGCCGTCGTGCTTGATTTCGTGGATCCAATCGGGTCCCGCCGGTACCACATTTCCGCGGGTCGGCAAACACGGTGCAAACTCTACTCTACGCATACCGGTTAGATAGTCGGCGACCTGGAAATGCGAATCGTTTCAGATCAATCGCAGCGTTAATTGCTGCCGATTATGCGTTTCGTGACGTTCCACGAAATCAGAGATCGTGGTGCGCATAACCGACTCAAGTCGGACATCGCGCCATGTCCGAGAAGGGCCAACAACGATTCTGACGGCCCCAACGTCGGACTTCCAATCCTCCCCGAACAACGGACATTGTCAGACCCGCACTGGTCCGCTTCGTGCCAGCAGGGCGCATAAGGCTTCTGCGTGGCAAACGGATGTTCGACTGTCCCTCGACGCTGATGTATGACCCGCGGTTATTCATCAAGCCGCTGCACAGCTTTGGCGCGCGGCGTGGCAACCGCTGTTAGAAACTTTCATCGAAGGCTGTGAGGCGACAAAGTTGCAGGCGCGAAGCTCAGCCTTCGGTGTTGTGTTGTTTCGCCTCCTCAGTGCAGCGAGTCAATCCTCCGCCGTCAGTGAAATCCTACTCGGGCGCGACGCCGGATGGCAGGTTCAGCGGCGCGACGACGGGGACGTCTCGCACCATGACACAATCCGCACCTATGCGGCGCCGACGTTGTTTGGGATCGCCATGGCGGCAAGCGCCTATGCCGTGTCGCTACCGTTGCTGCTTTGGATGATGCCGGTGATCCCTCGGTCTGTTGCTGGCCATACCGATTGCCATGCTGTCCTCATCGGCGGGTTCCGGACGGAGCACCGGATTGTTCAAGACCCCTGAGCAAACCGCGCCTCCGGGTGTCCTGGCGAGAGCCAATGAACTGGCTAAAGCACCGCATCCGCCCGTTACCTGCCCGCTGCACGAGCTTCGTCACGACGCCGGTCTGCGCGAGGCTCACCTGAACAACCTTTCGAGTCAAAGGCCGCGAAACCGCGGCGAGGTCGATCCGCATCTAGCGATCGCTTGTGCAAAGATAGGAGATGCCGAAACATTTGACGAAGCATCGAGCTTTCTTAGCCGACGGGAACAATTTTCGGTCCTTAGTTCGCCGACCGTACTCGCGACCCTGTTTGCCTTACGAAGCTCACGGTAGTAGTTGCCTTAATGTGACGATGTTGGTCGATTTGGTAAGGTCCCCCATCTGCGATAGATGTGTTTGTTTCCGCTTTTTCCCGTCTAGGAAATTCGCGCTATATATGCGTAAGAATGGGGCGGCCCTGGTGCAGTCGAGGCGTACTGAGGGGTCGGATACTCGCCAAGTTAGGTGTTTGACCATGTGCGCCAGGCTTTCGGCGGCCTCTATCTGAGCACTCTCCATGTTGGCAAATCCGCGCGTAAGGAACTGGCCAGCGGGACAATTCGGCAAGATGCAAGTATGTGAATAGGGCGCGAAGGCATCTCGGTTATGGGGCCTCTGTCACTCTCGATGCCTAATCGAGTGGTCACATGGCGTTATCTTTTGCAGCCACATATGATGTTGCAATGGTGAGGAGATGCACGGCCGCAGTGCCCAGCTGCTGCATCTCTTTATCAACTGAATATGCAGTGGAAGCGCGGCGGTATGCGATGGCTACAGTTGCGTACGCATCAGTGATCAATTCCGCTAATTGATCGTTCTGATCAATTGCTTGCCGTGAACGCACTTTAACGACCTTAAGCGCAGCTTCTGCGGCGGCGTGATTGAGTTGCGCATTTTCCGTGTTTGAATCGGAAACATTAGGCTGACATGCTGCGGCTGCTCCAGCGATCACTTCATAGTATCGCTGCTTTCGGGGGGCATCCGCAGCCAGATAACTTTTCAATAACCGGCGGGCCCTTGCTTCAAGGTGTTTGCGATCCTCTCGGATCTCTCGACGCCTGGGCTTGAACCAACTAACCACCGTTTGCACCCTTTCGAGGCTCATCGGCTGTCCTGAGTCCTAGCCGGGTTCATAGCCAGCTGGCGACAACGTTAGTTGTTATTTTGAGATCGAGTGAGCGCTTGGCGAACTGCTTCGCGGATTGGAATTCAATAAAAAGGTGCGAAGCGACGAGCAAAACAGCGGCAAATACCGCTACCAAACCCGCGGTCGCTAGTTCTGCGCCATCATTCATTCCGCCCACTCCGCAGACTTTAGGTAGGCAAACGCCCTGTCAAAGGCGGAGTTCCATAAGGGGTCGGGAAAAAATGGCAATTGACCTGCCGGGCGACGGAAACTCTTGAGGGCACACAGGTTACTCCGGGCAAGAAGAACCCAAATTGGAGTCCGCCGTCATTGAGTCGGGGAGGAGGCTGATGATTGTGCCCTGCGCCGAAGCTATATGAAAGGAGGCACCAACGATGCCCAGCACAGCTCTTATGATCGGCATTACTGTGGCGATCATTGTATGCGGTGCCACGGCCTTTGCGATGCTTCTTCATGCGCCCGGATGATTGAAGGACTAAGTTCGAACGCCGAATTCAGCTGGTGCTAGACTACAGTGGGCCGTCCGCAAGAACTGCGAGACACAAAATGGGTCTTGGGATAATCCGTTGACGGTTGAGTCGCGGTCGTTCGATTGCACGGCTTTGAATGAATCGGTGCAAAGCCCGAGGGGAGCATGTGGGGACCCCGCGGGGGCCCTGGACCTCAACCTATGCAGGGTTGAGGTTGCTGCACAAAGTTCGGCAACTGTATGCCGTTTTTGACCTTCAAAGCGACTTTCGGGGAGCGTCAGGGGAGTACGAGCAACCGGGTGGCAGGTTTAGATCTTCAGAACTCGGTACCGGCTGTTGAAGCGCTCATGTACGATCCCTCTGCTTGGGATTCGCCAGGCAACGCGACTCGCTCCAGGCCTGCCTAGCTTAGTCAGAGACCTTTCGCGGATGCCGCCAAAGGCCGCCTGTCAAGTTTGTCGAAACGCCACTGCCGCGGATTTCTTCATCTCGGTTAGATACTGACGGACGGACTTGCCTATTGCGCGAAGGGCCTGCCAGGCTTCGGTGTTTTTCAGCCATGTTTTGGCTTCGCGGAATTTTGTGTACGCCCAAGCGAAGGCGGGAATTTTCATCAGCTTGTCTCTGGTAAGGCTGAACAGGCGCTCGACCAGGACGAGCTTCAAAAGTTCGCCGACAATCAAGGTGACAACACTGCTCACCATCTGACCGGAAGCAGCTAGATAGGCGGCTACCGGTTTGACTGGTTCCAGCATGATCACCGGTATCGAAAACAGCGCCAACGAGGGGTAGGGCCGCAACGATCTGATCCAGGCACGCAGGCGTCTCAGCACCAAATGCCTGGCAAGCCAGTTCGATATCGGCTTGGCAATGGCCACGAAAGCTGCGTCCGCCAGGAAATACAGGGCGGCTAAGGCGTAAGTGACAGGTTTCAGAATTCGCTTCACTGCCAACACTCCTGGCAAATCCAAACCCCGAGAGCTCGAAAGGTTTCACCTGCCAGTGCGACCGGGTGTTGACGAACAGTCAGCTCCGTGAGCCCAGTCTGCGATATCAGAGGAACTAGTCAGAACATGAGGCGAACGGCAAGCTGGGCAAGTTTCAATTAATATGAAAGCATGCGGAGTATTGTTCGGATGGAGAGCAGTTATGGTGAGACGTTTGCGGGCAACTATAACGGGTTTGCTTTGCGTTTCGATCGTAGCAGCTGCCACCGCAACCTCGGCTGCCGTTGATTATCCCAGTCGCCCGGTGAGGTGGTTGATCGGCTTCCCCGCCGGCGGGGCCGTCGACATTGTAGCAAGGATTATGGGCCAGTGGCTGTCGGAGCGTTTTGGTCAGCAGTTTATTATTGAAAATCGCGGTGGATCCGGCGGTAATCTGGCAGCCGCCGCGGCGGTCACTTCGCCGCCGGACGGCTACACGCTGTTGTTCGTTGCGCCCAATAACGCGATCAGCACGTCGCTCTATAAGAAATTGCCCTACGATTTCATTCGCGACACCGCGCCAGTGGCGGGCATCATGCGGCTCACCAACATGATGGTCGTGCCGGCGTCACTCCCGGTCAAAACCGTTCAGGAATTTATCGACTATTGCAAGGCCAACCCCGGCAAGGTCTCATTTGCGTCTTCGGGCAACGGCACGTCGGTGCATATGTCGGCGGAGCTGTTCAAGGTGCTGACAAAGGTCGAAATGACACACGTGCCTTATCGCGGTTCGGCGATCGCTTATCCGGACCTGATTTCTAACAAGGTGCAGGTGCTATTCGACAACCTACCGGGCGCGCTCGAGCAGGTGCGCGCGGGGACCATGCGCGGGCTGGGCGTCACTTCGCCGCAGCGCTGGCCCAGTGTTCCAGAATTTCCTGCTATCGCCGAAACGGTGCCCGGCTTCGACGCCGTTGGATTTTACGGCATATCCGCGCCCAAGGGCACGCCGCCGGAGATTATCGAAATTCTCAACAACGCCGTTGGCGAAGCGTTGAAGGATCCCAAGGTGGTCGCACGGCTCGCCGACCTCGGCGGCCTGCCGATGCCCACTACCCCGGCCGAATTTGGCAAGCTCGTTACCGATGAGACCGAAAAGTGGCGCAAGGTGGTTGAGTTTGCCGGGGTTTCGGTGGAGTAGGGGCGCCGCACCACGCACCAGTGCGCGGCCGGAAGGCAGAAGTAGAAGCAAATACCGCCTCTGCACCTTTGAGATATGCCCGCCTATCCTGAGAATGCCGGGCAGCGGAGTTGCCTTGGTTCGGCCAAACCGACGCAAGACGCGAAGCCTACAACACCAATGGACAACAGTCTGTCCAACGTCCAGGTTCATTATTGCCGCAATTCTACTTGCCTTCTGGCACGCGTGCCAAAATCAGGCCCTCGTAGATACGCTCGCGTTGCTCTAGAAAGGTCGGGTTTTTGCTCCGCGCCTCGTTTTGAAATCTGGCTACAGTAAAGTTCGGGTCGAGTCTGAGGCCGGCGTCCCGCGCCTCATGCGCCTCGGTGGAGCGGCCATCCAGCGCCAACGCCGCAGCTAGGAAGAACTGGGGGAGGGCTAACTGTGGATTCATTTCAACTGATTTCCTCAAGCGTTCTACGGCTAACTCAAGCCGGCCAAGGAATAGGTCGGCAATCCCGAGCAGGCTTATCCAGCGATCCAGCGAGGGATCGCGCGGGCTTAGCCGAATCGCTTTTGTGAGATCTGCTTCTGCTTCTTCCGCCCGCCCGAGCAGCACCTTCATGAACCCGGCGTCGGCGTGGGCCGAAGCCAGATTACGATCTAAGCTAATAGCTAGCTCAAGTTCGCGCAAAGACCGTTCCGTCGCGCCCGAGACATGTAGGACATTAGCATGGACAAAATGGGCCAAGGCGCTGTCCGGAACAAGCGTCAAGGCCTTGGTGATGGCATTATCGGCGATGCGCAACTGTTTTTCCCGCTTGGTCGAGGCGAAGGTGCGAATATCAAAGGAATGGTGGGAGGCAAGACCGATGAGCGCCTCGACATTGCGATCGTCGAGCCTGAGCGCTGCCTCAAACAGGTCACACGCGTCGCGGCCGCGGTGCAGCGACGAGGGCTGGTTAAGGATTGCCCATCCCCTCATAGCCAAGGTCCACGGCATCCATGTTGTTGGGCCGCTCGCGTTCCGCCCTGCGGCCTTCTGCGGCAACGATTTGAATGCCTACGATCCTGGCAAGTCGCGTAGTGATTTCGTCCTGCATCTCGAATATATCGCCGCGCGGCTTGTCGAAGCGTTCGGCCCAGAGATGCGCGCCAGTTTCCGTGTCAATGAGCTGCGCGTTAACGCGGATGCGATCGCCGCCACCCTGCACGCTTCCTTCCATCATGTATCGCACATTGAGTTCGCGCCCGATCACGCGCGCATCTACTGGCTTGCCCTTGAAGGTAAAAGCGGTGTTGCGGGCGATGACGAAAGCACCTGGAATGCGTGACAGGTCAGTTGTTAGACTTTCGGTGATGCCGTCAACGAAGTAGTCCTGCTCGCTATTGCTTCCAAGATTGACGAAAGGCAGAACCACGATGGAGAGCCGGGGGGCGACGACCGCGTGCGGCGCCGCCGCAGAGTGCGCGGGTGAAAGTGTATAGATGCGCACTGGCTCTGCAATATTTTTCAAGCGCCGTTGCCCGCAATCTTGCGCGGCGAATCAATCTTGCCACGGACTTGGTCATAGGCGGCGCTAGACAGGCAAATACCACCTGGCTCGGCGATGCCTTCCAATCGCGCCGCCACGTTGACCCCGTCGCCCATGAGGTCGCCGTCCTCTTCCACGATCACATCGCCGAGATTGATGCCGATGCGGAACTCGATGCGCCTGTCGGGTGCAAAGTAGGCGTTCCTATCAGCTATAGCGCCTTGCATTTCTATCGCCGAGCGAACTGCATCCACAACCGATGCGAACTCGACTAGGAGACCATCGCCGGTCGTCTTGACGATGCGCCCGTGATGGGTGGTGATCACGGGATCAATCAGGTCTTTGCGGACAGCTCGCAGCCGTTCGAGCGTGCCTTCCTCGTCAATTCCCACAAGCCGACTGTATAGCCTACCGCATCGGCCGCGAGGATCGTCGTCAGCCGTCGATTGGGTCGTTCGATCGCCAAGCCTTCCTCCCGGACCGGGTCGCAGCTAGTTTACGCATTTAGTCGAAGGTGCCAAGGGACGCCATGATGCGGTTGCGCAGTCCACGATCTCTTTCCTGGCACAAGGCTGAAGTGCCAGCCAGCCCAACAAAGTCTGCTTGCAAGTAGTCGGGATCGTTTGGAATTCAATCCAGCGCTAACACCGTGCCGTTGTGGTGCACTTTCTTGATGTATCTGGAGAACTGCGGCTCGCCCTTTCGACAGCGAGAGAACTTACGACCTCGCAGCCATTCCTAAATCGCAAACGGCCGACCCTTCAGGCCGCTGTACATCCCCCAACGCTCCCCCACCGGAAGATCGTCAACCAAATTTATCAAGGCACGAAAATGAGGATGGTGGGCCCGGCAGGACTCGAACCTGCAACCAGACCGTTATGAGTGGCCGGGCCAGCGCGACCTGGTAGTATCGCCGCGCATCAATCTTCTCTCGCGTTTCCGCCGCAGATTTATGACGCTTGGACTGCTCACGCCGTATTGAACAGTGTCACCACACACGCCGAAGCTTGCTACAGCTTGCTGGCATATGGCGTAACTCGATTGAACTTGTCGCAACTCAGCTCGCGAGGTTTTAGAGCTGTTGAACTGTCCTTATTGTTGCGTTTGTATTCCGCTCTGTCTCCAGCGCGCTGCAACCAAGCGACTGCTTTCGTGACAAGGAGAGCGTATGACCGATGACGCACTGGAGGAGGATGGACGAAGATCGTCCAGAAGTCCGTTTTCGACTACGAACGATCGGCACGGGAAAGTGGTCCCGTTTCGCGAGCGACTCAGCTGCACGGTGGAGGACGCTTGCGCGGTAACGGGCTTGGGACGCACAAAGCTTTATGAGTTGATAGGATCTGGCCAGCTTGCCACGACAACGATCGGCCGTCGGCGCCTGGTCATAGTGCGGTCGCTTCTTGAGCTTGTGGACACAACTATTCCGGCCTGAACAAGCCTTAGTCGGCCTGATAGGTAACTCGGCGCTGCGCGCTGCTCTCGATCGGCATCACCTTCTTAGGATCGAGCCAGTGGTCGATCCGATCAGCCCAATGCTGCATCAGCTTTGTGCGCGAGCCGATAAGCGCGAGAGGTCCGTGCTTCTTGTAAAGACCTTCCACAGTAGAGTTATCGAGATGTGCGAGCTGTAGCTCGACGACGTCGCCATCCCATGCCTTGGCGTCCTTGATCTCTTCGTGGTGAGACAGGGTCGAGAAGGTGGTCCGGAATCCATGGGCACAATGATCAGTCTTGGTGTCAATGCCAAGCAGGCGCAAGCGCTTGTTGAGCGTGTTGTTCGATAGCGGCGCGTCCTTTGAACAAGAAAACGCGTATCGGCGATGGCCGGTTAGCTTTTGAACGCTCCGCAGGATTGCGAGTGCCTGCCGTGACAAAGGCACGACATGGTCCCAGCCGGTCTTCATCTTGGCGGCGGGAACAGTCCAGCGTTCGGCATCCCAATCGATCTCGCTCCACTCCATTTCATTGACCATGCCGGGGCGGGGAATGGTCAGTGCGTCGAAGCGCAAGGCAAGACCAACAACGTCACCAAACCTCGCTCTCGTCCACGGTGCGTTGATGAGCTTGAAGACGCGCGTCACGTCACGCGGTTCGGTGACGCCGGGACGCGGCGTTGAAATGTTTGCAATCATCTGCCCAGTTAGGTTGCGGAATGGATTGTAGCCGTCGCCTTCGACATCGGCATAGTTGCAGATTTGCTCACCGATGCTGCGCACGCGGTCGCGGGTTTCGAGTTTTCCCTTGGCTTCGTATGAACGCATGAACGCGAGCACGTCCGGACGCTTGATGTCTTGCCTGAGTAGCTTGCCGAAGCAATTCTTGACGTAGCCGACACGCAGCTCAAGCACCTCGATGGTCTTGGGGTCGCGTACCGCGACGATTCTGCCGCGTTTGACTTTCTCCAGCTTCTTCTTCGCAAGCCACTCGTCTGCCCATTGCTCGAAAGGCCGCGCGGCCGCCTGCCTGTGCTTCACGAGCTGCTTCTCGGTGCTCGGGTCTTTGCCGTCCTTAAGCAGGTCTTTGGCCTTGTCGCGTTCACGCCGTGCATCCGCGAGGGAGAACGTGCCATCCTTGCCGTTGCCGTAGGGGCCGATGGAGTAAGTCTTCTGGCGGGCGTGAAAACGGTAGCCCAACCGCCAAAGTTTCGAGGCGGCGTTACCGGGCCTGCTCTCGTCCGGCGTAACGAAGAGATAGAGTCCGCCGCCGGTCACGTCGGAAATTTTGGCGGCGCTCCACGCGCCATTGTTGAATTTGGGTCGAGCGGCGCGGCAGTCGACGTCGGTCCTGATCTGCTTGGGGCTTGTGCTCGCGCCATCGCTCTTGCAGGCCATCTGCTCAATTTCCCTCGTTCGGATTATCAGAATTCACCGTGAACGTTTGTTCTCCGAATACCAACACGATACCAACAAAAATACCAACAATTCGAACGGCTGGGATCGGATGAGAACAAACAGTGATGAACACTGATGTACACGAAAAGGCCTATTTTTCAAGGGTTTCCGAGCACTGCGCGGACAGTTGCGAACGATCGCGAACGAGGGTGAATAGCCTAGTTGGTGCCCCTGGCCGGAATCGAACCAGCACTCCTTGCGGAACTCGATTTTGAGTCGAGCGCGTCTACCAGTTCCGCCACAGGGGCCTTCGGTCGCGGGGCAGCTGCCCGGTGCGGCGAAGCGGGCGGAATATAGCGGGCGGCGCTTCCGGGTCAACCCGCGCGGATGTGATTGTGGCGCGTCTCGACACGTCAGCGGCGGCGGGATAGGACGCTGGTGCCTGTTTGAGCATGAATTGTGCTCCGGAGAATGTCCGTGACGTCAGCCGCTGCCCATTCCCCGCCGACCCGTTTTGCCACCGATCCGGCGGTCGTTGCGGCGCTGGCGATCGCGGCCACCGCGGCCGCGACGCTGGCTGGCGCCTGGTTCTTCCAGCTCGTGCTGGATATCCGGCCCTGTCCGCTCTGTCTCGAACAGCGCTACGCCTATTATCTGGCCCTGCCGCTCTCGCTGGTGGTGGCGTTTGCCGCCGCGCGGGGGGCGGCGCGGCAGCTCGTGCTGGCCGGCTTTGCGGTGCTTCTGCTCGCGGCCCTCGCCAATGCCTGGCTCGGTGGCTATCACGCCGGCGTCGAATGGAAGTTCTGGGAGGGGCCGACCGATTGCTCCGGGCCGGTGGTCGACCTCGGCAGCGCCGGCACGCTGCTGCAGCGCCTCGACACCGTCAAGGTAATCCGCTGCGACGAGGTGCAGTGGCGCTTCCTCGGTCTTTCGCTCGCCGGCTACAACGTGCTGATCTCGCTGGCGATGGCGGTGATGGCCCTGTGGGGCATCGTGGCGGCGAAGCGGGGCGCGTAGACGCTCTGCCCATCCTATACGAGGTGGGCCCCGCGCTCCCCCTCAATCGTCCACATCCTCCTGCGGCCGTCCGAACAGATGCACGATCCCCGGTATCGTGATCGAGACGAACACGAAGCGCGACAGATGATGGGCGCCGACGAAAATCGGATCGATATGCAGCGTGAGCGCCAGCGCCAGCATGGCGTCCATCGCGCCCGGCGCGAATGCCACGACGACATCGGCGAAGCGCACGTTGGTGGCCAGCACGATCACAGTGACGAAGATGGCTGAGATGGCGACGGCGACGGCGAACGAGCCGAGCCCGGCGTTGATGTGGCTGAGCAGCGTCGATTTGCTGATCCGGGCAAAGCGCGTGCCGATCACGGCGCCGATGCCGACCAGCGCCACGCCGCGCATCCAGGGCGGCAGGCCGCCCTCGATCAACCCGGTGCCGTGCAGCACGGCGGAGGCGATCATCGCGCCGAACATCCAGCTTGCCGGAAATTGGGCCAGCCGTAGCAGCAGCGCCGTGGCGACGGCCGCGGCCGCCAGCACGGCCAGTTCGAGCGGCGAGGCGATCAGGCCGATCGCCTGCGACGGCGCAGTCGGCGCAATCCCGGTCAGCGCCAGCAGCAGCGGCAGCGCCGCGGTCAGGATGATCACGCGCATGGTCTGCACCACGGCGATCGCGGCGACATCGGCGCCCTTCTCGGCGGCAAGCATGGTGATCTGCGACAGCGCGCCGGGGCTGCCGGCGAGCAGCGCCGAGGTCTGGTCCCAGCCATGCACGCGCTGCAGGTAGATGCTGGAGCCGAAGGTCGAGCAGAAGGTCGCCAACGCCAGCAGGCCGATGGTCAGCGGATAGGCGCTCATGTGCTGGATCAGTTGCCGTGACACCAGCGAACCCAGCGTGATGCCGAGCAGCACCAGCACGGTCTGCGTCAGGATCGGCGGCATGGTCACCGGGCGCCCCGCCAGCGCGGCGATACCGACGGTAGCCATCGCGCCGGAAATCAGCCCGCCCGGCAGGTTCGCCCACAGAAACAGCAGGCCGCCGGCGGCGCCGATGACGAGCGTCTCGAGCGTGCCGAGAATTTTGGCACGGTCGGCAATGGCGGAGGACATCGAGGCAGGGATCAGGCTCACGCCGCCTTATGGCAAATCCACACGCGAGGGACAAATGCGCCACGCGATTGCAGCAATGCAGGGTGGCGCCGGCGATGGCCCGCCGGCGTCATGAGAAATGCGGGAAGTCCCGATGCCGCCCTCGAGCAGATGGGCGGGATGGTTATTTCGCCTTTTCGGCAGCGGTCTTCTTGCACTCGGAGCGGAATTTCCGGCGTTCCTTGCCGTGCAATCCCTTGGCATCGGCTTCCTTCGAGCATTCGAGCGAGGCGGAAGTGCGCGGCTTCTCGGCCTTCTTTTCCGCCGGCGCCTTGGCCTCGGTCTTGGTCGCATCGGTCTTGGCCGGAGCCGTGGTCTGTGCGGACGCGGCGCCCATCAGCAGAAGGGAAACCACGGCAGTCGCGGTGGCAAGGGAGGAGATCTTCGTCATGGGGCACCTCGGATTGAAGACAAGGGCGCGACCGTCGCGCCGCGATGCTGAACCACGGGTGAATGAAGCTGAACGGGCCGCCACAATATTTTGATCGAACGAATGCTGCGCACGTTGCCGCAAGCTGAGGTTGCGCTAGGATGGAGGTGCAGATGACTTCCCCAAGGAGACCAGGGATGACTATTCAAGCAAAAATACTGGGTGCGATTGCGGTGTCGGGTTTGGCTGCGTTTGCGATGACATCGCACGCGAATGCCCTGACCGCGCAGGAATGCAGCGCCAAATACCAGGCGGCGAAAACCGCCGGCACGCTCGGCGGCCAGAAGTGGAACGACTTCCGGAAAGCCCAGTGCGGCGCCGACGCAACGGCTGCGCCCGCGGCCGCCGCTCCCGCCGCTACGGCTCCGGCCGCGGAGCCGAAGGAGGCCGCCAAGAAAGAATCGAAGAAGGAAGCCAAAGCAGCTGCAAAGGAAGCTGCGGCGCCTGCCGCACCGTCAGGCCCGGCGGTCTATCCAAACGCCGTCGATCCGAAATATTCAAAGGAGACCGCCGGCAAGGCCCGCATGCACACCTGCGTGGATCAGTACAACGCCAACAAGGCCTCCAACGGCAATGGCGGCCTGAAGTGGATCCAGAAGGGCGGCGGCTACTACAGCGAATGCTCCAAGAAGCTGAAGGGCGCAGCCTAGACGGCAACCCACAAGGGCGCGGCCGGATGCTTCGGCCGCGCCTACAAATCGCGGAGCAATGTTTCGGCTGACTTCGCCACCAGTTGCGCGCGCTTGCGCGGCCCGCGTTCGAGAAACAGCAGGCTCTGGCCGAATACGAAGCAGTAGAACAGGAACGCCTGCGCGTCGGCCTCCTCCGCCGGCAGTCCGGTGGCGCGGTAGAGATTGCCGACATTCTTCAGCCGCGCCGCGTCGACGCTCGCCACTGCGTTGGCGGCAAGCTCGTCGGAGCGGGCCCATTGCCGGATCGCGAGCTCGACCGCCATGCCCTCGGTGTTCATCCGTTCCGAATAAAGCGCGATCAGCGCCCTCAGCCGTTCGCGTGCGGACCCGCCATCGAGGCTGGTGTGCCTTTCGATTGCGGCGATCCGCCCCGCGCTCCAGTTCTGCAGCATGGCTTCCAGCAGCGCTGCGCGGTCGCGGAAGCGGCGGTAGAAGCCGCCCTTGGTGACGCCGAGGCTTTTCGCCAGCACTTCCACCCGCACGCCTTCGACACCGGTCCGGGCGATCTCCTCAAGGCCCACCTCGATCCAGCTCTCGCTTCGCACCTCGCCAGTCCGCGCGTCCGTCTTGACGTCTATCTTGGCGTCTGTCCTGGCATCGCTCATGGTCCGGCCCCGGCGCGTGTTGATACGGTACCGTATTGCTAACCCGGACGGGACATGATACGCTACCGTATCAAGATCAAAAAACGGGAGCGAACGATGGAGACGGACGCGACCTATCGCGGCACGGTCTATCCCTGGAGTGCGATCACGTCGGGCACATGAACATCATGTGGTATGTGGGTAAGTTCGACGAGGCGAACTGGAATTTGTTCGCAAGGCTGGGGCTGACGCCGTCCTACCTGCGCGAAGCCGGCCGCGGCATGGCCGCCTTGCAGCAGACCGTCACCTATAAGCGCGAGTTGCTGGCGGGTGACATCGTCGAGGTCAGGAGCCGCTCGTGGAAATCCGCGACAAGTCGATCCGCTTCGTGCATGAGATGCGCAATGGCGAAACCGGCGAGATCGCGGCGACCTGCGAATTCGTCGGCGTCCACATGGACCGGCAGGCGCGGAAATCTGTGCCGTTCGCGCCCGCGATCCGTAGCGCGGCTGAAGCGCATCTCGAACCGGCGATGGCGTGAACCATGTCGCGCTTCGAGCCGAAAAACCCGGATTACCGCGCGATCGCGATTCACACGTTCGAGCAGCAGCGGGCGATGAAGACGCTCGGCATTTCGATCGCGCGGCTGGAGCCGGGCGAGGTCGATCTGGCGATGGACTATTCCGCCGACCTCACCCAGCAGCATGGCTTCATCCATGCCGGGATCATTACCGCCGGTCTCGACAGTGCCTGCGGCATCGCCGCGTTCACGCTGATGCCGGCATCAACCGGAATTCTCACCGTGGAATTCAAGACCAATCTGCTGGCGCCCGCGCGCGGCGAGCGGTTCGCCTTCCGCGCCACGGTGGTAAAGCCTGGCCGCACGCTGACAGTGTGCGAGGCGCGCGCTTACGCAACGCAGGACGGGATTGAGACGCTGATCGCAACCATGAGCGGCACGCTGATGGCGCTGGCGGCCCGCGAGGAGGCGGCGACGGACAGGGCGCCCGCGCCGGCCTGACCTTGCTGCAGTGCATACTTATGCTATCGGCATAGCAGGACGTGGAAAATCCTTCTATGGTCGCGCCGTGAAACTGAGTCTTCCAACTTGATCATATCGGCCGCGCAAGGCGTGCTGGGACTGGCGTCGGGGGCGCTGGTCGGGTTTTCGCTCGGCTTGGTCGGCGGCGGCGGCTCGATCCTCGCCGTGCCGCTGATGGTCTATGTGGTCGGCGTGCCCGAACCCCATATGGCGATCGGCACCAGCGCAATTGCGGTGGCTGCGAACGCCGCGATCAACCTGTCCAACCATGCGCGCGGCGGCACCGTGATCTGGTCCTGCGCGCTGATATTCGCGGCGTCGGGCATGATCGGCGCCTTCGGCGGATCGATCCTCGGCAAGATGGTCGACGGTCAGAGGCTCTTGGCGCTGTTCGCGCTGGTGATGATCGTCATCGCGCTCCTGATGCTGAAGACGCGTTCGCGGATTGGCCTGCCGGACGTCAAGGTCTCGATGTCCAACATGCCCGCCATCGTCAGCCTTGGTCTTGCGACGGGAACGATGTCGGGATTTTTCGGCATCGGCGGCGGATTCCTGATCGTGCCTGCATTGATGCTGGCGACCGGAATGCCGATCATGAACGCGGTCTCCTCCTCGCTGGTCGCGGTCACCGCGTTCGGCCTGACCACGGCCGCGAGCTATGCCTGGTCCGGGCTGGTGTCATGGTCATTGGCGGGGCTGTTCGTGGCGGGCGGCATCGTCGGCGGATTGGCCGGCACGCGTTCGGCGCGGCATCTGGCCGAACGCCGCGGCGCGCTCAATATCGTGTTCGCCGTGGTCATTATTGCGGTGGCGCTCTACATGCTGGCGCGTAACATATCCCTGTCTCCGGCGTAGACAGGGGATGCAGCCCTTTGTGAGAACCAGATGAAGCGATCGAACAATCCGGCCGGGACCAACCCGGGATATACACGGCGCAAGGCGCTCGGCCTGCTAGGCGGCGGCGCCGCGCTGCTCGGCGCTGCGTCGCGACCGGCATTCGCGCAAGGCAGCGACGACGTGCTGACCGAGGCGCTGGTGCTGCGCGACCCCGATGTGCCCGCGGCCGGCAATCCCGAGGGCGATATCAACATCGTCGAATGGTTCGACTACAATTGCCCGTATTGCCGCAAGATCGCGCCCGAGATCCAGCAGGTGGTGCAGGACGACGGCAAGGTTCGCATGGTGCTGAAGGACTGGCCGATCCTCGGCGAGGTCTCGAAATTTGCGGCGCGGATGGCGCTGGCGGCGAAGTATCAGGACAAGTACATGGCCGCGCATGAGGCGATGATCGGCGTCAGCTCGAAATTGACCGAGCCGCGCATCCGCGACTTGCTGGCGGGTGCCGGCATCGACATGGATCGGCTCAATCGCGACGCCACGACCAATACGAAAGCAATCGACACCATCCTCGCCCGCAACCACGATCAGGCGAAGGCCTTCGGATTCAAGGGCACGCCGTCCTTCATCGTCGGCAAGTTCCGCGTGCCGGGAATTCTGACCATGGCTGAATTCGAGATGGTGATTGCCGACGCGCGCAAGGCGAAGAAGACCAACTGACGATTAGAAAAAACGCCGTCGTGGATGACGACGGCGTTAATCCTTAGGCTCTTGTTAGCCTGAATTACTTCGACGAAATCTTGACCCAGTCGTCATGGGCGCGCGTCTTCAGCTTGGCCCAGTCGGCGGCCGCCACGTCCCAGTTGACGATGGTGCGGTTGGCCTGGGCGACCTGGCCGTTCGCGACGCTCGACGTCTGCATGGAATCGTAGACATAAACGCCGCAACCCAGCAGCAGCGCACCCAAGATCATTCCGACAAACGTCTGCATGATAGTTCCTCCGTTGCGGCTGATAACGCCGTGCCCGGAGGATGGTTCCGGGTCTACGGCCCGCCCAGCCATTGCAGGATTTCCGCGTTCATCTCGCGCGGGTAGGTATGGCTGAGGTCGTCGATCTCGCGATACGTGACCTTGGCGCCTGCCGCCGACAGCGCCTGGCTGGTCTGCCGCGCCACCTGCACCGGAAACATCCAGTCGAGCCGGCCATGCACGATATGAACGGGCAGGCCGCGCAACCGGTCGGCATCGGCCATTTCAGCCATCAGCGGATGAAACGTCGCCGATACCGGCGCGAGGTGGGTGAAGGGCGAAGCGCCATCAAAACCCGTCACGTAACAAAACGTGCCGCCGTCGCTCATTCCGGTCAGCAGCATCCTGCCCGGATCGACATTCCAGCGCGCCTGCACGGATTCCAGGATGCGCATCAGGTTCGGCGTATCGGTGTCGTCGCCCATCAATGCCCAGGTGCTGCCGGTGGCGGTCGGTGCGACCAGGATCGCGC
The DNA here is from genome assembly GCA_963770135.1 of uncultured Alphaproteobacteria bacterium. GTDB lineage: Bacteria > Pseudomonadota > Alphaproteobacteria > Rhizobiales > Xanthobacteraceae > Bradyrhizobium. The sequence continues at coordinate 125,474 of CAVYOM010000014.1, read as the reverse complement.
CGCGGCTGCGGGCGTCACGCAGCCAGCTCCAGAGGAAGCCGCGGCCATTGCCGCTGCCGCCGTGCAGCGCCATGACCAGCGGAAGAGCGCGGTCCGGCGTGTAATATTCCGGCACGTAGAGCGAGAACCCGCCGCGGCTGCCGGGCTCGTTCTGATTGTGGAAGATTCCGGTGTTTTCGTTGGCCGCCGCCGCCAGCCGTGCCGCGAGATCGGCGTCTGCGTGCAGCGCTGGATCGACAAAAAACTGGTTCACCGGCGGCAATCTTGCCGACAGCGCGTAGAGCGCTTCCTGCGCGCGCGGGGCGTAACGCAGTGCACGAAACAGGCTGACGAAGTCGCCTTGGCCGCTTTGCACGACGCGCAAGGCTTCGAACGCGGCGAGCACGGCATCGCTGGCCGTTGCGAGCGGTGTCTTGATGTGATCGAAATCCGCCGGCCATTGCTCTAGCCGCGGCCGAACGGCGCGCAGGGCTGTGTCCGGCTCGCCAGCCGTTTCCATCACGCGGTCGAAATCCGGCGGGTTGAGGTAGCGCGCGATAAAGCTGAGCGCTTCGAGCGACTGCAGCAGCGGCGGCAGCACGGCGACGATGTCGTCCACCACGGCCTCACTCATCGGATGTACTCTGCTTTCAATGCAGGCTTGCTCAGTGAAGCCTTTGTTCGGTGAAGGCGCGGTTCAGTGCAGCCTTGGTGCCTTCAACAGCCTGGCGCGATCGGTCGAACTCAGCACCACGTCGAAGGTGACGCCCTCGTGGTACACGGTGAGCGGCACGTCGACGCCGGCGGCGCCGAGCGACCAGAGTTTGCGGTAGAAGCCTTCCTGGCTGGTGATCTTGTCGCCGTTGACCGCAAGGATGACGTCGCCGGTTTTGAGTTCGGCGCGCGCGGCCGGTCCCTTGCTGGCGATGCCGACCACCACGAGGCGGTTGTCGATTTCGGTGGTGTACATGCCGAGCCACGGCCGCGACGGCTTGTTGACAGTGCCGAATTTCCTGATGTCGTCGAGCACGGGCTTCAGGAGGTCGATCGGCACGATCATGTTGACATGCTCTGCCTTGCCCTCGCGCTCGCGTTCGAGCTGCAGCGATCCGATGCCGATCAGTTCGCCGCGGTTCGAGATCAGCCCGGCGCCGCCCCAATTGGGATGCGCGGGATGGGTGAAGATCGCCTCATCCAGCAGGTATTCCCAATAGCCCGCGAATTCCTGCTTGGCCGTGATCTGGCTTGCGACCGAGCGCGTGCGCCCGCCGGCGCCGCCGACCACCACGCGATCGCCGATCCGGGCGGCGGCGGAAGAGCCGAGCGGCAGCGGCGCGAGGTCGAGGTCGCCGAGCGCCTGCACCAGGCCGAAGCCGGATTCGGAATCGAAGCCGAGCGCGTGGCCTTCCACCACGCTGCCGTCGCCCCGATGCAGCCACACCGCTTCGGCCTCGGTGATCAGATAGCCGATCGTCAGCACCAGCCCGTTATCGATCACGACGCCATTGCCGGCGCGCTCGGTGCCGAGCGTTTCCGCGGTAAAAGCGTCAGACGGGATGATCGAATGCAGCCCAACCACCGATGACAGGATCTTGTCGAGGTCGAAGGCGTAGTCGCCCGGACGCGGCTGGTTTGCGGGCGGTACTTTCCATTCGGTCAAAGACGGCATCAAGGGTCTCCTGGGAACCGGCGCGCTTTAGGCGAGGAGCGCGGGGATTTCATGACAATCTATGCCGCAAGCGGCCGTCTTGAAAGTGTCCCCCAAAATGGGCCGCCATGCAACTCATAAGAGGGGCAAATTCAATGTTCCGCAGCCATTGCGGATGAGAATTATTCCACGCTTGCCCGCGTCCGGGTTGGGATAATCCGGAAATCGCGGTTGTCCTTCACCCAGCCTGCGCGTTCGTCACGCAGCAGCGTCCGGCGAACCTTGCCGGAATCGTCGCGCAGGCCGACGCTCACGGTCTCGAAACTTTCCGGGTGCTTGTAGCGGCTGAGCCGTTCGGCCAGGAATGCGGCCATGCCGTCGGCGACGGCCTGTGCATCTGTGCTCGGGTCAAGTTCGAGGATGGCGTGCACGCGCTGCCCGAATTCCGGATCGGGCAGGCCGACGACGACGCAGGAGCGCACCTCGGGATGCTCCGTCACCGCTGCTTCGATTTCGGCTGGATAGATGTTGGCGCCGCCACGCAAAATCATGTCGGCGAGGCGGTCGCCGAGATAGAGATAGCCTTCGGCGTCCAGCCTTCCGATATCGCCGAGCGATTCCCAGCCGTCCGCGCGGCGCTTCGGCTCGGCGCCGAGATAATGATACGTGCAGCCCGCGCCGTCATTGGGCAGGAAATAAATCTCGCCGGTTTCGCCGGGAGCTACGTCATTGCCGTCTTCGCCGATGATGCGCAGGCGCGCGGTATCGCCGATCTTGCCGACCGAGCCGCGGTGTTCGAGCCATTCGACGCCCGATATGATCGTGGCGCCCTGGGCTTCGGTGCCGCCATAGAGTTCATAGATGCGCTCGGGCCCCAGCCACTCGATCCATTTTTCCTTCAGCCATGGCGGCATCGGAGCTGCCATATGAAACACGATCTGCAGGCTCGACAGGTCGTAGCGGTTGCGCACTGCGTCGGGCAGCGACCAGATCCGGTGCATCATGGTGGGCACGAAATTGACCCACTGGACCCGGCTGGCCTCGATCAGGCGCAAGCATTCCTCGGAATCGAATTTGACGAGGCCGGTCACGCGTCCGCCGTGAAACAGCGCGGTGTGCGACGCGATGAATGGCGCATTGTGATAGAGCGGGCCGGGGTTGAGCAGCGAAGCGCCAATCGGCATGCCGACCGCAGCCGGCCCGGCGGTATCGATCACGGCGGGCCGGTGATCGAGAATCACCTTCGGTCGCCCGGTCGAGCCGCCGCTGGTCATCGCCTTCCAGTAGCGCGCCACCGGGTTGTCGATTGGTTCGTCGGAGAAGCCGTCCGGCGCGAAATCGGCGGGCAGCGAATTGGGCGCGTTCCAGTCCGGCTGGCCGCCGACCACCAGCGACGGCTTGAGGATGTCGAGCACGGCGGCGGCCTCGCCGCGTGGCAGCCGCCAGGTCAGCGATGTCGGCGTCGCGCCGCATTTCCACACCGCAAAAGTGGTCTCGAAAAACACATTGCTGTTGGGCAGCCCGATGGCGACGAAGTCGCCTGGCTTGACGCCCTTGGCGGCAAAGGCGCGCGCGCGCCGGTTGGCGTTGCGCTCGAGTTGCTCCCACGTCAGCGTGTCGGTGCCGTGGCTGATTGCGATCGTGTCGGCTGGTTTGCGTTCAGTATACCAGCGCGGTACGTCGCCGATCGGAATGAGCATGCCTGTCCCCCGCAATCCGGCTTTTGATGCCGTTGTTGTGTGAAGGAGAGTTGTGACGGAAGACGAACGCGGCGTCGAGAGATCATCAGTTCCGCCACGCCTTATAATCACGCTGAACGGCCGCCGCAGCGGTCGTGGCGGCCGCATTTAGCCAACCGGCTGGCCGCTTCTTGAGATCGGCCTGGATCGCACGCTTCCCGCGAGGATCACCCGCATGGATCGACGCCAGATCGAAACCCATCGCCTTCACCAGCTTGCGCTCTAGCTTTTTGCCGGGCTCCTTGCCCAATTCAATTTTCTGGGCATCGGCGCCGATCCGCCGGAAGACGTGTTTGCCGCGTACACGCAGAAGCGGGTCCGGGGCGCGGTAATCGCCGTCGGCCAATTTTTCGAAATTCGACGGGTCGTACTTTGTCCCGTTGGCCCAATTCCAGGCAGACGGCACCAGGGCTTTTGCCTCACGCAACACATGACCGCCCTGCCAATAGGCGACCGCAGCATAACGAGGCCGTCCGAGGCTGCCACAACCCTTCCGGAGCACGCGGCCGAATCGGACGTTCTTTTTGCTTACGCCCTTCGGAAGGTGGAGTATCAGCCCTTTGGCTACGTCGGCCGGAGGCCGAGCTTTTGGGTATTTGGAGACTTCGCACCAGAATTCATCGGGCTCGCGTTTGCCGGGCTCAGCGTAGTCCCGCAGCCAGGTTTCTCCTTCGAAGAGAAGCGCTGGCTGCGGAGTGCGAAGGCCTTCGTCGTAGCCGTCCAGCATGGCTCTTGCTGCCGCTTGGTTGCCGATTTCGAGATCGTCGGCAAGACGGATGCTCGTGGCGAGCCGAACCAGATCGAGCAGATACGGCATCACGGCGGCTTCGTCGAAATCGTTGACGCCCCAGACCAGGCGGCCGTCCTCGTCGCGCCATGTTCCGAAGTTTTCCGCATGCAGGTCGCCGACCGAGAGCACCTGCGGCGCATCCATCAGTTCAGGGCACCATTTCCCGATCTTCCTCGCCCAGCGGAAATAGGTCGCGCGCAAGAAGATGAAGGCGCTCTCTTTCATCTGACAGTGCTTGTAATCAAGATCGTCTTTGACGACGTCGCAATGGTGGGCCAGCCAAGCTTCGAAGTCGTCATTGTCCTTTCGGAAAGACATTGCGGGACCTCGTCGAGATCGTCATCGGGCAAATGCGCCAAATGGTAATCCTATCTCAGGATGCATCGTGTAGGAAGTGCTCGGAATCGGTGTGACGGCGTCAGGCTACCGCCGGCAATGTGGCTGAGCCGACGTTTAAGCTGTTTGGTGGCCACACGGTGAGATCGCTGAGATCGCCACAAAAGCGTTGCACGCGATCAAGGCTAACCGCAAGCGTTCGTCGACGAAGCTAAACTCTAGCTGATCCGCCTACGGATCGAGTTCGGTGTCCCAATAAAGATAATCCAGCCAGCTATCGTGCAGATAGTTCGGCGGAAACAGCCGCCCGTTTCGATGTAACTGATGCACCGTCGGCGCGAACGGGTGTTGCCGCGGAAACATCCGCGCCTGCTGCGGCGTCAGGTTGCCCTTGCGCAGATTGCACGGCGAGCATGCTGCGACCACGTTTTCCCAGGTGGTCTGGCCGCCCTTGCTGCGCGGGATGATGTGATCGAAGGTGAGGTCGTCATGCGCGTGGCAGTACTGGCAGACGAAGCGGTCGCGCAGGAAGACGTTGAACCGGGTAAAGGCGGGATGCGTGGTCGGCTTGACGAACGACTTCAGCGACACCACGCTCGGAAGCTGGATCTCGAAGCTCGGGCTGCGCACCGCGCGATCGTAATGCTCGACGATGTTGACGCGATCGAGAAATACCGCCTTGATCGCGTCCTGCCACGACCAGAGAGACAGCGGGTAATAACTCAGCGGCCGGAAATCCGCGTTCAGCACCAATACCGGCCAACCGCCTTGCGAGACATGTGCGTTCAAGTAACGCTCCTGACCCCCATGTTAGCTGCGAAGCAGCATGCGCCCTGCATACTACAGGCAGCGTGACGGGATTGTGAAGAGCGTTCCGGGGCTTATCCGCTGGTGCCGCCGTTCCGCCCCGATTTGCATCCGGGCCGTGAAGGCCGCAAAATCGGAACCGACGGGCATAGCTCAGCCACGCGGACCCAGGAATGGCCACCCCTTCACGTTATCTTGAGGCACCACGCCGGCTGCGGGCGTTCGTTCGCGCCCATGAGACGAGCCTCGTGGTGCTGGCGGCGATGATCGGAACCATCGGCGGGCTGGTGGTGCTGGCGATGAGCGTGGCGGTGGCGGCCCTTCATGCGCTTCTTTTCAACATCAGCATCACGGAGCGGCTTTCCAGCCAGCCGAGTGTCGAGACGCTGCGGGCCGTATTGGTTCCAAGTCTCGGCGGCTTGCTGCTCGGGGTTGCGCTGCTGTTGTTACTGCGCTGGCGGCCTGCGCGCGAGATCGACCCAATCGAAGCTAACGCCCTGCATGGCGGGCGGATGTCGTTTCGCGGCAGCGTCGTCGTGGCGCTGCAGACCACCTGGTCCAGCGGGGTTGGGGCGTCGGTCGGGCTTGAAGCCGGATATACCCAGCTTGCGAGCGGTCTTGCCGCTTCGCTCGGCCGCGGATTTCACCTGCGCCGCGCCGACCAGCGCATCATGGTCGGTTGCGGAGCGGCAGCAGCGATCTCGGGCGCGTTCGGCGCCCCGCTCGCCGGCGCGTTCTATGCTTTTGAACTCGTGATCGGCGGCTATACGCCGGCGAGCCTCGCGCCGGTCGGCGTCGCCGCCGTGGCCGGCTATTTTGTCACCCATGGATTTGAGGCGCTGTCGCTCGGGATCAGCATCGGTCCGGTCGGCGACGTGGCCGGGCGCGATCTTGCCATTGCCGCGCTGCTCGGGGTTCTGGCGGCGCTGTTTGGCATCCTCATCATGCGGGGCGTGGCGTTGTGCGAGACAGGGCTAGCGAAGACCCGGCTCTGGCCGCCGCTGCGCCCGGCGCTTGGCGGCCTCGCGGTCGGGCTGCTCGCGCTAGTGACGCCGCAGGTGATGTCGTCGGGGCATGGCGCACTGCATTTTTCCGGCCTCGTCTCGATGCCGTTGCAGATCATTGCCGGCGTCTTCGTTCTAAAGGCGCTGGCGTCGATCGTCTCGCTTGGCACCGGCTTTCGCGGCGGATTGTTCTTCGCCACGCTACTCATGGGCGCGCTCGGCGGCCGCCTGTTCGCCGGCGGCGGCGATTTGGTCTGGCCAGGCCTCGGCCTCGATCCGAATGTTTATGCGGTGATCGGCATGAGCGCGCTGTCGGCGTCGGTGATCGGCGGTCCCTTGACGATGTCGTTCATCGCGCTGGAATCGACCGGCAATCTCTGGCTGACCACGGCGGTGCTGGTCGCGGTCATCATCTCGACAATGATCACGCGGGAATTGTTCGGCTACTCCTTTGCCACCTGGCGATTTCACCTGCGCGGCGAGACCATCCGCAGCGCCGCCGATGTCGGCTGGATCCGCGATCTCACGGTCGACCGCCTGATGCGGCAGGACATGACGACCGCGCCGGTTGACATGCCGATCGGTGAATTCCGGCAAAGATTTCCGCTCGGGTCGAAGACGCAGGTGGTCGCGGTCGATGACGACGGGCGTTATGTCGGGCTTGCTTTTACCGCCGAAGCGCACGCGCCCGAGATCGATCCGGCCAAGGGCCTTGCCGGCCTTCTGCATCATCGCGACGTGGTGCTGCATCCCGCCATGAACATCCGCGAAGCCATTGCCGTGTTCGACGCGGCCGAAGCCGAATCGCTGGCGGTGGTCGAAGCCGGCGACGAACACCGTCCGATCGGCATTCTCTCCGAAGCGCATGCCATGCGCCGCTATGCCGAAGAATCCGAACAACGCAGGCGGGAGGCGATCGGCGAGATTTGAGAGCGGCGGCAGTCTGGATGCCTTCGCCGCTCTTGATCCTCTGAAGCCCCTATGCCGGAATCTTCTCCAGCTTCTGCAGGCAGCGGCTCACCCGAAGCTCCGGCGGCATCGGCGTATCCGGAAAGCTGGTCTTCCAGTCGGTGACGCCAACTTCGCCGATATAGATATCGCCCTTCGAATCCATCGCGATGCCGTGTGGCGCGAGGAATTTGCCGGCCTCCAGGCCCGGGCCGTTCTCGCCGCCGAGGCGGGCGATGCGGTTGCCTTTGGAATCGACGATCGAGAGCCGCGGGCCGAGATTGGGCACCTTGCGGTTGACCGCGAGGCCGGGGCCGAGTTCGCCGATGATGAAATTCGCCTGCTTGCCGCCGCAGCGGCACAGCGCGCAGGGCCGGTGCAGATTATTCCACTGCGTCTCGTATTTGCCGTTGCCGTCGAACACCTGCACGCGGTGGTTCTCGCGATCGGCGACATAGACCCAGCCGTCGGCATCGGTTGCGATATTATGGACGATGTTGAACTGGCCGGGATCGGTGCCGGGCTCGCCCCAGGTTTTCAGCAGCTTTCCGTCCGGCGAATATTTGTGGACGCAGGCATTGCCGTAGCCGTCCGAGACATAGATCTCGCCCTTCGGCGACAGCGCGGTGTGGGTGCAGCGGTGAAACGGCTCGCCGCTCATGAACGGCGCCGGCTTGTTCGGGATGCCGATCGTCAGCAGCACCTTGCCGTCGGTGGTGCACTTGCGAACGGTATGGTCGCCGTCATCGGTGCAGTAGAGATTGTCGTCGGCATCGATGTGCAGGCCGTGGGCACGGTTGAACAGGCCTTCGCCCCAGCTCTTGATGAAATTACCCTCGCGGTCGAACACGACCATCGGATGGTCGCCGCGGTTGAAGACGTAGATGCGGTCCTTGCTGTCGACCGCGACGGACGCCGCGTCGGTCAGGCTCCAGCCGTCCGGCAGTTTGGCCCAGTTTTCCACCACGCGGTAACGGTGCTCGCCCGAGCCTAGAATAGCCGGCATGCGTTTCTCCCCATCTGGTATTTGTTGGCCGGTGAGTGTTTCAGAGAACTGTCCGAAGCACGAGGGGGATTTGCGCATGGCACATTTCCGCCAGGCTAGCTGCCCATATCCTCCGCCGCGATAATCCGCTGGCGCAGCGCCAGGCGTACCAGTTCGATATCGGAGCCGACGCCGAGCTTGGCGCGGATCTGATAGCGGGTATTGGCTGCGGTCTTGACGCTGATATGCAGCGTGTTTGCGATCTCATCCACGGATTTCTCCGCCAGCAGCATGCGCAGGATCTCGAATTCCCGCGGGCTCAGGGCGTCGATCGCCGAGGGCTCGTCGGCGAGGCTGTTGATAGCGAGTTCGTGGTCGATGTCGGGGCTGAGCGCGATGCGTCCGGCCATTACTTCGGCGATCGCGCGCAGCAGCGCCTCGGGCGGGTTGCTCTTGGTGACGAAGCCGCGCGCGCCGGCCTTGATCGCCTGCGCCGCATAGGCGGCGCTCTGGTGCATGGTGAAGACGAGGATGCGCGCGGACTTGTCCCATTGCCGGATGCGCCTGATGGCCTCGACCCCGCCAATGCCCGGCATCGACAGGTCCATGATGACGAGGTCGGGCCTGGCGTCCTTGTAGACGCGATAGGCATCGGCGCCGTTGTCGGCTTCAGCGACGACCTCAAGGCGGTCCTGCTTCTGCAACAGCGAGCGATAACCCTCGCGCACGATGGCATGGTCGTCCGCCAGCATCACGCGCGTGCGGCCTGTGGTGTCCGCCATGTCTAAGGCTCCACCCGCATGGTGGGAATGCGCGCGACAAGCCGGGCGCCGCCCGCCTCACGCCGCTCGAACTGCAAGGTCCCGCCGAGCGAAACCACCCGCTCCTGCATGCCAAGCAGTCCCATGCCGGCCTTCGGCGCAGCACTGGCGCCGCTCGCCTCGCCGTCATCCTCGACGGTCAGGACGATATCAGCGTCTCCGGCCTCGAGGCGCAGTTGTACGCGCTGGGCCTGTGCATGCTTTGCCGCATTGGTGATCGCTTCCTGCGCAATCCGATAAAGACTGGCGCTGACCCCGGGCGGCAAATCGTCGACCTCTCCAATGACGGCAATCTCAAAGCGGGTGCGGCCCTTCTCAAAACCATTCCAGCTCGCCACCAGGCTTTCGAGGCTGATGGTGAGGCCGAGTTCCTCGACATCGGGCGGACGCAGGCGCACCAGCGCACCGCGCAGAGTTTCCATCATATGCGCCGTCGTGCGCGAGATGCCGCGGCATTCCTCGTAGAGCGGCGGGCATTCACGCTCGGCGGTGTGGGCGGCCGCGGCGGCCTGCGCCGCGATCGCGGAAAGCGACTGGCCGAATTCGTCGTGCAACTCGCGTGCAAGATGGCGCCGCTCCTCGTCCTGCACTTCGATCAGCTTTCGCGTCAGGGCGTTGCGTTCGGCGAGCGTGGTCTGCAGCCGTTCGGCAAGGGTGTTGAAGACGCCGGAGATGACAGACAATTCCGCGAGGTCGAAACGGGGCAGGCGCGCGGAAAGATCGTTCGCCGCAAGCTGGTTCAGCCCGGCGCCGATGGCCCGCGTCGGCCGCAGCGCGCGCGCCAGCACGGCGTAGACCGCGACACATAACCCTGCCAGCGCGAAAGCCATGATGGAGAGCAGCCGGCTCGCCTCGCGCCAGCTCTGGCCGATCTGCGTGGCGGGATCAAAGGTTGCGACTGCCATCCCCCGATTACTGCCTGCAACGACGACCGGTATCGAGACCGGTTCACCCGGACGGAAGACGGCGCGGTAGAGCGAGGCGAAGATTTCGGGCGCGGTCATTTCGTCGGCGGGCGCCCCGCTGCAGACGCCCTGGCGAAACGCGCCCGTGTTGTCGCGGTAGGCAATGCAAAGGCCCGGCTCCATCAGCGCCGCGATCGCCTGCAAATCGGGCGTTGAGCTCATGGACACGGAGAGCCATTGCGCCTGCGATTGCTGCAGCGAGAGATCCCTGGCCACGATCTCGGCGATACGGCCCGCCTTGGCCTTCGCGACACGGTCGCTGTCGAACAGGGTGTAGGCCGCGACGGCAATGAAGCAAATGGCTGCGAGCGCCGCGACGCGTAACGTCAGCCGCAGCTTCAAATCGATGGCGGGCGGGCGGCTCGCCGCGGAGTTGGATGCCTGTTGCAAGCTTCCTCCCCAAGATTCTTTGCTTTGGCTTCGAATAGTGAGGCAAATTTCGCCGGGAAGAAAGCGCGGCAAGAGCGGCAAGACAAGATCGGGTATTTCACCCGGCCGATCCAGGGAAAGCGGCCGTTTCGGAAAGCCGGCAGATCGGGCGATGTTGCGAGGGTACGGCCGCTCCGAGTTCCGAGGGATCCATGCGCTACATCGCTGTTATCCTGGCTCCGGTAATTGTGCTTGCAGCGTTCGCGGCGGCTGGGACCGCCGAGACGGCGGCGCCGCCCCCGATCAAAATGGCGGTGTTTTCGTTCGAACTGGAGGATTTCAGCGCCGCGGCCGGCTACGTTCCCCCTGACGACATCGACCGCGAGCAGTTGCGGCTCTCGACCGAGGAAGCCCGCCGGCTGATCGCGGCATCCGGGCGCTACCAACTGGTCGACGTCGGCGCGGTGAATAACGAGGCGGCGAAAGCCGGCAAGCTACGGGATTGCGACGGCTGCGACGCCAGGATTGCCGCCGGCCTTGACGCAGATCAGTCGATGATCGGGATCGTCACGCGTATCACCCGAATGGAATACGCGGTCACCTACAAGATTCGCGACGCCAGATCCGGGACGATCATAGCGGTCGCGCAGACCGACCTGCGCATGGGCGCCAACGTGGCCTGGAGCCGCGGGGCACGGTGGCTGATCGAGAACCGTCTGCTGGAGCAGGCGAAATAGTTGCCGGAACGAACCGCACATCACGAAACGCCAAAGGAACCAAAATGGAAAAGCTGATGAAGCTACGGATGTTGGGCCTCGCTTTGGCCGCTGCCACTGTTGTCTGCGCCTGTTCTGTCCGGCAAGGTCGGGCGCAGGCGGCGACACTCGTGCTCGCCGTCGCCGAAATCCACTATGTCGACACCTCGGGTGAGGTGATCGATCAAAGCGCCGACCATCGCCGGCGGCTGCGTGAATTCGAAGCCGCGTTGCGCAGCGATCTGGTAGCGAGCGGAAAGGTCGCGAATGCGGCGCTTGAATGTCCGCCAAACGCCTGCTCGGTGGGCGATCTCAATGACGCGCAACTGCTGGGCAAGGCGAAGGAGGCCGGCGCCACCCATCTGTTGATTGGCCGCTTTCACAAGATGAGCACGCTGATACAGCAGGCGAAATTCGACGTCATCGACGTGAAAGCGCGGAAGGTCGTGTTCGATCGCTATATCAGTTTTCGCGGCGACAACGACGCGGCCTGGCGCCGGGCGGAATCCTTCCTTGCCCGGCAAATCCTCGATCACGGCGAATGGTGAGCGTCAGCGCTGCAGCAGCCCTTCCTCGATCGCCTTGATCTGCAGCGCGAGGTGCTTTGAGCCGATGCGGCACTGCGCGAGGCCGCCGGCGATCAGCCAGAGGCCGGGCTGGCCGGTGCGGGTGTACATGTTGCGCAGTTCCTGCTCGTCGCCAAAGCCCCAGATGGTGCCGACGCGCTTCTCGACGGCTTCGCCGAACAGCTTGCGCACCAGCTCTTCCTGCCGCTTGTAGCCGGTCGCCAGCACCATGAGGTCGGCGGCAATCGTCTCGCCATCCTTCATCTTTGCGCCGTCGGCCGCGAACGTGTCGATATCGGCGAATTGCCTGAGCGCGATATCGCCCCTGACGATCAGGTCGGAGCAGCCGACGTTGAAATAATAGCCGCCGCCGCGGGTGAGATATTTGAACTGCCAGCCGGTGTTATCCTCGCCGTAATCGAGCTTGAAGCCGGCGCGCTCCAGGCCGTCGAGCAAATCCTTGTCCAGCGCCTTCGATTTCTCGCCGGTCAGCCTGTGGCTCTTGCGCGCCAGTTGCAGCGGCATCGAGGTCGCGATCAGGTCGTTATCCTCCAGCGTGCCCTCGTTGTAGGGCGCGTAGACCAGTTGCGCCGACGGCTCGATGCTGACGACCAGCGTCGACGAGCGCTGGAACATGGTGACGTGGGCGCCGCTGGAATGCAGGTCCTGCGCGATGTCGTGGCCGCTGTTGCCGGTGCCGATCACGATGGCGCGCTTGCGCTTCCAGCTCTCGCCGTCGTCATACTGGCTGGAATGCATCACCTTGCCTGCAAAATCCTTCAGGCCGGCGATCTCAGGCACGCTCGGAATCCCGCTGACGCCGGTCGCCAGCACGACATGGCGCGGATGCATGGTGCGCTTCGTGCCATCGGCGCGCCGCAGCGTCACCGTCCAGCGGCCTTGCTTCTCGTCGTAGCTGCCGCCCTCGAATTCGGTCTCGGTCCAGAAGTTCAACTCCATGGCCTCGACATAGGCCTCGAACCAGTTGGCGAGCTTGTCCTTTGGGATGTAGGTCGGCCAGTTCGGTGGAAAGAGCATGTAGGGCAGGTGGTTGACCTGCACTTGATTATGCAGCGTCAGCGCATGGTAGCGCTTGCGCCAGTTGTCACCGATGCGCGCTTCGCGATCGACGATCAGGGTGTCGACGTTCAACTGCTTCAGGCGCGCGGCGATGGAGAGCCCGGATTGGCCGCCGCCGATCACGAGAACGGTCGGATCGCGATCGGCATAGCCGGCGGATTGCCTGCGCAGGTCGAGCCAGTTGGGTCCGCGAAAGTCGCGCGAATAGGCGTTGCCGCGCGGGCGCTGGACGCCGAGCTGTTCCTCGAAGCCCTTGAGTTCGCCAAGCTCGGTCAGCAGCGTCCAGGCCTTGAGGCGATTGCCATCGTCGGTATCCGGAATGAGCCGAATGATGCCGCTGCCGCGCCCGACCTTGGTCTCGAACCTGAAGATCGCCTCGATCGCATTGGTGCCCGCGCGCATCACCTTGCGCGGCGCGGCGCGATCAGGATCAATCGCAAAGCCGGAGGGCGCCGCGCTACGGGCCAGCGGCGGCAGCGCTTTCAGGATGGCGTCAGCGCCGTTGAGGGTCTGGATGTTCCAGCTCAGCGCCAGCACGTCGCGCCAGTAGCTGTCGGGATGGAACAGGGCTTTCAGCGCGCCGTCGTCAGGCTTCGCCAGCGCCTCCTCAAACTGGCCAAGCCAATTGTCGGCGGCCACCGCAATGTCGTCCGTCTTGTCGAGCATCGGCGTTTCCTATCACTTGCCGTCTTCGCGGCCGTTCCCTGTGCCGGAGCCTATACCCATTCCGGATCGCGCAGAAAGGCCAGGAAGAGATGCCGCCTATTCCGATAGAGACAGGATCAGCCCTTGATCCGGCGGGACGCGGCCGTTGAGGGTGTCGAGATAGGCGCGTTGCACGGCCGCGGGTCCACGGTACTGGATCACTTTTATCCATTGATCGAGGTTTGGCGCGAAGCCGGACCACGCGGCGCCCCACCGCTCGCTGAATCCGGCCGGTCCCCATTCCTTGGTGCGCTTGCGGATTTGGTCCGGCGCAAAGAAAAATTGTGGCTCAGCGCCCGGCAGTACTTGCGCCCGTTCATCGGGCGACGATTTTCGATGCGTGAGCCCGATGATTCCACTGTATTTCATTTGCCCACCGAAGTGCCCGTGCAACGTCGCGCGCAACGGGCTGTTGCCGGCCATATCGACATAGGCGACCGCGGAATTCGCCGGCAGCGAGGTGACGTTGTCATAGGTCACGACGTCGTCATAGCAGCCGAGCGATTTGACGAACGACGTGTTGCCCGCCGAGGTTAAGCCGATCACCTTGATGCCGTTGCCCCTCGCATGCAGGAGATGCGCAAGCCCATAGGCGGTCTTGCTGGATGCCGAGGAGAGCATCACGCGCTGCGCCCAAAAAAATTCGTTCTCGGCGAGAAAGTCATCGACCAGGAACGATAGCATGAACAGCGGCCGCAGCAGCGCCTGATAGTCGCCCTGCTTGCCTTCGAAGGCCGGATCGCCGCTGACGCGCGTATAGGCGTTGTAGACGGGTGCCACACCTTGCCGGTGCGCGGCGGGATCGCGCAAGGTCCGCTTGGAGACGTCGGCGGCTTCGATGACGAGATGCGTCGCCATCGGGAAATAGCCGAACAGGGTTTCGCCTACGGAGATCGCGGAATGCTTCGAGGCGATCACTTCGCCAAGCCCCCATACCGGAACGTTGCCGAAACCTTCGGGCGCCGGAAACAGTTGCCAATACTTCAGGCGATCGCCGAGCACGGCATAGGTGATGTTGTTGGCAGTGAAGGCGAAGCGCGTGACCTTCACCAGCAGCGCCTCGTCGGGCAGCGCAGCCGAATCGGGCAGTTGCGTCTCGATCACCTTGCATTGCTGCAGATCGTTGCGGGCGACGATGAACTCGGTGGCTTGCATGGTTTCGATCCCCTGCGCTTCACATGCCGCAATCTTTGCGCCGTCCGATGACCGTTTTGCAACAGCAATTACGTTTAAAACGCCGTTCGATTTGCATGTCGGAATACTTCCCCGCCGTCATTGCCTGCGACAAACGCGAAGCGTTTGCGCAAGGGAGCGTAGCGACGAAGCAATCCATCTATCCGCGCGCGGAGAAATGGATTGCTTCGCTTCGCTCGCAATGACGCGGAGGGGCGGAGGGTGACCCTTCACGCAATCGCGCGCAGTTTGCCTTCGGTATACAGATCGCGCAGCTTGCGCTTGAAGATCTTGCCGGTGGCCTCGCGCGGCATCGCGTCCAGGAACTGGATGTCCTTTGGTACCTTGAAATTGGCAAGCCTGCCGCGCAGGAATTCCTGCACGGCGGCCGGGGACAACGCCGCGTTGGCCTCCGGCTCGATGCAGGCAAACAGCCGTTCGCCGAATTCGTCATCGGGGACGCCGAACACCGCGCAGTCGCGCACGCCGTCCATGCCGATCAGCGCGTTCTCGATCTCCGCGGGATAGATGTTGACTCCGCCGGAGATCACCATGTCGCGCTTGCGGTCGCACAGGAACAGATAGCCGCCTGCGTCGAGGTAGCCGACGTCGCCGACGCTGACGAGGCCGTCGCGGCCGGCCTCGGCGCGGGCCTCGGCCTTGCCGTGATAGTCGAAATCCGGCACCGACATCTGCCGCATGAAGATTTCGCCGGGTTCGTCGACGTCGCACGACGAACCGTCGGAGCGGAAGATCTTGACGATACCGCCGTCGATCGCGCGGCCGACGGTGCCGGGTTTTGCCAACGCTTCCGCCGCCGAATGCCACACCGGAATGCCGGTTTCGGTCGAGCCGAAATATTCGTTGATGACCGGCCCCCACCAGTCGATCATGGCGCGCTTGACCTGCGGTGGGCAGGGGGCAGCGCCGTGCACGATGAAGCGCAGCGACGACAAATCGTAACGGCGCTTGATGTCATCCGGCAGCCGTAGCAGGCGCACGAACATCGTCGGCACCATGTGCTGGTGGGTGATGCGATGCCGTTCGATCAGCTGCAGCATGTCCTCGGGATCGAAGCGCGGCTCAAGCACGATCATGCAGCCGCTGCGGAACGCCAGCATGCCGTAGGAGTTCGGCGCCGAGTGGTACATCGGCCCGTTCATCAGGATCACCTGATCCTCGTTGGACTTGACGCCGTAGGCGATGCCGCCGACCCGCGCTGATGCTGCGACCTGTTCCGGCTTCATCGGCTTGCGGCGCACGCCCTTGGGCAGGCCTGTCGTGCCCGAGGTGTAGAACATCGCCGCGACGCCGATCGGAGCTTCCTGCAACGGCGCATGCGTGTCGCGCCAGACGTCCCAGTCGGTCATGCCGTCCGGGACTGTTGTCAGCGCAGGCGCTACATTGAACGCCGCGGCGATCTCCGGCGGCGTCGTCACCACCAGCAGCCGCACATCGGCGGGCAGGCCGTCCCTGATCTGCGGCAGCAGGTCGGCATGGCAGACCAGGATCTTGGCGCCGCTATCGGCCAGGATGTAGGCGACTTCCTCGGCCTTCAGGTGCCAGTTGATCGGCACCACCGGGCTGCCCAGCGCCGCCGCTCCAACAGAGACTTCGAAAAAAGCAAAATCGTTGCGCAGCATCATGCCGACCGGCGTTCCGCCACCGAGGCCGATCGCCTTAAACCCCGCCGCCGCCCGCGCGATGCGGGCGTGGATATCGGGATAGCTGATCCGGCGTTCGCCGCTGATGATCGATGTCAATTCTTCCTCCAGCTCTCTTCTTCCAAAGCCGCGGCAGATAAACCCTAGCGGTCGTCCAGAATGTCGCCGAAGGCCACCCAGCTCTTGCCGTCGAAGCGGCGCAGCCGCAACTGCTGGAACGGCAGGTAGTCCTCGGAATCGGTCGATACCGTGATGCCCGGCAGCAATAGCGGCAAGGGCACTTCCCGCAGCGACGCCGCCTGCTTCATGATGTTGGCCCGGCTGAAGTCGCCGTTGCAAGCGCTCAGCACTTTCACCATCAGGGTGGCATACTGAAAGCCGGCCGCGTAGTTCGAATTGGAGAGGTCGGCGTTGGGCAAATACTGCTTCATGAAGGCGAAATATTGCTTCACGCCCTCATCGTTGGCCCATTGCGTATCCAGCGTGTCCTTCTGGTTGCTGGACGAGATCAGGCCGACGGCATTGTCGAGGCCGGCCGGCTCCAGGAACGAGATCGACGAGGCCGAGGTCGGCACGAACAGCATATCCGGCTTCCAGTTGATCTCCACGACACCCTTGATCATCTGCGAGGTGAACTTGCCGAGCACGACGCCGAACATGACGTTGGCACCGGAAGCCTTCAGCGTCGCGAGTTGCGAACTGATGGTCGGTGCCGATGTCTCATAGCTGGCTTCCGCAACGATCATGGTGGCGGCCTTGTCGCCCAGCCCGCGCTTGAAGCCGGCGACATAGTCGCGGCCGAAATCGTCGTTCTGGGCAAGGATGGCGATTTTGGCGTCAGGCCTGGTCTGCAGGATGTGCTTGGCATAGATCACGCCTTCGGACTGGTAGGTGGCCATGCCCGGCATGGTCCAAGGCGCATTCTTCGGGTCCGCCCATTTGGTCGCGCCGCTCAGCACGAACAGTTGCGGCACCTTCTTGCCGTTGAGATAGCGGTGCACGGCGTTGTTGGTGGCGGTCCCGAGCGAGCCGAACATCAGCAACACTTCTTCCTGTTCGACCAGCTTACGCGTCTGCTCGACCGTCTTGGGCGGCGAGTAGGCGTCGTCGAGGCTGATGAACTTGACCTTGCGGCCATTGATGCCGCCTTCGGCGTTGACCTTTTCGAAATAAGCTTCCTGCGCCCGGCCGATGATGCCGAAGCCGGAAGCCGGGCCGCTGTAGGGCAGTGTCTGCCCGATGCGGATTTCTTCCTTGGTGTCGTCGCCGACAGCCGCAGCACTTCCCAGCAAAGCGAATGCAATCGTCAGTACGGGTCGCGACAGCCTCATTGTTCCCATCCCTCTATTTATTTTGCTTTGTCGTCGATGCAGGCCGTCGCGCCGATCAGGCGCGCGCCCGCTTCAGGAAGTCGCTGCTGGCATCAGCGAACTCGGCCTTCAACCGCTTGACCAGTTCGGCGATCGGCGGCGCGTCCGCGATCTGGCCGATGCCCTGGCCGGAGCCCCAGATGTCGCGCCACGCCTTCGACTTCATGTTGCCGCCGGAGCCGAAATTCATCCTCGACTTATCGCTTTCCGGAAGGTTGGCGGGATCAAGCCCCGCGGCAACGATCGAGGGGCCGAGGTAGTTGCCGTGCACGCCGGTGAACAGGTTGGAATAGACGATATCGTTCGCCGCGTGCCCGACCAGCGCCGCCTTGTAGGCCGGATCGGCGTTGGCTTCCGCGGTCGCGATAAAGCGCGTGCCCATGTAGGCCATGTCGGCACCGAGTGCGAGCGCGGACGCAATGCCCCAGCCGTCGGAGATCGCACCCGACAGCAGGACGGTGCCCTTGAACCATTGCTTGACCTCGCGCAGCAGCGCGAACGGCGACAGCGTGCCGGCATGACCGCCGGCGCCGGCACAGACCAGGATCAGGCCGTCGACGCCGTTCTCGGCCGCCTTGCGCGCATGCTTGACGTTGATGACGTCGTGAAAGACCACGCCGCCATAAGAATGCGCGGCCTCGACCACTTCGACCGGCGGCCGCAGCGAGGTGATGATGACTGGAACCTTGTGCTTGACGCAGATTTCCATGTCCTTCATCAGGCGATCGTTGGAAGCGTGGCAGATCTGGTTGACTGCGTAAGGCGCGACCTTCTTCTCCGGATGCAGCGCCTTGTATTCGCCGAGCTCGTTCTCGATGCGCGTCAGCCATTCGTCGAGCTTCTCAACCGGGCGGGCATTCAGCGCCGGGAACGAGCCGACGACGCCGGCCTTGCACTGGGCGATCACGAGCTCGGGCCCGGACACGATGAACAGCGGCGAGCCGACCACCGGCAGTTCGAGCGAATTGGCAAGCGAAGCGGGCAGCGGCATTGTCTTCCTCCTTTGTCGCACAAGGCCAGTCAGGCCAGGCGCGCATCCATTGATGTTGGTTTGAGCGCTTCAGCCGGGCGGAGCCGCTGGCCTGCGCTTGTTGCCGTCCATTATAGGGCTGGACGGCGCGCCCCGGCCGTTCAATATTGAACAGATGATTAGTCATAATTGAACAGAGCGTGGGAGGCGCCAATGGACTGGGACCTGTGCAAGACCTTCGTCGCTGTGGCCGAGACCCGCAGCTTCGCCGCCGCCGGGCGGCGGTTGCGCTGCAGCCATCCGACGGTCGGCCGCAAGATCGCGGAGCTGGAAGGCCAGCTCGGCATTCCCCTGTTCGCGCGCTCCAATGACGGGCTTTCACTCACTTCACAGGGTCGCAAGTTTCGCGAGCATGTCGAGGCAATGGCGGCGGCGGCGCTGCGTGCGGAAGCGTCGGTGTCGGCGACCGGCGTGCAGGCGCGCGGCGTCGTCAAGCTGTCGATCGGCTCTACGCTCGCCTCGCACTGGCTGATGCCGAAGCTCGGCCCGTTCCTGCGCGCGCATGACCATATCCAGCTTGAAATCATCACTCATCCCTATCCGGCCAGCGTGCGTCGCCGCGAGGCCGATGTCGTGCTGCGGCCGGTGGACAGCGGCGAGGAGAATTTGATCGGGCGCAAGATCGGTCGTCTCGGCACCGGCTTCTACGCCTCGCGCGATTACGCCGCGCGGCGGCGGCTCCCCGAACGGCGCGACGAATGGAAGGGCCACAGCGTCATCGGCTTCGCCGACCGGCAGTCGAACGAGCGGCTGGCGCGCTGGAGCGACGCGATCACGCGGCAGGGTTCGATGGTGATGCGTTGCTCCTCGCAGGGCGACATGCTTGCGGCGGCGCGCGAGGGCCTCGGCATTTCGACGCTGTCCTGCTTTGTCGCGGCTGCCTATCCGGATCTGGTCCGCGTCGCGCCCCAGAGGCTCGCCAGCGTGGCAGACCTCTGGCTGCTGGCTCACCCCGATCTGGTCGAACTCCCCGCGGTGCGCGCGGTGATCGATTCCGTCACGGCTTCCGCGCGCGAGGACCGGGTACGGCTGCGGGGGTGAGTTTATCGGGAAGCACGCCCTCGCGCTTCTTCAGCACGCGATAATAGCTCCACCACAGATGCGCTGCCGCCCCGCGCAGCGGGCGCCACGGCTCGGCGAGTGGCGCCATCTGCTTGGCGGTGGGGCGCGCCTGCAGGCCGAGGCCGACTTTGACCGCTTCCTGTATCGCGATATCGCCGGCCGGCCAGGCATCGCCATGGCCGAGGCAGAACAGCAGATACACGTCGGCGGTCCACGGGCCGATACCATGCAGCGCCGTCAACGTATGGTGCGCGGCATCTGCATCCTCTTCCGCCAGCACGTCGAGGTTCAATCGCTCGGCGGCCAGTTCGCGCGCGATGTTTTTCAGCGTCTTGATCTTGGCGGCCGAAAGCCCGAGTCGGCCGAGGCGCTGGGCCCGCGCCTTGCGGATCGGCTCGGGATCGAACGGATCGAACGCGGCCGTGAGGCGTCCCCAGATCGCCGAGGCGCTCGCGGTGGAGAGCTGCTGGCCGGTGACGATCGCCGCGAGGCCGGCAAAACCCGGCTCGCGCTGCCGCAGCGCCGGCATGCCCGTCAGCTCGAAAATCGGCTTCAGCCGCACGTCCTGCTTGACCAGGGCGTGGACGGCGTCTTCGAGGTCGGACTGGCTGCTGAGGTGGATGGTCATTACGGAATGTTATCGACTCACGGGATCATCATGCGCGGGGTTGACCCGCGCGCCCATCTTATATCGTAAAAGGCTCTTGCACGATGGATTGCCGGGTCAAGCCCGGCAATGACGGTTGTTTGGAGGACCATGCCACCCGTTTTCCGATTTGCGCCAAGCCCGAACGGCTATCTCCATCTCGGTCATGCCTATTCGGCGCTGCTCAATTTCGACCTGGCGCGCCGGGCTGGCGGAAAATTCCTGCTGCGGATCGAGGACATCGACGCCACACGATGCCGGCCGGAGTTTGAGGCGGCGATCTACGAGGACCTCGCCTGGCTCGGAATATCCTGGGAAACGCCGGTGCGGCGGCAATCGGAGCATTTTGCGCGGTATCGGGAGGCGGTCGAAGGATTGGCAGGCCTGGGCCTGATCTATCCGAGTTTTGAGAGCCGCGCGGAAATCGCCCGTCTGGTGGCGCAACGCGAGGCCGACGCGCCGTGGCTGCGCGATCCCGACGGCGCGCCGCTCTATCCGGGCGCGGCGAAATCGCTACCGCCGCACGAACGCGAGCGGCTGATCGCACAGGGTACACCTTACGCGCTTCGGCTCGACATGCAGGCCGCGCGCGCACGTACCGGGGGACTGAGCTGGAAAGAATTGGGCGAGGGCCCAGGTGGCGAGAGCGGCGTCGTCGCCGCACAGCCTGAGGCCTGGGGCGACGTCATCCTGGCGCGCAAGGAGACGCCGACGAGTTATCATTTGTCCGTCGTGATCGACGACGCCCTGCAGGGCGTCAGCGACGTGGTGCGGGGCAGAGACCTGTTCTGGTCGA
This sequence comes from uncultured Alphaproteobacteria bacterium, assembly GCA_963770135.1. Classification (GTDB taxonomy): domain Bacteria; phylum Pseudomonadota; class Alphaproteobacteria; order Rhizobiales; family Xanthobacteraceae; genus Bradyrhizobium. The sequence goes on along the minus strand of CAVYOM010000014.1, from coordinate 104,236 downwards.
CCAGCGTGCATCTGCTGTTGCAGCAATTGCTTGGTATCCCACAGCCGGTCTATCGGCATCACCGGCTCATCGAGGATTCATCGGGCCATAAGCTTTCGAAATCGACGCAAGCGACCGCCTTGCGCGAATTGCGCGGGCAGGGTGCCACTCCCGCGGAGATTCGCAGCCTCGTCGGTTTGCCCGACGACTCCCGTAATACTACTGGGGGTTGCTGAAAACGTCTCCGTGACATCGGCCGCCATCGCGTGTCATGCTGCTGTTGGCGGAGGAAGGGGGACCATGGCGGCGAAGCGGCGCCTACGGCGCACCACACGGCCAGTAAAGAAGCGGCCAGCGAAAAAGCGCGCCTCCAGCGCCGCTGCAAACATGCGTGGTGCCCGCAAATCCGCCGTCGCCGCCTCCAGCATGGTCGAAACCGCGATGGCAGCCTTTGCGCACGAGGTCCGCACGCCGCTCACAGGCATTCTGGCGATCAGCAATCTGCTCGCGACCTCGGATCTCGGCGAGCGCGAACGGCGCTGGGTCGACACCATCAAGGCGGGCGCGGAACACCTGGCGAGCCTTGCGACGCTGTTCGTCGATGCGGCGCGCAGCGGCGGCCCGGGGCTCGAGGTGCGGCAGGACTTCTTCGACCTGCGTACGCTCGTCCGCAATGCCGGCGATTCGCTGACCGGCCGCGCAGCGGCCAAGGGCCTGCAATCGTCCGTCGTCATTTCCGAAAAGCTGCCGGCATTCGCCATCGGCGATCCCGTCCGCCTGCGCGCGGCGGTGGAGAACCTGATCGACAATGCCGTAAAATTCACCGAACAGGGCAGTGTCGCCCTCCAGGTCACGCCCCTGCGCGGCCCGAAAGGCAAGGTCGCCGTCGCATTCGAGGTCTCCGACAGCGGGATCGGCCTTACGCTCGCCGAGATCAAACGCCTGTTCCGGCCATTCTCGCAGGCCAACGTTTCGATTGCATCGCGCTTCGGCGGCGCCGGGCTCGGATTGTCGTCGGTCAAGCAACTGGCGCGCGCCATGGGCGGCGATGTCACCGCGACGCAACGCCGTGGCGGCGGCACCACCTTTACCTTCAATGTCGTGATGTCAGCGGCAAAGGACGTGCCGGCGGTGGCCTCCGGCACCAATGGCGAGGCATCGATCGGCTCAGCGCGGCCGTTGCGCCTGCTCAGCGTCGAGGATAACCCGTTCGGCCGCGTCGTCCTCAACGCGATCCTGACCGAACTCGGTCACCAGGCCGAGTTCGTCGGTCAGGGCGAGGCGGCGCCCGGGCGGCTTGCGATCGGCGCATTCGATGCGGTGCTGATGGACATGGTGCTGCCGGGGATCAACGGCATCGAAGCGATCACGCGCATTCGCGCGCTTCAGCCGCCGCTCGGGCGCATTCCGATCATCGGCATATCCGGCCGCAGCGAGGACGAGGCGGCGTCGCGCGCCGCCGGCGCCGATCTCTTTCTGGTCAAGCCTGTGTCCCCGCGCGCCCTTGCGACTGCGCTGCATGAAGCGACATCCCCTTCGGCAACCGCGACTTCATGATGGCCGCATTCAGTTCGCCGCCGTAGACGAAAATCGCGGCAATAAAATACAGAAACACCAGCGCGATGATGACCGAGGCCAGCCCCGCATACATCGTCACGTAGTTGCTGGCGAAGCGCGCCAGATACTGGCCGAAAACGATGCCCGAGATCAGCGATGCCACCATCGTGAACACGATGCCGGGAAGGATCTGCAGAAAACCCCGGCGACCGCAGGGCAGCCAGGCATGCAGCACGAACAGCGCCACAATCATCGCCGAGATCGTGATGCCGTAGCGGGCATAGAAGAGCAGCCGCTCGTTGCTCTCGACGAAGAACGGAATGTATTGCCTGGCCGTTTCAAGGATCAGCGGACCGAGCACGATCAGGAACGCCATCAGGAGCGACGTGATGGCCGCGAGCAGCGTATATCCGATCGATTCCAGCCGCAGCCAGTACCACGCTCGCGGCTCGACCACCGAATAGGCACGGTTCAGCGCCACCCGCAGCGCTTCGACGCCATTGGAGGCGAAATAGACCGCCAGCACCACGCCGACCGTCAGGACGCCGCCGCGCGTCGTGGTCAGCACATCGTGGATTTCGCCCGAGATCGCGTCCGCAACGCGCTTGGGCCAGACCTGCAGCAGCAATTCCGCCGCCTGATCGGCGAGTTCCTTGGAGCCGAAAAAGCCGGCCAGCGACGTCAGCACGATCAGGAACGGGAACAGCGCCATCAACGTCGACAGCGCGATATGGCTCGCGATCGCCCAGCCGTCATCGGCCAGGAACGTATAGATCGCCTCCACCACGATGAGGTAGACGTAGCGAATGAACCTCAACATCTCACCTCGATCAGGGTACGGCGATCCGGTCCCGAAACTGGACCAGAATCTGATATTACTGGATTAAAGGCCAGATCGTCGATTGGTTGCGCGAGGGGTGTGCAAGGGATTGTGCGAGGGGTTTTGAACGTGTGGAAGTCGGCGCTTGCCGGTGTTATGTAGCGCCGATGACATCTTTTTTGAGTTCGATCGTCCTCCCGATCGCGGTTGCGGCTGTGGCTATCGTGCTGCTGCTCGGCCTTGTCAACATGATGCGGGGCGGCTCGCCGAGCCGGTCGCAGAACCTGATGCGGCTTCGGGTGTTGCTGCAGTTCGTCGCCATCGTCATCACGATGGTCGTGGTCTGGGCGATGGGCAAATAAAGGCGAGATAAAGGGACGCGCCAATGGTCGTACTCAACCGCATCTATACCAGGACCGGCGATGACGGCACCACGGCGCTCGGCAGCGGCGAGCGCCGCCCGAAATACGATCTGCGGATCGCGGCTTACGGCACCGTGGACGAGACCAATGCCGCCCTCGGCGTGGTGCGGCTGCACCTCGGCGATGCCCGCGAACTCGATGCGATGCTGGGCCGGATTCAGAACGACCTGTTCGACCTCGGGGCCGATCTCGCGGTGCCCCAGCGCGACGGCAAGGCCGAACGGTTGCGGATGCTGGCGAGCCAGGTCGAACGGCTCGAGCGCGACATCGACGGCCTGAACGAGCGGCTGGCGCCCTTGACCTCGTTCGTCCTGCCCGGCGGCACCCCCGCTGCGGCATACCTGCATCTCGCCCGAACCATATGCCGCAGAGCGGAACGGATCATGGTGGAACTCGCCGCCAACCCCGAGGAGCCGGTCAGCGGGGCCGCCATTCAGTATATGAACCGCCTGTCGGATTTCCTGTTCGTCGCCAGCCGCCATCTGAACGATAATGGGGCCGGAGACGTGTTGTGGGTGCCCGGTCAGAACCGTTAAGGTGGGCCTTGTCCGGGGCCGATTTTTGGCTTTCGCGCGTTGACCGCCGATACCGGGACCATTAGGTTCCGCGCCCAAGCCGATAGCTAGCTAATTGCAAGCCGTTAAATCCAGAATTCAAGCGAAAGTGGATCGATGAAGGTTCTTGTGCCGGTAAAGCGGGTGGTCGATTACAACGTCAAGGTCCGCGTCAAGAGCGACGGAACGGGCGTCGAACTGGCCAACGTCAAGATGTCGATGAATCCGTTCGACGAAATCGCCGTCGAGGAAGCACTGCGCCTGAAGGAAGCCGGCAAGGCGACCGAAGTGGTGGTGGTGTCGATCGGCCCGGCGCAGGCCTCGGAGACGATCCGGACCGGTCTTGCGATGGGCGCCGATCGCGGCATCCTCGTCAAGGCCGACGGCAATGTGGAGCCGCTGGCGGTTGCGAAGATCCTGAAAGCCATCGTCGATGAGGAGAAGCCTGGTCTCGTCATTCTCGGCAAGCAGGCGATCGACGACGATTCCAACCAGACCGGCCAGATGCTGGCCGCGCTGCTCGGATGGTCGCAGGCGACCTTCGCCTCCAAGCTCGAAGTCGACGGAAGTGACTTCAAGGTCACGCGCGAGGTCGACGGCGGCCTGCAGACCGTGAAGCTGAAGGGACCAGCGATCGTCACCACCGACTTGCGGCTGAACGAGCCGCGCTACGCATCGCTCCCGAACATCATGAAGGCGAAGAAGAAGCCGATCGCCGACAAGAGCGCGGCCGATTACAGCGTCGACCTCACGCCGCATCTCGAAGTGCTCAAGACGTCAGAACCGCCCGGCCGCAAGGGAGGCGTCAAGGTCAAGGACGTCGCCGAGCTGATCTCGAAACTCAAGACCGAAGCCGGGGTTCTCTAATGACCACGCTGTTGATTGCCGAACACGATCACGAAGCCCTCAAGGACTCCACCAACAAGGCGCTGACCGCGGCGACCCAGCTGGGTGGCGAAGTTCACGTTCTGGTCGCCGGTGGCGGCCAGGGCACCAAGGCAGCGGCCGAGGCGGCGGCAAAGCTCGCCGGCGTTACCAAGGTGCTGCTCGTCGAGGGCGATGCCTACGCCCACGATCTCGCCGAGCCGCTGGCCGCGCTGATCGTGTCGCTGGCGCCTTCCTATGACGCCTTCGTCGCGCCCGCGACCTCGCGCTTCAAGAACGTGATGCCGCGCGTCGCTGCGCTGCTCGACGTGATGCAGGTGTCCGAGATCATCAAGGTGGTTTCGCCCGATACCTTCGAACGGCCGATCTATGCCGGCAACGCCATCCAGACGGTGAAATCAAAGGACGCCAAGAAGGTCATCACGGTGCGGACCTCGACCTTTGCCGCGGCCGGCGACGGCGGCAGCGCGACGGTGGAGAACGCCGCAGCTGCGGCCGATCCGGCCCTGTCCAGCTTCGTCGGCGAGGAAGTCGCAAAAAGCGACCGTCCGGAACTGACGTCGGCGAAAATCATCGTTTCCGGCGGCCGCGCCATGCAGAGCCGCGAGAACTTTGCCAAATATATCGAACCGCTCGCCGACAAGCTCGGCGCCGGCGTCGGCGCCTCGCGCGCCGCGGTCGATGCCGGGTATGCGCCCAACGACTGGCAGGTCGGCCAGACCGGCAAGGTGGTCGCCCCGGAACTATATGTCGCCATCGGTATCTCCGGCGCGATCCAGCATCTCGCCGGCATGAAGGATTTCGAAGGTGATCGTTGCGATCAACAAGGATGAAGACGCGCCGATCTTCCAGGTTGCCGATTACGGCCTCGTGGCGGACCTCTATCAGGCAGTTCCTGAATTGACGGAAGCGCTCGGCAAGCTCGGGAAGTAATAATTGTAGGCCGGCCGGATGCGCAACGTCCGGCCGCTGTTTACTTTAAAAGCGTTTTCGAGCGAGGTTTCCGGCTTCGCGGAAAGAAAACGTGCCAAAGATGGGACTGAAACCTCGATTCCGATTATATCGTATCTGAGGTTCGAAAGATGAACAGGCGCGATGCGCGCGCCGTTCCGGTGGATGACAAGATGGCGGTGACAATCAAGAAGGTCGGCGTGATCGGCTCGGGCCAGATGGGCAACGGCATCGCGCATGTCGCGGCGCTGGCCGGTTTCGACGTGGTGCTCAACGACGTCTCCGACGAACGGCTGAAATCGGCGATGGCGACCATCAACGGCCATTTGTCGCGCCAGGTTTCCAAGCAGACCATCACCGAGGACGCCCGCAAAAAGGCGCTCGCCCGGATCACCACCACCGAGACGCTGGACGGCCTGGCGGACTGCGATCTCGTGATCGAGACCGCGGTCGAAAAGGAAGAAGTCAAGCGCAAGATCTTTCACGAACTCTGCGCGGCGCTGAAGCCGGAAGCGATCGTCGCGACCAACTCCTCGTCGATCTCGATCACACGGCTCGCCGCCTCGACCGATCGTCCCGAGCGCTTCATCGGCATTCATTTCATGAATCCGGTGCCGGCGATGGAACTGGTCGAACTGATCCGCGGCATCGCCACCGACGATTCCACCTTCGAAACTTCGAAGGAATTTGTCGGCAAGCTCGGCAAGCAGATCGCGGTGTCGGAGGATTTCCCGGCCTTCATCGTCAACCGCATCTTGCTGCCGATGATCAATGAGGCGATCTACACGCTCTATGAGGGCGTCGGAAACGTCGAGGCGATCGACGCCGCCATGAAGCTCGGCGCGCATCACCCGATGGGGCCGCTGGAGCTCGCCGATTTCATCGGCCTCGATACCTGTCTTTCGATCATGCAGGTGCTGCATGAGGGGCTGGCGGATTCGAAATACCGGCCGTGCCCGCTGCTGGTGAAATATGTCGAGGCCGGCTGGCTCGGCCGCAAGACGCAGCGCGGTTTCTACGACTACCGCGGCGACAAGCCGGTTCCGACGCGCTAGGAGCTGTTGCGCCTTCGTAGGATGGGTAGAGCGTAAGCGAAACCCATCAATTCCGGCGCGGAAGCATGATGGGTTTCGCTACGCTCTACCCATCCTACGAGTTCTCGACACGCCACGCGTGTCCTTGGCCGTGTGTTCGCGCCACCTGCCAAACCTTTTCGCCATCTCCAGAATTCGTTAACCAGTGCCGGGTAGGGTGCGCACCAGGTTTGAGGAGTGCTGCGTATGGATACGATGGCGATAGTTTCGAGCATGCTGGCGATGCAGTCGGCCAACACGCAGCAACAGATCCAGACTTCCATCATCAAGCAGAACGCGGACGCCGAGAAGTCCGCGGTCCAGACCCTGCTTGGTACGGCCAACCTCGCCCCCGGCGTTGGCGGCAACCTCAATATCGCGGCCTGAGAGAAAGCCCGCAGCTACTGCCCGACCCTCATGGTGAGGAGGCGCGAAGCGCCGTCTCCGGACGAAGCTTCGCATCGCCGGGCGAACCATATGGCCCGGCTCGTGCCATTCATCCTTCGAGACGCCGCTGCGCGGCTCCTCAGGATGAGGTCTACCACCTGAGATCGGGCCGCGAACGCGCTCCGCCCACCTTCGGACCACTAAAACCCCGCCTTTGCCGGCTCCATCGCGGCCTTGATCAGCTTGACCGCGTCGTCGCTGGCCCATTCAGCGGGACCGGCCAGATTGGCGATTTCGCAGCCCTGGCCATCCACGAGTATTGAGGTCGGCATGCCCAGCGCCTTGCCTATGCTCTTAAGATCTTGAAAAACCTTGGCTTTTGAATCGGTGAAGTAGCCAAGCTTGGTCAGATTGGCCTCTTTCAGGAAGTTTTTCGGCTTTTCGGGATCGCGGGTGTCGATATTGACGGCGACCACCTCGAAATCCTTGCCCCCGAGCTTGGCCTGCAAATTGTCGAGCGCCGGCATCTCTTTACGACACGGCACGCACCAGGTGGCCCACAGGTTCACCAGCACGGTCTTGCCGCGCCATTCCGACAGCTTTCGGGGCTTGCCGTCGGCATCCTCGAAGGCGAGGTCGGGCAGCCGCAGCGGGGTGGTTGCCATGGTCAGCGCGGCCACCTCACCATGCGCCAGCGGCGCGATCTTGCGGGCCACTTCGACTGCTTTGCTGCAGGAAGGATCGCCGCCGGCGCCGCGCCTGAAGCCGCTGAACCCGTAAAACGCGCCCAACCCGATCACGCCCGCGGCCACCACCGCACCGATCGCGAGCGGAATCCGGCGGGTCGGGGCCGGGCGGGAAGGGGGCATTTCGGGCATATCGTTTGTCATCCTGTATCAGATACGGCTATGCAGGGCTCAAGATTACGGTTGAGTTACGGCCGAAACCGGCACGACGTTTCGCACGAATTCGACGATATAGATGGCAAGAACTTGAGAAGTAAGGCCTGAGAAGTCATGAGCAACAAGATGTGGGGCGGCCGGTTCACCGAGCGTCCCGATGCGATCATGGAGGAAATCAATGTCTCCATCGACGTTGACCGTCACCTCTATGCCCAGGACATCGCCGCATCCAAGGCCCACGCAGCGATGCTGGCCGCGCAAGGCATCATCACCGCTGCTGATGCGAAAAATATCGGCAAGGGTCTAGACACGATTTTGTCAGAAATCGGCAAGGGCTCCTTCGACTTCAAGCGCGCGCTCGAAGACATCCATATGAATGTCGAGAGCCGGCTCACCGAACTGATCGGGCCCGCCGCGGGACGGCTGCACACCGCGCGCTCCCGCAACGACCAGGTTGCGACCGATTTCCGGCTCTATGTCCGCGACACGATCGACGAGACGGATGCGGCGCTGGCCGCCTTCCAGCACGCGCTGGCTAGCCGCGCGCTGGAACATGCCGCGACCGTGATGCCGGGATTTACCCATCTGCAGACCGCCCAGCCCGTGACGTTCGGGCACCATCTGCTCGCCTATGTCGAGATGGCCGCGCGCGATCGCGGCCGGTTTGCCGATGCGCGCAAGCGGCTGAACGAATCGCCGCTGGGCGCCGCGGCGCTGGCCGGAACCTCGTTCCCGATCGACCGCCATGCCACCGCCAAGGCGCTCGGCTTCGACCGGCCGATGGCCAATTCGCTGGACGCGGTATCGGATCGCGACTTCGTGCTGGAGACGCTGTCGGCGGCGTCGATCGCGGCCATCCACATGTCGCGCTTCGCCGAGGAAATCGTGATCTGGACCTCGCCGCTGGTCGGCCTGGTGCGGCTCTCAGATAAATTCACCACCGGCTCCTCGATCATGCCGCAGAAGCGCAACCCGGACGCGGCCGAACTGGTGCGCGCCAAGACCGGCCGGGTGATCGGCGCGCTCAATGGTCTCCTGATCGTGATGAAGGGGCTGCCGCTCGCCTATCAAAAGGACATGCAGGAGGACAAGCAGGGCGCGATGGAAGCGTTTTCCGCGCTGTCGCTGGCGATTCGCGCGATGACCGGCATGGTCCTCGATCTCGTCCCCGACGAGAACAGGATGAAGGCCGCGGCCGGCGAGGGTTACGCCACCGCCACGGACCTTGCCGACTGGCTGGTGCGGACGCTGAAAATGCCGTTCCGCGATGCCCACCACGTCACCGGGCGAATCGTTGGCCTCGCCTCGCAGCAGGGCGTGGCGCTGCACGAACTGCCGCTCAAGGCGATGCAGGAGGTCGAGCCGAAGATTACGGCCGAGGCCCTGCGCGTGCTGTCGGTGGAGGCCTCGGTCAAGAGCCGGACCAGCTATGGCGGCACCGCGCCGAAGAACGTGCTGTCGCAGGCCAAAGCCTGGCTGAAACGGTTGGAAAAAGAGCAAAAATTGGGCTGATGGAAAAGATTTCGCTGCAATTTCTTGGGTTTCCGTTGCCCATCGGCACTCGCCAGACCAAGGCAATCTTTGTATGGTGCGGCGCGCATTGGGGATTTCGTCGTGATCAGTAACTACCGCCCGTCATCGTCGGGATGGGCCATCATCCTGCTGAGCGTAACCGCGCTCGCGCTTGGGGGCTGCGGACGCAAGGCCGGCCTCGATTTGCCGCCGACCGCAGCCGTGCCGCAGGCCCAGGCCACGTCGACGGATAGCGAGGCCGAGCGCGCGGCGCAGCCGGGCGTGTTCAACTCGACCTACGGCTCGGACGCCGCCCCCAGCGCCCCCAAAGGCGGCAAGAAGAAATTCGTCCTCGACCCGCTGCTCGACTGATATAGAGCCGGCGCCATGAATCATTTCGACTATCGCGACGGCGTGCTGCACGCCGAAGCCGTCAACCTGTCCGAACTCGCGGATGCGGTCGGCACGCCGTTCTACTGCTATTCGACGGCGACGCTGGAGCGCCACTACCGCGTCTTCAGCGAGGCCTTTGCCGGCGAGAAGACGCTGGTCTGCTACGCCATGAAGGCGAATTCCAACCAGTCGGTGCTGCGCACGCTGGCCAAGCTTGGCGCCGGTGCGGACGTGGTGTCGGGCGGCGAATTGAAGCGCGCGCTAGCGGCCGGCATTCCACCGAGCAAGATTTTGTTCTCCGGCGTCGGCAAGACCGAGACCGAGCTGCGCGCGGCGCTAGCTGAGGACATCCTCTGCATCAATGTCGAGTCCGAGCCCGAACTGGAATTGCTGTCGAAGCTCGCGGTCGAGGTCGGCAAGACCGCGCGGATTTCGGTGCGCGTCAATCCGGACGTCGATGCCGGGACGCATGCCAAGATCGCTACCGGCAAGTCCGAGAACAAGTTCGGCGTTCCCATCGCGCGGGCGCGCGAGGTCTATGCCCGCGCTGCGAAACTGCCGGGCATTTTGGTGACCGGCACCGACATGCACATCGGCAGCCAGATCACCGATCTCTCCAAGATGGAGACCGCGTTCCGCATCCTGTCCGATTTCGTGCAGACGCTGCGCGCCGACGGCCACACCATCGAGCATATCGATTTCGGCGGCGGCCTCGGCATCCCCTACCATGCCGACCGCGAAGCGCCGCCATTGCCGTCGGCCTATGCCGCGATGGTCAAGCGGGTGACGCATAATCTCGGCTGCACGCTGATGTTCGAGCCGGGACGGATGATCGTCGGCAATGCCGGCATCCTCGTGTCCCGTGTCATTTATGTGAAGCCGGGCGAGGCCAAGAACTTCGTCATCATCGACGCCGCGATGAACGATTTGATCCGCCCGACGCTGTACGAAGCCCACCATGACATCATGCCCGTCCGCGAGCCCGTCAAGGGTGTGCGCACCATCATGGCCGACGTCGTCGGCCCGGTCTGCGAAACCGGCGACTATCTCGCGCTCGACCGCAACTTGCCCGAGCCCAAGGCCGGCGATCTCATCGCGATCATGACCGCCGGCGCCTATGGCGCGGTGCAGTCCGGCTTCTACAACACGCGTCCGCTGGTGCCGGAAGTCCTGGTCAAGGACGATCAATACGCCGTGGTCCGCCCGCGCATCGAGGTCGAGGACCTGATCGCGATGGACAGGCCGGCGCCCTGGCTGTGACCGATAAGCGCATATCGACGCAGTACGGCCATAAGCCCATCGAACCGCCATCAGCGAACCTCGCGGACATCACCGGCCATCGTCGGTAACCCCGACGTTCATTGCGCTTTGGCATCGTTGACCCACATATATGCCGTTGACGGGGCTCGAATGCCCGCAGCGAACCAGGGAGAACAGCCATGACAGTTTCGACGGAACGCGCAGTCCTTGCCGGCGGCTGCTTCTGGGGCGTGCAGGATCTGCTGCGCCGCTATCCCGGCGTCATTTCAACCCGGGTCGGCTACACCGGCGGCGAGGTGCCGAACGCGACCTATCGCAACCACGGCAATCACGCCGAAGGCATCGAGATCATCTTCGATCCCAAAACCATCAGCTTTCGCAAGCTGCTGGAGTTCTTTTTCCAGATCCACGATCCGTCGACGCTGAACCGCCAGGGCAACGACCGCGGCGCGAGCTATCGGTCGGCCATCTTCTATACCAGCGACGCGCAGAAGCGGATCGCGGAAGACACCATCGCCGATGTCGATGCTTCCGGCATTTGGCCGGGCAAGGTCGTTACCGAGGTGGCTCCTGCCGGTCCGTTCTGGGAGGCCGAGCCCGAGCATCAGGACTACCTGGAAAAATATCCAGACGGCTACACCTGCCACTTCATCCGGCCGGAATGGACCTTGCCGCATCGCGCCGAGAAAGCCGCCGCAAGCGGGAGCGGAGCCTCAGTCGCGTGACCAAAGCCTCTGATCTGCTGGTGGCCGCCCTCGAGAACGAGGGCGTCGAATACATCTTTGCCATTCCTGGCGAGGAGAATCTCGACGTACTCGACTCGCTGCGGCGCTCGAAGATCAAGCTGGTGCTGACGCGGCACGAACAGGCTGCCGGCTTCATGGCGGCCACTTACGGGCGTCTCACCGGGCGTGCGGGCGTCTGCCTGACGACGCTGGGTCCCGGTGCGCTCAATCTGACGACGGCTGCGGCCTACGCGCATCTGGGCGCGATGCCGATGGTCATGATCACGGGACAGAAGGCGATCCGGAGCAGCCGCCAGGCGCGCTTCCAGATCGTCGACATCGTCGCGACCATGCGGCCGCTCACCAAGATGGCGACGCAGATCGTGTCCGCGCAGAGTATTCCGACCCTGGTTCGCGACGCCTTCCGGGTCGCGCAGCAGGAGCGGCCGGGCCCCGTGCATCTCGAACTGCCCGAGGATATCGCGGCCGATGAAGCCGCGGCTGACATCATTCCCCCGCATGTCGTCGAGCTTCCGATCGCGCCTGCCGCGGCCATCGAGCGCGCCGCAGCCATGATCATGGCTGCCCAAAGGCCGCTGGTCATGCTGGGCGCTGCGGCGAGCCGCCCGCGTCTCGCCGACCCGCTGTCGGCGTTCGTGCGACGATGCGGAATTCCGTTCTTCAACACCCAGATGGGGAAGGGCGCAGTCAATGCCGGCTCCAATCTCTATATGGGCACGGCCGCGCTGTCGGAGCGGGATTGGGTTCATGAGGCGATCGATCAGGCCGATCTGATCATTTCGATCGGCCACGACACCGTCGAGAAGCCGCCTTTCTTGATGGGCCATGATGGGCCGCAGGTAATCCATGTCGGCGCCACCCCGGCGACGGTGGAACAGGTATACTTCCCGCAGGCGGAGATCGTCGGCGACGTCGGCGCGAGCCTCGCAAGCCTGGCTGATCGTATCGAAGGGAAGCTCCCCAATGGTCTGGCATTGCTGGGTTTGCGCGAAGGGATCCTTGCCCATCTTGCCGAGCGGTCGACGGAGGACCGGTTTCCGCTGACGCCGCAGCGCATCGTCCACGACGTCCGTCAGGTCATTCCCCCGGACGGTATCGTTGCCCTCGACAACGGCATGTACAAGATCTGGTTCGCCCGCAACTATCGCACCAGTGTCGCCAACACGCTGCTGCTCGACAACGCGCTCGCGACCATGGGTGCGGGTCTTCCGTCGGCGATTGCAGCGGCGCTGATTCATCCGGATCGGCGCGTCCTCGCCGTGTGCGGCGACGGCGGCTTCATGATGAATTCGCAGGAGCTGGAAACGGCCGTGCGGCTCAAGCTGAATCTCGTCGTGCTCGTGCTCGAGGATCGCGCCTACGGCATGATCCGGTGGAAACAGGAAGTCGACACGTTTCCGGACTTCGGCCTCGAGTTCGGCAACCCTGATTTCGTCGCCTATGCGAAGTCATATGGCGCCAAGGGCGCCCGCGTCGGCAAGGCCACGGAACTATCGACTATGCTGGAAGCTGCTTTCAGCGAGGGCGGCGTGCATCTCGTCGTTGCGCCCGTCGATTACAGTGAGAATATGCGCGTGCTCGTTCGGGAGTTACCCCAGTAGTCAATGCGCGCCGCCCGCCGCGCCTTTCACCTTCCGCGTCAGCAAGACCGCGAGCGCGGCCAGCACCAGCACGACGCCGATCACCGCGAAGGTATCGCTGAACCCCATCACCATGGCCTGATGCTTCACGGCCTTGCCGAGCGCCACGATCGCCTGCTGATGCGCAACGGCAGGGTCCGAGACGCCATGGGCCAGGAAATAATCCGACGTCTGGGCGATCCGGTTGCGTACCTCCTCGCGGCCGAGCGTGACTGACTGGCCGATGATGTTGGAGTGAAACTGTTCGCGCTTGGTGATCACGGTGGCGAGCACCGCGGTGCCGATCGCACCGCCGAGGTTGCGGAGCATGTTGCTGATGCCGGAGGCGGCGGCAACGTCCTGGGGCGCAATGTCACCCGTCGTCACGGAGGTCAGCGGCGTCAGCACCATGGCCTGACCGATGGCGCGCACGATGTTCGGAATGAAGAGCTGGTCGCCGGCATAGTCCGGCGACATCGCCGTGTTCATGAAGCAGCTGTAGGCGAAGATCACCAGCCCGGTGAAGGCGACGTAGCGCGTATCGAAACGCCGCATCATGATCGGCACCAGCGGAATCAGCAGCAGCTGCGGCAAACCCGTCCAGGCCAGCACCTCGCCGATCTGCTGGGCATTGTAGCCCTGCGCCTGGCCGAGATAGGCCGGCAGGATGTAGACCGATCCGAACAGCGCGAAGCCGACCAGCGTCAGCGCGATGGTGCCGAAGCCGAAATTGCGTCCCTTCAATAGCCGCAGCCGGATCAGCGGCTTCTCTGTCGTGAGCTCGATCCAGACGAACAGCGCCAGGCTGACGAATGCGATCACGGCCAGGCGCTGGATAAAGGGAGAGGCGAACCAGTCGTCCTTGTTGCCTTCTTCGAGCACGGTCTGCAGCGCCGACAGGCCGATCGCCATCGTCAGGATGCCGGTCCAGTCGCCCTCCTTCAAAAGCTTGAGCTGCATCGGCTGCCGCTCCAGCGTCAGATAGAGCGCGGTCACCATGACGGCCGTCGGGATCACGTTGACGAAGAAGATGGTGCGCCAGCCGTAATTCTCGGTGAGATAGCCGCCGATGGTCGGCCCGATTGCCGGCGCGAAGGTGACGGACAGCGCGAAGATCGCAAGTCCCACCGGTTGCTGCGACTTGGGCAGCTTGGTCAATACGAGTGTGAACGCCATCGGGATCAGCACGCCGCCGGCAAATCCCTGCAATCCGCGCATCGCGATCATCGAGGGCAGGTCGTGGGTAAAGGCGCAGGCGACCGAGAATATAGCGAACAGCGCGGCGCTCGCGATCATGTAGCGGCGGAACGAGAACACGCGGCTGAGATAGTCGGTCAAGGGGATCACCACGATCTCACCGATTAGATACGAGGTCGAGATCCAGGAGCCGTTGTCGACGCCGGTTCCGATGCCGCCCTCGATGTTGAGCAGCGAAGCGTTGGTGATCTGGATGTTCAGGATCGCCATGAACGAACCGATCATGGCGGCGAGCACGGCAACCCAGGTCGTGACGCTGGCGCGGTTCGGATCGGCCGCCGGGCTAGATGCTGCGTGCGAGATCGGCAGCGCGGATATCGAGGCGGAAGGGCTCTGATTTGACATGGCACGATGCTCCAGAAACCGTCTTGTGGATGTTGGCGGCCGCTGCCGTCGCTTGGTTCGTGTTCGAACGGGTCTCGATGGTGGGAATCACCGACATGCCAGGCCGCAGTTCGATGCGCGGGTTCTTCCCGGTGTCGAGCGCGATCCGCACCGGGATGCGCTGCACGACCTTGGTGAAATTGCCGGTCGCGTTGTCCGGCGGCAGCAGCGCGAATTCCTGGCCGCTGGCGGGGGCGATGCTGTCGACGTGGCCGTGCACGACCTGGCCCGGGAACATGTCCACCTCGATATCGACGGCCTGGCCTTCACGCACGTCGGTGAGCTGCGTTTCCTTGTAGTTCGCCACCACATAGGCGCCATCGGCCGGCACCACCGACATCAATTGGGTCCCGGCCTGCACAAATTGGCCAACGCGCAGCGTGCGGTTGCCGACGACGCCGTCGATCGGGGCTGATATCGTGGTGTAGCCGAGATTGAGTTCGGCCTGGCGCTGCACCGCCTCGGCACGCGCAAGCGCCGCCTTGGCCTGCACGATCTCGGCCTTGAGCAGATCGACCTGCTTGAGCGCGGATACGAGATTCGCATTGTCGCGCGCCAGCGTGGCCTGTGCGCTCGCAATCCGCGCCTGCGCCTGCTGCGCGTTCTGGACACTGCCCGAGCCGGTCGCGGCCAGATCGGTATAGCGCTTGTTATCCTGCGCGGCGAAGGTCACCGCGGCCTGATCGACATCGAGGGTGGCTTTTGCCGCCGATATCACCGCCTGCTGGACGTCGAGCTGGGCCTCCTTGCTGGCGATCGTAGCTCCGGCCGCCGCCACATCCGCCCTGGCCTGGTCGAGCGCGACCTTGAAGTCGCGGTCGTCGATGCGCGCCAGTACCTGGCCGGTCGCCACGTGCTCATTGTCCTTCACCAGCACCTGATTCAGGTAGCCGGTGACCTTCGGCGCGATAGTGGTGCTGTCGGCCTTCACATAGGCGTCGTCGGTCGAAACCAGATACTGGCCGACGGTCCAGTAGTCCCAGCCATACCAGGCCGCACCCGCCAGTGCGGCGATCGCCGCTCCAGTGAGCAACAGCTTGCGCAGATTGAGCTTTTTCGCCGCAAGCATTGGCGGCGCCGCTGCGGCGGCCGCTGGCAGGAGCGCCTCGGCGGTGCTGGCTGTGAGTACCGGCTGATCGGTCGGGAAGGAGGTGGAGTGGACGGTCATGGCGGTCTCCGCTCGGGAGGAATTAGGAAACTTGACAATTTCCAAAATAGACCCGATATCCAGACTGTCAATGGAATGACAGGCATCATGTACAAGCATGGCTAGAGCAGAATCTTCCACCGACCGCCGCGATCGCGGGCGTCCGCAACTCCGCCCTGACGACGAGACGCGTCAAATCATCTACGAGGCTGCGCGGCACGAATTCGCCGCCGCCGGATACGCTGCGACCAGCACCGAAACCGTGGCCCGCCGCGCCGGCGTCTCCACCAAGACGCTGTATCGCCTGGTGCCGAACAAGGCGGCGCTCTTCGAGGGCATGGTGTCCGATCGGCTCGATCGGTTCCTGTCCGACTTCAGCCTGCACGTCGCCGAGGATGCCGACATCGAAACCGGACTGAACGCAGCGCTGATGGCGTGCGCCGGCCTTACGCTCGATCCTGACGTCGTCGCGCTTCAGCGCATCATCCTGCAGGAGGCCGGCCAGTTCCCCGATCTGGCGGCAACGTTCTACAGGAACGGCATTGCCCGCACCGCCACGGCGCTGTCGAACTGGCTCCGCCTCCAGGTCAACCGTGGGCTCATCGATCTCGACGATGTCGAGGAGGCCGCCGGCATTCTGATCGGGATGTTGGCGGGCGCACCGCAACGCGCGGCAATCTTTGGCGGCGTCCCGCTGCCGTCCCGCGGGCACGTAAAGGCGCGCGTGCGGAAATGCGTCACGATGTTTCTGCATGGTTGCGAAGCGAAGCGGCCCGCGCGATGAACGTGCGCGGCAGCGCCGTGGCGTCAAATTTGCAGCTTTCGCCTCGCCAAGCTGCACGTTCGTTGTCTACGATCCCTGAGTTCGATCCGCTCAAACTCGGGGCTTGGGAAATCGCCATGGGAACGAAAAAACATACGGCTGTGCCGACGGCAGCTCTTGCTCTCGGACTCCTGTTCGCGCCCCCAGCCTCCATGGCAACCGATGTCACCATCAGCATCGTTGCCGCCACCATCGGCCATCTCAGCTTCATAACGCCTGCAATGGCTGAGACACTGACGAAAAAACAATCCGATGCGCTCGATACATACAACAATTCACGAAGCCAGTTCGAGCAGGTCCTGCGTCAGCGACGGACGCAGATCAATTCAAAACAGGGGTTACCCAACTTGCCGGGACAGGCGCTCTACCTTGCCCGCAACAACATGATGAGCGCATACAAGGATCTCACCGACGCGCTTCCGTCCAGAATAGGCGGGCCGAACAAATACGGCATACCTCCGGCGTATTTCAGCGCCGACAATGAGCCGCTGCTCGATGAGTACAGGCGGCTTTTCGACCTGATGCAGGCGCCACCTGCCAACGCGCAGAACTCGGATACGCCATTCAAGGACGTTGCCGATCTCGGCACCGCCATTGCGCGCGCCAAAGGCCTCGATGCCGCCAATGCCGAAGCGGCAGGCCGCATCAGCCTCGGGCTGTCCTTTGCCGAGACCAACGGCAACCAGAACATCGGCAATGCGCGATCGAACAAATACAAGGGCAGTTTGCAGACAGGCGTGCCCGAGGATCAAAACGGGCAAAGGAAGTGGGCCGCGATTAAGAAGTCGATCGCAGCCCTTGATCCCGCGTTGAACGCCCGCGACGACAAGGAAGAGGCGCGGGCCGGCAATCTGGATCATCGGTACAATCACTGGACCGCCGTGCGGGACGGCCTCATGAACGCGCACGCGGATATTTTTCCGCAGGTGCCGGCGATCGTGAAGACGCTGCCGGATCCGATCGATCAAATGAAGCTGTTCGAACTGATCCAGATCATTCCGAGCCCGACCAGATCGGCGCTCGGCTCACGCAATTTGGCCGGCTACAGGATTTCCGACCCGAAGATCATGGCCTATCTGCGAAACAACAGCGTCTTCACCTTTGGGCAGGCTGACAGGGCCAAAACGTCCGCGACTTACCGAGAAATTCTTGATGCGATGTGGCTGTTCAATGAGAAGTTCGAACGCGCGCTTGCCAAGTTCGAGGAGATCAGGAAGCAGCCAAAAGGCTGACGCCGGCGAACCGGAAGCGGATGCGAGGTGGCCGCGGACACGTCGTCAGAGCGGACCGAGCATGGCCCATCGCGGCTCGCAGAATTCCTTCACCGCCGCCGCAACGCCGCTGCTGATGATGTTCCGGTGCTCGGGCGAACCCATTTTGAGTTCTTCGTTCCGGTTGATGATCGAGCCCGCTTCCAGCAGGACGGCCGCCATCCGGGTCTTTCTCAGCACGATGAGTTCGTCGTAGCGATAGACGCCGGTCTCCCTGTTCAGCAGCTCACGCTGGTAGCGGCCCATGATGGGTTGGGAATACTGCTTCGCATAATCGAGGCCCTGCGCCTTCATTTCCTTGCCGATCAGTTCGGCAAACGAGAGGCTGGTCTTGAAGTCCGGATTGCTGCGGGAGACGAACACGGAATAGCCGCTGAAGCGGTCGCTGTAACGGCTCTTCTTTCCCTCGAATTCCCAATCCTCGAGGAATTTGTTGGGCACGGAATCATGGTGGATCGACAGCAGGAGATCCGCGGGTAGATCGTTGGCGGCGGCGACACGTTTGACGAGGCTGCGCCTGGCCTTGCCCTCGGTCAGCAGCAACCGGGTCTCACGAAAGCCTTCGGCCTTCAACTTCTCCTCGATCCGCTTCGCAAGGCGCAGATTATAGACAAACTCGGAGACGTTGCGGGCGCTGATCGCGCCTTCCGATTCGGCGGTATGTCCGACATCCAGCACGATCCGGAATTTTGCGGGATCGCAGCGGGCTGCGGCCGGCTTCAAGGCGGCAGGGCTCAAGTGAACCGGACCGAGCGCAGCAAGCTTCACGGCGTGGCGCTTTGGTGAGACAGCGCGCTTCGCAGCAACGGCCGGCTTGGATACCCTGACGTGCTTTGCCGGCTTGGCTTGCCTTGACGATTTGCCTTGCTTTGAGCCCTTGAAAAGGTCCGACAGCCATCCGGCATGGCTAACCTGGATCGGCAGCAGCGCCATTGCCGCCATAGCGACGATGATGGTTCGGCGGCGGGGCCAGAATCCCGAAGCGATATGGCCGAGAACACAAATGAACTCGCGGCGTTTCATGGCCACCCCTCCAGAACGTCATCATAGCAGCTCAGATCCCGATACCGGAAGGGGCCGATGATGGGCGGTTTCAGGTCATTGGTCCCGTGAACATCCGCCTCACCAGCCGAAGGGATTTCCGAACGGCGAGCCCCAATAGGGTTGGCTGCGCGAGCGCACGTAGTGGAATCCGCTCCCCGGACTGCGTCGCCGCTTCTTGATGCCGCCTTGCGGCTCGCCGCTCAGCAGCACCACGAATTCCGTTCCCTTGCCGATTTCCGAACTAGGCGGCTCGTCGGTGACGATCAGGGAGGAGCGCGGCGCGGTGCCGGCGATGCGATTCAATGCGTCCTGCGGAATCGCGATGCGGTCGAGCGCGGCCTTTGCGCTGTCCGCGTCCGTCGGCGCAACGTCGCGGCTGCTGCTGGCGCGCACGCGGTCTTTTGGTTCAGCCTCACCACTCGGCGTACGCTCGCCGCCCAATGAGACGACGTTCCACCGCAACTTCGCGTCGTCGGTGGTGTGCTCGGCGGCGGTGAAGACATGCGTGCCGATGGGACGATCGGGATCTGCGATCGTCACCGGACTTTCAAGCACGGGCTTGAATGCCTGACGCACATAAAGCCGCTGGGTTTTGCGGCTGATCAACACGGATACCGGCTGGAGCTCGCTTGCGACCTGACGGGCCGCCTCGGCTGCCGCGGCGCGCGCGGTCTCGGCCGCAGCGGCAGCATCCCGCGCGGACGTGGCGGCATCGAGCCTCAGTTGCAGATCCACATTGGCGACGTCCCATTGCAGCTGCAGTTCGGCGATTTTGGCAACGGCCTGCGCCTTGGCGTCCTCGGCCTGCTCCTTGGCCTCCGCCGAAATGCCCGAGCCAAGCTTGGTCTCGACGGCGGCCAATTGGACCTCGGCCCTGCGTTTGAGGATTTCCGTCGCGCGAACCGGCGCCTTGGCCTGCGTCGCCTCCCGCAGCGCCGTCCCGGCGGCCATTCGCGCGTCGGCCGCTTTCCTTGTTGCTTCCTGCGCTTCCGTCGTGCGGGCGGCGGCCAGCGCGACGGCACCGGGCTTCGGCTGGAACAGCAGCGGATGAGCGATTTCGACGGGCGCCACATCGCCTGGCGCCACGATCACCCGGACGCCCATCGTGGTCGCGTCGAACAGCTGTGCGGCGAAGTCGAAGGGCAGGCGGATACAGCCATGCGACGCCGGACGCCCCGGCAGGACGCCGCCATGGAGCGCGATGCCCGACCAGGTGATGCGTTGCATGTGCGGCATGAAGGCGTCGTCATACAGGTTCGAGTAGTGCTCCTCGACTTTCTGGATGACGCTGAAAATGCCGGCGGGCGTCTCGCGACCTTTCGAGCCGCTCGACACCGGCGCCCGCAAGATCCATCCCTTGGCGTCGTAGACGGTGATCCGCTGGCTGCGGAGCGAAACGATGGCCATGATCGGGTCGCCGGCGCTGCGCGACTGAATGGACTCGACCGGGCGCTCGCTCCGGCCGCCTCTCGCGCCCGCATCGCCTCCCGCCGCGATCAGCACGGCCAGAGCCGCAACGGCAAGACATGCTGGCCGCAGCCGCTCCCGCCTGTACTCCGGATTTACGCTACGAGACGTCATACGCGTCCCACTGATCGATCGGGTCAATGCCGGCTGTACTCAAGTCCATCCAGAACGTAACGCCATTCGGTCGGACTTGCCAACCTGGAACTGCGCCGTCAGCGCTACTTCGCCGCGTGGCCGCCCTTTGCGCCGCCGACCACGACGCCTGCCGCCTTTTCGATCGGCTTGATGGCCGCGGTGAAATCCGACTCCGCGCCCTCATCGCGGATGATGACTTCCCACAACCGTCCGACCGCTTCGGCGACTTCCATCGACAGCCCCAGCGACTTCATCTCCTCCAGTGCAAGCCGCACGTCCTTCACCATCAACCCGGTCGCAAAGCCGAAATCGAAGCTGCGCGGCAGCACCGCGCGCGGAAACTTGTCGCGGCTTGCCGTGTTGAGGCCGGAACCGGCGTTGATGACGTCGATCATCACGGCCGGATCGAGCCCTGCCTTGACGCCCATCACCACGGCTTCCGACGTCGCCACCATCGCGGTGGCCGACAGGAAGTTGTTGGCAAGTTTCATCGTCTGCGCCGCGCCGGGCTTTTCGCCGATGAAGAATACTTTTCCGATCACGTCGAGCGCGGGTTTTACCGTTTCGCAGTCGGCACGCGGGCCGGAGACCATCACGGCCAGCGTTCCCTTCTCGGCGCCGCCGACGCCGCCGCTCACGGGGCTGTCGATCTGCACGATGTTCTTCGCAGCCAGCAGGCCGTGAATCCTGGCCGCCATCTGCGAGCCGACGGTGGAAAGATCGACGAAGCGCTTTATCCGCTTGCCCTCGATCACGCCGCCCGGGCCGGTCGCAACGTCGAGCGAGGCCTGCAGCGAGGGCAGGCTTGCCAGCACGTTTTCGCAGCGGTCGGCGATGTCTTTGGGCGACGATGCCGCCTGCGCGCCGAGCGCGACAAACTGGTCGACCGCTTCCTTTCGCGTATCGAATACGGTGAGCTGGTGCTTGGCCTCGATCAGGCGCCGCGCCATCGGGAAGCCCATCTTCCCGAGGCCGATGAATCCGATTTCCATGGTGTTATTCCCTTTACTTCGTCATTGCGAGAGAAGCGAAGCAATCCATTCCTACTCCATGCGGCGATGTGAATTGCTTCGCTTCGCTCGCAATGACGGATAGAGCTTGGACTGACTTCCACGTTCCTCGTAGTTTTACGGTTCGGCGCGGACGTTAGGGGGTGGGAGCCCTGCAGTCACGCCTTCGTGTTATGCGTATTTCCATGTGTGGGAACCCGCTTCGGGTGGGTGCCTCAATGCCGCCGCTGTGCTAGGCTGATTTGTCGGCAACCCGGAGAGTTTATTGAGCGGCGCATCACCTGACCCCTCACAGCCCGCGCGCGAGCCGGATTCCGTCGCGCGGCTTCAGCTGACGCAGGCCCTGCAACGGGCCCAATATGCGATCGCGTGGGAGCGCGCCTGGCCGGCGTTGGCCCGGATTTTGAGCGTCGTCGGGCTGTTTCTGGTGGCGTCGTGGGCCGGATTGTGGCTCGCGCTGCCGTTCCTGGCACGCGCGATCGGCATCGCCCTGTTCGCCGTCGCGGCGCTGGCGGCGATCTACCCGTTTGCGCGGTTTCGCTGGCCGACCCGCGAAGAGGCGTTGAGCCGGCTCGACCGAGGCACCGGCATTCGCCATCGCCCGGCGACCGCGCTGACCGATACGCTCTCGACCAAGGACCCGATCGCGCAGGCGCTGTGGCAGGAGCAGCGCGAGCGCACGCTGGCCTCGATCAAGCGGATCCGCGCCGGCCTGCCGTCGCCGCGGCTTCCGATCCACGATCCCTGGGCGCTGCGCGCGCTGGTCATGGTGATGCTGGTGGCCGCCTATTTCGCCGCCGGCGACGAGCGCATGCTGCGGATTGCCGCGGCGTTCGACTGGAACGGCGTGCTGGCCCCGGCCAACGTCCGGGTCGATGCCTGGGTCACCCCGCCGGTCTATACCGGCAAGCCGCCGGTAATTCTGTCCGCCAACCGCGATGCGGCCTCGCCCGATAGCGGAGCGCCGCTGCCGGTGCCGTCGGGCAGCACGCTGCTGGTGCGCTCCAGCGGCGGCACGATCGACGTCGTGGTCGGCGGCGGCGTGACCGAGGTCGCGCCGAGCGAGCAGGCGCCGAAGGGCACCAACGAACGGCATTTCAAGATCGCGGCCGACGGCACAGCGCATGTCCGCGCGCCGGCCGGCCAACCGCTGTGGCGCTTCACGGCGACTCCCGACCGCGCGCCGACCATTTCATTGGCCAAGGATCCGGAACGCCAGGCCCGCGGCTCGCTGCAGATGTCCTACAAGCTCGAGGACGATTACGGCGTCACCGAAGCGCGCGCGCAATTCGCCGCCCGCAACGTGGATGCGGCCAAGGAAACTAACAAGGACACTAACAAGGAAGCCAATAAGGACGGCAAGGATAAGAAGGAAGCCGACAAGGCCGGGCCGCGGCCGCTGTTCGAGGCGCCGCAGTTCGCGTTGGTGCTGCCGAATGCGCGCACCCGCAACGGCGTCGGTCAGACGGTGAAGGATCTCAGCGAGGATCCCTATGCCGGCGCCGATGTGACGCTGACGCTCACGGCCAAGGACGAGGCCGGCAACGAGGGCAAGAGCGAGCCTTTCAACATGCGGCTGCCGGAGCGGCTGTTCACCAAACCGTTGGCGCGCGCCCTGATCGAACAGCGCCGCGTGCTGGCGCTCGACGCCAACCAGAATGCGCAGGTCTACACCGCGCTCGATGCGCTGATGATCGCGCCGGAATTGTTCACGCCGGAGACCGGTCATTATCTCGGCCTCTTCAGCGTGTCGCGGCAGCTGGAGGCGGCGCGCACCGACGACGCGCTGCGCGAGGTCGTCGCCAGCCTGTGGGCGCTCGCCGTCACCATCGAGGACGGCAATATCTCTGATGTCGACAAGGCGCTGCGCGCCGCGCAGGAGGCGCTGAAGCAGGCGCTGGAACGCGGCGCCACCGACGAGGAGATCAAGAAGCTCACCGACAATCTGCGCGCCGCGCTGGATAATTTCCTGCGCCAGCTCGCCGAGCAGTTCCGCAATAATCCGCAGCAGCTCGCCCGCCCGCTCGATCCCAACACCAAGATGCTGAGCCAGCAGGATCTCAAGAGCATGCTGGACCGGCTGGAGCGGATGTCGCGCTCCGGCGACAAGGATGCCGCCAAGCAGTTGCTGGAACAGCTGCAGCAGATGCTGGAAAACCTGCAGATGGCGCAGCCCGGCCAGGGCGGCGACGACATGGAGCAGGCGCTGAACGAACTCGGCGACATGATCCGCAAGCAGCAGCAATTGCGCGACAAGACCTACAAGCAGGGCCAGGATTCCAGGCGCGACCGCTCGCGCGGCAAGCAGGGCGACCAGAGCATGGGCGACCTGCAACAGGACCAGCAGGGCCTGCGCGACCGGCTGAAGAAATTGCAGGAAGAACTCGCCAAGCGTGGCATGGGGCCGGGCCAGCGCGGCCAGCAAGGGCAGCAGGGCCAGCGCGGCGAACAGGGACAAGGCCAGCAGGGCCAGGGCCAGCAAGGTCAGGGCGGCGACCAGGGCGACGGCGAGGACGGGCTCGATCAGGCTGATTCGGCGATGGGCGATGCCACCGGCCGGCTCGGCGATGGCAATGCCGACGGCGCGGTGGACTCGCAAGGGCGCGCGCTGGACGCGCTGCGCAAGGGCGCCCAGAGCCTGGCGGAAGCCATGCAGCAGGGCGACGGCGACCAGCCGGGCGACGGCCCCGGCAATCCCAGAGGCCGCCAGCAGGGCGCGGCCAACTCGACCGATCCGCTCGGCCGGCCGATGCGCCACAATGAATTCACCGACGATTATACGGTGAAGATCCCCGGCGAAATCGACGTGCAGCGGGTGCGCCGGATCCTCGAAGAACTGCGCCGCCGTCTCGCCGATCCGGCCCGTCCGCAGATCGAACTCGATTACATCGAGCGGCTGCTGAAGGATTATTGAGGTCTGGCAGTATTTCGTAGATGGGGTAACGGGCCCCGGTCCGCCTTCCAAGCAGGCCGCGCTTGCTACGGCGCCATTGGTAGCGCGCTTCGCGCGGCCTGCTTGGAAGGCGGGCGGTCGTCCCTCACATTGATGGTGTGACGGAGTCAGAGGGATGAACCTCGCTCCAAGCATCAAGGAGAGACGACCATGGAGCATTATGCAGGAATTGACGTGTCATTGGAATGCTCGAGCGTGTGCGTTGTCGACGCCAATGGCAAAATCGTGCGTGAGGCCAAAGTGGCGAGCGAGCCGCAAGCCCTGATCGACTGGTTCGGCTCGCTGGGCTTCGGCCTGGAACGGATCGGGCTGGAGGCCGGGCCATTGTCGCAGTGGCTGTTTGCGGGAATGAAGAAGGCCGGCCTTGCCGTGGAACTGCTGGAGACGCGGCACGTACGGAAGGCATTCGAGGCCATGCCGGTCAAGTCGGATCGCAACGATGCACGCGGCATCGCGCAACTGATGCGGCTGGGCTGGTTCCGGCCGGTGCACTGCAAATCGATGAGTGCGCAAGAGACCCGATCGCTGCTGACGGCGCGCAAGCTGGTGCAATCGAAGCTTCACGACGTGGAGAACAGTTTGCGCGGGATCCTGCGCGGTTTTGGCCTGAAGGTTGGCAAGACGACCGGACAGAAGTTCGCGGGGCGGATCGAGGAACTCGTGGCGGGCCACCCGCACCTGCAGACGATCGCCAAGGCGCTGCTGGCGGTGCGAGCGGTGCTGCGGACCGAGTTCGCAGCCTTTGAGAAGCAGACCCGCAGGATGGTGCGATCCGACATGCAGGCACGGCTGCTGACGTCAGTCCCGGCGGTCGGCCCGATCGTGGCGTTAAGCTATGCCAGCGCGATCGACGATCCCGCCCGCTTCAAATCGTCGAAGCAGGCAGGAGCCCATTTCGGGTTGACGCCGAAGAAGCATCAATCCGGCGAGACCGACTACGCCGGCCGGATCAGCAAGATCGGTGATGCTGCGGTGCGCACGGCGCTTTACGAGGCTGCCAACGTCATGCTGACCAAACCGGTCAAAGGCTGTTCGCAACTCAAGAGCTGGGCCATGCGGATCAAAAATCGCGCCGGCATGAACAAAGCCAAGGTGGCGCTGGCGCGCCGGCTCGCGGTGATCATGCATCGCATGCTCGCCGACGGAACATCCTTTAACGCCGCTGCTGCGGCAGCCTAACAGGGAGACATATCGGTTTTCGGGCGGGTCACGACACCAGGCCTTCTCGAAGCGAAGTCCCTTCGCCGGGACGATGGATCAGGTCAGGCCGTTGCCCACCAGGTCGCCTTCGTGAGCACGCACAACGTAGATTGGTCGACCTATCCTCTTCCAACCCCATCAGGTGGCGGCCCTGCGCCGACCCCGTACAGAAGCGAGACCCCGGCGAGCGGACTAAGCAAAGGGATTGACTAATCGAGGCCCGTTACAGAAGGGTGGGCAAAGGCGCGTTTGCGCCGTGCCCACCATGCATCCCGAGTCTCGGTGAGAATGGTGGGCATGCTTCGCTTTGCCCACCCTACGATTCTCGCCTACCCGTTCTTGCCCGCCGCCAGCGCATCGGCCACCGCCGTGCGGATGTCGTGCACCGAGAACGGCTTCGTCACCACGTCGTGCACGATGGCGTTGAGGCCGGAGGCGCGTTCGCGCTGGGCGGCGAAGCCGGTCATCAGCAGGATCTTCAGCTTGGGAAAATCGCGCGCCGCCGCCAGCGCCAGGGCGATGCCGTCCATGACCGGCATTTGAATGTCGGTCAGCAGCAGGTCGAACGCGCCGTGTTCACGGGTCAGGATATCGAGCGCTTCGGCGCCGTCCTCGGCGGTGACGGTCTCGTGGCCGTCCATGGCGATGGCGCGGGCCACCAGCAGGCGCATCGAATCCTCGTCATCGGCAATCAGCACGCGTGGCATGAAGTCGTCTCTCTCGCCCCGGCGGAACGGGCAACCGGTTCAGGCCTGGCCGGCCAGATCCCGCTTGTTGAAAAAGCGTACGTCAATATTACGGCCTTCGGGCGGCGGCGAAGCCAGCCGCGACTTGAAATAGGCGCGCTCGCCGGGCTTGAGCACCGGCTGCTCGAGCACCGCGTTCCAGGCGTAGATCTCGGCGCCTTTCGCGTCGCGGACCGAAAAGCGCAGCCGCGGCAATTCGACCGGTTTCTTGCTTTCGCCGACGATCGTGCCTTCGATGACCAGAACCGGCTTGCCGTCCACGGTCTCGTTAGAGACCTTGATGTCCTTGAACGCCAGCCCGCGCAGGTTCACTTCCAGCCCGACCACCTTGTAGAAGATAGCGGTTTGCGGCAACAGCCGCACGACCTCGGCGCGCCAGATCATCAGCGCCAGGATCAGCGCGCCCATCGCGGTGCAGGCGGTCGGCAGGCCAAAGGACGGCATGAAGGGGATGCGGGGCAGGGATGGCAGCCGGAAAAGACGGGCCAATCGCTGGCTGTGCGTGGTAGGTATTTCCTCTTCGTTCTCCGCATCCTGCCGGGCGGCTGACGGCCAGTCGCTGTCGCCGCTTGGTTGCGATGTTTCGCCCTCGGCCGGCCAGCCGGCCGAAATCGAGGGGCTGTCGACCACCGGGGTGTCCTGCCCTTCTTCCTCGCGCGCCAGCGCTTCCCATTCGGAGGTGGGATCGTTTTCGGCCGGCGGGGCGGATTGCGCCGGATTTGGCATGGTGGCTGGCATGGCGTCCGCCATCTCGATCGCGTCTTCGGGCCGCGCCAGCCAGGTCTCCTTGCAGCGCGAGCAGCGGACGGTGCGTCCGGCGGATCCCAGGGTGTTCGGATTGATGGCGTAAGATGTTGTACAATGAGGGCAAATAATGTGCATGGAGCCCGTCTCTACCGTGTCTTTGCCGGGATGCTACATAGCGACTGTTAACGAACCGGAAACCATAACGGTCGCAAAACCGTTTTGTCCGGTTGGTTCCCGAACCAGCGGGCCACGCGCCCAACGGCCGGGTTCCGGTCCAGGTTCAGGTTCAAGTCCGGGGTTTATGGCCACGGCTCATGTCGAGCGGAGCTGAGCTTGGTTCGGTTTGAAAATGTCGGTTTGCGGTACGGGCTCGGCCCGGAGATTCTGCGCGACCTTACTTTCCTGATTCCGGCGCATTCCTTCCAGTTTCTCACCGGCCCCTCGGGCGCCGGCAAGACCTCGCTGCTGCGGCTGTTGTTTCTGTCAATTCGGCCGACCCGCGGCCTCGTCAACCTGTTCGGCCAGGACGTCTCGCTGCTCGGCAAGGATCAGGTGGCAAACATGCGCCAGCGGATCGGCATCGTGCTGCAGGATTTTCGCCTGCTCGACCACATGACGACCTATGAGAACGTGGCGCTGCCGTTCCGCGTGATGGGCCGCGAAGAATCCAGCTACCGCCGCGAGGTGATCGACCTCCTGAAATGGGTCGGCCTCGGCGAGCGCATGGATGCGTTGCCGCCGATCCTGTCCGGCGGTGAGAAGCAGCGCGCCGCGATTGCGCGCGCGGTAATCTCGCGGCCGCAATTGCTGCTGGCGGACGAACCGACCGGCAGTGTCGACCCTACGCTCGGCCGGCGCCTGCTGCGGCTGTTCATCGAATTGAACCGGCTGGGCACCGCCGTCATCATCGCGACCCACGACATCACGCTGATGGACCAGTACGAGGCGCGGCGGATGGTGCTGCATCAGGGACGGCTGCACATCTATGAGTAGGATCAGTGACGAACACGGGCCGCTGGTGGACCTCGGGACGGAGCGCCCGCAGGTCCCGGCGCGCGCGCGCAACATGTCGCCGATCGTGCCGCGGGCGTCGATCTCCGGCCGCGCGCTGGTCGCCGTCGTCGCCATCATGACATTCCTCGCTTCCATCACCACCGGCACCGTGCTGCTCGTCAGCGCATCGGCGGCGGAATGGCAGTCGGAAGTTGCCAGCGAAATCACCATGCAGGTACGCCCGCAGGCCGGGCGCGATCTCGATCGCGATGTGAACGCGGCGGCGGAAGCGATGCGGACGCAGCCCGGCATCGTCCAGGTCAAGCCGTTCAGCAAGGACGAATTGGCCAGGTTGCTGGAGCCGTGGCTTGGCACCGGGCTGTCGATCGACCAGTTGCCGGTTCCGCGCGTCGTCGTCGCGCGCGTGCAGCCCGGCACCACGCTCGACCTCGCGGGCCTGCGCAAGGCGGTGACGCAGGTAGCCCCGTCGGCAAGCGTCGACGATCATCGCGCCTGGATCGAGCGCATGCGCTCGATGACGGGGGCAACTGTGTTCGCCGGCATCGGGATTCTCGTGCTGGTGATCGCGGCGACGATCATCTCGGTGTCGTTTGCGACCCGCGGCGCGATGGCGGCGAACCGCCCGATCGTCGAGGTGCTGCATTTCGTCGGCGCCGGCGACCGCTATATCGCCAACCATTTCCTGCGGCATTTTCTGAGGTTAGGGCTCGAGGGCGGGCTGATCGGCGGCGGCGCCGCGATGCTGGGGTTCGGCTTCTCCGAATCGATCGCCGCCTGGTTCTCGGGCACCCCCGTGGGCGATCAGTTCGCCGCGCTGCTGGGGACGTTTTCGCTGCCGCCCTCGGGCTATCTGGCGCTGGCGGTGCAGGCCGTCGCAATCGCCGCCATCACCGCATGGGCCTCGCGGCGAACGCTGTTCGCCACGCTGGACGATATCGATTGAGGGGGCCGATGGCGTTTTGCAGTGAAGCAAGTCACCGAGCTGACACAGGACCGGGACTCCACTTCGCCTGAAAATCTTCTAGAATTGGGCTAAGGCGTTTTCGAACGAAGCATGCCCTCGGACTTGATCCGTGGGTGGAGGCGGTTCACATCAAGGAAACGCTCCAAATCAGGAATCCGGGCCGTGTTCGACTGCATCGAAACGCGGCTCAAGTGGAAGAGGATCGCTGGACCATATGGGTTTGCAGCACGACGACAGCACGCCGAAGGCGCCGGCCGCGCGGCCGCGCGGATGGCTGCGCGCGGCCGTCGTCGGCTCCATGGCGATCCTGTTCGTTGGTGCGGCCGTGGGCTTCATCGGCTTTCTCTCGCAATTGCGCGGCGTCGAAATCAAGCCGGCGCGCAACGCCGACGGCATCGTGGTGCTGACCGGCGGCTCGTCGCGGGTGTCGGATGCGATGGAATTGCTGGCCGGCGGCTACGGCAAGCGGCTGTTGATTTCGGGCGTGCATCCGACCAACGCCGCGAGCGACATTTCACGCTCGCTGCCCGACAACCAGTCGTCGCTGCTCGGCTGTTGCGTCGATCTCGACCGCTCCGCCGTCAACACACGCAGCAACGCCGCGGAGACCCGGCGCTGGGTTCGTGAGCGCGGCTTCAAGTCGCTGATCGTGGTGACGTCGAACTACCACATGCCACGGGCGATCGTGGAGCTGTCGCACGCGATGCCCGACATCACGCTGATTCCGTTCGCAGTGGTCGGCGACCGCTGGCGCGACGAGCCGTGGTGGACCAGCGGCACGACGCTGCGCCTGTTGCTGTCGGAATATGCGAAATATGTCGCCGTCGAGGTGCGCGTGCGGCTGGCTGACATCGGCATCGAGGTGATGCCGGAAGCGTCTGATCTGTTCTCGCCGGCACCGCGCCGGCCGGCGACGGCGCAAGCCAACTAGGCGTACAAATCCGCGAATGGTGCGTCCGGCGCCATGCCGTCCGAGAAGGTCAGGTCTAAAGGCGAGGGATCCAGCCTGGACGGCTCAACAGGTATTCGACCATTCGTGGAGGAATGCTTAACTCTCTGGCTATCGCGAGTTCCTCCTTCGGCAGCCCCGCAAGGATCGATGCTTCACTCTTGCTTCGGACTTTGGAAAGCCACTCCGGATCGACCACCACAGCGCGTCCCACCGCGACCAGATCGGCTCCCAGCTTGATCGCGCCCTCGGCATCCAGGCACGTCTTGATCCCACCGCTTGCCATGACCGCACTGCGGCCCGCTATGACGCGGGCGTATGCCGTGATGGGGCTCTCGGCCGGGGTATCAATCTTCGCGACCGGACCATTGTAAACACGGGTCTCTCCCACAGGTCGGCTCTTCCGATAATCGTCGAGCGAAACGGAGATGTAGTCGAGATTCAATTTCGCAAGTTCACCACAAAGCAGTTTGGAGTCCTCGAGCGTATAACCGTCCGACTCGGCCTCAAACGGCGTCACGCGAAACCCTGCGATCAGCTTTGGGCCAAGTGCGTCGCGAACGGCCTGCGCGACAGCGAGAAGGAAGTTCATGCGTTTTGAAAGCGTGCCTCCCCATTTGTCGACGCGATGATTGGCCCGAGGTGAAAAGAACTGATGAACGGCGTAGTGGTTGGCGCCGTGAACCTCAACGCCGTCGAAGCCGGCCTTGCGAGCGAGGGAGGCAGCCTCTTGAAAGCTTGCAATCAGGCTTTCGACCTCGTCGGACGTCATCGCCCTTGGCGTCTTTGCTCCGGGACGCAACGATGCAACGGCGGAAGGCGCGCGCAGACGTTGCTCGCCTATCAACTCAGGCTTTGCGATGCGGCCGCCGTCATAGATCTGGAGGATCGCAAGACCTCCTGCCGCACGCATGGCTTCGGCGAGCCGATGCAGACTGGACAAATGTCCGTCATGGGCCGCACCTATTCCCTGCCAGGAGCGCCCATCCTGTTCGACGTAAGCGGCGGAAGAAACGGTGGCTCCGAATCCGCTGGCAGCGCGCCGCCGGACAAATTCGAGTTCGTTGTCGGGAGCCGTCCCGTCTTCATGGGAAGAATCGGTTGTCAGCGGCGCTATCGCAAACCGATTTGCCATCTCTCGTCCGCAGTTGAACCTTAAAGGAGACCAGACAACCATCGATCGAACCTCAACGCATAAGTGATCAAAAACGCCGGCGTTAGTGGAAGATGCGCCCGGCGTCGATGACGACGGTCTGGCCGGTCATGGTCTCGGTGCGGCACATGGCGACCACCATGTCGGCGCAGTCGTCCTTGTCGGCTGCTTTCTTCAGGAGAGAGCTTGATGCGGAGCGTTCGATCTGCTCGGACCGGAGATTGGCTGTCGCGCGCGTGCCTTCCAGCAGACCCGGTGCCACGCAGTTGACGAGCGTCTCAGGCGCCAGCGCCACCGCCATGCAACGCGTCAAATGAATGAGCCCCGCCTTCGATACGGCATAGGCGATGGAAGAGCCGGTTGGGCTGAGCCCTGCCACTGACGCTATGTTGACGATGCGGCCTCGCGCCTGGGCCTTCATGATAGGGGCCACCGCCTTGGTCAGGCGCATCGGCCCCGTCAGGTTGACGGCCATGATCTTGTCCCATACCTCCAGCGTCAGACTGTCGAGATCGCCGAAGGGGATCGAGACGTTGTAAGCGGCGTCATTGACCAGAACATCAAGACGGCCGAAGGTCCGGGTTACCTCGCCTACCAGCCGATCCACGGCCGCGTCGTCGGATATGTCACAAGCGAAGGCTTGAGCCTTGATTTGATAACGCGACGCTAGTTCGCTGGCGACGCTTTCCGCCTGCTCGCGGCTGCGAGCGTACATGACAGCCACATCTGCGCCCTCCTGCGCGAGCGCGTGGCAGATGCGCTGCCCCAGCCCGCCATTGCCGCCCGTCACGAGTGCAACCGCGCCCTTCAGGTCCATCGCTTCTCTCCTCTAATGCGAATGCGCGGTTTCATCGCCACCACTCCCACCCCTTTGATACCTTGCCGCGCTATCCCCGGCTCAACGGTCGCTGTTCTCTGCGGGAAGAACCGGATGATGCGCATCGTGCAGCATCATTGCAAGCCGGTGCAATTGCTGATCGCGAAAACCTTCCGCCTCGATCGCTTTCACCGTTGCCAGCACATAATCGCGGTTGACGCCGGACTGGCCGTGCCCTTGCAGTACGTGGCGCAACTGCTCAGCCGGCGACAGCCGCCCGGCATATTGCACATGACCGCGGTCGACCACATAGACCAGCGCGCTGACGCGCCGGCGCGCCTCGTTCTCCAGCCATACCGATCGTTTCACTTCGCGGTACACCGAGGTGACCTGCTCGCGCTCGCGCAGATAGGCGACGGTCGCGGCGCTATGCTTCTCCGCGACGCGGAACGCGACGCCGCGGCAGGCGCCGCCGCGGTCGAGTCCGAGCACCAGGCCCGGCTTCTCCGGCGTGCCGCGATGAACGAAGGAATAGACACAGAGCGCGCGGTGTTCGCCAATCAGCCGGGCCGGAACCCGTTCGATGAATTCGAAGCCCGGGCGCCACATCAGGGAGCCGTAGCCGAACACCCAGAGGTCGCCTGTCGAGAATTCCGTATCGTTCAGCGTAATGGCGGACATGTCCCGCACCGCTACCAGAAAGCGAAGTGAAATCAATGCCTTTTGTTGCGGGGTCGGATGCTTATATTCGACAAAATCGGAAGCCAAAGGACGCTGCATGCCTGACATGACCCCCGCGCCGCGCCGGCGCCCGCTGTGGCGCCTCTTCATCATGCCCGCACTGCTCGTCGTCGCCGCCGCGGCATGGAGCGCGTTCTGGTTCTATGCCGCGTCCGAAGTCGGCGTGCGGGCCGACGCCTGGGCGGCGCAGGAGGCCAAAGCGGGCCGGGTCTACGCGTGCGCCAAGCGCGATGTCGCAGGCTTTCCGTTCCGCCTCGAAGTCCGCTGCGACGACGCCAGCGTTGCGCTGATCTCCCAGACAGCGAACGTGAATGCGCCGTTCACCGCGCGGCTCGGCGAAATCCTGGTGATCGCACAGATCTACCAGCCGAAACTGCTGATCGCCGAATTCAAGGCGCCGGCGACGCTTTCCGATCGCGGCCAGCCGCCGTCGCTGAAGGTGAACTGGAGCTTGGGCCAGAGCAGCGTGTACGGGCTGCCGGATGTTCCGCAGCGCGCTTCCATCGAGTTCAAAAATCCCTCGATCGACCGCGTCAACGGACCGGTCGAGACGCTGCTCGCGAAGGCCAGCCACGTCGAACTGCACGGCCGCATCGCCGAAGGCTCGGCGCAGGACAATCCCGTCATTGAAACCGTGTTGAAGATATCGGGCGGCAGCGTGCAGGAAGTGCACCCGCTGCTGGCTGCGCCGTTCGATGTCGATGTCCAGACCAGGATGAGCGGCCTGAAGGATTTCACGCCAAAACCCTGGCCGGAACGTTTCAGGGAAATCCAGGCGGCGGGCGGCCATGTCGAGGTGGTGCGCTCGCGGGTTCAACAGGGCGATCTGCTCTCGGTCGCCGCCGGCACGCTGAGGCTCAATGCCCAGGGGCGGATCGACGGCGAATTGCAGATGACGGTGGCGGGGATCGAGAAGGTGATTCCGGCGCTCGGCATTGAAAAGATGCTGGAGGAGGGCGTGCCGCAGGCAACGCTCGATCGCGTCGCCCCCGGCGTCAAGACGCAGGACCTCAACAATCTGTTCGGTGCGCTCGACCGCGCGATCCCGGGCCTGGGCAAGGTCGTCAAGCAGAATGCCAATACCGGCGTCGCCGCCGGCATCAATGCGCTCGGCAAGGAGGCGGAGCTGGAAGGCAAGAAGGCCCGTGCCTTCCCGCTGCGCTTCGTCGACGGCGCGGTGTTCCTCGGGCCGCTGAAAGTGGGCCAGGTGCCGCCGCTGTTTTGAGACCGTAATACCGTAGGATGGGTGGAGCGCAGCGATACCCATCATCCTTCTACGCTGCGAATTGATGGGTATCGCTGCGCTCCACCCATCCTACGGATCACACGGTCAAGCGGACGTGTGCCGCGCGAAATCCGGATCGCCAAAGCGTGATCGGTTGATATGGCTTTGCCGGGAATGTCGTAGCGGTGATGTCGCTCTTGCTCTCTGACGGCCCGTATCGAAGGGTCGCTATTCAGGAGAAGCAAGATGACCAAGATCAAATTTCTCAGCGCTGCCGCGGTATTGTCCGCACTGATCGTATCGCCGGCGTCGGCGCAGCACATGATCGACGAGCCCGGGATGTATGCGTTCTACCATCCCAACGGCGATCTCGGCATCGGACCGGCGCGATCGCCGGTCGACGCCCAGGCGATGGCGCCGCGGCTCGTGATGCGGCACGCGATCCCCACGCATCATCCCATGAAGATGCGCAAATAGTTTCGTAGCCCGGATGAGCGAAGCGATATCCGGGATTCCTCCAATGCCGCCCCGGATATCGCTAGCGCTCGTCCGGGCTACAAGAGCTTCGCAATGACGGCGGTGAGAGCCGACCCCTAATCCGCCTTCTTCGCCAGCGGCGGATGCGGCCGGCCGAAATCGGCGGCCGCCGAATCCTGGCCGATCTCGACGATGCCGCGGCGGATGGCGCGGGTGCGGGTGAAGTGCTCGAACAGCGCTTCGCCGTCGTTGCGGCGGATCGCGCGGGTGAGTTTTGAGAGATCCTCGTTGAAGGTGCCGAGCATTTCCAGCACGGCTTCCTTGTTGTTGAGGAACACGTCGCGCCACATCGTGGGGTCGGACGCCGCGATCCGGGTAAAATCGCGAAAGCCGCCGGCGGAGAATTTGATCACTTCCGACGACGTCACCTGCGCCAGTTCGTCGGCGGTGCCGACGATGGTGTAGGCGATCAGATGCGGCAAATGGCTGGTGATCGCCAGCACCAGGTCATGGTGATCGGGCGTCATGATCTCGACCTTGGCGCCCATGCCGGCCCAGAATGCACGCAATGTTTCGACCGCCATGGGGTCGCTGCCGTCGGGCGGTGTGAGGATGCACCAGCGGTTGATGAAGAGTTCGGCGAAGCCGGAATCGGGTCCGGAATGCTCGGTGCCGGCGACGGGATGGGCCGGAACGAAATGAACGTTATCCGGCAGATGCGGTGCCATCTCGCGAACGATCGCGGCCTTGACCGAACCGACATCGGACACGATCGCGCCGGCCTTGAGGAACGGCGCGATCTCCTGCGCGACCGGTCCGCAAGCGCCGACCGGAATGCAGAGGATCACGAGGTCGGCGTCCGCAACCGCTTCCGCGTTGGTTTCCAGCACGCCGTCGACGATGCCGAGTTCGGTCACCCGCGCGCGGGTTTTTTCCGAGCGCGCGGTGGTGACGATTTCGCTGGCGAGCCCGTGCGCCCGCGCGGCGCGCGCGATCGAGCCGCCGATCAGGCCGAAGCCGATCAGCGCGATGCGTCGGAAGATCGGCGTCGCGTTCATTTGCCCGCCATGAAGTCGCGCAGGCCGTCGACGACGAGGCGATTGGCCTCCTCGGTGCCGATGGTCATGCGTAGCGAATGAGGTAGTCCGTAATTGTTCAGCGCCCGCAGAACCAGGCCGCGCCGGGTGAGGTACGCGTCCGCCTCAGTCGAGGTCTTGCCCTGCTCCGGGAAGTGTATCAGCACAAAATTCGCCACGCTCGGCGTGACCTTTAATCCCAATTTTCCGATCTCTTCCGTCAGCCAGTTGCGCCACTGCTCGGTGAACGCCTTCGACATCTGGATATGTGCGGTGTCCTCGATTGCTGCGACCGCCGCCAGCATCGCCGGCGTCGAGACGTTGAACGGCCCGCGGATCCGGTTGACGGCGTCGATGATGTTGGCAGGGCCGAACATCCAGCCGATCCGCAAAGCCGCCAGCCCGTGAATCTTGGAAAAGGTGTGCGTCATCACGGTGTTTTCGGTGGTCGCCACCAGCTCCAGCCCGAGCTCGTAATCGTTGCGCGAGACGTAGTCGGAATAGGCGGCGTCGAGCACCAGCAGGACATGCGAGGGCAGGCTCGCGCGCAGCCGCTTGACCTCGTCGAACGGCACATAGGTGCCGGTCGGATTGTTCGGATTGGCCAACCACACCAGCTTGGTCTTCGGGCTGACGCGCGCGAGAATGGCGTCGACATCGGCGGTGAAGTTGGTCTCGGGCGCGACGACGTTTTTGGCGCCGTTCGCCATCGTGGCGATCGGGTACACCAGAAAACCGTGTGCGGTGGAGATCGCCTCATCGCCCTGGCTCAGATAGGTGTGCGCCAGCAGGTTGAGGATTTCGTCCGAACCGGCGCCGCAGATGATGCGGTTGGCATCGAGTCCGTAGGCGCGGCCGATCGCCTCGCGCAGCACCCGCGACGTGCCTTCCGGATAGTCTTCGAGATGTGACGCCGCCTGCTGATAGACTTCCTTCGCCTTCGGCGACGGCCCGAACGGCGTCTCGTTGGCGGACAGCTTGAACACCTTGCGGCCCGGCTCCGGCACCGGCGTCTTGCCGGGCGTGTAGGGCGCAATATCGAGAATGCCGGGATTCGGCACAGGGCGGTCCATCTTCTGGCTCCGGATATTCAGGGCGACTTTAAGACTTGACGGCTTAAGACTTGGCAGCCCCGTTCGGGGGCACCGTATAGCGCGTTGCGTGGCTGCCGACGAGGGCCGACGAGCGCACCGAGGCGCCGGCCTTTATCAGCGCCGTCTTGATCTTCTCGAAGCCGGTGCCGGCATCCGACACCAGCAGCGCCGCGCCGTCGAAGGCGGTATCGGGCACGGCGACGATCTCGGCGAGCGGGGCCACCGCGCGGGCGATATCGGCGTTCCACCCCGAGACGCGCACGCTCCACATCTGGACTTCCGTCGCCATGGCGTCGTCGGCGACCCGCGAGATCACGAACACCGGGAGTGCCGCCGGATGGTCGGCGCGTTCGAGGAACGGCAGCCGCGCGATGATTTTCGGCGCGCCGTCCGCTTCCAGCGCGAGCCACCACGGCGTGCGGCCCGAGATAGCCGAGACCAGCGCCAGGTCGCCCTTCGATTTCGCTACCGCTTCCACCGCGGCCTGCGCGCTGAAATGGCCGGCATAAGGGACGACGAAGCCGAAGTGAAAGCGCGCCGAATCCCGCATCGCGGGTTCGCCGACCGAGACATCCGCATGCACCGAGAACGGCGCCTGGACGTAGGTGAAGGTCGAGATGATGACGCGCCAGATGCTCTCGATGGTGTCGAGCGGCAGGATGCCGCGATGGCGCCTAACGAGCTCGCGCATCATGCTGGCCTCGCGCGCCGGGCGGAACGCCGAGCCGACTTCCTGGGTCTGCTTCACCTGGATCAGCCGGTCAATGATGTCGCCGCGCGCCATCAGGAGGCGGTGGACCTGCTCGTCGATTGCGTCGATCTCCTTGCGCAGTTCCTGCAGGGAGGGCGGGGCCGGGGGTGCCTTGGACATCTCAGGAAAACCTTGGTGCCGAACAGCCCGATGCGGCCGGCAGACAGTCGCATTGATTAGGAAAGACGGGCGCTGAAAGCAAAGAGAAACGTCGCGGGGGAGCCCCGCAGGACCCGGTTAACCAGGCTGCCCCGGGCTCGGCTGCCTTGACGAAATGCCTGGGTGGGACTAGCTTTGTTCCATTCCGTGGTCATTTGAGCCGGCCGGCTTGCAGCCACGTTAAACAACTCGCTAAACAGGCCGGGGACAGAGTTGATCCCGGCCGAACCTTTGTTCAGGCCGGGTTTTTTTATGGCCTGATTCTGTCCGTAGGGCCTCCGCAGGGAGGTCGGTGCCGAAATGACAAACGTGCCATCGATATCCAGCCCGTCGATTTACAGCGTGGATCGCGCCCACGAGGCCGATCATCCGACCTCGACGGTGGCGACGTTCGGCATGGATCAGCCGCTGAAACTCGATTGCGGTATCGATCTCGCGCCGTTCCAGATCGCCTATCAGACCTATGGCGAACTAAACGCCGACCGCTCCAACGCCATTCTGATCTGCCACGCGCTGACGCTCGATCAGCATGTCGCCAATTTGCATCCGCTGACCGGCAAGGCCGGCTGGTGGGAAATCATGGTCGGTCCCGGCCGTCCGCTCGATACCGACCGATACTTCATCGTCTGTTCGAACGTGATCGGCGGCTGCATGGGATCGACCGGTCCGGCCTCGACCAATCCGGCCACCGGCAAGGCCTGGGGGCTGGATTTTCCTGTCATCACCATCCCCGACATGGTCCGCGCGCAGGCCATGCTGCTCGACCGGCTGGGGATCGAAACATTGTTCTGCGTGATCGGCGGATCGATGGGCGGGATGCAGGTGCTGCAATGGACCGCCGCCTATCCGGAGCGCGTGTTCTCGGCGCTGCCGGTCGCCTGCTCGACACGCCATTCGGCGCAGAACATTGCGTTTCACGAACTCGGCCGGCAGGCGGTGATGGCCGATCCGGACTGGCATCATGGGCGCTATTTCGAGCTCAACACCCATCCGCACCGCGGGCTGGCCGTGGCGCGGATGGCCGGACACATCACCTATCTCTCCGACGCCGCGCTGCATCGCAAATTCGGCCGCCGGATGCAGGACCGCGAGCTGCCGACCTTCTCGTTCGACGCGGATTTCCAGGTCGAAAGCTATCTGCGCTATCAAGGCTCGTCCTTTGTCGAGCGCTTCGACGCCAACAGCTATCTCTACCTGACGCGGGCGATGGACTATTTCGACATCGCCGCCGACCATGACGGCGTGCTGGCGCAGGCGTTTCGCGGCATCAAGACCCGCTTCTGCGTGGTGTCGTTCACCTCGGACTGGCTGTTCCCGACGTCGGAATCGCGCGCGCTGGTGCATGCGCTGAACGCCTCCAGCGCGCGGGTGTCGTTCGCCGAGATCGAGACCGATCGCGGCCACGACGCCTTCCTGCTCGACGTGCCCGAGTTCTTCGACATCTCCCGCGCCTTCCTGCAATCCGCCGGCAAGGCGCGCGGCCTCGATACCAACACGGGTGGTTGAGATGACGCTTCAGGAACAGGCCTTGCCGCTCGGCGGCGTCGCGCCCGATCGTACGGGCAAGTATCGCACCGATCATCTGCTGGTCGCGGAAATGATTCCGGCCGGCTCAAAAGTGCTCGACGTCGGCTGCGGCGACGGCGAATTGCTGCAACTCCTGGAAAGCCGCGGCATCGACGGCCGCGGCATCGAGCTGTCGCGCGAGGGCGTCAACCGTTGCGTCGCCAAGGGGCTTGCGGTGGTGCAGGGCGATGCTGACACCGACCTCGTCAATTATCCGGATGACGCCTTTGATTACGTGATCCTGTCGCAGACGCTGCAGGCGACGCGGCAGCCGAAGGTCGTGCTGGAGAATCTCCTGCGCATCGGCCGGCGCGCCGTCGTGTCTTTCCCGAATTTCGGCTTCTGGAAGATGCGGCTGCAATTGCTGGTCGGCGGCCACATGCCGCGCACCGAAAATCTCCCGGCGACCTGGTACGACACGCCGAACATCCATTTCTGCACGATCAAGGATTTCGTGCAGCTCTGCGACGAGATCAACGTCAAGATGGAGCGCGCGGTCGCCCTCGATCTCTACGGCCGCCCGGTGCCGCTGACCCTGCCCTGGTGGGTCTGGAACATGTTCGGCGAGCAGGGCGTGTTCTTGCTGAGCCGGGGCGGGAAGGCGAAGTAATGCCTTCCCCGGCCGGGTGTTCAAGTCTGCCGCGATGCCAACTGCAGCGTCTCTCCATCCAGCGGTATCAGCAATTGCTGCGGCGAGACGCCTTGCCCGTTCGCATGCCGCCTCAGTTCGTCGCGTGAGACGGTGGCGTGGTCGAGCGAATCCATGTGAGTGGCGATCACTGTAGCGTCAGGCGCCAGCCTGCAGGTCGAGACGGCCTCCGCGGCGTCCATCGTGATGAGATCGCCGTCCCATCGCGCCCCGCAGGCGTGGATGATGATGATCTCGGGCTTTGTGTCCGTGATGACGGTTTCGATGGCAGGATAGAGCACGGTGTCGCCGGCCCAGTAGACTGTCGGTTCGTCCTTTGCCGTGATGCTGAAACCCATCACAGAACCCATTTTCTGCACGACCGGTCCGAGGCCATGACTACCCTCTCGGCGCTGCAGGCGAATGCCGTTCCAATCGATGATTTTGGCGAGAGGCATCACGTCGTCGAACCCGTACGACCGGATCTTGTCCTCGTCGCCCGGCTGGCAGATCAGCGGAAGATGTTTTGGCACCAGGGATTGCGCCACCGGATCGAAATGGTCGGCATGCAGATGCGAGACGATGACGAGTTCGACGCCGTCGAGGATTTCTTCCGGGCTTGCCGGCAGTTCGACCAGCGGGTTGGGCGCGCGTCCGGTAAAGGACGGCCGCGATCCCTTTGGGGCAAAGAATGGGTCGATCAGGACTGTCCGGCCCTGGATCTCCAGCTTCAGCGTGGCGTTGCGCAATAGCCGCAGTTTCATCGTCCTGCCCTCTCAATAAAGATCATTCGCAATGAAAATTATTCCCGAGCGGCCGCCCCGAAATCTGAGGCCGCTCAATCCCTGACATTGCGCGGATAGGTCAGCCGCGCGCTTTCGACCAGCGCGAGATCGATTTCGTGACTGACGATCGGGGCACTCACGTTGGTGCGCGCGAGGATGTCGCCATCGGGCGCCACGATCCAGCTGCCACCCGCAAGCTTCGCGCCCCGGCGGTTAGCTGTCACAACGAATGCACCTGCGGCGATTGCCGTCATTCGCGCCGCCACTTCCCAGCGCAAGTGGCCGCCGGTCGCGCGCGGCGCGGCGATGACCTGAACCCCCGACTGTCCCAGGCCGCGCGCGGCCGTGCTCACCATGAGTTCGGTGCACACCATTTCGCTGAAGCAGAACTCGCCATCGCGCACGGCTTCGGGGAATTGCGAGCCGCGGTCGAACCAGGTTTCTTCCCAGCCGCCTTCCTGTTGCGGCAGCAGCGCCTTGGCCCGGCCGCGAACCAGGCCGCGCTCCGGCGTCCATAGAAAGGTCTCGTTCCATCGCTTCGCGCCTTCAGCGACAGCGCGCGTCCCCACAATGCGCTTCGCAGCGATCGGCCGCAAATGCTCCTCGATCGTTTGATGCGTCGCGGCGGCCTGGCGCCAGACCGCCTCATCGAATGTGGGGCTGCTCCAGAAACTGTCGACGCCGGCGAGCTCGGGCAGGACAAGCAGATCGACCGGGGACTTGTCGAACTCGGCGGCAAGCCGCTGCCACATCGCGTCGGCCTGATCGGCCCGGTCGGGGAATTCGCAGGTCGCAATCAGAAAAGTCATGCTCGTCTCCTTGGCCTGGGCAAACGTGAACCGTGCGACGCCATCTTGCCAGTGGCACGAATGCCGTATATCGTGAAGATCATGCCAAGCAAGATCACGCTGACTCCGCCGATCCGGTCAAATCGTGGCAAATCCCCCGCCGACAGCGCGCAGCGCGTCGTCGCGGTGCTGGCCTATGACGGCGTCAGCGCCTTCGAACTCGGCCTGACGTTGGAGGTGTTCGGTCTATCGAACATGGGCCCGGACTGGTATCGCGTCGTCGTGTGCTCCGAACGGCCGGGACAACCGCTCATCGCCAACAACGGCCTCAAGGTGATCGCCGACGCCGGAATGGGCGCATTGGCCCGCGCCGACACGATCATCGTTCCGGGATCGCGTGACATCGTGGAGTCCCCGTCCGTCGCGATGCTCGACGCGTTGCGGCGTGCGCACCGGCGCGGCGCGCGCGTCGCCTCGATCTGCGCGGGCGCCTTCATCCTCGCTGCCGCCGGCCTGCTCGACGGCCGGCGCGCCACCACGCACTGGGCGCACACGGAGGCGCTTGCACGCCGCTATCCGCGGGTGCAGGTCGATGCCAATGTGCTCTATGTCGACGACGGCGACATCATGACCTCGGCCGGCCGCGCGGCGGGGCTCGACCTCTGCCTGCACATCGTGAGGAGCGACCACGGCACCGAGATCGCCAACCATGT
The DNA here is from genome assembly GCA_963770135.1 of uncultured Alphaproteobacteria bacterium. GTDB lineage: Bacteria > Pseudomonadota > Alphaproteobacteria > Rhizobiales > Xanthobacteraceae > Bradyrhizobium. The sequence goes on along the minus strand of CAVYOM010000014.1, from coordinate 62,092 downwards.
GGCGCGGCGGCTGGTCATCGCGCCGCATCGCGAAGGGGGGCAGGCGCAATACATCCGGCAACCGGTCCCGCCGGTCGAAGGCGATGCGCTCGCCGCCGTATTTGCCTGGGCCCAGCGCCATCTCGATCGCGATCTGACGATCTCAACCCTTGCTGAGAAGGCGCGGATGAGCCGGCGCACCTTCATCCGCCGTTTTGAGGATGCCACCGGGATGTCGCCCGGTGAATGGGTGGTGCAGACCCGCGTCGCGAAGGCGCGGGAGTTGCTGGAAGCAACCCGGATCCCCATCGAAGGCGTCGCGACCGAAACCGGCTTTGGCTCTGCCGATGCCATGCGGCACCATTTCAGGCTGCGGCTTGGCACCAGCCCGGCGCATTACCGGGCTGCCTTCCGCGCTCCGGCCAACTAGAGCGTTTTCCAGCGAAGTGGAGACCGGTTCGCGTCAAGAAAACGCGTCAATCAAAAATCCAGAGCCCCGTTCCGATCCTATCGGAACGGGGCTCTTTCTTATACCGCGACTTTCACCGTCGACCTCAGATCGCGCACCGGCCATCGCCCGGCCTCGACCAGCGCGATGAAGCGCTCCACCATCTCGTTGAAAAGCGCCGGCTCTTCCAGATTGAGCACGTGGCCTGATTTGGGAAAGAACGAGAGCCCCGCCGCCGGCAGATGCTGCTTCAGGAACAGGCTCGGCTCGACGCAATTGTCGTCCTCGTCGCCGCACAGGATCAGCGCAGGCGTCGGCACCTTCCGGATTGCATCCGTCATGGTGTAGATCGACGGACGTCCGCCCTGGAAGCTGCGCATCGTGTTGGCCGAACCTTTGGCGTCGTGCCGCGCCAGCGCGGCGTAGAAATCGGCGTGCCCGCGCGGGTCCTTCAGCAGGAACGGAATCCGGCTCGGCGCCTCGCGCGTCACTTTTGCAACTTCGGCCGAGCCGATCGCTTCATACTGCTCGGCATTGGCCCGGCATTGCGCGCGGAAGGCATCGAGGTTTTCCAAACCCGATCCCGAGCCGACGGCGGCGAGTGTCATCGACAACGCGCGCTCCGGTGCATTGAGGCCGATCTGCAGCGATGAATAGGAGCCCATCGACAGGCCGATGAAATGCGCCTTGGCGATGCCGAGGTGATCGAGCACGGCGAGCGCGTCGGTATAGAAGTGCTTGTAGGTGTAGACGCTGGCATCGGGCGGCACGTCGGAGGGCGTATAGCCGCGCGCCGAATAGGCGATGCAGCGGTGGCCGCGCGAGAAGTAGCGCATCTGCGGCTCCCAGTTGGTGTGGTCGGCCGCGAACTCGTGCAGGAAGATGATCGGCGTGCCGCTTCCGGCCTCTTCGTAGTGCAGACGGACGCTATCCTTGGCTAAGGCATGGGGCATTTCCGATTCCTCTCCATTTTCTTGTTTTTACGCAACTTCCTTGCGCTGCCAGCCGGTAAAATTGCAGTTAATTCTCGCGGCTGCAATACGGCTGCCTGGCTTCATTTTCGCCATGGAATGCCTGCGGAATCGCCCCGGAATCGTTTCCCCGCTGCCACATGAAATCTTGCTCCGGCCACAGCCGGACGCAAAACGGCGGTCCGCGTTCGTTCGTACGCGAACGCACGGGGGGAAGTTGGGGTGCGGGGGTGTAACAGAGGATCAAGTATGCGTCAGTCGTTTGCGTTTCGCCGGTCACTTCGTTTCATCGCGCTGGCATTGTGTTCGGTGTCCATCGTCGCATTTGTCTCTCCGGCTTCGGCACGGCCTCATCATGCAGGGCGGCACGCTCGCGGCTATCACGCCGGCCACCATGCCAAGCATCATTATGCCTATCGCCACTATCGCCATGCAGGGCGGATGTCGCGCTTGGAGCGCAGCGCGCAGCAAATGCAGGCCGGCGGCTTTGCCGACAGCAACCCGAGCTTCATGGAAAGCAACCCGCAGATGGCTGCGCCCGGTGGCTTCGGCTCGCCCAACGTCGCCGCAGAGGCGCGCGCCGATCGTGGCGGCCGTCGTGGTGCCCGGCTCCGGCAGGCCGATCACACGTCGCGCTGGGAGCGCGGGGTCGCGCAAATGCAGGCGCGCGGTCTCGCCGACGCCAACGCAAGCGTCGCGACGAATGCAACCGTGACGCCGCCCGGCGGCGGGATGGCCTCGGGCTTCACCTCATCGAACGTCGTTGCCGAAGCGCGCAAGTATGTCGGCGGCAACCCGACGGGACGCGGCAGCCTGTGGTGCGCGCGCTTTGCGAACATGGTTCTGCAGCACTCCGGCTATCGTGGCACCGGCTCGGACATGGCGAGTTCGTTCGCGAAATACGGCCAGCGCGTTTCCGGCCCGCAGGTCGGCGCCATCGCGGTGATGTCGCGCGGCCGGCGCGGCGGCCATGTCGGCATCATCACCGGCATCGATGCATCCGGAAATCCGATCATGATCTCCGGCAACAACGGCAACCGCGTTCGCGAAGCCCCGGTGTCGCGCGGCCGAATCTACGCTTACGTCATGCCGACGAGCTGATCGACAGAACCCGGGACCTGTAAGGTGGGCAAAGCGAAGCGTGCCCACCATTTACACGGAGGTCGTGGTGGTGGACACACGGAGCCTGTCATCGGGCGCTTTCGCGCGACCCGTTAGCTTTGCCCGCCCTACGCCGTTGCCGGTTATAGTGTCAGGGTGCGCGTGCAACCGAAGGGGTCTTGTTTCGATTCACGGCTTCAATTCGCTTGGCTTCCGCAACGTCGGAAAAGGCGCGCTTCAGGTCGCCCAGGCGATGGAAGACGATGCCGCGATCGATATAGGATTCCGGCAAACCGGGATCGAGATCGATCGCCAGGTCGAAGTTCGCGAGCGCCAGATATAGATCCCCGTCGCGATACGCCCGCATGCCGCGTTCGCGATAGAACTTGACGTCCCTGGTCCCGTAGTCGCCGGCCGGTGGCGCATATGCGCTCGCAGGGGCGACCTCTGCGGTCACCGCAACGACGCTATCGTCCGGTTTTGCCGGCTCGTCGGCGGCCTGCGGGGTGACGTCGGGCGCAGTGTTGCTCGCTTCGATAGCTTCAGGTCTGGCGTGTTGTTCAGCCTGGTTGGGTGCGTCGGCGATTTCGGCTCGCGTGACGTTGACAGCCTGCGCCGGTTCGCTCTTGGCTATTTCAATGACCTGCGCCGAAGCGAGCGGCAGCCTGTCGGCGGATCTGTAGGCGAAGTAACCTCCGATGAGCACGACGGAGACAACGGCGCTTGTAATGGCGTCAGCGGCCAGTCGGCGGATCGTGCGGGCGAGGAAGCCGCGCTTGGGCTTGGGCTGCTGGTTTTGCTGCCGGCGCGCGACTTCGAGCAGCCGGTCATAGGCCGCTCGCTGCTGCTCATCGCTCAGGATGGCGTTGGCGCGAACAATACGCCTGAATCTTTCCGAAGCTTCCGCGTTGCCGGGATTGAAATCGGGATGGTTGGCCTTGGCTGCCTTGCGGAACGCAGCCCTCAGGCCGTCGGCGTCATCGTCCGGAAGTGCCTCGAGTAAATCGTAGAGCGTCTTCATGGCAGCATGCACTCAAATACCGATATTTCCCCACCAGTCCCCCCGCACTGGCACTCCTCGGAAACTAGTCAGCGGTCAAAACAAACTCGGTCGCGTTAAAACGTCACCTGAAAAAAGCCTGACAAGAATAGAGTACCGGCAGAATGGCAAAACAACGACTAAATCGAGGGCCTTTCCCGGCCGGTTCCATCAAGCAAACACAAGTCTAGGTGGGTGTCTATCAACCAAAGATATACAATGTTCCCGCAATACGCGCAGGGGTCGTGCGGGAACAGGCGCGCCGCCGGCATCTGCCCGTGGGAATATTTGGCTTATGGGGATGGCCTGAATGCTATCGGGCCGGCTTTCGTTGCGGAACCGGCTCGATTTCGCAAGTGGCGGACGCCTGCAGCAGGGCGAGGCGGTCGCGTGCAGCTTTTTCCGCATCAAGGTAGCATTGACGTTCGTACTCAACCTTCAGGCGGCCCCATTCATCCGGGTCGACGGTCTTGAGGTCGGATCGCTTGAACTCGCAATCGGGGGCGGGCTGCGGTGAGAGCAACGCCAGCTCGGGACGCCGGATTTTCGGTTCGACATATCGATATGGTTCGGCGTATCGGCGGGGGCGTGCAGGAGCGCGGACGGGAGATGCCTTGCCTTCGTGCAGCGCCGGACTGACTTCGCGCTGCGCCGTATTGCGCGCGCATCCCGCAAGTGACATCGAACACAAGATGACGCCGATCGTCAGAAGTTTCAGGCCGCGCGATTTCAGGCCGGCGGCATGCGGCCGCTTGCCAGCTTCTTCGCAACAATCCTGAAGCGCTCCACCTGGGCACGCCATACCAACGATTTCCGATCAAACGTGCCTGGCCGAAGGCGCATGGAAAGACAACCATGAACGGAAAATTTGAATCGACTTCTAAAAAGTACGATGAATCAAATCTAAACCGGTTTCTTTCGTTCCCTGGTGCCCGATGGCGGAAATCGCTGCGGCGCGTGTTAGGCCAACTGGTGCACAGGCCGGACTGCGTAGCCGGATGGCCTGTCAGTGAAGCTCGCCGAGCAGTGCCTTGGCCTTTCGAAGATCGGTCGTGTCGAAACCTTCGGTGAACCAGCCGTAGATGGGGGCGAGAAGGTCGCGTGCCGCTTGCCGCTTCCCCTGGTCGCTCAAGAGCCGCGCCAGGCTCATGGCTGCGCGCAATTCCCACGCCTTCGCCTGCTGTTCTCGCGCAATGGTCACGGCATGCTCGAAATACGCTTGCGCTTTCGCCACGTCACGCTGCGGCGACTTGAGCGCGATTTCTCCTGCAACGCGATGAGCCTCTGCCTCGCACCACCTTTCCCTGGTTGCGTGCATCGCCGTCATTGCTTTGTCGATGCAGCGGCAGGCATCATCGAACTGACCTGAATCTGCATGGGCGATCGCCAGCATGAACTCCTGCTCCGGCGTAAATATCGTCGATCCGGCCGACCGCCATAAATCAATACCCGACGTGACGATCTCGACGGCATTCGCGGCTCCCGTGAGAGTCAGGATGTAGCCGCGCCGTAACACGCCCTCCGCTTTTCGGAACGGGGCGCCTTTCTCCTCGGCCAGAGCGACAAGCTCTTTGAGATGCTCGTTTGCCGCGTGGTAATTCCCGCAATAGGTATTGATAAGGATTGGGAAATTCAGCGTGAACATCAAAGTCGCAGCGTGTTCGATCTGGCGCGCTTCCATGAGCGCGCGGTCTGCATCCTTGAGCGCAGTCTCGGGATAACCGAGCAGCCACGAGGCCATTGAACGAAAAGCGAGGCACGTTACCCGCAGGTCCTGGCCAAATCGCGTCATCAACCGCCGGTGCTCGGCGGGACGGTAAAGGGCGAGGGCTTCATCGTAGTGCGCCTTGGCATCAACGAGGTCCCCGATCAGCGCCAGCGTACTCCCCATGGTGCGGTGTCCGATCATCCGGGGTACCGCAGTCCCGTCCTTCTCGCCAAGGGCGAGGAACCGCGCCGCGAGCCCTTGCGCAACGTCGCCATTGAAGTTGATGAAATTGACGATCCACTGGCCGAAAAGCGCGGAGAGCAGCAACGAAGGATCGTCGGGAGTCTCTCCGAGCCGTTCCGCTTGCTCGATCAACGCTCTCACCTGAGCACCGGCAGCCTTCGTTTCGGGCGCGCCATATCCCTTGACATGCATGAGCGTGTTCAGGAGCGCGACATGTAGAACGATCTGCTCGCGCCGCAGGTCGGAGGTAGAGGGCAGGGTTGCGATTTGCGCCAGCGCCTGGCTGAGCTGTTCTGCGGCTTCGACCAGCGCCGAGCGCTCCTGTGAACGTTGTCCTGCCTTGCCCCACAGGCGCGCTGACTTCTGGATCAGGTCGGCCTTTGTGTAGTGACGCGCCAGCAGCTCGGGCTGACTCTGGGCGATCTCCGGGAACTGGCTTTCGAGGGTTTCGGCGATGCGGGCATGCAGCGTGCGCCTCTGCTCCCGCAGCAGCGTGCTGTAGGCCACGTCCTGCACCAGCGCATGCTTGAACAGGTAGTTCGCACGTGGCGGGGTGCCGTGTCGAAACAACAAACCTGCCGCAATGAGACGGTCGAGATCGGAGTCGAGTTCTTCCTTTGGTTTTCGCACCAGCGCGGCCAGCAACATGTGTGGAAATGCCCGGCCGATCGCCGCGCCAACCTGCGCCACGTTCTTCGCCGGCCCGAGCCGATCGAGCCGCGACATCAGCGAAGCATGCAGGCTTGCCGGAACCGCGACCATAGGTGTCGGCGCTTCGGCGCAAACCCGCTGCGCGTCACTCTCACCCTCCGCGTCCAGCACCGCCTTGGTCATCTCCTCAGCGAACAGCGGAATGCCGTCGGTGCGCTCGATGATGTCCTGGCGGATGCCCGCCGGCAGCGACCGGTCTCCGACAACTCGCTCGATCAGGAAATCTATGTCGCACGGCGCCAGCCGATGCAGCGTCAGCTCAGTCACGTGCGGCCGTCCAATCGAGGGCAGGCTGAATTCCGGCCTGTAGGTAACCAGTATCAAGAGCCGATGGCTCGCGGCCACATCCACCGCCCGGGCAAACAATTCAAGGCTGGTTGGATCGGCCCAATGCGCATCTTCGAAAATCACCAGCACGGGATTGATCCGCGCCAGCGCCTCGATTTGCGAACCAAGGGCTTTCAGCGTTTTCTGGCGACGGAGCTGCGGCTCAACTTCAACCGGCGGATAGCGTCCATCGTTGGGCAGGGACAGCATCTCGGCAAACAGCGCCGCATCCTCGGGCGACGTCGCGCTTTGCGCCAGCAGCGCGTCAAGCTTGTCCATTTTCACTTGCGGGCTGTCAGCGTGAACAAAGCGAGCGGCGCGCAACATCTCCCCGATCACCGGATAGAGCGTGCTGTCGGTATGTTGCGGCGAGCAGAAGCAGCGCAGGCGTATGTGCGGCTCGCGCGCGAGTTGTTCCAGCAGCGCGACGGTGAGCCGTGATTTTCCGATTCCCGCTTCACCGGAAAGCAGCACCACCTGACCTTCGCCGCTCCTGGCGCGCTGCCACCGGCTCAGAAGCAGCTCCATTTCTTCATTGCGACCGATCAGCGGCAGCAAATCGCTGCTTTGGAGCGCATGCGACCGGCTGGTCACGGCGGTCTTGCCTGCCACTTGCCAGACAGCAACTGGTTTTGCGAATCCATTGATCGGGACTTTGCCGAGATCGAGATACTCGAACTGCGCCCCCGCGATCGACTTTGTACGGCCCGAGATAATGACGCTGCCGGGTTGCGCGAGCGATTGCAGACGGGCCGCAAGATTCGGGGTGTCGCCGAGGATGCCATGCTCTTCGGAAATTGCGCTGTCCGACATATCGCCGACAAGCGCGACGCCCGTTGCAACGCCGATACGTGCGCTCAACCTTTGCTTCGTTGGCAAGGCGGTGACCGCCTGCACCAATGCGAGGCTGGCTTGAACGGCGCGCTCCGCATCGTCTTCGTGTGCGTGGGGATAGCCGAAATATATAACCGCACCGTCGCCATGATGCCGCGCGACAAAGCCGTCGAAGCGGGCAACGGTTTCAGTAATGCAGCGCCGGTAGCCGGCGATGATGGCACTGAAGTCTTCGGGATCGAGACTCGCAGAGAGCGCAGTCGATCCGACCAGGTCGCAAAACAGCACCGTCAGCTGTCGCCGCTCGATCGGGCGCGTGTCGCGTGACGTCGGCATCGCCGCGGGCGAAGCCGCGCGCAATTTGGTCCCGCAGTCGCCACAAAACTTGTTTAGAGCCGGGTTTGCCGCGCCGCAGGCCGCACAGCGCCGCACTACCGCCGCGCCACACAGCCCGCAGAATTTCCTTCGCTCCGCGACTTCGGCTGCGCAATTCGTGCAGTGCATCCGGACCTCAACGGATATCCATGACCTCAACGGATAATCAACAACGTCGTTACACTGCGCCAGAAGCCGCGCGTTCGATGTGAACTTGGTCACACGTCCGGGTGGTCCGTCTCCAGGTTCCGTTGAGGGTCTACGGCGGCGGTCCGGGCCCGATAATGACTCCTGGAAGGATCATGGCTTCCGCTCATTGAGCACGGGCATTGCCGTGCGTAGCGCCTGTTCGTACCGCTTCAGTTGATCTTGCGGATATTTTTGCATGGTCAGAAGCTCGTCAGTGGTCTTGTTCTTCAAGTGGATCATGCCGGACGATGTCAGGACATCATCATCCACCGGCTCTCCGTTGCGTCGAAGCGCGAGCATGCGTTCGATTCCCTGCAAGGCGAGGCGATGGCGTTGTTCACCCTTCCTTGCGTGTCCGACATAGTGCGACAGCCGTTCGGTGGACATGGCCCGGGCGCTCGTTTCGTCGCCCTCGATGAGGCGGAGCAGTTGCTCGTCGATGATGTCGCTGCACACATCGATGCATTCGTCGCAGATGAATACATGCGGGCCGGCAACCAGCTTGTTCACTTCATGCTGGCTCTTGCCACAGAAGGAACAATAGAGAACGGCCTGCGGCGCTGGAATTGGGTGCCCGGCCGTCGAGCCGGACTGCGGCTGTGCCGCATCGATCTTGGCGGACAGAATGTTCCAGTTCTCGTAGCCGAACGCCTTCGCGATCAGCTCCAGGGATTCGCTATGGCTTATTTCCATAGCCTTGACCTTCAAGGCATCGCGCAGGGAATGCGCCATGACTTTCGCATCGCGGAAATCGCGCATGAGGGCACCTCTCTATCGACGAACGGAGGAGATCGGTGCCTGCGTTGCCGACCCGTTCGCCAATGGCGAGGGCGCGGAGAGAGATTGATACGTTCACCATCCCCGAAGGGCGCAGGCGGCGGGTGTATCGACCCGGACGTCATGATGGCGCGACAACGCGCGTTGTCAACTCACAATGCTTCGGGGACGTCGCGGCTGACGAAACCCTGCCGAGAGCGAGGAGCTTGGTACCTCGAGCCAATGCTCGCGGCTTCCGCGACGAAAATCTGCCGGTAGGACTAGAGCGTTTGCCGGCGGGCTAGCCTTCGGCAAAGGAACCGCATGGTGTAGCGCGGATGCCTTCGGTTTGGCAACTGGTGCTGACTTCAAAGCGGTGAGCGTTGGCTGTCTTTCTCGTTGCGATGAGTTATGCCGCCCTGGAGTGGTCTTCGCTGACGGGTTCATTCTCCTTTGAATCGACGCGGCGACGCCGTTGGCGCTTCACGCGCGGGTCCATTGGTCAGCGCTCCGAGATGAGGGGCGAAACGAGGAAAAATGCTCCTGCAGCGCTCGATCTGTTTTGGCTATCGCTTCAGCCAATGCATCCGGACCAAGGGCCGATCCTTCGACGGAGAAGAAAGTCAGATCATGCAATCCGATGGTACCCAGGATAGCTTTTAGATACGGCGTAAGAAAATCCGGCTGACGCGCGTGCTTTCCGGAATATCTTCCGCCCGAGGACACAGCGACAAAGACTGGACGATCGTGCAATGCGCCGACTTTCCCGTCAGGGGTCACGTTGAACGTCCGGCGGACCCGGACGACATGATCTATCCACGCCTTCAGCGCGGAGGGCACGGTGAAGTTATGCATCGGAGTTGCAATGACCACAAAATCAGAGCTCTCAAGCTCGGAAATGAGCTCTTCGGATTGGGACATCGAGGCCGCCGGAAATATTTCCGCGAACGACTGTTGTGTCGCTCCGAGGGCAGTCGCGTAGCTTTCATCGATATGCGATAGGGCGCTACCGCCAATCACCCGATTTACCAATACCGCCGCCGGCTCGCTCTTCAGCAAAAAGCCGAGGATTTTTTGCGAGAGCCTGTAACTCTCGGAGGCTTGCCCGCGAGGGCTGCAGGCAACATGCAGAATTTTCATCATCCTATCCATTTTCAGGTCCGTTCTAAAATGCTGCTCCCGACGCCCGAAATCGGAACGTCACGATAAGCAATCTTCTAGAAGCCTCATGACCTGCACCCAAGATCCATGATTGGAAATTGAGACTGGTCCATGATTGTTATGCAGGCGTCGCTCCGGGGCGTTATGGTATAACCATTCCTAGACTCACCTGCGGAGTTGGCTAGTCCATGACCGTCACAACAAAGGCCAGCAAGATTTCGCCGCTGGATCCAACAACGGCTGAACCGTTCTATCGCCAGATCTACCGTCGGTTTCGCGGTGCTATTGCCAGCGGATTATTGAAGCCAGGTGATCGCATTCCTTCGGCACGTGCGCTGACCAAGGAATTAGGTTTGGCGAGAGGCACGATCGAAGCAGCCTATTCCTTGTTGTCTGCTGAGGGGTACATTCAAGCCCGCGGTCAGGCAGGGACCGTCGTGACGCCGGACCTCGAGCCGCGAATGCCTGTTGCGATCCCGGCGCTTAAGTCCAACAGCAGCATTGCCGTGCCTAGTTTTCGCCCAGACTCGATTTTGCCGTTCCAAATGGGTTTGCCTGCCCTGGATGTGTTTCCCCGAAAGATCTGGGCGCGCCTGGGCGCGCGGTGTGTGCGTGCCATGCAACCATCGGACATGATTCATCCCTCTGTATATGGCTTGCCGGCATTGCGTGCCGAGATCGCCACTTATCTCCAGGTTTCGCGCGGGATTGATTGCTCCCCATCCCAGATATTCGTGACATCGGGATATCGACACACCATCGAGGTGATTGGTCATGCCTTGCTGAAGGCGGGAGATCGCGTTTGGCTCGAAAACCCCGGCTATCCGCCTACGCGAGAAGTGTGGGAGCAAATGAAGATTGCAGCAGTCTCAGTGCAGGTAGATCGGGAGGGTATGGTCATTTCCGATGGAGTCGGGCTGGCGCCACGGGCGCGCGCGGCTGTGGTCACGCCCGCGCATCAAAGTCCGCTGTGTGTGTCCCTTTCGTTGCCCCGCCGTCTCGCGCTGTTGGACTGGGCCGCGCGAAATAATGCATGGATCATCGAGGACGATTACGACGGCGAGTACCGGTATGTCAGCCGCCCTTTGCCAGCGTTGAAGAGTTTGGATCGTGACGGGCGGGTGCTCTACGCCGGCACCTTCAGCAAGGTGCTCTTTCCCAGCCTTCGGCTTGCATATCTTGTCGTGCCGGAATCGCAGGTCGAACGGTTTGAGCAGGTCACTCAGGCTGTTGCAGGCGGCAGTCCCGAGCTTACGCAAGCCATCGTCACAGCCTTCATTACCGAAGGGCATTTCGCACGGCATATCCAGCGGATGCGAAAACTCTACGCCGAGCGCCGGGAAGCGACAGCCGCAGGCCTGGAAACCGTGCTGGGGAAACAGCTGCGAATTGATTCGCAGCCAGGCGGAATGCACTTGATCTTGCGGCTGCAAGGCCGACGGTCCGATCGTCGGCTTGTTGCGCGTATGCGACAAGAGGGCCTGTACGCGGAAGCATTGACGGATTGGACGAAGGGCGCTGATGGAGCCTCGGCCCTGCTTGTCAATTTCACGAATGTTAGCTCTCAGCGCGCGGCCGAGAATTTCGGAAGGCGCATCTTGAAGCTGATATGACCGTCGTCGCGACAGTTCGTTTGAGGGCGCATACTCTTAGCGGAAAAGGAAAAATCATGGTCTAATACGCAAGATCAATCATGGACCTTCCAAGATAGGCCAAGATGCAACACGATAGGATCCGTCAACTGGCAAATATGAGGATTCATCATGAGCAATCGCATCGACTACGCCAAGATTTCGCCTGAAGGTTACAAGGCTTTCGGAGGAGTGTACGTCTATCTCCAGAAATGCGGCCTTGCAAAAGAACTGATCTATCTTGTTTATCTGCGGATTTCGCAAATAAACGGCTGTGCATATTGCATCGATATGCATTCCCGCGATCTTCTCAAGCTCGATGTTACGGTAGACAAGCTCGTACTGGTACCTGTGTGGCGCCACGCGGGTGAAGTATTCAGTATTCGCGAACGCATCGCGTTGGCTTGGGCGGAAACCGTAACACGCGTTGCCGAAACCGGCGTTCCCGATGCCGATTATGAAGCCGTTGCTGCAGAGTTCAGCGATAAGGAACTTGCTGATCTAACGTATGCGATCGGCTTGATGAACGCCTTTAATCGATTTGGAATCACGTTCCGCTCGACACCCGCTGCTGCGGCGAAAGCTTGAAATACGAGTAAGCGAGCGCTTCGCGCATAGAAATGTCTATTCGTTAGCGCTCGCTTTAATGCATGGCCCGTTTTGAAGCGTTTCCGGCCTGCACCTTCGTCGGCGGATTGAACCCGACGCGGTTCTCCTGCCCGACAATAGCGCTTCCAACAAACCTCGCCCGGCCGTCAGGCTGGCAAACCAACGAACGGCTTTCACATGGCATGGGCACTACTTAGCATCGCTGGCATTCTCGAAATCGCATTCGCCTTCTGCATGAAGTGGTCTGAAGGTTTCACGCGCTTGATACCTGGACTGTTTACACTCGTCACTGGCTTGTCGAGTGTCTTCCTTCTCTCACTCTCACTGCGCACGCTGCCAGTGGGAACGGGCTATGCCGTCTGGACGGGTATCGGCGCGGCGGGTACCGCAGTTCTGGGAATAGCGCTGCTGGGGGACTCGGCCGCGCCGATGAGGATGCTCTGCATTGGTCTCATTTTGACCGGCGTGATCGGATTAAAGCTGGTTTCGGGAAACTGAGGACGATTGCTGGTCTGGGCAGGCTTGATCCCTGTCCCGCCCGTCGAATGTGGCGAGACGCGGTGTTGCGCGTCAGCGGAACCGTTGCCGCTGCAGACTGTTGACTCGAACGGGCAGGAAGGAGCGGATCATGAGATACGTTTTTGCCCTGCTGGCGGTTGTGAGCACGTGCAGCATCCTGCCGGCCAGCTCACAAGAATGCGAGCCTGAAATCAGTCTGGCATCGCTAGACGGCGTCTACACGGTGGGATCGATTCAACACCGTGTGGAGTCGGACCGGAACACAGCAAGCGTCAAAGAAGGTGAATTTGAATCGCCGGAGATGATCGCAACCATCGAGAGTAATCGCGAGGATCGAGAGCGGACCGTGGTGGTTGACCGCTAGTTTGGCCGAGGCTTGGTTATCTGATCCGCGCCGGGATTAGGTGTTCGACTGACGGGCTGGACACGCTCCGCCGGTGAATAGATCGTGTCGCATACCGCCACCTTCGAAGCCGAGACATCCAATCCCCATGATCATTTTCTCTGAAGGCAGCCAAAGAAGTGATCGGGGTGCCCCTTGCAGCAATGTCCGCTGTTGAGGGAAAAGCGGAAGAGGGCTGGGCGTCCTCTGACTTCCCATGATGACCCAGCCTGTGTGAAAACGCCCTCGAATGATATGATTCTCCTGTGATTTGCCGGGAGGATTCGATGACGCGCTTTGTCGTTGGGAATGACCGCAGTCAAAGCACGTTGTTTCCGGAACGGCTGGATGACTATTTGGGCGAGGATAATCCGGTTCGGGCGGTTGATGTCTTTGTCGATGAGCTTGATCTGGCGGGGTTGGGTTTCGGCGGTGTTGAGCCGGAGGCAACAGGAAGGCCAGGCTATCATCCTGCAACGCTGTTGAAGATTTACGTCTACGGATACCTCAATCGGGTGCAGTCGAGCCGGCGCCTGGAGAGAGAATGCCAGCGCAACATCGAGTTGGTTTGGCTGACCGGCCGCCTGATGCCGGACTTCAAGACGATAGCCGACTTCCGGAAGGACAATGGCGAGGCCATCCGCAGGGTCTGCCGTGAGTTCGTGGTGCTGTGCCGACGCCTTGAGCTGTTCAGCGAGGCGAGCGTTGCGATCGACGGCAGCAAGTTCAAGGCCGTCAACACGCGGGACCGGAACTTCACGCAGGCCAAGATGCAGCGGCGGCTGGTGCAGATCGACGAGAGCATAGCCCGCTACCTCTCACAGCTCGACAGCGCCGATCGCCAGGGGGAAGCCGTACCAGAGGCCAAGATCACTCGGCTCAACGAGAAGATTGCAGCGCTGCGCCAGGAGATAAAGCGCCTGAACGGTCTGAACACTCAGATGATGCAGACGGAGGACAAGCAGATATCGCTGACTGATCCCGATGCTCGCTCGATGGCTACCAGCGGCCGAGGCAGCGGGATGGTCGGTTACAATGTACAAAGTGCCGTCGACACCAAGTACCATCTCATTGTTACCCATGAGGTGACCAATGTTGGTTCCGACCGGAGCCAGCTATCCCGCATGTCTGAGCAGGCACGCGCAGCGATTGGTTCGGAGACCATCGAGGCTGTAGCCGATCGCGGGTACTATAGCGGCGAGGAAATTGTGACCTGCGAGCAAGCCGGCATCACAGTTTATCTGCCGAAGCCGATGACCTCGGGCCTGCTTGCCAAAGGACGCTTCGGCAAGCAGGACTTCGTCTATGTCGCCGCAGACGACGTTTATCTTTGTCCCGCCGGTGAGCAGCTAACCTATCACTACACCAATGAGGAAGAGGGCAAGACACTACGTCGCTATTGGACCACTGCTTGTCAGGTCTGCGCACTGAAGAGCAAGTGCACTACAGGCAAGGAACGGCGAATCTCACGATGGGAACACGAAGCCGTCCTTGAAGCTGTGCAGGCTCGGCTCGATCGGAACCCCGCTAAGATGCGAGAACGCCGCCAAACCGTGGAGCATCCCTTCGGTACGATAAAGTCTTGGATGGGAGCCACGCACTTCCAGATGAAAACGCTCAAGAACGTCGGCACAGAAATGGCCCTACACGTCCTGGCCTACAATATGAAACGGGTAATCAGCATTCTAGGCGTTGGTGGTTTGATGGAGGCGATCCGCGCCTAAGCTAGGCCCGGCGTCACCATGTCGAGCTTGCTTGCCCAAAAACATCACGTTTTTACACAGTCTGGACCCACAACGGACATTGCCAAACGGTCAATAGCTGCGCAGACTTGCAGCTCTATTGGAGGTTGGCAGGCGGCTAAAGGTCGATTTTCGGGCGCTGGCGGCCTCAGTTCAGAACTTCAAGGAATCAAATGGAGGAATGGCAATGTCGGTCCCTTGGAAGTACGAACGCAGCCTCCTCAGTCACGAAGAATATGAGACGATCCGCCTGACGCATCATCCCGCCATCTACGACGTCGAGGTGGCTGAGCTTGAAGCCATGCGACCCCGCTTGCGCAAGATGCGTGATAAGGAGCGAACGCTTGGCCGACAAAAACGGCGAGAGGGGCGCGGAAAGGCCGAGGCTCGCGGTACAAGCTTTCCAGGAACCGCCGAGCATGCATCAGAACGGAAGCAAGCCTTCGCCGCGGCGCTGAAGCGGGTGAACACCGAAATGAGGCGCCTTCACAACCTGGCGGCTCGGACCGCAAATGTCGAAGCGGCTCGAAAGGCTCTCGCGCTGCATCGAGCCGCAAACTTCATGACTTATCCCCCAGCCGGAGCGACCGCGAATGAAGGCATAGTGCCGATGGCGAGCAGACGCCGAAGAAGGATCATTGCAGGAGCGGAAATCGGACGAGTGTCCCAGGCGACGAAAGTCGCTCAGGCCGTGCGCGACGCGCGAGGTGGATGAGCCTGCGCTGATGAATGTCGGCTTTCGGGGGCAAAGCGGAAGTAGCGCGGACATCGTCAAACCGACGCGATTGACCCAAGGCGGCATGGGCAGCGGCCTGCTTAAGTCCGCTTCCGACGCTTGGCTGATACGTGATTCGGACACATACTGGGCTCGGTCGTGATCTCGCCATGTTGTCGCCCCGTTGCGCATGGAAAGCTCGCTGCCATGCTCGCCTTTAGGGTCATCTTCACTGGTGCGGCGATAGTTACGCTAATCCTGGTTGCGGTTCACCAACGCGCCTTGCGCCCGGCCGAGGTCGCCTCGCTCGAGCAACCGTACGAAGCGCCGGCGCTGGAGTTCGACCGCCTCGACGGTCTGGACAAGCTACGCGAGCAGATGATGCAGGCCCTGCCGCGGCCGCAGCCCGAGCCGCCATTGCAGGAAGTCACGCTTAGCTCGATGCCTGATGCTGCTTCCGGTCCATCGTCGGCCCACGCCAAAGCAGGTGACGATTTGATCGGGACAAGATCGGTGCCGTTCGGTCACTATGATGCCACCCAACCGGCGCCGACAACGAGCGATGAGACTGGTGTTGCCTCCCACCCAGCGCCGGCGACGCAGGATTTCCAATACCTCATCTATTACGTCTGGTCCGAAGTGCCGCCCGCCGAGAAGCCGGCGGAGATCGTCCTGCGTTCGCTCAAGGACATCCCGGTCGGAACGCCGGTCGAGGAAATCAAACGTGCTTCCGACGCGTTCGGTCTCGATTTTAATTTCATGAAAGCGGTTGCCAAGATCGAGTCCGGTTTCAACCCCAATCAACGCACCGGGTCGTATATCGGCCTGTTTCAGCTGAGCGAATATGAGTTCAGCAAATTCGGCTTTGGGCAGATTCGCAGTCCCCGCGACAATGCCGTTGCGGCCGCCTACAAGGTCATTACCGAAGGCATCCTGTTCGAGTGGATCACGCACCGGAAGCCGGACTTGAACGATCTTTACCTGATCCATCAGCAGGGCTGGGAAGGCGCCGCCGAGCACATCAGCCAGCCCGATCGCATCGCCTGGAAATCCATGTGCGCGACCAGCGAAGGCAGGGAGAAGGGCCAGAAGTGGTGCAAACGCGCGATCTGGGGCAACACCCTGCCGGCCCTCAAGAAGGCGTGGAAATCGGTGGACAAGGTGACATCGGAGGCGTTCGTCGGCATGTGGCGCGCGCGGGTCGCTGAATTCTATTCGAAGTACGTGGCGACCGCCGTCGCTGCAGGGGCGAAGCAGTAATCCGTTGCGTGGTCGGCAGAAGCTGCCGCATCCCGCCGCCGAGCCCGTCTCACTTCACGATTCAGAAACCGCCGCTGACGAGGTGGTCGACCAAGTGCCGATGTCTACTCATGGCAGATTTTGTTGCAAAAGTCGGCTGCTACCGATGGATCGTTTTGGCCATTTCGCTAAGGACGACCGGCTTTGATCAGCCGGCCCTGACGCTCTCTACGCAACTCCTACGCTACGCAATACGCAAGGCCGCAGCGGGTGGCGGCCGGGCGACCAGCGAGGCGAGCCGTCGCAGGTTCTGAGCAATGGCGGCCAGAACGAACTCATCCTGGGCGCCTCGTGGGCCACGAAGTCGAAGCCGACCCAGCCGCAGGATGCGCTTCAGATGTGCGAACCGCATCTCGATCTTCTTCCGCTCGCGCCGCGACTGCTCAAAGTCCTCGGTGCCAACGAACGATCGCGCGACGTCGCGGGCGTGCTCATGGATATCGCGCGGGATCTTGCGTGATGGCTCTTTTGGACAGCACTGCGGTTTGAGCGGGCATACATCGCAGTCGAGCTTGCTGGCACGATACAGAAGCGTCTTGCCCTCATGCACGGTGCCACTTGTCCCAAGCTGCTTTCCGCCCGGGCAGTGGTAGACGTCGCCGGTCGGATCATATCGAAAGTCGCCGCGCGAGAAGGTGCCGTCGTTCCGCTTCGATTTGTCGAACCGGGAATATGAGGTGCGATGCCCTTCTCCTCGACCAGCCAGTTCAGCATCGGAGCCGCCCCGTAAGCGGTGTCCCCGACAAGCCGCTCCGGCTTGAGACCAAAGCGCTCCTCCGTTCGCTCAATCATGGTCCTCGCCGCACCGACCTCGGCCTGGCGAATGGAGCGGGAGGCTTCAACATCAACGATGACGCCGAACTTCACGTCGATGAGATAATTGTCGGTGTAAGCGAAGAAGGCCGGTCCCTTATGCGCGCCAGTCCACTGGGCCGCGGGATCGGATGGTGAGACGAACTTCGGAACAACCTCGCTGGCGGCCCCCCAGGACGTATCATCGAGCGTCGCCAGATACTCCTTCACCGCGCGGCTTGACCTCGCCGGATCACGATCCCTGCGCCAATCCTGACCCGCGATCGAGCGCTGCTTGTTGGCGTCAGCTTGGATTAGGCTCGCATCGACGGCAAAGCCTTCGCCACCAACCAGACCAGCCGCAATGCACGCCTCGACTACCCGTTCGAACATCCGGCGGAAAACATCACCTTCACGAAAACGCTCGTTCCGAGCACGCGAGAACGCCGAATGATCCGGAACGGCGTCCTCGATACCGAGCTTGCAGAACCAGCGATAGGCGAGGTTCACCTGCACTTCACGACAGATCAATCGCTCCGAGCGGATCGCAAAGACATAACCTACAACCAGCATCCGGATCATCAGTTCCGGATCGATCGACGGGCGACCCATGGACGAATAATGGGGTGCAAGTTCGCTGCGGAGCCAGGACAGATCGAGAGCAGTGTCGATCTCCCGCACCATGTGATCTTCGGGAACGGCATCGCCAAGACGAAACTCGTAGAACAGTTGACCTTGGTCACTCTTCAGACGGCCCATCATGGATCGACCTCGCCGAGATTCGCGTCACCACAACGGAATCACGCTTCGCGGCGTGTCTCAACCGACTTTTGCAACAAAATCGGCACAAAGCGTCAGTTTGCGCGGTGCAAGGCCATCTCCAGAGTTGAAGATGATCAAGCGAGGTAACAGGGTGAAGCTCACCGCCCGCGCCGCAGCGGCGTTCAACAACAACAAGCGCCCAAGCATGTTTGGACGGTGTCCCAATCGGCAGCGTTGAACTCGAACCAGAGTTGGGACTTCCCCAAACCGAGTACCGACTGTGAACCGGGACGATGAGTTGCATGGCGCGACGAAGCCTTGCGCCCTCATCGATTTGGCACAAACTGCACTTTCGCTTGCCAGTATTTCCCGAGATACTGGCCGCGCGGCATGTTGCCGAGTGGAACTACGCGCGTGTCGTACTGGGATGGGCAAAGCTGGTCGCGGTATCCCTGGTGATGTCGATGGTCATCACGGCTGCGGCCGGTGCCGGTGTGTGGTTGATCTCGAAGTAAGGCCACCCTAATTGGCCGTTGATCCCGATCAATTCGGCGGCCAATGCCCAAGTCTACCTTGAGTGATGGCGCGGTATGAATACACCTATGCCCTGGCACATGCTGCCACACTGATCATATCGGTCGGCGCGATCTGCATCCTATTGTTCGCGTTGTAAGCGGCCATCCCGGTGAAAACCTAGCGGCACCTAGGACCGATCGGTGTTGACCGACAGAGAGCGGCGGTCCGGTTTACGTAGCCGCCAGATCAACAGCATCGCGCGGTTTTGTCCTGACGACACACCGACCTCGGCGAGCGCGGCGCGCCAGGCCTGCATCCCGAGCACTATGCGAAACTTGGCGCCGTCCGCAATGACGTAAGCTTGCGCCGCGCCATCGCGAAAAGCCGCCTCGCAATCGAGCAAGTCGGCGTCTGGATCGTCAGTCAGCACCTGGTCAACCGCCGCGGTGATTAGGTCAACGCTTTGTGAGCGATCGGCGAGCAACAGAGCGTGACGCTGGTCAACTGTGAGGGCCATTCGGTTGAGCGTACACCGCAGGGTGGCGTCAAGCGATGGCACAATCGGGCTAAACTCAATCAGTTCTCGGCAAATTATTCCACGCGCCTGCCCGTCGCCGACGAAAATCGTCCCTAGACCTTGGCATACCAAATCGGTCGCCGGCCCATTTCAGTTCACCACGATGATCCAGGCGGCGTCGGCGTTCTGCAAACGGTGGCGCTGCTTCAGAGCAAACGGCATGGCGGCGAGATACACCGTTAAGCTGTCAGATCGGGTTGTCGCCGACGGGTGGCGGCGGCTTTGCCTTGGTCTTTGGTCTGGGCCGCAGCCCTTTTGGAAGATCCGCCGACAACAGTCCCACCTGGCGCAGCTGGGTTGCCTTACTGGTTATCGCACGGCGCAGGCGGTTCAACCGTTTGGCAATTTGCGAAGGTGAATTTGTCGGCCACAGCCTAACAAGTGCGCGAAGTTCCTCGTCGGTCCAGCGGGACATGATAGGCCTCGGTCACCCAGCGTCCGGTGCCATGCTTGCCGATTCGTGCGGCACGATTTTGGCGATTGCATCTTTCCGGGCGGACGCGTCTCAAGCGTTCAGTTGAACCGTCTCACTTTGCGAGTTCTATGACTTCGGCAGCGGGACCCAGGCCGGATTTTTGGCGCTTTAGGCATCCATTCGAGAAACCCAATCCGTTCGCCAGTTGTTCGCTGTGCAGCCTCTCCACTTTAGCATTTAGCAGAATGCCAATTCCGAAATTTTTAACGAATTCGGACCAGCCTCCCGTTTAGCGGCAGAAGTTGTAGTGTGCGTAACCATGACTTCGTGTCCGACGGATCTCTCGCGCTAATCGTGACCGCCCTCGTCCTGTTGTGTTCAAGTTCGCTCGTTCTCGCGTTAGCTAGTCTGGGCGGCGGCGGGCTGGGTGGCAGAGCTGCGTTGAAGGCGAAGCGAAAATGAGCGCGGCGGACAAACTTCAGGAACTAGCAAAAATGTTATGGGCGGCGTTTAGAACCCGCTCCCAAGCTGCTTGGACGCTTCTTGAAAAACTCGATAGCCGCGTAAATCAGCCCCGGCGCAACTTGGCTCTACAGCATGACTCTGGTGGAGGCGACGGGATCATGAACTCGTGGCGATTAGCGCAACTGACGACGGCCTTGTGCGGAACGGCGGGTCTCGCCGGTTGGGTCGTCGCCTCGCTTGCTGGCTTCGGTTCCGTCGACATCGAGAACGCCGGTGCAGTGCCAATCGAGGACCGCCGCCCACCATCTCGCACCGGCAAGGTAGTGGACGCACCGCAGGCAACCGCATTGGGCGATATTGCTGTCGCCAGCGCCGATGCGGCGACGGTCGCCGAACTGGTGAAGGGGATGGCCGCCTTGCCCAACCGGTCGCGGGTGCTGCCGACCGAGATATCGCCCGGACAGGTCGCGACAGCGAACACGCCTGATCCAGTGCTAAAAGATGCCAGGGAGGCTGTGTACACCATCGAAATTCTCGACGAGTGCCTGGTGGTGGAAATCTGCATCGACCAATACCTGTGGACGCTCTACCAACGGACGCCCAAGCAGGACACCATTGAGGTGCATGAACAAAGGAAAGTGACAGTCAAGAGAAAGCGCAAAATGGTGACTGTCACCAGAACTTTTACCAAGCTCGTCCCTCAGGATTTCGCGTGGAAGGATCC
Organism: uncultured Alphaproteobacteria bacterium; assembly: GCA_963770135.1. GTDB lineage: Bacteria > Pseudomonadota > Alphaproteobacteria > Rhizobiales > Xanthobacteraceae > Bradyrhizobium. Next base: position 41,102 of record CAVYOM010000014.1, on the reverse strand, counting down.
GAAAGCGGCGGAAAAAGCTGGCATGCCGATGAGGGACTACGTGATCGGCGGCATGGATCGGAGCTTCAAGCTGAAGCTCTTTCATACGCTTCACGCGGCGGAGCAGGCTGGGCTGTCGCCTGGCATAACCAGCGCGTTCCGCGATGACTACCGTCAATCGATCACAAGCGGCCTGAAGGCAGCGACTGATAGATCCTACCACGGTGGCAGTTTCCGTGGCGGCTATGGCCGAGGGCTTGCCGCCGATGTGGTGAGCGTCAACGGCGGTACCAGGGCGCAGCGACGGGTATCCACTGAAAACTTGTGGAAATGGATTGATGCACGCGGTAAGGAGTTTGGAATCGGGCGACCGTATCTCGATAAAGATCCGCCGCATCTGGCACCGATCGACGGCAAGGAATTTGCCGCGCGCCGCGGGCCGAAAGCTCAACACGCGCAATCGCGGGTGAAGAAGCACAATCGGCTGGCTGCGCGCGACGATCACAGCGTGAAGCGGACCAATTCGGCTCAGCGGCGAAAGGCGGACATGCGAGTTGCGGCTCAGGTTCGGAGATGAACACGCAGACCTCAGGCGAAGACTGTGAGGCGATCAATATCTTCCAACGAGCGGCCCGGCCCAGTCGAACTTGTAGTTCAAGCCGACTTTGACAACTTGAATCGTTCGCCCGATGTCCTCTTCGAAATTAGGCTGCGTGGGTTCTATTCCGGTGCTGGCGACGAAAATGCGCTTGGTTCCAAAATCCATATAGTTGTACTCGGCTTTGACGGACCAATTTTGCGCGAATGCGTACTCGATCCCCACACCGACCATCCATCCCACCCGCGTTGCTTCCCCGGTCGCAAATGTTTGACCTGCCAATAATTGATTGGGAGTAAGCGTCAGCCAGTAGTCGTCGTGCGCCCAAGCGACGCCACCTTTGGCATAAAGCAACACCCTATCCCATGCCACGCCCACGCGGGGTGCCACAGTGCCGATGAAGTCAGTGCGGCTATGAAGAAATTCTTGGAGCGGAAACGCGGCATCCAAATTGCTTCCCTTGATGTTTGTCGCGCTGAAGTCAGCCTCGATGCCCCAGACAAATCGCCCGACTTGGTAGTTGAATCCGACTTGGCCGCCCGCAAGCCAACTTGATCCGCTATGGCCTCCTTGCGCTAGGTTGCACGGGGAGAGAATAAGAAGGTTCGTCGCGGAACATGGGTAGAACCAGTCTGTGTCGGACCACGCGCCGCCGACGTGGGCACCGATGTAGAAGCCGGTCCAATTGTAGATCGGGGCTACAGGCGCGGCCGGCGCTGCCTTGACGGGCATATCGGCAGCCGATGCGGGAGCGGCAACGCCTAGTGCAACCAGGCTAGCCATAGCCAATAAAAGTTTCTTCATCGCTTTTCTCCATCTCCGCCGCTGCTCGCGACCGCCGAAAATGTTGTTGTGAGACTGCGCTTGATTCCAACTTCCAACTAAAAGCGTAGGGGGCATGGAGCAAAAGTTGCGTGCCTGAATGGCAACAACCGCCCCTTTAAAGATGACTGAAAAACGGCATTTGATGGACAGCTTTTAGGCCGAGGAACTCCAAGGCACACGCTGGCTAAAGCGAAGTTCCGCAAGTCTTGCTCCCAGCGGTCAACGGATTGTCGACTAGAAAGGCTGTTGCTGCGGCGCATGCGTCCGTTAGTGGCGGCACTTTTCAGTCGTGCCGCGCCAAGCTGACGATGTCCGTGACAGGGGCGGCCAGAGCGGACATCGCGCTTGCCCGCATCGAGGTCTGAGTCTGACCCAAATGAGACCTGGACGATGGAAGGAGGGGTGATCGAGGCTGCCGGCACTGGGCTGGAACATCTAACGTTAATGGTGGCCGGCGCGCGCTGTTGATTTGGATCAAACGTAGGCACGCTGGAATTGGGCGCATTGGCAGATCGTTCATCGAAGCGAACTCGCGAGGACGTTCGACCAACCCGAAAAGGGGGAATATCATGTCCAAGGACAGCAAACGGGCGAAAAAGAGCACCGTGTCCAAGGGCAGCAAACGGAGGAAAAAGGGCGCTGTGTCCAAGGACAGCAAACCGACTGAACAGGGCGCCGTGTCCAAGCACAGCAAACCTACTGAACAGGGCGCCGTGTCCGACGACAGCAAACCAACTGAAAAGGGCACGGCGGGCGATACGCCGTTTTTTGACTTCACCGAACTTATGAGCCAGTTCCGACATCCAGGCGTCGACTTCGCGGCCCTTGTGGACCGTGAACGGAATAACATCCAAGCTCTCGCCGAAGCGAATAGGATCGTTTTCGAGGGCTGGCAGCGCCTCGTTCGTCGGCAAGCAGAAATCCTCCAGGAAACGATGAAGAAAGTGGTTGCCGATGCTGGCCAGGTTGACGGCATGAAGCGCACTGATCTCGCCAAAGAGGGTTTCGAAAAGGCCCTGGCTAACATGCGAGAACTAGCGGAGATGGGTTCCAAATCTCAGAGAGAGGCCTTCGAGGTGGTTCGCAAGAGGATCGAACAGAACATGGAAGGCATCCGAAATTTTGGAAAGAAAGCTGGAGAATGAACTGCCTTTCGAGAAGCGTAACCAGCGTCCAGCTTCATCTGGTAAGCTTGAGTGAAAACAAAATCAGTCGAAGTGGCCCGGCTATCTAGCAGCCTAGAAAGCGAGACGGTCAGACCGCTGGGCGGCAAACATCTGCATCTCGTTGACCTCACGTGGATAGAACAGGCTGAAGTCCTACTTCGCCCGCTGCAATGTCCGGTTCTGAGGGGGGCGACATGGTTTCGCTTGGCCGGCAAATTCCGCTTTTTTGCGCGCGGCGAAATGTCTGGTTATGGCAGATTTTGTTGCAAAAGTCGGCTGCTACCGATGGATCGTTTTGGCCATTTCGCTAAGGACGACCGGCTTTGATCAGCCGGCCCTGACGCTCTCTACGCAACTCCTACGCTACGCAATACGCAAGGCCGCAGCGGGTGGCGGCCGGGCGACCAGCGAGGCGAGCCGTCGCAGGTTCTGAGCAATGGCGGCCAGAACGAACTCATCCTGGGCGCCTCGTGGGCCACGAAGTCGAAGCCGACCCAGCCGCAGGATGCGCTTCAGATGTGCGAACCGCATCTCGATCTTCTTCCGCTCGCGTCGCGACCGCTCAAAGTCCTCGGTGCCAACGAACGATCGCGCGACGTCGCGGGCGTGCTCATGGATATCGCGCGGGATCTTGCGTGATGGCTCTTTTGGGCAGCACTGGGGTTTGAGCGGGCATACATCGCAGTCGAGCTTGCTGGCACGATACAGAAGCGTCTTGCCCTCATGCACGGTGCCACTTGTCCCAAGCTGCTTTCCGCCCGGGCAGTGGTAGACGTCGCCGGTCGGATCATATCGAAAGTCGCCGCGCGAGAAGGTGCCGTCGTTCCGCTTCGATTTGTCGAACACGGGAATATGAGGTGCGATGCCTTTCTCCTCGACCAGCCAGTTCAGCATCGGAGCCGCCCCGTAAGCGGTGTCCCCGACAAGCCGCTCCGGCTTGAGACCAAAGCGCTCCTCCGTTCGCTCAATCATGGTCCTCGCCGCACCGACCTCGGCCTGGCGAATGGAGCGGGAGGCCTCGACATCAACGATGACGCCGAACTTCAGGTCGATGAGATAATTGTCGGAGTAAGCGAAGAAGGCCGGTCCCTTATGCGCGCCAGTCCACTGGGCCGCGGGATCGGATGGTGAGACGAACTTCGGAACAACCTCGCTGGCAGCACCCCAGGACGTATCATCGAGCGTCGCCAGATACTCCTTCACCGCGCGGCTTGACCTCGCCGGATCACGATCCCTGCGCCAATCCTGACCCGCGATCGAGCGCTGCTTGTTGGCGTCAGCTTGGATTAGGCTCGCATCGACGGCAAAGCCTTCGCCACCAACCAGACCAGCCGCAATGCACGCCTCGACTACCCGTTCGAACATCCGGCGGAAAACATCACCTTCACGAAAACGCTCGTTCCGAGCACGCGAGAACGCCGAATGATCCGGAACGGCGTCCTCGATACCGAGCTTGCAGAACCAGCGATAGGCGAGGTTCACCTGCACTTCACGACAGATCAATCGCTCCGAGCGGATCGCAAAGACATAACCTACGACCAGCATCCGGATCATCAGTTCCGGATCGATCGACGGGCGACCCATGGACGAATAATGGGGTGCAAGTTCGCTGCGGAGCCAGGACAGATCGAGAGCAGTGTCGATCTCCCGCACCATGTGATCTTCGGGAACGGCATCGCCAAGACGAAACTCGTAGAACAGTTGACCTTGGTCACTCTTCAGACGGCCCATCATGGATCGACCTCGCCGAGATTCGCGTCACCACAACGGAATCACGCTTCGCGGCGTGTCTCAACCGACTTTTGCAACAAAATCGGCACTTTTCGGGACCTCGTGCGATGTCCGACCTGAGGCCGGAATGCGACCCCGCGCCGCTGCTCGAAAGCAGCTCGATCGCCAACCACACAGCCCGGAAAATTTGTCTTCAGTGGTCCTAAAGAATTTTGCAGAACACTATCTGCCAGAAGCGGAAGTGACAGTGGTTATTCGAGCACCTCGTTCGCGCAGCAAAGTAGCGTGGCCGGAACTTCGATCGCCTTGACCGTCTACTTCAAGTTGATGATGAGCTCACTTGTCGAGCGGCACTTTGCGTGAGGCGTCTCCTTTGACATATATCAATCGAGTGTCTCGCTTTTATCGTCCACCATAAAGCCGTTGGTCTGGACACTTCTTACGCTGGCCAAGTGAGTGAGGACATTCGCATCTTTTTTTCTTCTGGGAGAATGACCTATGATGAAGAGTATCATGGTAATTGGTGCCGCACTACTTCTCTCCCCGCCGGTCGCGACGGCACGGTCAGTAGGCGTCTGTGCGGCCGACATCAAGGCGAAATGTGCGGAAATTAAACCCGGTGGGGGACGCATCAAAGACTGCGTGAAAACACACGCGGCAGAATTTTCCGACGCGTGTAAGGCAAGGCTTGCGCGGGTCGCCGAGATCAGCAAAGCCTGCACGACTGATGTAAAGGAAAGTTGCCCTGGCAAGGAACGAAGTTGCATCCTGAAAAGTATTGGCAACGTCAAAGACCAATGCAAGGAGGCGCTCGCGCAGTCAGTGGCCGGGACAAAATAGAAGTGCTGCGTCAGGTCCTGAAAATCGTCACGCATCCGGCGACCATTATCGCAGGGGTCGTCTCAGGGCTGCTGTTCGGATTCTTTCTGCCACAGCCGGCCCACGCGCTGGTGCCGTTTGCGAAACTTTACGTAGCCCTGCTGTCGATGAGCATGTTGCCCATCCTCGTGACGGCGCTCACCTGGGGCATCGGACAGATGTTGCGCACCGAGACGACCCGCGCGCTCTTCTCGCGCATGGCTTTGTCCTATCTGTTGCTGCTGCTGATTCCAGCCGCGGCGGCGGTGCTGGTATGCGTCGTCGTCAGCCCGGGCGAAAGCCTCGGCGAGAGCGCCGCCGCGGCGCTCGGCCAGCAGCTCGCCAGCGAGCCGGCGGTCGAATCCGGCGGTCCGATCATGGCGTTCCTGCAGGGCATGGTGCCGCCCAATATCTTCGCTGCGCTGTCGGGGGCGCAGTTCATCAGTATCGTTTTTTTCTGCGTTCTGCTCGGACTGGCGCTCGGTGTCGTCAAATCTCCCGGTGCTGACGATACGCTGCGGATGCTGAATGCCCTCTACGAGGCATTTGCGACCATTTTCCACTGGGTGCTGATCCCGCTACCGCTCGGCCTCTTCGCGCTCGGCGCGGCTCACGTGGCGGAGGCCGATCGAGACTTGCTGGTAGCGCTGGTACGCTACGTCGGCTATTTCTACCTGGCGGGACTGGTGGCGGTAGCCGGGCTGACGGCGGTTCTGTCGATCGTATGCCGCAAGGCGCCCTGGCGGGTACTGTCCGATCTCAGCCAGCCCCTTATAATCGCCTTTGCCACCGACAACCCCCTGGCCGCACTGGTTTCCGCGATCGAAGCACTGCAGGAGCGCTTTGGCGTAGACCGTCGCGTCGTCGACACGGTCACGCCGTTTGGCGTCCTGGCCAACCAGCACGGCCAGGTGCTGCTGCTGACCTTTACCGTCATTTTTCTCGCACAGGTCTACAGCGTTTCGCTCGGCTCGGCCGCGATCGTCATCGTCGCAGTTTCATGTTTGATCTCGGGCGCGGCGGCAGTCGGAGGAGGCCCGGCTCTGGTGCCGATCCTTGCGCCGATCCTGTTGAATGCACAGATCCCCGACGCGCTGGCGGTCGTGGTGCTGGCAACCACACAGCCTGCGGTAGCGCCTCTGGTCTCGCTGCTCACCGTGCTGGGTACGGCCGCGCTGACCGTCATCACAGCGAAGCCAGGGAAAAGCGCATGATTGCGAGACCGTGGCGGATATGGGTGATGAGCGCATTGCTTGCATTGGCGGTACTGCCACCGGCGCGATCCGCTGCGGTTGCGCTCTCGAGCTTTCCCGATATCCGCCAGGTGCAGGAGCTCGGCACGCTTCGCGTCGGGCTGGTTGCCAAGGACATTCCGCCGCTGCTGATTACCGGAAGCGACGGTCAGCCTGCCGGCATCGAGGTTGCGATGGCCAACGGCTTGGCGAGGCGTTTGGGGGTCAAAGTTCAGTTCGTGCGCACTGCCGCGACCCACGATGAGTTGGTGGCCCAGGTAGCCGCCGGCGAAGTGGACATTGCGGTGTCGTCGGTTTCGCGGACCGTTGAGCGGGCCCAAGCGGTGCGCTTTTCGCGCCCGTACCTGACGCAGTCGGTGGCTGTTGCGTTGAACCGGGTGCGTGCATTACAGGAGAACGTTGCGTGTCCTAACAAGCCTGCCGATGCGGCGGCCCTGGCGGCGCGGCCGGGCGGACTCGGCGTCACGCGCGGCGGCGCCTACGAACAGGCGCTGCGCAACCAGGACGGAAAGATCAATCCGGTGGTCTTCGACACCGTAAGCGAACTCCACGACGCCCTGGAAACTGACAGGCTATTCGCGGGTATGGGCGGCGAGATCGAGTTGCGGCAGATGTTCGCCCTTAACCCGGCGGCTCGTATCAAGCTCAAGCTTTGCCTGGTTGGCGAGCAGAAGGACCACATCGCCATCGCCGTTCGGCCCGACGCACCCAATCTCGCCGCATGGATCGATGTCGTTCTGGACAACGTCGGTTTGCAGCTGAAGCCCAGCGGCATCTTCACCCTCGGAACGGATTGGAGCTTCTGAGCGGCGAGCTAGTGGCAGACATATCCCGCTTTGCCCTCCAACAAACTAGGCCGATCCCGGCGCAGCAAGCGAGCCGTGACCGAAATCGGTATCCGTTTTTGGCTCCCTCACCCTGACACCCGGTACAGATCAGGTTAGTGTACCCAAGACGTCGATTCACTGGTGGTAACGAAGCGCGCATGCAGCATTAAGTTGGGTGTGCCTGAATACATTGGATCGGACCCGTCCCCTTCAGCCCGCTAGGGAAGGGATTTCTGACTGGCGCGATTGGTGCCGACGTGACTTTCGCCGGCTCGGACCTATGCAACCGCATCCCGCGTTTGCGTTCAAGTTACGGCTGCTCATGGATGCTGAACGCTGGCAGCGTTGATTTAAGTCAATGTCCCAGTCTGGGAGCACGTGCACGGCTCAGACACCGTTCACCGCCATCGACGACTACCATTGCGGCTTCCCTCGGTGTCCATTGTGACGCCGCTAGCGCGTTTAAAGCTGAAATTGAGGTAACGCATAGCCGGCTGCAGTGTCGCGCGACGTTGGCCAGCGACACCGCGGGACGGCGCAGGGTCCATTCGCATGCCTAAGCTCGACGACTTCTTTCGACTAAGTGCGAGCCGGGCCGAGCTCGCGCGGATCCACAATTTCAGCGCCATCCGGTTGTCGCGCGCTGATCGGATGGCGAATGGGAAGGCCCTTCGTAGCAATGTACCACGCTCATCCCATGCCGAATTCCGGCGCGCGCACGGACGACCCGACCCGGTTTCAATCCTTGAAGCGCAGAATGCTACCCGCATCAAAGAGCTCGTGCCGGTGCGGATGGCACGCATGCTGACTTCGCCGTTCGCTTTTTTGCGGGGAAGCGCCGCTATCATGGCAGGAGATCTGGCAAACACCCCGCGCACCAATCTCGAGGTGATGGCCTGCGGCGATATGCATCTAGTGATTTCGGACTCTTCGCATCGGCGGAGCGCAACCTCATTTTCGCAATCAACGACTTTGACGAGGTTCTTCCCGGGCCTTGGGAGTGGGACCTCAAGCGGCTCGCGGCGAGCGCCGCGGTTGCTGCGCTCTTTCTCGGCGGCGACCGGACTGATGCCGAGCAGGCAGCGCGCGCGGTGGTCGAAGCCTATGTCAGGAGGCTGCGCGGCTATGCCGAGATGGATTTCCTGGAAGTTTGGTACGACCTGATCGACGAGAGAAAGATCCTTGCCGCGGCCCCGCCGCGCCTGCGAAAGCTCGCCCAGGCCACTTTCGCCAAAGCCCGCGCCCGAGGTCATATTCGAGCGCTCGATCGGTTGACAGAGGAGGTCAACGGCGAGCATCGGATCGTAGAGGATGTGCCCCTGATCGTTCGCGCCAAGCATCTCCCGGACGCCACACCGATGACAGAAGCGCTGGAGACCATATTGCGATCCTATCTGGCATCCCTGCCGGAGCACCGCAGGCGCCTGCTGTCGCGCTATCGGATCGTCGACATCGCACACAAAGTTGTTGGTGTAGGCAGCGTCGGCACCAGTTGCTGGGTTGTGTTGCTAGAGGAGCACGGAGCGAACAATCCCCTGTTCCTCCAGATCAAGGAAGCGCAGGAATCCGTGTTGGCGCGCTATCTCAACAGCAACGGATCGATCAGGCAACAGGGACGGCGCGTCGTGATCGGTCAGCGGATGATCCAGGGATCCCCGGACATCTTTCTTGGCTGGGGGCCGGTCAATCCAGCCAACGGTAGTGGGCACTACTACGTCCGACAACTTGCCGACATGAAAGGCGGCCTGGATTTGAACGAAGGCGATCGCGATGCGCTTGACGGCCTCTCGAAGTACTGTGGTTTGTGCGGCTGGGCACTCGCGCTTGCTCATGCGAAGTCGGGCGACGCGGCTATGGTTTCAGGCTATTGCGGCACCGGTGACGTGCTTCCTGACGCCATCGGAAAATTTTCACTGGCGTATCTTGAGCAGACTGAGCGTGACCATGAGGCACTTGAGGCGGCGGCCCGGCGCGGCAGAATTCCGGTGGCCGAATAGGCGTGAAGCCGCGATTGGAATTGATCCACTCGGTCCAAAGATGCGGGAAGACAGATTGCCCGCCTGATAGGGCCCCCAATATTCGACGAGATTGGCCAGATGTCCAACCTTCAGCTCCACCTGCTTGTTCAGTAAGGTCTGATGGTAGTTGAGCGTCGCGAGACTTGGCTCGGGCATTCCCGAAGACAAACTGACGGAGATCTTCGATCCGTTTTCACCCGCAAGGCAGGAGGCATCATGGGAATGGGTGGAGCGGGGATGCCTTGTGCGTGCGTTCGCGCTGATGGCCTCGAAGAGCTCGACGTGAGACTGGTACTGGAGAACGACAGCCAGCACGAAATTAACGTCACGCCTTCGTCGCAGTCGAATACCGGGGGTATCGCGCGGCACTAACGCCGAACTACGCGGCCTGCGCGTCCACCACTGTTTGCCGAACTCCTCAATGGTGTAAACGCGTCCGTCAGCGACGACGGTGCTAACGGGGAATTTTCTATGCAGAAAGTCTGTCGCAGCTAAAGGCGGGACGAGTGGCCTCAAGGTCTCCGGGCTATTCAGTCTGCCCGCCGCACCAAGGACTGGTCCGCTGTTGCGGCGGCAGCACGCCCGAACTCGATGCGCTGCCCGACCGCATCGGCTCGTCGCGCCGTTCGCCGACGCGCAGGAGGCGACGGAGTGGTGGACCCGGCGCACCGCCGGAACCTCGTCGTGCAGGGCTGTCCCGATGCGGAACGGCTTGATCTAGATCAAGGCTCCCGCTCGACCGCCGCCAACGATAACGCATGGCATTTAGCCCAAGAGGCGTTTTCAACATCGAAGTAGCGGGGATCGTCACTATCGCCCTTAGCGTTGCTGCTCTCGCCGTCCTCCTGTTTTCCGTCTGATGAGCGCCGCAGGCAGGTCGAGCAGATCACCGCAACGTCAAATCGCTGGCCTTAGGAGATAGACTACCGCTCGAAGTCAACCTCGGGAACAAGGAGCGATGCGTCTCGGGCCGATACTATTTCGATTTTCTTGCGCGCGGACCTTCACCGCTGCGCTTGTCATCGCATTATTGCTGGCGACGCTGGGCCAAAGTCGGGCGGCTGACACAAAGACCAAACATGTTTTGATGCTGCATTCGTTCGGTCTCAGCTTCAAGCCATGGACAGTTTATGCAGCTGCCATTCGCGCCGAAATAAGCCGACGCAGCAACGTGGATTTTCAGGATCACTCGCTTGTAGTTGCCCGCCTAAGTGATGACAAATCAGATGCTCCATTCGTCGAGTATCTTCGTGCCCTCAACGCTGAGCAGCCACCCGATCTGATCATGTCCATCGGCGCGCCAGCCGCCAACTTTGTCCAGCGACACCGCAAAGACCTGTTCCCAAGCACGCCGATGGTCTTGACGGCCGTAGAACGGCGGCGTGTGGCCTTCGATAAACTGAGCGAAAACGATACCGTGGTCGGATCTACCAACACCACTATCGAATTTTTTGAAAATATTCTGCGTGTCTTGCCTCTTACAACCACGATAGCGGTCGTGATAGGCGCGTCGCCAAGCGAAACGTATTGGCTGGAAGAGACGCGCAGGCGAACTGCGCCTTTGGCTGGGCGCGTGAAAATTCGATATTACAACGAATTTTCATTTGGAGAAATTCAGAAGGACGCGGCGACCCTTCCACCACATAGTGCGATCTTCTGGCTCTTGCTGAATGTTGACGCGGCTGGCGTGGCCCATGAAGGTCCCGGCGCGCTCCTTCAACTCTCTAAAGTCGCCAACGCACCGATCTTCACCCACGACCAATCGTTTTTTGGAGACGGCATCGTCGGTGGTCCGATGCATTCCGTGGTTGAGCAAAGTACCAAGGCTGCGGAGGTGGCCCTTCGCATCCTTGATGGCGAAAAGGTCGGCGACATCAAGCCGTCATTCGTCGATGTTGCATCGCCGATTTTCGACTGGCGACAAATGCAGCGCTGGGGGATCAGGGAGAGTAATTTGCCGCCCGGCAGTCAGATCGACTTCCGGGAACCCACCGTGTTGGCGCGGTATTGGTGGCAAACTGCCCTGGTCATTACGATAATTTTTATGCAGGCGGGGCTCATTGCGATCCTACTGCGTGAGCATCGTCGGCGGCAGTCAGCGGAAGTGCAGTCGCGGCAGCGCATGGCTGAACTTGCCCATGTCAACCGTTTTTCGACCGCTGGCGAACTGACCGCCTCGATTGCTCACGAAATCAACCAACCCCTCGGGTCTATTCTGACCAACGCCGAAACCGCACAGGCAATTCTGAAATCTCAGAGCCCCGACATCGCTGAACGCCCCGAGATCATTGAACTCAAGGATATTGTGAACGATATATTGCAGGATGACCGGCGCGCCACCGAAGTGATCCGGAGGATGCGCAGCCTGCTGAAAAAAGCCCCGTTTGAACTGAAAAACCTCGACCTCAACGACCTCGCGCGGGAAACCGTCGAATTTCTTTCAACGCTGGCTATCGGACGGGAAGTCGAACTGGTCAGCGTGATCACACCGAATGCGCTCCCGATCCTCGGCGACCGCATCCAGCTTCAACAAGTCATTCTAAACCTTGTCCTGAACGGGATCGACGCAATGAGGGACACGCCGAGTACAAATCGCATCATCAACATCCGGACTTCACGCGTCGAGAACTTTGCTCAGTTGTCAGTATCGGATCGGGGCTCAGGCATTCCCGAAGAGAATTTAAAAGAAGTCTTCGAGCCGTTTTTCACCAGCAAGGCAGAAGGCATGGGAATGGGGTTGTCCATCGCGCGCACCATCATGGAGGCCCATCGTGGGCAGATATCGGCAAAAAATCGGGATCACGGCGGCGCGACGTTCCGGATCAGGCTTCCACTTGTCCAATAGTGGACGGTGCGCGCGGTGCCGTCGCCGACGGCCCTGTTGCTTGGCCGACGGCCATGCATGTCACCGCGCGGCAGTTGGACCTGTTCAAGTCGCGCCGCCAGCGCGGCACCCTGCCGCCGGCGCGGCTGGAATTAGCCAGCCAATCTCTAATCATCGCTGCATCGACAAGGCGCGGCTCGTAGCCTGGCCTTGTCGAGCGGTCCTGTCCAATTCGTAAAACTGTATTGGCTGCCCCACTGATGGACCGTCGTATCGCACCGTTTGCAAGCGAAGCGGCCGACATCCATGCTCGGTTTCTGTTCCTGCGTCGCGTAGTAGACTACCTTGCAAGACAGGCAACTGAAAAAGACGCGCAATGGCGTTTGGATCGTCATTGAAAGTGGTGGCCGCCCTTTCACTCAAAACAGATCACGTAAACAAGGCCAACGATCTAGACCGCGAACCAAACGAGTGAGAGGGCAAAGAGTAAATGGTCTCGCGTCATTTCAAGATGGCCTAAGCGCGGATCGACAATCACGCTTCGCGGCGATGTCGGCCCTAAAATCGGCGGTCATGGCCCGAACCTGTTCGGCCATCCGGACGACAGGTAAGAGTTTGGCGAGCTTGACGATCAGTTCGAAATCTTCCGTATTCAGCAGAAGTGTTTCCAAACCGTTTTCTATATTCTTCCATTCAGGTCTGCCGCTCGCACGTACGCCTGCTTGCAGGTCAAGCCGACCGAGATGCCTAAACGAAACGGCGGGTCGTATCTTGTGATTTCGCGCCAATTGCTGGTGAACGCGCGCCAACAACCGCTTACCGCGGTCCGTTTCTGTTCTTCCCTTTCATGACCGGATCCGCGTCAGCATTGTGCTCGACTTTCGGTAGCGCGGTGATCTATTCGGCGGCATCCCGCAGCGTCAACAATTCGCGCCCGTCCGGTACCACGATAGGGTCAACGAACCGTGTGAACTAGGCCATTCGCCGCACCGGGATTGTTGTATCGGATGTGAAACGTCAGCAAAGCCACGAAAGAAAACAGCAACATTGAAGCGCTCAATGATGTTGCAAAGACGATAGCGTAGGTCGGTTCTGGATTTCGAAAGGCAAATCGCTGGATGAGGTAGCCCGCCAGTAGCCAAATCGCGGCGCCGGCGGCGAGTGATGCGCCGGCAACCGCAGCTTCCAGCACTTCGTTCATGCGAACCTCCGTAAATGATTCGATGAAGGCCAGTTGATCCGTCTGGCAGATTGACGTCGGTTCGGTTTTTAACCGTCGCGCCACGCTGTCACCGACTTTCGTGAGAGGTGTTGCGCCGGCGCATCACCGGGGACGGGCCGTGTCTGGCGAATAGGTCTGCGCCGCGTTGCGTCCCCTTCACGAAGGTGTCGCTGTCGTGCAGTTCGATCCAACCGTCCGCGCTGCGCGATCGTCGCTCTGATCGACAAATTTGACGCCGCAAGTATTTCCGTTCCGCCACACCACACGACAATGCTTTGTCGTCTTGAAGCCATCCAATGACAGATCAAATTTGAAGGCGGCAGTGTGATGGGTAGATGAATGAAGCATGGCGCCGTCACTGTGGAAATTGCCCACTAGGCAGGGATGGCAGCCGCGAATACCGGCAACGTGAAGCAACGCGGGCTGGTTGATTTTAATGCGTTCCAGGGCTCGACGTTCAAACATCGGAACATCTCCCAAAAAAATTCGAAATCATTGAGGCGATAACCGGCGCAGATTAGACCGTCGAGCTATCTTTAAAAGTCAGGCCCACTAACTTTTTAAAATTGTGAGGGACAACCTTAACACGCGCCGAGATTGTACCTTAGGACAACTGTCCCTGACCTGGTTTCTGGGTTTAGATGCCCGGCTACCGGTACGGCGCGGTGCATTCAAGGCACCACGGCTCCAGTCTTTGCGACTGGGGCCGTACCTTTAGACAACCGTGCGCCGCTGCCAGTTGCTCTGCAAAGGTTAGCGCGTGTCTGACACGCGGGCGAAACCGTCATCACTTAAACTCTTCCTTCAGCGCCTTCCAATAAAGCTCTGCCATAGTGATGCGGCAACTCGCAATCGGGACGGGCATCCATGTTGTTGACGAATGAGGAGACCGCGCTTTGAGATCGCCTCGGTCAAGATAATCGAATGCGCGTTCAAGGATGCGCTCGCCGATGTTGCCAACCGCAACACCGTTCGTGACGTTGCGCAGCGAATGGCGGGCGATGCCGGCGAGACCGTGGCGCGTGACATCGCCAAGCGCCTGCTGGGGAACCTTTCGGCCGACACTACCGTAAACGTCACGGGGCAGCAGCTCGACGATTTCGCCAATGGCAAGGTCGATGTTTCAGCCGAGATCAAGAACGGGCTGGCGAATTACCTGCATGCCTGGCACGCGGTATTCTATGCCAAACTGGACAAGCTCAGGTCCGCCTATGACGATCAGCCGAAGTCGATGGGTATACCGCCGCAGCCTTACGTCAATCCCGATCCGAAAATCGCTGCGGCGCAGGCCATGTACCTTGCCGCGCTCGCAGCCGCGCGCCCGCCGGAGCTGGCGCGAACAACGCCGCTGCCGCCGGGACCGAGCAAGCCCGCAGCCCTACGGCCGGGATTTGTGTGAAGCACGGCCGGGCGAGTAGTGCGCAGGTCATGCTATGGCCTTTCGCTTCAAAGGCGTGTGCGCCTTGATCACTGCGGCAGCGTCGCCACCGAGTTGCGACATCACGAACATGGCAATCTCGCCCATGTCTGATGTCTGCTCGGCGCGCTCATTCCTGTTCTGCGCGATCTCGCGCAACAACGCTGCGCGGGCGGCGAAGTCGAGCTTGTTTAGCAGATCGTAAATCGGGGTGTAGGGGTCTTCGATCACTTTGGGATCATCTCCGTCGTCAGGTTAATTTCCTGACACCTCAACCCCGGTCACCTCTGGGGAAGGTGCCGGGCGAGAGGGCGGTGGCCTTGCCGGGCTTCAACAGCACGGCCTTGTTTGGAGGTAATGGAGACATATCCTCCACCGCGCGCTGGCCGCCGCGCCTGCGGTTGTTAGGTTACCTTGCTCTTCGCGTCGTCCACGCAGAACGCGGTATAGGCAGGGCTTGCTCACGGGTCATCGCAGAATTGCGTCGCTCTGCAACCAGTAGCAATTTTCGTCGTGGCCAAGGCGGGCGACGCACTTGGGTCCCCACACCTTCCACTCTTCGACCCGTACGCGCTCGCCCTTGCGGAAGGTTGTGCAGTCGGATCGAAAGAACAGCTTGTCCGCCGGTGCCTTGTCGCCGCTCTTCAGCATCGACAGTATGCGGTCGTGAACCTTCAGGTCCGAGCACCCGTATATGGTATCGGTGATGACCGTGCCTTGCGGCGTCGGGACCCGCTCGGTGATCGGATCGTTGCTCTTGACGTCGGCACCGCCAGCCGCGATCAAGAACAGCACGAGCCGCCGAAGGCCAGCCAGCCTTTCTTGGTCTTGAACGTGTACGCGTTAGATGTCGTCATCGTCGTTGCTCCGTGATGAATGGATCAGTTGTCGTTGTCAGCGGTGAGAGGCCACCGCCTTCTTCGTCCCACGTCATGCTGACGCGCATCAGCCAGAGCCACCGCCCTGCCAGGTGGTGGAACTGCGCGCCGTTGTCGGCGGAGATGGACAGGACACGAGGCGACCCGCATAGGACTGCATAGTCGAAGGTAAGTTCGGATCGCAGGTCGCGGGATCAATAGCCAGTGTGTCGCAGGTCTTGTGATCGACCTTAGGCTATTTCCAGTCGCTCTTTACGCTCGCCAGTCACTGCGGCCGCCAATTCGTGTTGCAGGACCATCAGCATCTCATCGAGCCAGCGGATGCGTGCCACGATCTGTTCGACAGTCATGTCCGCGTCGTCACAATCATCGCGAGCGTCAGTAATAGTTTTCATGCTCTTTCTCCGTGTCAGGTGTTCACTGACACCCCGGCCCCGGAAGGTCTTGCGACCGCCGGGGGTAAGGTCTCGCTTATTTTACAGCCACCGGGTAACCGTGAAGCTGTGTTTGGAATCATCGTCTTCCAGTTGCAGGTCGGTGATGGCGAACACGTCGGTATATCCGGTTCGTTTCGGAGTACGCCCGGTCCAGTCGTCGTCGCTCATCACGACTGCGCCGTGCTTGACGATGGCCTCTTTCCAAGCTTTCAACTTGCCGGGGTACTTCAACATACCGGCGTTGTTGTGCTGGTAGCGCTTGGTCGCGCTGTCGAAGAAGCGGCGGTGGGCGGTCGGCAACGTAGCCGTGCGGCCGTCGTCCCAAATGACGTCCACCAGCCAGACGCCCTGCTTACTTTTGATTTCCTTGTTGCCAATCCTCACTTGCTTTCTCCGTTGTCAGGTTTCCCTGACACCTCAACCCCGGTAGGTCGAAGCCGCCGGGGATGAGGGTTGATGTTGCTAATCACGCCGCTTCTTCCAGATCGAGCACGGCACCATAGAGGTTGTCGGAGACGATGGTCTCCAGCAGGTTAGTAACCAACCGAACCTCGTTGATGCCCATGGCCCGTGCTTTTTCACGCAGCGCGACCAGCGTCGTCTTATTTAGATCCAGCCTCGCGTCTGCCAGCGAAAGGTTCTGAAGCGGCGTGCGTCGCCCGCCTTGGCGCAACGAGATGCCCCGTCGCGAACATTGCACTTGCAAGGAGGCTGGCGTGACGCCGAACAGCGCGGCAATTCTTGTCCGGTCCAGCCCTTGCTCTAGCAACGCGGGAACGCTGTCGTATTTTTCCTGAGTTAGTACCTTGACGCCTTGCATATTCAGCTATCCTTCTTCCATTTACTCTGCGCGGTGTCGAATGCGGCGCGCTCACTGGTAGACCTCTAGATCAAGCGCAGCACAGCTTGTCTCTTACGCCGCCCGCGCGACGTAGCTATTCGCCAGTGCGACCATTTCGTCGTGCATCTTGAAGTCGCCGACTTCCAAGCAGTGCTTGGCGAGGCGATTGGCGGCCATGGACAGCGCAACGAAGCCGACCGGCCTGCTCAGCGCCGCTGCGATCTCGCGAGCGTCGTCCGCCTTCTGCCGGATGAAATCACACGGGTCCGGATTGATTGACCGGGATGGCGCGGCGCCGTGCAGGTAATATTCCGCGAAAGACTCCGCCTTGTCGGCGAGCATCCGTGCAACTGCATCCACGGGGGCACCGCGCGCGGCCTTAAGGGAAAACGGGGTCGTCGATACCTCCTTCCTGTTTCGAAGCTCTTGATTGATCGTATGTATTATGCTATTAGGTGTATTATACACATAAGCGAACGATACGCAACATAAATCGGGGTTCCAAATGCCGAAAAAGCTCGACGACGAAATCGCTCGCATCCACATGGTGGTACCCGCAACATGGGCGAAGAAGGTCGACGACTGGCGGCGACGGGAACCTGATCTGCCGAACCTGTCGGAGGCGATCCGTAGGTTGGTGGAGATGGGGCTGGAGAGCGCAAAAAAACGCGTGAAACGCTGAGAGCGGCTTTATGTCAGCGTCTGCCTTTCGCGTCCGCCACGCGAAGCGAACTCCTGATCATTGCCCCAAAGGACAATGACCCAAGGGGCAATGGCAATCGGTACACGCTTTAGTTTAAATTTATTATCCGGGGAAACTGCGTGAATACCGACGGCCATACCGAGAAGAAATGAAAGGCTGGATCATGCGCGGCAGCGACTTAGAATCGATGTCCATTGATGACCTATGGGCGCTTCACGAACGGGTAACCCTCGTGCTCGGTCAAAAGTTGGAGGCAGAAAAAGCCAAGCTCGCGCAACGTCTCAGCCAGCTGCAAAAAGCCCCCGACGCGCCCGGCGTTTATCGGGCGCGCCGCACTTACCCTCCCGTTGCTCCGAAATATCGAAATCCGATCAACCCCGCAGAGGTTTGGTCCGGGCGTGGGAAGCGCCCGCGGTGGCTTGAGCCGCAAATCCAAGCTGGCAAAGGGCTAGACGATTTCTTGATCGATCCGGCTCTCCCAAGCCAATGATTGCCGCCGCTGACGTTTATGTCAGCGCCAGTCGCAAGGTCAGCTGCCGATCCCGGCCAGCGTGGCGATCGATGAAGTCCTCAAGCTCTCCCGGAGTTGGCCAACCCTCTAGACCGAGGCGGCGCAGTATTTCCAGCGCGATGGCGTGCGAGACATCCTGGCGCGGTCGAGATCGGTCTCCGCAAATGCGGTGCCGAACCGGCCATAATGATTGACGACAATATAGAAATCTTCCGACGCATCCGAGATTGCCGGCGCGCTCGCCATACCAGGCGAAGCCATCATCGACGGTGAGGTGGTGGTCGTCCACGAAGGGCGCACCAACTTCTCAGAACTCCAGGCCGAACTCGCCGCGGGCCGGCAGGGCCGGCTCGTCTACTACGCCTTTGATCTGCTCTGGCGTAATGGCGACCTTCGCAAGCTGCCGCAACTAGAGCGCAAACAGGCGCTGCTGGATCTGCTCGGCGAGAACGATGTCGAGCTACCCGTGCTGTTTTCCGAACATCTCATCGGCGACGGCCAGAAGATGTTTGAGCACGCCGCCAAGCTGAACTGGGAGGGCATTATCTCCAAGCGTGCGGATGCGCCATACCGATCGGAGCGCACTGAGGCTTGGCAGAAAATAAAAACCGTCCAGAAGGCCAAATTCCCCGTCGTTGGTTTCGTGAAAGATCCAACTGGGATTGCCGCTCTCTATCTCGGAAGGCGGGAAGGGAAAGAGCTGGTCTATATGGGGAAGGTCGGCACTGGTTGGTCGCGCACGGTCTCCAGTCAGATCAGGAAGCAACTTGATACCGTCGTCAGTCCCAAGAGCAAATTGAGTAAACCACTCAAAAAGCCTCATGCGACGTGGGTAGAGCCGTCCTTCATGGCCGAGGTCCAGTACCGGAATATCACCTCGGAAGGGCTGTTGCGGCAAGGTTCGTTCAAGGGGCTGACGCGAAAGCTTTAATCATCAAAAGTTGACCCCGCAGTGTGCTGTTGTGGACTGTTCTGCTAACGGCAACGGCCTAACCCGTGACCATCACAGCCCGGTACGTGGCTTTTACCTGTGATGCGAACGCCGGTAGCGCTCCCGCCTTCCTCTCCCGGAAAGGAGCGCGCCCATGCAGCGGCGTCGTTTCAAACAGACTCATATCCTTGAAGACCGACTGGAGGCGTATGCCATTCGATTGCGTGCCGAAGCGGAAGCGCTCCCACCTGGTCCGGCGCGCGACAATCTTCTTCGCTTAGCCGGACAGGCCGAAACCAGCGCTCACATGAGTGAATGGTTGAGGTCGCCCTCTCCAACGTAGGAACGGTGAGGCGGTCGCGGCGTTTCTGTCGTATGGCCGAACCACTACCAGCTCTCGTTGAAAGTTCGCTTGAAATCGCTTGGGATTTTCTTGGCGGGGTGGGCGAGATCACCGACCCCCAGCAGTCCGCCGAATTTCTGCTCAGGAGTATCCAGACGCAAATACTTAGAGGTGAAACTCGCGCCCTCATGTTGTCGAACCGGGCGATAGAAGCTTATCGCCAACAGCCCATCCGCCTCGTCTCATGATCGACCCGGAATGTCCCATCTGTTTCGGCCTGGGTTGGGTTTGCGAAAACCACCCGAAACGGGTTTGGGACGAGCAGAAGGGCTGTCAGTGCGGGGCGGGGATGCCCTGCGAGTGCGTCCGCGCGGGTGGGCTTGAAGAGCCGGACGTGCGCGAGATCCTTACAGCGATCCCGCCCATCAAGCATTAACTCCTGCCCGTTGCCGTCGTTGTTGTGCTTCCAATCTAGCAATATGAACAAAACCCGATCCGAACCGTCTCATTGAGATGGAGATGGTCAATGGATCAGAATGAAGATCCCCGGGAACTGGAACTCAAGATTGAACAGGCCGAGCGAATAGCCGCGCGGATCGGCGACCCTACAACGTATGAGCGGCTAAAAGCTTGGGCTGACGAACTCAGGGGAAGACTGCGACGGCGCCTGGACGCCAGACGCACCAAGCAAGCGATCGGCGCCCGGGCTCACGAAATTTGGGAACAGCACGGTCGCCCTGCAGGCCGTGACTTAGAGTTTTGGCTTCAAGCCGAGTCTGAAATCATTGAGCGCAAACAGCAAAGATGAGCTTAGCGCCTTTCATGCCGCGGCCTTGTCTTCCTTGTCCGCGCCTCGCATCACTATCTTTAGCGCGTCATCTGGCAATGGCCGCTGCAACGCCTTCGCTTCATCCCACGACGCGGCATCCAGACATCGCGCTCCTCGTCGGTCGTCAGGATCACCGGCATCGCCTTGGGATGGATCGGCTCGACGACGGCGTTCGGTGCGGTGGTCAGAAAACCATAGACCTGATGCGGCCCTGGCACCGGCTTCGACTGACTTATTTTTGGTCTCCGGGTTCGGGTCGGGCGGGTACCTCAGCAAAGCTGCCAACCCGCGCCTGCGCCGGTTTCCATTACAAGTCCCTTAGTTTACGCATGTAGTAGCCCTGCCTCTGAAGTGTCGACCTAATCTCGTCGCTCACTCTGATTACCCTCTTCTTGCTCTTGCGCCATTTCCCTTGCTCACCAATAGGCGGCATCGGACATCCCTTCTTCACAACGAGCAGATCGCGCTTGGTGTTGTAATACACGTCGACCATATGCTGCCTCCCCCAAGAGCGACTGAGCCTATCGCTTGTGGGAAAAAGCGCGGGTTACTAAATGGCAACACCGATCCGCTATCAGCGCTCTTGGCCAAGTACCGCGTGGCTCCTGCCTCCTTCAAGCTGCTCTCAAATTTTGACTTGGCCGTGTTGCAGCGTTCTTCATTTGAAAATTCTTGGAACACCACGGTGGGAAGGAGCCGTCATTCCGCCCTGTCGTTTGTGGCTGCCGGACTGACTGAATAGGAGAAGACGTACATCAGGATCCACATCAGTACTCCTTCCGAAAGGGGGTGCCGAACGTGTCTCCACCCAAACGATGAGTTCCGTTGATCTACATCAACTGTCCGCTTGGAGCGTGTCCCAGCCTTCGCATCAGGGGGAATGCATAGGGAGGAAATTGCCATGCTTCGCTATTTGCTCGCTCCACTAGCCGCACTCGTTTTGCTGACCGCAAGCTTGATCCCCGATGATGCCTATGCTCGCCGTGGTGGTGGCGGCGGCGGCTTCCGTGGTGGCGGCGGCGGCTTTCACGGGGGCGGGTTCCGTGGCGGTGGCGGCTATCGTGGAGGGGTGCGTCCATCACATCCTATCGCAGGCCGCCCGGGTCGTCCCGGATATGGATACGCCGGTCGTCCCGGTCGTCCGGGCTACCCGGTCGCAGGCCGAGGTTACTATCGAGGATACGGCGGGGCTGCACTGGGAGCCGCAGCGGTTGGTGCTGCGGCCTATGGCGCTTATGGCGCATACAACAATTGCTACGATGCGTACGGCAATTGGATCTGTTCCAATCAGTATCAATATTGATAAGCGCTGAACGCATGCTGATGGCGGTGGGGTCCGCCCTTACCGCCGTCCCTTCCTCAGATATATCCCGCTCATGCGTGGCGCAGGCCACGCCGCTAACTGACCTGCTAATGTCACGAGTTGGGCTTGTGACTGAATTTTAAGTTTATCGATAAGCCTTTCGCGCTGCACCGCAATTTGCTGTTGGGTCCCACCTATTTCGCGCACGATCACTTTGTCCGACTTTCCAAGGGCAAAGCGCCTCAATAGCTGCCTTTCGCGCGCGCTCAAGATCACGCCGCAATCGTCCACCAGATCGGGTGGCGGAGCGGCCTTTCCGTTCGTCTGGGAGTGCAGATCCATACCCATAGCTGATCAGCGCATGCCACCGGAAAGGCCGGACGATACATCGGCCAGACGACGGCGTGAAGACTGCCCTCTCGTTTGGGTTAGGCAACCTGACCTACGGGGTTCCAGTCCACAAAGAGCTTGATCTGCGTCAATGCCGCCGAACGACTTTCGATATCGCTCGGTTGGGCCGGGCCCGCCAACATGCAATTCTTAAATATGGAAGTGGTCGTTGCTATTTTGCTGTTCGCGGGGGCGGCAGCGTTCGTGGTGCTGGTCTATGCGGCGATGCGCACTCTCTTCGGTACCGCCGCGCATACAATCGCACTCATCATCGGGCACGCTTCAAACATCTTCCACAGCTCTCGCTCGTCACTTTCGGATACGAACCAGCCACCACCTGCCGCTCCAAGCGAAAAGCCAAGCGCCCAAGATAAGTGATAGGCACTCGTTGTTTGAGTGATGGGGGATGAATGATGCGTAAGCTACTGTCTATCGCAGCGACGACAATTTTTGTGTTTGGCTGTTTATGGCAGTTCGGACGTTGGCTATTGAGGTGGTCCGGATACGGTCTCGGCTTGCGGAGCCAGCCGGGTGGCTATTATGACTTCGTCGATAGCTTTGCAGACAAGATCGCAGGAGCCAGTGTTGGATGGATCGCTGGACCATGGCTGTTGATGAGCATCGGCTTGATGACCCTGATAATTCTTCGTTCGTGGACGGCTGAAAAGCGGGTCCACGGCGAATAGAGAACGAGGAAATTCCGCAGGGCAGCGAAATGGCGAGCCTATGAACGGCCTGCCGATGCTGTCTGGAGCGGTTCAATGAGCGACTGCGCAGAGAATGGCTTCGTCAGAAACGCGATGCAGCCAGATGCCAGCGCAGCCTCGCGAACGGCAGGGTCTTCATTTCCGGTCATGTAAATCACCGGCACGGAAATTCCGTCCTCCTTGAGACCATGCCTCAGTTCGATGCCCGATCCGTCAGGCAGGTTGATGTCGAGAATGATGCAGGCCGCTCTATCGAAATCGGTGTGGCTTTTAAAAGCCTGCGCGGACGAAAACAGGATGGGTTCGTAGGCGTGATGCCGGAGCAGCCGCTTTACGCACTTCAGCATTCCCGGGTCATCATCCACCACAAGAACGAGGTTTCGATTTGGCATGTAAGGCATCCTGACCTGTCCGCCGACACGTCCTGAAGCTCTTAAAACTGTGCCCGATCCGAATATCAACTTTGACGCAGATCATGACTTGCGGTTCCAGAACGGGAACTCGCATGAAACCTTTTCTGAAGCGGTTAAATGCCTAGGCCGTCTGTCCGGCAGCTGACGCAATGCCGATCCGTTCGGCAAGGGACACAAGTTCCGGCAAGGTCTGAACCTGCATTTTCTCCATCACCCTGTGGCGATGGGCCTTGATGGTGCGTTCGGTACAGCCTATTGCGCGGGCGGCCTGCTTGTTGGTGTCACCGCGAATGACACGCTCGAAGACCTGGCGCTCGCGCGGCGTCAGTGTTGAGACATGAGCACGAACCATATCTAGCTTGCTCTTCAAGACGCGCGTCACTTCGTGATGCGCGATCGCCCTGTCGATTGCCCGAAGCAGATCATCCGACGATACAGGCTTGGTCAGAACGTTAGCCGCACCCGCCTTGATGGCCTGTACCGTGACTGGGATATCGATATAGCCAGTGAGGAAAATGATTGGCAGCGTCGAACCGAGTTCGGCCAGGCGCTTCTGCAATGCCGGGCCGTCCATGTCGGGTATCCGCACGTCGAGGAGGATGCAACTCGGAATGCTTTCGGTCGGCAAGTTGACCAACAAATGCAGGGCCGAAGCATAGGTCGCGACCTCGTACCCGGCATGCTTCAAACGACGTTCCATCGCCACCAAGAAGGACGCATCGTCATCGACGATATGCACGCACGCTTGCACAGACAGACCGCTCCCAAATGGAAGGATGTCAGGAAAAACTGGCAACTGCAACCTTGGCGCGGCGTGCGACTTCCATAGCTTAAGTCAGGTTGTCTGACCGGTCGGGTCGAGTTGGGTGCGCGAAGTTGCAGTGGCCTCTGGATGGGTGGCATTTCTCACCAAGCCGTTCTCAGCGCACGAGCTGATCGAGCCGCTCAAGAGCGCATCCGCCGGGAAGACCTAAGCACCGTCGTATATCTCGGCCATTGCGCCCCTGTACTTCGGGACAATGCACCACAGGACAACTATCCCTGATTTGATTTCTGAGTTTGGATGGTCAGGTACTAGACCTCCCATCAAGGTACACAGCCTCCTGTGGCCGAAGTGGTGGGGATGGTCGGCGGCAGCCGCATCTGACGCGGCTCCCATCCACCTTTCATTCGCAATCGCGAAGAGGAATTCGCCATGCAACCGAGGAAGCGTCTTTCGATCAAATCTGCGACTGTTGCAGGTATCGCTGCTAGCGTCCTGTTGGGGGTTGCAGGTGTCACCCTCAATCCAGCGCCAGCCAAAGCGGTCGTGTACTGCACATACGAGGGTTATCCCGGGGGGTGCGTTGCCCGCGCGGGCGTCGTGCTCAGGCCTCGTCCGGTGGCGCGTGCTGCGGTCCGTCACAATGCCGGTGGCAACATGAATGGTGGCGTCAATCGCGTTGGAGCGCGGCGGTAAAGCACTCGGAGGGTTTCCTTGTCTGTGGTCCCACACTGATGATGGACGTTATCTGACCGCATCCATCGAGAGGAAAAAGCAGATGATGTGGATCATGCTGTCGTGGACGTTCTTTGCTTTCGTCTTGTTCGCGCTTTCTGTCCATGCATGGCGTGACCTGTTCAAGACCGAGCGGACTGTGCGACCGTACATCGACGACATTCCGTTCCGGCCTAATCGCTATCGTCACAACGACTGACTTGGAGCGAACCAAGTGCCAGCGCTGCGACATGGCTCGAGCACGGCGCGGAAGGACGAGACCAAGACCAGCGGCGCCGCGGCATGAACCACACTTGGTATGTCACTTTTGAAGTGCCAACCGATGGCACGCTGTCAAGGCGGCGACACCCGCGCCTAACCAAGACCTTTGAAACCGAAGTATCGGCCAAGGATTTTGCGCGAACCAAATTCAGCGAGGGACTGATCGTCACTGCGGGGACCATTATCCCTCACTTGCCTAGAGTGTCGATCCCATCGACAGAAATCCCAGCGTGGCTTGAACCACCCGGCGAAGTTGATCCAAATCAATAAGTAGGCCGCCGACGCTAGTGACATTGCTCGGACGGGGCAGCAAACCGGGAGCCTGACAATGAGTAAACGTTCGGAGCCGAAACAGGTCTGTCGTCGCAGCGCCCTCGCTTTTCTTGGATGCGCGGGGGTCTTTGGACTGGTTGCTTCATCTGCTCTTTTGACGGTGACAGAAGCTGAAGCGCAAGCCACCACGACGCCAGCCACGCCGACGACTACGCCCGCAGATACGACGAAGTCTGGCACCGAGCGGCGACAGGAGCGGAGGTCCGGGCGCGCTGAACGACGTCAGGAACGGCGCACGGGGCGCACAGAGCGGCGTCAGGAGCGGCGCACAGGACGCGATGAGCGACGTGATGCGCGCGACGGCGCCACAACCACAACTCCCACCGAGCAAAAGAAGTAGTCGGTTCATTCGTGCAACTACGGCAACCGGGCCGCCTCAACGCGGGCCCGGGAAGGCCGTACAACGCGCGGGCAGCGCAAGGCACAGGACACCGGGCAAGCCGCGCCAGCGCGCCATGGCCTTGATGCGACGCGACCGGGGCCTTGTCCCTCGCGCTTGGACGCCAGCAGCGCCGAATTTTGCACAGGAGATTTAGCTTCAGCAGATCGCGACACAAATGTGAACACAGCAAACGTACTGCGTTGATTTATCTCAAGGTTTTGGCCCAATGTTCTCCCTTGCGCAGGGAATGCCGGCGTGCTCCGGCTGTACCTGTATGCTCGTGTGCGCATCTATCACCACATTGCACACGAGACCGTGGGTGCAGCAGGCACCCGGCATTCCCTGCTCCCACTCATTTGAGAGAAAAGGAATTTCAGCAAGCCTCGGGCGCAATGCGTCGCGAGAACGAAGATGCACATTCAGCCGTCATCGTCCGCCACCGGGTCGGCCGAATGGCCGCCCGATGACAGGCTCCGGCGGACGATCCAGTATCCCAGAGACATTAATGATTGAACCGATGAGTCGCAGCGTACTGGATGCCGCCGCCTTCGCAGGGCATGACGGTCGTTGTGGCGTCGGTATTTCAACGTCATTGCGAGCGGAGCGAAGCAATCCATTTTACGGCATCAAGGATGGGTGGAGCGAAGCGATACCCATCGCTTCGTGACCGGTATTGATGGGTATCGCTTCGCTCCACCCATCCTACGCGCTATGCGCTGTCGGACTACAGCAACTCCGATTGCTCCGCGGCGATCGTATCGTCGGCGCTGATCGTGCCGCCTTCGATCACCTCGGCATAGATCCCGCAATCGGCGTGGCCGAGCCGGCGCTGCAGGGCCTGGGGGATGGCGAGGTCGCGCTGGGCGGTATCCGGATCGACATTGACGGCGGCGCAGCGGACGATGCGTTTCACCACCTTCAGTCTCACATCGCCGATCGCCAGCCTATGGTCGACGAGATCGAATTCGTGCCAGGCCGGCCAACCCTCGACATAGAGGTTGGCGCGAAAGCGAAGCGGATGGACCGGCGCGCCCACCATGTTCTCGATGGCGCGGACGCTGGCGAGATTGATGATGGAGACGACCTTGCGGGCGAGGTCCGAAAAACTGTGACCCGGGCTTTCCAGCACCTTCGGCGGTCCCTTGATCAGATCGGGAAAAGTCGAGGCGAAGAAGGTCTCGATCGTCTGCCGGCCCTCGGGCGTCGCGAGGTTGCCCTGGGCCACGATCCGGCCGTTGTGGTTGATCGAGAGGACGTTGGTCGTATCGTCGAACTGGGTGCGCAGGCCGGCCAGCCATTCGTCCCGCATCAGCATCAGGAAGTGCGGTTTCGGCAGCCATTTCGGCTCGGCCGGGTCGAAGCCGGAGGGACCGTTCTCGATGGCGTAGCGGCGGTCGGCCAGCAGCGTGTGGCCGGGCTTGAGTTCGGCGCGGCTGAGCTGTTCCGGGGTCAGGCCCTTGACGGGGTAGCGGTAGATTCCGGTGATCCGGGCAGGGAAGGTACCATCCATGTGGTTTATTAAGGGATTCTCGTGTCCTGCGCCACTGCTCCCGAATTTGTGAGCGGGCCTCTTCCGTTTTGCCGCGCCATGCCCACATTTGCGTCAAGCCTGAAAACAGGGCGACGACCCGCGGCCGGTTGAGAAATATCAATGCGGCCCGCGGATACCCCAATGAAGATGCCGTAATCATGCCTCAGGGGTGGGAACGGCAGGCCGAGGGAATCGAACGATATGAATATTGAAAAATACACCGAGCGGGCGCGCGGCTTCATCCAGTCTGCGCAATCGCTCGCCGTGCGCGACGGACATCAGCAGTTCTCGTCGCTGCATATGCTCAAAGTTCTGCTCGACGACAGCGAGGGGCTGGCCGGCGGTCTGATCGACCGCGCCGGCGGCAACTCCCGCGCCATCCTCAAAGCCACCGAGGATGCGCTCAAGAAACTGCCAAAAGTCTCGGGCAGCGGCGCCGGGCAGATTTATCTTGCCCCCGACATGGCGCGCGCCTTCGATGCGGCTGAAAAGGCCGCCGAGAAGGCCGGCGACAGCTTTGTCACGGTCGAACGGCTGCTGCTCGGGCTGACGCTTGAGAAAGGCAGCGAGGCCGGCGCCATTCTGGCCAAGGGCGGCGTCACGCCGCAAAACCTCAATTCGGCGGTCGAAGCGCTGCGCAAGGGCCGCACGGCCGATAGTGCTACGGCCGAAAATGCCTATGACGCGCTGAAGAAATATGCCCGCGACCTGACGCAGGCCGCGCGCGACGGCAAGCTTGACCCCGTGATCGGCCGCGACGAGGAAATCCGCCGCACCATCCAGGTGCTCTCTCGCCGCACCAAGAACAATCCCGTGCTGATCGGCGAGCCCGGCGTCGGCAAGACAGCGATTGTCGAGGGCCTGGCGCTGCGCATTCTCAACGGCGACGTGCCGGAAAGCCTGAAGGACAAGAAGCTGCTCTCGCTCGACATGGGCTCCCTGATTGCGGGCGCCAAATACCGCGGCGAGTTCGAGGAGCGGCTGAAGGCCGTGCTGCAGGAAGTCACCGGGGCCGAGGGCTCGATCATCCTGTTCATCGACGAGATGCACACGTTGGTCGGCGCCGGCAAGGCTGACGGCGCGATGGACGCGTCCAACCTTCTGAAGCCCGCATTGGCGCGCGGGGAGCTGCATTGCATCGGCGCCACCACGCTCGACGAATACCGCAAGCATGTCGAAAAGGACGCCGCGCTGGCGCGCCGGTTCCAGCCGGTGTTCGTCTCCGAGCCGACGGTGGAGGATACCATCTCGATCCTGCGCGGCCTGAAGGATAAATACGAGCAGCATCATGGCGTGCGGATCACCGATTCCGCGCTGGTCGCCGCGACCACGCTGTCGAACCGCTACATCACCGACCGCTTCCTGCCTGACAAGGCGATCGACTTGATGGACGAGGCTTCGGCGCGGCTGAAGATGCAGGTCGATTCCAAGCCCGAAGAGCTTGATCTGATGGACCGGGAAATCATCCGCCTGAAGATCGAGCAGGAGGCGCTGAAGAAGGAAACCGATATCGGCTCCAAGAGCCGCCTGCAGGCGCTGGAAAAGGAACTGGCCGACCTCGAGGAAAAATCGGCGGGGCTGACGGCGCGCTGGAGCGCGGAGAAGAACAAGCTCTCCGACGCGCAGAAGCTGAAGAGCGAGCTCGACGCCTTGCGCATCGAACTGGCGAATGCGCAACGCCGCGGTGAATTCCAGCGCGCGGGCGAACTGGCCTATGGCCAGATTCCGGATCTGGAGAAGAAGCTCGAATCCATCGAGACCCACGAAATCCCCGGCGAGATGATGGAGGAGGCGGTGACCGCCAACCACATCGCGCAGGTGGTGTCGCGCTGGACCGGCGTTCCCGTCGACAAGATGCTCGAAGGCGAAAAGGACAAGCTCCTGAAAATGGAGGACCAGCTCGGCCGGCGCGTGGTCGGCCAGGCCGAAGCCGTTCGTGCGGTGGCGACCGCCGTGCGCCGCTCGCGCGCTGGTCTGCAGGACCCGAACCGCCCGATGGGCTCGTTCATGTTCTTAGGTCCCACCGGCGTCGGCAAGACCGAGCTGACGAAAGCGCTGGCGGAATACCTGTTCAACGACGAGACCGCGATGGTCCGCCTCGACATGTCCGAATACATGGAGAAGCATTCTGTGTCGCGGCTGATCGGCGCGCCTCCGGGCTATGTCGGCTATGACGAGGGCGGGGCGCTCACCGAGGCGGTGCGGCGCAGGCCCTATCAGGTCGTGCTGTTCGACGAGATCGAGAAGGCGCATCCGGATGTCTTCAACGTGCTGCTGCAGGTGCTCGACGACGGCCGCCTGACCGATGGTCAGGGCCGCACCGTCGACTTCCGCAACACGCTGATCATCATGACCTCGAACCTCGGTTCAGAGTTTTTGGTCAACCAGCCGGAAGGCGAGGATACGTCGGCGGTGCGCGAGCAGGTGATGGGGATGGTGCGGGCGCATTTCCGGCCCGAATTCCTCAACCGCGTCGACGAGATCATCCTGTTCCACCGCCTGCAGAAGAGCGAGATGGGCCGGATCGTCGAGATTCAGTTCGCGCGGCTGCAGAAGCTGCTGGAGGATCGCAAGATCACGCTGACGCTGGATGCGGCGGCCCGCGACTGGCTGGCGGCCAAGGGCTGGGATCCGGCCTACGGTGCGCGCCCGCTGAAGCGGGTGATCCAGCGCCATCTGCAGGACCCGCTGGCCGAGATGATCCTCGCCGGCGAGATCGCCGACGGCGACCACGTGGTGCTCTCGAGTGAAGGCAACGTGCTGACCTTCAACGGCCAGGCGCCGAAGACCGCCGAGATCGCGCAGTTCGAAGCGCCGGTGCCGAAGCGTAAGCTGAACTGACCAAACAGGATATGCTCCGGCGCGCGGCGCGTGCCGGGGCATTCACCCCTAATCCACGGCAACGGGCGTGCCCCGGCCATCCTCGTCATCGTCCGGCTCGAGTTCGGCGAGAATATCGACGAGCTCGCGAACCCGCCCCGTCGCCAGCGGCCGGCCTGCATTCATCATCGGCTCGTCATTGGCCATCCAGGCTTGGGCTTCGGCCAGCTCTTCAACGGTCGTACCGGTAGCGATGATCTGGGCGATGGTTACGTCATCGACCGCGCCGATCGCCCTGATGACGTCGTTCCTGGTAATGCGCAGGGATCCCGACAGGCTTGCCATGACGTTCCTCCATCGAAGGCTTGCCAATCAAATCAAACAGTCCGCTCCCATTCAGTTCCCCGACAGCCAATGAAAATTGGAGGCGGCGGGGAGGAAAAAGAGAACCCTTGCTGCCCGCATGCCGCACTTGATATCGCAACCTCACCATGCACATGGACGAGACGCCTATCGCGTCATCTCGCGGGAGTTGTGAGTTCCCGGCTATTTCCTCACCACCTTGTAAATCGCGTTCTCGATATCCGACGAGAAGTAGATCACCCCCGTCGCCCCCACACCGACGCCGGTCGGGATGTTGCTCGGCAGTCCGCCGGGGGTGGCCGGCAATCCTATCGGCAGGTTGGCGGCGATCTCGGTGATGGCTCCGCTAGCTGGATCGATCGATACGATCCGCTTGGCGCCGACCTCGGCCACGATCAGCTTGCCGTCGGGCGCCAGCGCGATGCCTTCGGGGCCCTTGAGATCCTTGGCGACCACGGTCTTCTCGCCATTGGCTTCGACCTTCGAGACTTGCCCGGCAAAGGCTTCGGTCAGATAGACCGTGCCGCCGGATCCGGCGGCGAGGCCGACCGGGCCTTCGAGGCCGCCGATCACCACGGTGCGGTCCTTGCCGTGCTCGCCGCTGGCGCGGACCAGTGATTTGCTGCCGAGTTCGTTGACCAGAATGCTGCCGTCGCCGAGTTTGACCGCGTCGTGCGGCGCCTTGAAGTCGTGCAGCATCTCCTTGGTCTTGCCGGTTTTGCGGTCGATCAGTTGCACCGTGCCGGTGAACCAGCTCGACAGCAGCACGTCGTCGCCCTTGGCGGTGGCGCTCATCGGATATTCCAGCGTCACGCCATCGGCGTGCATGCGGGCCGGTTCGGAAACCTCGCCGGTCGCGCCGTCCACGGTGCGGTAGGCGAACACGTCGGCGATGTAGATGGTGTCCTTAGCCCCGTCGGAGACGACGCCGATGCCGCCGGGCAGCGCCAGCTTGCCGATGATGACCTGCTTGGCGGCTCCGGTTTCCGGATCGACCTCCTGAATGCCGTTGTCGGCCATGTTGGAGACGAAGATGCGGTCCTTGTCATCGATCGCGAGATTGTCCAGCGAGGGTTTCAACTGCGCGACCATCTTCTTCGCGCCGCTCTTCGGATCGACCTTCACCAACTGGCCGAGCGCGGTGTCGACCACAAAGAGATTGCCCTTGGAATCGAAATTGACCGCGGCCGGAATCTTGAAACCGTCGGCGACCACCGAGAGTTCGGCCTTGTCGACATCGACCCTGGCGACCTGGCCCTTGAACCACAGCGGGCCATACAGCATGTCGTCGGGCCCGAATTCGAAGCCGTTGAGGCCGCCCATCTTCTCCATGATCTTGCGCGGCGGCTTGACGCCTTCGACGTCGATCTCGTAGAGCGCGTCGCCGAGGAACACCTGCGTCGCGTACAGCCGCCCGTCCTTGCGGAACGCGAGCGAGTTGATGCCGGGCAGGCCGGAGGCGAGCTTTTTCACGGGACCGTCGCCCTTGCGCGAATAGAGATCGCCGGTGAGGAAGCCGGTCCACGCCATGGTGCCGTCGGGCGCAAACGCAATGTCGTCGGCCATACCTTCGGGGGAGGGGATCGCAATCTTCGCCGTGCCGTTGCTGCGATCGACCTCGTAGAGCGCGGCGCCCGCGACGCTGCCGGCGAACAGGCGGCCGGACTTGTCGATGCCGAGCCCGTGCACGCCGTGAAACGCCGAACCCGGAACCAGCTTGGTCACCTCGTAGGTCTGCGCCGATGCGCCGGCCGTGTTTCCAAGAACGATCGCCGCAACAGTCGTTGCGAGTGCAAGCCTGCTCGTCATGACGCATCCTCCCACGGATTTTTTTATGGGAGGCAGTATTTGTCGGGGCGAGCGGTTTGGCAAACGAAACTGTTGGGTGCCGGCGCGGCCGTGGCCATAAATCCGACATGGGGCGTGAGACGCCGTGTCCAATGCTCCAGATTTTATCGAAGGTTCAGCGGCTCAGAATTCAGCGGCTCACTTGGCGCGTCTGCGGCGCGGCGCCGGCGGCTTCGGAGACTCGGGCCGCGCTGCCGCGGTTGTTCATCTGCGTATCGAGGCGATCGCGCTCTTTTTCGAAGCCTGCCATCACCGCGCCTTCGAGCGAGCGGCCGCGCGGCAGCTTGACGCGCATCGGGTCGACGAAGCGGCCGTTGACCAGGATTTCGTAGTGGACGTGGGCGCCGGTCGACATGCCCGTCGATCCGACGAAGCCGATCACCTGGCCCTGGCGCACCCGCTTGCCCGGCTCCATGCCCTTGGCGAACGCCGACATATGGCCGTAGGCGGTCTCGTAGCCGTTGTTGTGTTTCAGGCGAACGTACTTGCCATAGCCGCCTTCCCAGCCGACCTTCTCGACTACGCCGTTGCCGGAGGCGAAAATCGGCGTGCCGTAGGGGGTCGCCCAGTCCACGCCGGTGTGCATCTTGGTATAACCCAGGATCGGATGGCGGCGGCCGCCGAAGCCGGAACGCATGATCGCGCTGTTGACGGGCTTGCGCACCAGGAACTTCTTCGCGCTCTTGCCGGTCTCGTCATAGAAGTCGACGACGGAATCGTCCGGGGTCAGGAAGCGGTAGTATTTTTTGGTCTCCCCGCCGACGGTGAGAGCGGCATACAGCACCTCGGTCTTTTCCTTGCCAGTGCCTTCGTCCTCGCCGGCGAAGTAGACGTCGAAGGAGTTGCCCGGCTGCACCTTGCGCTGGAAGTCGACATCATAGGAATAGATGCGAACCATGTCCTCGATGACGGCGGCCGGCACCTTGTTGCGCATCGCGGTCTCGTAGATGCTCTGGTAGAGCCGTACGCCGCTGCCGTCATCATCATCGTCATCGTCGTCGTCCTTGCCGGTAGTGGCCTCGGCGACGGTGTTCATGCTCTGCACGTCGACGGCGACGTATTTGCCGACGTCCGACAGTGCGGCCACGGCTTCGACGGTGGTCTCGTTGGCGACGATCACGCGATAGGGCTGCAGGCGGGCGGCGGGGCCAAGCCCCGAGGGCGCCATCAGGATGCGAATCTTCTGGCCTTCCTTCAGGCCGCCATCGCGGCCGCGGGGGCCAAGGTTCAGCGCAACCGCCCTGGCCTCATCGGGCGTAGCCCCCTGATCGCGCAGGATCGAGGCGATGCTGTCGCCCTTCTTCACGGTGTGAACGCGCTCGCCGGACGGATTGCCGCCGGTGATCTGGTCCTTGGTCTTCGGCAGCAAGGTGACGTTTTCCGGAACCACGCGGGTCTCAAAGCCGGCATAGGGGTCGGAAACGTTGCCTTCGGTGGCATAGGCAAGCTTGAGGTCGGACTGGGCGCCGCTGGCGTCGGCGGCGGCATTGGCAAGCGAGGTGTAGCGGACGCCGCCCGAGCCGCGCCAGTTCGCGGCATCGCGCACCCGCATCAGGACTTCGTCCAGTGCGACCACGGCGGCGAGTTTCGCCTTCGGCAGCACGGTTGCGAGATCCTTGGTCACGAAGGAAACCTCGGCGTCGGGTTCGACGGCCTCGGGATTGTTCGGATCCTCGGAAGCGGCCTGCGTCGTGGTTCCGACATCGGTCAGCATGCGCTGGGCGTTGAACGGCGGGATCTTTGAGCTGAGATCGCTCGTCGTCATCGAAAGATTGCCGGAGATGCGAACGAAGGGGCGCACCCGCATCACGTCGCGGTTGCCGACGCGGGTGACGGTCGAAACCTGCACCACGTTGCGCGAAGCAGAGGATTCGCCAGGCGGCGGCAGGCGGTCGCTCTTGTGCAGGGTGACGGTGCGATCGTTGGCGCCGAACGCCCCGCGCAACGCGCCTTCGACCCGCTCCGGCACCTTGGCAAAAGTCATTTCGCCGTCGAGCGACGCAAAAACGGCGCCGCCGATGAGAGCCGCGCCGCACAGACCGGTCAGGATAGTGCCGCTAAACCATTGTACGGAGACACGGCGGCGATCGATCACCGCGGCCTCGGAGCCATCGACGGAAAGTGGCGGCTCGTGACCGAGATCGATGATCCCGATCTCGCGTCCATAGCCGTTCCCGCGTGGCGCCTTCTGGCTCAACCCTGTGTCCCCCCAAATTCCAACAACATCCGACAAGACCTCGCCCGATCCAGACCCCACGTTTCCGCCCTTTAAAGGGCGCTAGTCCGGAGCATGGCGTGCCGCACGCATGTTGATTCGTGAATCACAGGCCAGAAGAAGATCGGCCGGAGTCTCGAACGTCAATGGCGTGCAGATCTCTCGAAGTTGCTCGGCCGCATGGGAAAGGCAACGGGTTCATCGAGATCGCCTGTCCCGGGTAGATGACCACCGGCAGCCCCCACTGGCATCCGGTGATTCAATGCATACCTTATAGTCAGAACGTCGCAGGATTGTGGCTCTAGTGCGGCCAAAGCCCCCAAATATAGGGACTTCTTGGCGTCGCAAATTTCTTCGACGTGATGCGACAATTTGTTGACGATGGGCGTTGACAACCCCGATCGGGCGGGCCTATAACCCGGCCACTGAGCGCGGCGATGCATTGGCCCCCGAGGCCAACGCATCTTTTCGCGCCCCGTAAGCTCCTCATTACGATGAGTGACTTAACAGCCGATAACATCGGTTGTTATTTGTCGTCGGATGAGGTCTGCGGGAACCTTCCAGAAGTGGAAGGATGGGATCCAATCGATCCCGGGCTGTTTGACAAGTGAAGATGAAGAAAGAGAAACGTGGACGGCGGAGTCCTTGCGTAGTCTCGAATGTTTGAAAACTTCGGTTTTCATCTTTCGAGGCTGGACGAAAGACTTCGGCGGTACACGTTTACATAGGTTACACCATCGTCGTCCGCGATGTGAATCGCAGGCGATAAATATGGTGGGACCTCGTCAAACGTTGTGATCAGCCGGTTTAAAGTTTCAAGTCCAACTTGAGAGTTTGATCCTGGCTCAGAGCGAACGCTGGCGGCAGGCTTAACACATGCAAGTCGAGCGGGCGTAGCAATACGTCAGCGGCAGACGGGTGAGTAACGCGTGGGAACATACCTTTTGGTTCGGAACAACACAGGGAAACTTGTGCTAATACCGGATAAGCCCTTACGGGGAAAGATTTATCGCCGAAAGATTGGCCCGCGTCTGATTAGCTAGTTGGTGAGGTAACGGCTCACCAAGGCGACGATCAGTAGCTGGTCTGAGAGGATGATCAGCCACATTGGGACTGAGACACGGCCCAAACTCCTACGGGAGGCAGCAGTGGGGAATATTGGACAATGGGCGCAAGCCTGATCCAGCCATGCCGCGTGAGTGATGAAGGCCCTAGGGTTGTAAAGCTCTTTTGTGCGGGAAGATAATGACGGTACCGCAAGAATAAGCCCCGGCTAACTTCGTGCCAGCAGCCGCGGTAATACGAAGGGGGCTAGCGTTGCTCGGAATCACTGGGCGTAAAGGGTGCGTAGGCGGGTCTTTAAGTCAGGGGTGAAATCCTGGAGCTCAACTCCAGAACTGCCTTTGATACTGAAGATCTTGAGTTCGGGAGAGGTGAGTGGAACTGCGAGTGTAGAGGTGAAATTCGTAGATATTCGCAAGAACACCAGTGGCGAAGGCGGCTCACTGGCCCGATACTGACGCTGAGGCACGAAAGCGTGGGGAGCAAACAGGATTAGATACCCTGGTAGTCCACGCCGTAAACGATGAATGCCAGCCGTTAGTGGGTTTACTCACTAGTGGCGCAGCTAACGCTTTAAGCATTCCGCCTGGGGAGTACGGTCGCAAGATTAAAACTCAAAGGAATTGACGGGGGCCCGCACAAGCGGTGGAGCATGTGGTTTAATTCGACGCAACGCGCAGAACCTTACCAGCCCTTGACATCCCGGTCGCGGACTCCAGAGATGGAGTTCTTCAGTTCGGCTGGACCGGAGACAGGTGCTGCATGGCTGTCGTCAGCTCGTGTCGTGAGATGTTGGGTTAAGTCCCGCAACGAGCGCAACCCCCGTCCTTAGTTGCTACCATTTAGTTGAGCACTCTAGGGAGACTGCCGGTGATAAGCCGCGAGGAAGGTGGGGATGACGTCAAGTCCTCATGGCCCTTACGGGCTGGGCTACACACGTGCTACAATGGCGGTGACAATGGGACGCTAAGGGGCAACCCTTCGCAAATCTCAAAAAGCCGTCTCAGTTCGGATTGGGCTCTGCAACTCGAGCCCATGAAGTTGGAATCGCTAGTAATCGTGGATCAGCACGCCACGGTGAATACGTTCCCGGGCCTTGTACACACCGCCCGTCACACCATGGGAGTTGGTTTTACCTGAAGACGGTGCGCTAACCCGCAAGGGGGGCAGCCGGCCACGGTAGGGTCAGCGACTGGGGTGAAGTCGTAACAAGGTAGCCGTAGGGGAACCTGCGGCTGGATCACCTCCTTTCTAAGGATGGTTCTTCAGAAGCTTGCTTCTATCGAACCGTTTTAGAAACATCAGTGGCCAACGATCGTCAGGATTGTTGAGCTGCATTGGCGGGATTTCGCCGTCTTCGTTTCTCTTTCTTCGCGGACGAACACGCGCCAGGGGCTAAGCGCTTGTGCGATGCAGCTGGCGTGAGCCGGCTGCGCGCCATTGCGGCCTCTCGTGTTAGGGGCTTGTAGCTCAGTTGGTTAGAGCGCGCGCTTGATAAGCGTGAGGTCGGAAGTTCAAGTCTTCCCAGGCCCACCACTTTGATCGAGCGCATCACGTCTCATGACCGACGTAAGCGTTCGTCTTCTGGTACGGGGCCATAGCTCAGCTGGGAGAGCGCGTGCTTTGCAAGCATGAGGTCGTCGGTTCGATCCCGTCTGGCTCCACCAGATGGAATTGAAGATCGACAAAGTGCCCTGCTAACAAAGCGCCTTTCATCATCGTCCGCGAAACATCAATTCGCATGCGTTGTCCGGATGGACAGCGGCGTGCGTGATATCTGACATCGTAAAGAGGAGATCGATCCGAGTTTGGGATCTGCAAAGCAATTTGCGGAATCTCATTCCTAATCTCCAGATCATTTCGGCGCTCGCGCATCGCAGCTCATCGCAAGATGAGTGAGGTGAGTGAGTTGTAAATGATCTTTGTAGCGAAGCTTGACCGCCTCGCTATCGGGCCGATCTTACGAAGCAAGCTGGTCTTTCTAATCATTGTCCGGCCGTACATAGCATTCATCGAGGGTGCGCGTTTTGAGGTTTCGATCTCAAAGCAGTTGTACGGACAACATTCTGCCGAGTGTGTGGACATTGATAATGAGAGCAATCAAGTGCCTTAAGGGTGTTCGGTGGATGCCTTGGCGCTGAGAGGCGATGAAGGACGTGCTACGCTGCGATAAGCCGTGGGGAGCTGCGAAGAAGCTTTGATCCACGGATTTCCGAATGGGGAAACCCACCTTCGATAGCTGGAACTCCAAGATCTCGTATCTTGGGGTTCATACAGCAATGTGTGAGACCAAGCCGTGAGGTTTTGGATTTCCAGTTATCAAGTGAAGGTATGAAATCTCTGAATTCATAGGAGGTTTTAAGCGAACCCAGGGAACTGAAACATCTAAGTACCTGGAGGAAAGGACATCAACAGAGACTCCGTTAGTAGTGGCGAGCGAACGCGGACCAGGCCAGTGATACATCAAAGACAACCGGAACCTGTCAGGAAAGCAGGGCCTCAGAGGGTGATAGCCCCGTACGGGTAATGCGATGATGTATCCACGAGTAAGGCGGGACACGTGTAATCCTGTCTGAACATGGGGGGACCACCCTCCAAGCCTAAGTACTCCTCAGCGACCGATAGTGAACCAGTACCGTGAGGGAAAGGTGAAAAGCACCCCGACGAGGGGAGTGAAATAGACCTGAAACCGGACACCTACAAACAGACGGAGCCCAAGATACGTTCTGGGTGACGTCGTACCTTTTGTATTATGGGCCAGCGACTTAATTTAACGAGCAAGCTTAAGCCGATAGGCGTATGCGCAGCGAAAGCGAGTCTGAATAGGGCGTCAAGTTCGTTGTATTAGACCCGAAACCTAGTGATCTAGCCATGAGCAGGTTGAAGGTGAGGTAACACTCACTGGAGGACCGAACGGGTGTCTGTTGAAAAAGACTCCGATGACTTGTGGTTAGGGGTGAAAGGCCAATCAAACTGGGAAATAGCTGGTTCTCCGCGAAAGATATTTAGGTATCGCCTCGGATGAATGCCTCAGGGGGTAGAGCACTGGATGGGCTAGGGGGACTTACCGTCTTACCAAACCCAACCAAACTCCGAATACCTGAGAGCAATATCCGGGAGTCACACGGCGGGTGCTAACGTCCGTCGTGGAGAGGGAAACAACCCGGACCTACAGCTAAGGCCCCTAATTCGTGGCTAAGTGGGAAAGGATGTGGAAATCCCAAAACAACCAGGAGGTTGGCTTAGAAGCAGCCATCCTTTAAAGAAAGCGTAACAGCTCACTGG
>CAVYOM010000013.1:0-63353 GCA_963770135.1 uncultured Alphaproteobacteria bacterium | reverse complement strand
ACTTGTGATTACGTTCCTCGGCTTGCCGAAGTCTGCTGCGTCCGCCTCCGTTCGAAGATAATGACTCCCGACCCGGTCGAGGGTAAAGCTACAAAGGTATGGTGACCAACGCTCCGGCAATCGTTATCCGCTCCGCTGCTCGCGATTTCAGCGACTGGGAGCACGTGCGTCAGCTGATCCTCGATGCGTTTGCCTACATGGGGCCGCGCATTGATCCGCCCTCATCGGCCCTGAGGCTGACGCCGAAATCGGTCCAAGCTAGCGCCGAAAGCGGCACGCTGTTGCTGGCCCATAGCGCGGGCGATCTGGTCGGCTGTTTGTTTCTGCACCAGAAGAACGATGCACTCTACATCAGCAAGCTGGCGGTCAGCCCGACCCTGCAACGCGCTGGCATCGGTAAAAAACTGGTGGAAGCCGCACGCGGCGAAGCGCGCCTGCGCGGAATCGGCATGCTTGAGCTGGAGACCCGCGTCGAGCTGACGGAAAATCACGCGGCGTTCGCCCGGATGGGATTTATCAAGACGGCCGAGACCTCCCACGAAGGGTTTGACCGAACGACCAGCATCGTCATGCGCGCTCCGGTCTAGGCTTTCGCAGCCACGGCCATGCAATGGGAACCCCCAAGCCGACATAGGTGGCTACGCGCCCCGGCCCTTCCTCGGCTTCGTCAGGATCACCGCGATCACCGCCAGCGCCACCAAAGCCGTGGCGACATAGCCCGAGGCGTAGAAGAGATCGCGCGCGTACAGAAAGCCGCCGATCGCCGAGCCGGTCGCCTGCCCGATGTAGAGCGCCGAGGTGTTGAGCGACACCGAGGCGGATGCGAGCGCGGGCGCGGCGGTGACCAGCCTGACCTGCTGCATCGAATTGGTCGAGGCAAACCCGATGCCCCAGATCGCGACCGATATGGCCATCAGCGAATAGATGCCGGCGCTCAGCGCCCAACCCGCAAGGCCGGAGAGCAACACCAGCATGAACAGCAGGGACGTCTTCCAGGCGCCCCAGGTATCGACGATGCGGCTGGCGGTGAACGTGCCGATAACACCGCACGCGCCGTAGCACGCAAACACCAGGGCAATCGGGTCCGGCCCTGCTCCCGTCAGGCGCGCGAGCAACGGCCCCATATAGGTGAACACCACGAACTGGCCGGACATCTGCAATGTCGTGATCAACAGCAACGCCAAGATCATCGGATTGCGGCCGATGGCGATCCAGGTCTTGAGGTCGACCGGCGCGCCCATCAACCCGCGGGGCAGACGCCAGACCAGCAGAAGGAAACTCAGGCAGCCGATCAGGCCGATGGCGCCATGAACCGCCTGCCAGCCGTAACGGCTGGCGATGAAGGTGATCGCCGGCAGGCCCACGGCTGCCGCCAGCGACCAGCCGAGAAAGATGTAGGCGATGGTGCTGCCGCGTTTTTCTTCCGGCACGATCAGCGCACCGGTTCCTGCGGCCTGCGGGGTATAGAGCGCGCCGACGCCGAGAATGACCAAGCGAATGGCCAGGAGACTCGCGTAGTTAGGCGCTAGCGCAGAGGCGAAATTCCCGAGTGCCAGCACCGCGATCGTCGCCGTCAGCAGGGTACGGCGCTCGATCCGGGATGTCAGCCACGCCGTCACCGGCGAGCCGACGCACAGCACGATCGCGCCGAAGGTGATCAGCAGCCCCGCGGTGCGGATCGAGACATCAAGACCGGAGGCGAGTTCGCCCAGCATACCTGCCGGCGCCAGCACCGAGCAGCCGGTGACGACATTGCCGAGCATCAATGCGGTGGGAGCGAAGCGGTTCACGCCGCGCGTTTAGCATCTGCCGGCTTTAATGCAACTGCATGTAATTGCATGGCCGGTTATTGATTACGCGCCCTTGCGCTCACTTCGCCGGAGTCGCGGGAGCAACGGAAACAGCCGGAAGTGCGGGAGGCGCGTTGAGATTGGAAGATGCTGCCGCAGGCCGAGTGGTGTTTGCCGGGCACGACGACAGGAGCTGCGTCCATGAGGTGCCGAGGCCGAGCGTATCGATATCGAATGTCGCGAGTTTGGTCTTGCCTTCCGCGTCGGGCGTACCCTCGCCCACGTGAAGGCTGGAAGCTGCCAGCATTGCCTGCATGGCATCGGGCGCAACGATATCGCTCCACACCTCATATTTGCCGACGCGCGCGGGAAATTTTCCAAAGGCGACCGACTTGTCCGGGCCCGCCGTCAACATCATCGTCTTGAGGCTGCCGCCAGCCTGGTCGGATTCCCGCACGAACATCAGCCGGGCGCGATCCTTGTTCTCGCAGAACAGCCGCCACTCCATCGTTCGGAACGACGCGCCGTCGTCCTGTTTTGCCGCGGCGATCTTGCGGATGTAGGGGCGCGACGTAGCTTCGAGTGTCCACGCCGTTTCGGGCAAGGGGCGCGTATCGATACCGAAGCGATAGAGCTCGGCGCGCGTGAGGATATGCAAGCTCTCGAATTTCAACGTCTTGATGAGATCGTCCAGCTCGCGGGCAATGCCCATGGAAACGACGAAGGCGGCACGCTCGCGGTCGGCCCTCGCCATGCTGCGTTGCTTGAATTCCGCGATCTGCTGCGCCGAGAATGGCCCGTGAGCGAGCAGCGTCAGTCTGGAGTTATGTACGGCGATCGCGGCATCGGGCGCGACTTCGCGGGTCGTGGCGCCGAGAAACAGGTAGCCGCAGGCGGAATTGCACATGGCGTTACGGGTCGTGAGCTCGGCCTCGACCTCCCCGCCTGCCGTCTTGAGCTTGAGGCAGGCCGCGTCGACCTGGGTTCCTCCGGCGCAGCCGGTTGCGATGGTGCGTCCGATCCGGGCGACGGTCTTCCTGCTGCGCAGCAGGCGAGCGATGACATAGGACGGCCTGACCGAGCCGCCCGGCGAATGAAAATAGATCGGCCGCTTGCTGTCCTTGACGTCGCGCAGGAAGCGGCCGACGCGCGCGGCCGCGCCCTCATCGACCTGGCCTTCGACCGCAATCCAGCGATCGCAACCCGGGCCGCACGCATTGGCCGGGCCTTTGGCATTGTAGATGATCAGCCTGGGCGGAAATCCGGCCTTTTCGGCCGACGTCTCGGCACGCACCTCGCCGTGAACCAGCAGCAGGACTGCGAGGAGAAAAAGGCGAAGCATCATGACCGGCGGGATCAGCGGTGTACGGAAGCAACGGCGCAGGCCAAAGCTAAACAATGCCTGACGAGGCCGCAACCCTTGGTCGCTGGCGCCCTCGGTCGGTGATCCAGCGATCGGACCGAGGCCGTTCATTGTAAGCAGGATTTGACCTGAATTTCTCGATATTGCCCGATTGCAGGAGCCGAATCGCCTGCTATACCGCTGCTTCCCGCTTACCTGCGCTCGTTCGCAGGAGTGAGCTTCAGGAGAATGACATGTCTGACCAGAACACGCCCGCATCCGGATTCCAGTTCGGCCTTGCCAATTTAAAGCCCGCCGAGCCCTTGGAAAAGATCACCCTCACCTTCCCGGACGGCGCGAAGCGCGAATATCCCAGGGACATCACCGGACTCGACCTCGCCAAGGGCATCTCGCCGTCGCTGGCCAAGCGCACGGTGGCAATGGCGCTGGATGGCGTGGTCGCCGACCTCAACGATCCGATCTCGGGCGATGCGAAGATCGAACTCATCAACCGCGACGACGCGCGCGCGCTGGAACTGATCCGGCATGACTGCGCGCATGTGCTGGCGGAAGCCGTGCAG
This sequence comes from uncultured Alphaproteobacteria bacterium, assembly GCA_963770135.1. Taxonomy (GTDB): domain Bacteria; phylum Pseudomonadota; class Alphaproteobacteria; order Rhizobiales; family Xanthobacteraceae; genus Bradyrhizobium. The sequence goes on along the minus strand of CAVYOM010000013.1, from coordinate 59,640 downwards.
TCGCTGTGGCCGGGCACGCAGGTCACCATCGGCCCGGTGATCGAGAACGGCTTCTATTACGACTTCTTCCGCAACGAACCGTTCACGCCGGAAGATTTTTCGGCGATCGAAAAGAAGATGCGCGAGATCATCGCGCGCGACAAACCCTTCACCAAGCAAGTGTGGGACCGCGAAAAGACAAAGCAGGTGTTTCGCGACAAGGGCGAGGCCTTCAAGGTCGAACTGGTCGACGCCATTCCCGGCGACGAACCGATCAAGATCTATTTCCAGGGCGACTGGTTCGACCTTTGCCGCGGCCCGCATATGAGTTCGACCGGCAAGATCGGCAACGCCTTCAAGCTGATGAAGGTGGCGGGCGCCTATTGGCGCGGCGACAGCAACAACCCGATGCTGACGCGCATCTACGGCACGGCGTTCGCCAAGCAGGAAGAACTCGACGCTTACCTCAAGCAGATCGAGGAAGCCGAGAAGCGCGACCACCGCAAGCTCGGCCGCGAGCTCGACCTGTTTCACTTCCAGGAGGAAGGCCCCGGCGTGGTGTTCTGGCACCCGAAGGGCTGGACCATCTTCCAGGCGCTGATCGCCTATATGCGCCGCCGCCTGACCGGCGACTACAGCGAGGTCAACGCGCCGCAGATCCTCGACAAGGTGCTGTGGGAAACTTCCGGCCACTGGGACTGGTACCGCGAGAACATGTTCGCGGCCCAATCCGCCGGCGACGAGGCCGAGGACAAGCGCTGGTTTGCGCTGAAGCCGATGAACTGTCCGGGCCATGTGCAGATCTTCAAGCACGGGCTGAAGAGCTATCGCGACCTGCCCTTGCGTTTGGCTGAATTCGGCGTGGTGCATCGCTACGAGCCGTCGGGCGCCATGCACGGCCTGATGCGCGTGCGCGGCTTCACGCAGGACGACGCGCACGTGTTCTGCACCGAGGCGCAGCTTGCCGACGAGTGCCTCAAGATCAACGAATTGATCCTGTCGACCTATGCCGATTTCGGCTTCGACGGCGAACTCACCGTAAAACTCTCGACGCGGCCGGAGAAGCGTGTCGGCACCGACGAGATGTGGGATCATGCCGAGCGCGTGATGGCGACCGTGCTCGCGGAAATCCAGGCCAGCGGCAGCAATCGCATCAAGACCGCGATCAACCCCGGCGAAGGCGCGTTCTACGGGCCGAAGTTCGAATATGTGCTGCGCGACGCCATCGGCCGCGACTGGCAATGCGGCACCACGCAGGTCGACTTCAACCTGCCGGAACGTTTTGGCGCCTTCTATATCGATGCCGACGGCTCGAAGAAGACACCTGTCATGGTCCACCGCGCGATCTGCGGCTCGATGGAGCGCTTCATCGGCATCCTGATCGAGCACTTTGCCGGCAACTTCCCGCTCTGGCTGGCGCCGACGCAGGCCGTGGTCACGACGATCACTTCCGAAGGCGATGAATACGCCAAGGTGGTGGCCGCCGCCGCGCGGCGCGCCGGCCTGCGCGTCGAGATCGACCTGCGCAACGAGAAGATCAACTACAAGGTCCGCGAGCACTCGCTGGCAAAAATCCCGGCCCTGCTCGTCGTCGGCAAGAAGGAAGCCGAAACCCATTCGGTCTCGATCCGCCGGCTCGGCAGCGATGGGCAGAAGGTGATGCCGACCGACGAGGCGCTGGCCGCGCTGGTCGAGGAAGCGACGCCGCCGGATGTGAAGCGGATGCGGGCGGCGGACTGATCATAATCGGTCTAAATCGACTTCCGCTGGACCGGCTGTGCCCCTATCTGTGGCACAGCCATTTCCGACGAAAGAGACACTTAGTGCCCGACGCCATTGAACTCCTGAAGATCCGCCGCTCAGTCAAGCCACGCGAGATGAGCGGCCCCGGCCCCACTGCGAGCGAACTTGACACCATCCTGACCATCGGCGCGCGGGTGCCGGATCACGGCAAGCTGACGCCGTGGCGCTTCATCGTGTTCGAGGGCGACGCGCGGGCCCGGGCCGGCGACGATCATTGCGCAGGTGTTTGCGAAGAAGAATCCGGCGGCTCCCATCGCTGACATCGAGGTCGAAAAAGCGCCGGCTGATGGATGCGCCGCTGGTGATCGCGGTGGTCAGCTTCACCAAGCCGCACCCAAAAGTGCCGGCCTGGGAGCAAGAGCTGTCCGCCGGCGCCAGCGCGATGAACATCGTCACCGCGGCGACCGCGCTTGGCTATGGCGCCAACTGGCTGACCGGATGGTTCGCGTTCGACCGCGACGTGCTGGATGGGTTTGGGTTGAAGGCGGATGAAAAGCTCGCCGGCTTCATCCATATCGGTACGCCGGCCAAGCCCGCCGAGGACCGCCCGCGCCCGGCGCTGTCCGAGATCGTGACGCGGTTCTAGACTTGGGTTAGTCACATCAGCTGTTTGCGACTTTAGACAGCTCTCTTCATTGTCATTCAACGACGCTGCCCGGCACAGAACTCTCGTTCTGCGCCGGGCATTGTCGCGTCGTCACGACATGACGACCATCGCGCGCGCGATCAACCCCACAGATGATGGTCGAAATGCTGGTGAGCCACGTTGCTCAGTTCGGCGAACTGCGCGCTGTGCAAATCAGCGCCCGAGGGGGCGGCTGCATCGCTGTGGTCACCCTGGAATGAATGCAGCAAGGATGCGAGATCGGCGAAGCGGCCGCCAAGATCACCGCCGAAGCCATGCTGCGCGCCGCCATCACCCGTGCCGGCATCTGCACCGGTGCCCGTGGCGCCATCACCCGCAGCCGTCTGGGTTCCGCCACAGCCGCCGGCACCGCCATTGCCCGCACCTGCAGTCGGCGTTGTCGGCGTGTCAGGCGTCGCTCCGGTATCGCCGGTGCCGTCATCGGGAGTGGCGGTGTCCGGCGGCGTGGTCCCCGTGCCCGCATCCGACATGTCGGTGGTGTTGGCGCCATAAAGCGCCACAATGCCGTCTATGTCGGATTGCGCCAAATCGGTGAGCGAGAAATTGGCGGTCGAGTTCATCACCGCGGGATCGTCGTTGAAGTGACCCAATCCAATCGCATGCCCGATCTCGTGGGTCGCGACGAGGGTCAATTCCGAGCCGCTCAGATTGTCGCCACTATCGAACGTGACGTCCGCATGCTGAAGCTGGCCCCCTGAAAAACTGAAGCCCGTGACCCCTAGGACATTGCTGGCGCCATCGATCGCACTGTTCGAAAAATCGATGTTAGCATCGGCAGTGGACGAGACTTCCTGGAATTGAATATTGGCGACCTCGGACCATTCAGCGAATGCAGCATTGATGGATTGCAGGTCTGTCTGGGAGATACTGTCATCAACGGCCCAGGTGACCGTCCCACCCGCAGTGCCCAGTTCGGATGAGCCCCATTTTGCGCCCTCGAGGCTGAAATCGTACGCCATCGTATCTCCCTCGCTGTTGATGTAGATCAAGATCGCAGTGTCAGACACGTAAGCTGTCTGGTTGACGAGACTGAGATTCTCGCTGGCGAGAGTGAGGCGATACAACGCTCATTAAATGATAAGCAATACTGCGACGAGCCGACGTAGCTTTGCAACGTCGAGCATCAAGCAAAGATGGCCCATGCGACGTGCTAGATGGCTTCGGTTTGAAGGCGGACGAGAAACTCGCCGGCTTCATCCACATCGGCACGCCGGCCGAGGATCGTCCCCGCCCGGCGCTGTCAAAGATCGTGACGCGGTTCTAAAGGCCGAAGTTTTTTTCGCTTCGTAGGATAGGTAGAGCGAAGCGAAACCCATCATCTGTCCGCATGTGAGATTGATGGGTTCGCTTCGCTCTACCCATCCTACAGGGCTATCGCGCTAACGACCGCCCAACTCTACTTTGCATGGGGTTGTTTTGCGATTTTTTGGTCGGACCGCCCAGCAGCCCACCACCAGCCCGCGCTTTTAGCGCGCGATGACCTCGACCTCGCCGTCGACGCCGTTGACGACGTTGAAAGGACGCTCGAACACCTTGCCCTCGTTCTTGGCGATGGCGCGGTATTCGCCCTCGGACAGCACGACGCGCGGAAACGCGCCGATCGACTCCTTGATGACGTCGCCGCCCGGCGTGATCACCGACCACGCGGTGTTGGCGAGCGCCTCGCCGCCCCGGTCGCTGACGAGTTTCAGCGTGATCACCGCCGCACGGTGGCTGACGGTTACGTCCGTCAGCTTGCCAGCCTGGACGCGGATGTCGGAGCGCACCACCGAGTTGGCATCGCCATAGTTGGAAATGATGTAGTAGGTTCCCTCCGGCAGCAGCGCGACGTCGCCTGCGGCCACGTTGGGCACCAGCGACTGGCGTTCGGCACCCGCGCCACCTTCGAACTGGCTGCCCTTGTAGAGCGCGAACGAAATCTGGTTCGGGGGAATCTTGCTCGAGCCGACGCGGCCCTCGATGCGCAGTCCGCCGGCCGGAAGCACGAAGGCCAAGCGATCGGTCTCCGCTTTCAGGCTTACCGCCCGCACCGCGCTGACCAGGCCAAGCGCCACGTGGACGACGTAATTGCCGGGCGGCAGCACGATGTTCGGGGTCGCGCCACGCTCCTCGCGGATCAGCTTGAACGTGCCGGTGTCGTCGGGCTTGTCGGCGAACACCCGCCACACCAGCCCGCCATTGATGGCCGGCAGATCCTTGCCGTAGCGGGCCGTCAGCGACAGCACCCCCTGAGTTGGAACCGCGGGTGCCGGCGGAGGCGCAACCGGCGGGATCGTTGCGATCGTCGGTGGCACAATGGTCGGCTGGTTCAGTGGCGGCGGAATCGTCTGGATCCCCGACGGCGGCGCCAGATTCATCGCTGGCGGGGTCTGGACATCCGGAACCGCAGCCGGCGGCACCGGTGGCGGGCGATCCGAGAACATCTGGGCCGATACCGAGGCTGGAAGTAGTGCGGTCAGCGGCAAGGCAAGTGCAAGCGCAAGGCAGCGCCGGGAAAGGCCATCGGCCCCGCCCGAATCCAACGATACCGTTAACGCGCGAGATCATGGCCATGCTTTTCACCGAAAACGCGGCAAATTCAAGCCTCCGGATCGGGCGATCGGCCGGCACCGGTGGCGGAACCCGAACCGGCACCCAATATTGATGCGGCGGTCGTGGTCCAGTCATATTCCCTGCCTAGGCCGCTTGGGACGGGCATAAACCATGCATCCGGATCGGAATGGATGATTCTGGCGCTGTCGCGCCGCGGCGGATATCGTTGACGCCGCAGGAGAGTTTGCGTGTTGGATAACTGGATGGGGCGCGGCCAAAAGGGCTCAGATGCCCAGGACAAGGTGGGGCTCGGCAGCATCCGCCGGCCGGTGATCGGACTGGCGCTGGGCGGCGGCGCCGCCCGCGGCTTTGCCCATATCGGCATCATCAGGACGCTGGTAGCCCATGGAATCATTCCCAACGTCGTGGTGGGAACGTCGATTGGCGCCGTGGTCGGCGGAGCCTATGCCTCCGGACATCTCGATGCCGTGGAAGAATGGGCACGCAGCCTGCAGCCGCGAAGCGTCCTCTCCTATCTCGACATCCGCCTGAATGGCTCCGGCCTGATCGGCGGCGCCAAGCTTGCGGCCGAAATCGAGGCTGCGATGGGTCCGATTCTGATCGAAGACCTGCCGATGAAATTCGCCACCGTTGCGACCGAAGTCCGCACCGGCCACGAGATCTGGCTGACCCACGGTCCGATGGTGGACGCGATGCGCGCCTCCTACGCATTGCCTGGCATATTCTCACCGGTACTGGTCGGCGACCGCTGGCTGGTCGACGGCGCGCTGGTCAATCCGGTGCCGGTGTCGGCGGCGCGCGCGCTCGGGGCGGAGATCGTGATCGCCGCCAATCTTTCCAGCGACGTCTTCACGCACTCCACGACGATCTACTCCCACGGCCCGACGCCCGGCGTTTCGGTATCGGTGATGCCGGAAGCGGTACCTGAACCCGAGCCGCGAAAACGCGGTATCGGAAAATTCTTCTCCGCCGAGCGCACCATGAAGCGTGAGTTCTTCGGCGGCGGCGGACGGCCGGGCATCTCCTCGGTCATGGTCGATGCCTTCAACATCATGCAGGACCGCATTACCCGCGCACGGCTGGCGGGCGATCCGCCGGACCTCCTGATTTCTCCCCGCGTCGGCAAGATCGGCTGGTTCGATTTTCATCGCGCCGACGACCTGATCGTCCACGGCGCCAAGGCGGCCGAACGCGCCATCGAATCGATCCAGGAGGCGATCCACATCCTGGCGCCGCCGACGGCAGGCGAAGTCGAGCCGGCAGTCGAAAAGGCCGAGAAGGAATAGTGGAACGGGGTTACTGCCGGAAATGAAGACCTCGGTCCTCATTTCAGCGCATCCGTCATGCCGTCTTGATGTAGTCGCGCAGCGCTTCCTGCTCGGTCTCGTATTCCTGGACGCGGCGCTTGACGATATCGCCGATCGAAATCAGGCCGACCACCTTGCCCTCCTCGACCACGGGCAAATGGCGGAACTTGCCGATCGTCATCATCTCCATGATCCCGGCAACGGTGTCGGACTCGCGGCAGCTCACGACCTTGCGCGTCATGACCGTGCCGACCGGCTCCTCGAGCACCCTGGCGCCGCGTTCGCCCAGCACCCGAACGATGTCGCGTTCCGAAAGGATGCCCTCAAGCCGTCCCTGGTTCATCACCAGCACGGCGCCGATCTTGCGTTCGGCAAGGATCTTGACCGCCGCCGAAAGCTTGGCTTCGGGTTCGATGCTCTGGATCTGGTGACCCTTGGTGTCGAGAATTGAACGTACCGTCATTGTCGCCTCCCTGAATCCGTTCGTGCCCCGAGAGCCCGACTTGTTCGCGAGTCTTCAATCAACAGTTCCGCGCCGGTGTCGTTTCAGGACGCGGTCCACAAGTGCGGCTGCCCTGCACGGCAGCGGCCTTGGCTTGCATTGCAACTTACGCGGATGATGGATGAAATCGCCGCTCGCCGCAAGCGACGATCAGACGCGGCCAGGTTCGTCCGGCGATGAAACGTCCGCCGCATGCCGCATCGCACGCGGCACCGGATCGAACAGCGAAAACAACATCAGGCCGGCGAGAAATCCGCCGATATGCGCCTGCCAGGCCACGCTGGCGCCGTCCGTGCCGATCGAAATCGACCCGAGGCCGAAGATGATGTTGACGCCGAACCAGACTGCCAGAAATGCGAGCACGCGCGTGTTGCGCAATGCCCGGGCCAGCGACAGCGCTGGAACTTTTGCCGCGGCATCCGCATCGCCCCGGGTGAACGACAGAAAACTTCCCTGCACGAAGGCGAAGCGGATGGCGGCAGCCATCGCGCCGGATACCGAGGCCGAGGCGCCGATCATCGGCGCGATGGCGTGCTCATGGGTGACGAGATGCGCCACTGCGCCCGCCGCGGCCGTCACCGCCATGAATGCGAAGAACCTGACCGGACCGAACCGGCGCGCCAGCGCGCTGCCGAACGGCAGCAGCCACAGCACGTTGAAGCCGATATGGCTGAGATTGGCATGCAACAGGGAATAGGTGACGAAAGTCCAGACCTTGGCGCCGGCCCCGCCGGGAAAGGTGATGTTGAGCAGCGTCGAATCGTAGCGCTTGGGAATGAAACCGAACACGTCGATGGTCCAGTTCTCCAGATCGACCGGCATCAGCACCCGCAGATGGATCGCGGCGATCAGCAGTACATAGGCCGTCAGCGCGCCCGGGAGCGTCAGGATCGGCTCGTGCGGGGCGTCAGGCGGCTCGACCGAGGATGAATAAGACTGCGATTCCAAAGGCAGGACCTTGCAATTCGGCTTGAGGCTATCGGTTCAGATAGGCGGCTTTACCTGCCCTGTGCAAGTGCACAATCACAGCCATCCATGTACCGGACGCGGCGCGGCACGTACTGATGCGACGCAGAGCCGGGGCGTTGCCCCGTCTCCGGGACACGATGTCGCTACCGAAAGAACAAAAAGAAAAAGGGAGGATGCTGAGAACATCCTCCCTTGTCTTGCTGATCTTCTCGCGCCGTGGAGCCGGGATCACATCCCCACCCCTCCCCGGCGCGATGACCAAACTGTTTGAGCCACCTGTGTACCAACTGCGCCAAAACCTTTCGGATAATCCGGCGCCGTCCGATGCGTTCCACACTACGCACGCCACCCCGCCTTCGCCAACCTCATAGTTAATTTAACGTTAACAACGCAAAGCCTTGGTCCGCGCGGCCAAATCGCGTTCCCGGCATGGACGCTGCAAAGCCTCTCCTGCACAACAGCCAAGGGAAGGCGTGTTGCGCAAAAGCGGGACAGAAGTGTCTCGCCTGGGCAACCCGGGGGCGAGGATCAGTTATGAAACACCCATCGAGCCGCGAGTTCTTTGCTTATTGGGATGCACAGCGCGGCGATGCACGGGCACCGGACCGCAGCGAGATCGAACCCGGCGCGGTGCGCGAACTGCTCGGCGACATCTTCGTGCTGTCCTATGACAGCGATGCCGGCTACCCGTTTCGCGTCGCCGGAACGCGGGTCTGCGCCCTGCTCGGCCGCGACCTCAAGGATACCAGCTTCTCCGCGCTGTTCAGGGCGGACAGCCGCCGCGAGATCGAGGACATCGTGACTTACGTCGCCGAGGAAATGCTGGCGGCGATCGCCGGCATCACCGCGACTGCGGATGACGGGACGACGGCGCATCTGGAACTGCTGCTGCTGCCCTTCAACAACCGCGCGCATGCGCCGATCAGCCTGACCGGCGTGCTGGCGCCGTTCGAAGGCGACCTCGGCACGATCACGGATTTCAAGGTGACGTCGTGGCGCTATTTGCACCGGCCGCAAAAGCTCGTTCCGCGCGCCTTGCGCAAGCTCGCCATCGCGCGCGGCTTCATGGTGTATGAAGGCCTGCGGTAGCTGGTCGAGCAATTCGGCTGCACTACCGCGACAGCAGATTGGTCTTCGCCACGTCGATCACCTCGTCGCCGCGACCACTCATCACGGCGCGAAGCACCCAGAGGCTGAACCCCTTGATCTGTTCGGCCGTGATCGCCGGCGGCATCGACAATTCCTGGGTGGCGGTGACGACATCGAGGACCGCGGGACCGTCATGGGCCAGCACGTCGCGGATCGCGTTTGAGAGTTCGCCCGGATCCTCTACCCGCACTGCATGAATGCCCATGGCGCGGGCCATCGCGGCGAAATCCGGATTCTTGAGATCGACACCGGTTTCGATGAAGCCGGAAGCCTTCATCTCCATCGCGACGAACCCCAGCACGCCGTTGTTGAAGACCACGACCTTCACTGGCAGCTTCATCTGCGTCAGCGTGATCAGGTCGCCCATCAGCATGGCAAACCCGCCATCGCCCGACATCGAGATCACCTGCCGTCCCTTCTGCGCGGCCTGCGCGCCGATGGCGTGCGCCATAGCGTTGGCCATCGAGCCGTGGACCCAGGAGCCGATCAGGCGCCGGCGGCCGTTCATGGCGAGATAGCGCGCCGCCCAGATCGTGGGCGTACCGACGTCGGCCGTGAACACCGCGTCCTCCGACGCCTGCTCGCTGAGGAGGCGCGCCAGATATTGCGGGTGGATCGGCTTTTGCCCCGGCGTGCCCTGCGCGAGTTCGTCGAGCCCGGCGCGGGCTTTCTTGTAATGAGCCAGGCTGTCGTCGAGATGCTTGCGTTCGCTTTTCGCCTTCAGCTTCGGCAGCAGCGCCGCGATCGTGGCGCCAACGTCGCCGACAAGGCCGAGGTCGAGCCTGCAGCGGCGGCCGAGATTTTCAGGCCGGATATCGACCTGGGCGATCTTGGCGTCCGTCGGCAGAAACTGCTTGTAGGGAAAATCAGTCCCGAGCATCAGCAGGACGTCGCAGGCATGCATCGCGGCATAGCCGGACGAAAAGCCGATGAAGCCGGTCATGCCGACGTCGTAGGGATTATCGTATTCGACGTGCTCCTTGCCGCCGAGCGCATGTACGATCGGGCTCTTGAGCGTCTCGGCAAGCCGCATCAGGCCGTCATGGGCGCCGGCACAGCCGCGGCCGCAAAACAGCGTGATACGCTTGGCGCCGTTGAGAAGTTTGGCCAGCGCCTCCAGTTCGCCTTCGGCCGGCTGGACGATCGGCGCTGCCGGCAACAGCCCGGCATTCGGCGAGATGCCGCGCTTGGGCGCCGGACGCAACGCAATATCGCCAGGGATGACGATGACGGCGACGCCGCGCCGCCCCACGGCTGCGCGAATGGCGTTTTCCAGGACGTAAGGCAATTGCGCCGGATCTGAAACCAGTTCGCAATAATGGCTGCATTCGCGGAACAGGTCCTGCGGGTGCGTCTCCTGAAAATAGCCGCCACCGATTTCGGCGGACGGAATCTGTGCGGCGATGGCGAGCACCGGCGTGCGGCTGCGATGCGCATCGAACAGGCCGTTGATGAGATGCAGATTGCCGGGACCGCACGACCCCGCGCAGACCGCAAGCTCGCCGGTGATCTGCGCTTCAGCCGCGGCGGCAAAGGCGGCGACTTCCTCATGCCGAACGTGAATCCAGTCGATTGCCTTTCGCTTGCGCAACGCGTCGGTGAGGCCGTTGAGGCTATCGCCGACCACGCCGAAAATGCGCTTGACGCCGGTCTGGGCCAGCGTCTCCGCGATGAGGTCTGCGACATTGTCGATCTTCATGCTGCATGATCCTTTCTCAGCGTCCGGTGAACACCGCCGCACGTTTCTCGAGGAAGGCGTTGCGCCCCTCCATTGCGTCGGCGCTGAGACGGATTTCCGCCTGCGTTTCGATCTCGCGGCGGAACTGATCGGCATAGCTGGCGTGTTCGCTCTCATCGATCAGACGGCGCGTCGCGACCAGCGCGCGCGTCGGGCCGCTTGCGAGTTTGCGCGCCAGCGCAAGCGCGCCGTCGCGAAGTGCCGTATCGTCGAAGACTTCGCGAACCAGTCCCCACTCTTTCGCCTGTTCGGCCGTGAGCGGCTCGTTGGTCATCATCAGTTCGAGCGCGCGCTGCCGGCCGACGAGGCGTGGCAAGAGCCAGGTCGAACCGAGATCGGGGACCAGCGCGATGCGGCTGAACACCTGAATGAAGCGCGCCGAACGCGCGGCAACGATCATGTCGCCCGCCATCGCAAGGCTGAAGCCGCCGCCGGCCGCCACGCCGTTGACCGCCACCACGATCGGGACGCGGCACTCGCGCATCGCCTTGAATGCCGGCCAGTAATACTTCATCACGCCGGCGGCGATGTCGTCGCCGAGGATTTTCGCGGCCTTGAGATTTTGTCCCGAGCAGAAGCCCCGTCCGGCGCCGGTCAGCACCAGCGCCCTCACCCGCGGGTCAGCGTTGATCTCGCCGATGGCTGTCGCCAGATCGCCCAGCAGATCGGGCGTCATCGCGTTCAGCGTCTCAGGCTCATCCAGTGTCAGCACGCCGACGCTGTCGTCGCGCTCCCGCTTCACACCCGGCATTTCACAATCTCCGTTCGCAGCATTTTGGCCAGTCCGGCCGGGCGCGAGAGTAACCCGTATGCCACCGCGCGCAACAATCGCATCCGGGGATGTGCGAGGCGGTTGCCCCTGCACGCTAGAGCGTCAGTTCCAATATTCGCCGCGTGTGAACGCTCCCGTAGACCCGAAAGCTACGTCTCGCGAGTGCCGGTCGCGCCGCGGCAGCGCCAAATTGTCCATACCGAAATCTTGAGTGTTTCCGGCCAGCACTAATAACACATCGTTAACCCTGTCAGCCTTAGGGTCTTCCTGACGCCGAAGGACCGGCTGTCTGGTGGCGAAGATGTCGTTTGCGCAAAAGAAAACAACCACTGTGCCGTCCGCCGAAGAGCGACGGCGCTTTCAGCGTGTCAAAGTCCACCTGCTCGGCCGCTACATGCTGCCGGACCGCCGCGAATTTCCTTGCCAGATTATTAACATGTCGCCGGGCGGACTGGCCCTGCTGGCGCCCGGCATCGGCAATGTCGGCGACCGCGTGATCGCCTATCTCGACCATATCGGCCGGGTCGAGGGCAAAATCACCCGCATCATCGACAATGGCTTTGCCATGACGGTCGGCGCCACCGCGCGCAAGCGCGACAAGCTGGCTGCCCAGCTCACCTGGCTGGCCAACCGCGATATCCTGAATCTGCCGGAAGACCGCCGCCACGACCGTATCGTGCCGCGGAACCCGATCGCGCTGATGACGCTCGAGGACGGCAGCAAGATGACCTGCCGCATCATCGACCTCTCGCTGTCGGGCGCCGCGATTGCCGCGGAAAACCGCCCGCCGCTGAAATCGCTGGTCATGCTGGGCAAGGTACAGTCCCGCGTGGTGCGAAACCTCGAGGAAGGCTTCGCGCTCGAGTTCGTCCACGAGCAGGTCGGCGAGGCGCTCGAAGAAGCGGTTACCGCGCGGTAAAGCGCCAGCCGCCGAAAATCCCTGTTTTCCATCCTTAACAGGCGGTATCCGCACCCACGGATACCGCCTTTGCCATATCCGGAGCCCGCAAAACGCGGTTAACGCGGCGGGCTTTCGCACGCTTATCTGCCGCTGGCGCAGCCGCGCGCGCGTTAATGTATAAAATTTGAATCAATTGCAGTTGTCTCAAATTTTAGTCGAATTCGATTCAAGTATAGATCGAATTAGCGCCAGCTTTTACTAGTATTCGCGTCAAATGTACTTGCCTGACTTAGCGGCGGCGCAAATCCTTCGTGCGAAACATGGTCCCAACAAGAAACGGGGGCGACCATGTTGTTCAGGGGACAGGGAAAGGGACTGGCGGTCATCGCCGTCCTGTTGGGGTTAAACGCTTCAATGAGCGTCCAGGCGAAAGCCGGCGACGTTCTCTATGCCAGCCTTGGCGAGACCGCGCGTCCGCCGATCGGCTGGGTCGAATTCTGCGCCGAGAATGCGAGCGAATGCCGCGGTGGCACCTCTCAGCCGCGTGACATCGTGATGTCGCAGACGGCGTGGCGGGATTTGCTGCGGGTCAACAAGTGGGTCAACGAGACCGTCAAGCCGATCACCGACATGGATCATTGGGGTGTGATCGAGAAATGGTCGTTGCCGACGGACGGTTACGGCGACTGCGAGGACTATGTGCTTCTGAAGCGCAAGATGCTGGTTGACGCCGGATGGCCGCGCGAAGCGCTGCTGATCACGGTGGTGCGCGACAAGAAGGGCGAAGGCCACGCGGTGCTGACCGTGAAGAGCGACAAGGGCGAGTTCGTTCTCGACAACCAGAACGAAAACGTCCTGGCCTGGACCGACACCGGCTACCGCTTCGTCAAGCGTCAGTCGCAGAGCGATCCCAATTTGTGGGTCTCGCTCGGTGACAGCCGCCCGGCGGTCGCTACTGCCTCGTCACGCGATCGATAACGAAACAAGGATTTTACGAACCCGCGACCCGGTCACATCCCCACCCCTCCCCGTCCCAGACCGGATCGCGCGCGGCCAGCCTTCCCCCAAAGGCTGGCCGCAACTTTTTGGCGGGCCATTGGCCGGCTGTTCACTTTTTCACCGGGTTAAAAGGCGTCTCAAGCAGCTTAGCGTCAGCAATACTCGCCTGCCGTGAGACGGCCGCAACGGATTTACGAGTGCTCGCCCAGCAACGATAATGGGCAAGCTGATCCCTTGAAGGAAGCCGTCGCCGATGGACATGCTGGTCAAGCTTTACGCGCTGCCTCCCTCCCGCGAGGTTTTTGAGCGCCTGGGCAAGGCGGCCATCACGACGCGGCGCGCGCTCGCCCCCGAAAAGCACGAGGTCGTCGCCTGGGTCCGAGAGAATTTCAGCGAGGCCTGGGCCAGCGAAGTCGATGTGGCGTTTTCCCGGCAGCCCGTCTCCTGCTTCATCGCCATCAGGCAAAAGAGCATTTTGGGGTTCGCCTGCCATGACGCGACCTGCCCCAACTTCTTCGGGCCCACGGGCGTGGACCAGAACGAAAGAAAGAGCGGGATCGGCAAGGCACTGCTTTTCAATTGCCTCGAAGCCATGAAGCAGCAGGGATATGGCTACGCCATCATCGGCGGCGTCGGCCCCGCCGAGTTCTATGCCAGGACGGTCGGAGCGATACCGATCGAGGGCTCCGAACCCGGCGTTTATCGCGGGCTGCTGTAGCGCAGACAATGGACGCCTCGGGCGCCTCGTCAATTTTTCCGGAGCACCTTGCATCAATGCAGATTTCGACCGCTAATTGTCGCGTGATTAGATTTCCAATCCTTGCAGACCTGCCGACCACCCCCTTCTCCGGTACCGAAGTAGTTCAGGGTGTCGAACCGTCTTCATCCGATGGCGACGGTCCAGGAAGAGTGCGCGTGGAGATCGACGGCAAAGCCGACGTTCTCGCCTTCTACGGCGCTGCACCCGAAGTTATCCCTGCCGATCCGGTAATTTTTCTACGCGGTGATGTCGTGGAGAAGCGCGATACCGGGATCGTGGTAAGCGAAGGATACACTGCAACGACTGCCTACGGCGTGCAGGCAGTGGCTGAGCAACTGTGCGCTAGCTTCGCACGCCCCTATGTCCACTTGGCGCGTCCCGGTATCCTGGGTTCCTCAGGTCAACATCTCAACCGGCGACGGCCGCGCGAAGTAGCGCTGGTCGACATGGCGCTCACTCGGCTCAAGGAGCATTTCGGCTGGCGTAGACTCAATCTCGTCGGTCAATCAGGCGGTGGGCATCTAGTAGCCGCGCTGATCGCCCGCCGCGCCGACATCGGTTGCGCGGTGATCGCCTCGGGAAATACGGCGGTGGCGCAGCGAATCCACGAGAACGGCTGGACGACCGACATCACCGGACACGCCGATTTCTTTGACCCGATCGATCATGTTGCCGAGGTGGCGCGCCACCCCCCGGGAAAAATCATCGCACTGACCGACCCGCACGACGGGATTGTTTCAGCGTCCGTCCAAACCGCCTACGTCGAGGCGCTGCGCCGGGTTGGCGTCGCGGTGGACCACCGCTTCCTGCCGGCCGCGGGGAAGCCTTATCATGACCTGCAGCTGCCAGGAATTTTGGCGGCCTTCACTTGGCTGGCGAACGATCGCCAAACGTAGCGGCCAGCGCCACGCGAGGTCGATTTTTGTCGCGTCGGCTTGCCGGCCGGCCGCTTCGCCCCCGTCAATCTTTTGCACCGCACGAGCAGTGTGCGATGATGACCTGCCTCCACCAGGAAATCCGACCTTGGCCCACAGCGAGATCGACGCCATCCGAACATTGCTGACGTCGAAACCGCGGCCGGTCGGCTGGTCGGAGCGGCGGCAGCGGATCAACGAGGTCGGATCGACCTAGCCGGTGGCGCCGGACATCCAATGCGAGGCCGTCGATTGCGACGGCGTCGCCGGCGAGTGGTCGATCGCCCCGGGCAGCGAGCCTTCGTGCGCGCTGCTGTATTTCCACGGCGGCGGATATTGCTCCGGCTCGATCGTGAGCCACCGCCGCCTGGTGACGGAGGCCGGGCGCGCGGCACGCACGCGCACGCTTGCGATCGACTATCGGCTGGCCCCTGAACATCCCTACCCCGCCGCCCATGAAGACGCGCTCACAGCGTGGCGCTTTCTGCGCCGGCAAGGCATTGCGGCGAAGAGCATCGCCGTCGGTGGCGACAGCGCCGGCGGCAACCTGGCGCTCGGGCTGATCAACCGGCTGCGCGCGGCCGGCGAGGAATTGCCCGCCTGCGCCTGGCTGGTCTCGCCCTGGACCGACCTCACCATGTCAGGCAGCACGCTTGCGACCAAGGACGCCGTCGACCCGCTGATTCACAAGGCCTATCTCGACGAACTTGCGGATGCCTACGCGCCGCCCCCCATCGATCGCCGCGATCCGCTGATCTCGCCCCTGTTTGCCGATCTGGCGGGCCTTCCGCCGGTCCTGATTCAGGTCGGATCGGCCGAGACATTGCTCGCGGACGCATCGCGGCTTGCCGAAGCCGCAGGCGCGGCCGATGTCGATGTAACGCTGCAGATCTGGCCGCACATGATCCATGCCTGGCCGGTCTGGAACGCTGGCCTCCGGGACGGCCGGCGCGCGCTGGCGTACGCCGGCCAGTTTATCCGGGCGCATGTCCGTTAGACCCGGGGGCCAAGCCTGTCGCGTAAAGCCCTGATCTCGCGGGGCTTTGCCCGCAATTGCGGCAAATTCCGGGTTTTAGCCTCCGCTCGCCTGTGCTAATTTGGAACTTTAGAATCACGTCCGGATTTGAGTTCGTATGATCGAAAACACCCCCCGGAGTGCCAACCCCATCGCGCGTTTTGGCGGACAGCCGATTGCGATCGCCGCAGCGGCGCTCGTCATTGTTGTACTTGGCGTAACCTCTATTACCGTCTGGCGTAGCTATACCGGCAATGCCCCCGAGACTGATCGCGTGGTCGCAGCCCGGCAGTTGCAGGCGCGTGCCGCGCAGGCCTCCGAACAACTGGTCGAGAAGACCAAGGGCCTGGAGGCGACGCAGCAAGAATCGATCGATCAGTTGCAAATGGTGCAGGATCAGTTGCAGACCGTACGGCGCCTGCTCGCCACGCAGCAAGCCGATAACAGGAAGCTTTCCGAGCAGGTTGGAACGCTGACGGAAGCGGTCGAGGGCTTGCGGCAATCCTTTGCCAGCGCACAGGCCTCGGAGCCCTCCGCAGCATCCTCGCCACGCAAACGGTCAGCCAAGGCAAAGCCGCGCGCGAACCGAAGCGCGAACCGCAGCCGCGCCAAGGCGCGCGGCTGACCGGATCTTGCCTATCTAGCTGCCTTACAACGACCGTCATTGCAGGCTTCTTGGATGGCGGCGCTTCGTGCGGCCGGATGACGGGATATTTTCCACCGTTACCGCGCGCCTTCCGCAACTTTTTTCCGCCTTTGTGAACTGGTTCACACATGCCCGCAAAAATCCCGGGCATCCTGTAGTTCACCGGATGGCGTGAGCCGATTTCAATATCCGGGGCTGGCAAGGTCGTTGACGGTATACTGCGTCGGCGGCCTTGTTTTTTTGCATGATTTTTGGCCCCGTTGCGCTGCGCGCTCCCCCTACCAGCTCTGCCATCTCGCAAGCAGGTGATTTGCGTTCGCGCCGGTTTGCAAGCTGAATGCGCCTCCCAAAAAAGGAGAGCCGCAATGACCGCCGAACCGTTAAGCGCCGAACCCCTGCCGACCTCTGACGTCATCGGGCTGACCAAGGTCGCGCCCTTCTCGCGACGCGGCTTCATGACCGCGTCGGCCGCCGTGACGGCGGGCTACACGCTTGCGGCCGGGCCGGTGCGCGCCGACGTGATCAAGACCGACACCAGTGGCCTCGTCACCGGCGACGCCAAAATCAAGGTCGCCGACGGCGAGATGCCCGGCTATTTCGCGCGGCCGGCCGGCGTCAGCAACCCGCCCGTGGTGCTGGTGGCGATGGAGATTTTCGGCCTGCACGAATACATCAAGGACGTGACGCGGCGCCTCGCCAAGCTCGGCGCGCTCGCGGTGGCGCCGGATTACTATTACCGCAAGGGCACCGACCTGACCAAAATCACGGATATCCCGCAGCTTTTGCCGATCGTGAATTCGAAGCCGGACGCCGAGCTGTTATCCGATCTCGACAGCACCGTTGCCTGGGCCAAGTCGCAGGGCGGCGACACGTCGAAACTGGGCATCATCGGGTTCTGCCGCGGCGGACGCACGGTCTGGGAATATGCCGCCCACAGCAGCACGCTCAAGGCGGGCGCCGCGTTCTACGGTCCGCTGGTCGATCCGGCGAATCCGGTCTGGCCGAAGAGCCCGACCCAGCTCGCGCCCGAGATGAAGGCGCCCGTCCTCGGCCTCTACGGCGAGGCCGACACCGGCATTCCGGTCGCGACGGTGGAAGCCTTCAAGGCGGCTCTGGCCGAAAACAAGAAGACGGCCGAGTTCAAGGTCTATCCCGCCGCACCGCACGGCTTCCACGCCGACTATCGCCCAAGCTACCGCAAGGACGCGGCCGAGGACGCCTGGAGCCAGATGCAGGCCTGGTTCAAGAAATATGGGGTGTTGAGCTAGCCTGGAATCCGCAAGGTCTAGCACAAGCCCTCAATAGCTTACCGACGCCTGCAGCGACACGCGCCATGATCCGGCCGGGGTGTGCAGCCCGTCGGTCATTGCCCGGGCCGCCAGCAGTTTGGAGTTGAAGTTGGTCCCGGCCGCAAAGTCGAAACCGGCTCCCACCGACGACAGCGTGGAGTCGCGCCGGAAAAACAGATCCCGCCCCCACCCGACGTCGGCGAGCAGGAACGGCGCCAGCGTGCCCGGCATCCAGGAAGGCATGCTGGGCATCGAGACGTAGAGCGAGTTGCGCAGAATCACGGCCTGGTCGACCGCACCGTCTTCGGTCACATAACCGCGCACGGCATGGATCCCGCCGAGCCCGATGCGTTCGGTATCCGGAAGCGGCTTGGAGGATGCCAGCACGGACACTTCCGATTTCAGCGACAGGCTCTTTGGCAGCGGCGTCACGCGGCCAAACTCGAGGATTATGAAATTGGTCTGCACGTCGGTGACGCGTCCATTGGTGAAGGCGCTCCAGGCAAGCGAATTGTTGCCGGAGAGAATGCCGCCGGGGTTGGACTTGAAACGGACATCGAGCGTGTTGGTGCCCAGATTGTCCGACCAGCGCCCGTTCCATCCGACCACCAATTGGGCAACGTCGGCGCTGCCCTCCGCGACCGGTGTGCCATCGAAGATGGTTGTGCGGAGCTGGTGCTTGAGTTCGACGCCGCCGAGCAGATCGCCGGCCGCAGGCGGCAGCAGATCGGACAGCGCAGTCCGAACGATTGCCGATGCCTGGCTGGTTTGCGTCTTGATCCGGAACAGATTGTTGGGCCGCTCATTGGTCAGCACATGGTCGCCGACGACTTCGAGACTCGTGCGCAATCCGAGCGGCGTGAGCAACCGCCCCGCCTGACTTACATACTTGGCGTCGTCGGGCCGGTTGAACAGCCCGTCGTCCATCCAGAAATTGCCGCTGCCGGTGAGCTGATAGGACGCGACGATATCGGCGGACGGCGCCCCGCTGGCCCCGACATAGTAACGATTGCGGTCGGTCAGGAGCGTGCCGCTGTTGGCATATCCGGCGTACACCTGCCACGGCTTGCGGTCCGTCACCTCGATATTGACGTCGGTCAGGCCGAGATCCTTGCCGGGACCGAACACCGCTTCGACCTGCCGAAACGGATTGCGGTTGGCCCAGTCGAGATCGGTCTCGAGTTTGCGGGCATCGATTTCCTGTCCGGGGACGAGGCGGATGCGGCTTTGCGGATAGCTCTCGGCTGCGGCCCCCGTCACCTTGACGCCGCCGACCTTGAACAGGATCACGCGGAGCTGGAGCACGCCGGACGATACTTCCTGCGGCGGCAGCGTGACCGACACGAACGGCCGCCCGGCTTGGCGATACGCGGCGGCCACCGCCGCCTGCACTTCGGCAATCAGCTTGCGGCTGAGCGGCCGATCGACGAATGGCGTCAGTTGCTCGCGAAGCGCGGCGGCGTCGAGCCCGTTGACCTGACTTACATCGACACCCTTGACGCCGCCGAGCTGTTTTGCGCCGGCGTTCGCGCCAATCAGGACGATGGCTTGAACATTCACGCCGAGCGGCGTTGCATCGTCGCTCTTGAGCAGATCGTCGGTCCCGATTTTGATCGCCGGCGCGCGGCGCGGCGGCTCCGGCGGCAGATTGCGCTCCACCACTTGCGCTTGCGCGATGCCGTCAGGCGCGATCGCGATCACGCAGGCCATGATCAGCGCGCAGCAGGTGCCAATTCCGCTTCCATGACGCGCGGACGTTCGCAACCGCCGCTTCACGCGCGATCCGACATGTCCTGAAAGCGACGGCATCATGACAACCAGAGCCTGTCACGGCTGCGGGATATCGACGCGTGAGTCAGCATGAGTTTGCGCGTTCCGACGTTCTGTCGCACACGGCGAACAATGAATAAGTTCAATCAATATGGTTTATGAATTAAGAACGGTTTAAGGTTGAGTTATGCGTATGACATCACCGCAGCGTGTGAGATTGAACAAATCCATCAACACCAACTTATGCGTGCATCGACACATCTGAATGTGCTTGGCCGCTTGCCGTGGCTTCACGCCATCAACATCAATTGTCGCCAAAGGCCGGCAGCCGATTGCGACTGATCATCGTGTCGACGAATCTGGCGCGTTCGCCAATCCGCCGATTGTGCGGATGAGGAAGCTCAAGGCATTGCCTGGATTTACAAATGATTGCGGCAGACGCTTGCTCGATGCTCGCGACCTCGCGTATCTGCTCGGGCGGCTGCGGCGCGGGCAAAGTCACGCGCGACTTCACATACGAGCCGAGCTCCGCAGTCGGCACGCGAGCGACCGGCGTAACGGCTGCTGGCGTAACCGTGAGGTTCGCTCCAACAAAGGCGAAGGCGTAGTTCGATGAGGCCGCCAGCGTTCCTTGCGTGATGCCATAGACGCCGGCATCGCTGGAAGTCGTCGCCGATGTCACCAGCGCGCCCGACAGCGTATCGCCATTGACCAGGCCCGAGCCGCCGACCTGATAGGTCAGCGCCGGATTGGCATCGCCATAGGCGCGGCTCTTGGCATCGGCCGTCACCGTGATCGCGCGCGGCGTGACAGTGAGGTTGGCACCGGTAAAGGAGGAGACCACATAGTTCGGCGACGCCAGCGTGCCCTGCGTGATGCCGTAGACGCCGACATTACTGGCAGCGGTCGCCGCTGTCGCCAGCGCACCCGAGAGTGTGTCGCCATTGACCAGGCCGGAGCCGCCGACCTGATAGGTCAACACCGGATTGGCATCGCCATAGGTGCGGCTCCTGGCATCCGCCGTGACGGTGATCGCACGCGGCGTGACGGTCAGCGTGCCCGGTGCATCGATAAAGCGATAGGCCTGTCCGGAGGCGCTGACGGCACTGCCGCCACTTGCGCTGATCGCGTAGGTGCCGGCATTCGAAGTCGTCGTCGCCACCGTCGATACCGAGAGGCCGTTGACGATCCCTGCCGTATCGCCGGCATGAAAACCGTAGATCGAATAGGTGAATGCCGGGTTGGCATCCCCATAGACCCGCGACGCGTTGGCAGGATCGACCCGCAGCACGTAGTTGACGCCATAGAGCTGCGGGTAATAGCCGGCGCTCGGCGCCGACCAGACGGTGGCGAAATCCCAGCCCACGTAGGTTGACGCATAGTTTGCCGGATTCTGCATCTGGCTGGTGGTGAGACCGGTGATGCCAGTGCTGGCGCCGCTACCGACGGCATTCGCCCTCCCGGACGTATCGGTGTCCCAGTAGGACGACGTGACGGCCGCGGTGCCGGTAACCGATCCGATCAGGCCGCCAGCCACCGCCGTGCCGGACGTCGAAACGGCGCTCGCGGTGCCGGTCGCGTAGGTCTGCGTGACCGCACCGGTGCTGCTGTGGCTGCCGATCAGGCCGCCCGCCATCGCTGACCCGGCAGTGGAGGTGGCACTGGCCGCACCGGTCGCATAGGACTGTGTTGCGGTGGCCCCGCCGACGTTCCTGCCGATCAATCCACCCGTCGTTGTCGTCCCGGCAGCCGAGACGGCGCTGGCCGCACCGGTCGCGTAGGACTGTGTGAGCGTAGCCGTGCTGCCGTTGCTGCCGATCAGCCCGCCCGCCGACGTGGCCGTGGCCGCTGCATACGTGGACGTAACGTCTACGGCACCGGTCGCATGGGACCGGGTGACGGCTCCGGAGTTGCTGCCGATCAGTCCCCCGCCGAACAATGTAGAGACGGTCGACGACGTAACGCCGACAGTTCCGGCCGCGTAGGAATTGTCGATCGAAGCTCCCACGGAGTTGATGCCGACCAGTCCTCCGCCGAACGATGTGGCGGTCACGGCGCCGGTTGCGTAGGAATCGACGATGGTTGGCGTGCCACTGCTGTTGAAGCCGACCAGGCCGCCAACGCCCTGATTGCCGCCGCTGACCGCTCCCGTCGCATAGCTTCTGAGGATGCGGCCGTTGTTCTGAGCGGTGAGGCCGCCGGCGCGCGTACTTGCCGGTGCCGGCCGTCACGTTGCCGGTCGCGTAGCTGTCCTGGATGATGCCGGCCCCGTTGTTCCATCCGACGAGACCACCCATGGACGAGCTGGCGGCGGTCAGTCCCGTGACCGTGACGGCTGCCGAGCTGTTGGCGATGCTGCCCTAGACTCTCGCCCGCCAGTCCGCCGCCATACCCCGTGGCTGCGACCGCGCCGGTCGCCGAGGCATTGCTGATGGCCCCCAACGATAGACCGGCCAGGATCCCGACGCGATTCAGCCCAGTCACGGTTGCGGCCTGCAAGCTGACATTGCTTAGCGTGGACGTGGCTGTGGTATATCCGAAAAGTCCGACATAATTGGTCGAAGGCAGGTTGATCGTCAGGTTCGAGATCACATGGTTCTGACCGTCCAGGCTTCCTGTGAACTGGGTGAACAAATCGCCGATCGGCGAGAAGCCAGCCGGTGACCACATGCCAGGATACTTGCCTCCGACAAAGCCGCCTGAAAAATCAATGTGGGATGTGAGCCGATAGCTCGCATCGAGATTCATCGCCATCAACTGAAGCTGATGCGCGTTTGCGATATTGGTCGAATATTCCCACTGGCCGAATGGGCGGGTCTGGCCATCGATCGAGAACCAGCCAGTAGAGGTATTGCCGGGGGTGAAGTCGAAACCCGCATAGGCGCTCTGCTTGTACGCATAATTTGCCGCCCCCGACTGCGCCGGATCGCTGGTTACTTCGTTCAGGCCGCTTGATGCTGCGCCCGCGCCGATGCCGGCCGCCTGCCCCGTCGTGTAGCTGTCCCAGTAGGACTGCGTGATGGAGCCGCCATTGTAGCCCAGCAGCCCGCCCGCATTGGACGTACCGCTGACGGCGCCGGTGGCATAGGACTGGGTGATCGATCCGCCCGAATAGCCGACCAGTCCGCCCACATTGCTCCCGCCGCTCACCGGGCCGGTGGCATAGGCCTGCGATATGCTGCCGAGACTCAAGCCGGCGATGCCGCCGGCATAGATCGTCGGCGCACTCACCGCGCTGGTCGAATAGACATTCGACAGCGGCCCGTAATTATAGCCGACGATGCCGCCCGCACCGGCGTTGCTGGCGACCGATCCTGACGTGTAAACTCCCGTGATGGTCCCGTGGTTTTCGCCAACGACGCCG
This sequence comes from uncultured Alphaproteobacteria bacterium, assembly GCA_963770135.1. Lineage (GTDB taxonomy): Bacteria > Pseudomonadota > Alphaproteobacteria > Rhizobiales > Xanthobacteraceae > Bradyrhizobium. The sequence goes on along the minus strand of CAVYOM010000013.1, from coordinate 36,564 downwards.
CCTGTGGCCGTGTTGCCGGTAACGGACACGTTCAGAAGCCCGAGATTGCTTATCGTCGCAGAGGCGCCGTTGTAGCCGAACAATCCGACCCATTGGCCGGAAGGTCGATTGATGGTGAGGTTCGAAATGGTTTGGCCCTGGCCGTCGAAAGTCCCTGTGAAGGCGATGCTGCCTCCCACCGGCGTGAAACCTGCGCCACCGTTCCAGGACGCGGTGGCGCTGGCGTCGATGTCGCGGCCGAGGGCGTAGACGCCCGCCAGATTGTTTTTGATGTTCTGCAGGTCATAGACGGTGTTGACCAGCATGTAGGTGTTTAGCGTGGCGCCGCCGGTGACGTTGCCGCTGAAATTCGTCAGCGTTGGCGCCGTGTATTTGGTGGCATTGACGATCGAACTGCTGCCGGTCGGATTGTGGAAGATCGAGACCGCGCCTGCGGTTGAGACCTGGCCGCCGCCGAACGTCACGGTGCCTGTCCCGGTGCCGGCATTATCCGCACGAAGCACGACACTGCCGCCGCCGTCGCTCGTGATGTTGGCGTTGACCGCGATGTTGCGATAGGCGCTGAGCGTCAGCGTCGCGCTGGTCAACCAGCTGATGCCGCTTGCCACCGTGATGTCGCCATTGCCACCGCTGCCGGTCGCGCTCGTCTGCTGGGTGACATTGCTGCCCCCGTTCAGCGCGGCCGCGATGGTGCCGGCGAGCGTCGCATCGATCGTCAGATCCACGGGATCGAGCAGCCATGCGCCGCCCATGCCGGCATCGACGCTGCCGCCGGTGAAGTTGAACACATGCCCCGAGGTCTCGATGAAGCCGCCGCGCAGCCCCTGGGTGCTGATAGCGCCGGCAAACGACGTCGTGCCATCCGACCACACCACCACATTGCCGCCCGCGCCGGACGCTCCGTCGGCTGTGATCGTCGCGCCTGCCTCGATCGTCGTGTTCTGCGCATTGGCAATGGTTTGCGGCAGAAATTTCAGCGTGGCGTCCGATCCGCCGGCCCGGTCGCCACCGATCAGCACGGTGCCCCCCGATGTCCCGCTGGCGTCAATCGTAGCGCCCGAGGTCAGGGTGACGTCCGTGCCCGTCACCACGACAGTGCCGCCTGCACGGCCGTTACCCTTCGCCTCAATCGCGCCGCCGATCACAACCTTGTCGCCATTGACGACGACGTCGCCGCCGGTGAAAGAGCTGCGCGCCGCGCGTGCCACGTTAGTTTGCACGCGCCGCGCCACGACTTTCTGCGTCACGTTTACGGAACCGCCTTCGGCCGTGAGGAAAATTCGTCCGCCCTTGCTGGCGACTCCCGTAGCCGTAATGGCCCGCCCGGTGTTGCCGGCAAGCGCATAAATGTTGCCGCCATTGGCGCGCAGTTCTGCTTCGGCGGCGCGGATTGCGCCGCTATTGCGGATCTCGCCGTCCTGCGCCGGACGCCGCACCAGCACCTTGCCATTGCCGAGCGAGCCGTCGCTCAGCAGCACCTCGCTGCCGGACGCCATCGCAGCGGTACCGTTGCGCGCGGTCAGTGAGCCGTCGTTGCGAACCTGCCGCGCGATCAGGACGACGTCGCCCTTGGACGAGCCGATCTTGCCGAGATTGACAACCGAAGCGTTGCTGTTGCCGCTGAAAGTCAGCGATCCTCCGGCGCGAAACTCCGCATCCTTGACGTCCAGCGTCGAGGCCACGAAGCTGCCGCCGGTCTTGACCTCCCCGCTCGGCCCCACGACCACGCCCGACGGATTGACGAGGTAGACCGAGCCGGTCGCCGACAGGACGCCATTGATCGACGACGGCACGTTGCCGGTCACCCGGTTGAGTGTCGCGCCGCTACCGTTATTGAACTGAACCTGATTGCCTTGCCCGATCGAAAAGCTCGACCAGTTGACGATGCCAGTGCGGCTCGATTGGCTGATCGTGAGGCTGGTCGGCGAAGTCGAACTGATCGAAACGGTTCCGCTCGCCACCGTTCCACCAGTCGGCAGGGATTGTGCAAGTGACGGTTGCGCGCAACCCAGGCCCCACAACAGTGCGACCACGCTGACCGAGGCCCGAAAATCTCTGGTGGACGATGTGATGGCCGATGAGAAACCCGACGACGTGGAGGAGACGATCATCGAACCACCATCCGCTTAAGGCGGCACCGCAAAGCTTTCCATCCCCACAAATTCTTTGCCAGACATGCACGCTTGCGTGCACAATCCGCACCGTCGCAGGTTCCGATCTAAGGATGTATCAAAGAACAAGTGCAATTTATCGGAAAATTGCGAATGATGGACTGCGAAACCGGTCACCAGGCATTGCGCGATACTTGCCGCGCACCATCCAAGGTCCACTACCCGCCCCGACCGCCGTCGCGACGCGGCTTTGACATCGCCTGCTCTATCTCCCAGAACATCCAGACGAAAGCCGTGCCCAGACCTGCGACGACGCCCAGGAACACCAATGTCAGAGCCGGGGCTGTGAGCATGTTCAACATCCCTGATGCGATGCAAACGGCGTACCAGCAAACGTAACCGACTACGGCCTCGATGCAATAAACACCGGGGCCGCGCCGTTCATCCCGACTAAACTATCAGCCGCACACCTGCACGGGCCGGATACGCCAGCCATACGGCGTCAGCACGCTCCGCCGCACGATGTAGCAGCCGTTATCGCCATAGTAATAGGAGTCGTCATAGCTGCCGTCATACGGATAACCGTAATCATAATAGTCGTTGTAGTAGCCGTAGCCCAAGCCTAGTCCGACTGCCCCCGCAACCACTGGGAATCTCCGGTGATGGAAACCGCGGTGAAAGCCACCGTGGAAACGGTTGACGGCAAGCGTGCCGCCGCGAAATCCGGCGGCCGGCAAGGCGGCCGCACGGAAACCACCGCCTCCGAACCCGGCCGAACGGAAACCGCCGGGCCCGATCCCGGCCGCACGAAAACCGCCGCCGCCTATCCCGGCGGCCCGGAAGCCCCCGCCGCCCATACCCATCCCGCCGCCACCGCGGAAGCCGCCGCCGTGGAAGCCGCCACCAAACCCGCCGCCACCGCCGCGGAAACCGCCACCTCCACCGCCAAAGCCACCACGAGCCGAAGCCACGTCCGGGGCCAGCATGGCGACCGATGCAGTTGCGAACAAAGCGACCATCATTGTGCGTAACATCATCCATCCTCCGTGATCTTGCGTTTGAGTTCTCGACGCTCTTCGGCGTCGGATCCTCATCAGATTCCAAATGAACTCTAAGACGACTTCTTAGAGGTAGCGGGGCAATCTTGCTCACTTCTGCGCGACCGCGCGGTGCAGAGATCAGCAGCCGCGGCAGATGCTCTTGATCTTGCGATCGACCTCCTTGTTCTCTTCACTGATTGCCGCGTCACCGCTCCTCTGCGGGCCCGTCACATCCTTACCCGATCCTGCCGATCTTCCCGACCCCGTGGTCACACCGCTGCCAGTGTTGACGCCGGTGCCCGATGACTGGGCCGTACCGGAGCTGTTGGTGCCCGGAGCGGACGGCGACGCCTGCCTGGAGGAATTCCCCGCGCCGCTCGGATCTTCGCCGGCATTGTTAAGTCCTCCGGGAGCGGCGGGTCCGGAAGGCACGCCGCTAATGCTTTGCGAACCGGCCCCGGCAGAGCCCGCGCTCGGTGAGCCGGCGGCGCTACCGCTGCTGCTGCCGGCAGACGATCCACCCGCGGCTCCGCCAGAACTCCCAGAACTCTGAGCAAGGGAAACGATCGGAAATACCAGTAGTGTGATTGCCGTAACTGCGGCGGCGGCAGACGCTAGCTTCATCGGAAATCTCCTTTCGGGAGCAACGACAGCGCCCGGCCCTTGTTCCTGAGGGAACGATTCCCGCGCCGGATCATTGATTTACATCCGCTCGATGCACGGAGTGATCGCGCTTGCGCAAATTGATCGCCTTCGACGATGACACGCTGGACAAGCTGACCCAGCTTGCACGCGACCGGATGGGGACGTTTCAGGAGTTGGCCGACGAAGCCTTTGCTGACTTGCTCAAGAAGCACGGCATTCCCGTCGACCTCAAGGATGCGCTGCGGAAAAGTGCAGGACTCGCGAAGGCCGCGGTGCCGAAGAAATCGAAAACCGGAAAGGCGCCAGCATGAATCCCGACCCCGACCCCTTCGAGCAAGGCGAGCGCGCCGCACGCGAGAACATTCCGGCGGAAGCCAATCCCTATCAGGACGGCAGCGAGCAACATGCGCTATGGGCCGCCGGCCATGAAAAGGTCGCCGGTGCACGCGAGGCCAACGAAAGCGAAGGCAGCTAGCCCCGTTCGCACATAGGCGGTCGTCAGCCGATCTTCTTCAGCCCGTTTTTGAATCGTGGTCCGTTCCGTTGGTAGGACTTCGCGGCACGCCCCATCGCAGCCGACTGCTCCGGCGTCAACGTCCGGATAACGCGCGCGGGCGAACCGATGATCAGGGAATATTCGGGATACTCCTTGCCTTCGGTAATGATCGAGCCGGCGCCGACAACGCTGCCGCGGCGTATTCGCGCGCCGTTCATGACGATCGAGCCCATCCCGACCAGCGTATCGTCTTCAAGCGTGCAACCGTGCAGGATCACGTTGTGGCCCACGGTGCAGTTGGTGCCGATCGTGAGCGGAAAGCCGGGGTCGGTGTGGCATGTGCAATTGTCCTGCACGTTGGAGCCTTCGCCGATCTCGATCCATTCATTGTCGCCGCGCAGTACCGCGCCGAACCACACGCTGGCCGAGTTCAGGAGGCGCACCTTGCCAATCACGGTAGCGGTATCTGCGATGAAATAATTTCCGTCCGCAGGGAGTTCGGGCCCCTGTCCGTCGAGCTCGTAGGTCGCCATAGCAAAAAGGTCTCCGTTACCGGAGACCTTGGCACAGCCGCTGGCGCGGGATCAAGCGAGCAGGCCAGCGAGCCTCAGGCCAGCACGCCGGTGGCGCGCAGCGTCATCAGGAAAAACGTGCCGGACATCAAGCTCCAGAAGCCCGAAAGCACGGTCGCCATCATCACGAATTCGAAGCGGCGGCGCTCGATCTGCGCGCCGCGCAACGTGTTGCGCATGATGATGAAGGGCGCGGCGAAAACCAGAAACGGCACGGCCGCAAACGTCTTCGGCGCCACGCCTTCCCCAAGCAGCCCAAACCCCGCCGGCCGCGCCGCCATCGCCTGATAGCCGCTGGCGAGCGCACCTGCGAGTGCAAAGCCGATGCAGAGGGAGAACAGGGAATTCAACGCATCGGGCGACATGGCAACTTCCCCTACTCGAAAAACCGCGTCCCGCTTTCGCAAAATTGGCCGGGGGGCGCCACAGCATCCTTAAGGAAAGGTTAACGGCGGTTCGCCGGGACGGCGTTTGCGCATGGCTAAGGCGGCCGGAACTGCCGCGAAACCATGAGGAAATCGCGTTCCCCATGGCATATTCGCCCAAGATGATTCGCCTGCCTCCTCCTCCTCGACCGATGCTTCGTTCATGACCTTGCTTTCGACGGCCCAGCACCTCGCCCGCGACACCCGCAGGGACCCGCGCTCGCACGTGGTCCTGATCATGGCCGCTGTAACCGTCGCCGCGGGTGCCATCGCGCTGGTCGCCTATTTGCTGTGGCCGACCTGGGTGGCGCTCCCTGCCAGCGCCCCCGACCGGTTGCCGGTCAGCGTCGGCGCCACGCTCTTCAACGTGCCGACAGCGGCAATCCGCCGGAAGATCCAACGCCATTCCGGTCCGCAGGAGCGGGTCGATCTCAGTTTCGTCTTCCCGTCGCTGGAACCGCCGGATGCACCGAAGCACGTCAGCGCCGATACGATCGAAGAGAAAGTACAGCCGATCGACCGCATCTTCGTGTCGATATCGGCCCACCACGACGCGCTGGCACCCGACGCGCGGGTCCGCACCATCTATCCGCGCTATCTCGCGCAGACCTCAACGCTGGTGGAAGACGGATTGACGATGCGCACGTTTCGCGACGGCTCGCCTTACGCCAATGAGGATCTGTTCTCCGCCGCCACGCCGAACCTCAACGCGCGCTGCTCGCGCGACGGTCAGACGCCCGGCATGTGCCTGAGCGAGCGCCGCGTCGACGGCGCCGACCTGACGTTCCGCTTTCCGCGGAGTTGGCTGTCGCAGTGGCGCGACGTTGCGAATGCGATGGATCGCCTGACGGCGCAGATGCAGGGGCCGAAGGGCTAGGTTCGGTTTCGTAGGGTGGGCAACGGCGCGTTAGCGACGTGCCCACCATCTATCACCGATCGCGCATCGAAATGGTGGGCACGCTTCGCTTTGCCCACCCTACGACGTCACTACGACGTCACGGCACGCGCCTCACCCGACGTCGGCCAGATCTTCCTCGAGAATCGCCATCTGGAACTGGAACGAGCGATCGTCGTCCTCGTCATCGACGAACAGCACGCCGATGAATTCCTCGCCGATATAGACTTCGGCGGAGTCGTCCTTTTTCGGACGCGGCACGACGCGGATCTTGGGATTGCCGAATACGCGCTTGAGATAGGCGTCGAGCTTCCTGACTTCCTGAACGTCCACGGCGGTCTCCAATCGGATTCTTTGATTTCCGGGAGGTTTTTAGGACGAGACGGCGCAGACTACCAGCCGTAACTTCACAAATACGGCTGCCAGAAAGTGTGGAAAATCAAAGGCCGATTGCGCCGAGCATCTGATCCATGGTGCGCGACGGCTCCGCGCAGCCCGCTTCGCCGACGATCTTTGCGGGGACGCCAGCCACCGTAACGTTGTGAGGCACCGGCTTGACCACCACCGAGCCCGCCGCGATTCGCGCGCAATGGCCGATCTCGATGTTGCCGAGAATCTTCGCGCCCGCCCCGATCAGCACGCCGCGCCTGATCTTCGGATGACGGTCCTCGTTCTCCTTGCCGGTGCCGCCCAGCGTGACGCCATGCAGGATCGAAACGTCGTCCTCGATCACAGCGGTCTCGCCGCAGACGAAGCCGGTCGCGTGATCGAGGAAAATGCCGCGGCCGATTCTGGCGGCGGGGTTGATGTCGGTCTGAAACACCGCCGACGCGCGGCTCTGCAAATAATAGGCGAAATCCTTGCGGCCCTTTTGATAGAGCCAGTGCGCCAGCCGATGGGTCTGCAGCGCGTGAAAGCCCTTGAAATAGAGCAACGGGTCGATGAAGCGCGAGGTTGCGGGATCGCGATCGTAGACCGCGACCAGATCGGCGCGGAACGCATTGCCGAGATCGGGTTCGTCGCGCAGCGACTCATCATAGGTCTGGCGGATCAAGTCGCCCGACAACGCCGAATGATCGAGCCGCTCGGCGATGCGGTGGATCACCGAATCCTCGAGGCGTTCGTGATGCAGCACGGTCGAATAGATGAAGGAAGCCAGTTCGGGCTCACGGCGGACGATGTCCTCCGCCTCGCCCCGGATGCGGTCCCAGATCGGATCGAGCGCGGCGAGCTTCGAACCTTGCGGATTGACCTGATGCACTGCCATGATTGCTCTCGCAAATTCGCTTGTCTGATCACTATTATAGCACGGCGGGAGGACGGCTGTCCCGGGCGGGCCCAAGCCAAAGTACACCCCCCGCCGAATGCCCCTGGGGTCAGTTCAAGGTGGTCAGGGATTTGAGGAAATCAAGCCACCCGGCGCCCGACTATTGGCGAATTTCTGCTGTCAGAACCTCTCCGGGGGAGGCAATCGCCTCAACGCCCAGCCGCATCCCACTGATGTTGCCGGCCCCGCGACCGCTCATGGCCGCCGCGACAGGAAGTCGGCGACGCCCGTCTTGTAGACCTTGTCGCCGACCGCGCGCATGTGATCGCGGTTCGGAATGTCGAGCACCTCGGCCCCCGGAATGATCTTCCCGAGCGCTGCGGCTGAGCCCGCGATTTCGTCCTTGGTGCCGACCGCGATCAGGACCGGCACGCCGATGCCAGTGGCTTCCTCCGCTGTCATCAGCCGCCGCGAACCGCGCAGGCAGGCGGCAAGCGCGCGGCGGTCGGAGCGGGTCTGATCGGCGAAGGCGCGAAACGTCCGCCCGACCGGATCGGTAACGTCTTCCAGCGACGGCACTTCGAGCGCGACGGCCACGCTCTCGCCGGGGCCGCCGCCCTCGATCAGTCCGATCCCGATGCCGCCGAAGATCGCTGAGCGCAAACGCTGTGGCTGCTCGCGCGCCAATATCGCCGTCATTCGCGATCCCAGCGAATAGCCCATGACGTCGGCGCGCTCGATTCCCAGATGATCCAGCAGCGCGATGACGTCGCTTGCCATGATCGCAATTTCATAGTCCGCGGAATCGTAGAGCTTTTCGGAATCGCCGTGGCCGCGATTGTCGAGCGCGATCACGCGGCGGCCGTCTTTCTTCAAATCGGAAACCCAGGTCGGATAGATCCAGTTGACGTTCTTGCTGGAGGCAAAGCCGTGCACGAGAACGATCGGATCGCCCCTACCCTCATCGAGATAGGCAATTTCAACGTTGCCGTTGTGAAAACTCGGCATCAGCAGTTCCATGTTTTAGGGATCGGAATGGGCAATCTTGCAATGACCGCAAGTTTAGCCCTGCGCGACAGCGCCCGCCAGAGCCGGGCCGGACGGCAAGCATGCTGCCGCCGCCTGCTGTCTTAACCGCCGCGCCTTCTTGCGACGCAGCCACGCTTCGGTGGCCCGCTCGGTGGTCGCCTTGATCGACGACAGAAAACCGAACAATGCCAGCAGCGCACCGAACACCCACATCGTCAGATTGAAGGTGCCGGCAGCCAGCAGCAGCGCGCCGCGGCCCAGCACCTTCAAAATGGCGCGGGTCTGGCCGCCCTTGGATTCGGCAAGCCGGGCGGCGCGCGCGACGTCCTTTGGCCCTTGCGCAATGCGCAGCGTATCGAGCGCCCCGCGCGTGCCAGCCTTTTCGCCGACCCGTCCGACGTCTTTCGCCAGCCGCACCAGCGCGCCGGCCTTCTCGGCGCGGAACGCCGCCTTGATCGCGTTGACGGTCTCACCGGGCCGCAGCACCGAACCCTTCGCAACCGCCTGCTGCAGCACCGGCGCATCGACGACCTCGCGCGCCGAGCGGCCAGCCCATTGCGTCAGCCCCTCGCCCAGCCGCCCGACCTTGCGGGCATCCTTGACCATGGAAAGACCGGCGCGCAGCGGGCCGACGCCGCCGACGGAGACATAGGTCGCGGCGGTCACCGCAAGGCCTACCGTCGCCAGGCCCAGCACCAGCCGGTCCACCTCCTCGCCCGTCGCCAGGTTCTTGCCCTCGCGCACGACGTCCCTGATGTCGCCGAACACGAAGAGATCGCCGGCGACGGTGCCCGACAGGCTCGCGACGTCGTCGGCATTGCCGGTCACCAGACCCGTGGCAAAGCGCTTGGCAAAATGCGCCGCCGAACCTGCGTCAGTAACCGCATCGCTGACACGCTTCGACAGTTCGTCGCTGACGGCAATGCCCTTGTCGCGGGCGAGTTCGACGAAACTGTTGGCGAGATCGGAATCGCCCGCTGCTAGTGCTGTCTCGATGTTTTCGGCGACCAGCGCCTGGTTGCTCCGCAGGGCGGAATTTATATGGATATCGGACAGCGCCGCGGGGTCGTCCTGCGCCGCCAGAATGGCGCCGGCCTCGCGGGCGTGCGGCCACAGCGCCGCGCACACTGCAACGCTGAGCGCCATTCCTGCCAGAGCTGAACCGAACCGCAACCGCTTCATCCCAAAAAGCCCAATGTTTTAGCCTTTCTCAAGATGGTATGCCGTTTTTAAGACACAACCGCCCCGACGAAAGAAGGGCTTTTCTCCCACGACAAGATTGTGTCGAATTTGCATGAGCAAATGTGCGGCCGGGACCTCCAAGATTTGGCTCTAGGAATCATCGGCACCCCCCACTATGGTGCGCGGCATTTCGAAGCTGCCGCGTCGTGTTGACTGCGTTCGCCCATCGTTGCCATCCAAGGTGAAGCTGATGTCCGACCATGTCGTCCCGCATTTCCATAACGACGCCGGCGTCTCGGTGATCGAGATAGGTTCGCAGGAATTCATGTGCGTGGGCGCCAACCCGCCATTCGACCATCCGCACGTGTTTCTCGACCTCGGCAACGACAACGAGATCATCTGCCCCTATTGCTCGACGCTGTACCGCTTCGCCGCCGACCTCGCTGCGGGCGAGGCCCGCCCGCCGGAATGCGTCCTGAAGGACAAGGTCGCCTGACCTTTCGGTGGCTGCCGCACGCACTATCATCGTTGCTGGTGCCGGGATCGGGGGATTGACGGCAGCGCTTGCGCTCGCCGCAAAAGGCTTTCGCGTTGTCATTCTGGAGAAGGCGGAACGGCTGGAAGAAGCCGGCGCCGGCCTGCAGCTTTCGCCCAACGCCAGCCGGATCCTGGTCGACCTCGGCCTGCGGTCGCGACTTGCGCCGCGCGCGGTGACGCCCGAGGCCGTCAACATCATGAGCGCGCGGGCCGGCGGCGAGATCGCCCGCCTGCCGCTCGGTGAGGCCGCCAGCCTTCGCGCCGGCGCGCCCTATTGGGTGATGCACCGCGCCGACCTGCAGGGCGCCCTGCAGGCCCAGGTCAACGACCATCCCGACATCGATCTCAGGCTCGGCTGCCAGTTCGAGGATGTGACCTCGCACGCCAAGGGGCTGACCGTGGTCCAGCGCCGCGGCAACGCGCGACAGCAGGAGCTGGCGGTGGCGCTGGTCGGCGCCGACGGCATCTGGTCGGCGGTGCGGAACCATCTGTTCCCGGAGGTGCAACCGCAGTTTTCCGGCCTGATCGCCTGGCGCGGAACCCTCGATGCGACGACGCTGCCGCGCGAATATACCGCGCCGCGGGTGCAGCTCTGGATGGGACCGGACGCGCATCTGGTCGCCTATCCGATCTCGGCCGCGCGGCAGATCAACGTGGTCGCCATCGTGCCGGGAACCTGGAACAGGCCGGGCTGGAGCGCGCCCGGCGACGCCAACGAGCTCAAGAACGCGTTCGCCTCGCAGCGCTGGCCCCCGACGGCGCGGATGCTGCTCGGCGCCGTCGACGGGTGGCGGCGCTGGGCGCTGTTTACGTTGCCCGATCTCGGCGAATGGACGGACGGTGCGATCGCGCTGCTCGGCGATGCCGCGCACGCGATGCTGCCGTTCGCCGCGCAGGGCGCGGGCATGGCGATCGAGGATGCCGCCGTGCTCGCAAAGTGCTTGAGCGAAAGCCCGGGCGACACTATCGCGGGCATCCCGGCAACCCTGAAACGCTATGGCCGGCTGCGGCGTGGCCGCGTGCTGCGGGTGCAGCGCGCCGCGCGGCAACAGGGGCGCATCTATCATCTCACCGGACCGCTGGCGCTGGCGCGCGACCTCGCCATCAAGGCGATGGGCCCCGAGCGCATGCTGGCGCGACAAGACTGGATCTATGATTGGCGGGTGTGAGGGGAAATTCCAGCAGCCCGGATGAGCGGAGCGATATCCGGGTAGGTCCCGCATATCGCTCCGCTCATGCGGGCTACGGCTTTAATTCGAATTTGCCGCACCGCTGGCCTTCGAACGCTTGCCCTTGGCGGGAGCCGACGCGATCGATGGCGGCACCGGCGCCGGCCTGGCTTCCGGCTTCGCGTCCTGGCACCTGTTCTTCTGCCAGGCTTCTTCGGCCAGCTTTGATTGTCCGCGCAGCGCAATGTAGTCATTGCGGTAGGCCATCTCCGCCACCACAGACCCGGCGACACCGGTTTCGGCCTTCGTCATCAGCCCCTGTATTTCAGCGGTACGCTCCGCGAGGCGCTTGCGCTCGGTCTCGAGCTGCTTGCAATCGTAGAGATCGTATTTGGCAGGATCGGCGAAGGCAGGCGAAACGGTATCACTCATCCCGGCGCAGCCCGACAGGCCAGCCCCGAGCGCAACCAGCGCCAGCGCCGCAAGGCTGCGCGAGAATAATTGGCGATGGGACAGCGCGTTGGGCATCGGACCTTCGTTAAGTGGATTATGTTGAGATTGCCTAAAGCCTTTTCCGGTCCGATGGATCGGAACGGAAAAGGCCTTAGTTTTTAATTTGACGCGTTTTCTTGACGCGAACCGGTCTCCACTTCGCTGGAAAACGCTCTAAAGCTCGCCGCAGGTAAACACCCCAAGTGTCCGCATTGAGGCTTTGCTTTGGCGCGCGCGCTCACTTAAAGGTGGAGAGCGTTTTGGGGGGAGACCATCTCAATTCCACTTCTCCGGAAAACGCGCTAAGTATTTGATCTCTTAAGACTAAAGCGGACGTGGCGGAACTGGTAGACGCAAGGGACTTAAAATCCCTCGATGGCAACGTCGTGTGGGTTCGAGTCCCACCGCCCGCACCAGCCTTCGCTCGCGAAGCGAGCGAAGGCTGCCGCGCCGAAGCCGACAGGCGAAGGCGGGCGTGTGTCCGCGAGCTACGGCTTGGCAAGCCACGCGTAGCCCGTAAGGTTGAAGCGTATCCGGCGTAGCTTGAACGCAGCGAGAGCGACAACGGACTGGTGAGACCGGGGACCCCATTGCCACAATCCCATCTTTTCGAAATGCGCCGGCTCGAGATGCTGAGCAACACCATCTTCGGCGTTGCCATGACGCTGCTCGCCTATGATCTGCCGAAAGCCAGCAGTTTCAAGCAAGCGCCCACCTGGATGGGTCTGGTTCACGTCTACGCGCAACCCGTCATCGCCCTGGCGATCAGTTTCGTCGTCGCCGGCCTGTTTTGGTTCAGCCATCACCGGCGGCTTGCGGTGGCGCCGGAGGCCGGGCGAGGCGTCGTGTTCCTCAACCTGTTTTTTCTGCTCACGATCATCATCCTGCCGGTGACAAATGGTCTCTACGGCGTGTATCGGCTCGATGGCGTGATCGCCGTGATCTACGGGCTGCACCTGACGCTGATCGCCGTCGTGAATGCGCTGTTGTGGATTCTCGCGCTGCGCGGCCGCCACGATCCCTATTCGATGGTCACCGCGCTGTTTCCGGTATTCGTGTTCGTGCTCGCGACGGGAGTGGCCTCCGTCGCACCGACGGCCGCGCAGTTCATCTGGTGCCTGGCGTTTCTCTCGCCCTTTGCGGGCTCAGTTGCCGCGCGAGCTAGCGCGCCACCTTCGCCTCGGTCACCGTAAGCAACCGGCTCGCCTCATCCACGATCATCCGCTCCATCTTTTCCTGAAACTCCTTGCGCGGCAGGCCCGGCGCAATCGGCGGGAGGAAGGACAGCGTGATGGTGCCCGAATGCATCATCAGCGTCTTCTTGCCCCAGAACAGGCCCGAATTGCACGCCGCCGGCACCACCGGGACGTCGAGATTGGTGTAGAGCGCGGAAATGCCAGCCGACTGAAACGTCACGGGCTCGTCGATCGCTTGCCGCGTGCCTTGCGGAAACAGCAGCACCTTGCGTCCCTCGCCGACAGCACGCTTCGCCTCATCGACCATCTGGCGCAGCGCCTGACGGCCCGCCGAGCGATCAACCAGGATCATCGGATAGCGCTCCAGAAACCAGCCGACGAGCGGCAGCTTTCGCAGCTCTTTCTTGGCGACGATGCTGGCGTCCGGAAAGATCACGCAGAGCGCCGCGGTCTCCCACAGCGACTGATGATTGCAGGCAATGATGCAAGGTCCATCGGGAACGTGCTCGCGCCCCTCGACGCGATAATCCAGGCCCACCACGTATTTCATCAGGAACAAGATGCCGTTGGCCCAGACCTGGGACACCGCCCGCACCGTCGGACTGCTGGCCTTGAACAGTGCCAGGAACGGCACCGACAGCGCAACGGCCAGCGTCAGGATCACCACGGCGGCATCGAACAGTATCGACCTCAGATAATGCAAACGTCCGTCCCCTCGGGCCTCGATGCGGCTTCCAATACAGCACTTTTCCCGGGTTGCACAATTCCGCCCACCCCGCTGAAATATGGCCCACCATGGATTGGCCCGATTGCCCATCGAGGATCGCCGTATGCCGATATCAGAACAAATCGCCATCGCGCCGCATCTGGTCTTCGATGCCATTACCGCGGGCGCGCCCGGGGCGCCGCTGGTCCTGCTGCTGCACGGCTTTGCGGAATCGATGCACTGCTGGCGCGCGCAGGTCGCAGCCCTCGGCGACATGGGCTATCGCGCCATTGCGCCGAGCCAACGCGGCTATTCGCCGGGCGCGCGGCCGGATCCGCGAGAGTTTTCGCACTATCTGATCGATCGCCTGATGGACGACGCCATGGCGATCGCCGCGGCCGCGGGCTATGGGAGTGCGCGCTTTCATCTCGTGGGCCACGACTGGGGCGGCAGCATCGCCTGGGGGCTCGCCGACCGCCACCACGAGCGGCTGGCCTCGCTCACCATCCTCTCGCGGCCACATCCGAACGCGTTCAATCGCGCGCTGGCAACGGACGGCGAGCAGGCGAAGCGCTCCAAGCACCACCAGGCGTTCCTGGAACCGGATGCCGCCGACGTCGTGCTGGCCGACGACGCCAGATGGCTGCGCGAGCGCCTGGCCGCCAACGGCGTGCCTCCTGATGCGATCGAGCGGCATCTCGCGGTGCTCGGCAACAAACAAGCGATGGAAGCGGCGCTCGCCTGGTATCGTGCCCGCGGCGCGATCCGCGGACCGCTCGGACCGATCCGGGTGCCGACGCTTTATATCTGGGGCGACGTCGACGACACCGTCGGCCGCGCCGCCGCCGAAGGCACGGTCGATTTCATCGCCGCGCCCTATCGTTTCGAGGTGCTTCCGGGCGTCGGGCATTTCGCGGCGGATCAGGCGCCGGAACGTGTCTGCGAATTAATGCTGGAACATCTCGCCGCGCATCCGGCCTGAGGAACGCAACGCACACAAAAATGTTGTCATGCACAAAAGGAGTATGACGACATGGCTAGCGAACAACCCTTGGGCAAACCTGCCGCCGCCGGGCGCAAATTATCCCCGGATCGGCGGTCATCCCAGCCCCAACCGCAAATCCCCTCGCCGCTATCGAGCGATGGCCTGGAATCGATGCGGGATACCCACTGCTGACCGCCACCGTCATTGTCGGCGACAAACGCGAAGCGTTTCCGCAAGGGAGCGAAGCCACGAGCAATCCATTCTACATTCGCGAGGAAAGATGGATTGCTTCGCTTCGCTGGCAATGACGAGTGGGATTGATTTGCGCGACGCGATCACGCGCTGGCGGCGAATTCCTGATGCCGGCCGGGCGCGGCATCGAATAGCGCCTTGGTGTATTCATGCTGGGGCGCGGCAAACACATCCGCCGTGGCACCCTGTTCGACGATTACGCCGCGCTGCATGACGGCGATGCGGTCGCACACTTGCGCCGCCACCCGCAGATCGTGGGTGATGAACAGCACCGCGAGATTGAACTTGCGGCGCACTTCATCCAACAGCTTCAACACCTGATCCTGTACGGAGACGTCGAGCGCCGACACCGGCTCGTCGCCGATCAGAAGTTCAGGCTCCATCGCCAGCGCCCGCGCAATGCAGATCCGCTGGCGCTGTCCGCCCGAGAATTGGTGTGGAAAACGATCGATCGCAGCCGGGGGCAGATGCACCACGGCCATTAGGTCGCGCGCGCGCTGTAATGCTTCCTTGCGGCTGAGGCCAAAATTCATCGGTCCCTCGATGATCGCCTCGCCAACCGTGCGGCGCGGATTGAGCGACCGATACGGGTCCTGGAAAATGAACTGAACACGCCGGCGCATCGGACGGAATTTTGATTCCCGCATCGCCGCGATATCGATACCGTCGATCTTGATGCCGCCGTCGGTGGCGTCGACCAGCCGCGCGACGCAGCGCGCCACCGTCGATTTGCCGGACCCGGACTCGCCGACAATGCCGAGCGTCTCGCCGCGCCGGATCGTCAGCGAGACGTCCTTGACCGCGGCCACCACGCGCGCCTTCGGCTGGAACAGTGAGCGCTTGCCATAGGTCTTGAAGAGATTCTCGGTCTGCAGAACCACCGGTCCGGTCACCGGCGACCGCTTCGGCGGCGTCATGCTGGGCACCGCGGCCAGCAGCATCCTGGTATAGTCCTCGCGCGGATTGCGCAGCACTTCCTCGCAGGGGCCCTGCTCCACGATCCGGCCCATCTGCATCACCACGACACGGTCGGCGATATCGGAAACGACGCCGAAATCATGGGTGATGAACAGCACGCCGGTTTTCTTGCGGCCCTGCATTTCCCGCACGAGCTTGAGGATCTGCGCCTGCGTGGTGACGTCGAGCGCGGTAGTCGGCTCGTCGGCGATCAGCAGCGCAGGATCGAGCACCAGCGCCGCCGCGATCATGATCCGCTGGCGCTGGCCGCCGGAGAGCTGGTGCGGATAGGCGTCGATCATCTGTTCGGGATCGGGCAGATGCACCGCGCGCATGATCTCGAGCACGCGCGCGCGCTGCTCCTTCTGGTCGAGGCTGGTGTGGATCTCCAGCACTTCGCGGATCTGGTCGCCGACCCGCTCGACCGGATTGAGCGCGGTCATCGGCTCCTGAAACACCATGGCCATGCGGGTGCCGCGGATCGCGCGCAACTCGGTGTCGGATTTGGTGAGCAGTTGATCGCCCTGCAGCCGGATCGAGCCGCTCTCGACCTGCATCGCGCCCTTCGGCAAAAGGCCCATCACGGCCTGCGCCGTCACCGATTTGCCGGAACCGGATTCCCCTACCACGCAGACGATCTCGTCGGCGCCCACGGTCAGATTGATGCCCTGCACCGCATGCGTCCGGTCGCCTCCCCTGATGGAGACGGAAAGATTCGAGACTTCGAGGACGGTGTTGCTCACATCACACCCGCTTTGCCATCTTGGGATCGAGCGTATCGCGCAGGCCGTCGCCAAGAACGTTGACGGCAAGGATCGTGAGCGCAAGGCAGACGCCAGGATAAATGATGTTGTGCGGATACAGGCTGAAGACCTGCCGGCCCTCGGCCATGATGTTGCCCCAGGTCGGTATCTCCGGCGGCACGCCGATGCCGAGGAACGACAGAATGGCCTCGATGAGAATGGCCGACGCGCAGATGAAGGTGCCCTGCACGATAATGGGCGCGATCGTGTTCGGCAGCACATGCCGCCACAACAATTTCGGAATCGAAGTGCCGAGCGTAACCGCGGCCTCGACATAGGGCTCCTCGCGCACGCTGAGCACGATCGAGCGTACCAGCCGGACGACGCCGGGAATCTGCGGAACGGTAATGGCGATGATGACGGTCAGCACGCTGGAGCGGAACAGCGACACCATGGCGATCGCCAACAGAATTGCCGGAATCGCCATCAACCCGTCCATGATCCGCATGATCACGGCATCCAGAATGCGGAAGAAGCCGGCCAACAATCCAATGAACAGGCCGGCGGCGACGCTGATCAGTGCTACCGTGACGCCGACCAGGAGCGAGACGCGCGCGCCATAGACCACGCGACTGTAGACGTCACGTCCCAGGCTGTCTGTACCGAACTTGGAGATCATCTTGATGCGTTCGCCGCTGTCCGTCCGCATCGTGATTTCGGTGCCGGGGATCTTGTTTCGTGCGATCGGGCTGATCGCCGTCGGATCGATGGTTCCGAGCCAGGGCGCCAATAGCCCCATCAGCAATACGATTGCGATAACGGCGACGCCGAACACCACGCCCGGGTTGCGCAGCAATTTGCGAAACGCAGGGCGGCTTGCCTTGGCTCGCCGGCAGAACGGGGTCGAGGATCGTCGCGTCCACCATCAGTAGCGAATCCTGGGATCGAGCACGGTATAGATCATATCAACCGCCAGGTTGATCATGACGTAGACGAATGAAAACAGCAGAATGACGGCCTGGATCGTCGGATAGTCACGCGCCAGCACCGCGTCGACCGTCAGCCGGCCTAGGCCGGGGATCGTGAACACGCTTTCAGTCACGACGACGCCGCCAATCAACAGCGCCACGCCAAGGCCGATCACCGTGACGATCGGCACCGCCGCATTGCGCAGTGCGTGGCGGAACAGCACCTTCCGCTCGGTCTGTCCCTTCGCGCGCGCTGTGCGGATGTAATCTTCCGACAGCACCTCAAGCACGCTGGTCCGGGTCATCCGCGCGATCAGCGCCACATAGATCACCGACAGCGTCACCGAGGGCAGCAGCAACCGCAGGGCCCAGCCGCCGACGCCTTCAGAAAGGCGCTGATAGCCCTGCACGGGCAGCCAGTTCAGCCAGATCGAAAACACATAGATCAGGAGATAGCCGACCACGAACACCGGCACCGAAAATCCGAGCACCGAAAAACCCATTACCACGCGATCGAGCCAGCTGCCGTGCCAGTGCGCTGCCATCACGCCGAGCGGCACGGCCACACACACCGCGATCAGCATGGTGAAGAAGGCCAGCGACAGCGTCGGTTCGATCCGTTCGCCGATCAGCGCGGCGACCGTCTTCTTGAAGAAGAAGCTTTCGCCCAAATCGCCGGTCAGTACCCGCCCCGACCAGATGAAGAACTGTTGCAGCATCGGCTGGTCAAGGCCGAGTTGCTGGCGGATCTGCGCGATCTGCTCGCTGTTGGCGCTGTCGCCGGCAAGGATCGCCGCCGGATCCGACGGCGTCAGTCGAAGCATCAGGAAAATAAAGACGGCCACGACCAGCATCACAGGAATGGTGCTGAGCAGTCGCCGAAAGAGGTAGCCATACATGGACATGGTTTGCCCGACCTTTAAACGGCGCGGGCGGAGAAATATCCCCCGCCCGCGCCGCTCACATCACTTGGTGACTTCGATGTTCCAGAACACCGGCGCCGGCGCAATGACGAAGCCCTTGACGTTCTTGCGCATCGCGACCGGCTGCACATATTCGCCGACCGGAATCTCGGGCGTCGTCTCGATGGCGCGCAGTTGCACCGCCTCGGCAATCGCCTTCTGCTTGGCCGGGTCCGTTTCGCGTGCGAAATCATCGCGCAGCTTTTCGAGTTCGGCATCGCACGGCCAGCCGAACAGCGCCTTGTCGCACGACGAGTTCAGATAGGCCGTCGACACCGGGTTCATCACGTCGGCGGCAACCCAGGCCGTCAGGAACGCGTTCCAGCCGCCGGCATTGGGCGGATCCTTCTTGGCGCGGCGTGCAACCACCGACTGCCAATCCATCGATTGCATGTCGACCTTGAAGCCCGCCTTCTCCATCAGCGATTTGGCGACCGGCGCAAGGTTGGTCAGCACCTTGAGGTCGGTCGAGTGCATCAGCACGACCGGGGTGCCGTCGTAACCGGCTTCCTTCAGCAGCTCCTGCGCCTTCTTGGCGTTGGAAGTGAGAAGTCCGTCCATCCCCTTGGTCGACGCGAACGGCGTGCCGCAGATGAACAGCGCCTTGCACTCCTTGATGTAGTCGGCGTCGCCAATGGTCGCCATCAGGAAGTCTTCCTGGTTGAAGGCGTACCAGAGCGCCTGGCGGATCTTCGGATTGTCGAACGGCTTGTGAATATGGTTGGGACGGAAGACGTATTGCCCCTTCAGCGGCGGCGAGATGATCACCGAGACGTTCGAGATCCTTCTTCAGCGTGCCCAGCAAATCGTGGCTCGGCTGCTCGACGAAATCGATTTCGCCCTTGGACAGGGCGTTGACAGCTTGCTGCGCGTCGGAGATCGCGCGCCACTCGACGCGGTCGACCTTGACAACCTTGCCGCCGGCCATGCCGGACACCGGCTCACTGCGCGGCTTGTATTTGTCGAACTTCGCATAGACCGTCTTGTCGCCCGGCTTCCATTCATCTTTCAGGAAGACAAAGGGCCCGGATCCGGTGAAATCCTCGATTTGCTTGTTCGGGTCCGTTTCCGCGACCCGCTTGGGCATCATGAACGGCACGTTCGACGAAGGTTTTGACAGGCCGAGAAGCACGAGACCTGTCGGTTCCTTGAGCTTGATGGTGAAAGTCTTGGCATCGACCGCGGCAATCGAGTCGACGAAAGTCATCATCTTCTGGCCGAGCGAATCCTTGGCGGCCCAGCGCTTGATCGATGCGATGCAATCTTCCGACGTGACCGGCTGCCCGTCATGCCACAGCAGTCCGTCGCGCAAGGTGAAGGTGTAGCCCTTGCCGTCGGCCAAGGCTTCGTACTTCTCCACCATCTGCGGCTTGATCTCGCCCTTTTCATCCTGCGCGAGCAGCACATCGTAGATCATGTAGCCGTGGTTGCGAACGATGTAGGCCGTGGTCCAGATCGGATCCAGGATCTTCAGATCCGAGTGCATGACGGCGCGCAACGTGGTCTGGGCAGACGCCGGCGCCGCCACGGCCACCAGGCTGCCGACACAGGTCGCAGCGAGAATTACTTTTCTGAACACGTTCATTCCTTCATCTCCGTTGTCGTCTCGACGCCCGAACGCCTATTATTCGGGCCCCTGCCCGGTTTCTGACCGGACTATAGGGTCGATATTCAGCTTCACAACACCTTTTGACCCGACGACACTCGTGACGCCGACGCTCAGGCAGAAATCAGGACAGCCCTCCGGACAGGTCCTTATCAAGGCCGGCCTGCGCCTGCTGCCGGATGGATTGCAGTCCCGGTTCGGCTCCGCCAACGCGGCTTCTCACACGTCTACAATCAAGAATGATGCCAGAATTACCGTTGCCCTGACCGCGCACCGAGCAGGTCCCGAACGCGCCATGTTTTCCCTTTACAAATTCGACGCCGATCCTTTTCGTAAAGGCCCACATCGAACCCAAACATTCCGGTTCAACCGGGAGGACCCATCATGAATCCTGCCAACCTTCCCTTCGACTCCGAGACCATGCTGCAGGGTTTGCGGGCCTGGGTGGAATGCGAAAGTCCCACCTGGGATGCGCGTGCGGTCGATCGTATGCTCGACCTTGCGGCGCGCGAAATGGCCATCATGGGTGCGACCATCGAACGCATCGCCGGACGGCAGGGTTTTGCCGGCTGCGTCCGCGCGCGTTTCCCTCACCCGAAGCAGGGCGAGCCGGGAATCCTGATCGCGGGCCATCTCGATACCGTCCATCCCGTCGGCACGCTGGAAAAGCTGGCGTGGCGGCGCGAAGGCAACAAATGCTACGGCCCGGGCATCTTCGACATGAAGGGCGGCAACTACCTCACCCTCGAAGCGATCCGGCAACTGGCCCGCGCCGCGTTCACGACGCCGCTGCCGATCACCGTGCTGTTCACGCCGGACGAAGAGGTCGGCACGCCGTCGACCCGCGACATCATCGAGGCCGAAGCCGCCCGCAACAAATACGTGCTGGTGCCGGAGCCGGGCCGCCCCAACAACGGCGTGGTGACCGGGCGATATGCCATCGCCCGCTTCAATCTCGAAGCCATCGGCAAGCCGAGCCATGCCGGCTCCACGCTCTCATCGGGCCGTTCCGCGATCCGCGAGATGGCACGCCAGATTATCACTATCGACGGCATGACGACCGAAGATTGCACCTTCTCGGTCGGCATCGTGCATGGCGGCCAATGGGTCAATTGCGTTGCCACCACCTGCAGCGGCGAGGCGCTCAGCATGGCCAAACGACAGGTCGACCTCGATCGCGGCGTCGAACGGATGCTCGCGCTTTCCGGCAGCAGCAATGATGTGACGTTCAAGGTCACGCGCGGCGTGACCCGGCCGGTGTGGGAACCGGACGCGGGCACGATGGCGCTTTATGAACACGCGCGCGGGATAGCGAAGAGCATGGGCCTCGAACTCCCGCATGGCAGCGCCGGTGGCGGCTCCGACGGCAATTTTACAGGCGCCATGGGCATCCCCACCCTCGATGGCCTGGGTGTTCGTGGCGCCGACGCTCATACGCTCAACGAACATATCGAGGTCGACAGTCTCGCCGAGCGCGGCCGTCTGATGGCGGGCTTGCTGGCGACGCTGAGTTGAGCGGCGCGCAGCCCGGCTGTAGTTACGATCTCACCAGTTCTTTCCCAGTTTCGATGTCAGCGTGTAGCGACGACCCTTCCAGTCATTGCGAGCCAACGGGTCGCGCGAATGCGCGCCCGATGACAGGCTCCGCGAAGCAATCCATGCAGCTGCATGCTGCGGCAAGGATTGCTTCGTCGCTTGGCTCCCTTGCGCAAACGCTTGCGTTTGTCGCAGGCAATGACGAAGGCCCGAACAATTGCTAACGCCCACGCGGCATGCAAAACGGAATTGCTCCCCCGCTTGCGCTTGCCACGATGACGCGCTTAACGTCCCCCCGACGAAAAGCATTGACCGAGAGACTTGATGACCCGCATCGCCGTTGGCGCCTTTCTGCACGAGACCAATACGTTCGCGCCGACCAAGGCGACCTATGACGATTTCGTCCATGGCGGCGGCTGGCCGTCGATGGCGCATGGCGCCGACGTGCTCAAGGTCATGCGCAAGATCAATGTCGGCCTGGCCGGCTTCGTCGAGGCGGCCGAAGCCAATGGCTGGGAGCTGGTCCCGACGATTTCGGCGGCCGCGGTCCCTTCGGCGCATGTCACCAACGATGCCTTCGAACGCGTCATGAAAGAGATGATCGACGGCATCGCTGCGGCCGGGCCGATCGACGGCGTCTATCTCGACCTGCACGGCGCCATGGTGACCGAACAACACGACGATGGTGAAGGCGAAACGCTCGCCCGCGTGCGCAAGGTCATCGGCAAGGACCTGCCGCTGGTCGTCAGCCTCGACCTCCATGCCAATGTCTCGCCCGAGATGATGGCCCATGCCGACGCACTCATTGCCTACCGCACCTATCCCCACGTCGACATGGCCGACACCGGCCGCGCCTGTGCAAGACACCTCGCGCTGATGCTGAAGACGAAAGCGCGTTTTGCAAAAGCGTTCCGGCAATTGCCGTTCCTGATCCCGATCTCCTGGCAATGCACCAACGACCAGCCGACCAAGAGCATCTATGAAAAGCTCGCGGCGCTCGAAAGCGACGCAGTGCCGACGTTGTCCTTTGCACCGGGTTTCCCGGCGGCGGACTTCAGGGATTGCGGGCCGAGCGTGTTTGCCTACGGCCGGACGCAGGCCGATGCGGATGCCGCGGCCGACAAACTGCTGGCGCTGGTCGAGAGCCACGAGGACGATTTCGACGGCCGCATCTATTCGCCCGACGACGGCGTGCGCCTCGCGATGGAGTTGGCGAAATCGGCAGCCAAGCCGATCGTCATCGCCGACACCCAGGACAATCCGGGGGCCGGCGGCGATTCCGACACCATGGGGATGCTGCGCGCGCTGGTGCGCAACAAGGCCTCCGGCGCCACCGGCGTGATCTACGATCCGGAGTCGGCCAGCGCTGCGCATGCAGCCGGCGTCGGCGCCACCGTCACGCTGGATCTCGGCGGCAAGTCCGGCATTCCGGGCGATGCGCCATACAGGGAAACCTTCGTCGTCGAAAAGCTGTCCGACGGCAAGTTCGTGGCGTCCGGCCCCTATTATCGCGGACGCGACATGGATATGGGACCGTCGGCCTGCCTGCGCATCGGCGACATCAGAGTGGTCGTCGGCTCCTACAAGGCGCAGCTTGCGGATCAATCGATGTACCGCTATGTCGGCATCGAGCCGACCGAGCAGAAAATCCTGGTCAACAAGAGCTCGGTGCACTTCCGCGCCGACTTCGAATCGATCGCCGAAAAACTGCTGATCTGCGCCGCGCCCGGCGCGATGCCGGCCGATACGGCAGCACTACCATGGACACGGCTGCGCCCGGGCATCCGGATCAAACCGAACGGGCCTGCCTTCGCGCCATCCGCCCAATCTCGCTCAACATCTCCAGTCACGGGATAGATAACAGACATGCCCACCATCGACCGCATCGACGGCTATGCCGAAGAACTCACCGCCATCAGACGCGATCTGCATGCCCATCCCGAGATCGGCTTCGAGGAAGTGCGCACTTCCGGCATCGTCGCGGAGAAGCTGAAGGGCTGGGGCATCGAGGTGCATCGCGGCCTCGGCGGCACCGGCGTGATCGGCGTGCTCAAGGGCAAGGGCAGCGGCGGCAAGCGCATCGGCCTGCGCGCGGACATGGACGCGCTGCCGATGGAGGAGAACACCAACCTGAAATGGCGCTCGACGATTCCCGGCCGCTTCCACGGCTGCGGCCATGACGGCCACACCACCATGCTGCTCGGCACCGCGCGCTATCTGGCCGAGACCAAAAATTTCGACGGCACCGTGCATTTCATCTTCCAGCCCGCCGAGGAAGGCCTCGGCGGCGCGCGCGCCATGATCAAGGACGGCCTGTTCGAGAAATTCCCCTGTGACGAAGTCTATGGCCTGCACAACGCGCCGGACCTGAACCACGGCGAGATCGCGATCCTGCCGGGACCGGCGATGGCCGGCGCCGACTTTTTCGACATCACCATCCAGGGCTACGGCGCGCATGGCGCGATGCCCGAACGCTCCAAGGATGCGGTCATCATCGCGACGACGCTGACGCAGGCCCTGCAGACCATCGTCAGCCGCAACGTCGATCCCCTGAAGTCCGCGGTCCTTTCGGTCACGCAGATCCATGCCGGCTCCGCGAACAACGTGATCCCCGGCGACGCCAGATTAGGCGGCACGGTGCGCGCATTCGACGACGGCGTGCGCGCCCTGATCCGCGAACGGATGCGGACGATCTGCGCCGGCATTGCCGCCACCTATCAGTGCGAGATCACCGCCGACATCCGCGACACGTTCAGCGTGCTGGTCAACGAGGAAGAGCAGTCGCGGGTGGTCGAGGCAGTGGCGAAGACCGTGGTCGACCCGGCCAATGTGTTGACGCGCTCGACGCCGAAGATGGGAAGCGAGGATTTCGCCGACATGATGCAGATGGTGCCCGGCGCTTATTTCTGGATCGGCCATGACGGCTCGGTGCCGGTGCACAATCCGGGCTATTTCCTCGACGACAAGATCCTGCCGATCGGCGCCAGCATGTTCGCCCGCATCATTGAAACCCGTTTGCCGGTAGGTTCGCATGCATAAACCAGCCGCCGAAGATGAGATCACCTCGCTGCATGACCTTTCCGCGACCGACTTGATCGCCGGCTATCGCGCCAAGCAGTTCTCGCCCTCGGAAGTGCTGGAGGAAGTGATCGAGCATATCGCGGCGTGGGAGCCGCACATCAAGGCGCTCTATTTGTTCGATCCCGAAGCTGCACGCGCTGCTGCGAAGGTCTCGACCGAGCGCTGGCAGAAGGGCGAGCCCGCAGGCACGCTCGACGGCATTCCGGTCACCATCAAGGACAACATCGCCACCAAAGGTCAGCCGGTCCCGCTGGGTGCCGCCAGTGTCAAGCAGGTAGCGGCAGAGAAGGACGCGCCGCCTGCCGCACGGTTGCGTGAATCCGGCGCGATCATCTTCGCCAAGACCACGATGCCGGATTACGGCATGCTGTCATCGGGCCTCTCCAGCTTCCATCCCCTCACCCGCAACCCCTGGGACCTGACCAAGAATGCCGGCGGCTCCTCCTCCGGCGCGGGCGCGGCAGGTGCGGCCGGTTACGGCCCGCTGCATCTGGGTACCGACATCGGCGGCTCGGTGCGGCTGCCGGGTTCATGGTGCGGCCTGGTCGCGCTTAAGCCGAGTTTTGGGCGCGTTCCATTCGATCCGCCCTATGTCGGCCGCGTCGCCGGCCCGATGACCCGCACCGTTGATGATGCGGCGCTGATGATGTGCGTATTGTCGAAGCCGGACCGCCGCGACGGCACGAGCCTGCCGGCTGACAGCAGCCTTCACTGGAAGGCAATCGACAAGCCGCCGCGCAAGCTGCGCCTCGGCCTGATGCTCGATCCCGGCACCGGACAGCCGCTGGAAAGCGACGTGCGAAGCGTTGCCGTCAAGGCGGCCAAGGCGTTCGAATCCGCCGGCGCCGTCGTAACCGAGATCGACGGCATCCTGACGCGCGAAATGCTCGACGGGCTCGACCATTTCTGGCGCGCCCGGCTGTGGAACGATCTCTCAAAGCTGCCGCCGGAGCAGCGCGGCAAGACGCTGCCCTACATCCTCAAATGGGCCGAAACCGCCGCAAAGCTTTCGGGCGTCGACGTCATCAGGGGTTTCAACGCCACGATGGCGATCCGCGCCGCGGCGGCAAATCTGTTCCACGACCTCGATTACGTGATTTCGCCGGTTTCGCCGGTGGTGAACTTCCCCGCCGAATTCGCCTCCCCGGTCAACGATCCAGACAAGCCGTTCGAGCACATTGCCTATACTGTGCCGTGGAATATGGCCGAAAATCCCGCGATCTCGATCAATGGCGGTTACGACGCCAAGGGCTTTCCGATCGGCGTGCAGATCGTCGGCCGCCGCTTCGACGACCTCGGCGTGCTCGGCATGGCCAAGACCTTCGAAGGCCTGCGCGGCCCGCAGCGGCCGTGGCCCTCGCCGCCGAAGAAATAGCGACATTGCGCCGTCACCGCCGGGCTTGACCCGGCCTGCCGCGTCTTCTCTTGTAGGATGGGTAGAGCGAAGCGAAACCCATCAACTAGGTGCGGCCCTTGCGTGATGGGTTTCGCTTCGCTCTACCCATCCTAAGAAACGAAAAAATAGAAGGAAACGCGCACCCATGGCGTACGAGACCATCAAGTACGAGGTCGACGATCAGATCCTCACCATCACGCTGAACCGGCCCGACAAGCTCAACGCTTTCAACGGCACGATGCAGCAGGAAATGATCGACGCCTTTGACGCGGCCGACAAGGACGACAATGTCCGCGCCATCATCGTGACCGGCGCGGGCCGCGGCTTCTGCGCTGGCGCCGACCTCTCCTCCGGCGCCAACACGTTTGACCGCGACGCGCGGCGCGGGCCGGTAATGCGGCTCGCCAGCGGCGCAGTCGACTACAGCGATCCCCAGGTGCGCGACGGCGGCGGCCAGGTGACGCTGCGGATCTTCAAATGCCTGAAGCCTGTCATCGCGGCGGTGAACGGCCCCGCCGTCGGCATCGGCGTCACGATGCAGCTTGCGATGGACATCCGCATTGCGTCGGAAGCCGCGCGCTTCGGTTTCGTGTTCTCCCAGCGCGGCATCGTGCCCGAGGCCGCCTCGAGCTGGTTCCTGCCGCGTATCGTCGGCATCTCGCAGGCGCTCGAATGGTGCTATTCGGGCCGCGTGTTTCCGGCGCAGGAGGCGCTCGCCGGCCGCCTCGTCAGCAAGGTGGTGCCGCCGGACGATTTGCTGCCGACCGCGCGTGCATTGGCAAAAGAATTCGCTGCCAAGACCGCGCCGGTATCGGTGGCACTGATCCGGCAGATGATGTGGCGCATGATGGGCGCCGACGATCCGATGGAAGCCCACAAGGTCGACAGCCGAGGCATCTACGCGCGCGGACGAAGCGGCGACGTCAAGGAAGGCGTGGTCTCGTTCCTGGAAAAGCGGCCGGCGCAATTCAAGGACAAGGTTTCCAGCGACATGCCCGACTATTTCCCGTGGTGGCAGGAGCGCGAGTATAAGTGAGCGAACGGCCCGCACCGGCCGACGAGACGCAAGGCGGCGTCGTTCTGCTGCATGGCATCAGCAGGACGGCGCTATCGTTTCGAAAGATGCAGTTGGCGCTGGAACGCGCCGGATTCGCTACCCTCAATTTGGACTATGCGAGCCGCCGCAAGCCGCTGGAGGGGCTGGCGGAGGACATCGATCCGGCCATCCAGCACTTTGCCGATCGCATCGACGGCTCCATCCATTTCGTCTGCCATTCCATGGGCGGGCTTCTAGCCCGCGTCTACATCGCCAGGCATCGGCCCAAACACCTGGGCCGCGTCGTGATGCTGGGCACACCGAATAGCGGCAGCGAAATCGCCGACCGGCTGAAGAATATTGGAGTCTACCGCGCTTTTTTCGGACCGGCGGGGCAGCAACTCGGCACCCGGCGGGATGCTACAATCGAAGCGCTGTTTCCGCCGGTCGATTATCCTGTCGGCATCATCGCCGGAAACCGGTCGATCGATCCAGTGGCCGGAACGATGCTGCCGAAGCCGCATGACGGACGGGTGTCGGTGGAAAAAACCATGATCAATGGCATGGCGGACCATGTCGTGGTCGGCACAGCGCATCCATGGCTGGTGCGAAACAGCGTCGCGGTCGCGCAGACGATTGCGTTCCTGCAGGATGGGGCGTTCGTGAAACCGTAGGATGATGCCGTCATTACCCGCGAAAGTGGGTGAAATCGTAGGGTGGGCAAAGCGAAGCGTGCCCACCATCTCGCGGCGTGCTCGATGATGGATGGTGGGCACGTCGCTGACGCTCCTTTGCCCACCCTACGACTGCGATTGTCACCCCATCGTCAGCGCCACCCTTCC
This sequence comes from uncultured Alphaproteobacteria bacterium, assembly GCA_963770135.1. Classification (GTDB taxonomy): domain Bacteria; phylum Pseudomonadota; class Alphaproteobacteria; order Rhizobiales; family Xanthobacteraceae; genus Bradyrhizobium. The sequence goes on along the minus strand of CAVYOM010000013.1, from coordinate 8,438 downwards.
GATAGCCTTGCGGTCGATCAACAGCCGCATCGCCTTGGCATAATCTTCCAGCGGCAGCCGGTGCGAGATGTTGGGGCGGATCTTTCCGGCTTCCGCCCACTCGGTCAGCGCCTTGATCCTGACTTCGCCGAGCGCGGGATTTTTCCGCACCGCTTCGCCGGCGCGGACACCGAGCACGCTGGCGCCCTTGATCATCAGAAGATTGGTCTTCGCGAGCCCGATGCCGCCGGTAAAGCCGATGATCAGCAACCGTGCACCCCAGTTAATGCAGCGCATCGAGTTCTCGAACACCTCGCCGCCGACGGGATCGAACACCACGTCCGCACCCTGCCCGCCGGTGATGCGCTTGACGACGTCGCGAAACGGCTCCTGGTCGTAGCGGATGAGATGATCGGCGCCCCTCGCCTTCGCGATCACCAGCTTCTCGTCACTCGAAGCGGTTGCGATCACGGTGGCGCCCAGCATCTTGCCGATCTCGACCGCGGCGAGCCCGACGCCGCCGCCGGCGCCGTGCACCAGCAGCACCTCGCCGGGCTCAAGCCGGCCGCGATCAATCAGCGCGTGATAGGCGGTGCCATGGCCAGCCAGAAACGTCGCGCCTTCGGCATAGTCGAACGTCGAGGGCAGTTTTACGAGCTGTGAGGGCGTGGCGACGGCTTCATCGCAATAGGCGCCGTGCCGCATCTTGACGATCACGCGATCACCAACAGCGACACCCTCGGCTGTATTCACTTCGACCACATCGCCGGCGGCTTCGACGCCCGGCGTGAACGGCAGCGGCGGCTTGAGCTGATATTCGCCCGCCGCCATCAAAATATCGGGAAAATTGATTCCGGCGGCGCGGATGGCGACGCGCACCTGCCCCGGAACCAGCGGTGCCGCGTCAAACGTTTCGAGGCGCAGGCGCTCGGGCGGGCCGAGTTCGCGGCAAACGACAGCCTTCGGCATCAGGCGGCCCGCGCTTTCAGGCGCTCCAGCGCTTCGCGGATCAACGGCATGCGGTCGTTGCCGAAATACATGTCGGTCTTGCCGACAAAGATGGTCGGCGAGCCAAAACCGCCCCGCGCCATCACCTCATCGGTATTGGCCTTGAGCTGGTCCTTGATCGCCTGCTGGCCGATGCCCTCGAAAAACTTGACGTGATCGACGCCGGCCTTCTTGCAGACCTCCGTCAGCACCGAATCCTGCGAGATGTCCTTGTCGCTCCCCCAATAGGCCTCGAACACCGCGGTAGCGAACGGGACCATATCCTTGCCCAGCCAGATGCAACCGCGCATCGCCTTGACGCTGTTCACGGGAAACACCGTCGGCGGCATCTTGATCGCAAGCTCCGCCGACCGCGCCCAGTCGGCAAGATCTTTCTTCATGTACCGCGCCTTCAACGGCACCGGCGTCTCGCGCGAGGCATAGACGCTGGGGTTGACGGTGTTGAAGATGCCGCCGACCAGGATCGGCCGCCAACTGATCTCGACGCCGAGATCCTTGGCGAGCGGCTGGATGTTGTGGAAGGCGAGATAGGTCCAGGGACTGGAACAGTCGAAGAAAAATTCGATCATAGGTTTTTCCTTTGTTGTCGATTCTCATCCCTGCGCAACGGCTTCGCCGTTGTCGCTGGAGGAGCCGCGTAGCGGCGTCTCGAAGGATGAAGGCCCGTCTGGGGCCTCATGGTTCGAGACGGCGCTAACGCGCCTCCTCACCATGAGGGTTAGAGTGTCACTTCCTCCCCGCCATCTCCTTGGCACGCGCGCCGAACATATTCTTCCGCGCCTCCTCATCGAACGGCTCCTTGACGAACTTGCCGATCGCAAGCCCGGCCTGCACCTGCGGCCGGGCGCGCACCTCGGCGTACCAGCGCTTGACGTTCGGATAGTCGTCGAGCGTAAAGCCCTGCGCCTTGTGGGTCATGGTCCAGGGGAAGCAGGCAATGTCGGCGATCGAATAGTCGCCGGCGACGTAGGCGCCGGTCTTGCCCAGTTGGGTGTCGAGCACGCGGTAAAGCCGCGCCGCCTCGTCGCGGTAGCGTTCGATGGCGTACGGAATCTTCTCCGCCGCATAGAGCGCGAAATGGCCGTGCTGGCCGAGCATGGGCCCCAGCCCGCTCATCTGCCACATCAGCCACTGCATGACGCGGGACCGGGCACGGGTTTCCTTCGGCAGGAAGCGCCCGGTCTTGTCGGCGAGGTAGATCAGGATCGCCCCGGTCTCGAACACCGAAAATGGCTCGCCGCCATCGGCCGGCGCGCGGTCCACGATGGCCGGAATGCGGTTGTTCGGGCTGATCGCCAGAAATTCCGGCCTGAACTGCTCGCCGGCCCGGATGTTGACGGGGATGACCTGATAGGGAAGCCCGAGTTCCTCCAGCATGATCGAGATTTTCCAGCCGTTGGGCGTCGGCGCGTAGTGCAGGTCGATCATGGCTCCCCTAGCTGCCGATACGGGAATATTTCCCGTGATGGGCGACTTTTGTTGTTCTGTACCTCGATCATAAGACATGGCAGACAGGCGCTCAATCAGAACCGACGGGAGGCCCTCATGCTGTTTCCAACCACCATCGCAGGCTCTTTGCCGAAGCCGGAATGGCTGGCCGAACCCAATATGCTGTGGGCGCCCTGGAAGTCGAAGGGCGACGAACTGACCCGCGCCAAGCGCGACGCCACCATGCTGGCGGTGAAGCTGCAGGAAGATGCCGGCGTCGATATCGTCACCGAGGGCGAGCAGGCCCGCCAGCACTTCGTCCACGGCTTCCTGGAGAAGGTCGAGGGCATCGATTTCGCCCACAAGGTCGAGATGGGCATCCGCAATGATCGCTACAAGGCGATGGTGCCGCAGGTGATCGCGCCGCTGACGCTGAAGGGTCGCGTGCATGCCGATGAAGCCCGCGTCGCCCGCACCCACACCACCCGCAAGCTGAAGTTCACCCTGCCCGGCCCGATGACCATCGCCGACACCGTCGCCGACAAATATTACGGCGACAAGGTCAAGATGGCGTTCGCCTTCGCCGAACTGCTCAACGCCGAAGCCAAGGCGCTGCAGGCCGACGGCGTCGACGTGATCCAGTTCGACGAACCCGCCTTCAACGTGTTCATGGACGAGGTCTCCGACTGGGGCATCAAGGCGCTGGAGCGCGCCGCCGAAGGCCTGACCTGCACCACCGCCGTGCACATCTGCTACGGTTACGGCATCAAGGCCAACACCGACTGGAAGCAGACGCTGGGCAGCGAGTGGCGGCAGTACGAGGATATCTTCCCGGCGATCGCCAAAAGCCCGATCCAGCAGGTTGCGATCGAGTGCCGCAATTCGAAGGTGCCGCTGGATCTGCTGGCGCTGCTCCCCGGCAAGGTCGTCCAGGCCGGCGTGATCGACGTCGCCAGCGACACGGTGGAGACCGCCGAGGATGTCGTCAAGGTGATCGAGGCCGTGTCGAAATTCGTGCCGATGAGCAACATCGTCGCCACAACCAATTGCGGCATGGCGCCGATGCGGCGGGATATCGCGGAAGCGAAGCTGGCGGCGCTGGGCGCGGGCGCGAAGCTGGCACGGCAGAAGTTGGGCTGAGTCGTCCCGTCTGTTTCAGCCGTCATGGCCACGGCTTGACGACGGAGAGAGCCGGCTCCAGCTTTCAATTCACCGCACTCGGATGCAGTACCGGCCGATATCCGGCACTTAATGCGCGCAGCGCTGACGGCGGCGTCAGCAGCATCGCATCGTCGAGTGCGGTCTCTGCCTTCTGATAGCCAGCCATCGACCATTGCAGCGCCCTGCCCTGCACGATCAGAAAACTCTCTTCGCCCTGTCTGCACCATCGCGCCGTCGGGCAATTGCTCCACCGGCATCGGCAACGGATGCAACCGCTTCCTCCCGCGCTCCAGCCGCTCGCGATGCAGCACGGCGTCCATTTCCCGCGCCCGAATATCCGCAACGCCATTCCCCTTCTCCCACGCCGCGCGAAACCGGTTGGCGTCGTCACGGCGGCAGAAGAAGCATGGACGATGCCCGGCGGCGAACGCCGTCGCCTCGTCGAGAAAGAACAACTCGGTCCAGCTCCGCCTGCCCATCACCGGCCGCCGCCAGCCCCTGAACTCGCAGAGACAGGTGATCCAGGCCGGGCTCGACCAGCGCTTTCTGAGCAAGGTCTTTGTGGCGGGGTCGTGGATGATACCGCGGTTGCCGGTGAACAGGCCGCGATGCGGGGTGGCGATGATGTCGCCTGTGGGCGTGACGCGATTTTGAAGGGGCATTTGGTGATCCGAGGATTTCACCGCGTCCGTCATTCCGGGATGGTGCGTTAGCACCAGACTCGGAATCTCGCAGATTCCGGGTTCGCGCTTCGCGCGCCCCGGAAAGACGGTGGTCACATCACGCCGCGCCGTCGCGGATCGGCGGCTGGAACGAGAGTGCAGTATCCCAGGGAAAGAAAATCCAGGTGTCCTGCGACACTTCGGTGATGAAGGTATCGACCAGCGGCTTGCCCTTCGGCTTGGCGTAGACGGTGGCGAAATGCGCGTCCGGCATCATGTCGCGGACCAGCCTTCCGGTCTTGCCGGTATCGACGAGATCATCGACGATCAACAGCCCCTTGCCGGTGCCACCGCCGAGCTTTGCGGTTTCCGGCGGAAATGCCCTTCAGCACCTTCAGATCGCCCTGCTTGTCGTGGTCGTAGCTTGCGATGCAGACGGTATCGATGACGCGCACGCCGAGTTCGCGCGCGACGATCGCGGCCGGCACCAGCCCGCCGCGGGTAATCGCGATGACGGCATGAAACGGCCCGACCTCGTTGAGCCGCCAGGTCAGCGCCCGGCAGTCCCGGTGAAACTGGTCCCACGAAACCGGAAATGCCTTGCCAGCCCGCTCCTGCGCGCTCAGTTCCGGAGCATCCGCCGCCATTGTCTACTCCTGTATTGTGCGAATTCGCGTCGCCAAGGCTCTACCGGGGGTGACGTTCAACCCCGCCAGCATCTCCTTCACCGCGGCCATCGCGGCGCTGAGCTTTTCGGGATCGCGCGAGCGGACGACGAGGTTGGTGTTCGGCTTTTTGTCATCGTCCATGAACGGATAGCTGCCGATGATGGTGTCGGGATGGGCGTTGGCGATCTCGCGCAGCGGCCCGCCGATGTCGCCTTCCCGCGCATTGGCGCGGACCGTGTCCGACAGCATCCGCACGCCCGATTTCAGCTTGGGCGCGACGATGTCCATCATCGCCTGCATGATCGAGGGGATGCCGGCCATCACGATGACGTTGCCGAGCTTGAAGCCGGGCGCCAGGATGGTCGCGCTCTGGATCAGTTCGGCACCGTCGGGGACGCGTGCCATGCGCAGCCGCGCCTCGTTCAGATCCTGCTCGGTCCAGCGTTCGCGGAAGCGCGCCACGACCTCCGGGTGATGGTCGATCCCGACGCCGAACGCCTTGGCGACGCTGTCGGCCGTGATGTCGTCATGGGTCGGCCCGATGCCGCCGGTGGTAAAGACGTAGGTATACCGATTCCGCAGTGCGTTCAGGGCATCGACAATGTCGGTCTCCTCGTCGGCGACGACGCGGACCTCCTTGAGGTCGATCCCGATATTGGTCAGGTATTCGGCGATGAAACCGATGTTCTTGTCCTTGGTCCGGCCGGACAGGATCTCGTCGCCAATGACCAGAATACCCGCCGTAACGATCTCGCTCATGACTTCTCCCCACCTGTCCCCGTACCTTGCGCAAGCAACGCATTGAAGTCACGGGGGTTTGCTGCCGAAATAAGCACCCGGCAGCCTTTTTTCAGGGCAGCGCGGCGGACTACCCATACCAAATGCTGCAAGCCAATGCATATCGCGCTGGCCCGGCCCTTGCTACCATCCCTTCAGGTCATGCACTGTGTGACTTTGGGGATAGTCAGAATTTATGGCAGTTGCGTTCGACGAAATGAATGGCCCCGGCGGGGACCTCCGCCCGGCCTATCAGGAGCTCTCCCGCTGGCTCAAGGAGACGCCGCCGGACGCCCTCGAATATCGCCGCCAGGAGGCGGAACTGCTGTTCCGCCGGATCGGCATCACCTTCGCGGTCTATGGCGACGCCGAAGCCCAGGAGCGGCTGATCCCCTTCGACGTGATCCCGCGGATCATGTCGGCGAAGGAATGGACGCTGTTGGAAAAGGGCCTGAAGCAGCGGGTCCGCGCGCTGAACATGTTCCTGCGCGACATCTACCACGGCCGCGACATCCTGCGCGCCAACATCATTCCCGACGATCTGATCTTCCAGAATCCGGTGTTCCGGCCGGAGATGAACGGCCAGGACGTGCCGCACGACGTCTACGTCCACATCGCCGGGATCGACATCGTCCGGGTCGACGCCGACAATTTCATCGTGCTGGAGGACAATGCGCGGACGCCGTCCGGCGTGTCCTACATGCTGGAAAACCGCGAAATCATGATGCGGCTGTTTCCGGACCTGTTCGCCCGCCACCGCGTCGCACCCGTGGAACGCTATCCCGACGAATTGCTGTCGGCGCTGCGCTCGGTGGCGCCGCTGTCGGCCTCGGCCGAGCCGACGGTCGCCCTGATGACGCCCGGCGTCTACAATTCCGCCTATTACGAGCATTCTTTCCTCGCCGACAAACTCGGCGATCGAACTGGTCGAGGGCCGCGACCTCATCGTCAAGAACGACGAGGTGTTCATGCGCACCACCGAGGGGCTGAAGCGCGTCGACGTGATCTACCGCCGCGTCGACGACGATTTCCTCGATCCCCTCACCTTCCGCCCGGATTCGGCGCTCGGCGTCCCCGGGCTGATGTCGGCCTATGCGGCCGGCAACGTCACGCTGGCGAACGCGGTCGGCACCGGGATCGCCGACGACAAGGCGATCTATTCCTACATGCCCGAGGTCGTGAAATTCTATCTCGGCGAAGAACCGATCCTGAAGAACGTGCCGACCTGGCGCTGCCGCGAGCCGAAGGACCTGTCCTACGTGCTCGACAATCTTGGCGACCTCGTCGTCAAGGAAGTCCACGGCTCCGGCGGCTACGGCATGCTGATTGGACCTGCCGCGACGAAAGCGACGATCGAGGCGTTCCGCGACAAGCTCAAGCGCGAGCCCGAAGGCTTTATCGCCCAGCCGACGCTGGCGCTGTCGACCTGCCCGACCTGCACGGCGTCCGGCCTCGCGCCGCGCCATGTCGATTTGCGGCCGTTCGTGCTGACGGGAAGCAAGCATGTCACCATCGTGCCGGGCGGGCTGACGCGGGTGGCGCTGAAGGAAGGCTCGCTGGTGGTCAATTCGAGCCAGGGTGGCGGCACCAAGGACACCTGGATACTGGACGAATAGAGAGCGAAATTTTCGTATGCTGTCGCGCACCGCCGAAAACCTGTACTGGCTGGCCCGCTACGTCGAGCGCGCCGAATATATCGCGCGCACCATCGACGCCACGCTACGCGTCACCGCGCTCCCCGCCGCCTATATCGGCAAGACCAATGAGTGGGAATCGGCGCTTCTGACCGCCGGCGTCAGTGCGAGCTTCTACGAAGCGTATCAGGAAGCCACCGAGCAGAACGTCGTCGAGTATCTGGCCTTCTCGCCGTCCAATCCGTCCTCGATCAAGAACTGCATCGAGGCCGCGCGGCTCAATTCGCGCTCGGTCCGAACCGCGCTGACGAGCGAGATGTGGGACACCATCAACTCCGCCTGGATCGAATTGCAGGAAGTCTGGGGCAAAGGCACCTCCAGCCGCGAGGAATTGGCGCGGTTCCTGCGCTTCGTGCAGGAGACCTCATTGCGCTTCGACGGCTCGGCCTACCGGACCATGCTGCGCAACGACGCCTACTGGTTCTCCCGCCTCGGCCTGCATCTGGAACGCGCCGACAACACCGCGCGCATTCTTGACGTGAAGTACCACGTGCTGTTGCCCGAGGAGGAACATGTCGGCGGTCCCCTGGACTACTACCAGTGGACCTCGATCCTGCGCTCGGTGTCGGCGCTGACGGCCTATCACTGGGTCTATCGCGAGACGCTGAAGCCCTGGCTGATCGCCGACTTGCTCATCCTCAACGACACGCTGCCGCGGTCGCTGGCGAGCTGCTACAGCAATCTGGTGCGCAACCTCGACCAGATCGGCGTCGCCTATGGCCGCCAGGGCGCCTCCCAGCGCCATGCCCGCGGCGTCCGCAACCGGCTTGAACACAGCCATATGGACGATATCTTCCAGCACGGCGTCCATGAATTCATCCAGGAATTCATCTCGGATAACGCGCGGCTGGGCGAGATCATCACGAAGCAGTATTTGATTTAGAGATTTCCGACGTCATGGCCGGGCTTGACCCGGCCATCCACGTCTTGCTTTGAGTAGGGAGAAAGACGTGAATGCCCGGCATCGCAGACAAGTTTACGCAGTCTGCGTAGACTGCTATGGCCGGCCACGACGATCCCAACATCATTCGGTTCCACCATGCGCCTGCGAATTGCCCATA
>CAVYOM010000012.1:0-51917 GCA_963770135.1 uncultured Alphaproteobacteria bacterium | reverse complement strand
ACGGCGGCCGGCACCGTGCCCAGCAGCGCCGCGGTGACGCCGCTCTCGAACTGGCCGAGCTGGTTTGAGGCATTGATGAACAGGAAATTGACCGCGCCGACCCGGCCGCGCATCTCGTCGGGCGTGGAAAGCTGCACCAGCGAAAAACGTATCACCACGCTGATTGTATCGGCCGCGCCCAGCACCGCCAGCGCCAGCACCGACAGCCACATCCACTGCGACAGCGCGAACACCACCGTCGCGACGCCGAACACGATCACGGCCTGGAACATCCGCAATCCGACATGGCGATTGATGCTGTGGCGCGCCAGCACGATGGTCATCAGAAGCGCGCCGACCGCGGGCGCCGCGCGCAGGATGCCGAGGCCGAGCGGCCCGGCTTCGAGAATGTCACGCGCATAGATCGGCAGCAGCGCCACGACGCCGCCGAACAGCACGGCGAACAGGTCGAGCGAGATGGTGCCGAGGATCGCCGGGTTGTTGCGGATGAAGCGGACGCCGGCAAACACGTCGTCCGCGAGCGAATCCGCCTTCGCAAGCTCCTGCTTCTCAGTGTGGATGAAGCCGGTGAGAATCGCGCCGACGAGCCAGAAGGCGACGATGACGAAGTATGGCAGGCTCGGCGCGAACACATAGGCCAGCCCGCCGAGCGCAGGTCCGGTGATGGTCGCGACCTGGGCTGCGCCGGAGGAGATCGCGGTCGCGCGCTGCACCGAGCCTTTGGGCACGATCAGCGGCAGCAGCGCGGCCGTCGCGGGGCTCTCGAAGGCGCCGGCGATGCCGATCACGAACGTGGCGATGAATATCTGCGGCACGGTGAGCCAGCCGGCAAAGGTGCTGACGGCCAGAAACAGCGCCGTCGCCGCTTCCGCGATCTGGCAAAGCTGCACCACGCGCTTGCGCTCGAACCGGTCGGCGGCGTGGCCGGCGACGAAAACCAGCAGCGCCGTGGGCAGAAACTGCACCAGCCCGACCATGCCGAGCTGAAAGGCGCTGCCGGTGAGCTCGTAGACCTGCCAGCCGATCGCCACCGCCGCGATCTGGCTCGCAAAGCGCGACAGGCTGCGCGACAACAGGAAGAACAGGAACGGCCCGTGCCTGAGCAGTTCGCGGGCGCCGACCGGCATCGTTGAGGACATGGGCAAGAGCGGTGGCGGAGCGGGATGCAGATGTCAACGGGCGGCCCCGCAACACGGCATTGCGCGCCTGCGCGGCGCTGGCATAATCGCTCCCGGGGTTTTGGGGGATTCATGCTGCAACTGCAATCGACGTTTGGCGTGCTGGCGTTGCTGGCGATCGCATGGGCGCTCAGTGAGAACCGCCGCGCGGTATCGCTCCGTCAAACCGCCATCGGGCTTGCCATTACCGTCGTCACCGCGCTGGTGCTGCTCAAGCTGCCGCCGGTCGCGAAAGCGTTCGGCGCCATCAACGACGCCGTCAATACGATCTCCGCCGCGACGCGCGCCGGCACGTCCTTCGTGTTCGGCTATCTCGGCGGCGGCGCGCTGCCCTTCGATCTCAAGGCGCCCGGCGCGGATTTCATCCTGGCGTTTCAGGCGCTGCCGATCATCCTGGTGATGAGCGTCCTGACGACGCTGCTGTTCTACTGGCGCATCCTGCCGCCAATCGTGCGCGGCATGGCCTGGCTGCTGGAGCGCACGCTCGGCGTTGGTGGCGCGGTGGGGCTGTCGACCGCGGCCAATATCTTTCTCGGCATGGTCGAGGCGCCGCTGTTCATCCGCCCCTATCTGGCGCAGCTCACCCGCAGCGAATTGTTCCTGGTGATGACCGGCGGCATGGCCGGCATCGCCGGCACCGTGCTGGTGCTCTACGCCACCTTCCTCGCGCCGCTGATCCCGGACGCGGCGGCGCATTTTGTCATTGCATCGGTGCTGGGCGCGCCGGCGGCCATCCTGGTCAGCCTGATCATGGTGCCGGAGACGTCCAACAAGCGCACCGGCGGATCGTTGGAAGATCCCGAGATGCAAACCTCGAGCACCATGGATGCGATCGTCAACGGCACTACGGCCGGGCTTGAACTGCTGCTCAACATCGTCGCGATGCTTCTGGTACTGGTGGCGCTGGTCTATCTCGCCAACGCGATCCTCGGGCTGTTGCCCGAGATCGGCGGCGCCAAAATTTCGCTGCAGCGGCTGCTGGGCTATCTGATGGCGCCGGTGTGCTGGCTGATGGGGCTGCCATGGCCGCAAGCGATCACGGCGGGAAGCCTGATGGGCATCAAGACCATCCTCAACGAGCTGATCGCCTATGTCGAACTTTCAAAGCTCGGCGCTGACGCGCTCGATCCGCGCTCGCGGCTGATCATGCTCTACGCGATGTGCGGCTTCGCCAACTTCGCCAGCCTCGGCATCATGATCGGCGGTCTCGGGACGATGGCGCCCGAACGGCGCGAAGAGATCAATGCGCTGGGATTGAAGTCCATCGTGTCAGGCACGCTGACGACATGCCTGATGGGCGCGGTGGTGGGGGTGATGACGTAGCCGTCATTCCGGGGCGCGCGTAGCGCGAGCCCGGAATCCGTCGATCCGCATGGCAAGTGGTTGAATGGATTCCGGGCCCGCGCCAAGTGGCGCGTCCCGGAATGACAACTAACCCGCCAATTCCACCGTCTTGAACTCCGCCGGCAAGATCACTTCCAGCAATTCGACGTCGTCGGAATAGTCCATGATCAGGTGCTTGATGCGCGGCGGCTGGGTCCAGGCGCTGCCTTCCTTCATCAGCGTCTCGCCCTGGCCTTCCAGGTAAGTTTTCACCCAGCCCTTGAGCACATAGACCATCTGGAATTCGATATGGTGTAAATGCAGCTTTGAAACTTCAGCCGGATTGCACGGGCCGATCAGGCGGATCACATGCGCCTGCGCCAGGCCGTGCGTCGCGTCCGCAATACCGAGGTCGCGGTATTGCGCGTAGGTGCGCAGGCCGTCGGCCTTGAAATCCTCCTCGCGGTGATGGCTGATCGCGATGCGCTGCTTCGGCCGAACCTTCTTGGCCGGCTTGGCCTTTGGCGCCGGAACGCCCCTCGCCTTCGACTTGATGGTCTTGCGGGCTGCGGATTTGGCTGCCGTCTTGTGGCCCGACCATTTCTTCTTCACAGCGGGCTGCGCCGCGGCGCGCGACGCGACTTTCTTCTTGGCCATGGTGCCTCTCCCTTTTTGTTTGTGGCGGGAGGCTACCACAAATTTCTTTTCGTAGGGTGGGTTAGCCGAAGGCGTAACCCACCGCCGAACGTGCGGGGCATGGAGATGCGGTGGGTTACGCTGCGCTAACCCTACAGGACCAATTCAATGCAGCCTGAACACGCCGTCAACGGCGCGCAGCTCGGCCGGCTTGATCAGCTTGGAATGCGCCACCGTCACGGAGTACAGCGGGCCATCCAGCTTTTCCTGCCAGAAGGCGAGGAAATCCTTCAGCGCCGGGAATTTTGGAAACAGATCGTAATTCTGCCAGACATAGGTCTGCAGCAATGAGGGGTGATCCGGCATCCGATACAGGATTTGCGCCGTCGTCAGCCCGTAACCCAGCACCTGCTTCCGGAAATCGTCGGAAGCAACTCCAACCCGCGAGACCATGCCAAACCTCCATTGCTGGAGCGCATTTGTCGTGGTGGCGATACACCGAGCCACCCCGGCGGAGATGCGCTCACATGAGAGAAATGTGACGCACGAGACCAACACATCACAAGCCTAAATGTTTAACGATCTGTTGAAAAAGGTCGCGTTAGCAGCAGCTTACCGCACGTGCTAATACGGGGTCCGGAGACCTCGGCCGCCGATTAATCATGATGAATGAAATTGGCAGGCGTCATATTTGAGTGCCAAATTTTCTGCTAGAAGCCCTTGTCCCCCGCACAAGACTGGCCTAAATCAGCCGCAGCCGAGCTGGCACTCGCCTGCCCGGACTGCCAAAATTTCAAAATCTGACAACATCTTCAGAAACTTAGGAGGACTGCATGAAATTCCGTCCGCTTCACGACCGCGTCGTGGTCAAGCGTATCGACGCCGAAGAGAAGACTGCTGGCGGCATCATCATTCCGGACAGTGCCAAGGAAAAGCCCTCGCAGGGCGAAATCACCGCCGTCGGCCCGGGTGGCCGCGACGAAGCCGGCAAGCTGATCCCGATCGACCTCAAGGTCGGCGACCGCGTGCTGTTCGGCAAATGGTCGGGCACCGAGGTCAAGATCGACGGTGAAGATCTCCTGATCATGAAGGAGAGCGACATCATGGGCGTGCTCGACGTCCCCGCCACCAGCAAGAAGAAGGCTGCTTAAGCGCTTCGCCTGCCACGCTCACCCTGAGGAGCGCCCGCGAGGCGCCTCCCCGACAGGGTGAGAACAAGCATCAACTCAGGGAAATCCATTATGTCAGCTAAAGAAGTCAAATTCGGCGTCGATGCCCGCGACCGCATGCTGCGCGGCGTCGACATTCTCGCCAACGCCGTCAAGGTGACGCTCGGCCCGAAGGGCCGCAACGTCGTGCTCGACAAGTCGTTCGGCGCTCCCCGCATCACCAAGGACGGCGTCACCGTCGCCAAGGAGATCGAGCTCGAGGACAAGTTCGAGAACATGGGCGCACAGATGGTGCGCGAAGTCGCCTCCAAGTCCGCTGACGCGGCCGGCGACGGCACCACCACCGCGACCGTTCTGGCGGCTGCGATCGTCCGTGAAGGCGCCAAGTCGGTTGCCGCCGGCATGAACCCGATGGACCTGAAGCGCGGTATCGATCTCGCGGTGGAAGCCGTGGTCGCCGACCTCGTCAAGAACTCCAAGAAGGTCACCTCGAACGAGGAAATCGCCCAGGTCGGCACCATCTCCGCCAACGGCGACGCCGAAATCGGCAAGTTCCTGGCCGATGCCATGAAGAAGGTCGGCAACGAGGGCGTCATCACGGTTGAGGAAGCCAAGTCGCTCGAGACCGAACTCGACGTCGTCGAGGGCATGCAGTTCGACCGCGGCTACATCTCGCCCTACTTCGTCACCAACGCCGACAAGATGCGCGTTGAAATGGACGACGCCTACATCCTGATCAACGAGAAGAAGCTCTCCTCGCTGAACGAGCTGCTGCCGCTGCTCGAAGCCGTGGTGCAGACCGGCAAGCCGCTGGTCATCGTCGCGGAAGACGTCGAAGGCGAAGCTCTCGCCACCCTCGTCGTCAACCGTCTCCGTGGTGGCCTGAAGGTTGCTGCCGTCAAGGCTCCGGGCTTCGGCGATCGCCGCAAGGCCATGCTGCAGGACATCGCCGTTCTGACCGGTGGTCAGGCGATCTCGGAAGATCTCGGCATCAAGCTCGAGAACGTCACCCTGCAGATGCTCGGCCGCGCCAAGAAGGTGATGATCGACAAGGAAAACACCACCATCGTCAACGGCGCCGGCAAGAAGGCCGACATCGAAGCGCGCGTGCAGCAGATCAAGGCGCAGATCGAGGAAACCACCTCGGACTACGACCGTGAGAAGCTGCAGGAGCGTCTGGCCAAGCTCGCGGGCGGCGTCGCGGTGATCCGCGTCGGCGGCGCGACCGAAGTCGAAGTCAAGGAGCGCAAGGATCGCGTGGATGACGCGATGCATGCGACCCGTGCGGCGGTTGAAGAAGGCATCGTGCCGGGCGGCGGCGTCGCCCTGCTCCGCGCCTCCGAGCAGCTCAAGCGCATCAAGACCGCGAACGACGACCAGAAGACCGGCGTCGAGATCGTGCGCAAGGCGCTGTCGGCGCCGGCCCGCCAGATCGCGATCAACGCAGGTGAAGACGGCTCCGTCATCGTCGGCAAGATCCTCGAGAAGGAGCAGTACAATTACGGCTTCGACTCGCAGACCGGCGAATACGGCAACCTGGTCTCCAAGGGCATCATCGACCCGACCAAGGTGGTTCGCGCGGCGATCCAGAACGCGGCTTCGGTCGCGGCTCTGCTGATCACCACCGAAGCCATGATCGCGGAACTGCCGAAGAAGGGTGGCGCAGCCGGCGGCGGCATGCCTCCGGGCGGCGGCATGGGCGGCATGGACTTCTGATCCAGCCACTCAGGCGTTATTCAAGAAATGCAAAACCCCGGCAGCGATGCCGGGGTTTTTGTTTGAGCTGACGGTGCGGACGGGCTCTGCCGCGCAGTGAACACCGACGCCCGTCGCAACGTCTGAAAAATTCGCAACGTCACGCTGAAGACAAGACTTCACGCCCGTCGGGATATCCCTGTTATGCACACGGCTCGGCAAATATAAGATGGTCTGTGTTGACAATTCTAAAAAATAATTTGCGCGAGAGTCGCAAACCGAACCGACAGTCCGCCATTCTGTAGTTCAGAATAACGGTAAGGCTGGCTCAAGGCTCACCCAAAAATCTGATCGAACACGGAGCGCGAGCTCTCGTGACGCTGGCGAGCGTCACGCGGAATGCTTTCGCCTGAGAGGGACAATCGTGCCGTGAGTGAAAGCGAATTGAAAATCGCGCTGAACGCCACGGAAACAGGTCAGCCGACCAGGAGACGCTGCACCAGAAGTTTTCACCGAGCCGACCAGCAAGGTTGCGCTCTACGTCCAAGGTTCGTTTGAGGAGGGATCCGGCCGGTAGGAATGAGCCCAGTGACGAGCATGAGCCCCACTGCCCGATGCTCGATCAAAGAAGGTGCGCGATGCCCCCCCAAGTACACCGCACCGACAAGAGGCGCACTCCAGCCGGCCGGTACTTTTCTGCACAAAAATGATTTCCAGGGAGGCCGTTATGGGTATGGTCATGGTCAAGTGTCCGCAAACCGGACAGGCGATCCCCACCGGCATCGAGACTGATCGTGAGAGCTTTGCGCGCAGCGCGGTGTTTTTTGCGCGCACCCGCTGCCCGCTTTGCCGCGCCGATCACGCCTGGTTCGCGCGGGAAGCCTGGGTCGACGAGCCGAGCCGCCGGATCCGGCACAGGGAGAAATCCCTGGCTTAAGCATCGACACAGATCAGGCGATGACCGCGATTGGGGGCACCATGGCGCAAATGCAAATCTCGACTGAAACGTCCGCCTGGCTGCTCCAGGCCAGGGACTTTCTTTACGAAGCACGCCGGCTGAAGCCGGGTCCTGAGCGCAATGACCTGCGCCAGACGGCGAAGGTGCTGCGAGAACTCGCGAGGCTCGAGGCGGCACCCGACCGGGATTGGCGGCTGAGAACCGGATCGGGCGGCGAATCCGCCATTTGATGGGCTTTCCCGGAATGCCGCAGCGGCAGGTCGCGAATGCGGCAGGTCGAGCTATTGCGCGAAAACGCGCTCACAGCGCACCGCCCGATTTGAGTCCGGGACTGCGCCGGTCTTTCGGCAGAGCTTCCGCGCGGGATCGGGCTGGATGCATCCCAAACATCTCCTCGACTTCGAGATGCATGACGTTGTGGCATTCGCACGCTGCCGCCGCGAGCCGCGCCGGGTCGATCTCGATCTGGCCTCGCCGGTCGGACCTGATCGCTCCACACGCGCGCAGCTTGCGCATCAGCAGCGTCACGGTCGTACGTCGCACCCCGAGTATTTGCGAGAGCGCCTGCTGAGTGAGCGGGAGCACATCATGGTCGACGCGATCGCGAAGCTGGAGCAACCAGCGGGCCATGCGCGCTTCGACCGGGTGCAGCGCGTTGCAGGCCGAACCGAGTTGAAGCTGCTTCAGCATCGCCTTGACATGAATCTGGACCGCGTGCCGTATCGCAGGACTCCGGTTGAAAGCGGTGTGAAATCGCGATGCAGGTATCCGGGCGGCGGTGCCGGCCGCACGAACCACCGCAGTATTGTCTGCAGACGACGGCCCCAGCACCGAAAGAATGCCGACCGCCCCTTCGCGCCCGACGGCGGCGATGGCAACTGTTTGCCCGTCCGCCATGTCGATCATCAGCGAGATGGCCCCGCTATAGGGGAAGAAGACGTATTCGATCGCGTCGCCCGTCCGCGCGATGACCGCGTCCTGATCAAGCGCGATCACCTCGAGCTCAGGCTTCAGCAGATCGAAGTCCGATGCCGGCAATGCTGCAAGAAGCCGATTACCTATTGCCGTAGAGCGCGTCACTGTTGAGAACCCGCGGTGAAGCGCCCGCGACCATCGCCATTTGGAGTATCCCGGAACGGCGGCCTGAACATGAGTTTAGATCTGCTCTCTCTGCGCACACCCGCTCAAATAAGCTTAAACTCTGAAGACAAACTCCAAACGCTCTGGCGCGGGCCGTTCGCGTGATCCTGGGAAGTTAGATGCAAATGAGGCTACGGACGCAACCGTAAAATTCACATGGGTAACACCGTAAACTTACGGGGCCCTGTGGTTCCAATTCCGGGGGTCGGCTGGCCAACCAGCGTTGAAGCTGCGTTTTTGCGCCTCAACGAGCTGCGCAGCCACGACGATATCCGCGTCGCGCATTGCGGCCGCGGCGTTGTAACGCAGCAACTGGTGTCACGCTATTGCACCACCATGCCGATCCGCTCGGATCGAACGATCGAAGGCTCTTCGCCGGAACGTGGCGCACGTGAAAAATAGATGAGGCCGGCACGGCCGACGATATTTTGCAGCGGGATATAACCGACCGCCGAAAGCACCCGGCTGTCGGTCGAATTGTCGCGGTTATCGCCCAGCACGAAGATGTGGCCGTCCGGGACCTTGTAGACATTCGTGTTGTCGTAGAAGCCGTTGTCGACGCAGTCGAGCGTCTCATAACTCACGCCGTTCAAAAGTGTTTCGCGCCAGCGCCTGGTTCGGTTGCCATCCCCTCTTCCGCACGGCTCGCCACCTTCGAGATCAGACAGCCTCTGCCGCACGACCGGCACGCCATTGATGAAGAGCAGCCCTCGCTGCATTTGAACGGTGTCACCGGGCAGTCCCACGACACGTTTGATATAATCGACCGAGTCGTTTTTTGGCATCCGGAATACAATGACGTCGCCGCGCTCCGGCACCGAGCCGAAGATACGCCCTGAAAACAGACGTGGTGAAAACGGCAGGGAGTAGCGGCTGTAGCCGTAGGCGTACTTCGAGACGAAAAGACTGTCGCCTTCCAGCAAGGTCGGCATCATCGAACGGGCCGGAATATAGAACGGCTGGAACAGAAACGTTCGGAATACGATCGGAGAGAATATCGGGATCGCCAGCATCACGGCCACGACAACAACAGCGATCTTGCCCCATCGCTGTCGGGATCGGCCTGCGTCCTGAACCAACGTCATGATTACCCGGCCCTGATCGCTTGCGGCCAAAATAACCGAGATGACGTCAATTGCAACCAAACATTGTATCCGAACCGCGATCCTCGACGACGGGCAACGATGCGAGGGTCGAGCGCGCAGCCGCTCTGAACGCCATCGCCTACTGAAATGCGACTTCGGCAAAGCTTCTGAGCTTGCGCGAATGCAGGCGCTCGGATTCCTGCTGCTTGAGCCGTTCGAGCGCCTTCAGGCCGATCTCGAGATGCTGACCGACACGTCGCCGGTAGAATTCGCTGGCCATGCCGGCGAGCTTGATTTCGCCGTGCAGCGGCTTGTCTGAGACGCACAGCAATGTGCCGTAGGGGACGCGGAAGCGGTAGCCGTTGGCGGCAATCGCCGCGGACTCCATGTCGAGCGCGACAGCGCGGGATTGCGACAGCCGTCGAATGACCGACGCGCCGCTGATCTCCCAATTGCGATTGTCGACGCTTGCGACCGTTCCGGTGCGCATCACCCGCTTGAGCTCAAAGCCGGTCAACCCGGTAACCTCGCCAACCGCCTCCTCGAGCGCGACCTGCATCTCGGCAAGCGCCGGGATCGGAACCCAGAGCGGCAGCTCATGGTCGAGCACGTGGTCCTCGCGGACGTAACCATGCGCGAGCACGTAGTCGCCGAGCCGCTGCGTATTCCTGAGGCCCGCGCAATGCCCGACCATCAGCCAGGCGTGCGGCCGCAGCACCGCGACGTGGTCAGTGACGTTCCGCGCATTGGACGGACCGATGCCGATATTGATCAGGGTAATGCCGCCATAGCCTGGCTCGACGAGATGATAGGCAGGCATCTGCGGCGCGCGCTCAGGCGTAATCCCGGTCGTTCCACCGCCAAGCCGCGCATTGCGCGTGATCGCATTGCCGGGCGCAACGAAGGCATCGGGGCCTATCGCGCCCGATGCGAGGCGCTGCTGGCACAGTTGCACGAAGGCATCGACATAGAGCTGGTAGTTCGTGAAGATCACGAAATTCTGGAAATGCTCAGGATCCGTGCCGGTGTAGTGATAGAGCCGGCGCAGCGAGTAATCGACCCGCGCCGCCCGAAACAGGGACAGCGGTTCGGGTGCTCCGGGGGACCGTTCAAAACTGCCGTCGGCGATCGCGTCGTCCATGGCGGCAAGATCGGGCGTATCGAACACATCGCGCAGCGTTCGCGTAAAGGCCGAGCTGTCGGCAATCGTCAGCGCCGCCTCGATGTTGATGTCCCGCCGATAGGCGAAATGGATCGGGATAGGCTCGTTCGACTCGCCGATTTCAACCGGCACGCCATGGTTCTTGACCAGCAGCTCGATTTGCTCAGTGAGATAGGTGCGGAAAATATCCGGGCGCGTCACGCTGGTTTCATGCACGCCCGGCCCCGCGACAAAGCCGTAAGCGAGACGCGAATCGAGCCGCGCATGGGTCGAGGTCGTCATCCGCACAAACGGATAGCAGGCTCGCACGCGGCTCGTGAGCGCTCCGCCATTGACATAGGCTTCGAACCGATCGCGAAGGAACCGGGTGTTGCGCTCGTAGATCTCTTCAAGACGGGCAACGGCCGCAGCGGCATCGACGAATGCCTCGGTCGCGAAAGGCGGTGGAGTTTCGACGAGCATTGCGGAACACCTGTCGCTTCGCGCCAGACTGGTTGCCAGAGCGGAGACTCACTCTGGATCAGCAAATATAACCACAATCGTGTCTCGTTCCAGACACGTCTGGCCTCGTGCTCAAAAGCACGATAGGCCGCGGCGTACTGGATGCCCGCCGAAGCCTGTCATCGGGCGGCCGTTCGGCCGACCCGTTGGCGGGGCATGACAGCCTTGTGCAGTTGTTCGAAAATTGAATCTGACCGGCTAGCGCGGCAGCGCGACGCCCCTCGCCTACTGCACCTTCGCCAGCACCGCGAGGCGGCGGATGCCCTTGTTCTTGTAGGCGTCGAGGAACGCATAGTAGTCCTTGAACGAGACGCAGCCGTTGGACTGACCGGTCGGCCCGAGCATGTAGCTGTGCGCGAGCAACCCGTCGCGGCCGTGGATTTTTTCCTCGCCGCCGAGCGGTGTCAGCCGCAGCGCCGGCACGCCGTGAAACAGCGCCTCGCGCGGCTTCAGCTCGTAAATGTGCGGCGGCGTCACGCCCTGCATCCGCACATGCGAATAGCGCACGTCGTCCATCTTGGAGCCGAGCCCCGAATGCGCTTCAAGCGTGGTGCCATCGGGCAGATACACCGTCTTGGCGGCAATATCGTACACCGCGGTCTGGCGGTCATAGGGCGGCGCGCCGCCCATCATCGGGTTCTGGCTTCGCGTATCGATGATGCTGCCGGTGACGCTGGCGTCGGCGGACGCGTAAGCCAGCAGCCCGCCAGAGGCCGGCTGCTTGCCCCACAGCTTTTCGACCATGCCCTGCTTCTCGCTGGAAGCAATCGACATCACGGCCGCCTTGGCGCGCTGCGCCATGTCACGAATGGAAGATCCGGAGGCCTTCGCGGTCTTGTCCTCCACAGCCTTGGCTTCGGCCTCCTTCGGGGCCGCGGCCGGAACGTTCAAGGCAAGCTTGGTGGCGGGTGCGGAAGCCTTCGGCTTCGGTGCCTCGGCAGTCTTCGACGTCTGAACGGCCTTCGGCACTTCGGACGGTGGCGAGGCTTCCGCCAGCTTCGTCGTTTCGGCAGGTCGGGACGCAACGGATCTGGGCAGTTCGCCCTGCGGCGCCGACGCGGCAAACCGTTCGCTGAACATCAGCGAGCTGGCGACGTTCTCCGGCGCGGGCATCACCAGCGGCCGTTGCTCCAGCGATGCAAATATTTCGTTGAAAGCGGGCTGCACCGGACGGGCAGCGGCGGTGGCCGGGTTCTTGACGACGGGCGCCTCGAAGGCGGCGCTGTTCACGGTCGGATAGACGCTGGCGCCAAGCACGTTGGTGTAGACGGTCCAGGCGCAGCCGAGCACGAGGCCCGTGACCGCGACACCGCCGAGGAAATATTGAGGAACGCCCCTACGGGAAGGTTTCCTGCGGTTGTGCACCGCAGGGCCGAACGCACGCATACGCTTACTCATTCACACAACGCCCAGAACAACAATTCCAACAACTCCCCCATTTGATGCTGCGTCCGGATAGGTCCCCAACAGCATCTCGCAGAGGCACAGAGCGCCATTAAGGCGGCTTTTAGTTAAATCCGACTTAAACTCGGGCGGATGTAAGGCGCGGCATAAATGCATGGAACTATTGAGGAAATTGCTTCCGCGTTGATGCGGTGAGTTCCACCAAAATCGGTGACATCCGGCGTGTCTGCCCACCGGGTGTCCCATATCGGGCCAAGTTGCGGCATAAGAGAGTTTTTAGCGAAGACCGTGCCCTTGGACTCGATCCGGAACAGACACACGGGTTCGCGTCATCGCATGGATTCAGTCTCGCATCATGGTGCGCTAGTAACTCAACCGCGGATACCAATCCTTGCCCCGCCCTTCCGGCGTGGTGTCCAGAATGGTCCACAGCGGATCGATGTCGGGCGCGCCGCGCGGATCCTGTCCGGGATCGGCGGTCGATGGTCCCATTTCACCGGACCAGAAATGGCGAATGCCGCCGTCGCGGCGCGTGAACACGCTGTAGCCGGGCGCGTCCGCATCGGCCGCGCTGACATAGTCGCGCGTAAAATCGCCCGACGTGTCCGAATAGATCCGGTGCCGCGTCCAGCCGCGCGCCTTCTTTGCCGCGATCAGCCGCGCGATCGGGGAGCGCGCCACGAACACGAACGCGATGCGCTGTTCGACATCGGGCAGCTTTGCTTCCCAGGTGCTCATGAAGGAGGTGCACATCGGGCACGGCTGCTCGCGTGCGGGACCGAACATGTAGCTGTAGATCACGAGCGTCTGCTTGTTGCCGAAGAGGTCCGGCAAGGTTGCCCTGCCGCCCTCGCCTTCGAATTCATAGTTCTTCTTCACCGCCCCTCCGGGCGGCAGCGTGCGGCGCAATTCGGCGACGCGCTCGATGTGGCGGCGCAGTTCGATCTCCTCCGCCAGCAATTGCGCGCGGGCGCGACGATACTCGTCGCTCTCATTGGGAAAGCGCACGCTGTTGCCACGTGCGAGTTCTGCGGCGGGCTTCAAGGCGGAACCGGACATGACAAAACCTCGATTCTGGTTGATCTGCGTATAGGACGTTTTACGGCGCGTCGCTCCGACACTGCCGTGGCCGAAGGACGTGTCAAAAATCGCCGTTCTGGCGCTCACCGGACAAGTTGCATACCGGCCTTGCGTTCCCGCCGGACGCGCGGGGGTGGCCGCAACTCTAAGGAGTCCATCCAACTTGTTCTAATTTCTGCCTTTTCAGCGCTGTAAACGGCCGTTTACGACGCCTTTTGGGTCGCATTGCATGATCGGAGTTTTCGGCGAACCTTATCGCCCGCCGGCAGACACACTATCTGCGCACCTCTTTCGCTTTGCACGCGGGGGCGCCGTTGTGATACGGTACCGTATCAACCCAATTTTCTCCCGTGCCCGGAAGGGGAAGCTGCCATGACAAGGCTGGCGCGCGCCGGATCGATCGCTGTCTCAAGCCTGCTGCTGCTGACCGCTGGCGCAGCGGCGCAGCCTGCGGGATTGGGCTGCAACGCCCAACAGACGGCGCAGGGAACGCAAACGCTCCGTTGCCCGACGGCAATCACGATCGTGTCCGAAAGCGGCGCGAAGTTCGAACTCAGGGATCGCAACCGGGACGGCCAGGTCGATTCCGTCGAACTCAGCAACAAAGCCCTGCTGCTCGAGGTGCCGAAGCAGCCGGGCCGCACCAGGTTCGACGTGGTGACGCCGCAGGCGATTGCGGCGGTGCGCGGCACAAAATGGGCGGTAGATGCCGAAGGTGCAAAGACATCGGTGTTCGTCGTCGACGGCCGTGTCCGTGTGGCGCGGCCCGCCGGCCGCGGCAGCGTCGTACTCGCGCGCTGGTGACGGCGTCGATGTCGAGCCATCGGGTAACCTGATCGTCAAGCGCTGGCCGCCCGCGCGCGTGACAGCCCTGATGGCAAGATTGGGACAATAGAAGACACGCAAATGAGCCGTCGACGTCTTCATATTCTGGTTGCGTTGCTCTGCACGGGATTGTGGGCAGGCGCGATATGGCTTGGCCATACCAGCGGTCATTTGCGGTTTCTCGACCGGCTCGAGTCGGCGTTATCAGATCTGCGAACGTTGGCGCGCGGCGTAAAGGCGCCGCCGGACCTCGTCACGATCGTTGCGATCGACGACACCATCGTCAAACTCGCCGGCAGCTATCCGTTGCCGCGTGCGGAGATAGCCAGGATCGTCGACGCGATCGCGCGGCTGGAGCCGAAGGTCATCGCGATCGATCTTCTCCTGGTCGACAAGGGAGGCGCTGATGGCGATGCGGCGCTAGCGAAAGCGCTCGGGGCGAGTCCGACCGTGCTGGCAGGAGCGGCGGTATTTTCCAACATCGTTCAGCCTTCTGCAGCGGATGACGGGCCACTGGCCCGCCTGCCGACGGCCGACCGCTTCCTGCTGCCGCTCCCGGCCTTTGCCGATCGCGCGGAAGTCGGCATCGCCAATGTGACGACAGGCCAGACCGGCACGCCGATGTCGGTCCCGATGTTGTTCCGGACACGTGACAAGATCGAATTGTCGTTTCCGCTTCGCGTCGCCTCTGTCGCCGTCGGAAAGCCGCTGACGATCGAGCCCGACCGCCTGCTGTTCGGCGACCGGCCGATCGCGACCGCTGCCGATTACGCGCTGCCGATTTCCTATTACGGCCCGCGCCAAACGATTCGCACCGTCAGCGCCGCAAATCTGATCGACGGCACGATCGACAGGGAAGCCATTCAAGGGCGGATCGTCGTCCTCGGCGCGACCGCGACCGGCGCCGGCGACTTTTTTCCGACGCCGTTCAATTCATTAATGCCGGGCGCGGAGATCATTTCGACCGCGATCACGCATCTGGTCGCAGGGGACGGTTTGGTGCGCGATCGACTGGTCCGCATCGTCGAGGCCGGCACGACGATCCTGCTTCCGATGCTGCTGGTCGGCCTGGTGGCGTGGCGGCGAAACGCGATAGGTCTGCCGACGGTCACCGCGGTGGTGCTGGCATGGGCGGCCGCGAATACGATTGCCTTCGCACACGGCATATGGCTCGACACCGCGACGACGATGGCCGCGACGCTGCCGCCCGTGGTCCTGTTCGGTACGTTGCAATTATGGTCGGGCCGGCGCAACGCCCAGCATCTCGCCGTGCAGAACAGGCTGCTCGAACAATTCCAGACGCCGGGTCTGCAGGAATGGCTGACGCGCGACCCTGACTTCCTGCTGGCGCCGGTCAGGCAGAATGCGGCCGTCGTGTTCGTCGACCTGTCCGGATTTACCTCGCTCAGCGAAACCCTCGATCCGGATGCCACCAGGAGCCTCTTGAAGGAGTTTCACGCGCTGGTCGAGAAGGAAGTGACGCGGTGCGGCGGCATGATCACGAGTTTTCTCGGCGATGGCGCCATGATCCTGTTCGGCCTGCCGGAGGCGGCTTCCGATGACGCTGCGCGCGCGGCGCAATGTTCGATCGCGCTCTGCGTCAAGACCGAGCGCTGGATCGAGACCTTGCCGCCGGAAATGGCGGCGCGGATCGGCTTCAAGATCGGCGCACATTTCGGACCGATTGTTGCCTCCCGCCTCGGCGGCCGCAACCATCAGCACATCACCGCAACCGGCGACACCGTGAACGTGGCGAGCCGCCTGATGGAAGTGGCCGCCCGCCACGATGTCCGGCTGGCGCTGAGCGATACGCTGCGCGTCGCGGCGGAAGGCATCGGCGCCCGGCTGAGAACCGGAAGCCTTGCCGGCCCCGTCGAGTTCGCAGATTCGCGGCCGTTCAGGCTCCCTTACGGTCTGGCTGTGGCGGGGCGAACATCCCACGATGGATCAACGCACGCATCCTGACGCTGCAGAGTGACCGGCCGCGCGCGCTACCGTAATTCCGGCGGCGGCGTGCGGTCGAGCACCTCGGCTTGGGGGCCTTCCAGCAGATCAAGCGCATAGGTCTCGATGACCAGCGGGCCGCGCTTGCGCTGGACCTCGCCTGCCCGCTCGACACGGGCAAACTTGTCTTTCAGATACGGCGTATCGCCGAGCCACGCCTCATATACGTACAGCAATTTGCCGGCGAGCTGTGCCGCATCAGGTTCGGGCATGTTGACCCAACGGATGCGCTGGGTGTGCTGCACGACACAGGTGCCCTTCGGCAGATGGAAGGTGAGCCAGGCGGTGGTGCCGTAATCCGACGCAAGCACGCAAGTTGCGCCGACGCGCGCCCTCACCGCCTCAATTCCATCGGCCGTTTCGCGCCAGCCGACGCCGACGCTGCGCACGGTGGCATCGCGGCGATAGCCCGACAGCACGCCGGTGTCGGCCTGCAGAACCAGCAGGACAAACATCACGACGCCGCCCGGCACCGCCCAGCGCCGGCAGAAGTCGACCAGACGCTGCCAGCGCGGCTCCCATTCGACCAGATGCGCGGCGACGGCGGCGGCGATCGCAAACGCCGGATAGACCGGCGCAAACCAGTTGGCCTCGACACGCGCATGCAGCGAGTGCCAGACGAAATAGGCGACGATGACCCAGAACATCGTATTGACGAGCACGCGCGCCGGCGGCGCGCCGGCGCGGCGGCGGAACATCGCGTAAAGCCCCATCGCGCCGAGCATCCAGATCAGCGGCGTCGCGAACGCGATCTGCGTCGGGATCAGTTCGGCGATGAAGACCGGGCGGAAATCCTCGATCCTCGCCCGCCCCATCTGCTTGATGAAGGAAACCCAGTGTGATCGGCGTTCCAGAGAATGACCGGCGAAAACAGCAGCAGCGCGACGAGCCCGCCGAGATAAAGCCAGGGCGAGATCAGCCAGTGCCGCAATTTGGGAACGGCGATCAGCCAGATCAGGATCGCCGGCCCGAAGAACAGCGCGGTGTATTTCGACAGCAGCGCGCAACCGGCGGCAGCGCCGACCGCCAGCCACCACACGCCACGGCCGGTCTGCAGCACCTTGGCGAGCGCAAACAACAGGAGACTGGACGCCACCAAGAGCGGCGCGTCCGGCGTGACGATCATGGTGCCGACCGCGGCCATCAGCGTGACGTTCAGCAGGATCGCCGACGAGGCGGCCACGCGCCGGCTGCCGAACAGGATGGCGGCGGCCTGGTAGATCGCCCAGCTCATCGGCAGCGCCAGCAGGATCGAGACCAGCCGCACGCCGAACTCGGTATCGCCTGCGATCAGGGTGCCTAGCCGGATCACTACCGCGACCATCGGCGGATGATCGTAGTAGCCGCCGGCAAGATGCTTCGACCACATCCAGTAGTAGGCTTCGTCGAAGGTGATCGGCGTGAACGCCGCGGCTACCAGGCGCAGCGCAATAAGCCCCAGGATTGCCAGACCCGTATTGAGGGCAACCCGCGTCTCGCTTGGATTCATCTTCCGATCATCGCTTGCGCCAGACGAACAGTCCGGACATCGCGTAGTTCCAGACCACGCCCATCAGCGCCCCCGCAAGCCCGGCGAGCCACCAGATCGGTTCCTGGTCGAAGACCGCGAACGCGACGCCGACATTGGCGAGCAGTCCGACGCCGCAGACGAGATAGAACAGCAACAGGCCGCGCAGGATCGCAAATCCCTTCAGCCGCTGGTCGCGATAGGTGAGGAAATTGTTCAGAATGAAATTGCTGGTCATGGCGATCAGCGCGCCGGCCGCCTGCGCCTCCGCAAACGGCTGCTGGAAGATTTCATGCGCGATGAACAGCGCTGCGAGATGCACGACAAGGCCGGTGCCCCCGACCATTGCGAACAGCAGGAAACGCAGCGACACCACGTCGTGCGTCAGCTTCGCCAGCACCAGGCCGAGGAAATCCAGCGCCACCATGGAATCGAGCTTGCTCTCGCCGTGCTGGCGCGAACCGAACGTGTAGGGAACTTCGACAGTACGCAGCTTGCCCTGCGCGGTCGCAATGATGTCGAGCAGGATCTTGAAGCCCTGGGTCGAGAGCTGCGGCGCCAGTTGCTCGAAGCGGTCGCGGCGGATCATGAAGAAGCCGCTCATGGGATCGGCGACCTCGACCTTCAAAGCGCGCCTGGCGACCTCGGTTGCAAGCTGGCTGGCCCCTGCCCGCTGCTTGTTGAAACTGTCGGCGCTGCCGCCCTCGACATAGCGGCTGCCGACCACGAGTTCGGCCTCGCCGCTCCGCAGCAGCGCGACCATTTTCGGCAATTGCGTTTCGTCGTGCTGCAGATCGGCGTCGATGACCGCCGCATAGGGGCCGCTCGAGGCCAGAATGCCCTCGATGCACGCACCCGACAGTCCGCGCCGCCCGATCCGGCGGATGCAACGGACGCGGGAATCCTTCTGCGCCAGGCGCCGCACCACCTCCCAGGTCCCGTCAGGGGAATTGTCATCGACAAAGACCACTTCCCAGGCGATGCCCGATAGCGTGGCCTCCAGCCGCCGGTACAGCACGGTGACATTGTCGCGCTCGTTGAAGGTCGGCACAACGACCGAAAGCTCAGGCAAACCGGCCTGCGACGGGGTTTCGGGGCCCGGTTGGATGGCGTCATTCATGATCGCCAGCGTATATCCGCAGCCGCCCGACATGCCAAGGCGAGGTTCAGAATCGAGGTGACTGGACGGTGAAAACGGGAGTGAAACCGACCCGGTGCCCGCCCGGCGCGGGCGAATCAATAGCCGCTACCGGATCGAAGTCCGGGCTAGCTGCGCTTGAAAATGCTCTGAAAATGCCAACGACCACGAACAGAGGGCGCGCGTACATCCGGCGCAGCCAAACTATTCATGGTCGTCCCAGCGCCGGAGCTTTGAAGCGTCAACGTCGCCGTTAAAACATAGATAGGAACGCCCTGGGCATTCCGCAAGGATCCATCCCTAGTTCGGCACTTCCCGAATCACCGGTCCGCGCGGGGCCGGCGCCGCTGGAACCGGCTGAAGCGCCGGCGCGGGCTGCTGAGGCTCGCCGGCCTGGCGGGCTTTCCGAACTGGCCGATCGGTCCGTAGGCGATCGCAACCACCATCACGATCGATGCGATGATGGCTCCCAAAAGACCGGCGACTGACTGCGAATTCATCCTCAACGATCCCCTACGCCTGACCGGGAACTGATATCATGGAAAAAGCGCGCGGAGGAGTGGTAGAGGCGTCAGCGATCGCCAAAACCGGCCGCCGGCCCGGACCTTCAAAATCTCACCACGCGAGCGCCGCGCTACGGACAAGCAAGAACCGCGATTCCATCGTAAACAAGACAGAGTTTCGACCTTCGGGTTGACAGGGAAGAGGGGAAAGCGATGTCGACGACAGATGGGACCAAATCGGCCGGGAAATCCGGACGGCGCAAGGGCAAGGGTAAGGGCGAACCGCGTAAGAAAGCTGTTTCCCAAGTGGCAGCCTCCAAGAAGAGTTTGCCTGAGAGCCGCGGCGCCGGCTCAACTGCAGAGTCCGGATCAGGAACTGCAGCAGCCGCAGCCCGATCACCTGGAGAGCCCGAAGGTGGATCAGCAGCCCGCCATCGAGGCGTCGGTTGTCGAGCAGCCCGCCGTCGAGGAGCCTGTGGTCGCCGTCGCGCTTCGCCCGAGCCGCAGCCGACCGCTGCGCCCTCGCCTTCCGAGCTGCCGCCCGCCGCACCCGTCTCAGCCGAGCCCCCGCCCGCCGAGCCTGTCTCCGCCGAGCCCTCGACTCCCGAGCCTGTCTTCAGCCAAGTCAGCATCAGCCGAGCCGTCACCAGGCGAGCCTGCGCCGGTGAGCCTGCAGACCATCGCCAATGCCTATCGCGACTACACACGGAAATCGATCGAGGAGTTCGGATCGTTTGTCGAACAGCTCAGCGGCGTCCGCTCGCTCGACAAGGCGATGACGGTTCAGAGCGAATTCGTGAAGCGGGCTTACGAGACCTCGGTCGCCGAGTTCGCAGAAGATCTGCGAACTTCACAACCGCCTTGCCAAGCAGACCCTCGACCCGTTCAAGGGGTTGACCGGCAAGACGCCGACAACGCACGGCAAGTCCTGAGGTTCACGCAAGACCCGGTTGGCATGAAACAGCGAAACAAAAGGCTCCGGTTTCCGGAGCCTTTTTGCGATCACGCTTATGATCCGGCGTCCTGGCAAACTGGCCAATCACGGCCGACTTGGCTAACATGCACTAGCTCCCTCTCCCCCTTTCCGACGAGCCCTCCCGTGAGCAAGCCAGCGAAATCGACCGCGAAAAACAGCGGCAATATCTATATCGGCATCGGCGGCTGGACCTTCGAGCCGTGGCGCGGGGTGTTTTATCCCGACAAGCTCACGCAGGCGAAGGAGCTGTCCTACGCCGCGTCGAAGCTGACTTCGATCGAGATCAACGGCACCTATTACGGCTCGCAAAAGCCGGAGAGTTTTCGCAAATGGGCGCGCGAGGTGCCGGACGGATTCGTGTTTTCGCTGAAGGGACCGCGCTTCGCGACCAACCGTCGCGTGCTGGCGGAAGCCGGCGATTCCGTCAAACGGTTCTATGATTCCGGCGTGCTGGAGCTCGGCGACCGGCTGGGTCCGGTGCTGTGGCAGTTCGCGCCGACCAAGAAATTCGACGAGGCGGATTTCGGAAAATTCCTCGAACTGCTGCCGCGCAAGCTCGAGGGCCGCGCGTTGCGTCACGTGGTCGAGGTGCGGCATGACAGTTTCTGCGTGCCTGAGTTCATCGCGTTGCTGCGCAAGTTCGAGGTACCGGTCGTGTTCGCCGAGCACGGCAAATATCCGGCGATCGCCGACGTGGTCAGCGACTTCGTCTATGCCCGGCTGCAGAAGGGCAATGACGAACTCAAGACCTGCTATCCGCCGAAGCAGCTCGACGCCTGGGCCAAGCGCTTTCAGGCCTGGGCAACCGGCGGCGAGCCCGACGACCTGCCGCGTGTCGACAAAGCCAAGCCCGCGAAGACGCCGCGCGACGTGTTCGCCTATGTCATCCACGAGGGCAAGGTGCGCGCGCCGGCCGGCGCCATGGAACGCTGATCGAGCGCGTGAAGTCTCGATAGGTCTGAGACTGAGGCGCGGCAAGCGCGCGCTCGACCAACGCCCTAGCCTCAATCCAGCTTGATGCCGGCCTCGCGGATCAGTTTGGTCCAGTTGTCGTATTCGGAGGCGATGAAGCCGTCGAGCTTGTCGTCTGGCGAGATCCCACACCTCTCCGCCGCTCTTCTCGAAACGATCCTTGAGTTCGGGCAGCGCGGCGCGGATTTCCCGGCGCAATTTTGCGATCGTGTCCGGCGGGGTTTTGGCGGGCGCGAATATGCCGAGCCAGGAATTGACGTCGAGGCCGGGCACGCCGGCTTCCGACATCGTCGGCACGTCGGGCGCCAGCGGGCTGCGTTTCGACGACAGCACCGCAATGCCCTTTGCCTGGCCTGATTGAACATAAGGAAGCCCTGCCGAATTCGAGTCGAAGAACAGGTCGATGCGGCCGGCGAGCAGATCGGTGAAGGCCGGCGGCGAGCCCTTGTAGGGCACTTCGAGGAATTTGACGCCCGCGGCCTTCATGAACGCAGCGGCCACCAGATGCTGGCCGGTGCCGACGCCGGCCGTCGCGACGGAAATCGAGCCCGGGTTGGCCTTTGCAGCGGCGACGATGTCCGCCAGCTTGCCATGCGGCAAGTCCTTGCGGGCGACCATCACGTAACCAAACTTGTAGATCAGCGCGACCGGCACGAAATCCTTGCGTGGATCGTAGGCGAGCTTCGAATACAGCGCCGAATTGAACGCCATGTTGGAGAGCCCGCCGACCACCAGCGTGTAGCCGTCCGGCTCGCTCTGGCTTGCGGCCTGCGTGCCGACGACGGTGCCGGCACCCGGCTTGTTCTCGACGACGAAGGCCTGCCCCATCCGCTTCGACAGCGCATCCGCAAGCTGCCGTCCGACCAGATCGTAGCTGCCGCCGGGACCGATCGGGACGATGATCTTTACGGGACGATCGGGATAGCCGGTCTGGGCATGCCCTGATGCGACGCCAAGCACGAGGAGTGCGAGCGTCCATGTCAGCAAGCGGCAAATTCGGTTCATCGTGCTTCCCCCGAGACGAACGGCCGTCGACCGGCTCTTTCCACGACTATGGGACACCCCGCACCCGGCGGCAACGCGGATGTGGCAATCTGTCGGCCAATACAATAGCGTTGCGCCAGCGACATAATGTCTGGATCGACATGGCCCGCAGGACCAAGCGCCTCTTCACCATCGGCTATGAGCAGACGCCGTCGCGCGCCGTGCTCGACGAACTGGAAGCAGCCGGCGTCAAGCTGCTGGTCGACGTGCGCGCGGTCGCATCCTCGCGGCGGCCGGGTTTTTCCAAGAATCAACTCGCGGCCGGCCTCGATGAGCGCGGCATTTCCTATCTGCATCTGAAAGGCCTCGGGACGCCGAAGAGCGGCCGGGAGGCGGCGCGCAGCGGGAAATTCCGCCTGCTGCACAAGATCTATTCGGCGCATCTGAAGACGGCGCAGGCGAAGGAGGAGCTCGACGAGCTGTCGGCGCTGGTGAACAAGTCGGGTCCGGTGTGCATCCTCTGTTATGAGCGCGACCACACCCATTGCCACCGGCAATGGATCGCCGAGATCATCGAGGACCGCGACGGCGTGAACGTGGAGAATCTGGTCGCGCCGCAGGTTTAGAGCCGTAGCCCGGATGAGCGCAGCGACATCCGGGGCGACACGGACACCGGCCCCGGATGTCGCTCCGCTCATCCGGGCTACGAGATCATCACCCTTTGCCATCGAGCCGGAACGTTCCTTCCATCATCTTCACGCTACCGCCGCCGACATGGATGGAGGCGACCGCGCCGTTCTTCTTCTGCACGCGCGTCAGCAAGAGGCTCGGCCGGCCCATGTCGACGCCCTGTCCGATCTTCAATTTCAGTTCGCCGTCCTTGACGTCGTCGAGATCGGCCAGCAGCGCCGCGCAGGCTGCGGTCGCGCTGCCGGTCGCAGGATCCTCGGACAGTCCGCTGGCGCCGGGGTGGAACATCCGCGCCTGCAGCTCGCATGGCTTTTCGGCAGGCAACACATCACGCGTGTAAAAGTAGACGGCGTCGCTGCCGTCGCACGGGAAGGTTTTTGCGAACGCCGCCGCATCGGGCCTGGCCCGCCGCAGCGCCTCGCGGGAGGCGACTTCCACAGCCAGGAACGCCAGCCCGACCGAGATGATCTGCGGTGCATGCCGGTCAGTCTTGATATCGCCGGCCGACAGCGAGAGGCAGGCCGCCGCCTGTTCGGCGGCCAGATGCGACATCCGCTTCAGCGGCTGCGGCGCCGTGAATTCGGTGCTGACGACCCTGCCCTGCTCGGTCACGATCTCGACCGGCACGAGGCCTGCCCCCTCCTCGAACAGCAGCCGCACCGGCGGCTTTGCCGCCAGCGTCGCCAGCACGAAGGCGGTACCGACATTGGGGTGGCCTGCAAACGGCAGCTCCCGGTTCACCGTAAAGATGCGCACCTGCGCATCGTGGGCGGGATCGGCCGGCGGCAGCACGAAGGTCGTCTCCGAATAATTGAATTCCCTGGCGATCGCCTGCATCTGTTCGGTCGACAGCCCGCCGGCATCGAGCACCACGCCGAGCGGATTGCCGCCGAAGGCACGGTCAGTGAAAACGTCCACAGTGATATAACGCCGTTGCATTTTTTTACTCCGTTTATCCCAACCGCCACACGGCCATCGGCCGCTCATAGCCCCTGACCTCGACCTCGCCGAGCGAGACCGCGTCGCGGCATTCCTCGCCGAGCGCGTCATGAACCGCGTCCGAGATCAGGAACTGTGAATTGAAGTCCTTGTTGAGCGCCTCGAGCCGCGAGGCGAAGTTCACGGTGTCACCGATCACGGTGTACTCCTTGCGCCGCGGCGAGCCGATATTGCCCGCGACCACCTCGCCGAGATGAATGCCGATGCCGATACGCAAGGGCCAGCTCGTCGCTTCATTGACCCGCGCATTGGCTTCCAGCATCTCGCGCGCCGCGGCCACCGCGTGGTGCGCCGGATCGGGCGCTTCAAGGGGCGCGCCGAACAGCGCCAGAAATCCGTCGCCGAGAAACTTGTTCACGATGCCGCCGTGGCGATCGAGAATGTCGACCAGAATGGCAAACGCACCGTCGAGCCGGTCCACGACCTCCTGCGGCGTGCGGGTGCGCGCGCCGGCCGTAAAGCTGCGGAAGTCGACGAACATGACGGCGACGCGGCGGATGTCGCTATCAGTCCTGGTGCCCTCCGCCATCAGGCGCTCCACCACCTGCGGCGAAACGTGCTGGCCGAACAGGTTGGTGATGCGGTCGCGCGCGGTGGCCGCCTTGATGCTCGTCTCGAACTGCCGCCGCAACTGGTGTCCGACCGCGCCTGCGAGCACGCCGCAGACCAGGACGATCAGGCTGCGGGCGGCGTGATAGAAGATACTGGGGTCGGCATCTGCCGCCGGATGATAGAACATCGCCATGCAGAACAGCTGCGTGGCGGCGACGGCGCCGGTGAAGGTGGAGAGCCAGAAATCCAGCCGCAACGTCGAGAGGATGATGAAAATGAAATAGATCATCGGCGCGACGAAGCCGAGCGCGGCCACCGATCCCATGCCGTCGATATGCAGCGCCAGCGCCACCGTCGGCATCGACGTTTCGATCAGCGCGCCGATATAACGGCGGTACAGCGGCAGGTCGCGTCCCCGCTTCATGTGCCGCTGGATAGAACCGTGCACCCACCATTCGAACAGGATGAACGGTCCGATTATGGAATACAGATAGCGCGGCGTCAGATTGCCGTGCCAGACCCGGGTGACCGCCTCGGTTGCAAAGAAGTAGACGATCGTCACGATGACGCAGAGCACCAGGGCAGTGGCGATCAGGGCCTTGATCCGCAACAGCTCGGTCGTCATCACTTCCTGCATCAGCGCGTGCTGGAAGTCAGCCGATACTCCAGTGTCTTGGTCCTTTGTCTTGGTGCCCCAGAACCCTGTCATCGCCCCACTCGTCACCGGCATTCCGTCTGTCGTGCGCAAGGCGCGTCTGCTTCAACCGTCATTGCGAGCGCAGCGAAGCAATCCATCGCGCCGCGAAGAAAGTATGGATTGCTTCGCTGCGCTCGCAATGACGGACGGCCCCACCGCGTTACCTTCCGGCGCATATAACCTCAATCCAGTGTGCGACGGAAGCGGGTCACGGCGATCGTCATCGCGACAAGCATCAGTGCAATGAGTGCAATCGTGTCGTATTGCAGGTTGGAGGGTGCTGCACCCTTCAGCATGATGGCGCGGACGATGCGGATGTAATGGGTCAGCGGCAGACCCTCGCCGAGATACTGCGCCCAGACCGGCATGCCCGCAAACGGAAACATGAAGCCGGACAGCAGAATGCTGGGCAGGAAAAACATCATCGACATCTGCATGGCCTGCAACTGGTTCTGCACGATGGTGGAGAAAGTGTAGCCGATCGACAAATTGGTGGTGATGAACAGCGTCGTCAGAACAGCCAGCAGCGCCACGCTGCCGAGGATCGGCACGCCGAACAGCAGGACGCCGATGCCGACGATCAGCGTGGCCTGGATGAAGCCGACGATCACGTAGGGAATGATCTTGCCGAACATCACCTCCACCGGCCTGATCGGCATCGACAGCAGGCTCTCCATGGTGCCGCGCTCGATTTCGCGCGTCACCGACAGCGCGGTGAAGATCAGCATGGTCATGGTCAGGATGGTGCCGACCAGGCCCGGCACGATATTGAGCCGCGATTCCCCGGCCGGATTGTAGCGGGCATGCGCCCTGATCTCGAAAGGCATCGCCGGCGGATCGCCGATGTGGAGGTCGTGCGCGAGCGCGGTCTGCACCACGACGCCAAGCGAGCCGAGCGCCGAGCCGGCCGCGACCGGATCGGTGGCATCAGCGGCGACCAGCAGCGCCGGCTTGTCGCCACGCCGCACCGCGCGTTCGAAACCGCGCGGGATCTCGACCCCGAACAGCACCTTGCCGGACTGCAGGAGATCGTCGAACTCGGCGACGCTGTGCACTTCGCGGGTGAAGCGGAAATAGCTGGTATTCTCCAGCGCCTTCAGCACCGAGCGCGCCAGATCGCTGTCCTCCTGAATCAATACCGCCGTGGGCAGATGGCGTGGCGTGGTGTTGATGGCGTAGCCGAACAGCAGCAACTGCATGACCGGGATCATCACGATCATCGCGAACGAGACGCGGTCGCGGCGGAGCTGGATGAATTCCTTCACCAGCATCGCATAGCTGCGGCGCCAGAAGCCGAAGGCCGGCTCCCTCGCCTCCTCCACGGGACGAACGGATTCGGTCGCACTCATTGGAAATTGTCCTTTGAGCGGGTCATGAGATCGATGAACACGTCTTCCAGCGACGGCTCGCTATCCTGCCAGTGCCGCCCCTTCGTGTTGCGATAAGGCGCGATGGTCGCCTCGAGTGCGGCCTTGTCGCGCCCCGAGACGTGCAGGCTGGTGCCGAACGGCGCCACCATGTCGACGCCGGGTTTTCCGGCAAGCTCTGCCGCAAGCCCGTTGAGATCGTCGCCGGAAACCGTCCAGGTCGACAGCGCCGATTTCGCGATCACCTCGTCCACGGTGCCGTGCGCCAGCAGATGGCCATAGGCGATATAGGCGATCTCGTGACAGCGCTCGGCCTCGTCCATGTAATGGGTCGAGACCAGCACCGTCAGCCCTTCGGCAGCGAGCGCATGGATCTCGTTCCAGAAATCGCGCCGCGCCTTGGGATCGACGCCGGCGGTCGGCTCGTCGAGCAGCAGCAATTGCGGATTGGGCAGCGTGCAGGCGCCGAGCGCCAGCCGCTGCTTCCAGCCGCCTGAAAGCTCGCCGGCGAGTTGCTCCTCGCGGCCGTTCAGGCCGATCCGCTTGATCATGTCGCGTGCCGCCCCCCGCGCGTCGCGCAGGCCGTAGAGCCGGGCGACGAATTCGAGGTTCTCGCGCACCGACAGATCCTGATACAGGCTGAAGCGCTGCGTCATGTAGCCGACCTGGCGCTTGATCTTGTCGGCGTCGCGGCGGATGTCGTAGCCGAGGCAGGTGCCCTCGCCGGCATCCGGCGTCAGCAATCCGCACAGCATCCGGATGGTGGTGGTCTTGCCGGAGCCGTTGGGCCCAAGGAAGCCGTAGATCGAGCCGCGCTTGACCTGCATCGACAGGTCATGCACGACCTCGCGGCCGCCGAACGATTTTGACAGACCCTCGACGTTGATGGCGATGTCGGAGCCTGATGCAGGAGCCGCACTCATCGCTTGTCCGCCATTGGCGTTCGGGGATTGAGAAACACGCTGATCGGCTGGCCGACGCGCAAGCTATCGGGCCGGCTGGGCCGCGCCTGGATCAGGTAGACCAGCTTGTTGCGCTCATCGAGGCTGTAGATGACCGGCGGGGTATATTCCGCCGTGGTCGCGATGAAATAGATCTTTGCCGTCAGATCCGCTGCGCAATTGTCGCACGTCACCTTCACCTCGTCGCCGACCGAAAGCTTTGGTAGCTCCGTTTCGGGTACGAAAAATCGCAGCTTCATGTTGCCGGGCGGCATGATCGACAGCACCGGCCGCTGCGCCGGCACCATTTCGCCTTCGCGGAAATAGATCTGCTGGATGGTGCCGCCGACCGGCGCAAAGCCGCTGCGCCGCGCCAGCCGGGTCTGCGAGGTGTTGAGGCGGGCTTCGGCCACACGCAGCGCGGAGGTCGCCGAATCCAGATTGGCCTGCGTGCCGGAGCCGGTCTTGCTCAGCGAGGACGCGCGGTCAAAGGTCTGCTGCGCGTTGGCGAGCGTGGCCTTGTTCTGGTTGAGGTCTGCCTGCTGCAGATCGTCATCGACCGAATAGAGCGGCATGCCGGGCTTCACCTCGTCGCCCTCGCGCACGCTAAGTTTTGTCACGCGCCCGCTTTCATCGGGGCTGACGAAAATCATGTCGGCCTCGACCCAGCCCTGAAAGCCCGGGTCCTTGCGTTCGTTGCAGCCGGCGAGCACGGCGGCGAGCGCCAGCGCGGCCAGAATTATCGTCATTCGCGACGAAGTCATGTCGTCCTCCGTTCGCCAAAAATCAGATCGAGATGCACCCGAAACATTTCGATCGCATCCAGTGGCGCGTGTCTGCTGAAAAGGCTCTGCCAGATCACGGCGATCAGTGCGGGCGCCACCATGATTTGCGGAAACCGCGCCAGGTTTTTCTGCTTGATCTCGCCGCGCGCGATGCCGAGCTCGATCAGCGCGCGCATGCCGGCGAGGCCGCGCGACACCACTTCGCGATAATAAAAATCCGCGACCGCGGGAAATCGCGGACCTTCGGCAACGATCAGCCGCACGAGGTCGCCGCGCCGCGTCGTCGTCACCTCCTGGATGAAGGTTCCGGCAAACCCCTCCACCATGTCGCGCACCGAAGCGCCGGCCGGAGGCGGTGTCGAGCCGAGGCGCACGACCAGCGGCACGATGGCCGTGCGGATCAGCTCCTCGAACATCGATTCCTTGTCCTTGAAGTGCAGGTAGATCGTCCCCTTGGCGACGCCGGCGCGCTTGGCGACATCATCGAGCCGCGTCGCCGCAAACCCGCGCGCAATGAACTCGTCCATCGCCGCCTCGATGATCGCCCCGCGCCGCTCGGCCGCCCGTTCGGCGCGGTTGGATGCGGGCTTGGGCGTCGCCGGAGCGGCCGGCGCCGTCTCCCCGGCCCGGCGATTGGCCGGTTTCGGGGCGGGTTTACGGGTGCTTTTGATGGTTTCGTTTGCCATGCTCACAATATGACTGACTAGTCAGTCATTGTCAATTTGGACCTGAAAACGTGCTTTCACATGGGCGTGACTGGCGTTTGCGAAATCCCGATCGCCCCGCTGGAGGATTTTGTGCCGCTCGAACGGCGTGCGATATCCCACACATGCGGGATATCCGCCGCGGCCTCTCATCGTCATTGCGAGCGCAGCGAAGCAATCCACCTCGCGGCACAAAGAAAAAATGGATTGCTTCGCTTCGCTCGCAATGACCTGCAGATCGCAATGTCGCACACCGTCGTCATACCCGCGAATGCGGGGTATCCAGTACGCCGCGGCTCATCGGTTCAATCATTGCTGTCTCTGGAATACTGGGTCACCCGCCCCAGTGCGCAAGCGCGCACAAGGCGGGTGACGACACCTGAATGTGCGTTCGCGTTCTCGCGACGCATTGCGCCCGAGGTTTGCTAAACCTTTTCCCTCAAATCAGAGGGAGCAGGGAATGCCGGGTGCTTGCTGCACCCGCGGTCTCGCGTAAATAACGGCTATCTAATTGTTATCGTTATATTTTATCATGATACGATAAAGCCTGACCCCACTGTACACCTATACTTTTTCATTCGTTAGCGGCGCGCTAGGCACGACACTCGAAACTTTTTAGTGTCACTGCCGCGGCGGCTCGGGGAAGTAGTGTTCGGTTGGCAACGAAAGCGCGCAGTCGGAGTTGTCGTTGATGCGTTTCGGCCAATCGTCGGAACGATCCAACACCATGGTGTACGTGCTGGCTTCTGGCTTGAACCATACGTCGCGGGCTTTTTTCACTTCATGATTGGCCATCACGCCAAAGTGGCAACAAGCGGTCGCATCACCGGCGCGGACTTGGGGATTCTGCTGGCGGAGGTTTTCGCAGCGCTTTCGAACATGAACGGTGCTGCTATCGCACGGCGCGCGACTGACCTACATGCAGCCGATGATCCCGACTTCAACCGAGGAGCCGACGATGCAGCGGCTGTTTGTTTCTATCAAATGCGTGTCTTAAAGAATGAAGCGAACTACCCGCTGGTTCAGGTCGCCACTCATATTGCTTCCGCTAACAAAGCGAAGGGCGAGAACCGAGAATACATTCCTGCGATAAGTACATGGCCTCGCTGTTCAAGGAAGTAGACAAGCTCCGTCACGAGGATTTAAACTGAAAACCGGGGAATGGCTTGTTACCCTCGCCCTTGGGCGCAGACGAAAGTATCGCCGCCGCTCCCGCCGACATCAAACGCCTTCTCCGCGAGTGCTTGCTGGTAGAGGACAATCTCTTTATTGCCATCGATGCGGAAGACCTGTTGCGCTCGGTGGGAGCAGAAAATGTAGTGGTTGCAAATTCGGTCGCCGATGCGCTTGCGGTTCTTGCAACACGAAGTTTCAGTTTCGCGCTTTTGGACGTCAACCTCGGTTCGGAAAACAGCTTGCCCGTCGCCCGCTATGCAAAGGCCCATTCCATCCCGTTTGTATTCGGAACCGGCTACGGTGAGGATCTCTCGATGGGCGACGCTCTCATAGACGTGCCGATCATCACCAAGCCCTATCACCGCATTTCGATGTTGAAAGCCCTGGACAAACTTATCGTTCCCAGCGCCACTGCTCCGGAGAGTGGTTGCCTTTCGGCGTAGGTTCTCGGCTGTCATGTCCGCTTCGGGACAAACTGAGACCTCCACGCGCCCAAGCGCCAAGTCCGCTTTGCCCCGATTAACGGACATCGTCAGCTTGCCGCGGCACGTCAGATAAGTGCCGAACATCCGAGATCCTAGGAGATATCGCTCTCGATCATTCGCCGCTGTGTCCTGATCCCCACACCGTGACCAAAAAGTGCCTGATTGTAACTTTCGAACAGACAGGCGAATTCCATGTCATTCTGATCGGCTGCCAGTCCAACGTTCTGATTCGGTTGGGAGCTGATGAATGGATCGTTCTGTAATTGCAGATGTTCCGCGCGACAAATATGTCGAACGGTGTAAGCAACGTGCTTTCGATTATCTTGACCGAGGCGATCTCAAAAGCGCGGTTTCCTCATTCGTAAATAATATGGATGCCCGGCCCGATTGCGAGTTGCCCCACCACTTGGCAGAGCTTGGTGTCGTGCTGTGGATGAGTAAGGATGTACAAGGTTGGAAGGCGTTGATCGAAGAGATCAAGTGATGACATCGTCGGCGTCTTATTCCTGGTGCCGTTCGCCGTGAAGGTCGACTTTTTCCGACTTCAGCCGACTTATTAGTTGGTCGATGCCGTCCAACGTAAGCTCATCAGTGATTTGTAGCGCTAGTCGCTTGTAGCGCGCGATCTTATCGTCCAATCATTACATTTCTCGCACATGACTTCGTCGCTCTCTCACCCCCAGGGTCGTAAGTGGGTGCCGTATGCCGCGCGTCGTCAGTGCGTGGTTCCAAAACCCTGTTGAAGTGCTGCTTCGAACACTGGTCCCTCGGAAGTCCGCACAGAAATCGTTAGCTTTAGAAGGTCTTGTGAATGAATTTCAGCACGCGCCAGCTGCGCCAGTGAGCGGGAGGCTTCACGCCGTGCCGCGTCGAAATCGGGCAGGATCATCCCCTCTTCGTCAGGGACGTCCCCCTTTAGGAAGCCTACCAGCGAAATCCGACTACGATGCCGGCGGATTTCCGATGCGAAGCAAACGCGCTGACGCTCGTTTCGGTTGTCGTCATAACAAAAGCTTGCCGCGGCAAAGGACGCGGCGTTTAAGCAGCAGTTAATACTTTTGCGCAAATGATAGACAACCAGCGCAACATTTAGATCGCCGCAAGAAGTGCGAGCGGAACTCAGGCTCCTGATGAGGGATTGGCATGAGAACGCTTCTCATTGGAACTCTAGCTGCGACCCTGGTTGGCTGTAGCTACCCTTGGCCGCCGCAAGCGAGCATGGAAGCATGCACGGACGCGAACGGGCTCGGCAGGACGGCGGCCAGTCGGCCAATTGAACCGACGCCAGCGTCATCTAGGACCAAGTCCGAGACAACAAGAACCAAGTCCACAAGCGCGGCGAAGACGGAAGAACCATCGGCTGCCCACGTCCGCGACAGGTCCGATCTTGCTGCGATAAAGCCAAGGCCTAGGTCCACCGTGATCGAAGCGAAAGTCGAGGCTCCGGCATCTGGTCGGCCCGCTGAGACGTCCGATCCGGTCATTATCAAGGCGAAGACTACGATTGCTGCGAAGTTGGAGGACCCGGCGTCCGCCGAGTTCGGTGAGATGAAACGAGCCATCCGCAAAAATACGCTCGGGAAGCCCGTCGACACTATTTGCGGCCGTGTGAAAGGAAAAACAACGTCGGGGGAAGATGCCGGAGATAGGCCGTTTCTATATCTTGTGACGGAAGATGAAGCATACGTCGTCGATGGCCCCGCGAATTCGGCGGCGGCGAGCGCGTATCGCAATATTTGCAGCAGCTAGATCTGTCGCGACGGACCAGAAGGTCTCCTGACGACGTTCATGCGAACGAACTCGAAAGTCGGAAGCAACGTCGCGATCAGCAGCGATTCGCTGCAGAGTGTGTGGGGCAGACTTTGCTCCATGGAAAATGGAAATCAAAACTGGTGGAGTGACTCAAGCCTTTCTCTGAATTCGGGGACATCATGGACGATTTTTCTAATCCCGCGGAACTAGCCCTGGTATCACAAAGCTCGCCGGTGCTCGTGATCATCGAGCAGCATGTCTTGGCGCGTACTTGCATCCTCAATATCCTCAAGAGAGAACTCACTGGATTCGAGATCGTCGAGATGGCAACGACGAGTGGCCTGAACTGGTTATCCGGCCGAGATATCCGCTTGATTGCGCTGAGTATCGGGGACAAGCAGATCACTGACCCTTCGATCGAGGAAAGCCTCGCCCTCCTCGCAAATCCTGCCCGACAGCGTCCGTTGCCGTGTTGTCAAATCGCGACGACGACGCGACGGCTTCAGCTGCGATGCAACGGGGAGTGCGCGGCTTTTTCCCGATATCGATCCCGGTCGAAGTCGCTATTGCCGGATTACGCCTAGTTCTTGCCGGCGGGGTCTACCGACCGTTACCGATCGTTGGGCAAAATGGAGCGTCGAGCCTCAAGGCGATATCGGAATGCCCCGGCGCGCCCGAGCTATTTGGAACTAACGAGGGTAACGGCGCCACCAGGATTGTGCCGGAGAAGGCGTTGGTCGACCTTACGCCACGCGAACAACATGTGCTCGAGGCGCTCCAGCTCGGCCTTCCCAACAAGTTGATTGCCGTCAGGCTCAAACTTTCGGAAAACACCGTAAAAATGCATATTCAACGTATCATGCGAAAATGCTCCGCGCATAACCGCACCGAGGCGGTCGTTCGCTGGAGCCGGCGAGTCAACGGTCATGCGCTGCCCTCACGCGTGCGGTCATCTTGAGAGCTGCCTGAACTCACAGTTCTGGTCGCAGCTTAATCCTCGCGGAACGCGCCGTGGAAGCTGTCGAGCAGAGGCCTGAGGGCGTAGAGCGCCACAGTGCCGCGACCTGTCTTGATGAACGCCTGGGCCGGCATTCCCGGAATAATCTGGACACCGTCGATCCCGGTGCCGGCCGGATCCTGCACTCGGATCTTCGTTGCGTAGTAAGGCTGATCGGTGCGCTTGTCGACCAGACGGTCGGCAGAAACGTGCGTCACAGTCCCATGGAGCCGTGGTACGCGGCGCTGATTGTAGGGCAAGAGATTCACGTCGGCGCTCAATCCAGGACGAACCACATCGATGTCCTCGGGCCTGACGCGCGCAATCACGATAAGCCGATCCTGCCGGGGAACCAGATCCATGAGAGGTGCGCCCGCGCCAATGACGCCCCCTGGCGTGTGGACCTTCAGGTCGGTTACCACGCCGTCCTCGGGCGCCTGGATCGCCGTTCGCGAGAGTTGGTCGTCGGCCGCCCGCAGTCGTTCCCATATCTGAAAGATCTGGTTCTGCACCTCGCGCAGCGACTGCGCGATCTCGTTTTGACGGTCGTTCTCGAGCTTGAGAAGAGTTGCCTGCGATTCGTTGATAACCTGCCCGGCGCGCGATATCTGCGCGACAATCTCACCCCGCCGCCCCTCGATGTCAGCCATTTCCCGCTCGAGGTTCAAAAGTCGCGGACGCCGCTCAAGTCCCTTGTTAACGAGCATAGCGACGGTCGCCGCTTCTTCGCGGACGATTTCGATGCGCCTTGAGGCCGCGCTTTCCTGCGCCCTGAGGCCCTCGATCTCTTTTTCCACCTGCGACCTCTTTTCGCGGTTTACGGTCGCTTGCGACTGAAAGACCTGCCGGCGCGTTTCGAAGATGGCTTGCTGGCCCGCAAGGACATCCGCGACAGAGGCACTGGCCATCTGCGCCATCTCCAGCCTGGCCGGAAACGATACTCGCTCTTCTCCGCGCTGTTCCGCCTGCAGCCGAGCTTCGCGTGCCGTCGCTTCCCACAACTGGCCTTGCAGGCTCTGGGCTTCGGCACGCGCCTTGGTGTCCACCAACGAGATCAGCGTTTGTCCGGCGCGGACAACGTCACCGTCCGCGACCAGAATTTCCCTGATGATGCCACCCTCAAGGTGCTGAATCGTCTTGCGGCTCAACTTCGGATTCGACGGTGCCGATAGCAATGGCGGCGCTCTCGAGGGGGGCATAGGTTGACCAGGTGCCGAGACCAACGACGAAGCCGCAAACCAGCAGATTTCCTGTCCAGGTGACGCCGCGAAGTCGATCGCGGAGCGCCGGCGGCGCCGATCGCAACCACCGTGGGACCTCCCAAATCTCGACGTGAGCGAGACGGGCCCATCTCCTTCGGTCAAAGAGACGGTGAAAATGTCTGATGCAGATCCAGGTGACACCGCAAAGCAGGTCGGAGAGCACCAGCGCCGCCGATCTTAACCACCGTCGAGCCTTTCGAATGTTGATGTGAGCGACT
The DNA here is from genome assembly GCA_963770135.1 of uncultured Alphaproteobacteria bacterium. Classification (GTDB taxonomy): domain Bacteria; phylum Pseudomonadota; class Alphaproteobacteria; order Rhizobiales; family Xanthobacteraceae; genus Bradyrhizobium. The sequence continues at coordinate 17,052 of CAVYOM010000012.1, read as the reverse complement.
GAAATTTTCATGAGACAGGCTCACGCGAAGCAACTTGGGGGCGTGACAAACACCTTTCGAAAATTTCCCTGCTCTCACCGAATGCGCTGACCGCACCGTCCTGCATGATGGCAAGTTTGTCCGTTGCGCCGAGGATCCCTATCCGGTGAGTGATGATGATGACAATTGTATTGGCCGCCTTCATCCGTTCAATGGCGTCGAAGAGCATGCGCTCGCCGAGACTGTCCAGGCTGGAGTTCGGCTCGTCGAGGACCACGAGGTGCGGGTCGCCGAAAAACGCCCGTGCAAGGCCGAGGCGCTGGCGAACCCCACGTGGGAGATTGGCCCCTGCGCCATTGACGACCGTATCGTACGCCTGCGGCAGCCGAATGATCGTTTCGTGGAGGCCTGCCAGCTTTGCTGCTTCAACGACCTGCTGCAAATCGGCGTCGTCCAGCCGTGCAATGATGTCCTTTACCGTCTCTCCGAAGAGATCGATATCCTGCGGCAGATATCCGAGGCGCCGGCCGCCGCCCGAATCGCGCACGGCGAAAACGTCGATGCCGTCGAGCAGGACCGAACCCACCGTCTGAGGGGCAGATTCCAGTGATGATTTTGCCGAGCGTGGATTTGCCGGAGCCGGAAAGACCAATGATGCCAAGGCATTCACCGGGCGCGAGACAGAACGACGCGCCCTTCAGGAACAGATGGTTCGTTCCCGGCAGGGCGGCGCCGACATTGTTGACGATGAGCTTGCCCTTTGGCCTGTCCGGGAGGGCCTTGACGTTCGCAACCGGGGTGACAGCCGACATGATGTCGTTGAGCCCGGCGGTAGGCGGCCAGGGCCATCGCGAAAGCCTTCCAGCCTGCAATCGCCCCTTCAATAGGCGCAAGCGCGCGTCCGAACAGCATGCTGGTAGCAAAGATGATGGCGGGACTTCTGCTCTGGTCGAGCACGAGCCAGGCGGCAGTGCCCATGATCAGGACCTGCGCCAGCGCCCGCGCGGGTTTGGAGATCAGCATGATGGTCTCGTGGCGGCGTTGCACCACGGCTTGCTCGCTTCTCGCATCCTGCGCTGCCTGGCCAATGAGGCGCGCAGCGCCGTCGAGCATTCCCATCGCCCTGATCACGTGGAGGTTTCCGGCGGCCATGGCGAACCAGCCCTGGCTCTTCGTCAGTGCGGCAGCCGACCGCACCTGCGGGCCTTCCGTGAACCGGTCTCCGGCAAGCCCGAGACCAAGCAGGAGAAGCGCGCTGAGTGCGCCTATCACTCCCAGCAACGGATGCACAAGAAAAAGAACGCCGAGAAAGAGCGGCGTCCAGAGAACATCAAACAGCGTCGAGCTGGCCCCGGACTGAGCGAACTGGCGCAGGGTCGTAAGATCTCGGCGATATGCTTCCGATGACCGCGCCCGATCGGCTTCATGGGCGTATTTGAAGCATGCGGAGAGCGTTACCGGATGGAGCTCTTCTTCAAGCCACTCGCCCATCCGGCCCAATGCAGCGCGGCGCAGTGCGTCAAGCACGCCGCCAACCACGACGGTAAATGCAACGATGGAGATTCAGCATCAGGAGCGTATCGCCGCTGCGACTCGACAGGACGCGATCATAGATCTGAAGCAGATAGATGGACGGCGCGAGAAGAAGGAGATTATAGCTGCAGCTATACCCGAAAACGAGTTCGAGCGATCCCGCACAGGCCCGCAAGGCCGCTTTCAACGGCGTCCGCGCTGGTGACATCGTTTGCAGCCGAAGCGGTGACATCAGCATTGCGTTCCCGCCAGTGATCTGAAGTCTGACCCTTGCCGCTCCGTCGTTCGCCGACTTCGCTGGCGAAGTGGGTAACCGGCAGCCCCCGCTGCCGGTTCTCTGCCCCTCGGAGGCGCCGATCAGCCGTGCGCTATCATGCCTGAATAACTGTCGATATGGTAGTACTCGTGGCTGTTGAACGAGTTGGTCGCGGGGTAATGCTCGATGCTGGCCTTGACGTCAACGTCACCACCTTCCGCCTTGTTGTGGTCTCCGCCCTCGCCGCCGATGCCGGCCCAGTACGTTCGCACCTTATGTCGACCTTGAGGTCGTTTTTCTGATAGGCCGACGTGTTGGCATCTACGTCGGACTTGTTGTGGCCGCTCTCCGATTCCTGGTCGCCATTCGATACGGCTTTGCCGCCCTCCGCTTTCGAACGCTTCTCCGCCTTCTCATTCGCCCCCCGGCGTCCCAGTCCGCGTCCTGGTGAACCTTATCGCCGGTGTTGACGTGGACGTCGGCGCCTTCAGCCTTGTTGTACGGGTTGAACTCGATACTGGGCTTGCTGCTGATGTCACCCGTGTTGACGCCGTCTCCACCGTTGCCTGCGCTGTTGCCGCCGGTGTAAACGTCCTTGAGCGAGATCGTGTCGGACGGAAACATTACCTTGGCCTTTGACATGTGAGTCTCCCTGACTTGGTTTGCACGCTGCGCGTCCCAATGTGGACAGCAACGATTTTGGATATGGACACCGGTGCGGTCTAGCCGCCAAAGCTGATGCCACCCTGTAGCAACGGTGTACGCCCGAAATGCTATCCTTTCGCCGCCGAAGTCCGGCGAGCTGCAATGCCGCTGGAGCGTTTTCAAGCGAAGCATGCCCTCGGACTTGATCCGTGGGTGGAGACCGGTGCGCGTCAAGAAAGCGCGTCAAATCAAAAATCTCTCGAGCCCCGTTTCGATCTATCGAAACGGAAAAGGCTCTAGGCATGATCCAGCAAGTGAAGGTCAGACAACAGATGCATGGCGAAATCGCCGCCAAGCGCAGCGTTGCCGTGGCCGCCGTCACCGCCGATTTCTCCGGCCATCTGGACCGTACTCTGATCGAACCAGACGTTGTTGCTCTGATGAGCCTCGGCTGTTGAATTGTAGCCGGCGACCGCAATGTTGATCGGGGGCGTAGATCGCCACGTCGATGTCGACCATGCTTCCCAAGAAATGGCCGTTGCCGCCGTTGCCGGCGCCGTTGTGGCCGGTCGCGATGACGTCAGAGCCGATCAAATCGAAGAGGGAAGAGAAAATGTCCGCGCTTCCGCCGGTCGCGGCATTGCCGTTCCCGCCATCACCGCCGACGCCGGCCATCTGAACAGCGGACTGATCGAACACCACATTGTTTGTCTGATCGGCGTGGGCACTGAATTGTATCCGGCCACCGCAATGTTGACCGGATAGTAAAACGCAAAGGTCGCGTGAATGACGCCCCCATAAGCGTATCCGTCTCCGCCGTTGCCGGCGTGGTTATCCCCGCTGGCGATCGCTTTGGAGCCAATCCCGCCGTGGTCGGACGCGAGCCCTGCCCCGCTGATGGTTTGGTGGGGCCGTGGCCAGTTCCGGAGACAGATACATCTCCGCCAATCGCAGCGTTGCCGTTCCCGCCATCACCCCCGACGCCGGCCATCTGAAACGCGGATTGATCGAACACCACATGGTTCGTCTGATCGGCGTGGGCACTGGAATTGTATCCGGCCACCGCAATGTTGATCGGGGCATAGACCGCGACAGGAGCATGCACCATTGCTCCGAAGAAGGTGCCATCGCCACCATTGCCTGTTCACCGGTGGCGATCGTACCAGCGCCGACAGAGCCGAACGCGCCGACGTTTCCGCCTAATGCGGCATTCCCATTGCCGGCATTACCGCCAATTCCTGCGAGCTGGGTTGCGGACTGATCAAAATACGCAATGTTCGTCTGATAGGCGTCGGCTGTCGCATGGGCGGCCTGCGCCACGTTGAGCGGCTCGAAAAGCAGCGTAGCTCTTGCCGATCAGGCTCCCGGCAAAATAGCCGCTGCCGCCATTGCCGGCGCTGTTATCTCCCGTGTGGGTCGGGAAGTTTGGCCACGAATTCGCGGAAAGCCACCACGCGCCTGGTGCATCGTACCCGAGCGGATACTTGATGCCGAGGTGACCGCCGTCCGATACACTCCGAACACCCATGGCTGCTGCCCTACCAAAATCGCTTCGCGCCGACTGGACGGACGCTCCCGAACTCAAGAAAGAATGTCACCGCAGCAAGCCAAAAGCCGAGTTGTCAATTCGGATCGCAAACGTTCGGATGGTTGACATGATATCGGTTACGCCCGTTCGGGTGTGGGTAGTGGCGCCTTGCCGTGAATCTGGACACCTTTGCGGAGGAAGCGGATTGTGTCCGTCTGGCGAGACGTACCAAGGTACTTTGTGCGTTCGGGACGCTGAAGAGCAACCAAGGGAGGTGCACAAACGACTTTATGCACTAGCCGATGAATTGAGTTCACCGTATTCATAGGGCCGGCGGAAGCTCCACATGCGAGTAGCTTTGCGGCCCTACGGTGCGCCACCACGTCGCGAGCGCACGGCATGCCGCTGCCTCGCCGTCGCGATCGCGAGATCGAGTACTCATCTGCCTGTATCATCAGCGACGAAACTTTTTCGAAGGCCGAACCCTACGGGATCATGCCGCGCAGGGAGGCTGCGGCGCCGTTCAAGGCTATAGCCGATCGAGTATCCGTGGATTATACCAAAAGCCCGGAGATCGAGGCGATCTACAGGAAGTGGTTCGAATTGCCGGTCCCGCCCAACCACCTCAATTTCAAACACGCCGATGTCATCTGTCCTGCGCAACGCGCTTGCACATCTCTCAGACAGCCGGGATCCAGCGAGCCACGCCTGTTGGCGAATGTTCCAGGTGCAACATTCCGCGAGTAAGTCTCCGCGCATGCTTGGCGCAAACTCTCGGCTTGCCGAACGAGATCACTCCGCTCCCGAAACATCGGCCCACTGCTGACGCCGTAGCCCGTTCAGTTCAGCCTGCTCACGTTGGTTGTTGCTAGATTTTCTATTTCTCGGTGCACACATCGTGCACACGCCGCCTTCTAACCAATTGAACAACTTGAACTCTCGCTCCAATCCATCATGGGGAAGTTTGAGCTAGGTCCAGCCAACGGAATTCTAATCAAGTCTAACATGCACACCTCAAGGGCCGCCGCTTTGCGCCGATATTGTTGCAAAAGTCGAAAATCGAACAACACTAAAAATCTCGCGAAAGTTGATCTTTGGACTTCCCTGCTGCCGCGTTGCTTTTCAACGCCGCTGCGGATGCCCGTGATCGATTTTGGATGAAGCGATATGGTCCCCTCGCGTCGCCGCGCGTAAAGCGCATCAACGGCTCTAAGAATTTTCGTTCGCTACCCCGAAAAGACTTTTGCAACAATATCCGCCAGAAGCAGCCATTCGCCAATCGAAGGTTATGGAATTTTGCCGACCGATAAACTTTGCGACCAAACCTCATCAGTCTGTGGACCGACGGCGGCTATCTGCACGAGCAGGCGCTACTGCCAGCTTCGTACAGAAACACCCAAGCGAAGCCCACCGAACGCGATGGGATTAAAACAGAAGGACAGCAAAAACAACGAAGTAGATCATTATTCTGCCGCCCATAACGGTCTACGCCAGCATCACGCCGATCAAAATCCCGCACGTTTACCTAGCCAGCAAAGGGCGTTTAAGGCCAACGGGGCACATAGCGCACGATGCCGCAATTCGCCCGGTTCTACCAATCGAAAAGGTTGAAATCGCGCTGCAGTACATCGTTGAATGAATAACCAAATGCGGGTGATTACAAAAGATGATCGCATCCTCCAAGTGAGACTACACCTTACAAAGTGAGATGCACTCATGCGATCCAGCGCCTTGATGTACCATCCTTCCTCTTCTTGCAGTTGAAGAACAAATACGAGTGAACTTATGTTTGGTGCGTGGAATCAGTGGTCGAAGGCCACCATTCCAACGCCCGCGCCTACCTAGAATTCTCGCCCGAGCGGCACGGGTATGAGGCCGCCGTGCAGACCTACGCCGTAGAGGCAAGCCCGACCGGCTTGCGGCAGACGGTGGAGGCACTGCGGCGCCGGGCGGCTTTCGCGCGACCCAGGCCGACGCGAAAGAAGCCGCGATTTTCAATCTGCGCAGCGACCTTACGAAGTTGGGTTACAGCGAAAGTGAGAGCAGCAGTGGCATGCCGCACGTCGCGGCCGGCGGGATCGGCACCTGTACATCACCCACTGAGACTTACTTGGCACGGGGCGGCTTTCGGAACCGTAGCCTTGCGCGCCTCGTATTTGCGGAGCCATTCACTTCGGCCCGCTGCTCGGCGTCCTTCAAAGCGCGGTCGAGCCGCAAGTTCGCCAGATCCGATGCGGTTGCATCATGCCGTCGGCTTAGGCTCCCGGGTGGCCCCACGCATGTGGCCTCGACCATTTCTCGAACGTCAGCCAGCGTCGATAAGAACGCCTTGCCTGGCTTATAGACCCGGCAGCTTTCCCTGTCGCGCGCGACGCTTGAGCGTGTCCGCCGTGATGCCGACCCTGCCTCAGGGAACGCGACGCGCGCAAGTTCGTCTAGCGGTCGTAGTTTATCGTCAGTCCAATCTGTCAGGACCGACGGTAGCGCAGCGCGCTAAGCCATTGCGTGCGTTGACAATTTACACACAGAATTCTGGATACGCGAGCATTTGCCATTGCCCTCTCCTACCGGTTGCGCTTCAATGTTCCCGGGGCTGGGAGGACTGTGCGGGATGAAAAAAGAGAGACATTGCCGGCATCGCTGTAGTTGTCATTGGTGCGCTCGCTTTCGTAGCGGCGGCTAACCTGGCGGAACAAGAAGCAAAGGCAAAGAATCCAAAGGCCGTAGAGGCGGGCTTCATCGACTACAAGGAAATGGACAAGGCCGCGGCCGTCGGCATCTCAAATGGCGCCGACTGGAACGCAAAACTAGCCAAGGATCGTCAGACGGCCGCCGTTGCCGAAGCAGCGCGATATGAGGCTACGCGCAATCCTGCAACCAAAATGTCCGTTGAGAACATGACCTGGAGTTTCGGCGGATTTGGCACCGTGGCGGTGGTCACACTCACAATCAACAATTCGAACGATTTTCCCGTCAAGGACGTGGGTCTAGAGTGTCGATTTCAGCGGGTAAGAGTGGTACCGAACTTTCCACCGCGACACACACGATTTTCGATACCGTCAAAGCAAAGAGCAAGCGTACCTTTAAGGAAGTCAATGTGGGGTTCGTTAACAGCCAATCGGCGCGAGCGGGCTGCGGAGTCGAGACGGCGAAGCGGGCGTAACGCACTTCGACTTGTCCACACCCCGAACCCGATCCATTGGGCTCGTCCGTCGATTTGCGTATCATCCGCTCGGGTCAATGTGACCGAGGGTATGGCTATGCTGGACAGTGAATTCAAAAAACAACGTGCTCAATTGGCGCGCGAGTTGGCAGAGGTAGCGAAGGACCGCTTTATTAAACAGCGTCTGCTCGACCTGGCTGCGCGATACGAAGACAATCGCCCGCCGACAGCGATTACGCCTGTTGACCTTGGTATTCGAAATCACCGCATCGGCTCGGAGCGGTAGGTCTGACGCCCCAAGGCTGCACGACCTCTCGACATTGAGCCGGGCTTCCCATGAGGCGTGGTACACCACGACGGAATGTAGCCTGGCAGGTGGTCCCGCACGGGATACGAAATAGGTTTGTGCCTCGCCTGTCCATACGCTGTAGCTCCGCGCAGTTCCGATCCACAACGGATTGATACTTTGTACTGCGTCGTGCGCTGCGGAATCATCCTCGGATGGCTCCGCAGCGACACGCAAGATCGACCGACAATTTCGCGCTTGGCATCGCCGACGGTCACGTAACCTGCAACATCCAATGTTCGGGCGGTAAGTGCGATCGACGCATGGTCGACGTCAGGCTCGATACGCTACCTCCAAACCTGCCCTCGTCGACGATCGGCCGGCGCCTTGTCTGCAGCAAATGTGGCGTCGCAGGTTCCGTGAACATCGTGCCAAACTGGCATGACAGGACTGCCGCCGCCGTGCCGTTCACTAAGCACTGGAAAACGTGAAACGCCAGTTCCAGCTTTAACCTCTGGAGTGAGCATCAAGCCAAATTGTGAGTTTTTCGTTGCGACCGGCGAAAGAAATCTAGCATGGCTTCGGTCGCGCAGATGGCGATTAGTCACCGCCTGAGTAATGCGCGGCTAGGGGTCGCTGCGCTGCCCGTGCGGCGGCATGCTGTGCAGCCACAGTGGCCCTCCGATGCTGGCGCGGATCGCATTCACGAAGTCGCTCAATCGTAATGTCGTGATACCGTTCGACCTTGATGCCAAGACGCATCATTGGGGAAACGAAAGCTCAAGCGCGACCAATGACCGTAGCCTCGAGTTGCTACGACTTAGCAGACGTTCGGCTTTTTTCTCTCCCTGCTCTTTTAAAATAGACGCCGAGATTGTCCCCGTTAACCCACGCAAGTTCGCAACGTCGAAATGCCGTTCCGGTTGACGACAGTACTAGAAAAAATTCCTTCAAGGGCAGACCTTCGATCGAACTCTCTACACTGAGTTTCGCTCCGGTCTCCGAGATATCCTCAATCGGCAAGCTCGGTGCCAAGTGCCGTCGATAGCCATCATTCGAGCGTCGTAACCACGCTCGAATACGACCCGCCGTGATGCGCGCAGCTCCATCTGGGTTTCTCCGTTACCGCATTAAGCGACCCCAGCGCTGAGATTGGTCAGCATCCGAGGCCGCTCAAGACGTAAAAGCCAGGTTGGAGTTTGACTATGACGACCGTAATCTCTATTGTTGAAGGGGGTCCAATCAGCCTATCGAAATTCGGCACGGCCTTGGCATCGTCTCCCACGACCAAGCCTTTCGGTTCCGCGGTCGTGTACATATCGCCAGTCCGTATAATCGTAAGGACCTGCCCATAGCCACACCACTTCGCCACAAAAACCGCAAGCGAAGGAACCGGTTGCCCGTCGATGGATCTGGGTAGCCTCAAAAAGCGCATTGCACCCCGTGCAGGCAAAAACGACGCGGACAATCGGCGTGGCCTTGTTTCTATGCATCGAGCAACCTCAGCGCGGCAAGGCTCCATACGACTCCCGTGCGGTTGATTCTGCAAGCGTAGCTTCTGCACATGCACTGCGCCAGCTGGCTCAACCACCGGGGCGGGGCGCGCCCGTTAATGTTGATCAGTTAGGTTAAAACTGCTTCCGAGTTGCTCGCTTTCGCTGCGCCACATACTCTTGTCGTGTCCTGCAATTGGCGGCTCCATTAGACTGCGCGGGGCCGCTGTGTATGCAGGGCGGCCGCCGGCCTTTGCTTTGGAAGCGGGAGGTCGGCGGTCCACAACGCTTAATGCTCGGTAGGAGCGTCCTCCCACCTTGCACCCCGACACCTCCGCGAGCGTCCCCGCGGCGGCATCGGTCGACCGCATCGGCTAAGCGTCCCCAGCCTCTACAGTCATTTCTGCCGTGGCTTGGTCGCCGCATCCCACGTAGACCTCACGACAAACCCTTCGAAATTCGGAAAGAGCGGGCTCTTCCATCAGATCTCGCAATTTAAATACAATCTGCCCATAGCGCGCTCGATACGCAGCGCCCGCAGCAGTGCGCGATTGTCACGCATCGTTTCGCTCGGGGAATCGCCAGCGAACAAATTCGCGATCGGCCTGGCCGGGCTCGTCGAATTGTTCGTCTAAAACCAGTGGAAACGCTTCACTGTCCGGCTGGTCGCGTTCGCGAAGGCGTTTTTTTGTTTTGGGGTGGTCATTTCAAACTTGCCTTCGCGTCAACGCTTCACGGCTTGAATTCCTCAATTTGCCGGTCCGAGGCCTGACCGCATGATCGTGCCAGTCCTGCACCAGAATTCGGGGAAAGAATTGCGAATGCTGGAGCGCGCGGAGGCCGCCCTCCAAGCTGTGACGTGATGCGAAGTGCCAGGATCGGATTACCTCGCCCTGCGCAACGTTCCCATTCGACAAGCTCCGGTCGATCGCCGCCAAGCACGCCCAAGCCTCGCGAAAAGTCTCGACGGCTTTGGCGTATTCGGCGCCGGCTGCGGCGCGCTCCGCACGTAATTGTTTCGTGTTCATCGGCCCTGCCGCAACGCCTTAGCGAGCGGTGCGGGCAACGGCTTCTGGGCCGGCGGCCCGGGCTGCTTTACGCCCGCAGCGCCCCCGCCAACTCTCGCCACATCCAATCCAAGTGGCGTTTACCTGGAGTTCGAAGCGGAAGTTGTCGGCGCCGCGGCCCCCGGTGAGCCGATCGTTGACCGCCTTGAACGCAGCGGTTTCATCCGCGAAGATTTGCGTCGTGCCATCCTGCGCCGCGACCATCTCGCCGGCGTCCGACCGGCTTAGCAACGTGTCATTGCCTTTGCCGCCATCCATCCGGTCCGCGCCGAAGCCGCCAACCAGAAGATCGGCACCGGAGCCGCCGGACAGGTTGTCATTGCCCGAACCGCCCCAGACCTTGTCATCGCCGGAGCCGGAGTTGAGCGTGTCGTTGCCCGCCATGCCGGCGATGGTGTCGGCTTCACCGCCGGAGAACAAGACATTGCCGCCCGTGGTCCCGTTCATATGATCATGATCGGAGCTGCCACCGGTAAGCATGGCGAAGAAATCCTCGAAGCGGTTATTGTTGAGAAAGCTGTTCAGATTGAAGCGTGCCATTATTGGACCTCTTGGTCAGGCCTCACAGACTACAAGCACGACCACCGAGTCTTGGAATCTTGGTGATGCGCGCGGGCAAGACGTGAGGGGTGACTCCTCACCCGCGTTTCAAAAGAAGACAGCCAATCGGGCCCGCGGCTGGACCAGCGCGCGGCGGATTTGCGCGAGGCAGGGGCACTTTTGTGACGTGCAAGGCAGACGTTTGATCTGTATTTCAATGCATCTGCACATTTGCGGCGGCGATCAAACTGTCCACGACAGATCGCGTACGGCATTGTTCCAGCAAGAGATATGAGTGAAGCCTGCGGGATATGGGTAAAGAAGGCCGCGGGCACTCGGTGTGTCCGAGGTTTTGTCGTCGCGTGACGAAATCGCGCGCAAAAAGTGCCCACTGCATGAAAATGACGCAATCCCCATCGAAGCCGCCTGCTATGAGACACTTTGCTTGCAGTTGTTTTGCGCGACCGCCGCCAAGTGATTTTTGCTGGTTCCAATCGCTTCATTCAACGGCGTGTATCGGCTGCCTCAGTCGGACGTGTGTCCCTTGCTCGTCCAAGCCGGTCAGGCGACTATATCCAGCCACATCAGCCGCAAGGCACATGCTTCGCGCCCTCTGTAACCGAGCCGAGGAGTATGGCCATGCAGGATCAATTGAATGCTACCCCCGCGACCAGGAAGTGCCGTGGAACAAGGGAAAGCTGACCGGGGCAAAGCCACCGCTGCGGCCCGGAGCACGTCCGCGGTCAATCCGGACGACACTCCAGATCGAAGGCCGCGCTCGCGACCTCGCCATGTTCAATCTGGCAATCGACAGCAAGCGTCGTGGCTGCGATGTCGTCGCCATCCGAGTTGAGGATGTTGCCGCCGGCGGCTATACGGCGGATCGCGCAACTGTCCGGCAAAGGAAAACTGGGCGGCCTGTCAGATTTGAGTTGAGCGAGCAGACCCGCCAAGCGATCGATGACTATCTGAGGGCCACCGGCAAACGACCCGGCGAGTTCTTGTTCGCCGGCCGTCGCGGTCCTGACCGCAACATGACAACACGCCAATATGCTCGCCTCGTCTCCGAATGGATCGGCAGCGTTGGGCTGGACCCGAGGCTGTTCGGGACGCATTCACTGCGCCGTACAAAAGCTACCTAGATCCATCGGCGGACAGGCAACCTGAGGGCTGTCCAGCTCTTGCTCGGGCATACCAAGATCGAAAGCACGGTCCGGTATCTCGGCATTGAGGTTCGATGATGCCTTGGCAATAGCCGAACAAGTTGATGTCTGTAATACTCGGGGCGGAGCGGACATGCTCTGCCCACCTTCTACTTCTGGTTGGTGCCGATTTTGTTGCAAAAGTCGGTTGAGACACGCCGCGAAGCGTGATTCCGTTGTGGTGACGCGAATCTCGGCGAGGTCGATCGATGATGGGCCGTCTGAAGAGTGACCAAGGTCAACTGTTCTACGAGTTTCGTCTTGGCGATGCCGTTCCCGAAGATCACATGGTGCGGGAGATCGACACTGCTCTCGATCTGTCCTGGCTCCGCAGCGAACTTGCACCCCATTATTCGTCCATGGGTTGCCCGTCGATCGATCCGGAACTGATGATCCGGATGCTGGTCGTAGGTTATGTCTTTGCTATCTGCTCGGAGCGATTGATCTGTCGTGAAGTGCAGGTGAACCTCGCCTATCGCTGGTTCTGCAAGCTCGGTATCGAGGACGCCGTTCCGGATCATTCGGCGTTCTCGCGTGCTCGGAACGAGCGTTTTCGTGAAGGTGATGTTTTCCGCCGGATGTTCGAACGGGTAGTCGAGCGGATCGCCGTGGTCTGGTTGGTGGCGAAGGCTTTGCCGTCGATGCGAGCCTAATCCAAGCTGACGCCAACAAGCAGCGCTCGATCGCGGGTCAGGATTGGCGCAGGGATCGTGATCCGGCGAGGTCAAGCCGCGCGGTGAAGGAGTATCTGGCGACGCTCGATGATACGTCCTGGGGTGCTGCCAGCGAGGTTGTTCCGAAGCTTCGTCTCACCATCCGATCCCGCGGCCCAGTGGACTGGCGCGCATAAGGGACCGGCCTTCTTCGCTTACTCCGACAATTATCTCATCGACCTGAAGTTCGGCGTCATCGTTGATGTCGAGGCCTCCCGCTCCATTCGCCAGGCCGAGGTCGGGGTGCGGCGAGGACCATGATTGAGCGAACGGAGGAGCGCTTTGGTCTCAAGCCAGAGCGGCTTGTCGGGGACACCGCTTACGGGGCGGCTCCGATGCTGAACTGGCTGGTCGAGGAGAAGGGCATCGCACCTCATATTCCCGTGTTCGACAAATCGAAGCGGGAACGACGGCACCTTCTCGCGCGGCGACTTTCGATATGATCCGACCGGCGACGTCTACCACTGCCCGGGCGGAAAGCAGCTTGGGACAAGTGGCACCGTGCATGAGGGCAAGACGCTGCTGTATCGTGCCAGCAAGCTCGACTGCGAGTGACGCCCGCTCAAACCCCAGTGCTGCCCAAAAGAGCCATCACGCAAGATCCCGCGCGATATCCATGAGCACGCCCGCGACGTCGCGCGATCGTTCGTTGGCACCGAGGACTTTGAGCAGTCGCGGCGCGAGCGGAAGAAGATCGAGATGCGGTTCGCACATCTGAAGCGCATCCTGCGGCTCGGTCGGCTTCGACTTCGTGGCCCACGAGGCGCCCAGGATGAGTTCGTTCTGGCCGCCATTGCTCAGAACCTGCGACGGCTCGCCTCGCTGGTCGCCCGCGCCGCTACCTGCTCCGGCCTTGTGCATTGCGTAGCGTAGGAGTTGCGTAGAGAGCGTCAGGGCCGGCTGATCAAAGCCGGTCGTTGTCAACGGGATGGCTGACGACCCATCGGTTGCAGCCCGACTTTTACAACAAAATCTGCCAGGAGCGGACATCCCACACTTTCGGATAGTGCCTCAGTTTGAAATTTGGTATGTCGAAATACTTCGCGGTAAGCTTTGCTTGCTCAGAATCAATCGGAGCATTTCGATGGCTGGCGCTCGATGCAGTTGCGGTGCTGTCACGCTCTCGCTTCCAGAAGAGCCATCCAAGATAGTCGTTGCTTGTCACTGTATCGACTGCCAACGCCGAACCGGCGCGCCGTTCGGTGTAGGCGCCTATTACCCCGCTGATGTTGCCACCATCTCAGGGATCTCAAAAGAGTTCACGCACGACGCCGCAAGCGGCGGGAAAATCCATAACTATTTCTGTCCGCAGTGCGGCTCAACAGTATTCTGGAAACTCAGCAATCTGCCCGCGCTGATCGGCGTTGCAGTCGGCGCGATGGCAAATCCAAAATACCCAGCCCCTGCCATATCAGTTGAAGAGCAAACGAAACATGGCTGGGTTCATATTGATGGTGCCGTTGAGCATTTCCGGCAAAACTACCTCCCAAAAAATTCAAACTGAGCCACCACCCACTTTCGCCTCAACGGAGTGTGGGTCTATCGCGTCACTTTGACAGCGCGCCGCGAACTTCCGCTCTTCCCCGATCAGCGGACATCGTTATCGTGCGTCGGCATGTCTCAAAAGTGCCAATGTGCTACATCGATCACGGGTTTGCTCGTAGCAGAACTTTACAGGCGCCTAGCGATCGTGAGCAACGCGGGCCATTTGATCACAATAGTTCCTTCCCGTTGCCGATAACGTTCCGAGCCTCGCAGGATAGCCTGCTCAATGGCTTGCCGGATCTCCGGAGTCTGCGCCTCAATCAGCATCGAAATCCGTACGGTACCCCGATGGAGAGTGTCGATAACCGCCTCCGGTGTGTCGCCGGTCCAGACGAGGGGCAATTTTTTGAAGGCGGGTTCTGCGAAACCCGCGGCGAGCAGGGCAGAACGACACTCGCCCTCGTCGCCATAGCGGAACATCGGTGGGGCGGGTGGTAGAGATACCCGCAGTGTCCGCAAGCGCCTGCACTGCCTGTCCAACAAGTGCGAAGAACTCACCGTCGGAGTCCACGACGTCAACGCAAAGCGGCCGATCCCCGGGTGAAGACACGCGCGTGACTCGGCGAGCACCCGCTCTGGACGCTCCATGTGGAGCATGCCGAAGGAGCAAGTGACGGCATCGACGCTTTCATCCGCGAGCGGGATCGCCTCGGCGTCGCCGACACGGAAATCGATGCCTGGATGGCGCCGGATTGCCTCGCCAATCATGGTCGGGGCGAAATCCATTCCGATGACATCGCACCACGCCGAGTTGCCGCGGCGGCAAGTGCACCGGTGCCACACGCAATGTCCAAAACGCGCACGCCGGATGCCTACCTCGACGGCTTCCAAGCAATGGGTCGATGGCGCCCAGCGTGACCGTGCCCATACTGTCGTCCCAGTAACTCGCCTTGCGATCCCAACCCTCCAACTCCGCGTCGCGAAAGCTTGGTCCGGTCATTCCTACCTCCCCGTTGGTATCGCCTTAAGCTCCTTCTGCGCGTTCCGGCTAGAAAGCCTTGAACAGCTTACTTGATCTGGATCACCACTGACACTGCTCTCGATCTGGGATCGATCGCTCGCGCGCACAGCCGCGCCATTGGATGTAGCCTCATTCGGTCAACTTGTGATTTCCGAAATGGGTCATTCGCGTTGGTTTCGCCACGTACCGAGGACTTCCGGCTCTACCCCCTATAAACAGACATCGTGAGCCTGCGTCGGCATGTCTCGAATGGGCCAAAAGTGGCCTTCCCTAGGCCCCCCCGGCGGCTTACCTTTGCACTGCAACTGTCATTAGAGCCCTCGGGGCGGCAGGCAAGGATTGGTAGCTTGCGCTACTTATTCGAGGATTTCGTTCTCGACACCGACCGGCGTGAGCTACGGCGGGGCGCTGACGTGGTCCCGACAACGCCGCAGGTCTTCGATCTCCTTGACTACCTGATCCGAACAGGGAACGCGTCGTCAGCAAAGACGACCTCATCAGCGCGGTTTGGAACGGACGTATCGTCTCCGATGCCGCGCTGACGACCCGCGTGAATGCCGCTCGGATCGCGATCGATGACACGGGCGACAAGCAACGCCTAATCAAAACATTGCCGCGCAAAGGTTCCGCTTCGTTGGTACAGTGCGGGAAGCTCAGAGGCCCGCGGTTGAGCCGGTTAACCCGGCGGCCCATAGCTGCGACACGAAGCCCACTCCAAATTCAGCGCCGCGTCTGTCCATCGTTGTGCTGCCGTTCGCCAACCTCAGCAGTGATCCCGCGCAAGACTATTTCGTCGATGGCGTAACCGAGAGCCTGACCACGGACTTGTCACGGATCAGGGGTTCATTCGTCATCGGCCGACACACCGCATTTACGTTCAAAGGCAAAGCAGTTGATCTCAAACGGTTCGGTCGCGAACTGAACGTCCGCTATGTGCTCGAAGGGTCTGTACAGCGCAGTAGCAATCGGCTTCGGGTCAACGTGCAACTTGTCGATGCCGAAAGCGGCAATCACCTTTGGGCCGAACGGTTCGATAAGCCCATCGCCGATCTGTTCGATATGCAGGACGAAATCGTGTCGCGGCTCGCCAACGCACTGGATGCCCAGCTCATTGAAGCTGAGGCACGACGCGCGGAGCGTTCGCTACATCCCGATGCGATGGACCTGTATTTCCAAGGCATCGCTTTCGCAAACAGAGGGACTACCCCAGAGTATTTGACAAGGGCGCGCGGCTTCTTTGAACGGGCTTTGGCGCTCGACCCCGAATGTATTGAGGCGCTGGTAGGCATAGCAAACGTCAATGAGGGAATTGCCATTGCCTCACTAACTGACGACCCCGCTCCGTACCTTGCGATTGCAGAGGCAGCGTCGAACAGGGCTCTTTCGCTGGCTCCGCAGCATGCTTTGGCGCACCTACGATTGGGCATCGTCCTAATTTTGACGAACCGCGCGGCGCAGGGCATTGCTGAATGCGAGCGGGCGCTGGCGTTGGATCGCAATTTGGCCCATGCGCACGCTTGGATCGGTCTTGCCAAGGTCTATATCGGTCGCGCGGCCGAAACCGAAGCCCACGTCCACGAGGCGCTCCGGCTGTCGCCTCGCGATGCCCGCTCTTATGTTTGGTTACTGATCGTTGGCGTTGCCAAGTTTCACCTTAATGCTGACGGGGAAGCAGTAGCTTGGCTACGCCGTAGCCTTGAGGCCAATCCAAATCATCCGGTTCCGCATTTCTGGCTCGCCGCTGCGTTGGCGCGGCTTGGCGCGCTGGATGAGGCGAAGGCCGCGGCGCGGGCGGGACTTGTCCTCAACCCGGGTTTCACCATCCGCCGCCTGCGCACCCAACTACCGAGCGACAATCCGACTTATCGGGCCGGGCGCGAACGCTTCCATGAGAGCCTGCGCCTGGCAGGGGTGCCGGAGGGGTGATGTCCGCTTTGGGTCCAGACTGTGTAAAAACGTGATGTTTTTGGGCAGGCAAGCTCGACATGGTGACGCCGGGCCTAGCTTAGGCGCGGATCGCCTCCATCAAACCACCAACGCCTAGAATGCTGATTACCCGTTTCATATTGTAGGCCAGGACGTGTAGGGCCATTTCTGTGCCGACGTTCTTGAGCGTTTTCATCTGGAAGTGCGTGGCTCCC
>CAVYOM010000011.1:0-57736 GCA_963770135.1 uncultured Alphaproteobacteria bacterium | reverse complement strand
AGGTCCGGCTGGCAACAAAGTGCAACAACAGGGCGGCGAATGCTGATCGCCGCCCTTTTCTTCGCGCTGTATTACTGACCCGGCGCAGTACCACCCATTCCCTACCCGACTTTAGTCGGTGAGCCCTACCGCCTCGCCTCGACGACAAGACGTTTCCGCGGTCATGAGCGACCCATCCGGCGTGGGCGCTGGTTGACTTCTCGTCGCATTCTCCAAATACTTGACTGGAGAACCGGAAAAACCGGTCCCGGCGAAAACGATAATTCAGGGGGAGGACACGATGCCGACTTCACGCAGGACGCTGCTGAAGACTTCTGCCGCTGCCGCCGCTGCATTCAGCCTCGATTGGACGCGGGCGCAAGCCCAGGCCGAAGCGGTGCGCATCGGGCTGATTTACGACTTGACCGGGCCGTTTGCCGCGGGCGGGTCGGTCGCCTCCTCGATCGGTGCGCAGATTGCCATCGACCTCGTCAACGAGAAGGGCGGCATCGGCGGCAAGTACAAGGTTGCCGCCGTCTCCGCCGATTCCCAGAGTAAGCCCGACGTGGCGATCAACGAGGCCGTGCGCCTGATCGACCAGGAAAAGATCGACATCATCAACGGCGTTTATGCGAGCGCGCACGCGGTCCCGCTCGCCGCCAAGGTCGAGCAGCAGAAAAAGATTCTCTGGATTACGACCGCGGTTTCGACCGCCGTGTTCAAGGACAAGAACCTGCAATACGTCTTTCGCGCACAGATCCATTCGGATCAGTACGGCCAGGCCTTCGCAGGCTTCATCGCCGAACATGCCAAGGCGAAACTCGGGATGGAGCCCAAGGACGTCAGGATCGCGCTGATCCACGAGGATGGTCCGTATGGCGTTGGGGTCGCCGCCGCCGATGAAGCTTACTCCAAGGAGGCCGGCCTTCAGATCGTGCTCCGGGAAGGCTATTCGGCGTCCGCACCCGACCTCTCGGTGCTGGTGACCAAGCTCAAGCGTGCCCGGCCGGATGTCATCTCGCACGCGGGATACAATCCCGACATCACCCTGTTCCTGCGCCAGGCGCGCGAGAGCGGCCTCAAGTTCAAGATGCTGTTCGGTGCCGGCGCGGGTTACAGCCAGCTCGACAAGTTGCGGGCGACGTTTGCCGCCGACATCGACAATTTCTGCAACATCGACCCGGTGCCCGCGCAGTTGCTGGATGCTTCGAAACTCGCGCCCGGCGTCGGCGATCTCACCAAAATCATGGTCACGCGCTACAAGGAAAAAACCGGCGCGACCGACGTTCCGCCGCACTGCTCGATGGGCTTCAACCAGACCTGGATCCTGCTCAACAACGTGTTGCCCGTCGCCAAGGAGAAATACGGCGGTTTCGATCCCGAGGCCATTCGCAAGGCGGCGCTCGACGTCGACATCCCGGCGGGCGGCACCATCCAGGGCTACGGCGTGAAATTCTATCGGCCCGGCACGCCGCTCTCCGGCCAGAACGAGCGCTCGACCCCGGTCGTGATGCAGAATGCCGGCGAGCACATCTCGGTGGTTTGGCCGACCAACATAAGGACGCAGGACCCGGTGTTTCCGCTGCCGAAATCGTCGGTGTATGCGGCGTAGGCGGCGGGCGTTCGGGGCTTTCATCCTTCGAGACGCGCGCGTTGCGCGCTCCTCAGGATGAGGTCTTGCATCGGGTGAACTGTCAGACCCTCATGGTGAGGAGCGCGGCGACGCCGCGCGTCTCGAACCATGTAGCCCGGCCATCACCACAGCGTCACAACACCACACGCCGCCCCTCCTCCGCCGCCCAATACCCGGCGTAGTTGACCTTGATCGTCTCAAAGGCCAGCGCCAGATCCGAGAGCGGCTGCCGGCCGGTCGCGACGCATTCCATGAAATCCTGGATTTCCTGCACGTAGCCGCGCGTCCATTCCTCTTCGATACAGACATATTGCCAGCCGGTCTTCCGGTCGACCTTTTCGGTGATGTAGACGCTTGCGAGCTTCTCCTCGCTGGTCTGATAGCTCATCATGTGCGTGTTCGGCGTGATGTTGGCGAACAGCGCGCCGCTGCTGGTATGGGTTTCGATCAAATTGCGCACGCCGCCGAGGATCATGTCGCCGGAAAAAACCGTGGCCTTGGTGCCGTCGGAGAAGGTGGCCGTGAGCATGCCCCAATCCTCGACGTCGACGGGATTGGCCTTGAGCACGGCACGTTCGTCCGGACGCAGGCACGCCGTGACGTTGCCGACGTCGCACGTCACGCTCGCAACCGTGATCGTCTCCCCGCGCGCGCGGGCCTCGACCTGCTTGAGATAGAGCACCGCCGAAAGCGGATGGCATCCCATCCGGATCAGCGAGCCGCCGCCGGTCATCGCCCACTGCGCGGCGTGCGCGGCATGCGAGCCGGAGTGGCTCTCCTCCCCCTTCATGAACAGGATTTTGTCTTTCGTGGCCTTGAGGATCTCCACGGTCTTGGTCACCGCCGGTGCGTAGATCCAGTCCTCTGCGTACATGAAGAGCCGGCCGGTCTTGTCGATCGCCGCGCGGGTCGCGGCCATCTCCTCCATCACCCGCTCGTACATCATTGCCTTGGGCACATGCTTGCCGATCGGCAGCGTGTCGCCGTCGCGCCCAAAGTAGCCGCTGAACGGCTTTTCGCAGATCACATGCTTGCCGGCCTGCATCGCATCGACGATCATCGACGCGTGCAGATTGGGCGGCGTGCAGATGTCGATGACATCGATATCGGCGTCGGCGATCAGCTCGCGAAAGCTGCGATACGCCGTCGGGATGTGGTGGCGGCGGGCAAACTCGACGACATGATCGCCTCTCGCCGCGACGGCCTTGACCTCGATATCGACGCCGTAAACACGCCGGTAGGCATGCATGTGCAGCTCGGACACGAAGCCGCAGCCAGCCAGGCCGATCCTGATTTTCGCCATTTCAGCGCGCGCCCTTGCGCCGCATCAACGCCTCGAACAGCTCGGTCAGGCCGAAATTCCAGGGTTCGCAATCGCCGCTATGACGCATCCGGTTGGTCAGCCGGCCGAGTTTCGGGGTTGCGACCGTCACCAGATCGCCTTCCACATGGGTGAAACCCTGCCCCTTCGCGGCGCGGTCCTGGATCGGGGCGAACATGGTGCCGAGGAACAGCACGAAACCGTCGGGATACTGATGGTTCTCGTTGATGGTCTGCCCGACGATGTCGGCCGGGTCGCGGCTGATCTGGGTCAGGGAAGATGCGCCGTGCAGGACAAAGCCCTCCGGCCCCTTCACTTCCAGCGAGATCTCCATCTTCCTGACGTCGTCGAGCGTGAAGTTCTTGTCGAAGAACCGCACGAACGGGCCGATGGCGCAGGATGCGTTGTTGTCCTTGGCCTTGGACAGCAGCAGTGCCGAGCGCCCCTCGAAGTCGCGCAGATTGACGTCGTTGCCGAGCGTCGCGCCGACGATTTGGCCGTCGCGCGTCACCACCAGCACCACCTCGGGCTCCGGATTATTCCAGGTCGATTTCGGATGCAGGCCCGCATCCACGCATGTGCCGACCGCCGACAGCACCGGCGCCTTGGTAAATACCTCCGCGTCCGGCCCGATGCCGACTTCGAGATACTGGCTCCAGGCATTTTGGGAAACCAGCACGTCCTTGACGTGCTGCGCTTCGGCCGAGCCCGGCTTCAGTTGCGACAGGTCGGTGCCGACGATCCGCGTCACCTCGGCCCGGATGGCCTGCGCCGAATCCGGATTACCGCGCGCCCGCTCCTCGATCACCCGTTCCAGCATCGAGACGGCGAAGGTGACGCCGGCCGCCTTGATCACCTGCAGGTCGATCGGGGCCAGCAGCCACGGTTTGGCCGGATCGCGCGTGTCGGGCGGCGTGTTGTTCAAAATATCCTGCAGTGCCCCGATCCGCACGCCCTTCGTGGCGCGCAACGCCTCGGCCGGATCGGAGGCGGCAAGCTGGCTGGCGGTGGGAAACTCGTCGGATATGTCGAACACACCCTTTTCGCGGATGGCCACCACCGCCGGGCCGGCGAGATCGGGTCGCCAGACCCTCCCCATCAGCGCGGCGTTTGCGAAATCGTCGGGCAGAATAAAGGCGGCGTCTGTAGCGATCTGCATCGGGCGGGTCCTCGCGAGGTCGTCGTCTTGTAAGGCAGCCTCGTGCATAGAAGGTAACCGCGCGACGGGTCAACTGCTCCGGTGTCGCTCACTTCGCGGCGCAACATGAAAAAGCCGGCGGGTGTTTCACCCGCCGGCAGTGGTGGTCCAGAGGGATTTCTTCAGGCCGCTTTGGCCTTGCTTTTCGCGACATGGCTGGAGATCGCGTCCATCAAGGCCGGTGACAGGCAATCATAGGGTTCGAGCCCGAGTTCCTTCAGCCGCGACCTGATTCCATCCATCTCGGCCGGTTGAACGCCGGACTCCAGCACGGACGACACGAACGCGGCGAACCCGGGGGCCGCCCATCCACCTTCCTGGAAAAGTTCGGGATGGATGAAGTCGAGACCGAAGAACGGATGCCCGGTGTTCTCGATCCGACCATACATATGCGTGCCGCAGGCCTTGCAGGCATAGCGCTGGATCGTCGCCGACGCGTCGACAATCTGCAGCTTGTCGCCGTTCTCGGTGACGTTCACGTTGTCGCGCGGGACCACGGCGACGACGGAGAAGGTCGCGCCAGAGGGCTTCCAGCATTTGGTGCAACCGCAGGCGTGGTTATGGGCCACATCGCCCCTGATCGCGACCTTGACCGGCCTGTCCGAGCATTTGCAGACAAGAGTGCCGCCGGCGAAGCTGCCGGTCCCCTTCTTTACGCCGCCATCAATCGATGGATGGATATGAGCAGTCATGGGCCTCTCCTCCTTGTGTTTGAAGTTCTCCAATCAGAACACGACAACCGAACGGATCGATTTTCCCTGATGCATGAGGTCGAACCCCCGGTTGATCTCCTCCAGCTTGAGGACGTGCGTGATCATCGGATCGATCTCGATCTTTCCGTTCATGTACCAGTCGACGATTTTCGGCACATCCGTGCGGCCGCGCGCGCCGCCGAACGCCGTGCCCTTCCAGACGCGACCGGTCACCAGCTGGAATGGCCGGGTGGCGATTTCCTTGCCGGACTCGGCGACCCCGATGATGACCGAGACGCCCCAGCCGCGATGGCAGGCTTCGAGCGCCTGCCGCATCACGTTGGTGTTGCCGGTGCAGTCGAAGGTGTAGTCGGCGCCGCCGTCGGTGAGCCCGACCAGATGCTGGACGATGTCGCTGACCTTGGTCGGGTTGACGAAATGGGTCATGCCGAAACGGCGGCCCCAGTCTTCCTTGGAATCGTTGATGTCAACGCCGACGATCTTGTCGGCGCCGACCATCTTCGCGCCCTGGATGACGTTGAGCCCGATGCCGCCGAGACCGAACACGACGACGTTGGAGCCCGGCGTCACCTTGGCGGTGTTGACCACGGCGCCGACGCCCGTCGTCACCCCGCAGCCGATGTAGCAGCTCTTGTCGAACGGCGCGTCCTCGCGGATCTTTGCCACCGCGATCTCCGGCAGCACGGTAAAGTTCGAAAACGTCGAGCAGCCCATATAGTGGAAGATCGGCTTGCCCTGATGGCTGAAGCGCGAGGTGCCGTCGGGCATCACGCCCTTGCCCTGGGTGGCGCGAATGGCGGTACAGAGATTCGTCTTCTGGCTCAGACAGCTTTTGCACTGGCGGCATTCCGGCGTGTAGAGCGGAATCACGTGATCGCCGGCCTTGACCGACGTCACGCCCGGCCCCACTTCGCGGACGATGCCGGCGCCCTCATGACCGAGGATCGACGGAAAGATGCCCTCGCTGTCAAAGCCGTCGAGCGTGTAGGCGTCGGTGTGGCAGATTCCGGTCGCCTTTATCTCGACGAGGACCTCACCGGCCTTCGGGCCTTCCAGGTCGACCTCGACGATTTCAAGAGGCTTCTTGGCCTCGAATGCGACAGCGGCGCGGGTCTTCATTCTAAACTCCACATTTTCTTTTCAAGCGCTGCACGGACATACCAGCACGCACACTTCGCGTGCCCGACATGATCATTTGGCCCCCATGCAGGCCTTTTCCGCCTCAGTGTAGGCGTCCGGTTTGTCCTCACGTTTGGCAGGCCGCACGCGGCCAACCGCGTCATTCGCGCGAGCGCGCAGATAGATGTAGAGGTCGTCCATGTAGCAAGCGACATTCGGGTTATCGCCGAACGCCGGCATGACGTTCTCTTGCGCGGTGCTGATGTTCTTGCGACCGCTGGCGACGACCCCCAGGAAATCGGCGTAACTCATCGTCTTCAGTGAATCCTGCAGCGCCGGCGCGTAAGTCGATCCCATCCCGTCAGGGCCATGGCAGACATGGCATTCGGAGTGATAGCGGCGGTATCCGGAATAAGTGTACCAATCGACCGTCCCGTCGGGCGCGACCTTGAAGGTCGGGTTGCCTTCCTTGTCGAGATACTTGCCATCCTCGGACTTGACGGCGGTTGGATCGTCCGCAGCGTGGGCAACCAATCCCGGCGCCACAAGCATAAGAGTGGCTGCAATCAACCAAATTGTACGCAAGAGCTCATCCTCGGCATTCGATCTAGATCAACCGGCGCGTGGAACGAGCCACGCGCCGGACGAGGTGGTCCTGCTTTACTGCGGCAGCGCGAACACCGTGAGCGTGCCGCCGAGCGCGGTATAGTTGCTCAGCGCGGCATAGCCACCGACCGCGCCGAGACCTGCCGTCGGATCGGTCAGACCTGCGGCAAGGCCGATACCCGCCCAGCCGCCGACGCCGGACAGCACTGCGATGTACTGCCTGCCGCCGTTCTCATAGGTCGTGACGTTGCCGATGATGCCCGACGGGGTCTTGAACTTGTAAAGTTCCTTGCCGGTCTTGGCATCGACTGCCTTCAGATAGCCTTCGAGCGTTCCGTAGAACACCACGCCGCCAGCGGTCGCGAGCGCTCCCGACCACACCGAGAACTGCTCCTTGTTCGACCAGACGATCTTGCCGGTCTTGCCATCCCAGGCAATGAAGTTGCCCATGTGGCTTTCGCCCTGAGGCGGATACATCGACAGCGTCGCACCGACGTAAGGCTGACCCGCGGTGTAGCTCACCTTGAACGGCTCGTAGTCCATGCAGACGTGGTTGGTCGGCACGTAGAACAGTTGCGTATCGGGCGAATAGGCTGCCGGCTGCTCGTCCTTGGTACCGAGCGCGGCCGGGCAGATGCCCTTGGTGTTCTTGTCTTCGCCGCCCTTTTCGGTCGAGTACTGATCGAGCACCTTGGGACGGCCATAGGTCGGCGAGCTCTTGTTCATGTCGACGCCAGAGGTCCAGTTGACCTTCGGATCGTACTTCTCGGCGACCAGGAGTTCGCCGGTGGAACGGTCCAGCGTGTAACCCAAACCGTTGCGGTCGAAATGGGTCAACAGCTTGCGTTCCGCGCCGCCGATCTGCTGGTCGCTGAGGATCATTTCGTTGACGCCGTCATAGTCCCACTCGTCATGGGGCGTCATCTGATAGACCCACTTGGCCTTCCCGTCGTCCGGATTGCGCGCGAACACGGTCATCGACCACTTGTTGTCGCCCGGACGCTGCTTGGGATTCCAGGTCGAGGGGTTGCCCGAACCGTAATAGACGAGGTTCAGACTGGGGTCATAGGACAGCCAGCCCCATGTGCAGCCGCCACCGATCTTCCACTGGTCGCCCTGCCAGGTCTTGGTGCTCGAATCCTTGCCGACCGGCTTGCCGTGCTCGGTCGTCTTGTCAGGGTCGAACAGGATCTGATCGTCCGGCCCTTCGGAGAAGGCGCGCCATACCTGCTTGCCGCTCTTGAGATCGTAGGCCGTGACGTGACACTGCACGCCAAACTCGCCGCCGGAAATGCCGATCAGGACCTTGTCCTTGACGACGAGCGGCGCGGAAGTGCCGGTGCCGCCTTTGCCCGGATCTCCATTCTTGACGCTCCAGGCCACCTGCCCGGTCTTGGCATCGAGTGCGACCAGGGTGGTGTCGGCCTGATGCAGGAAGATCTTGCCGTCGCCATAGGCCACGCCGCGATTGACGGTGTCGCAGCACATCACCGGAATGACGTTCGGATCCTGCTTGGGCTCGTACTTCCAGACGATCTTGTTCTCCTGCGAAAGGTCAAGAGCGTAGACCTTGTTCGGGAACGGCGTATGGACGTACATCATGTTGCCGACGATCAGCGGCCCGCCTTCGTGGCCGCGCAGCACGCCGGTCGAGAAGGTCCAGGCGACCTGGAGCTTGCCGACATTGGCTGCGGTGATCTGATTCAGCTTGGAATAGCGTGTGTTGGCGTAGTCCCCGGCCGGCATCACCCAGTCTTTCGGGTTCTGCGCCATCTTGTTCAGCTCTTCATTGGCATAGGCTGCGCCTACGGCGAATGTCGCCATGGCGCCGAGACAGGCAGCGGATAGCACCTTGCGCATCGTGGTTCCTCCCAGATTAAGAGTTTTGGGTTTCCGCCGAGACGGCCCATTTTCCATTCTTGGTCCCTGTTCCTATCCCGTTCGGAATCGGGAAACTTGCCCAAGAGCGAACCGCGTTTGCTCAAAAGCGAAACACAATGAACTTTAATTTTAGATCGCCGCAGCCGTCTTCTTATGCTGCGAAGCATCAATCGTGGGATTGTTCCCACAAGCGCCTGCGCGATGCGAAGACTTGAGGTTCCCCTTGACGCCGTCGAAACTAAGTTGGAGGATTGTCAAAGGGATATTGGGAAGAATCTGCGCGACTTCCTTTGGGATTTCCTTGGGACTGCCTTAGGTTAAATCAATGTAGCGTCCTGTGACCGAGGCTTTTGCCGAGGTCGCGGCCTGTTCTCGAATCGGTGCTTCGACCATGTCCGATACAGTCCGCTCACTCAGCACTTCCGGGTTGGCGCCGAAGAAGCAGATCCAAACTTGGTCAGATGCGCTGACCGATCTCTGCGGCCAGTTTGATATCGACCCGCTGGAAGCTTCTTCGCTGGAGGCGCGGATCAACTACACGACCGTCTCGCAGCTAAAGCTGTGTCAAATCGAGGCGAGCCAGCATCGCATCGCGCACACGGTCTCCGGCACGAAGCTGAGCGAACATCCCTACGTCAAGATATTGTTCCAGACCTTCGGCATCTCGCATTTCGAACAGGGCGGCCGTCGCATCGACATCATGCCCGGCGACTGCCTCGCCTATGACGTCTCCTGTCCGCACACGATCGTCAGCCCCTCGCTGACCCGGCACGAGGTGGTGATCGTCCCAAAGGAACTGCTGCACGAACGCGGCTTCCGCACGTCGAAGATGCTGCCGTGCAAACTCTCCGCACGTACCGGCACCGGCCGCATCGCCTACGACTTCGTGCACACCGCGTTTGACGAAGCGAACAAACTGTCGCCCTACAACGCCATCGGCGTCGCTGATTCGCTGATCGATCTGCTGCTGTTGCCGCTGCGCGAGGCCGACACGATGTTCGATCGCGTCGGTCCCGAGGCGATGTACATCCGGGCACAAGCCTTCATCCGCGAACATCTGCGCGATCCGGAGCTTTGCATCGACCAGATCTCGGCGGCACTGGGCTGCACCAAGCGCTATCTGCACATGCTGTTCAGCGACAAGGGCATGACCGTCAGCGATTATATCTGGCGGGCGAGACTGCTGCACTGCCGGCAGGAGCTGGAGAGCCAGAACGGAAAGACCATCACGGACGTCGCATTTTCGTGGGGCTTTTCCAGTTCGTCGCACTTCAGCCGCGTGTTCCGGAAGCACTTTGGCTTCGTTCCCTCCGCCATCCACAAGGCGCACTGCGCCGATCCGTTGCCGGATGCTTCCTGACGGACGAGCGCATCCGGCAAGCTTCTGCCGCGCATTGCCGCACACTCCCGCGCGTTAATCCGAGCCTAAAAGGTGGCTTTCAAGCCCGCGTAGAAGGCGCGCGGCCGAGCCGGGCTGACCGTGCGAGGATCGGTGAAGTCCGCGCCGCCATTGGTGAAATTGGGAACATCTCCGGTATTGAAGAACGTCCCGTAGGTCGAATAGCGATTGTCGAGGATATTATCGACGCGGCCGTAGATCTGATACGTCTTGTTGATCTGATACGAGGCGTGCACGTTGAAAACCGAATAGCCAGGCAGCCTCACCGCCTGATTTGATTCGTCGCCGGCGAAATACTGGCTGGCGACGAACAACGCGTCGCCGCCGACCTTGAAGGCGTCGGTGACGGAATAATCGATGCCGAACTTGACCCGGTTGCGCGGGATCGCAGGAATCCGGTTGCCCGGCACGACCTGGATATTGCCGTCGGCATCGGCGAACGGACTGCGAGAGTTGAGCGTCAAGTAATCAAGGAAGCGCGCATCCACGAGGGTATAGCTGGCATAGAGTTGCAGGGTCTTCGATGTCAGATTGACCTGGGCCTCGATGCCCTGGCGCCGCGTCCTGCCGACGTTCTGGAAATAGCCGAAGCCCTGCACCTCCGGGCTCGGGATTGCCTGAATGTCATCGGCATTGGTCGCGCGGAACCCGCCGATCTTCCAGCCGAGCGTGCCGATATTCAGCTCCTTGGTGCCGCGGAAGCCTGCTTCGACGGTACGCGACACGACCTGCTTCAGCGGCGGATCAGCGATCAGGAATGCGGCGACGATACAGGGGCGCGCAGGGTCGGCGCATGCGAGTTCCAGCGGGGTCGGCGCACGATTGGCTTCCGAGTATCCGGCATAAGCCGTCACTTCAGGCGTAACCTTGTAAGTGCCGCCAATCATCGGATTGAAGCGGCTGAACGTATGACTGCCGTTGAGATCGGTGCCGATCTGGTCCTGGAGGTTGATGCTTGCATAGTTGAACCGGCCGCCGCCCGAGATTGAGAACCGGTCCGTTACGTCGAAGGTGTCGAGCGCATAGAGGCCCGTGTAGCGGTTGGTGGCGCGAAGCGAGACCGGGCCGATTGAAATCGGGGTACCTGATGGTCCAAGGAAGATGCCGCTGCCGCTGACAACGTAATTTGAGCCGATCGTGCCCAGTTCCCCGCTCGCCCCGAAGCGGGTGACGCCGGAATCGAAGCTGGTACCGACCATGAACTGGTTGTTGTGCCCGAACAACTGGTCGGTGTTGGTTGCCTGCAGCGTCGCCCCGGTCGTGGTCGAACGGGTGGTTGTCCGATCGATCTCGCCCAGCACCGCGCCGGTGGGGAACGGATTTGCAAGCTGGACTCCATTCAACCCGTTCGCCGGCGCTCCCGGCGTGGTCTCTTCGTTGAAGCAAAGCAGCGTCGCATCGGCGTCGCACGGCGCCGCCTCGGTCGGGTTTCCGTCCACCGTCTTCTGCCGGAAAGCACGAACGCGCACCGAACCGTCGATCGTCCAGGTCGGCGTCACCTCGACCTTTCCGGTCAGATTGGCGTAGGCCACGCGGTTGTCGGTGGTCTGCGGCGTCGTATAGGTCGCCCCCCAATATTTCTGGAGCAGTTCGACCGGAACGGCTGCCGACGCGCCAAAATTGTTCTTGGCGACCCCGAAGTTGAGATGGAACTCGCTGCTATCGGTCCGGTAGCCGACATCGCCATAGAAGCGCCGGATCGCCAATTCCGAAAAATTGCGATAGCCGTTGTCGCGCACGCCTTCGAGCGCGCCGTAGACCGACCAATTGTCGATCTGCTTGCCATATTGCGCCGAACTCTGGATGCGCCCGAACGAGCCGCCCATCGTGTTGATTTCGGCGCCTTGGTAGTTGAAGCCATCCTTCATCAGAACGTTGACGGCTCCGCCGAGCGCATTGAGGCCGAACGCCGGGTTATTGGTCACGACCGTGACCGACCTGATCGCGGCGGTCGGAATCAGGTCCCAATTGACGGTGTCGCCGAACGCTTCGTTGATGCGCATCCCGTTCTGATACACCGCAAG
Organism: uncultured Alphaproteobacteria bacterium; assembly: GCA_963770135.1. Classification (GTDB taxonomy): domain Bacteria; phylum Pseudomonadota; class Alphaproteobacteria; order Rhizobiales; family Xanthobacteraceae; genus Bradyrhizobium. The sequence goes on along the minus strand of CAVYOM010000011.1, from coordinate 45,863 downwards.
TCCCTGAGGCGTGCCGGCGACCGGCGACGCAACGAAACCACGAAATTGTACATCAGGCATAAAGGGATTGCCGGTCGTATCGCTGAGTATGACACCCGGCACCTGTTGTTGTAACGCGACGCCAATGTCGAATGAGTCAGTCCGCGCGATCTGCGCGGCGCCGACCGCGTTGATCGCTGCCGGCACCTTGTCGACATCAATTCCCACGCGGGCCTGGGGCGTCGGCGCGGTCGGATAGACAAGAACCCTGCGCACGTTGCGGGTAACTCGCGGCGCGGTACTGCCGCTGGCCGGCCTGGCTGCTGGTCTGGCTGATGTCGTTGGGGCAGTAACCTCGATGGCCGGCAAGACCTCACTGTCTACCTGACGCAGTTTGGGCCTGGGCACTGTCACTCCCGGGAACGAGACATAGCGATAGTGTCCCAATAAACAGGAATCGAACGCCCATTCTGCTTCATCCCCATTCCATACCGGCCACATTGGTCCCCGCCGGTTGTTGCGGATGATCTTAGGATGTCCGTCAGATCGCGCACCATTCAAAACGTCCCGGACAAGACGGGAAAAATTCCCGGCTCAGTAACGCGCGTCCATCGGAATCACCGCCTCCACAGTTACGCCATTATCTCCGGAAGCAATCGTGAGCGAACCACCCAGCGCCAGGATGCGCTCGCGCATTCCCGTGAGTCCGAAGCCCAGCTTGTGATCCGGTCGCAATCCGCCGCCATCGTCCCGCACCCGCACCAACGCGCCGCCTCGCCCGGTCAATCCCGAAGGCAGCTCGACAGGTTCAACGGTTACGTTGACGCTGGTGGCGCCCGCGTGGCGAAAGACATTGGTCAGCGCTTCCTGAATGGTGCGGTAGATCGTCAAATCGGCCGTCTCTCCGGCCTCCCCCAGCGACGGCGAGATTGCCGTTTCGATGGCGACGTCGGGATGCGACTCCCCCCATAGACGCAGCAGCGCACCAAGCGCCTCGCGAAGACCAAGCTCCGTCAGCCCTGCCGGCCGCAGCTTTTCAAGAACCCGGCGATTGGATTGCTGCAAGGCATTTACCTGCTCCAGTATGGCGCTGCCGTGCTTTCGCGTGGCCTCCACGTTCGGATCCTTTCCATCTGCGATCCGTGTCAGCGCGCTGGCGTGCGCGCGCAAGGCAAACAGATAGGGCCCAAACTCATCGTGCAGCTCACGCGCAATTTCCTTGCGTTCGACGTCCTGCAGCGAGACGACGCGCTCGGCCAGACGCCTCTTGTCGTCAACCGCGTCGCCCAGAGTGGCCGCCAGGTGATTCAACTTGTCGCAGATGGCAACCAGTTCCGGCGGACCATCCGGCTTCACACGTGTGTCGTAGCCGCCGGCTTCGATTTTCGTCATTGCTTCCGAAAGCGTCTGGATTGGCGCCAGCGCCCGGCTGACGACCCTGATCGTAATGAGAAAGAGAACGATCGCAATCACCGTGCCGATCAGGAGCTGGGTGATAATTCCATCCCAGATCTCGGCCACCTCGTCGTTCGGATGCGACGTGATCAGCAGCGAGCCCGGCTTTCCCTTGATCGAGATCGGCACGTTCACGGTGGTCTTTTCGGGATGAACAAGCGCGACAAACCATGCCGGCGGCGAGCGTGCATCGGGACTATCGCCGGTGTTAGCCGCTGTCCCCGATATCTCGACCGCCTCACCCTGCCGCGTGATACTGACGTGCCGAAGCCGGTTGAGGTCATGAACAATCTGGTTCAGCCGCGCTTCTGCGTCCGGCGCCTCATTCAGTCCCGTAACGATGGTGTCGATGAATTCGCGCGCCAGCCGTATGACGCTTTGATCCTCGGCCTGAACGCGAGGCCCGGCCTCGAGCACCAGTCGCGCAATATTGGCGGCCAAACCGAGCGTGAGGACGAGCGCGAGCAGCAAGTTGATCCGGGCGCGCAAGGAAAACTTTTGCCACATGGCCTTTTGTCCGGGAGCGAAATCGCGATTGTCTGGGAGTGAAGTCGGCTTCAGTTCCCCATCGCGGGGAACGTTGACAGATAAAACAGGCGTCTATCTAATTGGAGCGTATAGCAACATCGCCCGGGTTGCATGATCATCGACGGCAGGTATCGCTCCCGAGGACTGCGCCGGTGTTCTTTCGTGATGCAGTGCAGCAACGGGAGTGACGCGGGTGTTCGGGACCAGTGCCAATGCGTGTTCTGATCGTTGATGACCATCGCATCGTTGCTTCGGGGTGCCGCGCCCTGTTCGCGGACGATCCCGAGATCGACATACTGGAGGCCTCGGACGCGGAGAGTGGCGAGCGCGTGTTCGTCGAACAGCATCCTGATATCTGCGTCCTCGACATCAACCTTCCGACGGTTTCCGGTTACGAACTAGCACGGCGCCTCCTCGCGCGAGACACGTCTGCACGTATCATCATGTTCAGCATGAACGATGATCCGGTATTCGCCGCGCGCGCCATCCAAGTCGGCGCAAAGGGTTATGTTTCCAAAACCGGGGATCCCCAGGAGCTGGTTGAGGCCATCCGCGAAGTTGCAAAGGGAGGAGTTTTTCTGCCGCCGGCGATGGCGCGAAGCATTGCATTCGCGAGATCCTCGTTCGCCCAGAGCCCACTTGCAAAACTGACTTCGCGCGAGATGGAGATATTGCGCTTGCTCAGTGCCGGCAAAAGCCTGTCCGAAATTGCTTGGTTGGTCCATTCCTCCTACAAGACGGTCGCCAATACTTCCTCGATTATGCGCCAAAAGCTCGGCGTTCGTACATCTGCCGAACTGGTGCGGTTAGCCATCGAGAACCGTGTCGCTTGAGACGGCGCGGCGCTGGAGTGATCAATTCATGACGATGCAAACCGTTTCGCTCAACAAATCATATGGCGGAACGCAGGGCGTCTATCGACACGCCAGCCGCGAAACCGGGACCGACATGACCTTCTCGGTCTATGTCCCGCCGCACGCCACAGGCGCCAGGCTGCCGGTGGTCTGGTATCTCTCGGGCCTCACCTGCACCCACGCCAACGTGACGGAAAAGGGCGAATTCCGCAGCGCCTGCGCCGAGCTTGGACTGATCTTCGTTGCGCCCGACACCAGCCCGCGCGGCGAAGGCGTGCCCGGCGATCCCGCCAATGCCTACGATTTCGGACTTGGCGCCGGCTTCTATGTCGATGCGACGCAGGAGCCGTTCGCGCGCAATTACCGCATGTGGAGCTACGTCACGGAAGAGCTGCCGAAACTGGTCGCCGAAAATTTTCCCGTTGCCCCCGATCGACAATCCATTTTCGGCCATTCCATGGGCGGTCACGGCGCGCTGACGGTTGCGCTGCGCCATCCCGGCCGCTATCGCGCGGCAAGCGCGTTTGCGCCGATCGTCGCGCCCTCGCAGGTGCCATGGGGCATCAAGGCGCTCGGCGGCTACCTCGGCAGCGACCGGCAGACATGGCGCAAGCACGATGCGGTTGCGTTGATCGAGGACGGCGCCAGAGTGTCTGATCTGCTGGTCGACTACGGCGATGCCGATCCGTTTCTGACCGAACAGCTCCGCCCCGAGCTGCTGCAAGGCGCCTGCGAGAAAGCCAAGATCCCCCTCACCTTGCGCCGGCAGCCCGGCTATGACCACAGCTACTACTTCATCTCCACGTTCATGTCCGATCATCTGCGCTGGCATGCGGAGCGCCTGAAGGGCTGAAGCCGTCCCCACAAAATTGAGTTGCAAGCCAAGACAATTCGGTCATGGTTCAAGCCAACGGTCTCCGACGTCGCGTCGTCGAGAAGACCGATCAGGGAGGAGCCATGATCCGATGGTTGGTCGCTGCGATCGGTTTCTGCATCGCGGCTACCCCCGTGCTCGCGGCGGACCCCATCGAGATCGGCATCGGCTATCTCGGCCGCGCCGGCGTCAAGCCGAAATTGTCGCTCGTCGAGCTGCCGGCCGAGAATGACGGCCTGGCCGGCGCACGCCTCGCCATCGAGGACAACAACACCACCGGAAAATTCCTCAATCAGCATTTTACGCTGGAAGAGGTCCGGCTCCGGGACAATGAGGACGTCGCGAAGGCCGCAGCAGCGCTTGCAGAGCGCACCGGCTTCATCATTACCGACCTTCCGGCGGACGATTTGTTGAAGGCCGCCGATGCGCTTCGCGATCGGGGCACGCTGCTATTGAATGCCGGCGCGACCGACGACCGGTTGCGTGAGCAGGACTGCCGCGCCAACGTGATCCATGTCGCACCGACGCGCTCGATGCTGGCGGATGCACTCGCCCAGTATCTGGTGTGGAAGCAATGGAAGCGCTGGCTGTTCGTCGTCGGCTCGCATGATCAGGACAAACTGTTCGCCGACGCCTTGCGCCGCGCAGCGACGCGCTTCGGCGCCAAGATCGTTCAGGAGCGAATTTTCGAGGATACCGGCGGCGCCCGCCGTACCGACAGCGGCGTCACCTTGATCCAGCGGCAGATGCCGGTCTTCACCCAGCAGGCGCCGGCCTATGACGTCCTCGTCGCGGCTGACGAAAGCGAAGTATTCGCGTCCTACCTGCCCTACCGCACCTGGGACCCCCGGCCGGTCGCCGGCTCGGCGGGCCTTGTTCCGACCAGCTGGCACGCTGCACAGGATCAATGGGGTGCGATCCAGATGCAGAACCGGTTTGTAAAATTGAACTCGCGACACATGACCGCACTGGACATGCAGGCGTGGACGGCAGCGCGTATGATCGGCGAAGCGGCGTCGCGTACGAAATCGGGTGACCCAAAGGCGGTATCGGCGTTTCTTAAAGGACCCGACTTTTCCATTGCGGCGTTCAAGGGCCGGCGGCTGACGCTGCGGGACTGGAACCTGCAGCTTCGTCAACCGATCCTGCTGGTCGATGGACGCATGGTGGTCTCGGTTTCGCCGCAGGAGGGATTTTTGCACCAGGTCTCGGAGCTCGATACGCTAGGCGCCGATCGTCCCGAAACCAAGTGCAAGCTGCAATGAAAGAGGATGGATTGCGCATGTGGCGTCATTGCTTGTTCTCCGGAATGGCTTTCCTGCTCGCTGCGGCGACGCCCGCCTCGGCCTTCATCGCCTATGTGTCCAACGAGAAGAGCAACACCGTAACCGTCATCGATACGACCAGTTGGACCGTCACCAAGACCATCAAGGTCGGCCAGCGGCCGCGCGGCATCGAGTTCACGCGGGACGGCAAGTTTGTATTCGTGGCCGTCGGCGACGATGACAGCATTCAGGTCATCGACGTTGCAAAGCAGGAAGTCGTCGACACCCTGCCCTCCGGCCCGGACCCCGAACTGTTCGCCCTCGATGCCGAGGGCAAGATCCTCTACGTCGCCAATGAGAACGACAACACGGTGACGATCATCGACGTCGAAAAGCGCGCCCGCCTCGGCGAGATCCAGGTCGGCGTCGAGCCGGAGGGCATGGCCATCAGTCCGGACGGCAAATTCCTGATCAATACCTCCGAGACCACCAACATGGCGCATTTCATCGACACCGCAACGCGCCAGATCGTCGCCAACGTGCTGGTCGATGCGCGCCCGCGCTTCGCCGAATTCAAGCGCGACAATTCCGAAGTGTGGATTTCGTCGGAGATCGGCGGCACCGTTTCGATCGTCGACCCGGTAAAGCGCGAGGTGACGAAGAAGATTACATTCGAGATTCCTGGCTTGCGGAGCGAAGCTATCCAGCCGGTCGGCATCGGCATGACCAAGGACGGCAAGACCGCTTTCGTCGCGCTCGGCCCCGCCAACCGCATCGCGGTCGTCGATGCCACCAGCCACAAGGTCATCAAATATCTGCTCGTGGGCCAGCGGGTGTGGCACATGGCATTCACCCCGGATGAGAAATATCTGATGGTCACCAACGGCGTGTCGAACGACGTCTCGGTGATCGACGTCGCCGCGCAAAAGGTCATCAAGACGATCCAGGTCGGCGAGCTGCCCTGGGGTATCACGATTGCACAACCATGACGGCCACTGACGCATTTTCCGCCGGTCACGAACACGCAAGGTATTTCCCGGCCCGAAGCCGCTGACATGCCGGCGTTGTCGATCGACGGCGTCAGCCATTCCTATGGCGCGCGACAGGCGCTGATCGATATCGGCTTCACCGTCGCACCGGCGAGTTTCACCGCATTGCTGGGCCTGAACGGCGCCGGCAAGAGCACGCTGTTTTCGCTGATCACGCGGCTGTTCGGCATCCAGTGCGGCCACATCGGCATTTTCGGCCATGACGTCGCGCAGGCGCCGGGCGAAGCGTTGCGGCTGCTCGGCGTGGTGTTCCAGCCCCGCACGCTCGATCTCGACCTCTCGGTGACGCAGAACCTGCTGTATCACGCCGCCCTGCACGGCATCGCCAGGCGCGATGCGCGCGAACGTAGCCGCGAGGTGCTGGCGCGCCTCGGCCTTGCCGACCGCGCCGGCAGCAAGGTGCGCGATCTCTCCGGCGGCCAGATGCGACGGTTGGAAATTGCGCGAGCGCTGCTGCACCGCCCGCGCCTGCTGCTGCTCGACGAGGCGACCGTCGGCCTCGACGTGAAGGCCCGCGCCGATATCCTCAACCACGTCCGCCAGCTCGTTACCGAACAGGGAATAGGCGTGTTGTGGGCGACGCATCTGTTCGACGAGATCGGCTCGAACGATGATCTCGTCGTCCTGCATCAGGGCCGCGTCCTGGCCCAAGGCAAGGTCGCGCGGGTTATCACTGAGGCCGGCGGCAGCGATATCAACACGGCGTTCATGCGGCTGACCGGCTCCACCGCACAGGGCGGGAGCCCCACATCATGACGACAGCAGCCACCACGCCGATCCGGAGCGGTTTTTCGTCAGGCGAGTATCTCACCTGCCTGAACGGCATCGTCTGGCGCGAGGCGCTTCGCTTCCTGCATCAGCGCGAACGCTTCATCTCGGCACTGGTGCGGCCGCTGGTGTGGCTGTTCATCTTCGCGGCCGGCTTCCGTCAGGTGCTCGGCCTCTCCATCATCCCGCCCTACGAAACCTACATCCTGTACGAGGTCTATATCGCGCCCGGCCTGATGGCGATGATCCAGCTCTTCAACGGCATGCAGTCCTCGCTCTCCATGGTCTATGACCGCGAGATGGGCAACATGCGAACCTTGCTGGTGAGCCCGCTGCCGCGATGGTTTCTGCTGTCCTGCAAGCTTCTGGCCGGAACCGCGGTCTCGCTGCTTCAGGTGTATGCCTTCCTGCTGATCGCCTGGTTCTGGGATATCGCGCCGCCGCCAGCCGGCTATCTCACGGTGCTGCCGGCGCTGGTGCTGTCGGGCCTGATGCTTGGCGCTTTGGGGATGCTGATCTCCTCGGGCATCAAGCAGCTCGAGAATTTCGCGGGCGTGATGAACTTTGTCATTTTTCCGATGTTCTTCGCTTCCTCGGCGCTCTATCCGCTGTGGCGCATCCTGGAGAGCAGCCCGATGCTCTACTATGTCTGCCAGTTCAATCCGTTCACGCATGCCGTGGAGCTGATCCGTTTCGCGCTGTATGGACAAGTGAACTGGACGTCGCTCGCGGTTGTCGGCGGCTGCACGATCGCCTTCATGGTCGGCGCAATTTACGCCTACGACCCATCGCGCGGCCTGATCCGCCGCGGACCGGCCGGAGGCGAGGCATGAAATATCGGACGACGATCGCAGTATGGCTTGCCGTTACGGCGACGATCCGGTTCGCCCATGCCGCCGACCCGCGCTATCCGGACTGGCCGTGCACCCAGGCCAAGGTGCCCGAGATATCCATCGCCGCGGTGTGGGCCGGCCCGCCGCTCGACGACGTCTCCGGCAAGTGGAAGGACGACGCCAAGGTCAGCGCACTGGTCGCAACGCTGGCGGCAAGGCGCACCCCGCTCGAAGAAGCGCAGAAGGCGATCACCGAATATCTGAACGGTGCGGCCGACAAGACCGCAAGCGGAAAACTGCTGTTTGCCGGCCTGTTCGACTCCCTCAATGCCCAACGCTCCCAGGTTCTGAACGGGCTGGAGCGCGTCACCCGCAAGCAGCGCGAGGCCGCGGACAAAATTCGCGCCGATACGATTGCCCTGCAGGCGTTGCAGGGTGAAACGCCACCCGATCAGGCGAAGATCGACGAGCTCGGCAATCAGCTTGTCTGGCAGACGCGGATCTTCGAAGACCGGCGAAACGTCATCAAATTCGTCTGCGAGGTGCCGACCGCGATCGACCAGCGTCTGTTCGCGCTGGGACGGACGATCCAGCAGGAAATCGAATAATCGCTAGCAGGATGAGATTAGGTTGGGCCGTGACGACGGACCCCTCATGCCCCCGACGCAAGCGGCCTGAGCGCTGCGAGCCCCCGGCCATTTCTACTTTGCATGGGGTTGTTTTCGATATTTTGTGTTCCGCTCTATTTCGGCGCCGCCGCCTCACCTGCCCGCGGTTCCGGCTGCGCTTCCGTGAGAGCCAGGCCGGCCCTTTCCCAGCCATCCGTTCCTTCGGCGTACCACGCAACGTTGGCGTAACCGTAGGTCAGGATTCGCTTGGCCGCGTTCCAGGACATCCAGCAATCGGCCTGGCAGTAAACCACGACCAGCGCGGTCGTGTTGCCCGACGTCGCGCGGACGCAGCCCACGCCGCAGATAGTCTTCCGTCGCCGCCGCAAGCTTTCCGTAGCCGGTGTCGGGCAGCCACATGCTGCCGGGGATGTTGAGCCGCGGCTTGTCACGCCAGACTGTGCCTTCGGGAAGATTTTGCGGTTTTGGCGCGCGGGGCATTACGTCGATGAACACGCCCGACTTGGCTCGCCAGATCGCCTCGGCCTCCGCGGTTGTCAGAACACGCGCACCGGCAACGGTCGCGGGAACCGGCGCACGGTAGTCTTCCATACGGTACCCGTCGGGCTCGGGAGGCCTTTCCTGCGCCGATGTCGAGACAGTGAATGTGAACGCCGCAAGGATCAGGCCTGCGAGCGTTTTCATTGCACTTTCGTTGCCGTCTCCGCGCCGATCGGCCGGTCGTTCTCGTCGAGCAGAGGCACGCCGTAGTCGAGCAGTATCTTGTTGATGGCGGGCTGGTTCTCCTGGATCAGGCGGTTGAGCAGCCGCTTCCAGTTCTGGTCAGCCCCCCGTACCCCCATGCCGATACGAAACGCCAATCGCGGGCCGGTCTTTTCCTTCACCAGCGGCGTGACATGGAGCGGCGGGTTCGCGTTCTTCGCATGGAAGCCCGCCATCGGTCCCCACAGAATGCCGGCGTCGATCTGGCCCGACATCAGGTCGGCGATCATCGCCTCGGCCGACGAGTCCAGACGGGTATCGACCATCAACTGATATGGCTTGGCGTTCGCCATCAGGCCGTTGACCGCCATGTTGGTGCCAGGCGGCGTGCCGGCCACGATGCCGATATGCTTGCCTTTCAGACGCTCGTCTTCCAGCGTCGCCACGTCTTCGAGGCCGCTGCCCTGCTTGGCGACCAGCGCATAGGCGGTGCGGTAATAGGGATTGGTGCCCTGAACCAGATCGTCGCCTTGCGGAAAGCCCATGATGACGTCGCAACGATGGGCGCCAAGCGTCATCCGGACGAAGCCGGTCGCCTGCGGGAAGTACATGTATTCCAGCTTCTTGCTCAGCTTCTCGGCGAACAGTTCGGCAAGCTTGTTCTCGAATCCCTCGCCCTTTTCGTTGGAGAACGGCAGATTGTGCGGATCGGCGCAGACGCGCAGCACCTTGGGATCGACGAGCTCGATCGACAGATCGCCGCCTTCCTTGATCTGCGCACGCGCATCATCGCGCCCGAGGAAGACCGCGAGGACCGCCAATGTTGCGATCGCCAGCCAGCGTTTCTGCCCGGCGCATGTCATCAAAAGCTGCTGCACTTGCGGCCCACCATGGTTGCCAACTCTGGAAAAATATCGGCAGCCCCGACGAACCAAGTTCCGCTGAAGCCGCAGACAAGCAAAATGCTAAGCTTGTCAATTGGAGGCTGCAACAGGAATAATCCCGATGGCGGACTCGCCGTCCGTGTTGCGACGCAAACCGAATCCGATGAAACCTGAAATTTCCGATCGCGCTTCTTGGTTGGACGGAGGCTGAAATATGGCTCGTGCCGCATTCATCCTTGTCGCGCTCGCGATGCTCGCTTCGGCAACAGCTTCGCCCGCGCAGCAACAGGAGTTGCCCGTCAATTCCGTTGCGGACGGCGTATTCGTGCACAACGGCCAAACTGCACAGATGACACGCGAGAACGACGGCGCGATTGCCAATGTCGGTTTCATCGTCGGCGACGACGCCGTCGCCGTGATCGATACGGGTGGCAGCGTCCGCGAAGGACGACAATTGTTGGCAGCCATTCGCGCCCGGACCGGAAAGCCGATCCGCTACGTCATCAATACGCATGGCCATCCCGATCACGTGTTCGGCAATGGCGCTTTCGTGCAGGATGGCACGACCTTTGTCGGCCACGCGAACCTGCCACGCGCACTCGCCGCGCGCGGACAATTCTATCTCGATGCATTTCGCCGAACCATGGGCGACCAGTTGATCGACGAGATACGTATCGTGCCGCCAACGTTGCTCGTCAGCGGCACGCTCAGTCTGGATCTCGGCCGCCGTCCGCTGGTCTTGCGGGCGTGGCCTGCCGCCCATACCGACAGCGATCTCACCGTGCTGGATGAAAAAACCGGGACCCTGTTTGCCGGAGATCTGGTGTTTCTAACTCACACGCCGGTGCTGGACGGCAGCATCCGCGGCTGGCTCGCCGCACTCGCCGTGCTCAGCGCCCTGCCCGCGCAACGCGTTGTTCCCGGTCACGGTCCTGTGAGCGAATGGCCGGCGGCCCTGGCCGACGAGCGCCGCTATCTCCAAACGCTGGCCTCGGACGTGCGTGGGCTGGTCAAAAGCGGCAAACCGATTGCGGCGGCGGGCACCGCAGCGGACTCCGAGCGGTCCCGATGGGAATTGTTCGACGACTTCAACACCCGCAACGCAACCGCAGCATTTTCGGAAATTGAATGGGAATAGCGGGCGCGTTACCCTATATTGCGTTGGTTGCTTCCATCCTTTTGAAGGTAGCGCATGCCCGGGTCTCTTCTCCGCCTGTTCGCCGTCGCTGGCTTGTTCCTGTTCGCCGCGCCGCTGGCGCTTGCGGCAGAGGCGAATGACCCCTGGCCCGGCCTGGTTCAGGACATCTTCAACAACCGCCCGATGAACGACGGCAGCGACGTGATATCAGTTGAAATGCCCGTCCGCGCCGAGGATGCCGCCATCGTGCCGGTGACCTTGCGAACGAAACTTTCCGCCAGTGACAGCCGGCAGGTGCTGAGCATCACGCTGGTCATCGACCAGAACCCTGCGCCGATGGCCGCAAAATTCCAGCTCGGGCCGGACGCCAAGGTGTCGGAAATCTCCACCCGCGTCCGCGTCAACAATTACACCGACGTTCATGCGGTGGCCGAACTCAGCGACGGCAAACTCTACATGGTCAAGACCTACGTGAAGGCGTCCGGCGGCTGCTCGGCGCCTGCCGCCAAGGTCGCCGACGAAGCCAAGAGCCGGTTGGGTCAGATGCGCTACCGCCAGTTCGCAAAAACCGGCGAAGGCCCCGCCAGCGGCGCGCGCGAGGCCCAGATCATGATCGGGCATCCCAACAATTCCGGCCTGCAGATGGACCAGGTCACGCAATTGTATGTCCCGGCATTCTTCGTCAATGAACTGCGGCTCTGGCAGGACGACAGCCTGGTATTGACGATGGAAGGCGGCATTTCAATTTCGGAAGATCCAAATATCAGGTTCACCTACGTGTCGAACGGCGCGAAAACTTTCCGTGCCGAGGCAAAGGACACCGAGGGACACGTCTTCCAGCGCGAATGGAAAATCGAAGATTCCGGGATTTGATCCGAACTGCGTGCTACGTCAGAAGCAGCGCACTTCCGCTTCGGCCTGGGCCCGCCGGAGTTCGTTGAGTGCGGTTGCCGCCTGCTCAGATGTCCGGAACTGCCCGCCCAGATTTCCCTGGACCTGCGCCATGCTGAGCACGGTTTCGGCCGTGACATAGCGCGCATAGGGCATCAGCGAAGCAACAACATCGACCGAGCAGGAGCATTGCTCGATCGCCTGCCGCGTCTCGCCATTTGCCTTCAGGCAACCAAACACATATTCAACGCGCGCCGACGTCGGATAATCGTTGATCTCCTGGGCGCGCGCGGCAACTGACATCGTCATCAGCACCATCAACGCGGCGACAATACGTCGTACCGATCCGACAAGCGCCATCGTCTTCCTCCCACTGCTAATCGTGGAAGCTATGCTATGACTGGCGCACTGAAAAGCGGACGTTCGAGGAAACGGCTCAAGGGACATGAAACTTCTTATTCGTATGCTGCTTGCTACGGCTATTTCGGTCTCGCTCGGCACGTGCTGCAGTGCCGAGGTCTTGCGCGTTGCGGTGCAGAAGACCGGAACATTCGCCTGGGAACTTGCGGTGATCCGTACCCACGGCCTCGACAGACAAGCCAACCTTTCGGTTGAGGTTCTCGAACTGGCGAGCCCCGAGGCGGGCAAGATCGCGCTTCGCGCCGGCAATGCCGACATCGTGGTCACCGACTGGCTTTGGGTGTCGCGCGAACGCGGGCTTGGCGCCAAGCTGACATTCTACCCTTATTCGAGCGCGCTCGGCGCCGTGATGGTGCCTGCCGCATCATCGATAAAGACCCTGGCCGACCTCAGGGGTCGCAAGCTCGCCGTCGCGGGAGGTCCGATCGACAAGAGCTGGCTATTGCTGCTGGCGTGGTTGAAGCAGGGCGGCATCGACCTGAAGTCGGAGGCGACAATTGCTTATGGCGCGCCGCCGCTGCTGGCTGCGAAGACGCTCAGCGGGGAAATGGATGCGACCTTGAACTACTGGAATTTTTGCGCCGGACTGGAAGCGAAGGGTTTCCGCCGCGTCGCCGGCATCGAGGATCTGCTGCCGAAACTCGGCGCCAAAGGCCGCACCGCAATGATCGGCTACGTCTTCGACGAAAAATGGGCGAACGCAAACCAGGACAAGATTGCCCGCTTCATCGCCATGACCCGCGCGGCGAAGGAGATCCTGTCGACCTCGGATGCGGAGTGGGAGACAATTGCGCCACTGACCGGCGCTCCCGACGCCGCCACGTTGCGCGCCTATCGCGATCGCTATCGGGAGGGAATTCCGCGTCGCCCGGTCGCGGACGAAGAAGCCGACGCCCGCATTCTCTACCGCGTGCTGGCCGAAATCGGTGGCCGCGAACTTGTCGGGCCGGCGCCTGAACTCGATGCCGGGACATTCTATCGCGCGATCCCGGGAGGTTGAGGTGCCTCGCCTGCTGTCATTCGCCGTGCTGCTCGCAACCTGGTGGATCGGCTCGCTGCTTGCCGGTGACGCGAAGCTGCCGCCTCCTCCCACCGTATTCGCGGCCATGATTGCGGAAGCCAGGTCAGGTGACTTGTTTTTTCACCTCGGCGTGACATTGGCGCGCGTTGCGCTCGCCTTCACGCTGGCGATGTCGCTGGGCGCGGCGATCGGATACCTGATGGGCCGGGTACGGCTTGCCGACCGGCTAGGTGACCCCTGGCTGATCCTGCTGCTCAATCTGCCGGCGCTCGTGGTCATCGTGCTCGCCTACATCTGGGCCGGATTGACTGAAGTCGCCGCCATTGCGGCAATCGCCATCAACAAGCTCCCGACCGCCGTCGTTACGCTGCGCGAGGGCGCGCGTGCCCTCGACGCGGCGCTCGACGAAATGGCGACCGTATTTGCGCTGCCGCGCTGGAAGAAGTTCCGGCACGTCATTTTGCCGCAACTGTCGCCCTATATCGCAGCCGCCGCGCGATCAGGGCTTTCCCTCGTCTGGAAGATCGTCCTTGTTGCGGAACTACTCGGACGCCCGAACGGGGTTGGTTTCGAGATCGGCGTGGCGTTCCAGCTGTTCGACATTCCGCGATTGCTTGCCTATTCACTGAGTTTCGCGGCGGTCGTGCTCCTCATTGAAACCTTGCTGGTGCAGCCATTCGAGGCCCGGCTATCCCGGTGGCGTCCCCGTGCGGCTTGAAGTCGATATCGCCAGCAAGACGTTCAGGAACGCGGCGGGCGAACAGCACGACGTGATCGCCGGCGTCTCCTTTGCGCTTGATGCCGGAGAGGTTGGCGTCCTGGTCGGTCCATCCGGCTGCGGCAAGAGTACGATGCTCAGAATTCTCTCCGGCCTCGACCCCGACTTTCAAGGACGCGTCTCGCGTCCCGCCGGCGCGCCGATCGGCTTCGTGTTTCAGGAACCGCGGCTGCTGCCCTGGCGATCGGTCGAAGACAATGTGCGACTTGTTGCGCCCCAGGCCGATGAAGCGAAGCTTTCAGCGCTGTTCGAGATTCTGGAATTGAACGCGCATCGCAATCATTTTCCCGGCGAACTATCGCTCGGTCTGGCCCGGCGCGTGGCGCTCGCCCGAGCGTTCGCCGTCGAGCCGGCGTTCCTCATTCTCGACGAACCGCTGGCTTCGCTCGATGCCGCCCTCGCCGCCCGTATGCGCGATCAAATTGCCATGTTGATGGACAACCGCTCCATGATAACGCTGCTGGTTACCCATGACGTGGACGATGCGGTTCGCCTCGGCGACCGCCTGTTCCTGCTGTCGCCGCGCCCGGCCCGCCTTCTCGCCGAGCTGCCGATCCGTACACCACGCGGCGCGCGCGGAGAGGCCGAGATCGCCGCGATCAAGCTGGACGTCATGCGTCGGATCAATGGCGATCCTCCCGCGCGGGAAAGCGCATAGGCAGTGCTTGAGGCCGGTGCTAGGATGCGTCATCGACGAGGTTGACGATGAAACGCTCGATCGGAATCGCGGCGCTCGGTCTTGCGCTTGTGACCATGACGGCAACGGCGCAGGACATGATGCGTCACATAGACCTGTCGTCACCCGATATGGTCTCGGCCGAAATGACCCGCGAAGAGGTCGAGGCCGCACTCGCGGCGGCCTCCATCGCCGCGCCTGCCGATTTTACAGGAAAGAAATTATCCGGCCTCGACCTCTCCGGGCTCGATCTGTCCGGCGCAATCTTCCGCGCGGCACGGCTCAACAAGACAAAGCTCGCCGGCGCCAGACTAGACCATGCCATCCTCGACCAGGCATGGCTGCTCGAAGCGGACCTGACCGGCGCTAGCCTGAAAGGCGCAAACCTGTTCGCCTCGCAGATGGTTCGCGCCCGCCTCGACGGCGCCGATCTCTCGGGCGCACGCATCGCTGCCGATCTCACCGGCGCGAGCCTCGTCGGAGCTTCGATCGCAGGCGCCAATTTGGGCGCCGACATGCGCAACCAGTCGATGGGCCTGATGCGCGGGGTGCTGAAGTCCGCCAATCTGGAGGGGCTGAACGCACGCGGCGCCGACCTGTCCCGCGTCGATCTCGAATTTGCCGCGCTGAAGGGTGGTGATCTCACGGGTGCTTCGCTCAAGGGAGCCCAGCTCGGGGGAGCCGACTTGACCGGTGTTACCGTCATCGATACCGATTTCGATGGTGCCGATCTCGATTCAGCCAGGTTGATCGCCCCAATCGGCCTCGACCGGGCGAGAAATTTCGATAAGGCAAAAAATCGGAACGTCTGATAAAGCAATGACGGCTCTAAACGCTCCGCGATGAAAGGATTGCCCGATGCGATGGACTTTGGCTTTGGTGGCCCTGCTGTCAGCGAGCGCCAATGAAGTGGCCGCGCAGGGAAAAGGCGTCCGATTGTGGAATCTGACCACCGCGACCATTTCGGAGTTTCAGCTTTCCCCGGCCGGAAAGAACGACTGGGGTCCCAACCAGACCCTGAACGACAAGGACAAGGAAGTCGATCACGACGAGCGCCTGCGCATTACGGGGGTGGACCCGGGACGCTATGACGCCAAGGTCGGCTATCGCGGCGCAAAACATTGCTTTGTGCGCGGCATCGAGATCAAGGCCGACGCCGTGTTTTCGATCGCGGACAAGGATTTGAAGGACTGCAACAAGTAGCCGCTACAGGCTTTTTGCCGCCGTGCTTCAGCCCGCGGACCACACGGCGTCCTGAAATGCCTTTTGGTTGTTGCGCGGATATTCGCAACGCCACTTGACCGCAGTCCATTTCGGATGCTCGCCAACCCACTGCGCGATATAGGGCTGCGCCGCCATGACGCACTGCCGTAACGAAACATCTGAAGAAAAGACCAGATGGGTTTCCTCGCAGGTGGTCGGCGAGAGCACCGCACAGACGGTCACGATCAAATCTATCGGAGTCATGCCTGATACCCCTTGAATTGCTCCCGAATAGATAACGCAAAAAGCTACGGTAACGGATGGCCTATAGTTTCACTACCCCGTGAAACACCGGAACCGGGCCGCGCGCCGCCTGCCCCAAGAGCTGCCGCGAACCCTAAAAGTTAACGCCAAATATCAGCCTTGCCTGATGGCGTTCGAAATTGACGAGATCAAGGCTGGCAATTGCCCCCGCCGCCGGACGCCCCCATGCCTGAACGCTCCAGCTTGCGGTCAGCCGGGAGCGTTTCGACAATTGGAAATACGCCGTAGGACCGACAAACAACGCCTGCCCTGCGAGTTCCTCCAAACCGGTCCCCTCATATTTCCGCAAGTAACGCGCTTCACCGCCCAGCAGGAAACCCGGACGCAACTGCGCCATCACCGCAAACGCCGCACCTGCGGTGGATTCCCGCTCCATCACGCCACTGCCGGCCAAGCGCGTCCACTCCGGCTCGTAGATCAGGTTGAACGCCGCGACGACACGGTTCGGCACGAGTTCACGGTCGAACGCCAGCCTGAACTCCGTTCCAAAACTCCGGACCGTTTCAGCCGTCGTCTCGTCAACCCGATGCGCGTGCGCTTCCGCCGCAAAGGTAAGTCCGAACAACGCCGTTTCCCGATCGAGAAAACGGTAGCGCAGATCGAGCGACCCGCCCTGCCACGATAGCCGGCGCTGGTCGTCAAGACCGGGCACGCCACTGATCTGGTGCGACGCAAACGTGCTTCCGATCTCTACTCGAAAATTCTGAACAGGTACGAACTCCAGTTCGAACTCCTGGCCGACGGCCCGATAACGGCCGCCGTTCTTGCCAAAGCGCCCGGTCGTCTCGCTCTGAAACTCCCGTTCGCCGACATTGCCGACGTCGGTGCCGATCATGAAGCCGAACAGATGCTCGGTATCGATGCCCTCGGCATGCGCACAGGCCGGCAGCAGCGCAGCAAGAGACACGACCGCCGCCTGGAAGGTCTTTGCACGCGGTGGCATTCGCATTCAGCGGGTCATTGGGTTTGAGCGGTAGGTTCCGGCGGCGTCAGCCGAAGACCACTCTAGCATGATGCCGGGACCGGCGGCGAGCCATGGAAACATGTGGAATTCAGGGAAGAAAACGGAAGCAGGAACGGATCGCGTTCCGGCGGCGGTCTTCAGAGGATCCCTGTCCACTTCGGCAGGATCCAAGCCTCGCTCCCAGTGCAAGCAGTGGAGAACTTCTGGTGATCGCACAGCTTGCCCGGCCCGCAGCAACAGACTGTCACCGGAGCCGGGCAGACCGTTTCGACGCGTCTATTGACGCGCCGCGCAGGCGTACATGTTGATTTCCATGCCCACCGGCACTTCCACAATCTTCGGAGTTTTCCAACTCATCAGGGTTTCTCCCAAGCAGTGCTGGCACGACGTTCGTGCCGATATCAAAGCTAGGTTGAGCTCGAACATAGCGCAAGCACGGAACATCCGATGTTGACGGCATACCGACGCACCTGACGCCGGAAACTTCCCTCTTGGGCAAAGCCACTTCGCTCTTGGGCAAGGCGAGCGAACAAAGGCGGCGGATCGACGAATGCGTCACGTCGGTCACGGTTCGCTATCTCGGCTTGCCAGCCGAAGTCATCTTTCGAAGATTGAGACGCGGCGCTCGTGAAGCAAGCAGCACGACGTGATGAGAGGCAACCGACATGTTCGCAGGTTCCGGGTGGCGCCGCAAATCTCCACAGGATTAAGCTGATGCGCGAGCTTTTTGGCGAGGAAAGCCTATGGAACCGATTCACCGAAGGTTGATGAGTTTTATCTTCGCGGTGTGCCTGGCATCAGCGGCCTTTGCGCAGGACAGGCAGCCTGACCAAACCGCGCCAAAGGCCGAGACCGCCCTGCCCGCCAGTGGGCCATTACTGACCGGGAAGGAACGCACGGGCAGGAAATGGATGGACGAACAACGGATCGACAATTGCAACGTGCCAATCGACAAGCGCGGGAGCAAGCCGCGGCCGAGTAATTGCATGAATTCGCCCTCGGGATGAGACGAGAACCGATGCGACCACGCAGCGGCAAGCGCAAAACTCGTTGCCTACCACATCGTCTGCCGCGCGCGCTCCGGCCATTCCCGATCGTATTTCTCGCCGCCGACGGTGTTCTCACTCATCTCGGCCAGGATCTGGCCGGGCGTCGGCAAGCTCCTGGGGTCGACGCGCTTGTCGGGATTCCAGAGATCGGAGCGCACGATGGCGCGCGCGCACTGGAAGTAGATCTCTTCCACCGTCATGACGATGACGGTGCGCGGCGCTTTGCCCTCCGTCTTGAACGACGCCAGCAGGTCCGGATCGGCCGAGACATGGGCGCGGCCGTTGATGCGCAGCGTGCTGCCGGAGCCCGGGATAAGAAACAGCAGCGCCACCCGGGGATCGCGCACGATGTTGCGCAGCGAATCGCAGCGGTTGTTGCCGCGGCGATCCGGCATCATCAGCGTCTTCTCGTCATGGATGCGAACGAAGCCCGGCAGGTCGCCGCGCGGCGAGCAGTCCAGCCCCTCCGGCCCGCAGGTCGCCAGCGCCGCGAACGGCGACTTGTCCATCAGCGCCCGATAGGCCGGTGTCACCTTGTCCGCGACCTTGACCGTCGAGGCAT
This sequence comes from uncultured Alphaproteobacteria bacterium, assembly GCA_963770135.1. Lineage (GTDB taxonomy): Bacteria > Pseudomonadota > Alphaproteobacteria > Rhizobiales > Xanthobacteraceae > Bradyrhizobium. The sequence goes on along the minus strand of CAVYOM010000011.1, from coordinate 27,017 downwards.
CGTTGGGGAAGCCGTAGATGGCTTCGAGCTGCGCGATGGTCGCGACAACGGTCATTTCCGGTTTCCTTTCATTCGTCCCATTTCCCGCCCTTGATGACGCGGACGAGTTGGCGGGCGTGGTATTCGGCGCTGCCGGTATTGACGATAGTAACGTCCGGCGCAGCCGAGGCATCCTCCACCGTGCGGCGCAGACGGTTTTCGACCGTGCCGTCGCTGCTTCGTGCGCGCATCGCAATCCGTTCTGCCAGAACGTTTGGCGGCGCCGTGATCAAAACCACAGTGACGTCGGCATAGGCGCGGCGCATTGCGCCAATCACCGTACGCGAGACGTTGGCGACGATGGTTCGTCCAGCACGGATTTCGTCGTCAATCGCACGCGACAGCGCATACAAATGGCCGTGCGCCTCCCAGTGCATGGCATATTCGCCACGCGTCAACGCCTCCTGAAACGTACCGATGCTGACCTCTTCGTTCTCCTCCGATGCCGACGCTTCACGCGTAATCACACGGCGTGGAAACACGACGTTGCCATCGTCGGCACAGGCTGCCTTTGCAAGGCCGAGCAGCGTATCCTTGCCCGCACCGCTCGGACCAACCACGAGTACCAGCCGGCCCGGCCCGATGGCGGCGGTTTGGTCGGCTGTTGCGGTCGTCAACGTCTTCGTCATGCGACCCGCCGCCCTTCCCGCCAGACGCTGCGCACCACCGGAATGCCGCGCGCGACATGCACCCGGATCAGATCGGCGCGCTTGCCGGGCGCGATCTCGCCGCGGTCGGCAAGACCCACGGCTTCGGCTGGTGCCTTGGTGACGGTGCGGACAGCGGCGGCGAGGTCGATCGCCGGGACATCCCGCGGCAATTGCAGTGCTGCCATCAACAGGCTCGAGGGGATGTAGTCGGAGGACAGGATATCCAGCAATCCCTCGCGGGCGAGATCAATGGCGGCGATGTTGCCGGAATGCGAACCGCCCCGAACCACGTTCGGCGCCCCCATCAGGATGCCGATGCCGGCCTGGTGCAGGCCGCGCGCGGCCTCCATCGTGGTCGGAAATTCCGCCACCGAAACGCGATCCTGGATCGCATCGGCGACGTTTTCCTCGGTGGTGTCGTCGTGGCTGGCGAGCGGGATTTCATATTGATGCGCAAGGGCCACGATTTCGCGCATGTTGGCCGCGGCATACGTCTTCTGGTAGTGGAAGCGCTTTTCGAACAGCGCATCGAGCTCGGCGTCGGTTTTGCCGCCGCCCTTGCCGCGATAATAGTCGCGCAGCTTGACCTCGTCGCGGAACTGGCGCTGGCCCGGCGTATGATCCATCAGCGACATCAGCCGCACGTCCGGCCGGTCGATCAGCTCCTTGGCTTCCTCAACCACACTCGGCATCGGGATTTCGCAACGCAGGTGCAGGAAATGATCGGCGCGAAGCAGGTCGGCGTCGCGCGCGGATGTGATCGCTTCCGCCAGCACGCCTGCCCTGCCGTCAACCTCCTCGGCGCCATCCTCGCGCCAGACCCGCAGTGAATCCAGCACCGTGGTGATGCCCGAGGTGGCCAACTGTCCGTCGTAGGAGACCACCGCCGCGATCGGATCCCAGAACACCTTTGGACGTGGCACATAGTGCATTTCGAGATGGTCGGTGTGCAGCTCGATCAGGCCCGGCATGATCAGGTCGCCGCCGGCGTCTTCGCTGCCCGAAGGCGCGCTGCCCTCACCGTATTCGGCGATGCGGCCGTCGACAAAGGCGACCCAGCCGCGCTCGATCACGCGATCGGCCAGCACGATGCGGGCGTTACCAAGGACCGTTTCTTGCCTTGTCATCTCACATCTCTTCCTTCAAGCGGCGGCGGCAAATGACGTCACGTCGACGATGCGGTCGGCGATCAAATGGCGTATTTCATCGTCGTGCACGATCGCCACCATCGCAACGCCCTGACGCTTCTTCTCTTCGATCAACTCGACGACAACAGCGCGATTGGCCGCATCGAGCGAGGCGGTCGGCTCGTCCAGCAGCAGAATGGGCAGATCGGAAATGAACCCGTGCGCAATGTTGACCCGCTGCTGTTCGCCGCCGGAGAACGTCGATGGCGGCAGCGCCCACAGCCGCTCGGGAATGTTGAGGCGGCGCAGCAGCGCGCCCGCCCTGTCGCGGGCTTCCGCGCGGGCAGTTCCGTTCGCAATCAGGGGCTCGGCCACCACGTCGATGGTGGCAACCCGCGGCACCGCGCGCAGGAACTGGCTGACATAGCCGATGGTCGAGCGGCGCACGCTGAGCACCTGCCGCGGTTCGGCGGTCGCAAGATCGATCACCGCGCCCTGATGGCGGATGCCGATCCGGCCGCCATCGCAGCGGTAATTGCCAAAGATCATTTTCAGGATCGAGGATTTTCCGGCGCCTGAGGGCCCCGACAGCACGACGCATTCCCCCGGCTCGACGTGAAATGAAACGCCACGCACGACGGGCAACTCGACGCCGCCCTGCAGGTGCATCGTGAAGGTCTTTTCGGCGTTGGTGATGTCGATCATCGCTGTCATTGCGCGCTCATGCCGGCAGAATGGAGGAAACGAGCAGTTGGGTGTACGGCTCGCGGGGGTCGTCGAGCACCTGGTCGGTCAGGCCGGTTTCGATGACGCGGCCGCCCTTCATCACCATGACGCGATGCGACAGTAACCGCGCCACGGCGAGATCATGGGTGACGACGATGGCGGCAAGGCCCAGCTCACTGACGAGATTGCGCATCAGATCGAGCAGCCGCGCCTGCACCGATACGTCGAGCCCGCCGGTCGGCTCGTCCATGAATACCAGCCGCGGTTCGGTAACCAGATTGCGTGCGATCTGCAGCCGCTGCCGCATGCCGCCGGAATAGGTCCGCGGCGCATCGTCGATACGCGCGGTATCGATCTCGACGCGCTCCAGCCAGGACGAGGCGGTATCGCGAATGCGGCCGTAGTGATTCCAGCCCACCGCCATCAGCCGCTCACCGACATTGGCGCCGGCCGAGACCGCCATCCGCAGGCCCAGCGCGGGGTCTTGATGCACATAGCCCCAGTCGGTCCGAAACAAAAAACGACGCTCGGCTTCGCCTAACGCGGCGAGATCGCGCAACACGCCGTCCCGCATCCGGTACGACACCCGTCCGGCGCTCGGCGCCAGCTGCGCGGACAACAGTTGCAGCAGCGTCGACTTGCCCGACCCGGACTCGCCGACGATCGCCAGCACCTCGCCGGGGTAGAGCGCAAAGGATACGTCGCGACAGGCCGTCAACCGGCCGTAGTTCTTGCCGAGGTGATCTGCGACCAGCAGCGGCTGATCGTCCTGCACGGGGTTTTGCGACTCAGCCATGCGCCTTCTCCTTGTGCGGTGCGGCGCTCTCGCTGCCGTGATGGCCGGCCAACTGGCGAGACTCGCAATAATCGGTGTCGGAACAGACGAACATCCGCCCACCCTTGTCGTCGGTGACGATCTCGTCGAGATAGGAATCGCCGGCGCCGCACAGCGCGCAGGGCGCGTCGAAGCGGTAGCGCGTGAACGGATGATCCTCGAAGTCGAGCGACACCACGTCGGTGTGCGGCGGGATCGCATAGATGCGTTTCTCGCGTCCTGCGCCGAACAGTTGCAGCGCCGGGCAATTATCCATCTTCGGATTGTCGAATTTCGGTGTCGGCGACGGGTCCATCACATAGCGCGCGTTCACCTTCACCGGATAGGCATAGGAGGTCGCGATATGGCCAAAGCGCGCAATGTCCTCGTACAGCTTGACGTGCATCAAGCCATATTCGCCGAGCGCATGCATGCGCCGCGTCTCGGTCTCGCGCGGCTCCAGAAACCGCAGCGGCTCCGGAATAGGCACCTGATAGACCAGTACCTGGCCGGCATGCAGCGGTGCTTCGGGAATGCGGTGCCGGGTCTGGATCACGGTGGCATCCGCCGTTGCAGTCGTCGTTGCGACGCCGGCCGTCTTGCCGAAGAACTTTCGGATCGAGATCGCGTTGGTGGTGTCGTCAGAACCCTGGTCGATCACCTTCAACACGTCATCAGGGCCGAGGATCGCGGCCGTCACCTGTACGCCGCCCGTGCCCCAGCCATAGGGCATCGGCATCTCGCGGCTTGCGAACGGCACCTGATAGCCGGGGATCGCGATCGCCTTCAGGATGGCGCGGCGGATCATCCGCTTGGTCTGTTCATCGAGATAGGCGAAATTGTAAGCTGGCGCGTTCATTCCGCGGCCTCCTGCATTGGCGGGGCCTCATTCGCCTCGGCAAACTCTTTCCGCAATTTCCGCAGCAGGCCGAGCTCGGACTGGAAGTCGACGTAGTGCGGCAGCTTGAGATGTTCCACAAAACCGGTCGCTTGCACATTGTCCGAATGCGACATCACGAATTCCTCGTCCTGGCCGGGCGCGATCACTTCTTCGCCGAGTTCGCGCGCGCGCAGGCTGCGATCGACCAGCGCCATCGACATCGTCTTGCGCTCGCTTTGCCCGAAGGCGAGACCATAGCCGCGCGTAAAACACGGCGCTTCGGTCGCCGAGCCCTTGAACTGGTTGACCATCTGGCATTCGGTCAGCGCGATCGACCCGAGAGGAACGGCAAAGCCGGCATCCTCGGCCATGAACTCGACCTCCACCTCGCCGAACCTGATCTCGCCGGCAAAGGGGTGGTTGCGGCCATACCCGCGCTGCGAGGAGTATCCGAGCGCCAGCAGAAAGCCTTCGTCGGCACGCGCCAGGTTTTGCAGGCGCAGGTCGCGGTCCGCCGGGAAATTGAGCGGCTCGCGCGTCAGGTCGCCGACGGGCGCGTCAGCATCCGCGGCCGGCGACGGCTCGATCAGGCCATCACGGCCCAGAATGTCGGTCACGCGCGGTGTCGCCGCGGCGGAGGCATCCCCGGTCGCAGGAGCCTCCGGCGCGAACCCTTCCGCGAGCTGCGGGTCGAGCAGGCGATGGGTGTAGTCGAAGGTGGGACCGAGGATCTGCCCGCCCGGGATATCCTTGAACGTCGACGAAACCCGGCGGCGCACCTGCATCGCGCCGGTGTCGACCGGCTCGGTCGCGCCAAAGCGCGGCAGCGTGGCGCGGAACGCGCGCACCAAAAAGATCGCCTCGATCAGGTCGCCGCGCGCCTGCTTGATCGCGAGCGCCGCAAGTTCGCGGTCGTACAGCGAGCCTTCAGTCATGACGCGGTCGACGCCGAGTGAAAGCTGCTCGGAGATCTGGGCCAGCGACAGTTCGGGCACGTCGCGGTCGCCGCGCCGTTCATGCGCCAGCAGGCGATGGGCGTTCTCGATGGCGCGCTCGCCTCCCTTGACGGCAACATACATGGTCAGCCTCCCCTCACGAGCCGCGTCGTGCGCGGTATGGCAACGATGGAATCGTCATGAACCAGCACGACATCGATACCGCGCGGGAACAGCGTGGCGTTGATGGCCAGCCGCTCGAACAGGTCACGCGGCTGGATTGAGGCGCGCAGCGCTGCCGAGCCGTCGATGCCGGGGCCCTGCAACTCGACAACGGGGCCGCCCGCCAGGCTTTCGACCTGCAGGATCAGCGTCGTCGAACGGTCCGGATATTCATTGCTGCCGAACGCAAAGCGATCGAGCGCCGGCAGATTTTCGGGATCGCCCACCAGCGCAAAACTGGCGGTCGACGAGTCCGCGACAACAAGCGCGCTGGTGTGGAACTTGAGCCACTTGGCGACATCAGCCGTCGCCGACATCCGGCCATCGAGCCAGATCGGCGTATCGTGGTCGAACAGGGTCAGTGCTATGGCGGCGGTACCACGCATCATCGCGGCCGGCGTGCCGGCCGCTGATGCGACCCGCTGAATGCTGCCGGGACGCGCCATGGCATCCATGACGGACCGGAACACCGATTGGGCTGACAACACCTTGTCGGCAAATCCTGCGGGCAATTCGGCAACGCTCGTCATGTCAGCCCTCACCCCGTACCAGTGTGTAGAAATCGACGCGTGTTGCCGCGGCCTCCGCGGACTTGCGGTTTCGCTTTTCGATCATCGCCGCACGCAGCGGCGCGACCACGTCGGCTTCAACCGCGGTTGCGAATTCGTCCGACTGCACCATGGCGTCGCACAACGCGATCAGCTTCGCCTTGTGACGGTCGCGACCGAGCGTGTAGCCGAAGCCGACTTCTCCGGTCGAAAGCCGCACCGCCGCGCGCGACACCGTGGCCTCTCCGAGGTTGAACGGCGCGCCGTCGCCGCCGACGCGGCCACGCACCATGACCAGGCCATTTTCGGGCTCGCGCAGGTCTTCATGCGCCGGCAACACCATCGCCTCGAGATGACCGGCAATGTCTGCGGCCTCGGAGTGGGCCAGCACCGCCATCGCAGCCTTGCGCCGGGCTTGCCCGTGACTTTCCTCACCTGCCATTACATCGACCTTGCCTGAATCAAGTTGTCTATGATACTAGACAACTCGATACCGAAACGCCATGACGATTTCGTGACAATGAGGTGATTTTCTCCAATGGCCGATATCGCCACATGAGCATTCAGGACACCGCCTCCGGCGTCGCGCTGTGGCGGCAGGTCGCCGACGGCATCGAGCGCGGCATCGCCGAGGGCCGCTTCGTTTCCGGCGAAAAGCTGCCGGGCGAGATCGAGATCGCCGAGACCTATCGGGTCAACCGCCACACCGTTCGCCGCGCGCTTGCCGCGCTCGCCGAACGCGGCCTGGTGCGCGCCGAGCGCGGCAGCGGCACTTATGTCGAGACCGCGCGCCTTGCCTACCCCCTGCGCTCGCGGACGCGGTTTTCCGAGATCGTCGGCGCCGGCGGCCGCGAGCCGCGCGGCCAATTCATCGATGCGACGGAGGAAGAAGCCACGCGCGAGCTGGCACGGGAACTCGGCCTGAAAACCGCGGCGCCCCTCGTCCGGATCGAATCGGTACGGCTTGCCGACCGCACGCCGATCTGCGTCAGCACCACCTGGCTTTCGGCCGAACGCTTCCCCGACGCCGGCAAGGTGTTCGCCCATGTGCGGTCGATGACCAAGCTGGTGGCGCATTACGGCATCCGGGATTTTCGCCGTGCGTCGACGCGGATCACCGCCGGCATCGTGGACGCGACCGACGCCGTGCGGCTGGATCTCGCGCTCGGACGTCCCGTGCTCGTGGTCGACAGCACCGACGTCGATACCGCCGGCGAGCCGCTGACGACCAAGCGTTCGCGCTTCGCCGCGGAGCGCGTCGAGTTTCTGGTGGAGAATGGTTTGTAGGGTGGGCAAAGCGAAGCGTGCCCACCATTCACGATCGCAGTCTGTCGATAGATGGTGGGCACAGCGCTACGCGCCTTTGCCCACCCTACGAAATCATCACGCCAACGCCCGCTGTCCGATGATGGCAAAGCGCAGCTTGCCCGAGATCCAGTCGATCGCGGCCACCGCGACCAGAATCATCAGGATCAGGAACGAGACCTTCTGCCACTCCAGCACACGGATCTGCTCGGCCAACTGCAGGCCGATGCCGCCGGCACCGACGATGCCGATGATGGTGGCCGAGCGGGTATTCGATTCGATGAAATAGAGCACCTGCCCCGCGATGACAGGCAGCACCTGCGGCATCAGGCCGAAGCGTATTTCGTGCAGCGCGTTGCCGCCGGAAGCCCTGATGCCCTCGACCTGTTTCCTGTCCGCAGCCTCGATGGCTTCGGAAAACAATTTGCCGAACGCGCCGAAGTCGGACAGCGCGATCGCCAGCACACCGGCAAACGGGCCGAGGCCAACGACGTTGATCCACACCAGCGCCCAGATCAGCGTGTCGACACCGCGGATGGAATCGAAGAAGCGGCGCACCGGAAAGCGCAGCCACCCCGAGGGAATGATGTTCCGCGCCGCCAGCAGACTGAACGGCAGTGCGACAACGGCGGCGATGGTAGTGCCGAGCAGTGCAATCGACAGGGTTTCCCCGAGCGCCGAGAGATAGGCCGGCAATGACGAACCGGGATCGGGCGGGATCATCATCACCGTGATCCAGCCAAGCTGGCTCAGTCCGGCGAACAGTTTTGCCGGCGAGAAGTCGAGGTCGACCAGCCCGAAGATGAAAACGGCAAAGGCGGCGACGATCATTGCCGGCGTGGCCAGACGCGACGCGGCGGGTCTGTCGAAGATATCAGGGTATTTCGCCCGCAACTGCTCCCGGTCCGGCTTCGGCAACTGGCTCATGCCCGCGCATCCCTGCCGAACAGACGGCCGCGCAGCCAGCCGGTGCGCGATATCGATGATGAAGACGGTGATGATGATGGTCAGCAGGATCGCGCTGACGTCGGAGTAATAGAATTTTCGGATCGCGACCACGAGTTCCTGCCCGATGCCGCCGGCGCCCACAAAGCCCATCACCGAGGCTTCGCGAACGTTGATCTCGAAGCGCAGCAAGGCATAGCTGGCGTAGCCGGCCGACACCTGCGGCAACACGGCAAACCGCATGCAGGACAGCCAGCTCGCACCGGTCGAGCGCACGCCTTCGACCGGCTTCATGTCGGCATTTTCGACGATCTCGGAAAACAGTTTTCCAAGCGCGCCCGTGGAATGGATCGCAATCGCCAGCACACCCGCCATCGGACCGAGCCCGAAGGCGATGACGAAGATCAGCGCGAACACGATGCCGGGAACGGTGCGGGCGAATTCCAGCAGGCGGCGAATGACAAAACGAAGCCATGGCGCCGGCGAGGTGTTTTGGGCGGCGAAGAAGTTCAGGGCAAAGGCCAGCACCGCCCCGATCATGGTGCCGACATAGCTGATCAGAATGGTCTCGGCCAACATCCACAGCCATTTGCGCCAGCCCCAGAACCATTCGGCCGGGTTGCTCCACACCCTGGTGCCGTCTTCCAGCGTCAGGATGCGATCGAAATAGCTGATGAAGTTGCCGAAATAGGTGAAAAGCGTGCGCAGATTCACTTCCGCGCCGAATGCCGCGACGACAAGCGCCGCAAAAAAAGCCGCCGCCGCCAACGCAAGCCGCAACCGCTTGCGCGCCACCGCCGCGCGATAGGCCGCATTGAGAACGGCCAGTTGCGCGCCTGGCAGGATGGATACGGCTGATGTCATGAAGGCGTTCTGCCTGGGCTCTAATTCAAAAAAAGGCCGGGCCACATGGACCCGGCCTCATTTGTTTCTACCGATCGATCAGGACGCCTTCTTCTTACGCAACGCATCGACGAACTTGATCAACTCGATAGTACCGTCCCAGTCCTTGGTGGTCGCCGGGTTGAAGCCTTTCTTCTGACCGTCGGACAGGCGATCGAACGCCGCCTTGTCCTTGGTCGGCGATTCCGTGAACGCCTTGGCGATCGCCGCCTTCAGGTCGGCGGGAAGATCCGAATTATAGGCGTAGGGTCCGTTGATGATCGGAGCCGATTTGTGGATGATCCGAAAATCGTCCTTCTTCATCGCCGACCCATCGGCGTTCTTCAGCATGCCTTTGTGCAGCATCTGGGCGAGCGTGGAATCGTCGTCGTTGGTCCACTGATTGGCGGCGACCTCGACGGTGCCCTGCGACAGCGCCAGCATGGCGTTCTCATGGCTGCCGGTGAAGACGACCTTGCCGAAATAGCCATCGGCGTCGGAGATGCCGAGCTTGTCGAGTTCGAAACGCGGCACGTTGTTGCCCGAGGTCGAATTCGGATCGACCAGACCGAGGTTCTTGCCCTTCAACTGATCGATATTCTTGTACGGGCTCGACGCCTTGACGAAGAACACGGAATAATAGCCGGTCGAGCCGTCGGCATTGATGTCGTTGGCAAAGGCGTCGGTCTTGACGCCGGTCAGGCGGGCCCGGGCAAACGATGCCGAGCCGTAGCTTGCGATATGGATGTTGCCGGCGCGCTGGCCTTCGATAACGGCCGCGTAGTCATTGGCAATGCGCAGCGTGACCTTGACGCCGAGTTCCTTGGAGAGATACGCGACGAACGGCGTCCACCGCTCGGTGACCCCCGAGGCGTTCTCGGCCGGCACCACGGCAAAAGTCAGTTCCGGATATCTGCTCTTCCAGTCCTGCGCCGAAGCGGAAGCGGTGAATGCCAGCACGGCTGCGCCGGCCAGAACGATACGACGGGTGATCATGGTGAGCCCTCTTGTTGTGGTTACGCCTCTTGGCCGATTGCACGTTTGCAACCGGCTACGCTGTACAGAAATGACACTCAGGCTGCGGCGGCCGTGCCGAGTTCAGGTATCGCCGCACCGTCCGGCACCTGCGCTGGCGCGGTGTTCATGACATCATCGGCTTCGAGATCGTAGAGTTCGCGCGCGATAAGATCGGTCAGCGTCTCGGGCGCGCCATCGAACACCACCCGCCCCGCGGCCATGCCGATCAGGCGGTCGCAGTAATTCCGCGCCAGATCGAGCGAATGCAGGTTGCAGATCACGGTGATGCCGAAATGCTTGTTGATGCGCAGCAGCGCGTCCATCACGATCCGTGTATTGCGCGGGTCGAGCGAGGCGATCGGTTCGTCGGCGAGAATAATGTCGGGCTCCTGCACCAGCGCACGCGCAATCGCGACGCGCTGCTGCTGGCCGCCGGAAAGCTGGTCGGCGCGCTGGGCGGCGATAGCAGCCATATCGAACTGTTCCAGCGCCGACATCGCCAGTGCCCTGTCCTCTTCGGGCCAGAGCTGCGTCAGCGAGCGCCAGGACGGGATTTCCGCCACCCGCCCCATCAGCACATTGGTCAGGACATCGAGCCGGCCGACCAGATTGAATTGCTGGAAGATCATCGCAGAGCGCGCACGCCACTGCCGCAGATCCTTGCCGCGCAGTGCGGTCACGTCGACGCCTTCAAAGAGAACGCGTCCTTCGGAAGGTTCGGCGAGGCGATTGATCATCCGCAGCAGAGTGGACTTGCCGGCGCCGGAGCGTCCGATCACACCGACGAAGCTGCCGGGCTGAATCGAGAATGACGCGTTGTCCACCGCGGCTTTGGTGCCGAACCGGCACGTCAAACCTTCCACCACCAGCATGCACTGCTCCAAAATTCCAGTCTTGGAGCATCGCTAACGGCTCGATCTAACAGTTGTGTGACAGGACTGCTGCGGTGCGGCGTTCGTCCACAGCTGCCGCCTGCGTCACGCATCCGTCATGATACTGTCATCAAGCGCATCGAAGACGAGCGCGATCTTCTCTCGATTGATGGATCCCCCATGGCCGGAAAAATGCTTTCCCCTGAACCGACCGTCGACCCGACCGCGTCGGTGCGCGGCTGTCAGCTTGGCGCCTATACCGAGGTCGGCGCCCGGACCATCCTGCTCGAAGTCGCGATAGCCGACTATTCCTACGTCGTGAACGACGCGCAGATCACCTACACGACGATCGGCAAGTTCTGTTCGATCGCAGCGATGACGCGGATCAATCCGGGCAATCATCCCATGCACCGGGCCTCGCAGGCGCATTTCACCTACCGCGCCAGCAGCTATTTTCCGGGCGAGAGCGACGATGCCGATTTCTTTGCATGGCGGCGCGAGCATCACGTCCATATCGACCATGACGTCTGGATCGGCCACGGCGCGGTAATTCTGCCCGGCCGCTCGATCGGCACCGGCGCGGTGATCGCCGCCGGCGCGATCGTAACCAAGGATGTCCCCGCCTATACGATAGTTGCAGGCAACCCGGCCCGGCCGGTCAGGCGACGGTTTCCCGAATCGATCGCCGGACGGCTTGCGGAGCTTGCATGGTGGGACTGGGACCACGAGACGCTTCGCCACGCCCTGCCCGATTTCCGCAAGCTCGATGTCGAGGGCTTTCTCGAAAAGTACGAATTGGCCGAAGCATCCGGCCGTCAGCCATTCAACCAGAGTGCCGCATCGTGACTGAACTGCTCATTGAAGGTGGCCGCGCTCTGCTCGGCCATGAGATATCAGAAACCACGTTGCGGATTGCCGGCCGCGAGATCGTCGCCGTGGGTACGGACAACAGCCACAGCTCGCACGGCATCGATGCCGGCGGCTTGCTGGCGCTGCCGGGTATAGTCGACCTGCATGGCGATGCCTTCGAGCGGCAGATGATGCCGCGGCCCGGCGTCGATTTTCCGATCGATGTGGCGCTGATCGACAGCGACCGGCAGGCGGTCAGCAACGGCATCACGACCGTCTTTCATGCCACGACCTGGTCGTGGGAGCCTGGTCTGCGCGGCGCGGACAATGCGCGGAAATTGCTGGAATCGATCGAGCAGATGCGGCCGCAGCTCGCCGCCGACACCCGCTTCCATTTGCGCCAGGAGACCTACAATCTCGATGCGGAAAGCGAAATCATCGACTGGCTGGGGCAAGGCCGTGTCGACCTGTTCGCCTTCAACGACCATATGGACTCGACCATCGCCAGCCTCACCAAGCCGCTGAAGCGCAGCCGGATGGTCGAGCGCACGGGTCTCACCCACGAGGCGTTCGATCACCTGGTGCAAAGCGTGATCTGCCGCGGCCACGAGGTGCCGGCATCGATCGCACGGCTGGCGCAGGCGGCGCGTGCCGCAGGCGTCCGGATGATTTCGCATGACGATGAGAGCCCGGCGATGCGGCAGGCCTATCGTGCGCAGGGCGTTGCCATCGCCGAATTTCCGGTCAATGAGGAAACTGCCCGCGACGCCGCCGCAGCCTCCGACTTCATCGTGTTCGGCGCGCCTAACGTCGTGCGCGGCGGCAGCCATACCGGCTGGACCAGCGCCTCCGACATGATCGCCAAGGGCCTGTGTTCGGTGCTGGCGTCCGACTATTACTATCCGGCGCCGCTGCTGGCGGCGTTCCGGTTGGCCGCGGACGGCGTGCTGCCGCTGGCGGCGGCGTGGCAACTGATCTCATCGGCGCCGGCGCGTGCTGCCGGCCTCGCCGATCGCGGCACGCTCGCCGCAGGGCAGCGCGCCGACGTCATTCTTGTCGATGACACGGTGCCGTTGCGCCCGCGGGTCGTCGCGATCATTGCGGCTGGGCGTCTCGTACATCTGACGGAGGCGAACCGCCTCATCCGCTCGTCCACAGCATCACGCAAGGCAGTTGCAGCCGCGTGAGGCGGCCCTATTCTGGCGCGATGGCAAACTTCCCCCGTTACGCAATCTACTACACCGCCGCACAAGGCAGCGCGCTCGACCGGTTCGGCGGGTCGCTGCTCGGCTACGATGCCTATGGCGGCGACGACCTGCCCTTTCCGGATGGGCTCCCATCGGACTGGCGCGATCTGACGCAGGATCCCCGCAAATACGGCTTTCACGCCACGCTGAAGGCCCCGATCACGCTGGCCGACGGCAAGGCCGAAGCCCGGCTTGCCGCGGCATGCGAATTGTTCGCCGATCTGGCCCGGCCGGTACCGGTGATCCAGCCGGTCGTCGATTCGATCAGCGGTTTCATCGCGGTGATTCCGGCCGAACCGTCAGCGGATGCTCGAACTGCTCGCCGCCGAGGCGACCAAGGCATTCGATCCGTTCCGTGCGCCCCTCAGCCCGGAAGATCGCGCACGGCGCAATCCCGACAAACTGACGCCGCGGCAGCGCGACTATCTCGGCCGTTGGGGCTACCCATACGTGTTCGAAGAATTTCGTTTCCACATGACGTTGACGGGACGGCTTCCCGCAGAACGGCGCGAACCCGTCGTGGCGATGCTGCGTGAGAGGTTTGCGGCAACGGGAATTGACCGGCTCGCGATCGACGCGATTGCCCTGTGCCGCCAGGAAACGCCGAACTCGCGGTTTCGGGTCATCGGTCGCTGGCAACTGCAGGAATGACGCGGCCGGAGTGCCAGAATCAAAATATCGAAAACAACCCCATGCAAAGTAGGATTGGGGCACCAAATGGCCCGTCTTCACGGCCCGACCTGAGCTCATCCTGCCCTAGCGCCGCTGGTTGTAGACGTCGAGACAGACGGCGCCGAGCAGCACCAGCCCCTTGATCACCTGCTGGTAGTCGATGCCGATGCCAAGGATGGACATGCCGTTGTTCATCACTCCCATGATCATGGCGCCGATCACCGCGCCGCCGACCCTGCCGACGCCACCATAGGCGGACGCGCCGCCGATGAAGCAGGCCGCGATGACGTCGAGTTCGAAGCCGGCGCCGGCCTTCGGCGTCGCGGTATTGAGCCGCGCGGCGAAAACGAGGCCGGCGAGTGCCGCCAGCACCCCCATGTTGACGAAGGTCAGAAACGTCAGTCGCTCGGTCTTGATGCCGGACAGGCTTGCGGCCCGGGCGTTGCCGCCGATGGCATAGATGTGGCGGCCAATCACCGTGCGGGTGGTAACGAAAGCATAGAGCGCGATCAGCGCCGTCATGATAACGAGCACATTGGGCAGGCCGCGATGCGAGGCGATCAAGCCGGCAAAGAACACGATCACGGCGAACAGCACCGCGCTCTTGGCGACGAAGAAGCCAAACGGCTCGACCTCGATACCGTGCGACGCCTGCCGCGCCCGGCCCTTTGCGCTGGTATAGACCAAAGCCACCGCCAATACGGCCCCGATCAACAGCGATGTCGGATAAAGCGTGCCGGCGCCGGGAAACAGTTCGGGGATGAAGCCCGAGGACAATTTCTGGAAGGTCGGCGGAAACGGGCCGACCGACTGGCCTGCCAGGATCGCGAGCGCCAGCCCCTTGAACACCAGCATGCCGGCCAGCGTCACGATAAAGGACGGGATCTTGAAGTAGGCGACCCAATAGCCCTGCGCCGCGCCGATCAGCGCGCCAACCAGCAGGCAGGCGACGAAGGCCAGCGGATAGGCGACGTGATAGCGCACCATCAGCACCGCGGCGACGGCGCCGACGAAGCCCGCGACCGAGCCGACCGACAGGTCGATATGGCCGGTGACGATGACCAGCAGCATGCCGAGCGCCATGATCACGATGTAGCTGTTCTGCAGCACCAGATTGGTCAGGTTCAGCGGCTGCAGCAGCGTGCCGTCGGTCATGACCTGGAAGAACAGCATGATCGCAAACAGCGACAGCAGCATACCGTAGTTGCGCAGATTGTTCTTGATGAAGCCGGCGTGCCCGGGCAGCGCAACCGCCTTGTCGGTCATGGCCGCAAATCTCCCTGAAGTACCTTCTTGTCCATTTCCTTGTTGCGCATGATGGCGCGCATGATCCTTTCCTGGGTGGCCTCGGCGGCGGCGAATTCTCCGACGAAGGCGCCGTCATTCATCACGCAGATGCGGTCGCAGACGCCGAGCAGTTCCGGCATTTCCGACGAGATCATCACCACGCCCTTGCCCGCCTCGGCAAGCTCGTTGATGATACAGTAGATTTCGTATTTTGCCCCGACGTCGATGCCGCGCGTGGGCTCGTCGAGAATCAATACTTTCGGATCGGTCATCAGCCATTTCGACAGCACCACCTTCTGCTGGTTGCCGCCGGAGAGCTGGCCGGTCTCCTGATAGACATCGGAACAGCGAATTCGCATCCGGTTGCGGTAGTCGCTGGCGACGCGCAATTCGGACATGTCGTCGATGACGCCCTGCCGCGCTACGCGGCCGAGGCTTGCCAGCGTAATGTTCTTGCGGACGTCGCTGTCCAGGATCAGGCCGAGTTGCTTGCGGTCCTCGGTGACGTAGGCGAGGCCGGCATCGATCGCCGCCGCCACGCTCGACAGGTTGACTTCCCTGCCGTCGAGCCAGACGCGTCCGCTGATCCGCTCCCCCCAGGCGCGGCCGAACAGGCTCATGGCGAATTCGGTGCGGCCCGCGCCCATCAGCCCGGCGATCCCGACCACCTCGCCACGCCGGACCTCGAAATTGACGCCCTTGATCACCCGGCGTTCTCGGTGCTGCGGATGATGCACCGTCCAGTCCTGCACCGCGAAAACCGGTTCGCCGATCGTGGCGGTGCGCTGCGGAAAGCGATGGGCAAGATCGCGATCGACCATGCTGCGGATGATCCGGTCCTCTTCCACCGGCTCGGCCCGGCAATCGATGCTGTCGACGGTGCGCCCGTCGCGCAGCACCGTGATCCGGTCGGCGACGCGGGCGACCTCCGACAATTTGTGCGAGATCAGGATCGAGGCGATCCCCTGGGCGCGGAACGCCAGCAGGCGATCCAGCAATGCCGCGCTGTCGTTCTCGTTCAGGCTGGCGGTCGGCTCATCCAGGATCAACAGTCGCACCCGCTTGGACAAGGCCTTGGCGATCTCAACCAATTGCTGCTTGCCGACGCCGAGGTCCGTCACCAGCGTATCGGGCATCTCGGTGAGGCCGACCTGGGCGAGCAATTCCCTGGTCCGGCGATAGACCGTATCGCGGTCGATCACGCCGAGACGCTGCGGCGGATGCGACAGAAAAATGTTCTCCGCGATCGACATCAGCGGAATCAGCGCCAGTTCCTGGTGGATGATGATGATGCCGAGCGCCTCGGAATCATTGACGTCGCGAAAGCGCCGCTCCTCGCCGTCGAAGATGATGCTGCCTTCATAGTCGCCGTGCGGGTAGACGCCGCTGAGAACCTTCATCAGGGTCGACTTGCCGGCGCCGTTCTCGCCGACCAGCGCATGGATCTGACCCGCCTCCACCGTGAAGTTGACATCGCGCAGGGCCTGGACGCCGGAAAAGCTCTTGCTTACGCCGCGCATTTCGAGAATTGCGGTCATCGCGTCATCACGTCCATTGTCTGTCCATCCATCGTACGCCCGGCGACGGCGCCGGTGATCGCCGGCGCCGCCAATGCGCGTCAATCGAACTGCGAGCGCTTGTAGTAGCCGCCGTCGATCAGCACCTTTTCCCAGTTGCTCTTGTCGACGACGACAGGCTTCAGCAGATAGGAAGGTACCACCTTGACACCGTTGTTGTAGGTCTTGGTGTCGTTGACAGTCACTTCCTTGCCGCTGAGGGAAGCATCCACCATGTCGGCGGTGACGCGGGCGAGATCGCGGGTGTCCTTGAAGATGGTCGAATACTGTTCGCCGCGCTGCATCGACTTGATCGACGGCACCTCGGCATCCTGGCCGCTGACGACAGGCATCGGCATGTTGCCGCTGCCATAGCCGACGCCCTTCAGCGACGAAAGAATACCGATGGAGAGGCCGTCATAGGGAGAGAGCACGGCATCGACCCGCTTGCGGCCATAGAACGCGCTCAGGAGGTTGTCCATCCGCGCCTGGGCGGTGGCGCCGTCCCAGCGCAGGGTCGAGACCTTGTCCATGCCCTTCTGGCCGCTGCCGATCACCAGCTTGCCGCTGTCGATATAGGGCTGCAGCACCGACATCGAGCCGTCGTAGAAGAAGTAGGCGTTGTTGTCGTCCGGCGAGCCGCCGAACAATTCGAGTTGAACGGCCCCTTGCCTTCCTTCAGCCCGAGCCCCTGCTCGATCGACTGCGCCTGCAGCACGCCGACCTGGAAATTGTCGAACGTGGCGTAGTAGTCGACATTGGGCGTGTCACGGATCAACCGGTCATAGGCGATGATCGTGATCCCCTTGGCCTTGGCCTGCTTCAGCACATCCGACAGCGTGGTGCCGTCGATCGCCGCGATCACCAGCACCTTGGCGCCCTTGGTCACCATGTTCTCGACCTGCGAGAGCTGGTTCGGAATGTCGTCCTCGGCATATTGCAGGTCGGTGCCGTAGCCGCGCTCCTTCAGGATTTTGACGATATTGTTGCCGTCGTCGATCCAGCGTGCCGAGGATTTGGTCGGCATGGCGATGCCGACGGTTCCCTTGCTCTGGGCGAAAGCGCCGGTTACCGCCGTTGCGGCCATGGTTGCTGCCAGCGCAACGACCGACAATTTGGTCTTCAGACTAGTCATGCTTCACTCCCTTGACGTCAGAGAATCTATGGTTCCTGGATTGTCGGACCGCTGAACGCGGTTCTTGAAACTCAGTCGTTACTCGCGCGTTTGTGCGCGCCTCGTCTTCCTCCATCAATCCGTTGCAAGTCTTACGTCCGGTTCAGGGCGGCCATGCGCGGCGACATCGAGCACGAAGGTTCGGCCATGACCGGGATCGGCGCGTTTCGCGTCTTCCGCCATCCCCTGCCAGGCCGAGGTAACGAGCAGACGTGAGAAATCCTGCCCGATGAAGGCTGGGCAACTCGACTGCCGCGCGGGGACGCGGAGCGTGCGCAGGTGCTCGCCTTGCGGGCTGTAGACATCGATACAGCCGCCGCCCCAGCGCGCATTCCAGATCAGCCCGTCGGCATCGACCACCGCGCCGTCGATGCCGCCACCGCCCCGTCGGACGACCAGCGCGACCGGCTCGCCGCGCGGCAGGCCGGTCGCCGCATCGAGGTCGACCCGGAACAGCGTATTCTTCCCGGTGTCCGCGAAATAGCCGATGGTCCCGTCCGGCGAGAAACAGATCGCGTTCGGAATCGTGATCTGCTCATAAAGCCGCGACAGCTCACCACGATGCAGCGCGTAGATGGCGCCGAGGCCCCGCTCGGCCTGGCGGCCCATGGTGCCGATCCAGAACGTGCCGGACGGATGAACCCGGGCATCGTTCGAACGCGTTCCGGCGTTGTCGGCTTCGAGCGGGCGAAACAGCGTCATCCGCCCGTTCGCCGTGTCGCGGATATAGAGGCCGTCGTCGGCGACGAGGAGCTGGCGATGCGCGTCGATCCGACCAAGCGCGCTGCCCATCACCTCGAGCGAATGGATGGTGGTTTGCCCTGTGCCGAGCCGCGCCTCGAACAGCCGGCGCTCGACGATGTCGAACCACCAGGCCGTATCGGTGGTGGCGTCGTAGGTCGGGCCTTCGCCAAGATGGCACCGCTCGCTGCAGAGAACGCTGGTCGGCACCTCTTCCATTTCGCAGTCGTCGCTCATCGCCCCGCTCCCTCAGGCGACTCTACCGCGGATTGTGTCTCGATTGCGCCATGGATCAGGCCTTGGATCGCATGCGTGAAGCGATACAGCGTGGTGTGGCGATAGACTTCACCCGGGGCCAGCCGTGCGGTCGGGAAGTCGGGCCGGTTGGGCGTATTGGGCCAAGCGTGCGGTTCGAGGCACATGGCGTCGGACTGCCGATAGAGGCGACCGCCTTTTCCGGCGGTGGAACCGTCGAGAAAATTTCCGGAATAGACCTGCAGCCCGGGCTGGTTGGTGAACAGTTCGAGCACGCGGCCGGACGTTGGCTCAGCGAGCCGTGCGGCAAAGCGGGGCTTGCCGCTTGCCGTGCCGAGACAGAAATTATGATCGTAGCCGCGGCCCACGCGGAGCTGCGGATGGTCATTGCGGATCCGCGCCCCGACCTCGGCGCCGGCCCGGAAGTCGAACGGCGTGCCGGCCACCGCACTAGGCGGCTGCGGCAGCGGGATCGCGCCGGCATCGATTGCGAGGAAATGATCCGCCGCCACGGTAAGGTGATGATCGAGGATATTTTTCCCCGAGCGCGCCCCGGCCAGATTGAAGAAGCTGTGATTGGTGAGATTGACCACGGTGGGACGATCAGTCCGCGCCGTCATATCAAGCGACAATTCCATCGGCCCGGTCAGGCGCCAGGTCACCTCCACGTCGAGTTTGCCGGGATAGCCCTCTTCGCCGTCGGCGCTGGTGTATCCCAGCGTCACGGCCGGCTGATTGCCCTCGTCGATCGCGATGATCCGCCAGTTGCGGCGGTCGAATCCTTCCAGCCCGCCATGCAACGCGTTGACGCCGTTGTTCGCCGCAAGCTGCACCACGTCACCATCGAGCGTAAAGCGCGCACCGGCGATACGGTTGGCGTAGCGCCCGACGGTCGCGCCGAAGAACTGCCGGCGGGCGAGATATCCCTCGAACGCGTCATGACCGAGCACCACATCATCGCGGAGTCCGGCAGCGTCCGGCACGAGCAGTGCCTGCAGGCTCGCGCCATAGGTGATGACGCCCACTTCCAGCCCATCGGCGGCCTGCAGGACGACACGTTCGACGTCGGACCCGTCAGAAAGCGCACCGAAGCGGGAACGGGTTAGACGCAACGCAGACGAAACAGTCATGCTCAATCCTCGAACGGCTCGACGATGCGGCGTCGGCCCAGCAGGAACGCGTCGGCGACCAGTTGGAGCGGCGCGAGATCGACGTCGCTCACACCGTTCACCGCGAGTTCGCTGAAGCGGCGATAGAGCGCAGGATATTCGGCATGCATCGCCGTGGCGTTTTGCCCATCGGCAGCCCTCAACCTTGCGCCCCCATGCGAAAGCGTGACGGGACCGCCATCGGTCTCGATATCGATATCCCAGCTTTGCGGACCGGTTTGACGGAAATCGAACTCGGCCGTGATCTTCAGTCCCTGCGGGTCGCTGAGTGCCAAACTGGCGGCGATCGGCGCGTCGCGATTGGCGGGAAACGCGAGGTCGGCCGAGGTGATGAACAGAGGCTGCGGCAGAATGTGCGTCAGGATCGACAGCGCGTTGATGCCGGGATCGAACACGCCGAGGCCGCCGGACTCGAAGATCCAGGCCTGGCCCGGATGCCACACCCGCACATCCTCCTTCCATGTTATGCTGACCGAGGTGATTTTCCGGTCCGCCAGCAATCGCCGGGCTGGCTCGACGGCCGGCGCATAGCGCGAGTGCCATGCCGCCAACAGCGTCCGCTGCGACTTTCGCGCGGCAGCCTGCAACGGTGTGATTTCGGCCACCGTAGCGCCGGGCGGTTTTTCCAGCATGACATGCTTACCGGCGGCCAGCGCTATCGCCGCCTGGGCCTGACGCACCTGCGGTGGCGTACAGATCGCGACCGCGTCGATGTCAGGACCATCTCGCAACAATCGATCGAGCGTCGCCGCATGGGGGACGCCCGGCAGCGAAGTATGGGGGTCAACCACCGCGACCAGTTCCACGCCCTCGGTCGCAGCAATGGCCGGCACGTGCTGGTCGCGCGCGATCTTGCCGAAACCGACGATGGCGACGCGAAGCGGACTCATGATAGCTCTCCAGACCCGACCACCGACGGGATCGCAGATGCGACACCGGACGATACCGGCGTTCCCTCGTGACGGCGCAATCCATTGTGGATCACCTCGATCATGGCCGCGGTCGCTCCCTCGGCATCGCCGCTCTCAATCGCATCAACAATGCGCTGGTGCCACGACAGCACCGTCTCGCGGTCCCGCGTCTCGACCGGCGCGCTGAGCAGGAACGAGGCGCGCAGAGCCGCCTCGATGACGTTGCCGATCGAACGCATGAACAAATTGCCGGAGGCGTTGGCGACGGCCAGGTGCAGGGCAAGATCGCCGTCGGCAAAGCCAACGGAGTCGGAAGCCTCGCGTCGCATCCGCTCCATGCTCCGGCGGAGTTCGGCGATATCGGCCTCCGAGCGTCGGCCAGCCGCGAGTGCAGCAGCGCGCGGTTCGACAGCGAGACGTATTTCGGCGAGATCGTTGAGAAAGCGCCGGTCGATGCCGGCATCGAGATGCCAGGCCAGTACGTCGGCGTCGAACATGTTCCAGGCGCCGCGCTCGCGCACCACGGTGCCGACCCGCGCCTTGGTGGTAAGCAGCCCCTTCGCGGCCAGGGTCTTGACGCTCTCGCGCAACACCGGCCGCGACACGCCGAACATCGCCGTCAGTTCGGTATCGCCCGGCAGGCGTCCGCCTTCAACGTAACGGCCGGCGATGATGTCGACGCCGATGCTGCGGGCAACCTCGGCGTGGTTGGAATGGGCGCGTCGCATCGGAATGACGACGAGCGTCATGGTTTCCGTCCCCGAATTGGTATCAAAGAACCTTTTTGGCTGTCCGATCGCGGCAGCGGATGCAATATTTCATGGAAGGCCGGATCTGACTAGTAATATTATTTGACTATTAGGTATTACACCCCTGTTCATGCCCAAGGACTGGTTTCCCATAAGGCCAAGCGCAAAGCTAATCCCTCCGGCTCTTGTTCTAAGAGCCGCTTGATCGCATACGCGGTTTGACCTTGATTGCCTCATGTCATGCCGCGCAGCTACGTGCCGCCTGATGCCGCCCGTGAAGTAGGATTCGACATGCAGCCCGTCACCGCAAAGCCGCTCTACATCCGCATGCATGCGGACGATAACGTCGCGATCGTCGCGAACCGCGGAGGCCTGCATCCGGGCGCTGAGTTCGCGTGCGGTTTGCGGCTGGTCGAGCAGATCCCGCAAGGCCACAAGGTTGCCCTCGCCGATATAGCAGAAGGCGAAATCATTCGCCGCTATGGCGAGGTCATTGGCCATGCCGCAGCGCCGATAGCCAAAGGCAGCTGGGTCAAGGAAGCGCTGGTGCAGATGCCCGACGCGCCGTCGTTCGACAATCTGCCGACGCCGAACGGCGGTGCGATCAGGCTGCCGCCGCTGGAAGGCTACACCTTCGAAGGCTATCGCAATGCCGACGGTTCGGTCGGCACCCGCAACATCCTCGCGATCTCGACCAGCGTGCAATGCGTCGCCGGTACGGTCGAATTCGCGCTGGACCGGATTCGCAAGGAGCTGTTGCCGAAATATCCCAACGTCGACGACGTGGTGGCGATCACGCATGCCTATGGCTGCGGGGTCGCGATCAACGCACCCGGCGCTGCGGTCCCGATACGCACGCTGCAGAACCTCGCCCGCAATCCCAATTTCGGCGGCGAAGTGATGATCGTCGGGCTCGGTTGCGAGAAGCTGCAGCCCGAGCTGCTGCTGCCGGAGGGCATGAACGCCGACGATGAAATCATGCGGATGCAAGACGAAGGCCTTACAGGGTTCGGCGAAATCGTCGGGGGCATCGTGCAGATGGCCGACGCGCGCCTGCAGATATTGAACAAACGCCGCCGCGAGACCTGCCCGGCCTCGGCGCTGGTAGTCGGCATGCAGTGCGGCGGCAGCGATGCGTTCTCGGGCGTGACCGCCAATCCGGCGTTGGGTTTCGCCGCCGATCTACTGGTGCGCGCCGGGGCCACCGTGATGTTCTCCGAAGTCACGGAAGTCCGCGACGCCATTCATCTGCTGACGCCGCGCGCGGCGAACCAAGGCGTTGCCGACGCGCTGGTGCGCGAGATGGCCTGGTATGACCGCTATCTCGCCGCCGGTGAGGCCGACCGCAGCGCCAACACCACCCCGGGCAACAAGAAGGGCGGCCTCTCCAACATCGTCGAGAAGGCGATGGGTTCGGTCATCAAGTCCGGCACCGGCCCGATCGCAGGCGTACTCGCCCCGGGTGAGCGGGTAAACCAAAAAGGCCTGATTTTTGCGGCAACGCCGGCCAGCGATTTCGTCTGCGGTACGCTGCAATTGGCCTCGGGCATGACGCTGCACGTCTTCACTACCGGCCGCGGCACGCCTTACGGGCTTGCCGCCGTGCCGGTCATCAAGGTGTCGACGCGCAGCGAACTCAAGCAACGCTGGCACGATCTGATCGACGTCGACGCCGGCAGCATCGCGACCGGCGACGCGACGATCGAGGACGTCGGCTGGGAGCTCTTTCGTCTCATGCTTGACGTGGCAAGCGGCCGCGAGACCTGGGCCGAACATTGGAAGCTCACTAATTCGCTTGCGCTGTTCAATCCAGGCCCGGTGACATAACGATCGCCCAGCGCCCAATCATGGCGCTGCAAGCACCATGTCCCGGTCGACACATGGCTAGGCCGCGATCAGCTTTTCGATCTGCGGTATCGGATGCGACGTCAGCTCCTTCGAAATCTCGCCGACAATCCGGTCCGTCACCTCGGCATGAAACGCTTTGCGCAGGCTGCCGAGGATCTTCGCCGGCGCAATGACGACGAGCTTGTCGAAACGATTGTCGTGGGCGTGACGGTAGAGCGCTTCCGCGATCTCTCCGGCGAACCGCTCCTTGCCGATGTGGTGCCAGTCGACCTCCTCTACGGCGCTTCGCGCCGTGCCGACGCTTGAAACGGAACGCCCCGGGCGGTCGGTGCCCTGTTCGCGCGTTGCCGGATTGTCCTGCGCCATGATTTGCTCGACTTCGAGCTTGACCTGGTGCGCGGTGCCTTTGTTGCGCAGAAAGAGCGCCTTCTGGCCGTCGCCGATCAGAACGAGCGCATTGTGGGAGATGATGGGGATAAATTCATTTGTCATTAGTTTGTGCCTCTATGTGGGCCAACGTTCCAATCGCGGCGTGGTTGCCTCTGCGACGACGACGCCCAAGTATGACGCCAGGATCGGCGCCTCAGCACCCCCCTCCTACTCGCTTACTGATGGAACTCAGGTCTCGCTGCTCCCGCCCCGGAACCAAAGCGCGTGCGATGCTTTGAGGCTGGGAGGGCAGTATTCGAAGGAGGAACTCTTATGCGGAAGATCGCAATCGGCCTGTTGGCCGGCGCGAGCGCGCTCATGGCCGGCAGCGCAAATGCGTCTGACATCTACACCAGCAGCGAATATACCAATCCCGACCTGATCCAGCAGGTTCGCATGGTTTGTGACGACAGCGGGCGCTGCTATCGCAGCCGCGAAAGCCGCGTGATCGTGCGCGATTCATATAATTATGCCCCGCGCGAGCGATATATCGAGCGCCGACACTACCGCGACTACGATGAGCCGCGCGCCGGCGTCGGCATCCGCGCCCCCGGCGTGAGCGTGGGTGTGGGCGTCGACAGCGACCGCTGGTAAACCGACCAGAAGAAACATCGGCGGGAGACTTCAGCCCATCTTAAGTCTCTCCGCCGAAATCGGAATATTTCATGTGCGCGCCGGAACGGCGATCGCCACGACCCGTTAGCCGCTGAACAACCGCCAAACGGAGAGCCGCAGATGAAAGTTTCCGATGCGATGACCGCGGAGGTTCAACTCTGCACCCCCGATGACACGTTAAAGGACGCCGCGCTGGCGATGGCGGCGCTCGGCGTCGGATTGCTGCCGGTGACCGAGAATGACCGCCTGATCGGCATGATATCCGATCGCGATATTGCCATCCGCGGAATCGGCATGGGTCGGGGCCCCGACGGCCGCGTCGGCGACGTGATGACGGCGGAGGTCAGATATTGCTACGACGATCAGGAACTCGATGAAGTGAGCGCCATCATGGGCGACATTCAGGTCCGTCGTCTTCCGGTGCTCAATCGCGAAAAGCGTCTGGTCGGCATCATCGCGCTGGGTGACATTGCGATGATGCAGGTCGCCACCAGCGCGGCGTTGAGCGGGATTTCAAGGCCCGGCGGGCAGCACGTGCAGATCTAGTCATCCGGCCCATACGTGCTTCGACCGAATTGACGCGCACTGCGCGCAATCCCTGCGAGTATCGGCGCCACAACGATCGCGGTACGGCACTTTACGCCGGTGATTCGAATCAGCATCAAGGGAATGCCGTATCGCCTTTGCACCGGCGGAACCGGCTCACATGTCAAAAACAAGATCGTGATAGGTGACCCAGAACACATTCGTCCGTGACCGTTGGCCGTAATGCGGTGGTGCAAGCCACACTGCATATCGAGCCAACGGAGTTTTCCATGAAGCGTCTGTTGATTTCCGGATTCGTGGCGGTCGCGCTGCTCGCTGTCGCAACCACATTGCGTTCGCATTCCATCATTTCGGCCGACCGTTCAACGGTGACAACCGGCGCGGCGCTATCGAAGAAATCGCCAGCCGCCGCGGGCGTCACCAGGCTTCCGATCGAGGAATTCGAGGACATGTCGCTGGTGTTTTCAACTCCCGTGAAGCATTGACGGAGCCGCGATAGTCGCCGCGTCGATCGGCCCTATCGCTTCGTCGCCCGCTCGAGGAATTGCACGAGCGCGGCGCGGTCCTGCTCCGATCCGATGCGCTGCTCCGGCATCTTGGTGCCGGGCGTATAGGCCTGCGGCCCGATCTCGAACAATTTGGAAACCGTCTCCGGCGTCCAGACGATATCGAGCCGCTTGAGCGCTTCGGAAAAATTGTATCCGGGTGTGGTGGCAATGCGTCGGCCGAAGATCCCGCCAAGCGTCGGTCCTGCGCGGTTGGCTTGCTCGGCGCCGAGCGTATGGCAGGCAACGCAGGCTCGAAAGATCTCCGCGCCGCGGTCGCCGGCATAGGCAGCGAGCGGATCTCCGGCCTTCTCCAGCAAAATCGGATCGACTGGCTCGCCCGTCGCCGCGTTCCAGCGCCGGATGATGTTATCAGCGCCGCCGGTGAGCAGCGTGCGGCTGTCGGGCAGGAACGCCACCGACCAGACCGGCAGGCCCGGCCCCACCAGCGTGCGCGCGAGCGTGCGCGCCTTGCGGTCGATCACCGCGACCGTGCCGCCAATGCCTGCGGCGGCAACCAGCGCACCGTCAGGCGAAATCGCAATCGAGATCACCGGCCGTGGCCCTGCCGCAACCTCGCCGGCCAGCGCGCCGCCTGCAGTCAGGAAGTAGACCTTGCCGTCCGCACCGCCAACCGCGATTTCACCATCGGCGCCGGCGGCCACGGCGTTGAGCGGGGTCGGCATCATAACGACGGTCGGCGTTTGCGCGCCCGACAACGGCCAGATGCGAACACTGAGGTCATAGCTGACGCTGACCAGGGCGCGGCCGTCGGCCGTAAATGCGACGCCGTTGACGTTCTGCGTATGCTCGTCGAGCACGCGCGGCGCGCCGCCTGCGAGCGGCCAGAGGCGCACCGTGTGATCCCACGAAGCCGATGCGAGCGTTGCGCCATCGGGCGATGCCGCCAGCGCGACGATCGGCGCCGTGTGGCCTTCGAACACGGTGTCGGGCTCTGTCTTACCCAAGGTCCAGACGGCAATGCGGCCATCTGCGCCGGCAGTCGCTGCGCGCCCCGCGCCAAGCAGCACGACCGCGTTGACGGCGTCGGCATGGAAACGAAGCACCTGCTCGGCCGCATTGCGCGTCAACGACCAGCGGATCGCGGTCGAATCGAAGGAACCGGAGATGGCGCTTTGCCCGTCGGCCGAGATCGCCAGCGCCCGCACCGGCCCGCCATGTCCGCGCAGCTGCGCGAAGGCGGGCGTCGTACCGATCAGCAGAACGATCCACAGTGCCGCACAGCTCGGAAGCGCGGACCGGGCAACCTTGGCGAATGAAGCGATCGCGGCAATGCTTTGCTGCATCCTCGGCCTCAGCGCACGCCCGGCCTGTCGCGGTCGAGTCCCTTGGCTCGGAGGTCGTCGAGGTAGTCCTGAAAACGCTGTCCGGCATTCACGCCGAGATCGCGCAGGAACGCCCAGGAATAGATGCCGGTTGAATGCATGTCGTCGAATCCCAG
>CAVYOM010000010.1:0-173550 GCA_963770135.1 uncultured Alphaproteobacteria bacterium | reverse complement strand
TTTGGTTCAAGCACTGCCGGAATGGCACATGTGTTGGGGGGGCGCCTACCTGCGTGTATTATACATAATAATCAATGGCTTGCAGGTTTATGCCCGACTTTGTCCGGGAGGTATAGCAGTGGCAGCATTTCAGGCACGAGACAGCCACGGTCCGAAGAGCAGTGGGCGCGCGTTAGCTAATGTCTTGCCTCGGACTCTACTTGGCGGCGAGTGTGGCGATTGGATTTGCGATGATTGATAGTCAGGCATCGTGGCGAGAGCAGGCAGTTTCGTTTGGGCCGTTTCGACTGCATGCAGCACGAAGAACACTCGAACGATCCGGCGTTGCACTTAACCTTCGGCAGCCGGGCGCTGGAAATTCTCATCGTCTTAATCGAAAAGGCCGGAGAGGTCGTCAGCAAAAACGAACTGATGACACGCGTTTGGCCAGACGTCACAGTCGATGAGGCCAGTTTGCGGGTCCATATCGCAGCTGTCCGTAAGCGGCTGGCGGAGGGCAACCCGGACGCAAGGTATGTAGCTACTCTGACGGGACGAGGCTATTGCTTTGTCGCGCCAGTCGTCCGTTCGAATGAAGCGGGACCGCCAGCTGCAGCGCACTTGGTGTTTGCACCTTCGTCCGGTCTGCCTGCGCGTCTGACGCGGATGGTGGGACGCGGCCAAACCGTGAATGAGATATCGGCGCAATTGAGGACCAAGCGCTTCGTGTCCATCGTTGGGCCGGGCGGAATTGGCAAGAGTACGGTTGCGGTATCCATCGGCCACGAACTACTGGCAGAGTTTTCTGGTGCTGTGCACTTTTTCGATCTCGGGCCGATCAATGATCCGCTGCTTATCTCCAGCGCAGTCGCTTCGAGGTTCGGGCTGTTGATCCAGTCCACGGATCCGACACCTGGCCTCGTCGCGGCGCTTTGTGAGAAGCGGATACTGCTGGTCTTCGACAGTTGCGAACACGTCGTCGAGATCGTGGCAGCGCTCGCCGAGCGCATCTTTGAGGGGGCGCCGGAAGTTTCACATCCTAGCGACCAGTCGGGAGCCCTTGCGTGTCGAGGGAGAGCATGTCCATCGGCTGGCGCCGTTGGATAGCCCGCCCGCAAATGCAAATCTTACTGCGGCGCAGGCCCTCATTTTTCCTGCGGTGCAGCTTTTCGTCGAACGCGTAGGCGCCGGCGGAGGCAATTTCGAATTGAGTGACGATAATGCACCGATTGTCAGCGAAATCTGTCGCAAACTCGATGGAATTGCTTTGGCGATAGAACTCGCCGCCAGTCGCGCCAATGCTTATAGCGTTCAGGAAACCATGGCGCAGCTCAATGACCGGTTCAGGCTTCTGTGGGAGGGCCGGCGAACCGCCTTGCCTCGGCATCAAACCATGCACGCAACGATTGAATGGAGTTATGACTTATTGTCGACTGGCGGCTGAACGCATGGTCCTGTGCAGGCTCTCGGTATTTGCGGGCGCGTTCACGCTTGAAGCTGCCCGCTCCGTCGCGACTGGCATTGATCTCGAAGAAAACGAAATCGTGAGCGCCATTGGAAGCCTTGTCGCGAAATCGCTCGTCACGGCAAGCCTTGGCGATATCACACGCTATCGCCTGCTTGATACCACACGCGCCTATGCGTCGGGTAAGCTCCTCGAAGGTGGAAAATCTCACGGGATAAAGCGCAGGCATGCCGCGTATTATTGCGAGCTGCTGGATAAAATCAACGTAAGCCCTGGGAGAAGCTCCAACGTTGCGATGATCACATATGGAGAGTGCCTTGACAATGTTCGCGGAGCGCTCGAATGGACCCTTTCCGAGGGGGGATGCCTTTCGCTCGGCGTTGCCTTAGCCGCAGCTTCCGCCCCTTTGCTGGTCGAGATGTCGTTATTGACCGAGTGCCAACGCTGGACCGAACAGGCTGTTGCCATGCTTAACTCGGATAAGCATGACAGCCGGAGCGAACTTGAGCTTCAAGCGGCCCTCGGATTGTCAATGATGTTCACGACCGGTAACAGTGACCAAGTCCGAAGTTCGCTTCTTAGAGCACTCGAACTAGCCGAGCAATTGGGCAATTCCTACAGTCAGCTTCTCGGTTGCTTGGCAGGCTCCATATTTTCCACGAGAGGATTGGAGAATTTCGAAGCGCGCTTACTTTCGCCGAACGCAGCGAGGCTGTGGCGGCCTTGATAGGCGATCCAGTTGGGATTGCTAAATCAAATTCAGCCTTGGGCATCTCCCGGCATCTGGAGGGAAACATCGTCAGCGCACACTCTCACTTGGAGGCGGCCTTGGTTCAGCTTCCGGCGTCACAGCGGATCGATACATTTCATTTTGGATTTGACTACCGCAACCGGGCCCGAATCGCGTTAGCCCGAACGCTTTGGCTCGAGGGCTATCCAGATCGTGCGGTCGTGGTCGCGCGACAAACCGTCGAAGAAGCGGAAACCGTCAATCATCCTGTTACGCTGTGCATTGCGCTCATCTGGGCGGTGTCGGTGTCGATCTGGGAAGGCCATCTGACTGCTGCAGAGGAATACATCGACCGGTTCATTGCGGAAGCCAACAGACATTCCCTCGAGCCATATCAGGCCGTTGGCCGTGGTGTCAAAGGTGAGTTGGCAGTGAAGAGCGGGCACGAACCGGCATCCCGTTGCTGGGTGATTCGCAAGATGCTCCACGCGCATCGCTACGAGTGCTAACGACAACCTTCAACAGCGCACTCGCGGAAGGTCTCGGAATTGCCGCGCGGAGCGAGGAGGCGCTTGCCGTGATCATCAGGCCATCGCGCCCGTCGAACGGAACGGCGACCTGTTCATGATGCCGGAACTGCTGCGCATCAAAGCGGCGATTTTGATCACGTCACCGGACCGGATTCGACGATAGCGAAACTTACCTGTTGCAATCCCTGAACCTCGCCGAACAGCAATCCGCGCTTTCCTGGCAACTACGGACCGCGACGAGCTTGCGCAGTTGTACTTGAGTCAGAACCACTTTGACCGAGCCCAGAGAGTACTGGTCCCGTGTACCGACGGTTTATCGAGGGTTTTGAAACTATCGATTTGAAGGCGGCGAAGAATTTGCTCTAAAAACAACGAGCCCTGTTGGACAATGTTTCAGTGGCGCGTTGTTCGAACCCCCGAACCAGCCTAAACGGCGCTGAGAGGCCACGACGGTCTCATCGTCAGTAGGCGCCCCTTACGCATCCTGGAATCTGTGATTCCACCAACCCGCATGGAATAAATCAAATTGTGCTTACCGCGTCGTGCAATTCCATGGGGTCTCCGAGAGTTTTCTGCGGCCGTTGCGCACGCGCGATGACTTTCCAGCGCGCCGGTGTCTGGTCCGTCAGTCGTTTGAAGACGGTACGAGAAGTGCGCTTGGGCGTGGAAACCGGCGGCAAGAGCCACTTCGGCAAGCGGCATGTCCGTGGCTAGAAAGCATGTCCTTCGCACTTTCGATCCGCTGTTGGAGCAGATAGTCGTGCGGACGGTATCCGGTTGCTTTGCCCGGAATTGCGCCGCAAAATGCATGGGCGAAAGTCCAGCCGCCTTGGCAAGATCGGCGAGTTTGATGCTATCTTCGAGATGCGTACCAACATATTCCTGGACGCGCCTGATCCGCCACTTGGGCAACGCGTTGACGGTATGTCGCGGCGACTCGAGTCGCGCGACGTGCATGACCAGGGTTTGAGCAACGCTCTCCACGTAGACGCTGTCGCCCGCGGTGCCGCTTTCGACCAGCGTCTTGCCAAGCAGTTCGGCAAGCGGTCACGGACAATGAGATCGTTCAAATCCCGTATCGGCTGAGCCTGGCTGGATCGCGCTGCCTCTTGGCACTCACGCAGATAATCGGAAGAGACGTGAAAGTGAACGAAGTCGCACGGTCCGCGAAACTCGGCAGTTAATGGCTGACCTGGTCCTGTGACGTGGAGCGTCCCCGCAGGCATTGGTCCGTCGAATACCGTGTGATGACCCTCGCGTGAGCTTGACCCGCGTCGCCTTGAGGGCGACGCCGATGACATGCCGACCGGAGAAGATCCGGCGTTCTCGTGTCGGCATATTGACATTGGTTCCGGTCCAGCGTGACACGAGGATATCGGCGTCGCTCGTCTCCGTCATTTTCGGTATCGGCAAGGCAACGCCAGCTTTTCTCCTCATGAAATGGGTGTCTGTTGCCGTCGGCGTCAGACGTTTCCAGCTGGACTGGGACTGCGAATGGAAGATTCGACCTGTCCTTGAATGTCTGCGAATGCATCGATGGTCCTCCAGCCGCACGTCGCTTCGGAGCTACGGCGCTTGCAACATAGGATAAGATTCCGGAAGACCCCCGTTATCGGTCGTTGCCCCGTGTTAAGTTTCGTAGATCGGCGTCGACGTCGCCTGCCGGGAGGGAAACGGGTATCAGCGAAGGTTGATCGCAAGCGGACGAAAATTGGAAAAAACAAATGGTTTGAGAAGGTTAGCAAGCACGATCCGCCGTATTTGCTCTGCCCAAATCCTGTCGGCGAACCCATCGACGACCTCACGGCCTTCAGCGATTGGATCGATATGATGGCCGAATGGCGTGGCAACGACCGTCACAATAGCCTCCGCACCCACCGAGCCCGCCTTACACGCCTCGTTCCCGAGGTTAAATCACAGCTCGGGTGGGACGGGCAGTAGATACCGGGTCATGCCTGGATGCCAATTGCTCGCATCATGAGTGTGTGGCGACGACGGTGATCTTGCGCATTCAAACGTTCGATCGCCTCTCTTGTGTTGGCGAAGTACGGTCTGTTGCGCTGAGCGGCCTTGCGTTCGATTTTGCGAACGAATCCGACATTTGAAAGATGAAAAAGGACGCCTGTTCGATGCTGTCTTTGGGCGTGCCAAGTGATTGGCAGCGCGAGAAACATAAAGAAAGGTCCATCATGACGACTTCAGCCCTATCGATGTCCAACGCACGTTTGCTCCTTCGCGAACTCACGCACAGGATCAACAACGAGTTTGCCTCGGTCATTCAGACGCTGTCATTCAAGGTGGCGCGATCCTCGGACCGCGATGTCAAGGCGGCCCTCGGGGGTGTGATGGAGCAGTTGCATAATTATGCAAGGGTTCATCATGCGCTGCAGATGCCGGCGACCGACAACGGTGTTGACGCACCAGCCTACCTTCGCAGCCTTTGTGATTCGATCAGCCGTTCGAAGCTGAAAAACGGGAACATAGAACTTGTGCTTCTGGATGTTCCCTTCCAGATGTCTTCGGAGCGGTGCTGGATGATGGGCATGATTGTTGCTGAACTCATCACCAACGCAATCCGGCACGCCTTTGGCGAGCAAGGTGGCACGATTGAGGTGGAATGTCGGCCGTCCGGCGTATTCGTCGAGTGCCGGGTATCAGACAACGGGTCGGCGTCGTCGGCTGAGGTCAGGCGTGGCAGCGGTCTGAAAATCATCGAAGCATTGGCGCAGGAGCTTGGCGCGAGCTTCCACTTCAATTTTGGGGAGGATGGCAGTGAGGCCATCCTGATCATACCGATTGAGCCGGATGGCTGCGAGGAACGTGTGCCATTCCGTCGGCTCCCGGAGGGAGCCACGAACTTCACCCCGGTGGCGGAGCCGGAACAGCAAATCTCGGTGAACAAATCCACGACGCTTCAATCGAGGGTGCGCAAGGATTCGTGAGGGGGCGACGCGCAACTGCCGCCTCGATCTTCCATAGGATCCAGCGCAAGGTCATGAGGCGCATCTTGGCTCCAGGTAAACAGGGCAAGACGCGTGACCATCTCATGCTCACCGCCTGCAAGATGAGACTGGTTCCTTCGAAGCAAAGGATTAGACAATGAGCAAGATAGCATTCATTCTGTCACTGGCCATTGTAAGCGCGATGGCATTTTCTGGCGCTCGTGCAGGGACCGGAAAAGCGACAACGTTGATGGTCAAAGAGCTTCCTGACTTTCCTGGAAAGGAAGGCATGGTCGAAGTCGTCGACTTCGCTCCGGGTGAAGTGTCGCAGCCGCATCGACATAATGCAGATCTTTTCGTCTACGTTCTGGAGGGAAGCGTCGTTACGCAGGTGAAAGGTGATGCCCCAAAAACCATGAATGCCGGCGAAGTCTTCTATGAATCGCCTACCGAAGTACACACTGTGAGCCGCAATGCCAGCGCGACGCAACCCGCGAAGCTGCTAGTGTTCTATGTAAAAGTTAAAGGCGCTGCATCAACGGTTCTTGTCGAGCATGAACACAAATGATGGCGATGGTGAGCTCGGCGGATCCCGTGCATAAGTCCGAAAAGCCGATCGGCTGGTAGCTTTAGTCAACGCGCGAGTAGTAGCGCTTGCGGCTCGCCCACTGCGGCACATGACCGAGTTCCCGCTCGGTCAAATCGGCAAGGTCCTGAAGCGAAAGTGACACTGAGCGCATAAGAGCTGGAGCGGAAGAGGTCGGCGAAATGCTCGCGGCGGAGGCCCTTCTACGTCAAAGTGATCGAAAATCACTTAGCACTTGCGAACGACTGCTGTTGGCGGCAGAAGCCGCCATCCAAGCTGCTAAAGAGGTGGCAGTTGGACGTCTCGATTGGGCACGTCGCGCGGGACATCGACGATCAGCAAGTGCGAGCCGCGTCAACGGGCGAGATTTTCCTCTGTCACCATCGTCGCTCCTGACAATCTTTCGTCATACCAGTGGTCTAAGCCGCGATCGCGCGCTCGG
Source organism: uncultured Alphaproteobacteria bacterium (assembly GCA_963770135.1). GTDB lineage: Bacteria > Pseudomonadota > Alphaproteobacteria > Rhizobiales > Xanthobacteraceae > Bradyrhizobium. The sequence continues at coordinate 166,876 of CAVYOM010000010.1, read as the reverse complement.
TGGACCGCAGTCTGTAGGGCTTCCCGCCCGGCGGATGGCGAGGCCCGCCGTCCAGGTCGCATAGGGCTTCCAAGATGGCGTCTATGCTAACCGGCGCCTTTAGACCTGCCGGAGCGCGCAGTGCCGGGCAAGACGCGATCGCCGATGCATCGGAGGCCCAAGAAGCGAGGATTGTGCGCTTCTCGGCCAGCGTCAGGTCCGGATGCGCACCACATCCTTCGGATGCTCGAATACGGTGCCCGGCTGCAGCAGCGCCTGGAAGTCAAATACGTTGTCGTTGATGGCGGTCGTCGGCCGCATGGTAATCCTCCGTTCATGACGAGTGGGGCGGCAGCCCGAGACAACAATTCCGGGCCGCCGCAAGGGTGTCCGCTCAGGCCGCCTTGGATTCGATCTGATGCACGTTGGCCGGCTGCGCGCCATTGATGGCGATCCGCCGCGGCTTCATGGCTTCTGGAATTTCCCGAACCAGTTCGATCTTGAGCAGGCCGTTGTCGAAGGCTGCATCCTCGACCTGAACGTAGTCGGCCAGGTTGAACTGCCGCTTGAAGTGCCGGGTCGAGATGCCGCGATACAGGAACTCGCGCTCGGTTTTCTCGGTCTTGCCGCCTTCGATGGAGACGACGTTCTGCTCTGCAGTGATCGAGATTTCATCGGGCGAGAAGCCCGCAACTGCCAGCGTGATCTGGTAACGGTCTTCCGCGAGGCGTTCGATGTTGTAGGGAGGGTAGCCTTCCTCGGCGCCGCGCTGGGCGGTCTCGGCGAGGTCGAAAAGACGATCGAAACCGATGGTCGACCGGTGCGCATAGCCAGATCCTCCTAGGAGCAAAATGGTTGATAGCGGCACCGGACACGACCGGTGCCCGTCTCAAGTCCCCGGACCCATCAGGCGACCGGGAGCCACCTCTCGGCGGCGATTTGGAAAATAAAAAAAACGGATTTTGGTTTCAAGAGGGGGGCCAAATTTTTTCTATCCTCTTCTGACAGCCGGCTGCGGTCGCCCCAGGCGCTAGAAATCGTGTCCTCCCGGCAGGGGCGCCATGCTACATTTTCCCTTCGGCGCTCGCGGCGGCCTCTCTGAGGGACTAACTCATGCCCACTCCACCCGGGAAGGATTCAGTCTCGGCCCCTGCCGCAGCCACCGATGCCACAAGGCAGGAGCTACCGTACCGGTTGCGGCAACAGTCTTTGCTCGGAGAGTTCGGTCGGGCTGCAATGCAAACCCGGGACATTGGACAAATCCTGCAGCGCGCTACCGAGCTCTGCTCCCAGGGCCTCGAAACATCCTTGGCCAAGGTGCTTGAGTATATGCCTGACGACAGGCGGTTGCTGGTCCGTGCCGGCGTCGGCTGGGCACCGGGAACGATCGGTCAGGTGTCGCTCGGGATTGATATGGAATCTCCCGCCGGCTACGCGTTCCAGACCGGCCAAATGGTGATTTCAAATCATCTTCAGGAAGAAACACGCTTCCGCACGCCCAAGCTGCTGTCGGATCACGGGATCAAGCGGGCGATCAATGTTCTGATCGCAAGAGGCGGCGAGGGCAATCTGCCCTTCGGTGTCCTCGAGGTCGACAGTGCCGACCCCGGCCAGTTCGATGCTGCGGATGCTGACTTCCTTGCCGGTTTCGCTGGTTTGCTCGGTATTGCCATCGAACGGCAGCACGCTGACGCGGACCTCAAGGAAGCACTCGACCACCAGGCCATGCTGACGCGCGAGATGAGCCACCGTGTCAAGAACAGCCTGGCGTCGGTCGTGGGCCTGCTCCGCGTGCAGGGGCGCAACGCGGAGTCGGAAGATGTCCGAAATGCCCTGAAAGACGCGGCTTCCCGCATTACCACGATCGCCCAGGTCCACGACCACTTATGGCGCAGCACCAGGATCGGGTTTGTCGACATCGCCGACTTTGCGGGTGAACTTTGCCGGAAGCTGCAGGAAACTGTGGCGCACAAGATAAGCTGCGCTTTCGATCCTCTGATGATTTCCGCCGACAAGGCGATTCCGCTGGGCCTTCTGATCAATGAAATTGTGACGAATTCCGCGAAGCATGCTTATCCCGATGGATCCGGCGAAATCCGCGTTTCGGGCGAACGGCACGGCAGCGACTTGCGGGTGGAAGTATCAGATCAGGGTGTCGGTCTGCCGACCGACTTCGACATCGACCAGCCACGGGCGTCTCTCGGCTTCAAAGTGATTAAAAGCCTGATCGCCCAACTTGAGGGACGCATTACGGTGACATCCAACACGCCAAAAGGCGTCATGATCCAGCTTGACGTGCCCTTAGACGAGAACATGAGCTGACCCGCGCCGGCGGCCGGGGTTATTCAAATATAGCTTGCGGTCAGGGGAACTCCCCATGGAGCGAAGTGGGATCGGCGATCAGCCACAGTCAGCAGCCTCACATGAACAACTCTCTCACGTCCCTGGCCATATTCGGCCTTTTGGGAGTGGCGGTTATTGCCTTGCCGGGGTTTGCGCCTCAGGTGGCCGCGGGCGAGACCTCCGTGCTGGCGAAATCGGACCGGCTTGAACTTCCGACTGTCGCGCGAAATTGTTCGCAGCAGGTCTGGCCCCGCTTCGATGCGCAGTGTCTGCATAGCGGCGAGGCGATGGTTCGCGAAGTTCGCCTGGTCACGGCGCGCCGCTAGGCAAGCAGCTTGCAGATGTGCCGAACGGGAGATTTTGATGATCAGTCCAGAAGCTCGCAATGCAATTCAGATCGACCGAGTGCGTAGCGCCGCGATCTGCGAGGAAATAGGTGCTCGGCTGCGGATCCGACTGGCAGGCGAGCATGACCGATTACCGCAACACCTGATTACGCTGATGGACGCGATGCGGATCAACGATTGAGGTAGCAAGATGAATATGTCGAGCGAAAGCCTCTTGGTCATATTGTTCGTAGGTCTTGTCGCAGGCTGGTTGGCCGGTCAAATCGTGCGCGGAACCGGATTCGGGATCGTCGGCGATCTGATCATCGGTATCCTGGGTGCCTTTATAGGCAGTTGGTTGCTGCCCCAGCTCGGCATCCATCTCGGCAGAGGTATCATCAGCGCGATCGTCAATGCCACCATCGGCGCGATACTGCTGCTCTTCGTGGTGCGGCTTCTCCGCGGTGGCGGTGGATGGGGGAGCAGATGGCGCGGCCGTTGGGGGTGACCCATGCCCGCGTCTCGGCAACGGCTCGTGCGTTTGCCGCGAGAGCCACGAGGACCCTGAACTTTGCCCCGGATCGCCTCCAGATGAAAAACTTCTCGAATGCGTCGTTTCCGCCTGAAACGATCGCGATCATGAAAGTGGCGTTGGATAGGGCGGTTGCCTCACTGCCGGATCCCGTCAGTTCCGCGCATGTCCAGGCCATTGCGGAAACGATACTCCGCACCGCGAAGGACGGCGAGCGAGACCCCGCTATATTGCAGAGAATGGCATTGATGGAGCTTCAGATCCTGACACGCTGTTGATGCCGGTCCGCAGCGAGGACTTCGAGCTACCGCCCGACCTGCGATCCGTCGAAAGGAACGATTGTTCGGCGCCGTGCTTGATCCATGCAGTCGTGGCCTGGATGTGCCCACCGGAAGGGTGGAGATGCCGACAGTCTTGGTTGTCGAAGATGAGACCCTGATCAGGGAACTCGTCGCGGAAGAACTCGAAGAAGCCGGATACTCCGTCGTTGTTGCAACCAATGCCGACCAAGCGATCGCCATTCTCGAGGCCCGTCAGGATATCCACCTCGTCTTTACCGATATCGATATGCCCGGCTCCATGGATGGGCTGAAATTGGCCGCTGCGGTAAGAGACAGGTGGCCTCCGGTTCACATCATAATCACCACCGGCAAGGTTCGGCCGCTGGAAATCCCGGCGAACGCGCTTTTTATTCCCAAGCCTTATGTCGGCAAGAATGTTGTCGCGGCGATGAGAACGTTCGAAAATATGAATTAGAGCCAGAGGCGAACGGGTCTTCGCTTCCAAGCAGCTCAAGAGCTTGCTTGCCCAACTCAATGGACGCATCGCAGTCTCATTAAACGAGCCAAAGGGCACAACAATGCAACTTGATGTATCAATGGGGATTGACTGACACTCTCTCCGCCATTTGCACGATTTTGTACGCCAACCTACGATTTTTGACTATTTCGTGCGGGATAGTCCGCTGTTGGGCCTCGACGCTGCGCGGGCGCAATAACGCTCAGCCCCAGAATACAATCGTGCGATCAGTACAGCCGGATACTCTTGGTTTCTGGCATTATCTCGAAAAAGTCGCAGCAGCGCACAGCGTCGTTTCTGGTGTGGTGCCGCTTCGCAGTTGCGAGGGGCCGCTTCTGGCGCAAAGGGGCCAGTCGCTCAATCCGCTTACTTCACAGGCTTATGTGCGTAATCAGCCAGGCCAGCACTGTCCGCCCCCGTCGACGCGCAGTACCTGTCCTGAGACGAACGCCCCCATCGGGCCCGCGAACATTTCGACGACGCGCGCGACTTCATCGACGGTGGCGATGCGGTCGAGCGTACCGGTTTCGACCAGACGATTTTGGTCGACCGCGCGGGTTCCCATGAAGCGGCCGGTGCGGGTGTCGCCCGGCGCGATACAGTTCACATTGATGTCGTAGGAGCGGAGTTGATCGGCGAGGCAGCGCGTGTAATGCGTCATGCCGGCTTTTGCGACGGCATAGATCGAACCGTTGGTGCGGCCCTTGAAAGCTGCGACCGAGCCGATAGTGACGATACGGCCCTGCCGCCGCTTCATCATTTCCTGTGCCACCGCCTGGCAGGTCAGAATGGTGCTGAGCAGGTTACGGTCCAGCACCGAACGCACGTCTTCTTCCTTGATCGTAATCGCATCGTTCGGATCCGGCTTGCCGCCCTGGGCGGCGATGTCGCCGCCGGCATTGTGGATGAGAATATCGATCGGCCCGAGTTCTCTCGTCGCCGTCTCGACCACGCGGGCGATATGGGGGCCCTGCGTCAGATCGCCGAGCACGCGAATGGTGCGGACGCTGTGCGCTTTGGCGACTTCTTCCGCAACCGCCGTCAGCGTCGTTCCCTCGCCATACTCCGCCGGACCGTTCTCGCGCATGCCGTGGATCGCGACATCAGCGCCAAGGCTGGCGAGCCTTTCGGCGAAAGCCCGGCCAAGGCCGCGGCCCGCGCCGGTGACCAGTGCAACCTTGCCCTTCAGCGCCCGCGCGTCATCGTGTGATGCCATGATGTCTTCTCCTGCTGTGGAATGTCAGTCTGCTGCGAGATCAAGCCCGATCGCCAGGGCCTGTACCAGGCACATAGGCGCAACCAGCGTGCGCAGTGCCGGCTCCGGCATGTCCTGAATTTCGAACACAACAGAGGCGCCTTCGGCGATCGGGCTCAGCAGGCTGTCGGTGATCGAGATCGCAGGTACGTTGCGCGCCACCAGTTCGGGAAACAGCCGCGCGGTATCGGGGTAATAATTGCGGAAGCTGATCGCGACCAGCGCGTCCGCCGAACTCGCCGGATGGGATTGCTCATGAATGCTGCCGCCGATGCCATCGAGCAGCACTACGCGCCGCCCGAACTTTCGCAGAACATAAGCTAGATGCGTCACGACCGGAAATGAGCCGCCGAGACCCAGCAGGTAGATGTCGCGCGCGTTCGCCAGGATCTTGATGGCGGCGTCGAGCTGCCGCTCATGAGCCGACTGGCTCAACGTCACCAGCGCCGATTGCGCTTCCGCGACGAAACGCCCCAGTACCGCCGCAGGTTTGCGACCCAGGATCGATTTCTCCTCGCTCTTCATGCGCGCCAGCCGCGCCTTGTAGCTCGGCGCGACGCCGGCCACGAGGCGCGTACGAAACACCTGCTGCATCTCGGTGAAGCCACCGAAGCCAAGGGCGTGGGCGAAGCGGACGATGGCCGACGGTGGCACACCGGAGCGCTCCGCGATCTCGGCCACCGTGCCCAACGCGACGTCCGTCGGATGGTCCAGTACGAACTCGGCGATCTGCTGCAGCCGTCCCGACAAGGCCCGATGCCGCTGGGCGATCGCGCCGCGCAACTCGTCGTAATTCATCGCGGTGCCGACAGGCTTGTTCATGGTCTCACTCTACCCGATCGCGGCACGTTTCGCCGATTGGTTCAAATATTCTACTTTACATTCACAATAGAACGTTCATTCTAAAGACCGCAACAAGAAAACAAAACGGTCTGGAGGGAGCGATGAGGAAGCGTGAGATTTCACGGCGCGGCGTTCTAAAGGGCAGCCTGATGGCCAGCGTCCTGGCCGGCACGGCAAGTTACTTCGGCCCGTGGAAGGCAAACCGGGTCTGGGCGCAGGGTGCCGCCAAGCCGATCAAGCTCGGCCTGACCTGTGATGCCAGCGGTCAATACGGCAATAGCGGCCAGGACGACCTGCGCGGAATCCTGATGGCGATCGACGAAGTCAACGCGAAGGGCGGCGTGCTCGGACGCAAGATCACCTGGATCACCGCCGACACCGAGACAACGCCGGCGACGGGCAGCCGCGTCGCCGAGCGCTTCATCACCCGCGAAGACTGCACCATCCTGATCGGCGCGCTGCATTCCGGCGTCGCCAACGCCATCACCCAGGTCGCGGCCAAGAACGGCGTGATCTATCTCAACACCAACTCCTCCGCACCGAGCGAAGCCGGCGAAAACTGTGCGCGCGTCAAATTCGTGTGGGACGGCAACGGCACCAACTTCTCCAGGGCGTCGGTGAAGAACGCGGTCGATTCGATCGGCAAGAACTGGATGCTGCTAACCAACGACTATGTGTGGGGCCACACCACGTCGGCTGCGACCAAGGCACAGGTCGAGGGCGCCGGCGGCAAGATCATCGACAATCTGCTGGTTCCGCAGAACACCCGCGACTTCACGGCCTATCTGCTGAAGATCCAGCAGGCGAAGCCGGACGTGGTCGCGACGGCGATCGGCGGCGACGACATCAAGGCGCTGCGCGAGCAGGTCGCCCAGCTCAAGCTCGACGGCAAGCCGGCCTGGATCAACAACCAGCAGGATTGGCCCGATGTCTGGGGCGCCCCCGACAGCCTGTTCGGCGTGTTCGGCACCACCTGGTATCACAAGCTGGCGCTGCCCGGCGTCGCCGAGTTCGTCAAGAAGTGGCAGGCCACCAACAAGGAAGGCTCGATTCCGGTCCCCGGCAACGTCTCCTATAACGGCTACATGTCGACCCGCGAATTGCTGAAGGCGATTGAGCGCGCGGGCTCGACCAACAACGTCAAGATCATCAAGGAACTCGAGAACCTGAAGATCTCGGCGACCGACCGCATGCAGCATTTCGACGCCTACATGGATCCGGTCACCCATCAGCTGCAGCAGACGATCTATCTGGCGCGAAAGAACGCCAAACCGGCCGACAACACCGATCTCTACGAACTCATCAGCTGGACTGAGCCGAAGGCCGCCGCGGACACCGACGCGACGGCGAAGTGCAAGCTCGTTCCCTACGAGCAGGTGCCGACCGTCGATTCCTGAGCATACGAAACCGACATGAACTTGCAGCGGGGGTGCGATGCGCCCGCTGTTTCGCAATATGAATAAGAGACGCCGCTTTGTTCGATCTTCTTCCGCATCTTCTCAACGGTCTCACGCTCGGCCTGCTGTTTGCGTTGATCGCGCTCGGCTTCATGCTGATCGTCGGATTGATGGAGCAGATCAATCTGGCGCACGGTTCGCTGTTCGCGCTCGGCGCCTACTTCGCCATGCAGCTGATGGGACCGCGTCCGCCGTTTCCGCCGACCTTGCAAGGGCCTGGCTCGCGCTGCCGCTCGGCTGGCGCTATGCCGCGACGCTGTTCCTGGCGCCGGCCGCGGTCGGCATCGTCGGGATCGCGATCGAATTCTGCATGCGGCGCACCTACGGCAAGGATCCGCTGTACGGCCTTCTGCTCACCTTCGGCGCGGCGATGGTGATCGAAGAGACGATCCGTCTGACCTGGGGCACACGCGACTACGTGTTGCAGGTGCCGCAGCCGATCAATGGCGGATTCATCATGGCCGATCTGATCTGGTCGACCTATCGTTTTTATGCCGCCGGTATCGCGGTCGCGATCATCGGCCTGGTCTGGCTCTTGATCGAAAAAACCTCGGTTCGGCGCTGTCGTCAAAGCCGGCGCCCATGACAGCGAAATCGTGCGCGCGCTCGGGATCAATCTGACACGGCTGCGGCTGCTGGTGTTCGTGTTCGGCACCATGCTGGCGGCGATCGCCGGCATCATCGTGGCGCCGATCTGGGGCATTCGTCCGCATATGGGCGTCGATGCCGTGATCCCGGCGTTCCTGGTGATCGTGCTCGGCGGCGTCGGCAGTTTTTGGGGCGCGGTCGTTGCCGGCCTGCTGGTCGGTCTCTCCGTCGGCCTCACCGGCGCCTATGCGTCCGAATGGTCGTTGCTGTCGATGTACGTGCTGCTGGTGGCGGTCGTGACCGTCCGGGCACGCGGCCTGTGGGGCAAGAAAAGCGTGCTCGAGGCGTGAAATGAACTCAACGCCGTCCAATCACTCCGATGCCACGCGGCTGATGACCCCGGCGATGCTGGTGCTGTGGCTGGTGCTCGCGACCGTACCGCTGTGGATCGCGCGCGTCGGGCTCTATCCCTATCTCGGCATCGAGATCCTGATCTGGTCGTTGTACGCCCTCGCGTTCAATCTCGTGCTGGGCACCGCCGGCCTGCCGTCGTTCGGTCACGGCGCCTATTTCGGCATCGGCGCCTATGCGTTCGGTCTCTGCCAGTTCAATGTCGTCGCCAATCTCTGGGTCTGCCTGATGGCAGCCTTCGTCGTGGCGGGTCTCGCCGGCGCCCTGGTCGCGCTGTTCATCTCGCACCGGCGCGGCATCTACTACGCCTTCATGACCATCGCCTTCGGGCAGATCTTCTGGACGCTGGCGATCAAGTCGCACAAGATCACCGGCGGCGAGGACGGGCTGTTGAAGATCGCGCGGCTGCCGGCCGATTTCGGCGTCGCCTCGTTCGATCTCGCCGACAATGTCGCGTTCTATTACTTCGTCCTCATCGTGTTCGGGCTCGCCGTCATCGGGCTGTGGCGGCTGGTGCATTCGCCCTATGGCCGGGTGATCGCGGCGATCAAGCAGAGCGAAACCCGCGCCGCGCATCTCGGCTATCAATGTCTGGCTCTACAAGGCGTCGATCTTCACGCTGTCGGCGGCGGTGTCGGGACTGGCCGGCGGCCTGTTCGCGATGGCGCAGCTCGCCGCGTTCCCCGACGTGATGAGCCTGCATCAATCCGGCTACGTCGTGATGATGACGCTGGTCGGCGGCGGCCTCGTCAATTTCTGGGGACCGGTGATCGGCGTGTTTTTGTTCCTGATCGCGCGCGACGTGATCGGCGCGCTGACCAATGCCTGGATGCTGTATTTCGGCCTGCTGTTCATCGCCATCGTGCTGTTCCGGCCCGAGGGCATCGCCGGCGCCATCACCGCAGCGTTTCAGAAGCGCTCGCTCCGACGGCAGGGAAGTTCGGCGATGCGGCTGTTGTTCGGAGGCGGGCGATGGCGCTGATCGACGTCGCAGGCGTTCATGTCCGGTTCGGCGACCGTGTCGTGCTGGAGAGCATCGACCTTGCGGTGCCCGAGGGCGAATTCCATGGCCTGATGGGGCCGAACGGCGCCGGCAAGACCACGTTCTTCAACGTGCTCACCGGCCGTGTCAAACCGAGCCGCGGTTCGATCCGGCTCGACGGCGAGGATGTCACCGGCCTCAGTTCGCACCGTATCGCCGCCAAGGGTATCGCCCGCTCGTTCCAGATCATGACGCTGTTCGACGATTTCAGCGCTCGCGAAAACGTCATGGTCGGCTTGCCCGGCTTTCGCGCCCGCGGTTTTGACATGCGCCATGCGGCCGCCGCCGATCACGGCTTTGCCGAGAAGGCGTCCGAAATTCTCGTCACCGTCGGCCTCGCCGACAAGGGCGACGTTCGCGCCAAGGATCTGTCCTATGGCGACCGACGCGCGCTCGAAATCGCGGTCGCGCTGGGACAAGGCCCGCGCGTGCTGTGCCTGGACGAGCCGACCTCGGGACTTGGCACCGACGGCGTGCAGCGGCTGGCGGCGCTGGTCGGCACGCTTGAAGGGCAAGCTCACCATCGTCGCCATCGAGCACGACATGGAATTCCTGTTCGCGCTGGCCGACCGCATTTCGGTGATCCACTGGGGCCAGGTGGTCGCGCGCGGCACGCCGCATGAGCTGCAGCAGAACGAGTGGGTCAAACGTTCCAACCTCGGGCGGTTCGCATGATCTTGGAAGTCGAAGGGGTCGATACGTTCTACGGCGAGACCCAGGCGCTGTTCGGCGCGTCGCTGGCGGTGGAACGCGGCAAGGTGTTTGCGCTGCTTGGCCCGAACGGCGCCGGCAAGACCACGATGCTGCGCTCGATCCTGGGCCTGACCCGCCCGAAGCGCGGCGCGATCCGGTTCGACGGCCGCGATGTCACGCGCAGCGCGACCCACGAGATCGCGCGCGCCGGTGTCGGCTGGGTGCCTGACGACCGGCGGCTGTGCCCGACGCTGTCTGTCGCGCGCAACCTCGACATCGCGCAGAAACGGACCAAGTTCCGCAGCTGGACCGTCAAGGAGACCTGCGAAATCTTCTCTCCGCTGGAATATCTGATGAACCGCGACTGCGAGAATCTCTCCGGCGGTGAGATGCAGATGGTGGCGATCGCCCGCGCCCTGATCGGATCGCCCGGATTGATCCTGTTCGACGAGCCGAGCCAGGGACTGGCGCCGAAAATCGTCGGCGACGTGCTGGCCACGATCCGCCGGCTGCGGGAAGAAGGCGTCGCCTCGCTCGTAGTCGAACAGAACGCTGAGATCGCATTATCGGTCGCCGACCATGCCGCCGTCATCGACCGCGGCCGGATCGCCTGGACCGGCGAAGCTGCAACGCTTCGTGACGACAGCGCGTTGCGGCAACGCCTGCTGGGAGTGCACTGATGGCCGCGCCGCTGCTCGCCCTCGATCACGTCCGCAAGGTCTACACACGCGGTCACGTGGTGCGCCGTCCGACCTTCACGCTTGAAGCCGATCTCGTGATCGATTTGCCTTCGATCGTCGGCGTGGTCGGCCCGAACGGCGCCGGCAAGACCACGCTGTTCGAGATGATGACCGGCTCCAACGCGCCGTCCTCGGGTCATGTCTATGTCGCCGGTACCGACATTCATCGGGTCAAATATCGCGAGCGCGACCGGCTGGCGATCCATTATCACCAATCCTACCAGGTACGCCGGTTCCGGAAACTGGTGCCGTCGGTCTTCCTCCAGCAATCGCCGTCGGCCTCACCGATGGTGCATCTGTTCGACGAACCGCAGTTCAATCTGCAGGACGGCTACATCGGCTTCATGCTGGATTTTTTCCGCAAGCTGCGCGCCGATGGACGCCTGGTGGTGCTGTGCCTGCACCCGACCGCGACCTGGCATCTGGAGATTCTGGCCGAGATCGCAGAGCAATATCTGCTGGTCGCGGATGGCGGTGTCACGCGACAGAAGAGCTTTGCGGCGCTGACGGGGCAGGCGCGTTTCCGCAGTTATCTCGGTCCGGACATGACGCGGGCAGCGGAAGCGCTTTGCTCTGCCCGCGCGACGTCGAGCAACTGAACATTCCACCAATAACCTCCCAGGAGAACATCTCGTGGCCTATTCCAACACGCAGCTACTCGTCAACGGCAAGTGGCGTCCAAGTCAGTCGGGCAAGACCATCACCGTGCTCAACCCGGCGACCGAGGAAATCTATCGGCACCGTCGCGCATGCCGATCGCGCCGATCTCGACGAGGCGCTGGATGCCGCGGCCAAGGGCTTCAAGATCTGGCGCGCGCTGGCGCCGTTCGACCGCTGCAAGATCATGCGCAAGGCGGCCGCGATCATGCGCGAGCGCAACGACGAGATTGGACCTCTGTTGACGCTGGAGCAGGGCAAGACGCTGGCCGAAGCCAAGATGGAAGCCATGGCGGCCGCCGACATCATCGAATGGTTCGCCGAAGAGGCCAAACGCGCCTATGGGCGGGTGATCCCGGCGCGCGGTCCCGGCATCTACCAGATCGCGATCAAGGAGCCGGTCGGACCGGTCGCGGCTTTCACGCCGTGGAATTTCCCGATCAACCAGGTGGTTCGCAAGATCTCGGCGGGCCTGGCCGCGGGCTGTTCGATCATCGTCAAGGCGCCGGAGGAAACCCCGGCGTCACCAGCGCAATTGATCCGCGCCTTTGTCGACGCCGGCGTGCCCGATGGCGTGATCAATCTGGTCTACGGCGTACCGGCGGAGATTTCTGAATACCTGATTCCGCATCCCGTCATCCGCAAGATTTCCTTCACGGGTTCGACCCATGTCGGCAAGCAGCTTTCCGCATTGGCCGGCCTGCATATGAAGCGCGCCACCATGGAATTGGGCGGACACGCCCCGGCTATCATTTTCAAGGACGCCGACGTGTCGTCGGCCGCGAAGATTCTGGCGGCTGCAAAATACCGTAACGCCGGCCAGGTCTGCATCTCACCGACGCGCATGCTGGTGCATGACGATGTGTTCCGCGAGTTCGTCGCCAAGTTCGTCGAAGGCGCTAGGGCGATGAAGGTCGGCAACGGCATGGATCCGGACTCGAAGATGGGTTCGCTCGCCAACTCCCGTCGCGTCATTGCCATCGAAGGTATGGTGCAGGACGCCATGAGCAAGGGCGCCACGCTGGAGACCGGCGGCCACCGCATCGGCAACAAGGGTTATTTCTTCGAGCCGACCGTGGTCAGCGACGTGCCGAAGGATGCGCGTGCGATGAACGAAGAGCCGTTCGGCCCGCTGGCGCTGATCTCGCGGTTCTCGACCTTCGACGAGGTGGCCGAGGAAGCCAACCGCCTGCCCTTCGGGTTGGCGTCCTACGCTTTCACCAGTTCGACCAAGACCGCGACCGCGATCGGAGCCGCGATCGAAGCCGGCATGGTTTCCATCAACAGCTTCGGTCTGGCACTCCCCGAGGTGCCGTTCGGCGGCATCAAGGATTCCGGCTACGGCTCCGAAGGCGGCACCGAGGCGATGGACGGCTTATTTCAACACTAAATTCATTACCCAGACCGGAGTGTGAGAATCCGTTTGAATATACTGTGCTAAAGCACATGGCGACACATGTCATGTCGGAAGCGGGAGGCCGCTTGTGGCGGCGAGTTCAACCGATCGCTGCAACACATTCCGCGAACTTCTCAGGCGGCGCCTGCTAGACCAAGGCTATGAATTCGCGACGTTTGCGCACCGTGATCTTAGGGGTCAAGGACGGGCTTTGCCCGAGGGACCGCTTCTGGCGCAAAGCGGACCTTGTGCTGCCACTTCAGCTAAGGTTTACGAATCATTAACTATACCGACCCATCCTGACCGTTCGTGTGGTTGCAGCGATATCGATACGTCGCCGTGGGGCTCCATGTCGCCTTTGGTACATGGGGGAGAAGATCCAACGTTTGGCGAGCAGAAAGTCTGTCTGCTTCGCTTGCTTCACATTCCAATAATAAGATTTTGCATGGGGACTCTTCACAGGCCAAAGGACATGCGAATTGGCTTTTTTACGGAAGCCATCCGTGGAGTGGGGGCAATGAAGGCTTTGCAGACCACCTGCATCGCGGGTCTTATCGCAGTCACTGCATTTTATCTGGCTGGTGGAAACAGTCCGGTCGCAACGGTGCCGTATGCTATGCCGGAAGCGGCAGCGAACGCGGTGGCGCCTGAACTATACGCGGAGGCATCGGCCAAACTAGCAGCAGCGCTTCGCGCAACGCGGGGCTCAGTGACGTCAGCGGATCCCGAACCGTCGATGGCCCGAGCCGAAATCACCGATACTCCCACCGGGCCCAAATTGGCGTCGCTGGACCCTCAGGATATCGCCGAGCCGCTGCCGGCAGTACGTAATGCGTCCGACGATGTCCCCAAGTCGGCGCCGTCGACGGAGGATTTCCGGTATCTGATCTATTACGTCTGGTCCGAACTGCCGCCCGCCGAGAAGCCCGCGCAGATCGTCCTGCGTTCATTCAAGGACGTCCCGGTCGGAACGCCGATCGACGAGATCAAGCGCGCTTCCGACGCTCTCGGTCTCGATTCCAATTTCATGAAAGCGGTTGCCAAGATCGAATCCGGTTTCAACCCCGATCAACGCACGGGTTCGTATATCGGCCTGTTCCAGCTGAGCAAATATGAGTTCGGCAAATTCGGCTTTGGGGAGATTCGCAATCCCCGGGACAACGCCGTTGCGGCCGCCTACAAGGTCATTACCGAAGGCATCCTGTTCGAGTGGATCACGCACCGGAAGCCGGACTTGAACGATCTTTACCTGATTCATCAGCAGGGCTGGGAAGGCGCCGCCGAGCACATCAGCCAACCCGCTCGCCTCGCCTGGAAATCCATGTGCGCCACCAGCGAAGGCAGGGAGAAGGGCGAGAAATGGTGCAAACGCGCGATCTGGGGCAACACCCTTCCGGCTCTCAAGAAGACGTGGAAATCGGTGGACAACGTGACATCGGAAGCATTCGTCGGCATGTGGCGCGCGCGGGTTGCTGAATTCTACACGAAATACTTGGCCGCCGCCGCAGCAGGGGCAAACCAGTAATTCCGTAAGGGCTGCTCCTGGCGCGAAAGCGACCACCGGCGCGGAAGCCGGTGGTCGACGATCAGAGATCAATCTGCTCGGCAATATTCAAGGCGTCGTCCACCTCAATTCCGAGATATCGGACGGTGCTTTCCAACTTGGTGTGTCCTAGGAGAAGTTGGACTGCACGCAGGTTGCCGGTCTTCCGATAAATCTGGGCAGCCTTCGTGCGGCGCATCGAGTGCGTGCCGTAAGATGCTGACTCTAAGCCGATGCTTTGAACCCAGCGATGCACCAGCCGGCCATATTGGCGGGCTGAAATATGAGGACTTGCATGAAGCCGGCTGGGGAAGAGATATCGCGAACATGTCCGTTCATGGGGGCCGGCTCAACCGGTCGCCCACGCGGACTTCTGAGTTTGATCCGGAAATCTCCCGAGACGTCTTCCCCTGGCTATCAGCGAGCCGGGGCTTGCAGCCACTCTGAAATTCGCTCGCCCAGCATCGTGACGACGCCCGCCGTTCGATGCGCTCACGGCACGTATCTCGGACCGGGCAATTCAACTTCCGTCGAAACCGGTGCCGTGATCGCCGTGGCGAATTTTTCCGGCACGCTGCGTTTTGCCGTCTAGGTCAGGGAACGACGCACCGTCTTCGGCGGCGCGGCGAAGGAGATTTCCTCCACAGGGGCTGACATCGCCGCCGCACGGGCCGCTGCGAACTCGCGCTCGAGTTCGTGGGCTTCCGCCTCCAAGCGGGTGATTTCCGCGCGGATCTTGCGTTCCTCGTCGCGCTGTTCCAGCGCGGGGGTCTTCTGGCCGCTGCGCTTGTAGGCAAGGATGTTCCAGCGGGGGATAGTCACCTCAGCGGGCGGCAGGTTACGTTCTGCGTTGGAGCGGGGATCAGCGTGATAGGTCACGCCTTTGATCCGGCAAAATTCGTTGAGCATCTCTGCGATGTCGTGGCGGAGCGCCTTGGCATTGTTATAGAAGTATGCATTCCAGTGACGGGCTTTCTTCGGCGAAAATTCGCCGTCCACGATCTCCCGCATGGTGCACATGAAGTGGATGTGCGGATTTAATCCCCCGTCGCTTGCGGGGACGCAATGGATGTCTACCTGCACCGTCATGCCGCGGACCGCGAGAACGCGGGCCAGGCGCCGGGCGAACTCGACCCAGTGTTTGCGCGGCAAGGCGCGCGGGATCGAGATCTCGATAAGGCGCGCTTCCTGCGCATTGGACCGTTTCTCGGCCGCGACGGCCTTTGTCCACAATTGCGCACAGTCGCCCGCCCAGGCAGGTGCCCCGGTCGGCGTCACGACGAAGGATGCGACGACATCCGTTCGCGTTGAATAGTCCGCGACTGGGCCGTCGGGCAGCCGCGCAGTGCCGCCGCGCCGGTAGGCGGATTTCGCTATGGCGCATTGTCCTTTTGAACGCTGAACCAGAGCAAATTTGCAGCCGAAGTGGTCGGGCATTTTTCACCATTGTATAAATGAAGCCTCACGGCGGCCTCGTTTCGTGTTGGTCGAGAACCTAAACGGCGGGTCGGCAAGCCGGAAATCAAAAGCAACGGGTCCAGCGGCCGGCACCGGATTCTGAGGCTTGGGACATCAACCTGACGCAAGCTTGGCAGCGAGCACCGCCCCGGAGTGCTGCGCACGGTCGGCCTGACCGCGAACGGCACGCCCGCCTTTGGCGGGAATCCCGGAGGGAACAGCTGGCAACCTACCCCGCGCAGTCCTTCGGCGCAGGGAGTGACACCCGAGGCATTGGTAATCGAGATCACACCCCGAAAACGGAGGGGTGGCCTCTTGCAGGGTCCTGGCGATACTGGGTTGCTCCTGTAACGCCATCCCTTAGGGAGCAACAAAATGTCCTCCGTCTTCCCCCGCCGCGCGCCCGATTATGCAACGCTCAGCCCCGATCCCACGCCCCGCCCGCAGCTCCGCAGCGCCGTCGAACTGGCCAAGGAGCGGCTCGCCGCCACGCAGAAGAAGCTCGTGCGCGAGAAGCGCTTGCTGCGCGACGTCTCGACCCGAGAGAACGGCATTCGCGAGCGCGCCGTCGGCCGGGCGGTATGGAAACTGGCCGGCCGGGGCGGCTTGGAGCCGGCCATGATCGACCTGATCCGCGCCGAGTTGCACGTGCACCTGAGCCCCGCCGAGGCCGCCGCGCTCACCGGCACGATCTTCGCGTAGCGGGACGCCGGCCGGGTTGCCGCTTTTCACCCGAGCGGGCTCTGATTTTGGAGCCCCGCCGTCAGCGCGGTCGCAACTTGAGGAGAAGGATACAGCTCGAGCCCGCGATGCATTCAGACACCCGTTTCCGCCGACGTGAGACCCATCGCCATGGTAATGCCAGCGCTGGCGGATGCGCCGCGCCGCCCGCCGAGATGCCTGCCATGGCTACGACGGCAGGCCTTGATCACCGTCTCGAAGGTATGCGGTTCGGCGCGTGCCATGTCGCTGATCGACGCGTCGGCATCGGCGCTTTGTCGAACAGCTTCGTAGCCGCCTCACGCACTTTGCAATTCGCTGCTGCTTGCACCATGCAACACTCGGATGCTACATCGTCGATCGATGTCGCCCGAATTCGTCTGCTTTTTCAAGCGCTTGTGACGGAGCGTCAGCTAGGTGGGTACCCTCCCGCCCCAGCCACACCAACGTCTCACCCAACTGGACTCTGCCCCCCCTGAAACTTGCGTTTTCGGGTGAACTCAGGGCTGGAATTCGCGCCAGGACGCGAACGCCGTCAGTAGAGCCTGGTCCGGTAGGCTTCCTCCATGGTCTTCTCGGCGACGTCCACTGACACGGCCGCTGTCTGCTCGGCGATGATGCGGCCGAGGGTGGGGAAGCTATGGCGCTCGACCTGCGCTTCGGGATTCCACAGCTTCGAGCGCATCAGCGCCTTGCCGCAATGGAAATAGCATTCGTCGACATGCACCTTGAGACCGATCGTCGGCACGACGTTCTGCACCGCCAGCGGCGTCAGCAGCGCCGGGTCCTGGGTGATTTCCGCCTTGCCGTTGACGCGCAGCGTCTCGTTGATACCCGGCACCATGAAGATGAGGCCGACGCCGGGCGAGGCCAGGATGTTGCCGAATGTATCGACACGGTTATTGCCGCGCCGGTCCGGGATCAGCAACGATTTGTCGTCGAGCACCGCAACGAAGCCCGGCCCGTCGCCGCGCGGGCTGGCATCGGCGTTGCCCTTGCCGTCGCTCGACGCGAGCACGAGGAACGGAGAAAGCGCGATGAAGTCGCGACAGAATTTGTCGAGGTGGTGCAGCACCTTCTTCTCGGCGAGCGGGTTGACCTGCCCGAAATGCCCACGCAAGTCGTCCGGCGTCTGGACCAGGGGCTTTCCGCCCGAACCGCTGCCTTCCATGACAAACCTCCTCCCGTGTCGTTCTTGTGTTTATGTTTCCTCGACGCCGCACCAGCCGGCGATGAACAGGGCCAGCGTCTTGGTGACCTTCTTCACGGATTCGAGTTCGACCCGCTCGTCGAAGCCGTGGGCATTTTCCATCCTGGCGCCGAAGCAGAAGGCGGGGACGTCGTAATCGAGCCCGTAGAAGCGCGTGTCGGTGAGGCCGGTGAAGCTGGCGTCCTCGAGCGTACCGCCGAATACATCCTCATACGCCGCTGCAAGCACCGCCTCGCTATCCTGCGCGCCGGTCACTTCGTAGCCCGGCGACAGAAAGCCGGACCACACGACCTCAGGCGCGTTGTCGGAGAGGAACGGATGGGTCCTGGCCGCCTTCTCGACGCAGGCGACGATCTCGGCCTGGCAGTTGGCGATCGTCCAGCCCGGCAGGATGCCGATGCGACAATCGACGTCGCACCACGCCGGAACGCTTGAGGCCCAGTCGCCGCCCTTGATGATACCGGGGTTGAAGTTGAGCGGATGGTTGAGCTTGCCGAAAAAGCGATGGTTCTGGGCGCGCTCGTTCCATTCGGCCTCCAGCCCTTCGAGGGCCTGGATCAAATGATAGGCGGCCTTGATGGCGTTCGAGCCGGTGCCGGCACGCGAGACGTGGACCGGCAATCCCCTGACCTTCAGGCGGAACCAGATCACTCCGACCTGGGCGCGCATCAGCTTTCCGTCGGTAGGCTCGGGGATCAGGCAGGCATCGGCGCGATAGCCGCGCTGCAGCGTGGAGAGTGCGCCGACCCCGGTACTTTCCTCCTCGATCACCGACTGCAGATGGATGCGGCCCTTCGGCGCCAACCCTGCCGCCTTCAGCGCATCAAGTGCATAAAGCGCGGCAATGGTGCCGGACTTCATGTCGCCGGCGCCGCGGCCATAGAGCCAGCCGTCCTCGATGACGGGCTTGAAAGGCGGGTGTTTCCACATGTCGAGCGGGCCGGCGGGCACGACGTCGCAATGGCCCTGCAGGATGAGCGATCGCCCGGTCTCCTCTGCGGGCCGATAGGTCCCGACCACGGTGCGGGCGCGCGAGAAATCGGTCTCGACCGGACCATAACCGGGCAGGTCCTTGAGGTCGTCCTGATTGATGATCCAGTCGTCGATCTCGTAGCCGCGCTCGCGCAGCAGACGCGCCATCATGTCCTGGCACGGGGCTTCCTGGCTGCGCGTGCTCGGAATTGCAGAGAAGGCGATCGTCGTCGATATCTGCGCGGCGAAAGCGGCTTCCACCGCGGCTTCGATTCGCTCGCGGGCGCCGGCGGGGAGGGGGATGATGTTGCTTTGCGACACGGATCAGTCCTTGGAGGGTTCTGGAGCGGAAACATAATCGATAGTGCGTCCCGAGACTATGCGGAGCGTTTGCGTCATGCCAGCACCTCGCGTTGTCGTGCAAAGCTCGGCTGCTCGAAGAAGCGACGCCCGGGGATCGCGTCAAGCAGGTCGCGCGTATAGGCCTCGCGCGGATTGGTGAACACGGCGGCCGTCGGGCCTTCCTCGACGATGCGGCCGTGCTGCAGCACGATCACGCGGTCGGCGATCTCGGCCGCGATGCGCAGATCATGCGTGATGAAGATCATCGCAAGCCGCATCTCGCGCCGCAACTCGGCGAGCAGCGCAAGCACCTGAGCCTGGACCGAGACGTCGAGTGCGGATACGGCCTCGTCGGCAATCAGCACCTTTGGCCGCAACGCGAGCGCGCGCGCAATGCAGATACGCTGGCGCTGGCCGCCCGAGAATTCGTGCGGGTAGCGATCGGCGGCCGAGGGCGTCAGCCCGACGCGCGCCAGCAACTGCCGCGCCTGTGCCATCGCCTCGGCACGCGCGGTGCCATAGGCCATCGGGCCGCGCGCCACGGCGTCGCCGACCTTCTGGCGCGGATCGAGGCTGGAGAAAGGGTCCTGGAATATGATCTGCAGCCCGCGGCGCGCCTGCCGCAGGGCCTCGCCGTGCAACTGCCGCAAGTCCTCGCCGCCCAGCCGGATCGCGCCGGAATCCGGCTCCGTCAGCCGCATGACCATGCGACCAAGGGTCGATTTGCCCGAGCCGGACTCGCCAACCACTGCCAGCGTTTCCCCCTCGTGCAGCGTGAGCGAGATGCCGTCGGCCGCGACCACTTCGCGGGGCGGCTGAAACCAGCCGCGCTTGACGCGAAAAGTCTTGCGCAGGCCCACGACGTCGAGCAGCGGCGCGGCCTGCGCTGCGGTCTCGCGGTGTTTCACGTGTGCCTTCGGAACCGCGTCGATCAGCTCGCGCGTGTAGGCCTCGCGCGGGTTTCGCAACACTTCCTCGACGGTGCCATGCTCGACCACCTTGCCGTGGCGCAGCACGACGACGCGATCGGCGACGTCGGCCACGACGCCGAAATCATGCGTGATCAGCAGCACGCCCATGCCGCGGTCGCGCCTGAGATCGTCGATCAGGCGGAGGATCTGGCGCTGGGTGGTCACGTCGAGCGCGGTCGTCGGCTCGTCTGCGATCAGCAGCTCAGGCTGGTTCGACATCGCCATCGCAATCATGACACGCTGGCGCTGGCCGCCGGAGAGCTCGAACGGATAGCTGTTGGCAAGCTGGGGCGGGTTCGGCAAGCCGACCTGAGTCAGGAGCTCCTGCACCCTGGCCTTGATATCGGCCGCAGACGGCGCCGGGCGCTGGTGCGTGAGGATCGTCTCCTCGATCTGTTCGCCGACGCGCTTCAGCGGATTCAGCGACGACAGTGGCTCCTGGAATATCATGGCGGCCCGGCCACCGCGCAGACGGCGAAGCGCGCGCCTGTCGAGGGCCGCGGTATCCTGGCCTGCGACCTTCACGGCGCCCGACACGATGTCGACGCCCTTCGGCAGCAGCGAGAGGATCGCGTGCGCGATCATCGATTTGCCGGAGCCGGATTCGCCGACCAGGCAGACCACCTCGTTGCGTTTGATCGCGAACGAGACCTGCTCGACCGCGAACGGCCGGTCGCCGCCTTCGGGCAGCGCGATCGAGAGGTTCTCGACCGAGAGCACGGATGTCTGGTCTTGCACGCCTGCGACTGTCATGCGCGCCGCCTCGAGACGCGTGGATTGAGCACGTCGGACAGGCCCTCGCCAAACAGATTGATGGCAAGCACCGTGATCAGGATCGCGAGCCCGGGAAAGACGCTCATCCACCAGGCCTGCCGGATGACGGTCCGCCCGGCGCCGATCATGAAACCCCAGGACATCAGGTTGGGATCGCCGAGTCCCATGAAGGAGAGGGCGCTCTCCAGCAGGATGGCGGTTGCGACCGTCAGCGAAACGACGACAAGGATCGGCGAGATCGCGTTCGGCAGGATGTGACCGAGCACGATGCGGGCGGTGCTCTCGCCCTGGCACAAGGCGGCCTCGACGAACTCGCGGCCGCGCAGCCGCAGGAATTCGGCGCGTGTCAGCCGCGCCAGCGGCGGCCAGCTTACCGCGCCGATGGTGAGGATGATCGTGAGCAACGAGGGGCTGAAGGTCGCAACGAGAAGGATCGCCAGGATGAAAGCGGGGACCGTCTGGAACATCTCGGTCACCCGCATCAGTACGAGATCGACCTTGCCGCCGAAATAGCCGGAGATCGCGCCGATCACGACGCCGATCATCATGGCGGCAAATGCGGATGCAATGCCGATCAGCAGCGAGACCCGCGCGCCATGCGCCACGCCCGCAGCGACATCGCGGCCGAGCGTATCGCCGCCGAGCCACATCCCGTCCTCGCCAGGCGGTGCGAACGGCGTACCGCTCATCTCCCAAGGCGAGACGGGGAAGACCACCGGCGCGGTGATCGCGACGATCAGGACGATGGTAAGCAGGACAAGCCCTGCCATTCCGCTTGGGTGCCGCAGGAAGGCTCTGACCGCGTCCATCAGGCGGCTTCCGTCGTCATGCGCGGATCGATCAGGCGGTAGATCAGGTCGGTCACGAGGTTAAGCGCGATCACGATGATGGACAGGATCAGGAAGATGCCGAGCAGCACCGGATAGTCGCGCTGCAACACGGCCTCAAAGGTGAGCCGGCCAAGGCCAGGCCAGGCGAAGACAGTTTCGATCACGACCGCACCGCCGACCAGCGCGCCCGCCTGCATGCCGGCAACCGTCACGACCGGCACCAGCGCGTTGCGCAGCATGTGGCCGACCACGATCCGGGCAGGGGCAAGGCCCTTGGCCCGCGCCGTCTTGATGAAATCCTGGTGCGACACCTCGATGATCGAGGAGCGCATCAGGCGGGCGTAGATCGCCAGATAGATCGCGGCGAGTGACATGACCGGCATGATCATGTGCTTGGCGATGTCGAACACGCGTTCGATCGCCGTCATCTTCGTGTTGATGGTCTCGTAGCCGAATGGCGGCAGCCAGCCGAGCGTCACGGAGAAGACGAGGACGAGCATCAAGCCGAGCCAGAACACCGGCGTGGCGTAAAGCAGCAGCGAGAGCACCGTGAACAGCGTATCGACGATGCTTCCGGCGGCTAACCCTGCGAGCGCGCCGAGCGTCGTGCCGATCAGGAGCGCGAGGCAGAACGCCGTAAGCGTGAGCAACAGCGTCGCCGGCAGCCGCTCGAGGATGAGGTCGAGGACCGGCCGGCGCTGCCGATAGGAATAGCCGAGATCCAACGTGAGTACGCGGCCGAGATGGTTGGCGAGCTGCACCAGATACGGCTTATCGAGCCCGTATTCCTTGCGCAGATCGTCGAGGATCTTGGGATCGGCCCCGCCCGATTGCCCCGCCATCACCATGGCCGGATCGCCCGGCGCTGCGCGGACCAGCACGAAGTTGAAGGTAGCGATGACAAGGATCACGGCGACGAGCCGCGCCACCCAGGTGACGATCAAGAGCGCGATCCGCGCGGCGCTCCTGGTCCCCGTCACGATTTGTAGACCGAGCCGAAGGTCTCGTGGGATCCGATCCCTGATGTCACGATGTTCTTGAACGCCTTGTCGTAGATGATCGGATATTCGAGCTCCAGCGTCCAGGCGACCGGCACGTCCTCGACCAGGATCTGCTGGACCTTGGAGTAGAGTTCCTGCCGCTTGGCCTCGTCGAGCGCGAGGGCGGCCTCCTCGAACAGCCTGTCCACCTCGGGATTGGAATAACCTTGCGTGTTCGAGAACAGGATGCCCTTCTTGATGTTCGACGAGATGTAGGTGCGGGCGACGCCGAGCGCGGGATCGCCGAGCTGGTAGAGCAGATTCTGGGTCATCTCATAGTCCCAGTTGCCGACCTTCTCGGCCCAGCCCGCCATGTCGGTGCCGACCAGAACCAGATCGATGCCGGCCTTGGAGAAGCTCTGGCGGAAGAACTCGCCGGCGCGCTGATAGACCTCGCCATAGGGCGGCACCAGATATTTGAGCTCGGTCCGCTTGCCGTTGGCGCCTGGTTTCAACCCCATCTCGTCGAGCAGCGCCGTGGCCTTTTCGATCGAGAATTCGTAGCGCTTGACCTTGCCGTCGTAGAAACGGGTCTTTGACGAGATCGGGCCGGTCGCGACCTTGGCGTTGCCGAAATAGATGCGTTTGTTCATCGCGTCGCGGTCGATCAGATGCATGATTGCCTGCCGGAAGCGCTTGTCGTTCATCGGCGCGACGCGATTGTTCATCTCGAGCCACTGATGCGGCGCGAAATACTCATAGCCTTTGGTGGTGAATTCGAGATTCTTTTGCGCCTTGAAGCGCTGAACGTCGAAGAACTCGACATCGGACCATTGCACGAGCTGCACGGTGCCGTTCTCGAGCGCCAGTGCGCGTGACGCGCCGTCCGGGATGATGCGGTAGATGATCTCGTCGAGATAGGGCTCGTCCTTGCGGTAATAGCCGTCGTGCCGCACGAGATGGACGTGCGAGCCGCGCACCCATTCCTTCAGCTTGAACGGACCGGTTCCGATCGCCTTGTCATTCATCGGGTTCTTGCGGAACTCGGTGCCCTCGTAGATGTGCTTCGGCACGATCGGAGCCGAGGTGCAATCGAAACAGCCGAGGAACGGCGCGAAGGGCTGCTTCAGCTTGAAGACGACGGTCAGCGGATCGGGCGCCTCGGCGGATGCGACGCGGGCGAAATTCTGCCGCGCGCGGGGATGGGTCTCCGTCAGCACCTTCATGCAGCTGAACACAACGTCTTCGGACGTCATCGGCTTGCCGTCGTGGAAGGTGATGCCCGGGAAAAGCTTGAAGGTGTACGTGAGCCCATCTGGCGAAATCTCCCAGGATTGCGCCATGCCCGGCATCGGCTTCAGATCGGCGCCGTATTTCAGCAGGCTCTCGTAGATCTTGCCACCCAGCGTCAGCGTCGGCTGCTGCTGATTGAACGCCGTCACGAGAACGGGAGGTTCGGGTTGAATGATCGTATTGAGCGTGCCGCCCTTGGTCTGACCGGCCGCCCTGGTGATGCCGAGCGGAATTGCCGCACCCGCGGCCAGCATCGCAGCAGTGAATTCGCGCCTGTTCATGGACCAATCCCCTCAGGTTCCTGATTGGCGCATCGTGACGGAGCCGCAAGTTCCGTGCTACACGGAAGGGGACAGCAACCATCGCGATCGGGCCATCTGGCCCGGAAGATGCATGAGGCTATGAGGAGAACAGGCACCTCCTTTCAAGAGTTCAGATGAATATAAATGTACGAGTAGGTACGGCGCCCACCGACGACGCCGGTTTTGAACGCCTGTGCCACAAGCGGCGCGGGCCGCAGGCCGCGGCGACCTATGCCGGCCATTTGCAGACCCAAAAACGGCCTGTCGTCGCCATGGCGGCGACATACCCGTCCGGGAGCATGAGCACGCGGCACGCGCACCGGCGCGGCCAGTTCGTCCTGCAGACGGGCGGCGTCACCTCGATGATGACGGATCGCGGCAACTTCGTGATACCGCCGGGCCATGGCCTGTGGATTCCCGCCGGATTTGTGCATCAATCGCGCGCCTGGGGCGATGTCGAAATCCAGACCATCTATGTCGAGCCGGATCGCGTACCGAGCTACCCGGCGACCTGTCGCCTGATCCGCACGTCGTCACTGCTCGACGCGCTGATGGACGAAGCCGTCCGGATGCCGGTGGATTACGACGAGGACGGCCGTGACGGACAATTGGTGGATCTCCTGCTTGGCGAGATCGGCCGCATGCCCGAGATATTGCTGCACGTGCCGATCCCGCAGGATCCGCGGCTTGCCCGGATTTGCGAAGCTGTCATCGCCGACACCAGCTCCGACCTCACCCTCGACGATTGGGCCGATCGCAGCGGCATCAGCCGGCGCACGTTGACGCGGATGTTCCGGCGTGAAACCGGCCAGAGCTTTTCGGCCTGGCGCCAGCGTGTCCGGTTGCTGGAAGCGCTCGCTCGCCTCGGCGCCGGCGAATCCGTCACCAACGTCGCGCTCGATGTTGGCTACGACAGCCCGAGCGCCTTCACGGCGATGTTCAGGCGCGAACTCGGCGCTGCGCCGCGCCGCTACCTGCGCTGGGCCGACACAGAGGTCGTGCTGCGCTAACCGGCCCCCCTCGATCGCCTGTCTTTCGCGCGGCCGGATCCGCGGCGGCCCAGGCCGAAATAGATCGCAGGGCGACGCTCGCGTCCTTCCCAGTTTCGAGACATTCAAAGGATTGAACGCAGGCGATCGCTTGATGGCGGTTAACTCCGGGCGTATCGGTCCTTACGGGAGCGCGGAGTTCGCGGCCGCCGGGCGTGGCGCGAACAAAGAAAAGGACGCCGAGTACATGCAGCCAGATCCTGACAGCCAATCTGCCGGCGCAGAGATGCATCGGTCGATCATGATGGCCTTCTGTGATGTCCTTCGTACCACCCGGCTTCCTCCCATGACGGTGATGAGTCTCGCCGCGTCCGCTCTCGGAGCCGTCTACAAGGAAGTCGCCGAACAGCATCGTTCCGATGGCGGTTGTCCCTGCGGCTGGAAGCCCGATCTGCCCGCGGATATCGAGACCTTGCAGTCGGCGCTGGCAGCGACAACACAAACCATACCGTCGGTTGACTTGCGCGCCATGCACCCTGTCGGCCGTGCATGAGCCGTGACGCGCGGTCCAAGCGGATCTCGACAAGGCAAGCAAGAATGTAGCGTCAGGATTTTCGATGCTTCGCGTTCACCGCGATCGCGGCTGCCGCGGTGCGGTTCTCGACACCGAGTTTCGAGTAGATCTGCTCGAGGTGCTTGTCGACGGTGCGCGGGCTCAAGCCCAGAATTTGCGCGATGTCGCGGTTGGTCTTGCCCTTTGCGAGCCATGAGAGCACTTCGCCCTCGCGCGTCGTCAGGCCAAGCTCGCTGGAGAATTCGGCCGGCGTCTCGGTGCTGGAATCCTTTGCAAGCCGCAGCAGGAATTCGTTGGCGCCCAGTCTGCCCATAAACTGCAGCCGGAGCTGGTCGTTGCCGGGAAGCGCGGTCATGATCGTGGCTTTCGACCCGGCCTTGCCCTTGCGGGCCTGGTCCAGCCATAGCGGGATCGGGTCGGGCAGCACGACGTCGTCGTCGCTTCCAGAGCTAAGCGCATCCGACAGCAGTTTCTGCGCCTGGGGCGTCGCCCACATGATCTTGCCCTCGCTGTTGACGGCGAGCAGGTAGCGGCCGGAGACGTCTAGGGCAGCGCGCGCGCTCTGGGTCAGCCGCGCATTGGCGAGATGGACGCGGATGCGCGCCAGCATCTCCTCGACCGCAATGGGTTTTGTCACATAATCGACGCCGCCGGCTTCCAGTCCGCGAACGATGTGTTCGGTTTCGGCTAGCCCTGTCATGAAGATGATAGGCACATGGTCAAGCCCCGCGTCGCGCTTCAGCCGCCTGCAGGTTTCAAAACCGTCCAGGCCGGGCATGACCGCGTCGAGCAGGACGATGTCGGGCGTGATCTGGTCGACGATCCGCATTGCGGCTGCGCCGTCGAGCGCGACCATGACCGTCATGCCGGCGCCGTCGAGCGCATCGGTGAGCAGCCGAAGCGTCTCCGGCGAATCATCGACGATGAGGGCGACGTCGCGCTTTTTGGATTCAGTGATCATAGCTGTACAGTGTTTTCAGGGTCGCCATGTACTGGTCGAGATCGAAGCGGTCGATCAAGGCACGCATTTGCGACACGAAGTCGGCATGTTCGGGGTAATCGCTTCCGATCTCATCGAGCTTGACCTGGATCGCGCGGATATAGCCGAGTTGCCCGAGGCCGATCAGTTCCTCGACATATTTCACCGGTGGCCGCGATCCCGTCTCCGGCTTCCAGCGCGGCTGGGTTATCTGCTCGGCTTCGTACTGCCATTCGATCCTGAGCAATTGGCGGATCGTCTCCACCAGTTTTGGGATATCGATCGGCTTCATCAGATACCCGTCGTGGAACGGCTGCGCCAGCGGCGCGCCATGCGCTTCCAGTGCGCTCGCCGACACCATCAGGATGCGGGCTTGGTGATGGCCGCTCGTGCGCAATGTTTCCGCCACAGTCCAGCCGTCCATGCCCGCCATCGAGATATCCAGCAGGAATAGATCGGGCCGGCAATGTTGCGCCAGCGCGAGGCAGCCGGGTCCGTCGGGTGCGCTCAAGAGAATAAAACCGAGCGGCGTCAGCACCTCGCGCAGCAGGTCGCGGTGGGTTGGATCGTCATCGGTGATCAGGATCGTCTTGCGCGGACCGTGATAGCCGAAGATCGGCGCCTCGATCGGTGCAATCCGTGTCGGATTGGTGACTTCCGACAGCAGGATCTTGACGCGGAACGTGCTGCCGGTGCCGACCTCGCTCGTCACCCTGATATCGCCGCCCATGACGCCGGCGAGCAGCCGGCTGATGGTCAGCCCGAGACCGGTGCCGGTGTGCGGCTGCGACACGCCGAGCGCGCCGCGCTCGAACGGCGCAAAGATGCGTTCGAGATCGCTTGACTGGATTCCGGGGCCGGTGTCGATGATCTCGAACTCGGCGACGGGGCTGCGGTAATGCACGACGAACTGCACGCTGCCGGTCTGCGTGAATTTCAGCGCATTCGACAGCAAGTTGATCAGAACCTGGCGCAGGCGTTTTTCGTCGGCATAGACGACGACGGGCAGCACCGAGGGCCGCCGGAAAACGAAGTCGATGCCCTTGGCGGCGGCCTGAACGCGAAACATGCCGACGAGCTGGTCGAGGAATTCGCTCAGGCGAACCTCGTCGCGTGACAGATAGAGCCGGCCGGCCTCGATCTTGGAAATATCGAGGATGCCGTCGATCAGCCCGGACAGATGGTCGGCGCTGCGGCGGACCACGCGCACCTGATCGCGCGGCTTGGTATTGAGGCTGGAATCCTGTTCCAGCAGTTGCGCATAGCCGGAGATGGCATTCAGCGGCGAGCGCAGTTCGTGGCTCAGGCCGACCACATACCGG
Organism: uncultured Alphaproteobacteria bacterium; assembly: GCA_963770135.1. Lineage (GTDB taxonomy): Bacteria > Pseudomonadota > Alphaproteobacteria > Rhizobiales > Xanthobacteraceae > Bradyrhizobium. Next base: position 138,557 of record CAVYOM010000010.1, on the reverse strand, counting down.
CTCTTGGCGAGGTTGGCGGACTCAGCCACTTCCTTGGCGCGCTGCAGCTCGGCATCGGTGCGCTTGTGCGCGTCGATTTCCTGGATCAGGAGCGTGGTCTGCCGCCGCGTTTCCGCCTCCGCCGCGCGGCGGCTTTGTTGCGCCAGCACGAACAGCCACGCCACCACGCCGATGATGATGGTGAGCGCGAAGAACACCTTCCACAGCACGTCGGACAATAGCAGATTGTCCACCGCAACCGTCGCCGACGTCTGCAGATAGATCAGCCCGAGCGTCAGCCCGACAAGGCCGGCTGAAACCACGAACACCCCGAGATAATGCCCGAACTGCGAGTTGATCCGGGCGTAGATCGGCTCTGGCAGCATCTTGCCCAGCGTCTCCGACACCTGCGCGCCGATCCGCGCATGTGGCTTGCAGAGATCGTGGCAGCGCGCGTCGAGCGAACAGCACAGCGAACAGATCGGGCCGGCATAAGCGGGGCAGGAGGCCATGTCCTCCGGCTCGAAAGAATGCTCGCAGATGCAGCACTGGATCGCCTCGAGGTTCTGCCAGCTTCGTTTGGGTTTGCGCGCGATGTAATATTTGCCGTCGGTGGCCCATGCGATCAGGGGCGCGGTGATGAAGGCAGCCGCCAGCGCCACGAAGGCCGAGAGCGCCTTCGCCGTAGGTCCGAACAGGCCGTAGAACGCCGAGATCGAGACGATGGTCGCGATCGTCATGGCGCCGACGCCGACCGGATTGATGTCGTAGAGATGCGCGCGCTTGAACTCGATGTGCTGCGGGCGCAGCCCAAGCGGCTTGTTGATGACGAGATCGGCGACCAGCGCGCCGACCCAGGCAATCGCGACGTTGGAATAGAGCGCCAGCGTCTGCTCCAGCGCCTTGTAGACGCCGATTTCCATCAGCAGCAGTGCCACCATGACGTTGAACACCAGCCAGACCACGCGGCCGGGATGGCTGTGCGTCAGCCGCGAGAAGAAGTTCGACCACGCGATCGAGCCGGCATAGGCGTTGGTGACGTTGATCTTGACCTGCGAGAGAATGACGAAGGTACCGGTCAGCGCGAGCGCCAGATCGGGCTGCGACAGCACATAACGAAACGCTTCGAGATACATGTGCGCCGGGTCGGCAGCCTGTTCACTGGTGACGCCGTGGCTGAGCGCGAAGTAGGCAAGGAAGGAGCCGACCAGCAGTTTGAGCGCGCCGAAAATGATCCAGCCGGGGCCTGCACTGAGCAGGGCGATCCACCACGAGGTGCGCGAGGTGCGGCGGTCGCGCGGCAGGAACCGCAGGAAGTCGACCTGTTCGCCGATCTGCGCCACAAGCGAAAACACCACCGAGGCGGCGGTGCCGAACAGCAGCAGATCGAGATGGCCGTTCACGTCGCCATGTTCGCCAGCGAATTTGCGCCATTCGGTGAACGAATGCGGGTTCGCCCAGGCGATCGCCACGAATGGAAGAACATGAAGCACGACCCAGAGCGGCTGCGTCCACAGCTGGAAGCGGCTGATCAAGGTGATGCCGTAGATCACCAGGGGAATAATGACGACGGCGCTGATGAGATAGCCGAGCGGGCGCGGGATGCCGAAGCACATCTCCAGCGCGGCCGCCATGATGACCGCTTCAAGCGCGAAGAAGATGAAGGTGAAGGAGGCGTAGATCAGCGAGGTGATGGTCGAGCCGATATAGCCGAACCCTGCGCCGCGGGTCAGCAGGTCGATATCGATGCCGCATTTGGCGGCGTGGTAGGCAATCGGCAGGCCGCAAAGGAAGATGATGACGCTGACGACCAGGATGGCGGCGGTGGCGTTGGCTGCACCGTAATTCAGCGTAATCGTGCCGCCGATCGCCTCCAGCGCCAGGAAAGAGATGGCGCCAAGGGCGGTATTGGCGACACGGGCGGCCGACCATCGCCGGGCGCTCTTGGCGGTGAAGCGCAGCGCATAGTCTTCCAGCGTCTGGTTGGCGACCCATTGATTGTATTGGCGCCTGACGCGGTCAATCCGCTGCCGCCCTGCCACTTTATTACTACTCCTGCCCGGTTCGCTTGGTCTCCGTACGTAGCCAGCAAACCCCGTACCAAGCCTACGTCGCTATTTTGCGGTGCAATATACGCGATCTTGCGTATCAGTGCAGTGCACAATTCTAGGCAATCCTCGCCTGACCAATAAGCGTTCTCGAACCAAAATGGGGTGCTCATGTCAGACGAACCAAACAAGGGCCTGCAGTCGCCGCTTCGCCGCAAACTGCTGATGGGCGCAGCGGCGCTGCCGCTCATTTCGATGCTTCCGCGGCCCTCGTTCGGGGCTGGTCCTGCAACCGCAACGGTCAATGCGACCGGGCTCGCGGTAACCGATACTGAAGTGACCGTCGGCATCCTGCACTCGGCCACCGGCACGATGGCGATTTCGGAAACCGGTTCGATCCAGGCCGAAAAGCTCGCCATCGAACAGATCAACGCCGCCGGCGGCGTGCTCGGGCGCAAGATCAAGTTCATCCAGGAAGACGGCGCCAGCGACTGGCCGACTTTTGCGGAAAAGGCCAAGAAGCTGCTCGTCAACGACAAGGTCGCGGCGATCATGGGCTGCTGGACCTCGGCGTCGCGCAAGGCGGTGCTGCCGGTCATGGAGCAGTACAACGGCATGCTCTATTACCCGACCTTCTATGAAGGTCTCGAGCAGTCCAAGAACGTCATCTACACCGGCCAGGAAGCCACCCAGCAGATTCTCGCCGGCCTCAACTGGATCGCCAAGGAAAAGGGCGCCAAATCGTTCTTCTTCATCGGTTCGGATTACATCTGGCCGCGCACCTCGAACAAGATCGCGCGCAAGCACGTCGAGAACGTGCTGAAGGGCAAGGTCGTCGGCGAGGAATATTACGCGCTCGGCAGCACCCAGTTCAATTCGGTGATTAACAAGATCAAGCTGACCAAACCCGACGTGATTTTCACCGACGTGGTCGGCGGTTCGAACGTTGCCTTCTACAAGCAGCTCAAGGCGGCCGGCGTCGACCTCTCGAAGCAGGCGCTGCTGACGATCTCGGTGACCGAAGACGAAATCGACGGCATCGGCGGCGAGAACATTGCGGGCGCCTATGCCTGCATGAAGTACTTCCAGTCGCTCGACAATGCGAACAACAAGGAGTTCGTGGCCGCCTTCAAGAAGATGTGGGGCGAGAAGACCGTGATCGGCGACGTGACACAGGCTGCCTATCTCGGCCCGTGGCTGTGGAAATTGACCTGCGAGAAGGCCGGCAGCTTCGATGTCGACAAGATCGCAGCCGCCTCGCCAGGCATCGAATTCAAGGGCGCGCCCGAAGGCTACGTGCGTATCCATGAAAACCATCACCTTTGGTCTAAGTCGCGCGTCGGCAAGGCCAAGCTCGACGGCCAGTTCGAGCTGATCTTCGAGACCGCCGATCTGGTCGAGCCCGATCCGTTCCCGAAGGGCTACCAGTAAGCAATAGCGGAGCGCTCCGCACCTTTCTCCGAGCACCAGCTCCCTGGCGTGGACCGTCAATCCGCGCTTGACGACCCCGCGTCGCGAATTCTTTCGCGACGCGGGCCCCTATCCCCTCGACGGAGAAATCTCGATGTTCGGCGACTATTCGATTGGCGATCTCGGCTCCATCTTCGTCATGCAGGGCTTTGCGGGCCTGATCCTGTTTTCCGTCTACGTGCTGATGGCGCTCGGGCTTGCGATCATCTTCGGCCAGATGGGCGTCATCAACATGGCGCATGGCGAGTTCATGATCTTGGGGGCCTATGTCACCTGGCTGACGTCGAACACGTTCCAGCACTATCTGCCTTCGCTGTTTCCCGGCTATTTCTTTCTCGCGATGGCGCTGGCGTTTCTGGCGTCGGGTGCGCTGGGGATGCTGGTCGAATGGGCGCTGATACGGCACCTCTATAAAAGACCGCTCGATACGCTGCTCGCCACCTGGGGCCTCAGCCTGATCCTGCAGCAGACCTATCGTTCGGTGTTCGGTCCGCGCGAAGTCGGCGTCGAGCTGCCGCAATGGATGCTCGGTTCGCTCAAGGTCACCGACAGCATCGAGGTCCCGATCAACGGCATCTTCGTAATGGGCCTGACCTTGCTGATCACCGTCGCGGTCGCTTACGTCATGTACAAGTCGCGCTGGGGCCGCCAGGTCCGCGCCGTGGTGCAGAACCGCATCATGGCCGGCGCTGTCGGCATCAATACCGAGAAGGTCGACCGCTACACCTTCGGGTTGGGCTGCGGCATCGCCGGCGTCGCCGGAAGCGCCTTCACCATGATCGGCTCGACCGGGCCGACGTCTGGCCAGCTCTACATCGTCGATACCTTCCTGGTGGTCGTGTTCGGCGGCGCTGCCAGCCTGCTCGGCACCATCGCCTCCGCCTTCTCGATCTCGCAGACCCAGTCGACGCTGGAATTCTTCATGTCGGGCTCGATGGCCAAGGTGCTCACGCTGCTTGCTGTGGTCGGAATCCTGATGCTGCGGCCGCAAGGCTTGTTCGCCCTCAAAGTCCGCAAATAACGGAAGCAGGCAAGTTCATGATCATCACTTCACGCTTCTTCAATCGATCCGAACTTATCGGCTTCGTTGCTCTGGCCGTCGTCCTGTTCGTGATCCTGCCGCTGTCGTTGGATGTGTTCCGCCTCAACCTGGTCGCGAAGTATCTGACCTACGCTTTTGTCGCGATCGGGCTGGTGCTGTGCTGGGGCTATGGCGGCATTCTGAGCCTGGGGCAGGGGGTGTTCTTCGGCCTCGGCGGCTACTGCATGGCGATGTTCCTCAAGCTGGAAGCCTCCAGCGTCGCGAACACCAAGATCCAGTCCACACCCGGCATTCCGGATTTCATGGACTGGAACCAGATCACCTCGCTGCCGCTGTTCTGGCAACCGTTCCACAGTCTCACCTTTACGATCGCCGCCATCATCCTGGTGCCCGGCCTGTTTGCGCTGATCATCGGCACGGCGATGTTCAAGCGCCGCGTCGGCGGCACGTACTTCGCGATTATCACCCAGGCCGTCGCCGCGATCCTGACCATTCTCATCGTCGGACAGCAGGGTTATACCGGCGGCATCAACGGCATGACCGACCTGCGCACCCTCAAGGGTTGGGACATCCGGCCCGACCACGCCAAGATCGTCCTGTACTTTGTCGAGGTGGTGTTGCTGTTCGCCTGCATCGGCATCGCGCAGTTCATCCGCCTAACCAAGCTCGGCCGTATCCTGGTGGCGATGCGCGAACAGGAAGACCGCGTCCGCTTCTCCGGTTACAGCGTCGCCAACTTCAAAATCTTCGCCTTCTGCATGGCCGCGGTGTTCGCCGCGATCGGTGGCGCGATGTTCGCGCTCAATGTCGGCTTCATGTCACCGTCCTTTGTCGGCATCGTGCCGTCGATCGAGATGGTGATCTACACGGCGGTCGGCGGGCGGATGTCGATCTTCGGCGCGGTGTGGGGCGCGATACTCGTTAATTTCGCGAAGACCAGCCTCTCGGAATCCTTCCCGCAGCTCTGGCTGTTCGGCCTCGGCGCGCTTTTCATCGCCTGTGTACTCGCCTTCCCGAACGGCCTGTCCGGCCTCTGGCAGGACTACGTGCAGCCCCGCATCGATCGGCTGCTGGCCATGCGCAAACCGAAATCCAAGAACGGCTGGAGCGACAATTCCGTCGCAGACGGCGCGCCGGCGGAATGAGGAGATAAATCATGCTCGTCGGACACCAGCCCAAGGAATTTCTGCTCGCGGTCGAAGCGCTCACCGTTTCCTTCGACGGATTCAAGGCGGTCAATGACCTGTCCTTCTATGTCGAAGAGAACGAGATCCGCGTGATCATCGGGCCCAACGGCGCCGGCAAGACCACGGTACTCGATCTGATCTGCGGCAAGACGAGAGCCACCTCCGGGTCGATCCAGTTTCGCGGCAAGGAGCTGACGAAGCTGAAGGAGAACGAGATCGTGCAGGCCGGCGTCGGCCGCAAATTTCAGACGCCGTCGGTGTTCGAAGATCTTACCGTGTTCGAAAATCTCGAGATCTCCTATCCGCGCGGCCGCACGGTGTTCGGTTCGCTGACATTCCGGCGTGACACGGCGGTAAAGGAACGGGTCGACGAGGTCGCGGAAATGATCTTCCTGAAGGACCGGCTCGACACCTTTGCCGACGAGCTGAGTCATGGCCAAAAGCAGTGGCTCGAGATCGGCATGCTGCTGATCCAGGATCCCGATCTTCTGATGCTCGACGAACCCGTCGCCGGCATGAGTGTGAGCGAGCGTGCCAAGACCGCCGAACTGCTCAACCGCATCATCAAGGACCGTTCGGTGCTGGTGATCGAGCACGACATGAAATTCGTCGAGGACATCGCCCACAAGGTCACCGTCCTGCACCAGGGACAGATCCTGTCCGAGGGAACGATGGAAAAGGTCAAGAACGATCCGAAGGTCATCGAAGTTTACCTAGGCCACTAAGGAGCAGGCAAATGCTGGCTATTTCGGATCTTCACGTCGCCTACGGCCAGAGCGAGGTGCTGCACGGCCTCAATGTCTCGGTTGCGCCCAACGAGATCGTCGCGATCATGGGCCGCAACGGCATGGGCAAGACCACGCTGATGAAGTCGCTGATGGGCATCCTGCCGACCAAGAGCGGCTCGGTCAGTATGAACGGCGCCGAGCTCAGCGCGCTGCCGAGCTACGAGCGCGTCGCCAAGGGCCTTGCCTATGTGCCGCAGGGCCGCATGATCTTCTCGACCATGACGGTGAAGGAGAACATCGAGACTGGCCTCGTGGTATCCGGCGGCTCGGAAGTGCCCGAAGACATCTACGAACTGTTTCCGGTGCTGCTGGAAATGAAGGGCCGCCGCGGCGGCAACCTTTCCGGCGGACAGCAGCAGCAACTCGCGATCGCCCGCGCACTCGCCACCAAGCCGAAAGTGCTGCTGCTGGACGAGCCGACCGAGGGCATCCAGCCGTCGATCATCAAGGACATGGCGCGCACGCTGAAACGCATTCGCGACGAGCGCGGCCTGTCGATCGTCGTCTCCGAACAGGTGTTGAGTTTTGCGCTCGATATCGCCGACCGCGTGCTCGTCATCGAGAACGGCGAGATCGTCCGTGACGACCCGCGCGACAGCGTCGATGCCGCGCAAGTGTCGAAATATCTGTCGGTTTAAGAAGTCCGGGAAGTGAACAGCAAATTGACTGGTAAAAAGGGGAGCATCTGATGCCAGAGACACTGATCAAGGTCGATCTTTCTCAGTCGGCCTACGACAACGACATGATCCACAATCGGTGGCATCCCGACATTCCGATGGTTTCGTGGGTCAACCCGGGCGACGATTTCATCATCGAAACCTATGACTGGACCGGCGGCTTCATCAAGAACAACGATTCCGCCGATGATGTGCGCGACATCGATCTGTCGATCGTGCACTTCCTGTCCGGCCCGATCGGCGTCAAGGGCGCCGAGCCCGGCGATTTGCTGGTGGTCGACCTGCTCGACGTCGGCCCGTTGAAGGAGAGCCTCTGGGGCTTCAACGGCTTCTTCTCCAAACAGAATGGCGGCGGCTTCCTGACCGACCATTTCCCGCTGGCGCAAAAGTCGATCTGGGATATCAAGGGCCTCTATACCTCGTCGCGCCACATTCCCGGCGTGAATTTCGCCGGCCTGATCCATCCCGGCCTGATCGGCTGCCTGCCCGATCCAAAATTGCTGGCGACCTGGAACGAGCGCGAGAACGCGCTGATCGCGACCAATCCAACCCGCGTGCCCGGTCTTGCCAATCCGCCGTTCGCCGCGACCGCGCATGCCGGCCGCGCCAAGGGTGACGCCAAGGCCAAAGTCGGCGCGGAGGGCGCCCGCACCGTGCCGCCGCGGGAGCATGGCGGCAATTGCGACATCAAGGATCTGTCGCGCGGCTCGAAGATCTTCTTCCCAGTCTATGTGCCGGGTGGCGGGCTCTCGATGGGCGACCTGCATTTCAGCCAGGGCGACGGCGAAATTACGTTCTGCGGCGCGATCGAAATGGCCGGCTGGCTGCACATCAAGGTCGACATCATCAAGGACGGCGTTGCCAAGTACGGCATCAAAAATCCCGTGTTCAAGCCGTCGCCGATCACGCCGAACTACAAGGACTATCTGATCTTCGAAGGCATCTCGGTCGACGAGGCCGGCAAGCAGCATTACCTCGACGTTCACATCGCCTACCGCCAGGCCTGTTTGAACGCGATCGAGTATCTGAAGAAGTTCGGCTACTCGGGCGCGCAGGCTTATTCGATCCTCGGCACTGCCCCGTGCCAGGGCCACATCTCGGGCGTCGTCGACGTGCCTAACGCCTGCGCCACGCTGTGGCTGCCGACCGAGATCTTCGACTTCGACATCATGCCGTCGTCGGCGGGTCCGATCAAACACATCACGGGCGATATCCAGATGCCGATCTCGCCGGACAAGTGATTTCCGCGCGAGAAGGATGCGGGACGGCCTGCGTGCCGGCCGCCTCGCATCCGCCGTGCGGTAGCGTTTTCAAGCGAAGTGGGTACCGGTTCGCGTAAAGAAAACGCGTCAAAAAGTGACTACGAAGACAAATCGCGCGAGGAAACCAGATGCCCGTCTATGAATATCTCTGCAACGATTGCGGTCCGTTCACGGACATGCGGCCGATGGCCGAATGCGACGATCCGCAGGACTGCCCGCGCTGCGAGACTGAATCGCCGCGCGTGATCCTGACCGCACCGGCGTTCTTCTGCATGCCGTCCGACAAGCGCAAAGCCATCGCCACCAACGAGCGCAGCGCCCACGCGCCAAAGACGTCAGCCGAATACAAGGCGGCGCATGGTCCTGGCTGCGGTTGCTGCTCGACCGGAAAGAAGAAACCTGCGCGACTGGTGACCAAGACCAGAAGCGGCGCCAAAGGCTTTCCGACCGCGCGTCCATGGATGATCAGCCACTGAAGCGCGATCCGTCAAACCCGAACCAGAACGAGAGGCGACCCCATGCTGCACGGTGACATTTCCTCCAGTAACGACACGGTCGGCGTCGCCGTCGTCAATTACAAGATGCCGCGTATGCACACCAAGGCGGAGGTGCTCGACAACGCCCGTAACATCGCCGACATGATCGCGGGCATGAAGCTCGGACTACCCGGCATGGATCTCGTGATCTTCCCGGAGTATTCCACCCACGGCATCATGTACGACTCCAAGGAGATGTACGAGACGGCCTCGTCGGTGCCGGGAGAGGAGACCGAAATCTTCGCCGCAGCCTGCCGCAAGTCGAAGGTCTGGGGTGTGTTCTCGCTGACCGGCGAGCGCCATGAGGAACATCCGCACAAGGCGCCGTACAACACCCTGATCCTGATGAACGACAAGGGCGAGATCGTCCAGAAGTACCGCAAGATCATGCCGTGGGTGCCGATCGAAGGCTGGTATCCCGGCAATTGCACCTATGTCTCGGAAGGCCCGAAGGGCCTGAAGGTCAGCCTGATCATCTGCGACGATGGCAATTACCCGGAGATCTGGCGCGACTGCGCCATGAAGGGCGCCGAACTGATCGTGCGCTGCCAAGGCTACATGTATCCGGCCAAGGAGCAGCAGATCCTGATTTCCAAGGCGATGGCCTGGGCCAACAACGTCTACGTCGCGGTCGCCAACGCGGCAGGTTTCGACGGTGTCTATTCCTATTTCGGACACTCCGCGATCATCGGCTTCGACGGCCGTACTTTGGGCGAAACCGGTGAGGAGGAAAACGGCATCCAGTATGCGGCCCTGTCGAAGCACTTGATCCGCGACGCACGTCGCAACGGCCAGTCGCAGAACCACCTCTTCAAGCTGCTGCATCGCGGCTATACCGGCATGATCAACTCCGGTGACGGCTCGAAGGGCGTTGCCGCCTGCCCGTATGACTTCTACAGCAAGTGGATCTCCGATCCCGAAGGCACCCGCGAGATGGTCGAGGCGATGACCCGGCCGACGGTCGGTACCGACGAATGCCCGATCGACGGCATTCCGAACCAGGCGACGGGGACCAATTACTAGACCGTTGATCCAGCGCGCCGCGACCAATGGAAAGGCCCGGCGGCTGCATTGAGCCGCCGGAACCGTCATTCGGCCGGCGTCAGCTTGGCGCCATCTTCGACCGCCGGCTCCTTCTTGCCGAACAGCCAGGTCTGCAGCCTGTCGAGATAGATGTAGACCACTGGCGTCGTATACAGCGTGAGAATCTGCGACACCGCGAGGCCCCCGACGATGGCGTAGCCGAGCGGCTGGCGTATCTCGGAGCCGGCGCCGGTGCCGAGCATCATCGGAACGCCGGCGAGCATCGCCGCCATCGTGGTCATGAGGATCGGCCGGAAACGCAGGATGCAGGCGCGGTAGATCGCTTCCTCAGCCGTCAGTCCCTCCTGCTGGCCGACATGCAGGGCGAAATCGACCAGCATGATGCCGTTCTTCTTGACGATGCCGATCAGCAGGATGATGCCGACGATCGCGATCACGCTGAGGTCGAGGTGTGCCGCCATCAGCAGCAGCAACGCTCCCAGTCCCGCCGACGGCAGCGTCGAGATGATGGTGATCGGGTGGATCAGGCTCTCATACAATATGCCGAGGATGAGGTAGATCACGAACAGCGCGGCGGCGATCAGGATCGGCGTGGTCGACAGCGAATCTCCGAAAGCCTGCGCGTTGCCCTGGAAACTCGTCTGAAGCGACAACGGCTTGCCGAGTTGCTGTTCGATATGCTCGATGGCCGTTGTCGCTTCGCCGATCGCGGTGCCCGGCAGCAGGTTGAACGAGATCGTCACCGACGGGAACTGGCCCTGGTGGTTGACCACGAGCGGAGCGACCTTGACCACGCTGTCGACCAGCGTCGATAGCGGCACTTCCTGGCCGGCTGAGGATTTGACGTAGATGCCGGCCAACGCCTCCGGCGAGTACTGGAATTTGGGATTGACCTCCATGACGACATGGTACTGGTTCAAGGCCGTGTACATGGTCGAGACGATGCGCTGGCCAAAGGCGTCGTCGAGCGTGTTGTCGATGGTGAAGGGCAGGATGCCGTAGCTCGATGCCACCTCGCGCTTGATCGTGATGTCGAGCAGGGGACCGGAATTGAGCTGGTCGGTCGCAACGTCGGTGATGCCCGGAATCTTCTTGATCCTGTCGAGGAACAGGGCGGCCCAGTGGTTCAGCTCGCCCTGATCGGCATCGCCCAGCGTGTACTGGTATTGGGTTTTCGAGACCCGGCCGCCGATGGTGATGTCCTGCGCGGCCTGCATATAGAGCGTGATGCCCTGGATCTTGGCCAGGTTGGTTCGCAGCCGAGCCAGTATCGTTTCCATGCTGTCGCGCTGCTTGTAGGGCTTGAGCGCAATATAGATGCGGCCGTTGTTGACCGTGGTGTTGCCGCCGCCGGCGCCGATCGCCGAGCCGACGGATGCGACGGACGGATCCTTCATGATGGCATTGAGCAGCGCCTGCTGGCGCTCGGCCATCGCAGAATAGGAAATATCCTGCGCGGCTTCGGACAGGCCGATGATCAGCCCGGTGTCCTGCTGCGGAAAGAAGCCTTTGGGAATGACGACGTAGAGATAGCCGGTCAGTGCGATGGTCGCAAACATCGTGAGTAGCGTGATGAAGCGGTGACGCAACACGATCTTCAGCCCGGCCTCGTAGGCTCCAAGCAAGGCATTGAAGCCGCCTTCCGAGAGGCGGAACAGCCGCCCGTGCGTCCGGCTTTCCGGCTTGAGCAGCCGCGCGCACATCATGGGCGTCAGGGTCAGCGAGATCAGAAGCGACAGCAACAGGGCGACGCTGACGGTGACGGCGAATTCGCGGAACAGCAGCCCGACATATCCGCCCATCAGGAATAGCGGAATAAACACCGCGATCAGCGACAGCGTGATCGACATGATGGTGAAGCCGATTTCGCCGGCACCCCTGAGCGCCGCTTCGTAGGGCGTGGCGCCTCCCTCCATGTGCCGGACGATGTTCTCGATCACGACGACGGCATCGTCGACCACGAAACCCACCGCAATCGACAGCGCCATCAGCGACAAATTGTCGAGGCTGTAGCCGAGTTCGTAAAGGACACCGAGGGTGCCGATCAGCGACAGCGGAACGGTGACCGCCGGGATGACCGTGGCCCAGAAGTTTCTCAGGAAGACGAAGATCACCATCACCACCAGCGCGACCGTGAGGATCAGCGTGAATTGAACGTCGTGGATGGATGCGCGGACCGTATCGGTGCGGTCGGAGATGACATGGACCTTAACGGCCGGTGGGATTGACGCCTGCAGCACCGGCATCATCGCCTTGATCCGCTCGACCGTGTCGATGACGTTGGCGCCGGGCTGGCGCTGGATCGCCATGATGACCGCGCGCTGGTTGTTGTACCAGCCGGCGATCAGGTCGTTTTCCGGCGCGCTGACCGCGCGGCCGACGTCGCGGATGCGAACCGGCGAGCCGTTTCGGTAGGCGATCACCAGATTGGCGTAATCGTCCGCGTTCAGCAGCTGGTCGTTGGTGTTCAGCGTATAGGTCTGGCGCGGGCTGTTGAGCGTGCCTTTCGGCATGTCGACATTGGCCTGGCCGAGCGCCGTGCGAACGTCTTCGAGATTGATGCCGCGCGCGGCAAGCGCCTGCGGATCGAGCTGCACGCGCACGGCGGGCTTTTGCTGGCCGCCAAGGCCGACGAGGCCGACGCCCGGTATTTGCGAAATCTTCTGCAGCAGGATGTTTTCCGCGTACGCATCCACCGTGGTCAGCGGCAGGCTATCTGAGGTCAGGCCGAGCACCAGGATCGGCGTGTCTGCCGGATTGACCTTGCGGATCGTCGGCGGATAGGGAATGCCGGGCGGCAGGAACGGGCTCGCGGCGTTAATCGCCGACAACGTATCGCTGACCGTGCCGTCGATCTGGCGGTTCAGGTCGAATTGCAGCGTGATCTGGGTGTAGCCGAGTGCACTCGCCGAGGTCATCTGGGTGAGACCCGGAATCTGACCGAACTGAAGTTCGAGCGGCGTCGCGACCGACGCCGCCATGGTCTGCGGATCGGCGCCCGGCAACTGCGCTGTGACCTGAAGCGTCGGATAGTTGACATTCGGTAGCGCCGCGATCGGCAGCAGCGGATAGGCGACCAGACCGCCGACCAGAAGGCCGACCATCAGGAGCGCGGTCGCGATCGGCCGCTGAATGAAGGGCGCGGAGATGTTCATGGGATTACCGCCTGTTGTGCCTGCTGCGCCGCGGCTTCATCGGCCGCTTCGCCGTGCAGTTGGGTGACATGCGTGCCCGGCTGCAGCCGGTACTGTCCGTCGACCACGACCTGTTCGCCGGCCTTCAGTCCGGAATCGATCAGCGCTTCGCCGTCGGTGATTTGCGCGACCTTGACCGGGCGGATCGCGACGGTGTCGTCCGGTTTGATGACATAGGCATAGGCGCCGTTCGGGCCTTGCTGCACAACGGAGGCAGGGACGGTCAGGCCGTTGTGCCGGGTCATAACGAGCAGCCGCGCGTTCACCAGTTCACCCGGCCACAGCTCGCGCGACTTGTTGGAAAAGGTTGCCTTGAGCTGGATCGAGCCGGTCGTCTGTAGAATTTCGTTGTTGACCAGCGCGAGTACGCCCTTTCCCAGCTCAAGCGTATCGTCCTGATTATAGGCGAGGACGGGAAGCGGCGTCTTGGTCGCCTGCTGCTGCCTTTGGATCTGCGGCAGCACGCCTTCCGGCAGCGTGAAGATCAGCGAGATGGGATCGAGCTGCGTCACGACGACAAGGCCGTTGGTCGTCGTCGGGCTGATGATGTTGCCGACGTCGATCTGGCGAATCCCGACCACGCCGTCAATCGGCGAGGTCAGCCGGGTGTAGCTCAGTTGCACCTTGGCCGCTTCGATCAGCGCCTGGTCGGTCTTGATCGCGGCCTCGAGCTGGCCGACCTGCGCTTTCTGAGTTTCGATCAGCTGGGGTGTGGCCCAGCCCTTGTCGCCGAGCTGGCTGTAACGCGTGAAATTGGCGCGGGCATTGGTGAGCTGGGCCTGGTCGCGCTCCAGGTTTCCCTCGAACTGGTCGATCTGGGCCTGATAGGGACGCGGATCGATTTGCGCGAGCAGGTCGCCGGCATGGACGGTCTGCCCTTCGGTGAAGTTGATGCTGATGAGCTGGCCCTGGATCTGCGCCCTTACGACGTCGGTGTTATAGGCGATCACGGTGCCGACGCCGTCCTGGTAGATCGGCACGTCGTGCTGCGCGACCACGCCGGCCACGACCGGAACCGGAGCGGGCGGCGTCGCTGCTGTGGCGGCTTTGAACGCATTGGCGTGCGTCAGGTAGAGGAGACCGCCCGCGGCGACGGCGCCAAGCAGGAGTGCGGGAATTGCGACTTTCTTTTTCATGGCTGCGTCTCGCGCGTGGGGTTTCTGCTCAGGGCAACATCGTGGCGCCGGGTGACAGGGCCGGTACCGTGCTCGTCACCCCGGTGATGCTCGGCATCCCCGTGATGGGATTGGTGGCCGCGGGGACGGTCGTCGTGTTCGGGGCCGGTAACGTGACGGCGGACACCGTCGGAATCGTTGAGGCGATGGTGGGCGTGACGGTGATGATCGGCACCGCCGCGGCGGAGCTGACCCCGAGATTGCCGATCTCGGTCGAGCCCATCGGAATGCCGGTGCGCGGCACGCCGCCCGGCGTGGTCGGAGACGTCGGCGTCGATGACGCGGCAAGGCTGCCCGAGCCGGCGCCGCACATGCTTTGGGTACCCGACGTGTCGATCAGTGCCGACGTCGGCGAAATACCCGACGACGACATCGCCATCGTGCTTTGTGGCGTGACGGTGCCGATCGGCATGCCGCCGCCGTCAAAGCTGGCCGCCGATCCGAACATCGTCGACGGCGCCGTACCGATGGTCGAGCATACGGTGCTACCGATGATGCCGGTCGAGGGGAGCGGCATCGGACTTACGCCGGCGGACGTGATTTCCGTTGCGCCTAGCGGGATGCCGGTGCCGCCGACCGGCGCGCTTGGCACCATGCCGAGCGGCGAAGTGGCCGAGAGCGAAGGTGTCGGCATCACAGCGGCTTGCTGCGCGAAGGCCTGGCCGCACAGCAAGGCGGAGGCTGTCGTGATCATGAGGAAGCGTTTCATGGTGGTTCTCCGGTGCCGGTCGATTAGCGTCATGACGGGAAGATGGCGCGGAGCCGATGCGATATCGGCCCGGATTTCGAGGGCGATCGGTCCGGAGAGCATTGGTCGCGCCCTCCGGTCCGTCAGCCCGCGCGCGGGATTTGCGCGAGGGGCTTAGCTGCAGCTCAGCGGCAAGGGCTGGTCGGGATGCAGGTAGTACCAGTCGTAACAATCGGGATAACTGTAGTAGCCGTATCCCGGCCCGTATCCGCCGAAGCGATGCGAGGCGTGCTGGTGCAGTCCAAACCCATGCGCGCCAGCGGCGCCGACGTGTCCATCGCCGAGGCCGCCCATGTGTTCGCCGCCAATGCCACCGACGTGGCCTCCGCCGCCAAAGCCTCCAATGTGACCTCCACCGCCAACACCGCCGCCCATATGGCCGCCGCCACCGAAGCCGCCGCCAAATCCTCCGCCGTGACCGCCACCGCCGCCGCCGCGGGCGTCGGCCGCGCCTGCCAGCAGGCTCGAGGCGAGAAGAGCTGTTGCCATCACCGTGATCATCCGTTTCATCGTGACACTCCTTTTCAGTCAGATAGCTCGGCGCTGTGATGCGCGTTCAATGAGCCACGCGAACGAAACGTCGGATGACTGACAGGTAGGTGCGATGCGCAAGGCATCCATTAAATTCGGCGTTAGTCGGGTTCACGAATAAGGGCAGCGGCAGAGGTGCGTCAAAAGACGAGTGTCCTGGCGCACGACCAAAGAAAACGGGCCGGCGGGATATCCCGCCAGCCCGGTTGTTTCGCTGTTCGCCGTAACGTGGGCGGATCAATAACCCGTGTTGGGCTCGCAAGGCGCCGCATTGGTCCACGGTTCGGTGGCGAAGGCGCCGACGCGCGGCGCCCGGACGCAACTATCGCCTTCGTAGCGCTGCGTCGTCGACATCACGCGGCCGTTGACGTCGGTGACGACATGCCGCGAGGTATGTGTCGCGGCCAGCACCGGAGTGGCGAAGGTGGCTGCGGCGAGTAACGCAGCCGACAGAAGTTTCACATTGCGCATTGGTGTTCTCCATAAGTCAGGGAAGCCGGACTGGCTTCTTGCTGTGACGTGCGGCTGACCCGCCATCGTTCAAAGGCACATCGCTTCACGGCCTTTCAACTCGGCGTGAAACTGAAGAACACCGATCGGCCACCCCGTCTGGGCCCGGAATCGCTCCGGCTGGTCGAACGATGCAGGCCCGCCGATTCATTAAATTGCTATTTATTGGCGCCGTCCGCCGACCGGGGCTAAGTGTTTCGAGCAGGCTCGCTGTGCTCGTACCGAGGCAGCGAAATGGCCGCTGGGCGGATGGCGCACGTCGGATTCCGAAGGGATCGCGGCGCCGTCCGGCTCTCCTGAACCGCGAGACTTGCGTCGTCACCATGGCTTTATCGGCTGGCCCGCGTATCATGGCGACCGAGCCGGGCCGTGTGGGGAGAGGGCATCTTGGCAGTCGGAATGATCGCATGACGAAGGTTCTTCTCATAGAGGATGATGACGAGACGGCGGGAGAAATCGTCGCCGAGTTGACCGATCGCGGCTTCGATATGGAATGGTCGTCCAACGGACTGGATGGCCTCGCCAAGGCGCGCGACTTGCGGCCGGATGCGATGATCGTCGACCGCCTGCTGCCGGGAATGGATGGACTTACCGTCATCGAGTCCCTGCGGAAGGATCAGGTGCGCACGCCGGTGCTGGTGTTGAGCGCGCTTGGCGCGGTCGATGACCGCGTGCGCGGGCTGCGGATGGGGGGCGACGATTATCTCACCAAGCCGTTCGCGGTCGTCGAGCTCGTGGCGCGAATAGAGGCGTTGCTGCGCCGCCCGCCGGAAACGCGGGAAACCACCCTGCGGGTGGGACCGCTAGAGCTCGATCTGATCGAGCGCAGGGTGAAGCGCGGCGAGCGCAAGATTGACTTGCTGCCGCGCGAGTTTCGCCTGCTCGAATACATGATGCGGCGGAGCGACCAGCTGCTTACGCGCGCGATGCTGCTCGAGGAGGTCTGGAACTACAAGTTTGTTCCGGCGACCAACCTGGTCGACGTCCATATGGGCCGTGTGCGGCACAAGGTCGACGGCCCGGGCGAGGCCCCGATGATTCATAACGTTCGCGGCGCAGGGTTCATTCTTCGCGCCGTGTCGTAGAGCATGATCCGGAAAAGTGGGTACCGCTTTTCCGGAAGCTCATGCTCGAACGAAAAGCTTTAATTTGTCTTTGGCGCTCGTGCCGCGCGCCCGCGGCGTCGCGGCCGGCGAGGTAACCAGGCGGCGCAGGATTAGTGGCACCAGATGCAGTTCATACGCTCGAACACATTTCACTGGGCCGCCGCGCTGGCGGCCCTGTTCGCGGCTTTTGTCACGATCCTGTTCGGCTTTATCTACTTCAAGATCGATGATTACTTGATCGCGCGTTCCGACAGCATGCTTACGACTCAGGTCAACTTCTTTGCCGCGCTGCCGCCCGATCGCCGGATCAGCGCACTCGACGATCATCTCGAGCAGGACTCCCGCGGCGTCCGTTTCGCCGGCATTTTCGACGCGAAGGGAAACCGGCTTGCCGGCAATGTCGCGCGCCTGCCGGACGACCTCGGAGCGGGTGCGGAGGTGAAGAGCGTGCGGATGGCGCGGACCGATGACAAGGAGGGCGACGATCCCTTGGTAAGGGCCGTCGCGCGGGGCCTCGATCAAGGCCATGTACTGGTTGTTGGACGCAACGTCGACGAGACCCGGGAAATCTCCAGGGTGGTCGGTGGCGCGCTGGGGCTTGGCCTGTTGCCCGCGTTCTGCTTCTGGCTGCTGGCCGGCGCGTGGCTGAGCGTTCGCGCGCAGAGACGCGTCGAGGAGGTGAATTTGCGGGTCCGGCGTATCATCGCCGGAGATCTGCGCGAGCGGCTGCCGCACCGTAATATTGACGAACCGTTCTCGCGGCTCGCCGGCATCGTCAACGGCATGCTCGATGAACTGGAAACGACCATCCATGCGCTGGCCGGCGTCGGCAACGACATCGCCCACGACCTGCGAACGCCGCTGACGCGCGCGCGCCTGGCGCTGGAGCGCGGCCGCACCAACGCAACCAGTCTTGAACAGCTCCAGGAGGCCGCCGACAAGGCGATCGCCGGCATAGACCAGTCGCTGTCGATCGTCACGGCGCTGTTGCGACTGGCTGAGATCGAGAACAGCCGGCGGTCGTCCGCATTCGGCAACGTCGAGCTCGGCGAAATGCTGCGTGAGGTCTACGACATGTATGAGCCGATCGCCGAGGACAAGCAGATCTCGCTGAGCGTGGGCGCGTCAGCCACGCTTGTCGTTCGCGGCGATCGGGACCTGCTGCTGGAGGCGGTCGCCAACCTCGTCGACAACGCCATCAAGTTCACGCCCCGCAGCGGCAACGTGAAACTCGATCTGCTGCGCGGTGAGGGAGAAACTATCCTGCGGGTGTCGGATACGGGGCCGGGGATCAGCGATCAGGAGCAGGAGGCCGTGCTGCGCCGGTTCTATCGCTCGGACAAGATCCGCAACACGCCGGGCGTTGGTCTCGGACTGAACCTGGTTTCGGCCATCGTGAAGCTGCACGGATTTCGTCTGGTCATCCACTCTGGCCCCGGAGGGCGGGTGGAGATCGTTTGCGCCGATGAGCACGTCAACCCGACCTAGGGTTGGCGTGCTATCCGGGCAAGGTCATCCGTGCCGGCGGCCTTCGTGTGTGACACTGGACGCGTGGTGAGTCCGGCCATGGTGCCAGACATTGGTGCCGCCCAATCCGCTTTCCCTTTCATTGTAGTTCTGCATCACGGAAGGCGGCATTCCTTCCATCCTGTAGGCCGGCGTCGGTGCACCGCCATTCAGCACGTCCAGGTTCGGATAATAGAATGCAAAGGCTCCGGGCTCCTGAATGGCTTCCTGAGCGAGAGCAGGCGCCGCTGCCATCATCGACAGCAGCGCTGCGACGGCGATTGTCTTGACCGAGGTCATTTGGGTTTCTCCAAATCGTTGATGCGAGAATTCACCGGGCGCAGAGGTGCGGTCGCGCGCCGCTAGGGGCACGTGTTCTTCCGAACGGGAATTGCTTGCCTGAAGCTGCATCCGTGTGTGGGATGCGTGATGGAGATGTAGGGTAGAAACGGTCTCGCCCCACTAAATTGGCTTTTACAAAACTCAACTAAACTTGAGCCGTCTTGTATGACACTTGCATGACATGCCGCGGTCCGAGATCACACGCGCGTGCGTGGTAGCCGTTCAATGTTCACAAGCTCGCTCGCAATTTGAATCGTGCGATTTCGAAATTGAGATAACAGCTGCGCAAAACGCTAACAGCGAATTTAAATTCCTCAATTCCTATTTAATGGCTGCGCTGCGGTCTGTTCTTCTAGGTTGTATGTGCCGGATTTGATGGATTGGAGCTACCCATGAATGCCCATAGCACAACATTGATATCAGACAGCCGGGAGACGTTGACCAACGGCAGATCGCGGGATCTCGTCGATGAATACGCTTCTCTCATCAAGCGATACGTCCTGCTCGAACAGCCGCGCGAGCAGCAGCTCGCACGACGCTGGCAGGAGCATCGCGACCGCAGCGCTACCGACGTGCTCGTCACCAGCCATCTCCGCCTGGCGGCGAAGGTCGCGCGCCGCTACCAGAGATACGACCTTCCGCTTGCCGACCTGATCGGCGAGGCCAATCTCGGCCTCGTCATCGCGGCCTCGCATTTTGAGCCCGGGCGTGGCGCCCGGTTTTCCACCTATGCCCTGTGGTGGATCAAGGCGGCGATTCACGATTACATCCTGCGGTCGCGATCGCTCGTCAAGATCGGGACGACGGCCGCGCAGCGGAAGCTGTTCTTTGGTTTGCGGCGCGCCATGACCAAGTTCGGCGGCGACAGGACCGGGCTCACGCCCGAGGTGGCCGAGGCTGTCGCGACTGAGCTGGTGGTGCCCGTTCGAGAAGTGATCGAGATGAGCAGCCGCCTGACAGGGGATCTCTCCCTCAACACGCCCGTCGGCGATGATGGACCGACCGAGTGGGAGGCGATGCTGGTCGATCATGCGTCGAACGCCGAGGCGATCGTCGCCGAACAGGATGAAAGCGCGCAAAAGGCGAAAGCGCTCCGTTCGGCGCTCGATGTGCTGACCGCGCGGGAGCGGCGTGTGTTCGAGGCGCGGCGGCTCCGCGAAGACCCGCCGAGCCTGGAGGATCTCGGACGTGAGCTGTCCATTTCCGGCGAGCGCGTGCGGCAGATCGAAGCGTCAGCGTTCGAAAAGGTCAGGCGTGCAGCGACAACGCATTTACGACCTGCCGCCGTCCCGGCCCGAGAGGTCGCCGGCTGAGAGAGCCGCGGGCAATGCCGTTCGCGCCGCCCGCGTGTCCCTTCTTCGCCTGTCAGCGAGCGATGCGCTCGACGGCGATGGCGGTGGCCTCACCGCCGCCGATGCACAAGGCGGCGACGCCGCGTTTCAGGTTGCGCGCTTCCAGTGCGTGCAGCAGCGTCACTATCAGTCGCGCGCCAGTGGCGCCGATCGGGTGGCCGAGTGCGCAGGCGCCGCCATTGACGTTGAGTTTCTCTCTGGGAATGCCGAGATCTTTTTGCGCCGCCATCGCCACCACCGCGAACGCCTCGTTGATCTCGAACAGGTCAACATCGCTGACGCTCCAACCCACCTTGTCGAGCAGCTTGCGGATGGCCGGGATCGGCGCGGTGGTGAACCATTGCGGCTCCTGGCTGTGGGTGGCGTGGCCCTTGATCTCGGCGAACGTCGGCAGGCCGTCGCGATCGGCGAGCGAACGCTTGGCCAGGATGAGCGCCGCGGCACCGTCGGCATTGGCGGAGGAGGCGGCCGGCGTGATGGTGCCGTTGGCGCGGAACGCGGGCTTCAATCCGGGAATCTTGCCAGGGTCCACCTTGAGCGGATGCTCGTCATTGGCGACGACGCGCGGACCGGCTTTTTCGGTCAGGGTGATTGACGCGATCTCGGCCTTGAAGGCGCCGCCCTCGACCGCCTTGCGGGCGCGGGTCAGCGTTTCGATGGCATAGGCATCCTGGTCCTTGCGGGTGAACTGATAGGCCTCCGCGGTGGCCTCGCCAAAGTCGCCCATCGAGCGTCCGGTCTCATAGGCGTCTTCCAGCCCGTCCATCATCATGTGATCGATGATCCGGTCATGGCCGGCGCGATAGCCGCCCCGCGCCTTGGCCAGCAAATAGGGGGCGTTGCTCATGCTCTCCATGCCACCCGACAGCACGATTGCGGCCGAGCCCGCATTGATAATGTCATGGGCCAGCATGGTCGCCTTCATGCCGGAACCGCAGACCTTGTTGACGGTGGTGGCGCCGGTGGCGTCGGGCAGCCCGGCTCCGCGCGCGGCCTGGCGCGCCGGAGCCTGGCCCTGTCCGGCCGGCAGCACGTTGCCCATGAAGACCTCGTCAATGCGCTCCGACGCCAGTTTCGCCCGCTCCAGCGCAGCTCCGATCACGTGCGCGCCGAGCTTGTGCGCGCTGAAGGGGGACAGCTCGCCCATGAACCGGCCAAGCGGCGTGCGGGCGGCGGAAAGGATGACGACGGGATCGGGGCTTGCGGGCATCGCGGGTTCTCCTGTTCGGTCGTTATTATATGACGATAGTCATATATACCGGGATTGCAATGGGCCGCCGCGCCGCAGGCGAGGGGGTTGCCTGATGGACCGCCGGGAAAGATCGAGGAAACCAGGGTCGGACCGGCGCACCCCATGAAGCCAATCGAGGGCTAAATTCGGCCAAGGCGGTTCGCGCGGCGCGCCAGGTTATCGCCGCGAGATAGGTGCGTCATCGGCGGCGCGAATGCGACGACCGGGTCCGGCTTTTCTCTTGGAGCTACGTCCCGCAGCAGCAAATTGTGGCAGGAGCCGTGACAAGGGACACGGGCGGACCAAAATCCCCGCGGTACCCGCTCTTTCGTGCAACGCTACGTCGGAAGGATTAATACCAATGATCTGGTGTCTACTCCAACGCGCTGATTGAGGAACCGGTCGGGTGCTGATTTATTTCCGCCCGGATGGCGCAATGGTTCGGCACGCCGCGCCGAAAATTATCACTAGTGAGATATGGACGGTCTGATCGCCATGGGTGAATCCGCGGGACTCAGTTCGACGGCGGCGTCTGCGCAGACGTGCGCCGCGGCGATCGCGACCTGGGTCCGGTTGCTGACGCCGATCTTGCGCATGATTTCGCGGACGTGGACTTTCACGGTCGTTTCGGTCATGCCGAGCTTGCGACCTATTACCTTGTTGGGGTCGCCCTGGCAGAGGCAAACGAGAACGGCGTACTGCCGTTCGGTAAACCCGGGCATGTGCCGTCCGCCGTTGAAGCCATGGTCACGCGGCACGCTAACTGCCTTGTCGTCGAAGAGGGAGGCTTGCGGTTCATAAGGGCCGTCTTCCGGCCTGAGAGGCGGCGCCTGCGTCTGTTGTTCAAGCCCCGGAAGCGGTTGGTCCTGGGAAAGGTCGGGGTGTCTGTATTCGATGGGCACCGGCGCGCCGAGCGTCTGACTGGCCAGAATGGCGGTTGGCGGAAAATAAGTGCCACCGTGGAGGACGAACGAAAGCGCCTGCAATGCAAGCTCGGGCGCCATGGAATTGCTGAAGTAACCTTGGGCGCCGCAACGGATAGCGGCGAGAACGAATGCAGGATTCTCATCGTCGGAGACAATGGCAAGCGCCGCATCACGGCGAAGCGTGTGCAATATCTGTATCTCGGTAAAGACTTGGTGGGGAGGGGAAGCGCCGACATTGTAGATCAGCATGTCGCATACCGTGCGCTCGACGAGTTCTTGTGTGGGCTTCGTCGGGATCGAGCGAAATAAGCTCGACGCTTTCGTTACGGGCCCACGGGCTCAAGAAGCTCTCTGCGCGAGCCCTTCGGAAGGCCATGGCGTCGACAAGGAAAACCGTCTTCCTGAATGGGACTGACATAACGCGCCCCTCAAATTACGTCCAATGGGTATCGATCATTACATTCTATGACTATCGATAGATTGCTTCCGACCCTTCTGGGCCGCTATGAAAAAAGTCACTTAGCATCTAAATTATGCATAAAAGTTTACTCTTCTTCCCAAGAAGCGCAACTGTGACAAGAAGAAGCGCAGCTGTGACAAGAAGTCGTCGGAAGCAAGGGAACTGCAGCAAAAAGGCAGCAAGAAAGTGACATTTTTCCTGCCATAATTGCCGAAAATACCCGCCCAACCTCCGTCTATATATCTTTCGATATGTACTCCCTTGCCGACGGGGGCGTTACGATCAAATGGATCACCTGCATCTGCGGACACGTTGCCATGTTTGTCAGCAAGCTGCCTCCAAAACCGAACTTTGACATGCTCGCCGCGGCGGCTCCCGCCTCGGCGGATCGCCGCACCTTTGTTCTCGCCCTGATCGGGAACCTGATCTGCAGCTGGTCGAACAACGAAAGCCTTTTCATCTACGTGCTGATGATTCTGCAGCGCACCGACGAGGCTTCGGCCGCAGTGGTATTCGCGACACTGAACACGACCCGCGCGAGACTCGACCTGATCCAGCGACTGGCCAAGATCAGGGTTAGCGACAAGGCTCTGTCGAAAAGTCTGACAGCTGTGATCGAGCGTTTTACGGAATCCACCAAGGTCCGTAACGAATTGAATCATTGCATGTTCATCTTCGATTCCTCGGGCGCCATCACCCACACACAGTCGATGCGATTGGTGGAAACAAGGTCGAGCCTTCGGTTCGGAGAGATAAAGGCGTTGGACGAAGGCCGTCTGCAGGAGATGGTGCGGACGACGCACGAAATGACGAAGATCAACCGCGAGATCTGGGATCTGCTGCCGCGCCTCGAAGCGCATGTCTGCGGCGTGAAGCTCCAAAGCGTTCCGCGCGACGCGGCCTAGGCGGTCCGGCGACGACGGATGGTTATGCCTCGTCCTGCCGCTGTTGACGTTGACTCCAAAACTCATTGGTTCTGAGCGCCATCGCGTCGATGGTTGATATCGCAAGATACAGCGACGCCTCGAATGCGTGCATGTTGCTGGCGAAGTTATGGCGGCATTCTGACCAGGCCGGGGCTCGCAATAAGGCGAGGTGCCGGCAGTCGGAAGAACCGACATCAAGAGCACCGCTCGCGCTTCGAAGACCGCAGACATAGAAGATCAGCGATCTCGTTCCGTCCGCGATGCTCCAGCCCCAGGAGCTCGTCATGAGCCGCCCACAGAAGAAGTACGACCCCAAGAACAACCAGGACCAGGATCAGGATCAGGACCAGAAGCAAGACCAGTTGCAGGCGCAGGCCAATCTTCAGGCTCAGTTGCAGGGCCAAGGCCAAGGCCAGGGTCAGGGCCAGGGCCAATTGCAGTTCGCCGTTCAGTCGCTGGATTCCAAGAGCGAGAACGAGAACGACAACGACAATAAGAACGACAACAAGAACTCCAACGAGAACGAAAACACGATCGACAACAAGCTCGACAACAAGGTCGATAACTCCCTCGACAACGATGTCGACAACAAGCTCGACAACAAGGTCGATAACAACATCGACAACAAGATTGAGAATACCGTCGATAACAAGGTAAACGTCGAGGTAAACGTGGATCTCGATCTTGACCTGAAGGCGGACGGGCTGAGCAGCCCCGTCATCGAGCTCGGCCATTTCCAGACCTACGGCTCGGTGGTCATGCCCGACGTGGTCGACCAGAAGATGGACAACGGCAACCAGTTCAATATTGATCAGGTCAACAACCTGGTCGACAACGACTTCAACTGGTCGTCTGCCAACTACGACGGCGGCGCCGGTGGCTCGTGGTGTGAGCCGGGTGCCAGCTTCAGCATGGATGCCAAGATCGAGGGTGGCGAATCCAAGATCGACGCCGGCGATATTGGCGCGCGTGCAAACGTTGCTTCCAGCGCCGACGCAATTCTCAACCAGTCTGCGTTCGACCAGAACATCACACAGGGTGCGAACATCCAGTTCAACAGCATCACCATTCAGGCCGCTCATGGCGACGTGAATGATGCCGACACAGGCTAGTTTTTAGGTTCGACCCGCGCGGCGCCAGCCGCGCGGGTCATTTTTTCAGGTCAATTCATTTCGGTCGCTGCAGTTGCCGGTAAGAACTGTGGGCCGTACCCGCGGCTTCTACAGTCCACGGCGACGGGGAGGTTCCCATGGCGTCAGCGAGCTTCGTTGAGATAATTTCCCACTTCGCAGGATATCTGCAGATCTTCCACGATGTCGCCCGCGACCGCATCCAATACGATGAGAGTCTCGCGCCCCGTCCGTCCGACGATTACACCACGCTTCGGCCGAATTACGATTATCGCGTTGTGTCTGACGACATGGAGACCGTGGGCGGCCCGGGGCCGGCACCGATACCGGACGATCTCGAGCATTTCGTCCGAACCCGGCCACTCAAGCCGCTTCGTTCACAGGACGACGATTTCGATTTCTTTCCGCGCTCGCCGGCGCCGAACGTGCCGCTGCCGAAACCGCCCGTTGGCGGGGGTGGAGGAGGCGGTTCCGAGCATCACGTCAGGGTGAAATATGAGGATGGCGGTGCGGAGACCCAGCTGACGGTTCATCAGTACAACTTCATGCATGATGACGACGCCAATCTGTCGGCGGATGCCCTGACCGCGGTCCAACCCCTGCTCACGCAGCTCAACAGCGATGTGTTGGCCACCGTCGAGCAACTGGCGGCCGATGCCGGCGCGCAGATCCCAGTCAACTGGCAGATGACGACGTACACTGATGGCGCCGTGACCGATTTCGTGAAGGCTCACGACGCGGCCTGGGCCGAAAGCGGCGGCACGCCGGATGCGCACTCGGTGACCCCTGGCTACTATGTCAACGGCGAACTGCAGGAACGGCCATCGGAATCGCCGCCCGCAGCGCAGGCGCCGGAATTGCCGGACACGGGACACGGGATCGGCCAGTGGGCCACGTTAGGCAGCAACTTCAGCATCAACGCAGCGCTGATCGTCGATATCGGCGAGGGCGCCCGCACCATGGTGGTGATGGGAGACTACTTCAAGACCGATGCCATCTTCCAGACCAACACAACCGCCGACCATGACCATATCAGGATATCGGGCGGGGACCGGGCGCCGTCGCCGACCAGCGATGAGGACGTCGCCACCAACATCGCCGATTTCGCCAAGAACCCCAGCATCTACACCGGATTCGCGGCGCACGCGGCCGGCCCGAACTGGATCGTCAACGTGGTCGACGGTGACTATTACAGCGTTCACGCGGTGGCTCAGGTCAACTTACTCTCCGACAACGATGTCGCAACGCAGGTCAGCAGCAGTAGCCACTACAAACTCGTCGGCGGCGGCAACGAGCAAGGCAATTTGTCTTTGATCGTTGACGGCGACATTGAATACGACTTGATCATCATCAAGGGCAGCTATCACGGCCTGAACGTGATCTTTCAAAACAACATCCTGCTGGACAACGACAGGATCAAGATGGCGGCTGACGGCGCGGATTCGTCTCAATCAGCGAGTTCACACGACAACAGCCTGTTGAACGAAGCCGGGATTACGAACTATGGCGGCGATACTTTCGACGACATGCCCGCGAACCTCGCGCTGATCCAAAGCCTGCTGGATGCAGGCATGACATCACTCGATCCCGAACTGGCCGGCGCCCTCATCGGCCATGGCGGACCCCTGAAGATACTCTACATCACTGGAGAATATTACGACATCAATGCGGTGTGGCAGACCAACATCACCTCCGACGTCGACGTGATGTACCAGCTCCAGAACCAGCCATTGGCAGATCTGATGGCGCTTCATCCCGACGGGGACGTGACGCAGTCGGTCACCGCCGGCGGCAATGAACTGCACAACGACGCAGCGATCGTCGACGTCAACCCCGATGCCACATACGTCAAGGGCGAAATCTACACCGATTCCATCCTGGTGCAGGCCAATCTGGTGCCGACAGGGGCTGATCATGCCGTCAACGCCGATACCCACACGTTGGTGACCGAACTCATTGCTTTCGTCGATGATCACCCGCAGGACACGGCGGGCGCGCCGCCGGCAGCGATCGTCAATACCGTGCAGTCAGACCCGATGGCGAGCATGCTGCATTAGCGTCGAGGATAAGTGTTTTGCGTATTGCAGCTGTAGAAGAGGTTTCCAAATGTGGGGCTGGGATCATCGTCCAGGCAGCGCCGGGAGCTGGCGCTTGAGTCAGTATGACGAACCAACAGCGAGCACGGCCAAGATAATTCCGCTTCGTCCGTGGTTCGATCCGCCGCATTCGCGTGCCGAAGATTTGCACGCCAAATTTGCCGGCGGGAAGGATGATCTGGCAGAAGCCAAGGCCGCTGACGTCAAGGCCGCTAACGTCAAGGCCGCCGAGTCCGCATCGGTCGAGCCATTCCGGCGGGAGACGGCCAAGGCTGAAGTCAAGGCTGAAGTCAAAACGGAAGCGAAGTCCGAAGCCAAGACCCCGCCGGGATCCACCGTCGTGATCGAGCAGGCGGTTCCGGCTCCGCCTTTACGCACCGGAGGTGACAAGGACGGTGGCGGTGGCTCCGCAGGCGGCGGCGGAGGCCGCGGTGGCGGCGGTGGTGGTGACGCCCCGCCGATGCACAAGCGTTTCAGCGACAATGAATTCAGAGACGTGCTCGGCAGCGGTCTGGCAAATGCCCGCCGCAACCTGGTGACCGTGGGATTTTTCTCGATTGCGGTCAACCTGCTGGTGCTCGCCATTCCGATCTACCTGTTCAACATGTCCGATCGCGTGCTGACCAGCCGCAGCACGGACACGCTGGTGATGCTGACCATCATCGTGATCATCGCGATCGCCGCGCATGTGCTGATGGACATGATGCGCCGCATCATCCTGATGCGGGTCGCGGTCGAGACCGAAGCTAAATTGGGCGGACCCGTGCTGAGCGCTGCCGCCAAGGCCGCGCAGAGTGGATCCAGCCGCGAATTCCAGACATTGGCCGACCTGCAGCATCTCCGCGCGTTCATTACAGGTCCGGTGTTGCTGACGATGTTCGATACGCCGGTTGCTCCGGTCTATTTCGCCGTCGTGTTCCTGATCCATCCGCATCTCGGATTCATCGTGCTGGGGTCGGGCCTCGCGCTGGTCATCGTGGCGCTGGTGAACCAGCGCGTCACCGCGGTCCCGTTCAACCAGGCCAACAGCTATGGCGCCAGGGCAAACCTGACGGCGGAATCGATGGCCCGCAATGCCCAGGTCATCAATGCGATGGGCATGATTCCGGAAGGCGTCCAGGTATGGGGCCGCGAGACCGTGGAGTCCCTGAAGGCTCAGGTGGTCGGACAGGATCGCAACATCCTGATGACGGGGTTGTCGAAGTTCCTGCGGCTGTGCACCCAGATCGCCATCCTGGGTTGGGGCGCATGGCTGGCGCTGGAGGCTCAAATGACCAGCGGCATGGTTATTGCTGCCTCGATCGTGGCGAGCCGCGCGCTGGCGCCGCTGGAGGGCACCATCGAAGGCTGGCGCAGCTTCGTGCAGGCGCGTTCGGCCTATGCCCGCATCAGGGCGCTGCTCCTGAACTCGCCGCTCAACCTGGAGCGGCTGCGCCTGCCGCGTCCGGCCGGATTTCTCAACGTCGAACGCATCCTCTACGTGCCGCCGCCGAACAAGAAGGTGATCCTGAACGGAATCAGCTTTCAATTGAAGCCCGGGGAATCGCTTGCCATCGTCGGTGACTCGGGCACCGGGAAAACCATGCTGGCCCGCATGCTGGTGGGATCGATCATCCCGACTGCGGGCAGCGTCAGGCTCGACATGATGGACCTGCGCAACTGGGATCCGCGCCAGTTCGGCGAGAGCGTGGGCTACCTGCCGCAGGACGTGCAACTGTTCCCGGCATCGATCAAGTCCAATATCGGCCGCATGCGTGACGATGCACGCGACGAGGATGTGTTCGACGCTGCCGAGACCGCCGATGTCCATGAGATGATTTCGAGCTTTGCCCAGGGCTATGAGACCATCGTCGGCATGGACGGGAGCCCGCTGTCGGGGGGCCAGCGGCAGCGGATCGGGCTGGCGCGCGCATTCTACGGCAACCCGCGCCTGATCGTGCTCGACGAACCGAATTCGAATCTGGACGCCAACGGCGAGCGGGCGCTGGCCAAGGCGCTGCTGCGCGCCAAGGAAAAACAGATCACGGTGGTGACGATCACCCAGCGCGCGGCGCTGCTGATGAGTGTCGACAAGATCATGATCCTGCATCAGGGCGCGGTGCAGGCTTTCGGCAGCCGCGAGGAGATCATTCCGATGATCACCGGACGCAAGCCGAACAATAATATCCCGACCGGGCCGGGCGATCCGCCTTCGTTGAATTGATCGAGGGCGCCGGGGAGGGCTTTGACAACAACGAGGTTACGCGATGGCCAACAGGAAAATTGCGGACCGCTCCGCGGAGTCAGGCGGCAGCTGGTACAATTCGCTGCCGCGATCGACCAAAGTACCGACCGTTGCCGGTGCGCTGATCATGGCGGTGGTGCTGATGGGCTTCGGCGTCTGGGGCAACATGGCGCCGATCGCCGGCGCCGTGGTCGCCTCGGGCGTGTTCGTCGTTACCGGGCAGAACAAGATCGTCCAGCATCTCGAGGGCGGAATGATCCGCGAAATCTACGTGCGCGAAGGCGACAAGGTGGAGGCGGGGCAAGTTTTGCTCGAGCTTGACGACACTGCGTCGCGCGCAGAGTTGCAGCGGCTGTTCCTGCGTCGCATCCGCCTGACGGCCATCGATGCAAGGCTGCAGGCCGAGATGAAGGAGGAAAACGATATCGCCTGGCCGCCCGAGGTCGTCAAGGCCGGTTCGCCCGAGTTGAAGGAAATCGTCGAAAGCCAGCAGATGGCGTTCACGGCGCGCCGCAACAACCTCAACAGCGACGTCAAGAGCATCCAGGAGAGCATCAGCGCCCTGGACGAGCGAATCCGGGGGTCCCGGGTGCAGCTCGATGCAGTTCATCGCCAGATCATTCTGCTCGACGAAGAAATCGCGACCAAGGACAAGCTGGTGCAGGCCGGGCTGGTGCGCAAGCCGGAACTGATGGTGCTGCAGCGCCAGAAGGCCAATCTGGAAGGCGAGGTCGGCCGCATCATGGGCGACATCGGCGATGCCAAGGAGCGTATTGCCCGCGCGGTCGAGCAGATTAATGGCGTGCGCAAGACCGCGATCAAGGCCGCAGTCGAGCAGATGCACGAGATCCGCGGCGAACTGGCCGACGTCCGCGAGAGAATGCTGGGCGCCAAGGGCATCCTCGATCGGATCCGCGTAACCGCGCCGGTGAGCGGCGTGGTGGTGAAGCTTCGCTATCATACGCGGGGCGGCGTGGTCGAAGCCGGCAAGAACATCATGGAGCTGCTGCCGCTGAAGGACGAACTGATCATCGAGGCGCGCTTGCGGCCGCAGGACATCGACAGCGTCAAGCACGGACAGATGGCGATGGTGCGGCTGACGGCGCTGAACCAGCGCATCACGCCGATGGTGTCCGGCGAAGTCATCTATCTGTCGGCCGATACGCTGGCGGATGAAAAGAAATCCCAGCAGGTGGGCCCGACCGACGTCTATGTCGTGCGCGTCAAGCTCAACGGCGAGGAGAGCAGGAATATTCCGGGCTTCAGCCCGACGCCAGGCATGCCGGCCGAGGTTTACATCAAGACGGCCGAACGGACGTTCTTCCAGTACATCGTCCGTCCGATTCACGACAGCATGATGCGCGCATTCCGGGAGCGCTAGGCAAGGAAACAATCGAACAGGAACTCGTTGCGAAAGGCGGCTATCGTGCATATCGACATCATCGAAACCTCGCTGTCGCTGGCCAAGCTGGAGGACAACTGGAACGCCGTCTACGACGCGGACGACGAGGCGCAGATTTTCCTGTCATGGAAATGGCTGAGCGGCTGGCTGTCCAGCATCCCGGGACCATGGTTCATCCTGGCGGCGAAAGAGCGTGACGCCGCCGATCTGCCTTACGTCGCATTCTTTCCGTTGCGGCTGCAGACCACGATCGAGAAATCCGACGTCTTGGGCAACATTCGGATGGCAGGCAATTTCGGCGCCGACTATACCGGCATCGTCTGCAAGCTAGAGGCGGAGCACAAGGTCATTCCGGCCTTTGCACGCACCATCAGGCAGATGAACTGGGCGCGCCTCCATCTCGACAATGTCAGGATGTCCGAGCGGCGCTGGCGGTTGCTGACGGCATGCTTTCCGAAGGCCAGCTTTCACTCGACCAAAGTCGACAAGGTCATCAAGATCGATGGAATCGACAACACCCTTTGCCCCTACGCCACGCTGCCGAAGGACTGGAACAATTATCTCGACGCGCTTAGCACCAATACACGGCAGAAGATCCGACGTCTCCTGAAGCAGGTCGAAGCGTCCAGCGAATATCGAATAACCGTCGCCACATCAGAGACGTTCGATCGGGACCTCAAGACCCTGCTGGGATTCTGGGAAACGAAGTGGCGTGCGCGAAAGGCGGATCGGATCGATGCTCTGATCCGCTCCAACGGCAGCATGCTGACGCGCAGTTTCCAGGCCGGTCTGGTGTACCTGCCGACCTTCTGGCATGGCGATCGGCCGGTCGCGGCGCTGGCCACGTTCATGGAGCCGCGCAAGCGGACATTCTCGTTCTACATGACCGGACGTGACGAAACGTTCGAAGGACCACCGGCAGGTGTGCTCCTGCACGCCTACAGCATTCGACACGCGATCGCGTGCGGTTTTGTCGAATACGACTTCCTGCGCGGCAACGAGCCCTACAAATATTCGTTCGGCTGCAAGGAGCGCAAGATCTACTCCATCATTCTGGAAACCAAGAGCGGCAGGAATCTGGGCGAGCGGATCGATACCAGGTGCATTCCTGACGTGCTGCAACAGGCCACCGAACTTCATCGCAAGGGACAGTCCACCGATGCCGAGATCGGCTACCGCCGGATTTTGGAGGTCGAGCCGAGGCACGCCGACGCGTTGCACCGGCTGGGCCAGTTGCTGGCGGCGAAGGGTGACTTCGTCGCGGCCAAGCGGCTGTTCCGGATCCTGACGACGGTTCGGCCCGACGCCGCCAAGGCGTGGCAGTGCCTGGGCCGGGTCTGCGAAAGTCTCGGTCAGCACGAGGAAGCCTTGCGCCAGCACCTCGAATTCATGCGGCTGCAGCCGAATCAGCCGGATGGCTTCATCGCCGTTGCCAAGTGCATGGCCAAGCTCGGGCGGATGGCGGAAATCAACGCCGCGCTGCTGGCCGCGATCGAACCGGCGAACGCCCCACCGGTCCGGAATCGGCGCGATTGGCGGCCCGCGCCGGGCCGGCAGACTGCCAGCGAACAGTCGCTCTCGGCGCAGGGCGAGTACCGGAACTGACCGGCCGGCAAGGACATGGCGGGGAAGGAGCGGGCATGATGGTCACGATGAACGGGAACGACAGGCGTGCCGGTGGAGTTCCCGCCACGCATTCGGCACCGAACGTTTTTCAGCGCCGGCCGAATAGATGAGCTCCGCAATGGCTCACGGTTCGCGATCGCCTGCAGGGCCGTCCGAACAACGGTTCTCTCCGTCGACCCGCATCAGGTTGACCGCACTCGGCGCGTTGCGATGCCCAAATCTCGTCGGCAGGGAAGGGACCGTCATTGGCACGGGCCGCTATCGCAGCACTGTCCGCGTCATCTTCGACGGCTTCAGGTCGGCAACCTCGTTGCATAGCACCTACATCGAGCCCGTGGCCGAGGAAGAAGGCGCCTCGAGCCGGGACCGCCACTAGCTTCCCGGCAATTTCCTGAGCGAAAACAGCCCCCGGGCGAGGAACGGTCCTGCCTTCCAAGCGTTTGCTTGGGGATGGGCCGGGTCCGCGCCCATCGTCCTGCGCTCACATACCATGTCCTGCCGAGGTGCCGCCTGCTGCAAAGCTCATCCATCCTCATCCCGGGCGACACCGTCTGGAGAAGGTGCAAGGCAGGGCGACTGGCTATCCTCAATGACGCGGCCGCGTATTTCGCGGCATTGCGGGAAGCGTTGCTGCTCGCGACACAGCAGGTCTACATCATCGGGTGGGACATCCACAGCCTGACCCGTTTTGTCGGGCCGTCGGGGCAGGCCGACGACGGTTATCCGGAACAGCTCGGCGCATTTCTGAAAGCGCTCCTGAAGGCGAAGCCCGAACTTGCGCATCAACATCCTGAGCTGGAATTTCCCGGCGCTCTACGCCGCGGAGCGGGAGTGGAATTCAGCCGCCAAGTTCACCTCGGAAGTGCCCGACCGGCTTCGCTTCTGCTTCGACTCCAGCCTTCCATTGGGCTCGGCGCAGCACCAGAAGATCGTCGTCATTGACGGTGCGCTTGCCTTCTCCGGCGGCCTCGACCTCACGATAAGGCGCTGGGACACCAGCGCGCACGAAGCCCACAATCCGCTCCGCGTCGATCCCGACGGAAAACCCTATCCACCGTTTCACGACGTGCAGTGCATGGTGGATGGTGAAGCGGCGGCCAGCCTGACGGAAGTGGCGGAGAACAGGTGGCGCGCAGCCGGCTGCACGGTCGAACCAAGCGCCGACGTCACGGGCGAGCGCTGGCCGGCTTCGGTGCCGGTGCAATCCCGGGGAATGACAGCGGGCATCGCCCGGACCGGGATAGCAACCGCAAGCGACGTCAGCGTGAAAGAAGTCGCGCGGCTGTTCGAGGCCTCCATCAACGCGGCCGACCGCTTCATCTATATCGAGAACCAGTTTACCAGCGCCGTTGACATCGCGCAGCTGCTGGCGCAACGGATGCTCGACGTGCCGCAGCTTCGCGTCCTGATCGTCACGCCGAAGCTGCATTCGTCCTGGTTCGAGTCGCAGGCCATGCAGAGCGGGCGAGGCGGATTCATCGAGCAGTTCGTGTCGGCAGGTGTGATGGACCGGGTTCGTTTTCTCTATCCATCGACGCGCGATGCGGATGGGTCTACTGCGGTCATGGTGCACAGCAAGGTGATGATCGTCGACGATCGCATCCTGCGCGTGGGTTCGGCCAATCTCAACAATCGATCGATGGGTGCGGATACCGAGTGCGATCTCGCCTTCGAGGCGACGTCGGAGGTGCACCGGAAATATATCGGCGGGCTTCGCCGCAGCCTGATCGGGCATTTCTGCGGAGTCGACGAACGGGAAATCGAAAGCAACGAAGCCGATCTGTTCGGATTTCTCGACCGCCTCGCGGAGAGTGGCCGCGAAAAATCGTTGCAGCCGATAGATCCGGCCGCAACGGTCGGCGGCATGGCAGCCGTCGTGCAGCCCGTCGCCGATCCGAGAGAACCTCTTCACCTCGACCGCGTCGCCAATCGCATGTGGACGGCAAGAACCATTTTGGCCGTGCTCGGACTGGTCGCGGCGCTCGCCGGCCTGGCGCTGGCCTGGCAGTTTACATCTCTGCGCGATTTTGCGGACGTCGGCTTCGTTTCCTCCGTTATTTCTCAGCCCGCCCGGTCGCAATTCGCGCCGCTGCTGGCGATTGCCGCCTTCGTTGTCGGCGGGCTGGTGGTGTTTCCGGTGCTGATATTGATCGCCGCCACGGCAGCGGCGCTGGGGCCGTGGATGGGTTTCTTCAGTGCTTGCGCGGGCGTGCTGCTCAGTGCGCTCACGCTGTTTTCGATCGGACGCGTGCTGGGCCACGCCCGGTTGCAGCGGCTGCTCGGGCGCCGCGCGGCGCGGATTCAGAGCCGCATCATTGACAAGGGCGTTGTTGCGGTCGCCATGATCCGGATGGTGCCGATTGCCCCGTTCTCGATCATCAACGTGGTGGCGGGCGCCAGCAAGCTCAGTCTGCGCGATTTCCTGCTCGGCACGGCGCTCGGCATGGCGCCGGGGATCGCTGTCATGGCCGCCCTCGGCGCGCAGATCGCGGATCTCGCCAGAAACGCCTCGTGGATGAATGCGGTGCTGCTGGCGCTGGCGGTCGCCGCCTGGATCGCGCTGTGCCTTGGCGTGCAGTTCCTGGTGACGTGGATGGCGGGACGAAGAAGGTGACGGCTACGCTTCGTATCATGACGTGGAACGTTCACGGCATCTTCCACCTCAATCCGGGTTTCGATCTGGACGGCGTCTGTTCCATCATCCGCCATTGGTCGCCCGACATCGTGGCGCTGCAGGAGGTCGATTTGCGCGGAAGGACCGATGATCCCTTTGCCTTGCTGGCGAAAGCCGTCGGCCACCACAGCGTCGATGCGCGATCGATCGTCACCGAGGATGGCGACTATGGCCAGGTGCTGCTGAGCCGCTGGCCGTTCGCCGAGCCCCCGAAAATTTCCGACGTCTCCTATCAGGAACGGGAGCCCCGCCGCGCCATTGCCGCGCGCATCCTGTCGGATCACGGGGAGATCAGGGTCATTGCCACCCATCTCGGCCTGAGCATCCATGAAAGGCACGCGCAGGCGCACGCCCTGATCGATCTGGTGCAGCCGACGCGAACGCTGGTGCTGGGCGATTTCAACGACTGGTTCTGGGTGAAGTCGGTGAGGGGTGTGCTGGCGCGAATCTGCCCGGTCCGAACCCGGTTGCGGACGTTTCCCGCCCGATTGCCGATGATGCGGCTGGATCGGATTTATGCCTCGCGCGATCTGACGATCCGCGCGGCCTGGACCGATCGCAAGGCCAGCGCGTATTCGGACCATCTTCCCGTGATCGCGGATATCGCGTTGCCGGAATAGAGCGCCTGCGTCAGTGGGGCTTGTCCACGCTGCGCGCGAGCCGGTTGATTACCGGCCCCAGCGCAGCACCACGGGATCGAGCTGGCGGGCGATCTCGATGAGGCCCGCACGCGCCGCCGGGTGGACCTTTTGCAGCGGGTGACGCACCGCCTCGGAGCCGATCACGCCGCCTTCCTGCATCAGGATCTTGGCGGCCTGCAAGCCGCACTGGCGGTTCTCCCAATTGATCAGCGGCAGCCAGCGCGCATAGGCCGCCATCGCTTCTTCCCGGCGGCCCGCCAGATAGGGATCGACGATCTGCCTGATGCCATCAGGGTATCCGCCACCCGTCATGGCGCCGGTCGCCCCCGCATCGAGATCGGCCATCAGCGTGATCGCTTCCTCGCCATCCCAGGGCCCTTCGATGCTGTCGCCGCCGGCTGCGATAAGGTCGCGCAACTTCGTCGCCGCCATCGGCACCTCGATCTTGAAATAGCTGACGTTCGGGATTTCCCGCGCCATGCGCGCCAGCAGGTCGACTGAAAGCGGCGTGCCGGCAACCGGCGCATCCTGGATCATGATCGGGATGTCGATGGCGTCGGACACGGTGCGATAGAAGTCGAAAATCGCCTTTTCCGGCACGCGAAACGTGGCGCCGTGATAGGGGGGCATGATCATCACCATCGCAGCGCCGGCGTCTAGGGCCTGGCGGCTGCGCTCGGCGCAGATGCGCGAGCCGAAATGCGTCGTTGTCACGATGACCGGCACCCGGCCGGCGACATGCTCCAGCACCACATGCATCACCTGTTCACGCTCGGCGTCGGTGAGCACGAACTGCTCGGAGAAATTGGCCAGAATGCAGAGGCCGTTGGAGCCGGCGTCGATCATGAAATCGATGCAGCGGCGCTGTCCCGCGAGATCAAGCTCGCCACGATCGTCGAAGATGGTCGGAACGACGGGAAAAACGCCGCGATAGGGCCGTTGTGCTGTCGGGGGCATTGAAGGATGTTCCATTGAAGCAGGATCAGTGATTGTATGATCGTCCAGTTCGTTGAGCAACAAGGTAGAAGTCTCGAAACAATCGAGCAGCCGGACAAGGAAAGATCGATGGGGGGAGTTCTGGAGGGCGTTCGCGTCCTCGATTTCGGACGCTATATCGCGGGGCCATATTGCGCGACCTTGCTGGCGGAGTTCGGTGCGGAAGTCATTCGCGTGGAGAAACGCGACGGCAGCGAGGATCGCTTTGTAGCACCTGTCGGCGAAGGCGGCGAGGGCGCGCTGTTTCTGCAGGTCAACCGCAACAAGAAATGCATCACGCTCGATCCGATGAAGCCGGAGGGGCAGGAGGTGATGCGCCGGCTGGTAGCGACTGCGGACGTCGTGGTGGCTAATCTGCCGCCGCAGACGCTGCGAGCGATGAAGCTCGATTACGACTCGCTGAAGGCGATCAAGCCGGACATCATCCTGACCACGGCAACCGCTTTCGGCGGGCCGGGACCGTGGTCCGACCGCGTCGGCTTCGACGGCGTTGGCCAGGTGATGTCGGGCGCGGTGTATATGACGGGCAAGGGCGATCCGCCGTACCGCGCGGCGGTGAACTGGGTCGATTTCGGCACCGCGCTGCATTGCGCGTTCGGCACGCTCGCTGCCCTGATCGAGCGCGGCAAATCCGGGCGCGGGCAGATCGTGGAGGGCGCGCTGCTGGCGACCGCGCTCTCCTTCACCAACGCGACGCTGATCGAGCAGGCGGTGATATCAGCCAATCGCGTTCCGACAGGCAACCTCGGTCAGACCGCGGCGCCCGCCGATATCTACCGCACCAAGGACGGCTGGGTGCTGTGCCAGGTCACCGGGCATCCGCTGTTCATCCGCTGGGCGAAGTTGATGGGCGAGGAGGATCACTGGCTGAAGGATCCGCGCTTCGCCGACGATCTCAAGCGCGGCGACCACGGACCGGTCATCAGCGAGCGCATGGCGCGCTGGTGCGCCGAGCGGAACACGCAGGAAGCAGTCGACACACTTGGAAAAGCGATGATCCCGGCAGGTCCGGTCCTTAGCCCGCAACAGGCGCTGGAGCATCCGCACATCCGCGCCGCCGGCTTCATGCAGGACGTCGATTATCCGGGTTTGCCGAACCCTGCGCCGACCGCGCGCGCCGCGGTGCGGCTGTCGGAGACGCCAGGCGAAATCGTGACGCGCCCGCCGACGCTCGGCGAGCACACCGATCGCGTGCTGGCCGATATCGGCTACGATGCGGAGGCCATCGCCGCGCTTCGTAACAAGGGAATTATCTAGGTTGCCCACGCCATGAGGCTGCTGTCGATACCGGCCAATCCCGCTCCCGAGGGCGCGATTGCCGGAACGATTGCGACTCCGGATGGTGTCACGCTGCGGTTTGCGCGGTGGGCGACGCCGGCCGATGGAAAGGGCACCGTCTGCGTATTCACTGGGCGCGGTGAGTACATCGAGAAATATTTCGAAACGGTACAGGATCTGCGCAACCGCGGTTATGCCGTGGCTGCCCTCGACTGGCGGGGGCAGGGACATTCCGCGCGACGGCTGGACAATCCGTTCAAGGGCCATGTCGAGAGTTTTTCGGAGTACCAGATCGACGTGGCGGCCTTCGTCGAGCAGGTCGTGCTGCGGGATTGTCCGCCGCCGTATTTTGCATTCGCGCATTCGATGGGTGGCACCGTCATGCTGCGCGTCGCGCATGACGGCGCCGCGCCGTTCGACCGCTTCGTGCTCTGCGCACCGATGATAGACCTGCCGCGTTTGCGTGCGTCGCTGCCGATGCGGCCTGATGCGACTGCTGCGCGCGGCCGGAATGGGCGAGCGGTTCATTCCAGGCGGCAACATCGACCTGATCAAGTCATCGAGCTTCCCCGGCAATCCCCTGACCTCGGACCCGCGCCGCTATGCCCGCAACGCGGCCATACTGGAGGCCGATCCGACGCTCGGAATTGCGTCGCCGACCGTGGCGTGGCTCGGCGCGGCCTTTGCGGCGATGAGCGAGTTTCGTTCGCCCGAGTTTGCCGGCCAAATTCGCCAGCCAGTCCTGATGCTCGCGGCGGGAGGCGATGCCGTCGTATCGACCCCCGCCATTGCAGCGTTCGCCGGGCATCTGCCGGCGGAATCGCATCGCGTGATCGCGGGTGCAAAGCACGAAATCCTGCAGGAGGACGACCGCTATCGCGCGGAGCTTTGGGCCGCGTTCGATTCCTTCATGCCGCGCTAGGGCGCGGAGTCACAAATCCAAGCGCGCAAGGACCGGGGCGATGTCCGCATTGCACTCCGATGGTGGAAGTTGCCGCGAAGCCCGATAATTTCGCGTCCCGATTGTCTCATCCCAACGAGCGTTGATTTAATCAGCTCTGAACAGTCGGAAAATCTACCGACATCCACTCCGAGAACCAGATTGCAGGACGGCGAGGCCGCACCGATTGCGTGTCTCAAGTGATCGCGTGCAAAGCTGACAACGCTCAACGTTCGCGCGCGGATTCGCCTTTAAAAATAAGGCTTTAAAGGTGAACGAGCTCACACCGGGAGCTCGAGCGGCAGGTCCATTTTGGTTGCTTGGGACGATCCAGATGCACGACCGAGTCACCATATCCAAGTCCGTGGTCGGCGAGCTGCCGGAGCTGAAAGGCCAAGGCCGCGACCTGCGAATAGACGCCTGCCGAGGCATCGCGCTGTGGTTCATCTTTCTTGACCATGTTCCCAACAACATCGGAACTTGGCTGACGCTGCGGAACTACGGCTTCAGCGATGCCGCGGAAGTGTTCATGTTCGTTTCGGGCGTAACCTGCGCGCTGGCTTACGGCAGGGCATGGCGCTGCGAGGGCTGGACCGGAGTGTTCAGCCGAACGCTGCGGCGCGGCTGGGATATTTACATCGCATTTCTGCTGCTCACGCTCGCCTGCGCCATCCTGGTTCACCTCGCCGGTCGTATTGCTGACGAGAGCAATATGCGCATCTTGCTGGACGATCCCGGCGCGACGCTCGCGCGCGCGGCGGTCCTGCAATACCGTCCGGTCAATACCGACGTGTTGCCGGTCTTCGTGCTTCTTCACCTCTTGTTCGCGCCGCTGCTGTGGCTGCTGTTGCGAGCGCCGAACGCGACGCTTGGCGCCTCGCTGGCGCTCTATGTGTTGGTGCATGCCTTTGGCTGGAGCGTCCCGGCGTGGCCGAACGGCCACTGGGCCTTCAATCCGCTCGCCTGGCAGCTGCTTGTCGTGCTTGGCGCGTGGTGGATGATCAACGAGGACGAGAGGGCCCGGCCGTGGGTGACGTCGCGCACGACGCTCATGCTTGCCGTCTTGTATCTGCTCTTCAGCTTGGTCATCGCATTGAGCTGGCGTATCAAACCGCTGGAAGCATTGATTCCGCAGGCGCTGGCGAACCTGTTTTACCCAATGGACAAATCGAATCTCGATCCGTTGCGGCTGCTGCATTTTTTGGCCGTAGCAGTTTTGGCGGCATGGCTCGTGCCTCGCAATTGGCGAGGGCTGACGACGCCGGTAATGCGCGGCGCGATCCGCTGTGGCCAGAACTCGCTGCCAATCTATTGCCTCGGCGTTCTGCTGACGTTCGCCAGCCACGTGGTGCTGCTCGACATTTCAGACGGACCTGCGATGCAGATAGTATTGAGTCTCGGTGGCGTCGCAGCGATGATCGCGACCGCAACACTGCTGAACTCGATCAGCATTAAACCCAGGCATCGATCGTAACCAAGCTCAAGCTTCGCAGCCAGCCCCTCGCGCACAGCGCGCGGACTCACAAATCCCAACCAAGGATTTCGCGATGCCCGTTTCCTTTCAAGCGGATGGCTTACTGTTTTCTGGCACGGATTTTGCTCATGAATGTGCTGAGCCGAAAGGAAAAGCCATCATGACAACAATCACTGCAACGGCAGACAGCGCGCGGAAACCGATCTATCAATCGCTATTCGTGCAGGTCCTGGCGGCGTTGCTGCTCGGGATCGTGATTGGAATGGCCGCTCCGGAGTTTGCCGTCGGGCTCAAGATCTTCAGCGACGCGTTCCTGAAGCTGATTTCGATGATCGTGGCGCCGATCGTGTTCTGCGTCGTTGTGCATGGCATCGCCGGTGCCGGCGACCTGAAAAAGGTCGGACGCGTCGGCGTCAAGGCGCTGATCTATTTCGAAGTGATGACCACGTTAGCCCTCGTGGTCGGCCTTTTGCTCGCCTATCTGTTCGGCCCCGGCCACGGCATGAACATCGATCCATCGACGCTGGATGCCAAGGCACTCAATACCTATTCCGACAACGCACACAAGCTGCAGGGCGGCGGTATCGGGAGCTTCCTCTTGAACATCATCCCGTCCACCTCGTTCGATGCGCTGTCGCGCAACGACGTGCTGCAGGTATTGTTCTTTGCGATCCTGTTCGGCACCGGCCTGGCGCTGGTCGGTGGCGAAAAGGGCGAGAAAATCAACGCACTGATCGACGCGGTTTCGACCGTGCTGTTCCGCGTCATGGGCCTGATCGTGCGCGTTGCCCCACTCGGCGTGCTCGGCGCGGTGGCCTATACGGTCGGCAAATACGGTGTCGGCTCGCTCAAACAGTTGCTGTCGCTGGTCGCCTTGTTCTACGTGTCGCTCGCCATCTTCGTGCTGGGCGTGCTCGGCGGCGTGATGGCACTGGCCGGGCTGAACATTCTCAAATTCCTCGCCTACCTGCGCGAGGAACTGACCATCGTGCTCGCCACCGCCTCGTCCGACGCGGTGCTGCCGCAGATCATGCGCAAGCTCGAAGCGCTCGGCGT
Organism: uncultured Alphaproteobacteria bacterium; assembly: GCA_963770135.1. GTDB lineage: Bacteria > Pseudomonadota > Alphaproteobacteria > Rhizobiales > Xanthobacteraceae > Bradyrhizobium. The sequence continues at coordinate 96,980 of CAVYOM010000010.1, read as the reverse complement.
CAGGAAATCAGTCGTCGGCCTCGTTATTCCCACCGGCTATTCCTTCAACCTCGACGCCTTCTCGATCTATCTGACGCTCGCGGTGGTTTTCATCGCGCAGGCGACCAATACGCCACTGTCGCTCGGCGATCTCCTGCTGGTGCTTGGCGTCTCGCTGATCACCTCCAAAGGCGCCCACGGCGTGCCGGGTTCCGCCATCGTGATCCTGGCAGCGACGCTGAATGCGGTGCCGAGTATTCCGGCCATCGGCCTGGTGCTGGTGCTGTCGGTCGACTGGTTCATCGGCATGGCCCGTGCGCTCGGCAACCTGATCGGAAACTGCACCGCGACCGTGGTTATCGCGGCCTGGGAAGGCGATCTGGACCGTGACAAGGCCCGGCGCGTGCTCGATGGGGCCGAATTGGTGGACGTCACGGCAGGCTAAACTCCCTAAGTCGATATCGCGGTTGCGAACAGACCGGCGGATCGCCGGAAATCGGCCGGCCCTGAGGCCCCGGCCGCTTGTCACAATGGAGTTCCCGACCGTATCGTGACGTCGCGGCGCGCGGCGTCGCGGGATCGGGGTTTTGAATGGGGTCGCAGGTAAGCTTGCCGCTCTGGGTCGTCCTCCTGATGGCGATTCTCGCGATCTCGGCGGCGCTGGATCGCATCCTGATTCCCAGCGTGCGCTGGGCGTTGCGTCGGCGCACTAATCGCGCCATCGAGGAACTCAACACCAAGCTCAAGCTTCGCATTCAGCCCTTCAAGCTGACCAAGCGTCAGGTGCTGACCGATCGCCTGGTGTTCGACCCGGAAGTGCTGCGGGCGGCCGAGGAATATTCGCTCCAAACCGGTGTGCCGAATGAAGTCGCGATGGAGAAGGTGCGGCGCTACGCCCGCGAGATCGTTCCGGCGTTCAGCGCTTATGCCTATTTTCGCGTCGGCACCCGGATCGCGCGGGCGGTATCCCATATGCTGTACCGGGTGCGGATCGGCGTCCGCAACGACGAGGCGCTGGCCGCGGTCGATCCCGCCTCGTCGGTGATCTTCGTCATCAATCATCGCTCGAACATGGATTACGTGCTGGTGACCTATGTCGCGGCGACCTCATCGGCGCTGAGCTACGCCGTCGGCGAATGGGCCAAGGTCTGGGGCCTCAGCAATTTGATCCGTTCGATGGGCGCCTATTTCATCGCGCGCGATTCCGGCGAGGCGCTCTATCGCAAGGTGCTCTCGCGCTACGTTCACATGGCGACATCAGCGGGTGTCACGCAGGCGATTTTCCCGGAGGGCGGCCTCAGCCGCGACGGAAAACTGCGTCCGCCGAAATTCGGGCTGCTGAGCTACATGGTGGCGGGTTTCGATCCGTTCGGTCCGCGCGACGTGGTGTTCATCCCGGTCGCCGTCAACTACGACCGCGTGCTGGAAGACCGCATGCTCACCTCGGTGGCCAATGTCGAGCCGGGCAAGAAGCCGGTGTTCGGATTCAACGCGGCGACCTTGGCGCGCCATTTTTTCCGGCACGTCTGGATGGCATTGCGCGGCGAGTGGCATCGCTTCGGATATACCTGCGTGAGTTTTGGCGTGCCGGTGTCGTTGCGAGATTATGTCGACGCAAGGAAGATCGATTTTCGCGTTCTCGCGCCGGAGCCGCGCCGCATCGCGATTGAAAGGCTCGGCAGCGAGCTGATGGAAGCCGTCGGCCGCGTGGTGCCGGCGCTCCCGGTGTCACTGGTCGCAACCGCCATGCTGGAGGCGGGTGACCAGCCGCTGACATTGTTCGAAATTAAGGGCCGGGTTTCAACCTTGATCGGCGATCTCGAACGGTTCGGAAGCTATGTTCACATCCCGCGTGCCGACCGCGACTACGCCATCGCCGTCGGCCTGCGGATGCTGACGCTGCGCCATCTGGTGATCGAGACCGACGACACCTACCGCGTCAACCCGAAAGAACACGTGCTGTTGCAATACTACGCGAACGCGATCGTCCATCTTTTCAAGGACGGGGAACCGCGGACTGCGTAGGATGGGTAGAGCGAAGCGAAACCCATCAATGCCAGTACACGTGGCGATGGGTTTCGCTTCGCTCTACCATCCGACGAACTGTCATCCCCGCGCATGCGGGGATCCAGTATTCCAGAGGCCATGGTGATTGAGCCGAGAAGCCGCGGCGTACTGGATCCCCCGCCTTCGCGGGGGACGACAGGTCATTGTGTGGCGACAGTCCCGGATTGCAAAAGCTTGAAGTTTAAAATATATGCTGAACCCTCACTCTGGAGGCCTGGCCGATGTCCCCATTGTCGCGTTCCTCCCATGCGCTCGTCACCGGCGGCGGGCGGGGCATTGGTCTTGCGATATCGGCGGCGCTGTCGAAAGCGGGTGCGACGGTGACCGTGCTCGGCCGAAACCGCGCAACGCTCGATGAAGCCGTGGCATCCGGTGCGGCGCAGTTCGCGGCCGTCGCCGACGTCGCCGATCAGGCGTCGGTTAAATCGGCCATCGCGGACGCCGCGGCGCGGCAGCCGATCGATATCTTCATCGCCAATGCGGGCGCTGCCGAATCTTCGCCGTTCGGCCGTTCCGATGCGGCGTTGTTCCAGCGGATGATGGACGTCAATTTCATGGGCGTGGTCCACGCCACGCAGGCGGTCTTGCCTGGAATGATCGAGCGCCGCCGCGGCCGGATTGTCGCCGTTGCTTCGACCGCCGGCCTGAAGGGCTACGCCTACGTTTCGGCCTACAGCGCGGCGAAACATGCCGTCGTCGGCCTCATTCGTTCGCTGGCGCTGGAAACCGCAAAGAGCGGCGTCACCGTCAACGCCGTCTGCCCCGGCTTCACCGAAACCGATCTGCTGGAAGGCTCGATCGACAACATCATCAAGAAGACCGGCCGCAGCCGCGAGCAGGCGGTCGCGGAGCTGTCAAAGCACAATCCGCAGGGGCGCCTCGTGGCGCCCTCGGAAGTGGCCGATGCCGTGCTGTGGCTGTGCGGCGAAGGCGCCGGCGCCATTACCGGCCAGGCCATCGCGGTGGCCGGCGGTGAAGTCTGATCGGCTGCCACATCGATAACGATTAAATTCAGGGAGATCCCATGAGCAAGCCCGCCAACTCCGTCACGCTGCCGCTGGCCGACTATTCGCCAAAACATTTCCTGCTGGCCGTTGTCGATCGCGTCGCCACCGTGACGCTCAACCGTCCCGAGCGAAAGAATCCGCTGACTTTCGAAAGCTACCGCGAGCTCACCGATTTCTTTCGCGCCTGCGCGATGGATGACGAGGTCAAGACCATCGTCGTCACAGGTGCGGGCGGCAACTTCTCATCCGGCGGCGACGTGTTCGAGATCATCGGTCCCCTGATCCAGATGGACACCAAGGGGCTGACCGCCTTTACCCGGATGACCGGCGACCTCGTGAAAGCAATGCGGGCATGCCCGCAGCCGATCGTCGCCGCCGTCGAAGGCATCTGCGCTGGCGCAGGCGCGATCGTCGCGATGGCCTCGGATCTGCGCCTCGCCGCCACCGGCGCCAAGGTCGCGTTCCTGTTCAACAAGGTAGGCCTCGCCGGCTGCGACATGGGCGCCTGCGCGATCCTGCCGCGCATCATCGGACAGTCGCGGGCCTCCGAGCTGCTTTATACCGGCCGCTTCATGACCGCGGAGGAGGGCGAACGCTGGGGCTTCTTCAGCCGTATTGTCACGCCGGACTCGGTGCTGCCGCAGGCGCAGTTGATGGCCAAGCAGATTTCAGAAGGCCCGACCTTCGCCAACACCATGACCAAGCGGATGCTGGCGATGGAATGGGCGATGTCAGTGGAGGAGGCGATCGAGGCCGAGGCAGTGGCCCAGGCGCTGTGCATGACCACCGAAGATTTCGGCCGCGCCTTCGAGGCGTTTTCAAATAAACGGACCCCGGTGTTTGAGGGGAACTAGGGTATCGTAGTATCGTAGCCCGGGTGAGCGCAGCGACACCCGGGGACTGCTGCCTGATCCGCCAAGAATCCCGGATGTCGCTGCGCTCACCCGGGCTACGAAGCTCTATCCTCATGGTGAGGAGGCGCGTCCGCCCCGTCTCGAACCATGTGGCCCGCGGCCCATCCTTCGAGACGCGGCCCGAAGGCCGCTCCTCAGGATGAGGGCGGAGGGTGTGGCAACAGGGCTTGCCCGAAAATTATTTTAGGCTTAAAGTAATTTCGTACTAGCCCGACAGCCTGTTTCGGAGGCGGTAGATGACGATCGCGATTATCGGCGGCGGACCGGCCGGTCTTTACGCCGCGATCCTCCTGAAAAAGCAGCGGCCCCAGGCCGAGGTCACGGTCTATGAGCGCAACCGGGCCGACGACACCTTCGGCTTCGGCGTGGTGTTCTCCGACGCCACGCTGGACAATTTCGAGAAGTACGATCCGCCGAGCTATCGCCGCATCACCCAGGAATTCGCCTATTGGGACGACATCGCCGTGCACTTCCGCGGCACCGTGCACCGCGTCGGCGGCAACGGCTTTTGTGGCTGTTCGCGCCGGACGCTGCTCTTGATCCTGCAAGAGCGCGCCCGCGAACTCGGTGTGACGATCCTGTTTGAAACCGATATCGACGGTGAAGCGCAATTCGCCGATGCCGATCTGATCGTGCTGGCCGATGGCATCAACAGCCGCTTCCGCGACAAGTACATCGACCACTTCCAGCCGCAGATCGACCTGCGCTCCAACAAGTTCGCCTGGATGGGCTCGACCAGGCCACTCGACGCCTTCACCTTCATCTTCCAGGAGACGGAGTGGGGCCCATTCATCGCGCATGCCTATCAGTATGAAGCGGGACGCTCGACCTGGATTTTCGAGACCGATGCCGAGACCTTCCAGCGCGCCGGGCTCGAAGGATTGAGCGAGCAGCAGTCCGCCGACCGGATGGCGGAGATTTTCGGCTGGTTTCTCGACGGCCATCCGCTGCTGATCAACCGCTCGATGTGGCGCAATTTCCCGATGATCCGCAGCCAGCGCTGGGTCAAGGACAACATGGTGCTGCTCGGCGACGCCAAGGCGACCGCGCATTTCTCGATCGGCTCCGGCACCAAGCTGGCGATGGAAGACGCGATTGCGCTCGCGGATGCCATGGCGCAGTCGCCCTCGGTCGATGCCGCGCTGCAGACCTATGAGCATGGCCGGCGCGAGGAGGTCGAGAAGATCCAGCACGCCGCTGACGTGTCGCTGGTCTGGTTCGAACATGTCGACCGCTTCTGGGATTTCGATCCCGTGCAGTTCGCGTTCGGCGTCATGACCCGCGCCAAGGCGATCACCTACGATAACCTCACGTTGCGCGCGCCGGAGTTCGTCCGCGAGGTCGACACGGCGTTTGCAAAGCAGGTCCGTTCAAAAGGCTTCGACGTCGATCTCGACAAGCCCGTGGCGCCGATGTTCCAGCCGCTGAAACTGCGCGAGATGAAAGTCAGCAACCGCGCAGTCGTCTCGCCGATGTGCATGTACTCCGCAAAGGAGGGCGTGCCCGGCGATTTCCATCTGGTGCATTACGGCTCGCGCGCCATCGGCGGCGCCGGCTTGATTTTCACGGAGATGACCTGCGTCGGCCGTGACGCTCGCATCACGCCGGGCTGCACTGGCTTGTGGAACGACGAGCAGCAGGCGGCGTGGACGCGGATCGTCGATTTCGTCCACGCCAATTCGGCGGCGAAGATCTGCCTGCAGCTCGGACACGCCGGCCGCAAGGGCGCGACCAAACTGATGTGGGAGGGCATGGACCGGCCGCTGGAGCAGGGCGGCTGGGATACCATCTCGGCGTCGCCGCTACCTTACTTCCCCGACAGCCAGGTGCCGCGCGAAATGGATCGCGCCGCGATGGACAGCGTCAAGCAGGAGTTCGTCGCCGCGGCCTTGCGCGGCGAGGCCTGCGGCTTCGACATGCTGGAGCTGCACTGCGCCCACGGCTATCTGCTGGCGAGCTTCATTTCGCCGCTGACCAACGTGCGTACCGACGACTATGGCGGCTCGCTCGCCAACCGGCTGCGTTATCCGCTGGAAGTGTTCGAGGCGATGCGCGCGGCATGGCCGGCGCACAAGCCGATGTCGGTTCGCATCTCAGCGACCGACTGGGCCGCGGGCGGCATCACCGGCGACGACGCGGTGGTGGTCGCGCGCGCGTTCGGCGAAGCTGGCGTCGATCTGGTCGATGTCTCCACGGGACAGACCGTGCGTGACGCGCAACCGATCTACGGGCGGATGTTCCAGACCCCGTTCTCCGATCAGGTTCGCAACGAAGCCCGGGTCGCGACCATGTGCGTCGGGAACATCACAACCGCAGACCAGGTCAACACGATTTTGGCCGCCGGCCGTGCCGACCTCGTGGCGCTGGGCCGGCCGCATCTGGTCGATCCGTCGTTTACGATGCGGGCGGCCGCCTGGTACGGCGCCGATACGGTCTGTCCGCCGCAATATCTGCCGGGCAAGGAGCAGATCTTCCGCAACAGCGTGCGCGACCGGCAGGATTTCGAGGGCCTCAAAATTAAGGGTAAGCCGAAAACCCGCGCCGAGCTGAAAGCCGAGGCGACAAAGCCGCTTGCAGCCGAATAGGCCGGATGGCAGGCTCTCTCGATCCCTCCCTCTCCCCGCAAGCGGGGCGAGGTAAGAGAGCGACGGGTAGAGTTGGAGTAGCGCGCATGAAAGCAATCATCGTCGGAGGCGGCATCGGGGGCCTTACCACTGCGCTGATGTTGCGGGCGCGGGGCATCGACTGCGAACTGTTCGAACAATCCGACACCATCCGCGAACTCGGCGTCGGCATCAACACGCTGCCGCATGCGATCCGCGAACTGACGGGCCTCGGATTGCTGGACCGGCTGGATGCCGCCGCCGTTCGCACCGACCAATTGTATTATCTCAACCGCCACGGCCAGGAAGTCTGGCGCGAGCCGCGCGGGCTCGACGCCGGCCACGACGTGCCGCAATTCTCGGTTCATCGCGGCCGCCTGCAAAGCGTGATCCATCGCGCCGTCGAGGAACGGCTCGGGCCTGAGGCCATCCACACCGGCTGCCGTCTCGGCGCGTTCACGCAGCACGAGGGTGGCGTGGTCGCGCACTTTTTCGACCGCACCGGCGCGCATATCAAGACAGCGCGCGGCGATATCCTGATCGGCGCCGACGGCATCCATTCGCGCGTGCGCGAGATGCTGTTTCCGGACGAGGGGCCGCCGTGCTGGAACGGACTGATGCTGTGGCGCGGCGCGCGCGACTGGCCGGCCTTCCTGACCGGCCGCTCGATGATCGTGGCTGGCGGGCTGAATGCCAAGGTCGTGGTCTATCCGATCGCGGAAGGATCGAGCCCCGCGAGCCGGCTGACCAACTGGGCGGTGCTGGTGAGGATCGGCGAGGGCAATTCGCCGCCGCCGCGCCGCGAGGACTGGTCGCGGCCAGGCAAGCGCGAAGAGCTGATGCCGCATGTCGAGCGGTTCTCGGTGCCCCATGTCGACGTCCGCAGCCTGATTTCGGCGACGCCGGAATTCTACGAGTACCCCTGCTGCGACCGCGATCCGCTGCCGTACTGGACCTGGGGCCGGGTCACGCTGCTCGGCGACGCCGCGCATCCGATGTATCCGGTCGGATCAAACGGCGCCTCGCAGGCGATCCTCGACGCCCGTGCGCTGGCTGATGAACTGGCGCGCGCTGAGCATCCGCGTCAGGCGCTGGTGGCCTATGAGAAGAAGCGCCTGCCGATGACGGCGGAGATCGTGCGCTCGAACCGCCGCGGCGGCCCCGAAGGCGTGATCGACGCCGTCGAGCAGCTCGCGCCTGACGGATTTACCGACATCGAGAAGGTGCTGAGCCACGCCCAGCGCGAGGCGATCGTCCGCGGCTACGCCTCCAAGGCCGGCTTTGCGCCGCCGCCGTTGGGGCTCGCAGCGGTGCGGGCGTAGTTCAAAACCGAAGCCCGGGTGAGCGCAGCGATACCCAGGACACTGCCGCTGCCGACCGAGTCCCGGATGTCGCTCCGCTCATCCGGGCTACGAAGCCGCGAACACTAGCCTCACGCGCCCGGAGGCGGCGGCAGGAAGTGGATGTTGTGCTCGGCCGCGAGCGCCACCACGGCGTCCGGCGTCTGCTCCTTCATGTTGTGGATCGCCCAGAACAGGTCGTAGAGCCGCCGCGTCGGCGACACCCAGAACAGCGTCTTCGCGGCGCGGCCGGACTTGTTGAAGATGCCGTGCGGCTTGCCCATCGGCAGCCGCACCAGATCTCCCGGCGTGCCTTGCGTCTCGGCACCGTCGAGGAAGAAGTCGAGCTGGCCCTCCAGGATGTAGAGATATTCGTCCTGGTCGGGATGAATATGCGGCGGCACGAAGGTCTCGGGCGGGAAGGTCGCATGCCACGAGAAGGAATGCTCGGTAACATTCTTCGGCACATAGGTCTGGCCGAGGATGTTCCAGGCGATTCCCTGGATGCCTTCATTGGCGCGGGTGATGCCGGCGATTTCGGTCTTCATTGCTGTTTCCTTCCCAAAAATTATTTCGCGGGCGCGCAATCCTTGGCGTAGCGATCGCCATAGTTGGAAAACACCTTCTCGACGATCTCGGTCTGGAATTTGCCGTCGGCGCGCTTTGCAACCTTGGTCAGATAGAAATTCTGGATCGGGTAGCCGTTGACGTTGAACTTGAAGTCGCCGCGCAGCGAGGTGAACTCGGCCTTTTTCAGCGCGGCTGACACCGCGTCCTTGTTCTTGAGGTCGCCCTTGACCGCCTTCACCGCGCTGTCGATCAGCAACGCCGTATCATAACCCTGCATGGCGTAGGTGCCGGGCACGCTGTTGTAGGCGGCCTCGTAGCTGGCTACAAACTTCTTGCTTTGGGGATTGTCCATGTCGGGCGCCCAGTTGGCGCCGCCGAACATGCCGACCGCGGCGTCCTGCTGCGCGGGCAGGGTGGATTCATCGACGGTGAAGGCCGACAGCACCGGGATCTTGTCGGCAAGGCCGGCCTGCCGGTACTGCTTGACGAGGCCGACACCCATGCCGCCCGGCATGAAGGTGAACAGCGCATCGACCTTCGAAGAGGAAATCTTGGTCAGCTCGACCTGGAAATCCAGCGTGCCGAGCGGCGTGTAGCTCTCCTCGGCGATCTCTCCCTTGTAGTCGAGCTTGAACCCGGCCGCCGAATCCTTGCCGGCCTGATAGTTCGGCACCAGCACATACATGCGCTTGTAACCGCGGTCTTGCGCGACCTTGCCGAGGATCTCGTGAACCTGGTCGTTCTGGTAGGAAGTCACGTAGAAGAACGGGCTGCACTCCTTGCCGGCGTAGCTCGACGGCCCCGCGTTCGGGCTGATCAGGAACGTCTTGTTCTCGGTCACCGGCCGGTGAATGGCCTGCAGGATGTTGGAGAAGATCGGTCCGACCACGAAGTCGACCTTCTCGCGTTCGAGCAGGCCCTTCGCCTTGGTCACGGCGCCGTCGGGCTTGAGTTCGTCATCGACGACGACGACTTCGACGTCCTTGCCGGCCATCTTGCCGCCGAGTTCTTTGATTGCGAGTTGCAGGCCGTCGCGCGATTGCTGGCCAAGCACGGCCGCCGGGCCGGACAAGGTCGTGATCACACCGATCTTGATTTTCTCCTGCGCTGCGGCCGGAGTGGCGGCAACACCCAGCAACACGGCAAATCCGCTCAGCTTCAACGACGGCTTCATGATTATCCTCCATTCGGCCTCAGCAGCCGAAAAACTTGACGCCACACAAAATGCTCGGATTGCAGCTTATTCCGACGGTGACTGCCCCCGCAAGCAGAACGCGTCCATGCAAGCCATGCGCCAATTACTTGAAACCTAAAGAAATCTGGGCAATGATCCCGGAAGCTGCGCTCTGTTCGGATCACCGAACGCCCAAGCCGGACAAGATTTGCATCATGATCCTTGATTCAGAGACCAAGGCCGTCGAACTCCCGGAACATCATGGCGACGAACTCAGGCTGTGGCTGCGCCTGCTGACCTGCACGACCCTGATCGAGGGCGAGGTGCGCAGCCGGTTGCGCGAGCGCTTCGACGTCACGCTGCCGCGGTTCGACCTGATGGCCCAGCTCGACAAGGTGCCGGAGGGCATGACGCTATCGGATGTCTCCAAGCGGATGATGGTCTCGAACGGCAACGTCACCGGGCTGGTCGAGCGCCTCGTCGAATCCGGGCACCTCGACCGCCGCACGTCGGACGCCGACCGCCGCGTGCAGGTGATCCGGCTGACCAAGGCGGGGCGCGCCGAATTCCGCAAGATGGCGGCGGAGCACGAATTATGGATTGCCGATGTCTTCGGCGACCTGACACCGAAGGACGTCCGCGATCTGATGCGTCTCCTAGCCAAGACCAAGGCCTCGGCGCAGAAATCCGCAAAGGCGCGGGCGGGCTAAGGTTGCTGCGGGAAGGCTGATCCGTTGGCGCGGCTTGAGCCCGGAATATATCGGGCGGCATGCGTATCGTGATGTGGGTTGACCAAACTTCGACAGAGGAGAGCACGATATGGCAGCACTCGAGAAAGGCATCACCGCCAGTGGTACCGGTTACAGTGGCAAGAGCTGGAATATTCTCGGTCAGGTCTACTTCCCCAAGGCCGTGACCGATTCCACCTTTGCCTTCGAGACCAACAGCGAACCCGGCCAGTTCGTGCCGGTGCACATTCATCCGACGCAGGATGAGTTCATCCTGGTGCAGGAAGGGGTGCTGGATCTCAAGCTCGACGGCGTCTGGGTGCAGGCCAAGGCCGGCGATCTGGTTCGCCTGCCGCGCGGCATTCCGCACGGCTACTTCAACAAGTCAGACAAGCCGGCGCGGGCGCTGTTCTGGGTGTCGCCGATGCAAAAGCTCGAAGCGCTGTTCAACCAGTTGCACAATTTGACAGACCCCGCAGAGGTGGTTCGGATCTCGGCGCAGCACGAGGTGAACTTCCTGCCGCCCGAAGCCAACGAGTAGTTCGCGGGACCTGGACGGACGACACCCCGCCGCCGGCCTGAGCGGACGGGGGTTCCCCGCCGTGCCGCCGTCAGGCTGGTCCCGGCGGCGGTAGGCGTGATTCCGCACTTGCGAAAAATTGCTTTAAGCCTAAAATGATTTGCGAGACGGCGTTGCCGGGCGTCCTCGATATTGATCTCGAGCCTTTCATTGATGGAAGCGAGGGGAGATGGAAATGTCAGGTAGAACTCCCAGCCAACCTCCTGGTCGGTCTCTTGGCCCGTCGGGCCATACCGACGATTTCGCGCGGCGAAACCTGCCTCCATCCGAGCAATGGCCGGACCTGCTGCTCGACCGGCCCGAGTTTCAATATCCGGAATATCTCAATGCCGCCGTCGAACTGACCGACCGGATCGTTGAAAAAGGCTGGGGCGACCGGATCGCGCTGATCGGCAACGGCCGCCAGCGCACCTACAAGGAACTGGCCGACTGGTCCAACCGCCTGGCGCATGCGCTGGTGGAGAACTACGGCGTCAAGCCTGGCAACCGCGTCCTGATCCGTTCCGGCAACAACCCCGCGCTGGTTGCGGCCTGGCTTGCGGCCACCAAGGCGGGCGCCGTCGTCGTCAACACCATGCCGATGCTGCGTGCCGGCGAGCTGGGCAAGATCGTCGACAAGGCCGAGATTGCGCTGGCGCTGACCGACAGCCGCATTGCCGATGAGCTGGTCGCCTGCGCGAAGACCAGCAAATTCCTCAAGCAGGTGGTGAATTTCGACGGCACGTCCAACCACGACGCCGAGCTCGACCGGGTGGCGCTGAACAAGCCGGTGAAATTCGAAGCCGTGAAGACGGGACGCGATGACGTCGCCCTGCTGGGGTTCACTTCGGGCACCACGGGCGAGCCCAAGGCGACGATGCATTTCCATCGCGACCTCCTGATCGTGGCGGACGGCTATGCCAAAGAAGTGCTCAACGTGACCGAGGACGATGTTTTCGTCGGCTCACCGCCGCTGGCCTTTACCTTCGGGCTCGGAGGACTGGCGATCTTTCCCCTTCGGTTCGGCGCCACCGCAACGCTGCTGGAAAACGCCTCGCCGCCCGAAATGGTCAAGATCATCGAAACCTACAAGGCGACCATCTGCTTCACCTCGCCGACCGCGTATCGCGCGATGATGGCCGCGATGGACAAGGGCGCCGATCTGTCGTCGCTGCGGCTGGCCGTTTCCGCCGGCGAAACCTTGCCGGCGCCGGTGTTTGAAAACTGGACCCGCAAGACCGGCAAGACCATTCTCGATGGCATCGGCTCGACGGAACTGCTGCACATCTTCATCACCAACCGCGTCGGCGACGCCGCCGCCGGGACCACCGGGCGACCGGTTTCCGGCTATGAGGCGAAGATCGTCGACGACGACATGAACGAATTGCCTGATGGTACCGTCGGCAAGCTTGCGGTGCGTGGACCCACCGGATGCCGCTATCTCGCCGACAAGCGGCAATCGAACTATGTGCGCGACGGCTGGAACCTGACCGGCAACTCCTTCGTTCGCGACGCCAATGGACGGCTGTCCTTTGTCGCCCGTTCGGACGACATGATCGTCTCCTCCGGCTACAACATCGCGGGCCCCGAGGTCGAAGCCGCGCTGTTGTCGCATCCTGTTGTTGCCGAATGCGGCGTGGTCGGCGCGCCCGATGAGGCGCGCGGCATGATCGTCAAGGCCTATGTGGTCCTGACCGGTGGCGCCAAGGGCGACGCTGCGCTGACGCAGGTGTTGCAGGATCACGTCAAGCAGACCATTGCGCCGTACAAATATCCGCGCGCGATCGAATATGTCGCGCAACTGCCGAAGACCGAGACTGGCAAGCTGAGGCGCTTTGCGCTGAGGCAGATGGCCACGGGCCCGGCATCGCCCGGCATCGCCGCGGAATAACGCTTGAACCTGATGGAGAATGCCGGTGACTGCCCCCAAGGGCCCCACGCTGAGTGTGGTGCCTAGTCCCAAGACCGACGGCTCGTCGTCGGGCCCGCAAGTGTTGCAGCCGAGCGGCTGGCCGACGCCGAAAGGCTATGCCAACGGCATGGCCGCCGATGGCCGCCTCGTGGTGACCGGCGGCGTGATCGGCTGGGATACGCAAGGGCATCTGGCGTCCGATTTCGTTGCGCAGGTGCGTCAGACGTTGAGCAACATTGCCGATATCCTTGCCGTGGGCGGCGCCAGGCCCGAACATCTGGTGCGCCTGACCTGGTATGTCGTCGACATCGAGGAATATCTCGCGAGCCTGAAAGAACTCGGCCGCGTCTATCGCGAGGTTTTTGGCGCGCATTATCCGGCGATGGCGCTGGTGCAGGTGGTGCGCCTGGTCGAGAAGGAAGCCCGCGTCGAGATCGAAGCTACCGCGGTGGTGCCGCGCTGAGTTGGGTGTGGTCTAGAGCTCTGTTCTCAGTTTCCAGAGTTCCGGAAAAAGTTCGACCTCGAGCATCTTGCGCAAGTAGGAGACGCCCGACGTGCCGCCGGTTCCGCGCTTCAGGCCGATGATGCGCTCGACCGTCGTGACGTGGTTGAAACGCCAGCGGCGGAAATAGTCTTCGAAATCGACCAGCTTTTCCGCAAGCTCGTAGAGCATCCAGTGTTTCGCCGGCGACGCGTAGACAGTTTTCCAGGCCTCCAGAACCTCGTCGTTTGGCGTGCGCTTGACGCGCCATTCGGTTCGGCGCGCGTCTTCGCCGATGTCAAAACCATTGCGCGCCAGCAGTAGCAGCGCCTCGTCATAGAGGCCCGGCTCAGCGAGAATTTCCTCGAGCTTGGCCGTGATGTCAGGGCGGTGGGCGTGCGGACCAAGCAGCGCCAGATTGCGATTGCCAGCGAGGAACTCGATCGCGCGATACTGGTACGACTGGAAACCCGAGGACTGCCCGAGCTGATCGCGAAACTCGGTGTATTCGCTGGGTGTCATCGTCCGCAGCACGTCCCAGGCGGTATTGAGCTGCTCGAAGATCCGGGCGATGCGTGACAGCATCTTGAAGGCGGGCTGCAACTGATCGTGGCGGATCGCCTTGATGGCCGAACGGAGTTCGTGGATGGCGAGCTTCATCCAGAGCTCGGAAGTCTGGTGCTGGATGATGAACAGCAGTTCGTCATGTGCGTCCGAGAGCGGCTCTTGCGCGTCCAGGAGGCGTTCCAGGTGCAGATAATCGCTGTACGACATCCGTCCGTCGAACGACATCTCGGCCCCTTCACGCGAGGCGTCGTCAGGCTTATCGGTCATGTCACGAGCGCCTTGTTGCGGTATTCCGCGGTATCCCAGCGGCGATTGGTCAAGACGTCCGCGATGATTTCGACTGCCGCGCGAACTTCGGCTTCTCCGATGTAGAGCGGCGTAAAGCCGAAGCGCATCATGTCCGGCGCGCGGAAGTCGCCGATCACGTCGCGCCCGATCAGCGCCTGCATGATCGCGTAGCCATCCGGGTGACGAAACGAAACCTGGCTGCCGCGCCGCTTGCCGTCCCGCGGCGAAGCCAGCGTCAGCTCGGGACAACGTCGTTCGACTTCGCGGATGAACAGGTCGGCGAGCGCGATCGAAGCATCGCGCACGTCGGTCATGCTGACGCCGTCCCAGACGTCGAGGGCGGCGTCGAGCGCGGCCATCGCAATGATCGGGGGCGTACCGACCCGCATTCGCTCAATGCCCGGGCCGGGCCGATAGTCGAGGTCAAAGGCAAACGGCGCGTCATGACCCATCCAGCCGGAAAGCGCCGGCCGCGCCGTATCGGCGTGGTCAGGCGCTACATAGATGAAGGCCGGCGCGCCAGGACCGGCGTTGAGATATTTGTAGGTGCAGCCGACCGCGAAATCGGCCTCAGTACCTTCCAGTTCGACCGGAATAGCACCCGCCGAATGCGCCAGATCCCAAACCGTCAGCACGCCGGCGGCATGCGCCTTGTGCGTCAGCGCGCGCATGTCGTGCAGCCGGCCGGTGCGATAGTCGACCTCGGTCAGCATCAGCACCGCGATCGTCTCGTCGATGGCGGCTTCGACCTCTTCGGGAGCCACGACCTTCAACGCGTAGCCGCGGTCGAGCGATTCGATCAGACCGCTGGCGATGTAGAGATCGGAAGGAAAGTTGCCGCTGTCCGACAGGATCACGCGCCGCGACGGATTGAGCGCGAGCGCCGAGGCCAGCGCCTGGTAGACCTTGATGGACAACGTATCGCCCACCACCACCGTCCCGTCGGCGGCGCCGATGAGCCGGCCGATGCGGTCGCCGACACGACGCGGCTGCGTCATCCACCCGGCGACATTCCAGCCCTTGATGAGGTGCTTGCCCCATTCCTCCGATATCATGCGGCCGACGCGTTCGGCGGCTGCAACGGGCAGGGGACCGAGCGAATTGCCGTCCAGATAGATCACGCCATCCGGGATGGCGAACCGGGATTTTGTTCGCGTGAAATCGGTCATGTCTTTCCCCGGTCCGCGTCCAGTGCAATTATTCGCGCTGGCATGAATTATTTCAAGCTTGAAATTTATGGGCGGAAGGTGCGCTTCCCGGTATAGACTGGTTGCCCACGGACATCCGCCCGGCCACTAAATCGAATGGAAACCACCGCGTGATTTTTCATCAGATTTCCGACTGGAACGACGCCTATGCGAATGCTCCGAACATTCCGGGCGGCGAACGCTGGCCGGCCGCGTGGGTGCAGCCCGCGCAGGCCTATCGCGACGCGCTTCAATCAAGCGGCCGCGCGACGCTCGATATCAGCTATGGCGAGCGCGCACGAAACCGCTTCGATCTCTTTGCACCGGAAGGCCGGCCAAAGGGCCTGGTCGTCTTCGTCCATGGCGGATTCTGGAAGGCGCTCGACAAGAGCTTTTGGTCGCATCTCGCGCGCGGATCGGTTGAAAGCGGCTATGCGGTAGCGATGCCCTCCTACACGCTGTGCCCGGCTGTGCGCATCTCCGAGATCACGCGCGAAATTGCCGCGGCCGTCGCGCGGGCTGCTGCGATGGTCGAAGGCCCGCTTTTTCTGACCGGCCATTCCGCCGGCGGGCATCTGGTGACGCGCATGATTTCGGCGACGTCGCCGCTCCCGGACGATGTCCGGGCGCGCATCAGCCACACCGTCTCCATTTCCGGCGTTCACGACCTTCGTCCGCTGATGAAGGCCGCCATGAATGCTGAGCTGCGGATTGACGAGGCCGAAGCGCGCGTGGAAAGCCCCGCCTTGCTGGAGCCGACGCCGAATGCGCGCGTGACATGCTGGGTGGGCAGCGCCGAGCGCCCGGAATTCGTCCGTCAGAACGCGCTCCTCGCCAACATTTGGACCGGGCTTGGCGCGAAAACCTGCATCATCGAAGAACCCGGCCGGCATCATTTCGATGTCATCGACGGGCTCGCCGATCCCGATCATCAACTCACCAGGACGTTGTTGTCGCCGTAGCCTGCAGAATTTCCGACATGAACGGCGGTCGCGGTGTGGCCTTGTCACCAGGCGGTTCAGACCTGCCAATCATGCAGGCCGAAACGTCTGTACCGTCTGTCGTGCACCGAGCCTATAGAGTTTTGAGAGCGCTTCGGTGACGGCGCTGCGCATACGGGGATCGCTGCCGAGGGTGCCGAAAATGGACTGCACCTCCAGCAGCGCGGGAGCAAGGCGCTCCGCGACCGGGCCGGCGCGCTCGGCGATCGCGGCCAACTCCCTGGCAAGCGGATCGCGCACGTCGATGGCGCGTCCCTGTTCGTCCCTTGCGGTGACGTAGCGCATCCAGCCCGCGACCGCGAGCGCATGCGTGCTGATCGAAAGGCCCAGCCGCAACCGGTCCTGCATGGTGGCGAGCAGCCGCTGCGGTAGTTTCTGCGAGCCGTCCATCGCGATCTGCCAGGTGCGGTGATGCAAGGCGGCATTGGAAAAGCGCTGCAGCAGCGACGCGCCGTAGGCTGCAATATCGGTGCCTTCAGGCATCGCCAGCGTCGGCGCCGCGTCGAGCATCACCTGTCGGGCAAGCGCTGCAAAGCGAACATCGGTCATGGTGGACGCGATGGTCTCATGGCCGGCGAGATAGCCGAGATAGGCCAGCGCCGAGTGGCTGGCGTTGAGCAGCCGCAGTTTCATGTGCTCGAACGGCGTCACATCCGAGACCATCTGCACGCCTGCGGCCGTGAAATCCGGCCGCCCCGCCGGAAAGCGATCTTCGACGATCCATTGCGTGAATGGCTCGGTCACCACCGGCCACGCGTCGGTCATGCCGAGCGCGGAGGAAATCTCCGATCGGTCGATGTCGGTGGTCTCCGGCACGATTCGGTCCACCATGGTCGAAGGGAAGGCCACCTCGGCTTCGATCCAGTTGGCGAGATTGCGCGATCGAAGGCTGGCAAACTGCGTCACGATCCGCCCGACGGTATGGCCATTGGCGGAGAGATTGTCGCACGACAGAACGGTGAAGGGGGCTGTGCCTGCAATCCGCCGGCGCGCCAGTGCCGCGACGAGAAATCCGATGGCCGAGCGCGGCGTGCCCGGATTCTGTAGATCGTGAGCGATGTCAGGATGATTTTCGTCCAGGTCGCCGGTTTGCGGCGTGTGACAATAGCCCTTCTCGGTGACCGTCAGCGAAACGATACGCGTGGCCGGGTCGGTCAGGCGCGCGATCAAAGGGGCGGGTTTCTCGTTGGCGACTTCGCATGCGAGTACCGAACCGATGATCCGGTGATCGGTGCCCGCGCCGGAGCGAACGGCGAGGGTGTAAAGGCAATCCTGCGGGGCGAGGGCATCGCGCGTCTCCGGACTGCGCAAGCTGGCCCCGACGATTCCCCAATCGGTGGCACCACCCGCGAGGAGGTCGTCGATCACCACCGCCTGGTGCGCCCGATGGAACGCGCCAATTCCGAGGTGAACGATGCCCGGCGTGACGCTCGATCGATCGTAGGCCGGACGCTGGATCTGGCCGGGAAGTCGATCAAGGCTAGCCGTCGAAAGGCGTAGATCCCCGATTTTCGGGCCGGAAACCTGATTTTTTGCCGTTTCGCTTGACATGGGAGGCTCGATCCATCATTCCTTGGTCAATTGGTAAGGCCAATATCGCCGATTTATTGGCCTTGGCCCGATCAAAGCAAGAAAAATCGATTCATCAAGGGATCGTCAGGGAGAGCCGAGCGTGCCGCTCGAAGCCGTGGAAGCACGACGCCTTTATCGCCAGGTTGCCGATCAGCTCCGCGCCTTGATCGACAGCGGCGAATATCGCGTGGGCAGCCGTCTTCCGACCGAACGCGATCTTGCCGAACAGTTGAAGGTGTCGCGGCCGACGGTGCGCGAAGCCTTGATCGCTTTGGAAGTCGAGGGCCGGGTTCGCATCCGCGTCGGCTCCGGAATTTATGTCAGTGAACCCGCGGCGCTCGCACCGCCCTTGCCGGCGGCGGCCGAAATCGAAGGCCCGTTCGAACTGCTGCGCGCCCGCGAATTCATCGAAGGCGCCATCGCTGAACAGGCGGCGCGGGTCGCGACCCCTGAAGACATCGCGCGCATCGATGCCTCGCTGCAAGCGATGGCCAATGTGCAGCATCCCGGCGAGGCCTCGATGATTCATGACCGCGCGTTTCATGTCGCGGTGGCCGGATGCCTCGACAACGCGGTGATGGTCCGTGTGGTTGGCGAGTTGTTCGACCAGCGGCTCAATCCCTACTTCGCCAAGCTCGCGCACTATTTCGAAAACCCGCAATCCTGGAACGCGGCGCTGGCCGAGCACCGCGCGATCCGTGACGCCATTGCAGCCCATGACCCGGACGCGGCGCGCGTGACGATGCGCGAGCACCTGGCGCGGTCGCAGGCCCGCTTTGCGCAAAATTTCGGAGCCGAAACTTCGCCTGCCTCCCGCGTTCGCGCGAGGCGCGGCTGAACGAGCAAGAATTCGAACGGTTGGGCGAAATGCCGGGCCGGTTGGGTAACAAAAGAAAATTGTAGCAACGGAGGGAATTCACGTGTTGAAAAAATTGACGATTGCATTTGCGGCGTCTGCTGCTGCGCTGTTGGCCGCGACCACATCGGGCATGGCGCAGACCAAGCTCAAATGGGCCCACGTCTACGAGACTTCTGAGCCGTTTCATACCGCTTCCGTCTGGGCGGCTGGCGAGATCGGCAAGCGTACCAATGGGCGCTATGCGATCGACGTCTATCCGGCTTCGCAGCTCGGCAAGGAAACCGATATCAACCAGGGGCTTTCGCTCGGCTCGGTCGACATGATCATCTCGGGTTCGAGCTTCGCGGCCAAGAGCTTCCCGCCGATTGGCGTGACCTATTATCCCTACACCTTCCGCGACGCCGATCATCTGCTCGCCTACACCAAGAGCGACGTCTTCAAGGAGCTTACAAAGGGCTACGAGGACAAGACCGGCCATCGCATCGTGGCGGTGACTTACTACGGCGTGCGTCACACCTCCTCGAACAAGCCGATCAAGACCTGCGCCGACATGAAGGGCCTCAAGATCCGCGTGCCTGACGTGCCGGCCTATCTCGCGATGCCGCGCGCCTGCGGCGCCAACACCGCGCCGATCGCCTTCGCCGAGGTCTATCTCGCGCTGCAGAACGGCACCGTGGAGGCCCAGGAAAATCCGCTCACCACGATCGAAGCCAAGAAGTTCTACGAGGTGCAGAAGCATATCGTCCTGACCGGTCACATCGTCGATCATCTCAACACCGTGGTTTCCGGCGCGCTCTGGAAGAAGCTGTCAGAGGAAGACCGCAAGATCTTCACCGATGTCGCGCAGGAAGCAGCCGCCAAGGCCACCGCCGAGATCAAGGCCAACGAAGCCAAGCTGGTCGATTTCTTCAAGCAGAAGGGCCTGACGGTGACCGAGGTCAACAAGGACGAGTTCCGCGACACCGTGCTCAAGACCGTGAGTTTTGAGAGCTTCGACTACCGCAAGGCCGACTGGGAACGCATCCAGGCGGTGAAATAACGACGAAGTCGTCATTCCGGGCGACGCATTAGCGTCGACCCGGAATTTCGAGATTCTCAGGTGCGCAATTGCGCACCATAGTTCGGCTCTTTGAGCCCCCCGGAATTACGTGAGTCAATCACGCGCCGCCAGCTTGGGGAGTAAGCGCATGTCGACGGTTGAAGTGCACAAGCAGATCACGGCGGACGAGATCGCCCATACCTTTGAGGACGAGGTCCCCAAGGGCGCCGATCTCAGTGGATATGCGCCCGAGGACTGGCTGGCGCTCGTGATCTTCTGGATCATGGCGCTGTGCGTTTTCCTGCAGTTCTTCACCCGCTATGTCCTCAACGACAGCTACGCCTGGACCGAGGAGATCGCGACCTACTGCCTGATCGGCGTGGTGTTCATCGGCTCGGCCATGTGCGTGCGGCTGTCGCGGCACATCCAGGTCGACCTGATCTTCCGCTATCTGCCGCATCTGCCGGCGCGCGCGCTGTCGACCGTGATCGATCTGATCCGGATCGCGTTCTTTGGATACGCGATCAAGCTGGTCTGGCAGTTTATCCAGATCATCGGCGACGAGCGGATGACGACGATCAAGTTTCAAAAGGGTTTTGTCTATTACGCCGTGCTGCTTGGCTTCGTGCTGATGTTCGCCCGTTCGATCCAGATCGCGGTCGAGAATTGGCGGCGGGGCTACTCCATCCTGGAGCGCCCCGGGGCATTCGACGGAACGGAAGGCTGAAATCATGCTGCTGCTGCTTGGGGGATTTCTGCTGCTGATGCTGGTCGGCCTGCCGGTCGCGCTGGCCATGGCGGTATCGTCGCTGGTCTATATTCTCGTCTCCGGCATCACGCCCGACGTGACGCTGGCGCAACGCATGATCGCGGGCGTCGAAAGCTTTCCGCTGCTGGCCGTGCCGTTCTTCATCCTGGCCGGTAACCTGATGAACATTGCTGGTGTGACCGGGCGCATCTACAAATTCGCGGTCGCGCTGGTGGGCTGGATGCGCGGCGGCCTCGGCCACGTCAATATCATCGGTTCGGTGATCTTTTCCGGCATGTCCGGTACCGCCATCGCTGACGCCGCGGGGCTCGGCACCATCGAAATCAAGGCGATGAAGGATCATGGCTATTCCACCGAGTTCGCCGTCGGCGTGACGGCCGCATCCGCAACGCTCGGCCCGATCATCCCGCCGTCGTTGCCATTCGTGATCTACGGCATGATGGCGAACGTCTCGATCGGTGCGCTGTTTCTTGGCGGCGTCATTCCCGGCGTGGTCATGACCTTGTTCATGATGGCAACGGTGGCCTATTTCGCCCACCGCAACGGCTGGGGCAGCGACGCGCCGTTCTCCTGGCCGCAAATCGGCTCGGCTGCTCTCGAGATCTTCATCGTGCTGGCTTTCCCGATGGTGGTCTGGTTGTTGGTGGTCGCTGGGCTGTCGGTGAACATGGCGGTCGGGCTCGGCCTCGTGGTGCTGCTGGCGCTCGACTGGTACTTCGATTTCTCCGCCGTGATGGCGCTGATGGCGCCGGTTATCCTGATCGGTGGCATGACGCTCGGCTGGTTCACGCCGACCGAAGCTGCGGTTGCCGCAGTGATCTGGTCGCTGTTCCTCGGACTGGTGCGTTACCGCTCGATGACGCTGCAGACGGTGGCGAAGGCAACCTTCGACACCATCGAGACTACGGCCTCGGTGCTGTTCATCGTCACCGCGGCCTCGATTTTTGCCTGGCTGCTGACGGTGTCGCAGGCGGCCCAGATCCTGACCGATGCGATACTCGGGATCACCCAGAACAAATGGGTGTTCCTGCTCCTCGCCAACATCCTGATCCTGTTCGTCGGCTGCTTCATCGATACCATCGCCGCCATCACCATCCTGGTTCCGATCCTGCTGCCGATCGTGCTGAAACTGGGGATCGACCCCATCCATTTCGGCCTGATCATGACGCTGAACCTGATGATCGGCCTGCTGCATCCGCCGCTCGGCATGGTGCTGTTCGTGCTCGCGCGCGTGGCGAAATTGTCGGTCGAGCGCACGACGATGGCGATCCTGCCGTGGCTGGTGCCGCTGCTGCTGGCGCTGGTCGCCATCACCTACATCCCGGAGCTGACGCTCTGGCTGCCTAAATACATGGGACTTCTCAAAATGACATCGATGGCTTTGGCTGCAACGCTGTTCGGCCCGGAAGATCTGCGCATGGTCGAGCGGCCGCTCGATCCGCTCGCCTCAGGCATGGTGCGCATCCGTTTCGGCGCCGGCGGCATTTGCGGCTCCGACATGCATTACTATCGCCACGCCCGCACCGGCGATTTCGTCGTGACCTCACCGCTGGTGCTCGGTCACGAGATCGCAGGTGAAGTCGTCGAGATCGCCGGTTCCGCAGCCGGCGTGAAGGTCGGCGACCGCGTCGCCCTCAATCCGTCGCGCTGGTGCGGCCATTGCAAGCCATGCCGCGAGAACCGGCCCAATCTGTGCGAGAACATCTTCTTCATGGGTTCGGCCTCGAAGACCCCGCATATGCAGGGCGGCTTTGCGTCCTACTTCGACGCCATCCCCGCCCAATGCGTGAAGATTCCCGATCACGTGACCTATCAGGCGGCGGCGCTCGCCGAGCCGCTGGCGGTGTGCCTGCATGCGGTCGCCCGCGCCGGTGATGTCACCGGTAAGCGCGCGGTGCTGTTCGGCGCCGGTCCCATCGGCTTGCTGACCATGCTGGCGGCGCAGCGCGCAGGGATCGCGGAGACGACCGTTGTCGATATCGCGGCAGCGCCGCTGGCGTTTGCCACAAAACTTGGTGCCAGTCATGTCGTCGATATCTCCGGCGGCGAGGAGGCGCTGAAGGCGCAAGCCGCAGCATCTCCGTTCGACCTGGCATTCGAAGTCTCGGGAACGGCGGCGGGCCTTGCCAGCGCGATTGGCGTCGTCAGGCGCGGCGGCGTCGTAGTTCAGGTCGGCAATTTGCCGGGCGGGCAGATCCCTGTGCCGGCGAATGCTGTCATGGCCAAGGAGATCGACCTGCGCGGCTCGTTCCGCTTCGGGACGGAATTCTTCACCGCGGTCGAACTGATCGCCGATGGCAGCGTGGACGTGCTTTCGCTGGTGACGGCCCAACGCCCGCTCTCGGTCGCGCCCGACGCGGTACGGCTGGCGCTCGACCGCTCGCAGAGCGTCAAGGTCGTGCTGACGGCTTGATCGCAATTCAGACTTCTGGAGAGCGCCCATGATGTTGCAGGGATGGCGGTGGTACGGGCCCAATGATCCCGTGTCACTCGACGATATCCGTCAGGCCGGCGCGACCGACGTGGTGACCGCGCTGCATCAGGTACCGATCGGCGAAGCCTGGACGCGCGCTGCCGTCGAGGAGCGCAAGAACCTGATCGAGAACAGTCAGCCCGGCCGCTCGCCGCTGACATGGTCGGTGGTAGAATCGATTCCGATCCCCGATGACGTCAAACGGCTCGGCGGCGGCGCAACACGCTCGATCGAGGCCTGGATCGCCAGTCTCGAGGCGGTCGCGGCGTCCGGCATCAAGATCATCTGCTACAACTTCATGCCGGTCGTGGACTGGTGCCGCACTGATCTCGAATGGGAATTGCCGAACGGCGCCAAGGCGATGCGCTTCGACCATGAGCGATTCGCGGCATTCGATCTGCACATCCTGGAGCGCCCCGAAGCGCCGGCCGAATATTCGGAAGGAGCGCGGCGGCGCGCCAGGGAGGTCTATTCAGGGATGACGCAGGCCGATATCGACGTCCTCGTCACCAACATCGCCAGCGCGCTGCCGGGCTCCACCACCGACCCGCTGACGATCCCGCAATTCCGCGACCGCCTGCAGCAATATCGCGGCATCAATTCCGCGGTGCTGCGCCAACACCTCAGCGAATTCCTCGCGCGCGTGACACCGGTCGCGGAATCCCTCGGCGTGACGTTGACGCTGCATCCGGACGACCCGCCGCGGCCGTTGTTCGGCCTGCCGCGCATTGCATCCTCGGCGGAAGATTATCAGGCGCTGTTCGATGCCGTGCCCTCGAAGGCCAACGGCATCTGCTTCTGCACCGGCTCGCTCGGCGTGCGCGTGGAAAACGATCTGCCCGCGATGGCCAAGCGTTTTGCGCCGCGGATCGGTTTTGCGCATCTGCGCGCGACCAAGCGGGAAGGCGATGGTCTGTCGTTCTTCGAATCCGATCATCTCGATGGCGACGTCGACATGATCGCGGTGCTCAAGGCGCTGCTCACCGAGAACCGCAAGCGTTCATCGCGCGATCAGATCGTGTTCCGGCCCGATCACGGCCATCGCATGCTCGACGATCTCGCGGAAACCAAGCGCACCAATCCCGGCTACACCGCGATCGGCCGGCTGCGCGGCCTCGCCGAACTACGCGGCGCCATTCGCGCCATCGAGCACGCCGGTTAGGGCAGGATGAGCTGAGGTTGGGCCGTGACGGCGGACCATCCTGCGCCCCGGACGCAAGCGGCCTGAGGCTGTGAGCCGGGCCCCAATTCTACTTTGCATGGGGTTGTTTTCGATATTTTGTGTCTGGGCCCTTCGGCTCCGGCCCATCCCGCTCTGGCTCAGGCCGGCGTCCGAGCCTGCTTGGCGGCCTCGAACGCCGCCAGCCGCTCGGCGAATTTGCCAATAGCTAACCCAGCCCGCGCGATGATCGTGGGGATCGGCAACGTCTCGAAAAAATGACAGGCCACGCGATGGCCGGGGGCCGCCTCGCGCAGTTTTGGCTCCTCCGCCGAGCAGCGGGCTTGCGCATGCGGGCATCGGGTGTGGAAGCGGCAGCCGGTCGGCGGCCTGAACGGGCTCGGCACGTCGCCCTGCAGCATCACGCGCTTGGTGCGCAAGGCGGGGTCCGGCTTGGGGATCGCCGCCAGCAGCGCCTGGGTATAGGGGTGCAGCGGCCGGTCGTAGAGCGTCTTCTTGTCCGCGATCTCGACCAGCTTGCCCAGATACATCACCGCGACGCGGTCGCTGATGTGCTTCACGACCGCCAGATCGTGGGCAATGAAGAGATAGGAAAGCCCAAAGCGCTGCTGCAGATTCTGCAGCAGGTTGACGATCTGCGCCTGGATCGAGACGTCGAGCGCCGACACCGGCTCGTCGCAGACGATCAGGTCCGGGTTGACGGCGAGTGCGCGGGCGATGCCGATGCGTTGGCGCTGCCCGCCCGAAAACTGGTGCGGATAACGCCTGGCATGTTCGGGGGACAGACCGACGATTTGCAGCAGCTCGCGCCCGCGCGCGGCGCGTGACGAGACGTCGCCGATCTCATGGACCCGCAGCGGTTCGTCCAGGATTTCGCCGACCGTCATGCGCGGATTGAGCGAGGCGTACGGATCCTGAAAAATGATCTGCATGTGCCGGCGCATCCGCCGCAGCGAATCCTTGTCGAGATTGGCAATCTCCTTGCCTTTGAAGCGCACCGATCCCGACGTCGGGTCCATCAGGCGCAGGATCAGGCGTCCCGTGGTCGACTTGCCGCAGCCGGATTCGCCGACCAGCGCCAGCGTCTCGCCGCGGGCGATCTCGAAGCTGACATCCTCGACAGCGCGCACAAGGCCGATCACCTTGCGGTTGATCAGCCCGCGGGTGACGCCAAAATGCTTGACCAGGCTATTGACCTCCAGGACAGGGGTCTCGCTCGATACATCGTTCATGACGCGGCCTCGACCGGGGCTTTCCAGCATGCCACCTGATGGCGGGGCGCGATGTCGCGCAATGACGGCGGATCACGCCGGCAGCGCTGGTCCGCGAACGGGCAGCGCGGCGCGAAGCGGCAGCCGGCGGGCTGGTTGTTCGGGCTGGGGACCGTGCCCTCGATGGTGGCGAGGCGCTCACGATCGACGTCGATGCGCGGGATCGAGCCCAGCAGGCCGATCGTATAGGGATGCTGGGGATCGGCGAACAGGTCGTTGACGTCGGCGCTCTCGACGATGCGCCCGGCATACATCACCAGAACCTGATCGGCGACCTCGGCGATGACGCCGAGGTCATGGGTGATGATCAGGATCGCCATGCCGAGCCGTTGCTGCAGGTCGCTCAGGAGGTCGAGGATCTGGGCCTGGATGGTGACGTCGAGCGCCGTGGTCGGCTCGTCGGCGATCAACAGCGCTGGCTCGCAGGAGAGCGCCATCGCGATCATCACGCGCTGGCGCATGCCGCCGGACATGTTGTGCGGGAAGTCGTCGATGCGCTGCGCCGGAGAGGGGATCCGCACCAGCTCGAGCATTTCGATTGCACGCGCCCGTGCCGCCCGCGGCGTCATCGCACTGTGGGCAAGGATCGCTTCGACGATCTGCTGCCCCACGGTATGGACAGGATTGAGCGAGGTCATCGGTTCCTGGAAGATCATCGACATCTTGCTGCCGCGCAGCCGGCGTCGTTCGTCGGCCGAGAGCTTCAGCACGTCGCGATCGCCGAACAGCACCGCCTCGGCCTCGACCTTGCCGGGCGCGGCCACCAGCCCCATCACCGAGAGCGACGTCACGCTCTTGCCGCAGCCGGATTCGCCGACCAGGCCGATGGTGCGGCCGCGCGGCACGTTGAAGCTGATGCCGTCGACGGCGCGGAACAGGCCGCGATCCGTCGCGAAGTGGGTTTTCAGGCCACGAACCTCGAGAAGATTGTCCATCAGAACGAGTAATCCAGGCCTTTGTAGAAGGTGTTCTGATAGAGCATGTGCGGCCGGACACCCTTCAGCTTCTTCAGACTGGTCGTATACATCGCGATGTTCATCACCGGCATCCACAGATGCTCGGCGGTGACCCGTTGCTGCGCGAGCGCGTAGTATTTGGTGCGATCAGCCTCGGTCAGCGAGGCGCGCCCCAGCTTCAGGTACTCGTCGGTCTTTGCGTCGTTCCAGTTCATCCGGTTGGGCGCCGGCATGTTTTTCGAGTCGAAGTAGAAGTTGAGCAGGTCGCCTGCCGAGATGTAGGGGAATGTCACCGTCCACAACTCGTAATCCTGCTTGGCCATCTCGGCCGGCGCGATCGTGGAGTCGAAGCCCACGATCTTCCAGTCGACGCCGATCTTGCGCATGTAGCCCTGGATCGCCTCGGAAACGCGCGGGAAGTAGGCGACCTGGGTGTACAGCACGCGGGGCGCCAGCTTCACGCCGTCCTTCTCGCGGATGCCGTCGCTGCCGACCTTCCAGCCGGCCTCGTCCAGCAGCTTCTTGGCGCGCTCGGCATCCTCCTTGATGATGCCCTTGGTCGATTCCGCAAAATCGAGCGCCTTGGGATCGATGAAGGTGTAGGCGGGTTCGGCGTTGCCGAGCATGATGCCCTTGACGATGTCGGCGCGGTTGATGGCGATGTTCATCGCCTCGCGGACGCGCACATCAGCCACCATCGGCCGCGTGGTCTTGTAGCCGTAATACATCAGCTGGAAGTTGGGCAGGGCTTCCTGGACGTTCAGGGTCGGCGCGGCCTTGACCTGCTGAATGAACGCTAACGGAATCTGGTGCGTGATATCGAATTGTCCGCCCAGCATGGCGGCGACGCGGCTGGAATCCTCGGGCACGATCTTGATGCTGAGCTTCTCGAATTTCACCGGGCCCTTGTTCTGATACATCGACGGGCCCCATTTGTAGGCGTCGTGGCGCTTCAGCACGATTTCGGTGCGTGGCTGCCAGCTCTCGAAGCACCATGGCCCGGTGCCGTCGATTCCCTTGATGCCGTAGTCCTTGCCGAGTGCTTCGACGCTCTCCTGATTGTGGATCGCTGTTGTGAACATCGTGAGCTGGAGCAGGAGATCGGAGAACGGCTCGTTGAGTTCGTATTCGACCGTGTAGGGATCGGGTGCGCGCAGTTCCTTGATGTTTCCGGCCCGCCAGGCCAGCGGCGCCTTGAGTTCGGCGCTGGTCAGCCGCTTGAAGGAGTAGATCACGTCGGCCGCGGTGAATTTCTTGCCGCTGCAGAACTGCACATCGTCGCGCAGCTTGAAGACGTAGGTCTTGCCGTCCTCGCTGATGGTCCACGACTTGGCGAGATAGGGGATCGCGGTCTTGCCGTCCCAATCCATCGCCACCAGCGTGTCCTGGAACATGTTGACGATATCGGAGCTGGGCGACCACGTCGTGCGCTGGCCGTCATAATGCGGAGCGTCGAGCGACTTCATCATCTTGAGGGTCTGCGCCTCGGCCATCGAAGAAAGTCCGGCCGCTCCGAGCAGCGTCACAACGCCCGCAAAAATCCTGCGCATCGTGTTTTTCCTCCAGTCCCTGTTTTTTAGCGCGTTACGTCCAGGCCCTTGTAGAACGTATTCTGGTAGATCATGTGCGGCCTGGCGCCCGTGATCTTCTTGTTGGCCACCTGGTCCATGTTGATGTTGAGCACGGGCATCCAGAGGTGTTCGCGCGTCACCTTCTGCTGCACCAGCGCGTAATACTTGGCTCGGTCGGCCTCGGTCAGCGCCGAGCGGCCCTGTTTCAGCCAGGCGTCGGTTTCGGCGTCCTTCCAGTTCATCCGGTTCGGCGTCGGGATGTTGGCTGAATCGAAATAGATGTTCATGAGGTCGCCGGCCGACAGATAAGGCACCGTCACCGACCAGATCTCGTAATCCTGCTCGGCCATCTTCACCGACGAGATGGTCGAGTCCCATGGTTGCAGGCGCCAGTCGACGCCGATCTTCCTGAGGTAACCCTGGATGGCTTCGGCGACGCGAGCCGAGTTGGCATTGGCGGTGAAGTAAACCCGCGGCGCCAGCTTCATGCCATCCTTCTCGCGTATGCCGTCGGAGCCCGGTTTCCAGCCGGCTTCGTCGAGCAGCTTCGCGGCGCGCCCAAGATCCTCCTTGATGATCCCATTAGTCGCCGGATCGAAGTCAAGCGCGGCGGGATCGACAATCGTGAAGGCCGTATCGGCATTTCCCAGCAGGATTGCCTTGGCGATCTCGGCGCGGTTGATGGCGATGCTCATGGCCTCGCGCACGCGGGCATCGGCCACCATCGGCCGCGTGATCTTGAAACCGTAATAGAGCAGTTGGAAATTCGGTCTGGCCGGCGTCACGGTCAGCATCGGGGCCGCCTTGGCCTGGGTGATGAACTGCGCCGGAAACTGATGGGTGATGTCGAACTGGCCGGACATCATCGCGGCAACCCGGCTGGAATCCTCGGGCACGATCTTGACGACGAGTTTTTCGAACTTCACGGGCCCCTTGTTCTTGTACATCGAGGGGCCCCATTTGTAGGCGTCGTGGCGCTTTAGCACGATCTCGGTGCGCGGCTGCCAGTGATCGAAACACCACGGTCCCGTGCCGTCGGCGCCCTTGATGCCGTAATCCTTGCCCAGCGCCTCGACGCTCTCCTTGTTGTGGATCACGTTGGTGAACATCGTGAGCTGCAGCAGCAGTTCGGAGAACGGCTCCTCAAGTTCGTATTCGACGGTATGGGGATCGGTCGCGCGCAATTCCTTGATGTTGCCCGCACGCCAGGCGAACGGCCCCTTGATCGCCGGGTCCTTGAGTCGTTTGAAGCTGTAGACGACGTCATCGGCGGTGAATTTCTTGCCGCTGCAGAACGACACGTCGTCGCGCAGCTTGAACGTATAGGTCCGGCCGTCCTCGCTGATCGTCCACGACTTGGCGAGATAGGGGACGGCCGTCTTGCCGTCCCAGTCGAGCGCGACCAGCGTATCCTGGAACATGTTGACGATGTCGGAGGTCGGTCCCCAGGTCGTGCGTTGGGCATCGTAATGCGGCGCGTCGATGCCCTTCATTATGGTGAGCGTCTGGGCCGCTGCCGTGCCGGCCATTCCGAACGCCAGTGCAACACTCAGAACTGATCTGATCATGTCTGCAGCCTCGGATCGAGGACGTCGCGGAATGCGTCGCCCAGAAGGTTGGCGGCCAGCACGATCACGAAGATGGCACAGCTCGGGATCGTCGCGATGTGCGGCGCCATGAACAGGAAGTCGCGGCCTTGCGCCGCCATCATGCCGAGTTCGGCGGTCGGCGGCTGCGCGCCCATGCCGAGGAAACCGAGTGCGGCGCCGATCAGGATGATCTGGCCAAAGCGCAGGGTGAGAAACACGAAGATCGTGGAAATGCAGTTCAGCGTCAGATAGCGCCAGATCAGTTCGCGGTCGCAGACGCCGACGGCGCGGCCGGCCTCCATGAATTCCTGGCCCATCACCCCGATCGCAGCGCCGCGCGCGACCCGCGCCACGTCGGGCACGGTGGCGACGACGAGCGCAATCACCACGGCCGTGAGTCCGGCGCCGAAGATCGCGGCTACCGCGAGCCCGATCAGGATCGCGGGGAAGGCCAGCATCACGTCGACCAGCCGCATGATCCAGCCGTCGAGACGGCGATAATAGGCGGCGAGGATGCCGAGAACGCCACCGATGAAGCCGCCGACGATGACGCCGACGAGCCCCAGCATCAGCGTGTTGCGCGTGCCGTAGATGACGCGGCTGAGAATGTCGCGGCCGGTATTGTCAGTGCCGAACCAATGTTCCGCGTCAGGTGGCCGCATTACCTTGGTAAGGTCCGTGAAGTAGGGGTCGTAGGGCGCGATCCAGGGCGCCAACAGCGCCGCCAGCACGACCACGGTGAGCACGAGGCCAGCGAGTGCGGCCACGCGGTCGCGCGCCAGCCGGCGCAACACGCCGGCGCGGGCGAACACGCCGGTGTCGCGCTCGTGGACAAAGCCTGTCTCGAGGGCCTCGGCGCTCATCTTCGCTGTATCCTGGGATCGAGATAGACGTAGAGGACATCGACCAGGAGATTGATCGACAGGAACGCGATGGCGAGGATCATGATCGCGCCCTGCGCGGTCGGAAAATCGCTAGAGACGATGGCGCCGACGGCGAGCCGGCCGACGCCGGGCCACGAGAACATGGTTTCGGTGACGACGGCGCCGCCGAGCAGGAACGCGGCCTGCAGCCCGATCAGCGTGACGACGGGGATCATGGCGTTGCGCAGCGCGTGGTGGATGATCACGACGCGCTCACGCAGTCCCTTGGCGCGCGCCGTGCGCACGAAATCGGCGCCGAGCACTTCGAGCACGGCGGTGCGGGTCAGCCGCGCGATCGGGCCGATCAGCACCGCGCCGAGCGTCAGCGCAGGAAGGATCAGGCTCGGCAGTCCGCCGTCCCATACCGGTCCGGTGCGGCCGGTGAACGGCAACAGCCCCCATTTGAATCCGACGAACTGGATCAGGATCAGGCCGATGAAGAACACCGGCATCGACACGCCCGCCACCGAGCACGCCATGATGATGCGATCGGTGATGCGACCGCGATTGACGGCAGCCAGTGTTCCGAGCGTGAGGCCGCTCGGTACTGCGATCAGCATCGCGCCCAGCATCAGCTCGACCGTCGGGCCGATGGTCATCGCAAGTTCCTCGCTCACCATCTTGTTGGAGATGATGGAGCGGCCGAGATCGCCGCGCAGCACACGCATGATATATTCGAAGAATTGGACCGGGATCGATCGGTCGAGACCGAGTTCCTGGCGAATGGCAGCGATTGTCTCGGCCTTGGCGTCGGGACCTGCGATGATCATCGCCGGATCGGCCGGCACCACCTGCAGCAGGCAAAAGCAAAGGAAGAGAACCCCGAGCAAAGCGGGGATCGAAATTAGCAGACGATGGACAATCTGTTGTCCCATGCGACGCCAACGGACGGGTTGGGCCAAAAGGAACGCGCGCGCCGACGCTGACGCTTTTATTTCCCCCTCGGCAGCCGCGCTTCGTCCGACGTGCGCAGCTTTTGTTTATCGCCGGATAGTGACACCTGTCTGTCGCGGCGTCACGCGCAAACTGCCGATCGTGTCCGGATGCGTCCTTTTGCGCATCCGGCGGACAATCACGTTTCGCCAATGCGAGAATTTCGTGTCGCGGGAACCCGCGTGTCGTGCTAGCCCGTGGCGTGCCAGCGAAGCTCGCCGGGAGCAGTGGTGGCGCGTCACAACCTCAGGATATCCTGGCTTCACCGATGCCCGTGTTCTTGCGGAGACCTCGGTAGCGTGTGCCATGACTATGAGCAGTGGTTTTGGTGGTTCCGTAACCGGTGCCTCGCTATAATCGCCGAATCCATGATCGGTTAACCCGCAATGCCTGACGGCTCCGCCAGCGCCCATCATTACCGCCCCAAGCTCATGACCGTTCTGTCGGAGGGTTATGGCTTCGCCAGCTTTCGAAAGGACATGCTGGCGGCGCTGACGGTTGCGATTGTCGCGCTGCCGCTCTCGATGGCGATCGCCGTCGCCTCGGGTGTTTCGCCCGAGCGGGGGTTATACGCCGCCGTCATCGGCGGCTTTTTAGTGTCGGCACTGGGCGGCAGCCGCTATCAGATCGGCGGTCCCGCCGGCGCGTTCATCGTCCTGGTAGCGGCCACCGTGGCGACGTTCGGCCTCGAAGGGCTGTTGCTGACGGTATTCATCTCCGGCTTCATGCTGACGCTGATCGGCTTGCTGAGGCTTGGCTCGCTGATCCGTTATATTCCGCATGCGGTGACCGTCGGCTTCACCTGCGGCATCGCGGTCACGATCTTTGCCAGCCAGCTCAAGGATCTCGGCGGATTGAAGCTGACTGCCGAGCCGGGGCCGCTATTGCCAAAGCTCGCCGCGCTCGGCCACGCGTTGCCAACGCTCAATCCTGCCGCGCTCGCTGTCGGGATTGGCTCCGTCGCCCTGATCTTCCTGCTGCGGCGCTTCGTGCCGAACTGGCCGGGAATGTTGATCGTGGTCGTCCTGGCCGCGGTCGCCGCCTGGCTGTTCCATCTGCCGGTGGAGACCATCGGCAGCCGTTTTGGCCAGCTTCCGGACGGCCTGCCGGGGCCGCGTCTGCCGGCAATCTCTTACGCAACCATTCTCGAAGTGTTGCCGACGGCGCTCTCCTTTACGCTGCTGGGCGCCGTCGAAAGCCTCTTGTCCGCCAAGGTCGCCGACGGCATGACCGGGCGCAAGCATCGCTACAATATGGAGGTGGTGGCGCAAGGCATCGCTAACATCGTTTCCGCCATCTTCGGCGGCATCAGCGTCACCGGCACGATCGCCCGCACCGCCACCAATATCCGCGCGGGCGCGTGCAGCCCGATCTCCGGCATGGCGCATGCGTTGTTCGTGCTGGTGTTCATGGTGCTTGGAGCCCGGCTGGCCAGCTTTGTTCCGCTGTCGGCGCTCGCCGGCGTGCTGGTGGTGGTGTGCTGGAACATGGCCGAGAAGGAAGAGTTTTCTCGCCTGCTTCACGATTGGCGCCCGGCCTGCGTGCTGATCGCGACCTTCGGCCTGACCTTGGTCGAGGATCTTACCGTCGGCATCATCGCTGGCTGTGGTTTAGCGGCGGCGTTTGCGATCTATGATCGGGTCATGCAATGGCGTGACGATGGCTAGCATGCGCGACTGCGTCTGTATGTAGATGGTGAAGAAGGTGAGTGCTGCAGTTCTACGGCAGTGGCCAACCGGCAAGCATCTCTTCTTGCTTGATTGGCTTGCTGACATACTCATTCGAATTGAGGGGCTCGCAGGTGATTTCGCGCTTTAGGTCCTTCGAATACGCAGATTTTTCCGAGACTGGCTCGAATTCACCTGGTGGCCCGGCTTTTGGCCGCAGCACAACCGGCTCTCCCTTTAGGCAAGCGTCGGGAAAGGCTAGCCCATGTCCACCGCTGCCTGCGAAGTGTCCGACCAGGAGTTGGGATGCTTGCATCTTAGCTGCTGGCGATGACCGCATCGGGCGGCTCGGATCGAACGTGCGATAGCATGCGTAATCGGATCTCGTTTTGAACGTATACCTCACCGTGCATTTCGCTCCGCCCGTTTTCAAGAAAGGCCCGTCAGGGGAGTTTGCATTCGCGTTCAAATACCAGCGTCTGCAAGCTCAATGCCTCAGTCCTCCATTTGGGGCCTGCGGCCTTTCCCGGCTCAATTTCGCCGCGCGAAAAGACAAGCTTGGTCTTTGGCTGGGGCTCTTTGGTTTCAAGCACGAGCACTGGCCGCATAGCCCAAGAGCCATGCAACTGAATGTCACGGTCATTCATCTTCAGCTTTACGTAATCAATCGCTGGATTCTCCTTTTGAAAATCGATCGTAGCAACGCGGAGCGTTGCTTTGGATGCGCCCAGCCCAAAGTAAAAGCTGGGCACCTCAAGGCTCAAAAATCGCAGATCGCCATTTCTCCGTGTGAGTGGCATCATCGGATCGAAGCGGTCGTCGATGCGGAACGGCACTATCTTCTGGATTTTGGGAACCGCCGGTCCATCGGCGGAGGCGGGCGGTGAAATATCGATCGCCAACAGGACGCCGCCGGGTGAGTAAGTGTCTCCGCGGACGCGTTTCCAAGCATTACTCAGTGGCGAATCCGTCGGCAGCGCTACATCGCGCGCGAAGAAAATTTGCTGTCCCGGCCTCACCACCGCAAAGTTCTGGAACGCTCCGAGACCATCGCCCTTGGAGACTCTTTCTTCGGAGAAGGTGTGGCACTTGGCCTTGTCATCTTCTTTATCCACTTCCCTGTCCTTGACCTTTCTGAATGCAGACCGAGAACAGAAGCTGAGATCATTATACTTGGTCTTTTGCGCGCTAATTCCAGTGGCGAAGATACGATCCTGCGCAAGGGCGCCCGGAATTTCCATCGGGAGTGGCGAGGTCGCAAACATGTCGACCTCCACCATGTTGAGTGTCGAACCCACGTGAGTATGACACAAGTCGTATTTCGGCAGCGTGTGGGTTAGCAGATGCGCCGCATCTGACAGCACGATACAGGAAACGGTATCTCCCGGATTGTTGCGGCTCATCCAGATCAAATGATTCTTGCCGTCATTATCAATCAGCAAATGCGGCGCCGCGTGGCGGCGGCGCGGTGGCAACCAAACCGGGCTGGTGTTGCGACAGCATTTGATCCTGGTGCCTTAGCAGGGCTTCCGGAAGACGCGTGATGTTGACCGACTTGAGTTCGCGACTGACGTCGTTAGGGTCACTGGTCCATTTACAAGACCGGCACATTTGCGCAGGTGACGCAGGTAACGGTGAGGTTGGACCGGTATGTTTTCAAACGTCAGGATGACCTGATCGGATTCATTGCGCATATTTGTCAGCCGGATCGACGGCATCGAGGAATTTGAAGGGGTGATCAACCACCCGGCTGACAAAGAACCCGTTCGAGCGCGAAGGGTCTGATTCGAACTCGAAATAGGTTGACCGGTTCCAGGCGCGATAGGCGCCGTAGCCGCCGAGGCTCACGCCGCCCAGAACCAGTTTTGAGTTCGGTACTCGACAGCGCTCGGCCGCGCTGCTCTCCGCGGTACCGTTTCGAATGTACAGGCATAGTCGAAAGGCTTCGTTCTGCAGAATGCGGTCGCAATCGTTCTGATTGTAACCATACGTGGCCAGGCCGTGGCGATAGCAGAGATCGTGAAAAACGCATGCCTGCCTGAAACGTTGCAGTACGAGATGATGCTTGTCATTCTCGTCCTTGCTGCCGTCGAAGAACGAGTTGACCAGAGCCGGGCGAGGCTGCAGTTCAATCCTTCGCCGCTGCCGCCGATAGTGCTGACTACCTCTGGGCCGGATTGAAATGCAGTAACGGTGCGTGGCATCTCGCCGTCGACGATGTCTTCGACGTTCTTGTAGAGGGTGTCGGCCACAATGCCCGGAAGATTGATCGCCCACGCCGTGAACAAGGCAATTGCGGACCAGATTATCACCATTTTCAACATGGACATGCCCCCACGCGCAATGGCAACATCGGCTAAATGCCGGATGACCGAGAACGCCGGATAGGGCGTTCTGTGAAAACCGACTGCCGGCTCAAAATGCCTGGTCGAAACGGGATGAAAGAAGCGTCTGTGCGGTACAGTCGAGGTAGTACAACCATGGGTTATGAAGTTGTCAAGCTTTGACGCCGCAGTGGACTGAGACCGACGGATGCCGGCCCTGATCGTCCTGCTTACCTAATCCTTAGCCGCCGGCTTGGTCGCGAATTGCGGGAACATCGCGGCGACGACCGGTCCGTCGGTGCGCCAGGAATGGCAGCCGCCGATGAAGAACGGGCGCTCGCCGGAGTTGCTGCTGGTTCTCCAGCGAATCGCGACCATCCGGCTTCTTGCCGTGGGACATGGTCTGGTACAGCGTGGTCACGGCGGGGCCGAGCAATTCCATCAGATGCGTGCAGGTTTCGAGCCGGCCGATCTTGCGCCGTATCGCTTCGCGCCAGCCGGGGCCGATGCGCTCGCCGATCAGGCGCGCAAGGATCGGCTCGACCTCGATACAGGTGGGGTAGGGCGTGGCGCGCATCATCGCTTCGGCCTCGCGGATGGTCATGGTCTCGTCGATCGCGAGCCGCAGGCCGATATCGTGCACGGGATCGCCCGGCTTCAGTTCGTCGCGAAAACGATCGGCGCGCTGCGTGAAGGGCTTTGTATCCCGCAGCCACGCCTCGACTTCCCAGAGCCCGTCGTCGCGCAAAAAGCCTTGGCATTCGATCGACCGCGTATGCATCAGGCGGCGCGATTTGTTGCTATTTTCCAGAGGCATCAGTTCATATCCTGCATCGATGCGTCACGTCAGCCGAACTTGACGATCATCTTGCCGAGCGCCGATCGCGACTGCATGGTCTTGAACGCCTCACGGAAATTCTCGAACGGCACGACCTTGCCGACCACGGGCTGCAATTTGCCCGACGCCAGCCAGTCGAACAATTGCGCGATCAGGCGGGCGTGCGTCTCCGGCTCGCGCTTCTGGATCTGGGCGAGGTCGACGCCGAGCAGCGCGCCGCCCTTCAGGAGCGGCAGGTTGAACGCCAGCGCCGGAATGGTGCCCGAGGCGAACCCGACCACCAGATGCCGCCCGCGCCAGGCAATCGAGCGAAACGCCTGCAGCGCGACTTCGCCGCCGACGGGGTCGAAAATCACGTCCGGGCCATGCCCGCCGGTCAATTCCTTGAGCGTGTCGCGCCAGTCCGCGCTGGGTGTAGTCGATGGTCTGATCGGCGCCGAACCGCACCGCGAAGGCGCGCTTCTCCGCCGTCGAGGCGGCGGCGATCACCCGCGCGCCCATCAATTTGCCGATCTGAACGGCGGCGATGCCGACGCCGCCGGCTGCACCCAGCACCAGCAAGATCTCGCCCTCGCGCAGCGACGCACGGGCATCCAGCGCGTAAAGCCCGGTCAGATAATTGGCCTGAAACGACGCGCCGGCCTCGAAGGGAACCTGCGGCGGCAGGTGCTTGAGCGCGGCTGACGGCACCGAGATGTATTCGGCCAGTGCGCCGGAACGGGTCATGCCGATCACCGGCATGTCAGGCCTGAACGCGGTGACGTCGTCGGCCACGGCGTCGACGATGCCGGCAAACTCCGTGCCCGGCACGAACGGCAGGGGATCCTTGGTCTGGTAGAGACCTTGCACCTTCAATCCATCGACGAAGCCAACCGCCGCGGCGCCGACCTTGACGCGGACTTCGCCCTTGGAAAGGCCGGGCGTATCGATCTCCTTGATCGAGATGCCGTCGATCGAATCGTAGTTCTCGACAACCACGGCCTTCATGCAATTTCTTTCATGCGTTTTCTTCTTGAGCTCCAATGCATTACGCCGGCATCCTTGAGGCGCCTGCGAATTCGACGGGTGAAGTTTACTCGGCCGCTTCGGCCTGCTGGTCGATCGCCAGCGCGCCTTGCTTGATGAGCGGAATCAAGTCGCGGCCGATCGCCATCGTGTCGTGCGGGTTCTCAAAACCGCGCAGCAGGAAGGAATGAATGCCGAGCCGGTAATATTCCAGCACCGCCGCTGCGATCTGCTCGGGCGTTCCGACCAGGCATGACGTGTTGCCGGGTGCGCCGGTGGCGCGCGCGATCCCCATCCACAGCCGCTCGTCATGCACGTCGCCGCGGGCGGCGTAGCCGAGCAGGCGTTCGGCGGAATGGTTGGTCGGCTGCGGCGCGGCGCCGGTCTTGCGCTCGACATCCGCCAGCAGGGCGTTGGCCTTGTCCCACGCCGCGCCCTCGGTTTCCGCCATGATCGGCCGCAGCGACATGTTGAAGCCGACGCGGCGCCCAAAGGCCGAGGCGCGCCGGCGGAAATCCTGGACCCGCTCCCGCGTCTCCTTCAGCGGCTCGCCGAAGACCGCGAACACGTCGCAATGTTTTGCGCCCATCTCCAGCGCGCCTTCGGACGAGCCGCCGAAGAACAGGGAGGGGTAGGGCTGCTGATACGGCTTGATGTCGGTATAGCCGCCCTCGACGCGGTAGAACTCGCCGCGGTGGTCGATCGGGCTGTCGCTGGTCCAGAGCTTCCGCATCACGTCCAGATACTCGCCGGCGCGGCGGTAGCGGTCGTTCTTGGGCAGGAAGTCGCCTTCGCTGGCCTGATCCGCGTCGCTGGTGCCGGCGATGATATGCAGCGCCATCCGGCCCTGCGTGAGCTGGTCGAAGGTCGCGACCTGCCGCGCGGCGAGCGCCGGCGCCACCGAGCCCGGCCGGTGCGCGATCAGGAACTTGATCCGCTCGGTGTGGTCGGCGGCATAGAGCGCAATCGCAAAACCTTCGGCGGCGGACGCGTAATATCCGACCAGGACGGAATTATAGTTCCACTGCTCATGCAGGCGGGTGAAGTCGACCACCCATTGGCGCGATATCTGTCCCTTGATGAGGTGAACCGCGATGCCTTCCTGCTGGGTGCCGATCATTCCGATGATTCTTGCGGGCATGGGCGTTTCCTGAGGTCACCTGATGTTTGACCGGAATGAAACGCACAACAGCAAGGGAAAGCAAGCGTTCCATAGCGTTTTCGAGCGAAGTGGATACCGGTTCGCGTGAAGAAAACGCGTCAAAATGAACCCTTCGGCCGTTCCGTACGCGTCGCAGGCCTGCGCCGCGCGCGGCCTGAAAGTGGTTGATGGCGCCGCGATGATCAGGCACCAACTGCCGCTGCAAACCGCATTCTGGCGTGGTGACACATGAACCCGGACAGCCATACGCTGCAGAGCGAAGGAATCTCGGCCACCATTAAGGGCGCCGGCGCCGAACTATGCTCGCTCAGAAATGCCGCAGGCCTCGAACTGCTTTGGCAGGCAGGACCGGCATGGCCGCGCCATTCACCCCTGCTGTTTCCGATCGTCGGCCGCCTCAAGAACGACCAACTCCGGCATCGGGGAAAGACCTACCCGATGACGCAGCACGGTTTTGCGCGCGATCATCGATTTGCCTGGCTTCGGCGTGAGCCGAACCGTGCCAGTTGGTTCTTTGCGATGGGCCGGATACCAGCTCGCGCTACCCGTTCGCATTTCGCCTGGAAGTCACCTATGCGGTGAGCGGCGCCGAATTGGAAGTCACGCTGCGAATTGACAACCTTGGCGATGAAGTGTTGCCGGCCTCGATCGGGGCGCACCCGGCGTTCAACTGGCCGCTCTCGCCAGAACTCGCCAAGGACGAATACACACTCACTTTCTCCAACGAGGAGATCGCGCCGATCCGTCGCCTGAAAGACCGGGCTGATGCGGGCAGCGCCGGAACCGACCCCGATCCACGGCAAAACGCTGGCGCTGTCCGAACGGTTGTTTGACGATGATGCGGTCATTCTGGACGTGCTGGCGAGTTCATCGGTCCGCTATGCGGGGTCGCGCGGGCCGTCGATCGAAATGTCCTGGGAGGGATTCCGCGAACTCGGAATCTGGTCAAAGCCCGGCGGCGCGCCATTCCTTTGCATCGAACCGTGGCGCGGTTTCGCGAGTCCTGCGGACTTCGACGGCGAATTCGCCGACAAGCCGGGGCTGATCCACATCCCGCCCGCGCAACAGCAGGTGCTTCGGTATCGCATACGCGTCGGTTGAGGCTCTGAGGTCCGCAAGGGACAGTTTCCTGTTCCCGACACCCGCGTTGAAGGCTCCCGCGGGCCGGAATCGTTCTTGCTTCCGCTTGTTTCGGCTGCAATGGATACGGCTGAACTACGTCCTTACCTATATCCAGAAGAAGAGATCGATGAGCCAACTGATTGTCCGTGCCGGCGAATTCACCTTTCAGGCCCGCTTCGAGGAGCAACTGGCGCCCAAGACCGTGGCGGCGTTTCGCAAGGCGATGCCGTTCGAGAGCCAGGCGATCCATGTGCGCTGGAGCGGCGAGGGTGTCTGGATGCCGCTCGGCGATCTCGACTTTGGCGTCTCCTACGAAAACCACACCAGCTATCCCGCGCCCGGCCAGATCATTCTTTATCCGGGCGGCATCAGCGAAACCGAAATCCTGCTGGCCTATGGCGGTGTGCATTTTGCGAGCAAGATGGGTCAGCTCGCCGGCAATCATTTCATCACCCTGACCTCGGGGCTGGAGAACCTGACCGCGTTCGGCAAGACCGTGCTGTGGCAGGGCGCGCAGAAGATCCGCTTCGAGGAAATGTAGACGTGGCCGCGCCGTCCTACCCGCGCGATTTCCGCGGCTACGGGCGCAACCCGCCCGATCCCAAATGGCCGGGCAACGCGCGCGTTGCCGTCCAGTTCGTGGTGAATTTCGAGGAAGGCGGCGAGAACAATATTCTCGACGGCGATCGCGCCTCGGAAGCCTTCCTGTCCGACGTACTGGGTGCGCAGCCCTGGCCCGGCCAGCGCCACGCCAATATCGAATCGATGTTCGAATATGGCTCGCGCGCCGGCTTCTGGCGGCTGTGGCGGGCGTTCACCGAACGCAATTTGCCGGCGACCGTGTTCGGCGTCGCGATGGCGCTGAAACGAAACCCTGAGGTCGTCGCCGCCATGAAGGAGGCCGGCTGGGACATCGCCAGCCATAGCCTGAAATGGATCGAGCACAAGGACATGACGGAGTCCGAGGAGCGGATCGAGATCGCGGCGGCGATGCGCATCCACACCGAGGCGACCGGCGCAGCCTCCGCTCGGCTGGTACACCGGACGCTCCTCGATCAATACGCTCAGGCTTCTGATGGAAGCCGGCGGACTGCTTTATCTCTGCGATTCCTACGCCGACGACCTGCCATACTGGATCAAGTCGGGCGGCTCGAAGCCGCATCTGGTCATTCCCTATACGCTCGACGCCAATGACATGCGGTTTGTGAACGCGCAGGGCTTTGGCGGCGGGGATGAATTCTTCACCTATCTCAAGGACAGCTTTGACGTCCTTTACCGGGAAGGCGAAACCGCGCCGAAGATGATGTCGGTCGGCCTGCACTGCCGGGTCGTCGGCCGCCCGGGCCGCGCGGCGGCGCTGATGCGGTTCCTCGACTACATCGGACAGCACGAGCGGGTCTGGGTGCCGACGCGGCTTGAGATCGCGCAGCACTGGCACGCCAATCTGGCTCATCTCGCCGACAACGCATTCGACATTGGATAGGCGTGGGCCACGATGCTGAACAGGCTTTCCGACCTCAACATTTGCAGCAAGGACGATTTCGTCGCCGCACTGGCAAATGTCTTCGAATACTCGCCATGGATCGCCGAACAGACCGCCGCGCTGCGGCCGTTCGCCGGTGTCAACGCACTGTTCGCCGCCATGAGGTCGGTGGTCGATCGCGCGCCCGAGGAATTACTGATAGCGCTGATCAGGGCGCATCCCGATCTCGCCAACAAAACCCAGCGCGCCGCCGGCCTCACCGCGGAGTCGAACGCCGAACAGAACAGCGCCGGGCTGGACCGGCTTTCAGACGCCGAATTTGTTGCGTTCGAGCGCGTCAACAACGCTTACCGTGCCAAATTCGGCTTTCCCTATGTCCTCTGCGTCCGCCGTCACACCCGCGATTCCATCCTGCGCGACTTCGAACGCCGGCTGCCGAACGACGCCAAGGCGGAGGTGCAAACCTCGATCGGGGAAATCTGCCGCATCGCCTCGCTGCGTCTCGACCAACTCGTCGCGTCCGAAGACAAGCTTCCGGTGCACGGCCGCCTGTCGACCCATGTGCTGGATACCCATAGCGGCCGGCCGGCGGCGGGGATCTCGATCGAACTCGCCGAACTTTCCGATCTTGGCCAATCCCGCGTGGTGGCGCGCGCCGTCACAAACAGCGACGGCCGCACCGATCAGCCGCTGATCGGCGGCCGGCCGGTGCCGATCGGTCGCTATGAACTG
Organism: uncultured Alphaproteobacteria bacterium; assembly: GCA_963770135.1. Classification (GTDB taxonomy): domain Bacteria; phylum Pseudomonadota; class Alphaproteobacteria; order Rhizobiales; family Xanthobacteraceae; genus Bradyrhizobium. The sequence goes on along the minus strand of CAVYOM010000010.1, from coordinate 55,135 downwards.
ACATTTCACGTCGGCGCCTATTTTGCCGGTCGCGGCGTGCCGCTGTCCGATCCGCCGTTTCTTGACCGCATTCCGCTGCAGTTTGCGGTGAGCGACCCGGAAGGCCATCTCCACGTGCCGTTGCTGGTCACGCCGTGGAGTTATGCGACCTATCGCGGAAGCTGATCGCCATTAAACCTCATGGTGAGGAGCGCCGGAGGCGCGTCTCGAACCATGAAACCCCGATGTGGCCATCCTTCGAGACGCCACGCTATGCGTGGCTCCTCCAGCGACAACGGCGAAGCCGTTGCGCAGGGATGAGGACCGTCACCAACCTAATGCGTCGCTGAGGCCGCGGCCGATGCGGCATCGGCTTCCGCCGTCTTGGCGCTGACGCCGTTGAAAAAGGCGTTCAGGCTTACCGCGACCAGCGCGCTGAGCAGAATGCCTGATTCCATCAACGGGTGCAGGTCGTGCGGCAAGTTCTTGAAGAAGTTCGGCGAAACCAGCGGAATCATGCCGAAGCCGACCGATATGGCGACCACGAACAGATTGTAGCGGTTGTTCTTGAAGTCGACCGCGGTGAGGATGCGCGCGCCGGTGGCCGCCACCATGCCGAACATCACGAGGCCGGCGCCGCCGAGCACCACCAGTGGCACGGCTTCGACCAGCGCCGCCATCTTCGGGACCAGCCCGAGCAGCAGCAGGATGCCGCCGCCGGCGATCGTGACCCAGCGCGAGCGCACGCCGGTGATGCCGACCAGGCCGACATTTTGCGAGAACGACGTATAGGGAAAGGTGTTGAACACCCCGCCCAGGAGCGTGCCGACGCCGTCGGCCCGCAAACCACGGGTCAGCGCGTCGCGGCTGATCGCCTTGCCGGTGATCTCGCCCAGCGCCAGGAACATGCCGAGGGATTCGATCATCACCACGATCATCACGATGCACATGGTGATGATGGGGATGAGCTGAAATTTCGGCATCCCGAAGTGCAACGGCAGCACGATCGCAGCCCATGGCGCCGCCGCCACCTTCTCGAAATGCATGACGCCGAGGACTACCGCAAGGACGGCGCCGGCGACGATGCCGAGCAGCACCGCGACATTGGCGACGAAGCCGGCGCCCCATTTGATCAGGCCGAGGATCACCAGCAGCACGAACAGCGCGATGCCGAGCCCCTGTAACTGGCCGTAGGCTGGATTTGGAAAGGCGCCAGGCACGCCGTCGACGACCTTGGTCAAGGTCGGCAAGCCGCCGCCGGCCCAGTTGATGCCGACCCGCATCAGGGAAATGCCGATCACCAGGATGATGGTTCCGGTGACGACCGGAGGAAACAGCGGCAGCAGGCGGCTCACGAAAGGCGCGGCAACAATGGCAAACAGCCCGGCCGCGATCACCGAGCCGTAGATGCCGAGCAGGCCGATGTCGGGTGCCGCCGCCATCGACAGCATGGGCCCGACCGAGGCAAACGTCACGCCCATCATCACTGGCAACCGGATACCGACGCCGGGAAAGCCGATACATTGCACCAGCGTGGCGATACCGCAGGCGAACAGGTCGGCGCTGATCAGGAAAGCCACGTCTTCCGGCGGCAATTTCAGCGCCCGTCCGATGATCAGCGGAACGGCAACCGCCCCGGCATACATTACCAATACATGCTGCAGGCCGAGCGCCAGCAGCCGCGGCGTCGGCAGCATCTGGTCGACCGGATGGTTTTCGGTGGTGGTGGTCATGGACTTCCCCCAGGTAGCGGGCCTTTGGGCCCGCTCAATCCCGATACAAGGCGCGTGCCAGAAGCTCGTCCCCGGAGCCTTGCCCTGTGGCACGAAGGTTGCTCATTATTCGAACCCTAGCGGTCGGCCGTGCCGCCCGCAAACGCAGGTTGGACCGGAGGACTTCGGATGCCGTTGCTGAACAACAGATACGGAAAGGGCCGGGTCCGGGTGATGCGGATTCACCGGGACGGCGATCGCCACGACGTCAGCCAGCTCAGCGTCAAGGCGATGATCGAGGGCGACTTTGCCCGTGCCTATACCCACGCCGACAATTCCACCTCGGTGGCGACGGATACGATCAAGAACATCGTCAATATCGTCGCCCGCGAGAACACAGGCCTCAGCACCGAAGAATTCTGCCAGGTGCTGGCCAAGCGATATCTCGACGCCTATCCGCAGATCGCCTCGGTTGGGATCACCGCGCACGAGACCAAATGGAACCGCCTGAGCTTTGGCGGCAAGCCGCATCCCCACAGTTTTGTGCTCGACAGTAATGGCAAGCCGTTCGTCGAGTCCGCCGTCACGCGCGGGGGGCAGGCGGCATTGACGTCCGGGATCGACGGCTTTGCCTTCATGAAGTCGACGCAGTCCGGCTGGGAGAATTATCCGCACGACCGCTACACCACGCTGCCGGAGACCGCCGACCGGATGTGCGCCACCAGCATGGTGGCCTCCTGGAAGTGGTCGGCGAAGCCTTCGAGCTATCCCGCGGCCAACGCACGGATTCTCGACACCCTGCTCGAAGTGTTCGGCACCACCTACAGCATGAGCGTGCAGGACAGCCTGTACCGGATGGGCGAGGCGGCGCTGGCGGCGGTGCCTGAGATTTCGGAAATCAGCATGGCCTGCCCGAACATGCACTTCATTCCGATGAACCTGTCGGCATTCGGGCTGGATAACAATAATGACGTCTTCCTGCCGACCGACGAGCCCCACGGCCAGATTGAGTGCACGGTGGGAAGGGGCTAAAACGCACGCCCACCCATCGAGAAGCGCCGGTTTAAGCGCGCCTACTGGAACGGCATGAGCGAGACCAAGACGGCCAGCGGCGCGACGGCACGATCACGGCTTGGCGATGAAATCGTCAGCCGGATCAACCAACTCGGGGCGATTTCCGAGACGCCGGAGAATCTGGCGCGGGTTTTCCTTTCGCCCGAGCACCGCATCGCCGCCGACCTCCTGATGTCGTGGATGAGGGACGCCGGCATGGCCGTGCATCTCGATGCCATCGGCAATGTCTGCGGCCGTTACGAAGGCGACCGTCCGGGGCTGCCGTGCCTGATGCTGGGATCGCATTACGATACCGTCCGCGACGCCGGCAAATGGGACGGTCCGCTCGGCGTGATCACGGCAATTGCCTGCGTCGCCGATCTGTACCGGCGGGGCGTACGGTTGCCCTTTGCGATCGAGGTCGTCGGTTTCGCCGATGAGGAGGGCGTCCGCTTTGCCTCCACGCTGCTCGGCAGCCGGGCGGTCGCCGGCACCTTTGACGAGAGCGTGCTCAATGCGCGCGATGCTGATGGACTCACCATGCGCGAGGCCATGGTGCAGTTCGGGCTCGACCCTGAGCATGTCGGCGCGGCGGCGCGGGCCCGCCGCGAGCTGCATGCCTATGTCGAACTGCATATCGAGCAGGGACCGGTACTGGAGCAGCAAAGCCTTCCCGTCGGCGTGGTCACGGCAATATCAGGCGCCACGCGGCTGGCGGCGAACCTCACCGGCATGGCCGGTCACGCCGGCACGGTGCCGATGACGCTGCGGCGCGATGCGCTGGCCGGCGCCGCCGAATGCATCGTGGCGGTCGAGGAATTCTGCAAGACGGACGATGCAGGCCTGGTCGGCACTGTCGGCGCCATCACCGCGCTGCCCGGTGCGACCAACGTCATTCCGGGACGGGTCTCGTTTACGCTGGACATCCGCGCGCCGGCGGACGCCCATCGCAAGCTTGCGGTGGCCGAGATCGTGCGGCGGATCGAAGCCATCGCGAAACGGCGCGACCTGTCGCTGCAGATCGACGTCACCCACGAGAACCGCACCGTGCCCTGCGCGCCATGGCTGAAAACGCAAGTCGCCGAAGCGGTTGCCGCGGAAAGTTATGGCGCCTTCGAACTGCCGAGCGGGGCGGGGCATGACGGCATGGCGATGATCGACATTGCCGACGTCGCCATGTTGTTCGTCCGCTGTCGCGGCGGCATCAGCCATAACCCGGCCGAGCATGTCGAACCCGCCGACGCCGATGCCGGCGCGCGGGTGCTGCTGCGGCTGATCGAAAATTTTAGGCCAAGGGCCTGACGCAGCAGATCGTAGGATGGGTAGAGCGCAGCGAAACCCATCACCTTATGTTCGTGGTTGAAGCATGATGGGTTTCGCTGCGCTCTACCCATCCTACGCACCGTCCATTTATGACAGCGCGATGACATCGTAATTCATCTAACAGAAATACGAATCTATGATGTCTGGGGTAACCACTGATACCCATCACCATCGGACATTGTTCATCCAGGCACATGAATTGTCACATTCCATTTTCACCGCACCGCGAATACCGGTTTTATCAGGGTCCGTTTGCCACCGGTGTCGCCAACGGTATTCAAGCCTTGAATTTTCTCGGTGACCGGTTCCTGAGAAAATCCCACCTATCGGCCGGGATCGATGAGCTGTACCGGCACTCGGTCAACAGCGCCTTTGCTCCGAAGGAAGCCTTTCTGGTCACGGGGGCACCGCACGCCTCCGCCTATTATCCCCGGGACTTTGCCTGGTTTTACCCCGATGTTCTCGATCCCAAGACCATCATGGATTCCGAGGATGCCGTCCGCCGGGTTCGTTTGCTCGAGAAAAGCGTCCGCCTGCTGTTGGAGGCCGTTCGCTCCAATGTCGTCACGACGACCATCGTTCCCGCTGGAGGCGACCGGTACATCGGCGTCAATTACTTTTCGCAGCCCTCGGACACGCTGTTGGGCATCCTCGCAGGTTTGGAACAGATCATGCGGGCGGACCAGAGGGGATCTTCGTATCTGGCGATGTCTCAGGGTGGTCACGCCGGCCGCTTGTTGTTTGCCGAGTATCGCGACGACCTGAGGCGTGCGATATCTGAACTCGCCGGTGCGTTGCAGCCGTTCGATGACAACGGCCTCACGGCCTTGCTGTGTGACGTGACCGCACCTCGTTCCGCGGCCACCGATACCCGCGCCGAGCGCAGGCGCTTCGTCACCAATGCATGCGTCCATGCGACTTTTGTGCGCGGCATACGGTTAGGGGTGATCGACCGGATCGAGCTGGAGGGGCTGCTCGGGCGCGAGCTCCCGCGATACAAGCGGGAGCTTCTAATGCTGTTCGGCAAGCATGGCTATATCAGGCATTCCCTGGAATCCGATAGCGATCGCGCAGCGTCCTCCATCGCGCTGGATTTCGTCAACGTGCATCAGGGATTTTGGGATCTGAGCGACGAGGGCGAACGTGCGCTGTTCGCAGCCACGACGGATCTGATACTTGGCGAGCCGCGGTTTCGAATTCCGGGTACGTCTCACTTCCTGGTATCGTCGGATAATCCGCAGAACAAGATGATCCATAAAATTGCGGCGCCGGCCTACCAGGGGCGTTCCTGCTGGCCGACGTTCAACGTCGAATTCGCCGATCGCATGCTGGACTACGATGAATGTTCCGGCGCCGACAAGTACCAGTCCTGCGCCCGCGACATATTGCAGGACATTCGTACCGCAACCGAAACGCACGGCGGGTATCAGGAACTGCTGTCGGAAAAGGGCCTCAAGTACCGCACATGGGCCTATCAGGGGGCGGTCGCTCATTCCTGGTTTCCGCGTTTTCTGTCGGTCTGGAAGAGGGCGTTCGGGGAGCCGCTGCTTAGTTGGAATTCTAGACCGTCGGCGCAGTCTTCTCCGTAGCCATGGCCGATGCGCGCCCGCCGAGGTCGCCATGATGGATGCCGGCCTTGCCTGGTTAGTTCATGCTGGCGCAGCGCGACGCACGTTGCGATCTTGAGCAAGCCAATCGCGGCATGCACAGCCAATAAGCAATTGCTCGCTTGCAATGCGTTCGATCAAGTCGGGCCGGGACTTGGCGTCGGCGCGTAACAGACTGACGAACGATCGATTTTCTCGCCGACCACTCGCTTACGCCATTGTACACAATGGCACGGGCTTTGCTTGACCTGTCCCTTAAGAGTTCTCGTTCGGGGCGCGTACGTCATGGCGAACTCAGCAAAGCTTGCAGCGGAGCCGGAGCCGATCGTGCTCGATTGGGCGGCGACCGCGCTTCTCATCATCGACATGCAGCGCGATTTCATGGAGCCGGGCGGTTTTGGCGAAACGCTTGGCAATGACGTCAGCCAGCTCGCGCGGGCGGTGAAGCCGATTGCCGCAGTGCTGGATGCGGCGCGCGCAACCGGCATGCTGGTCGTACACACCCGCGAGGGCCATCTGCCCGATCTTTCCGACGCGCCGCCGGCCAAGGTCGAGCGCGGCGCGCCGTCGTTGCGCATCGGCGATCCCGGGCCGATGGGCCGCATTCTCATTCGCGGCGAAGCCGGCCACGACATCATTCCCGAATTGTATCCGCTCGACAGCGAGATCGTGATCGACAAGCCGGGCAAGGGCGCCTTCTACGCCACCGAGCTCGGCGACGTGCTGCAGCGCTACGGCATCGAGAATTTGCTGGTCTGCGGCGTCACCACCGAGGTCTGCGTCAACACCACCGTGCGCGAAGCCAACGACCGCGGCTATCGCTGCGTGGTGCTGGCGGATGGCTGCGCATCCTACTTTCCCGAGTTTCACGAGATGGGCCTGAAGATGATCAAGGCCCAGGGCGGCATTTTTGGCTGGGTCTCCGACTCGGCCGAGGTGTTGAAGGCGCTTTCACCGGAGATTCCAAGAACGGCAGCAGCAGGGGGATTATGATGAGCACGAGTGCGACGGGGACTGCAGGCACATCCACCTTCAAGCCGGTCTTGTGGACGCCGGGCGACTGGAACGCGCTGTTCGGGTTCGGCACCAACATCCTCGTCAACATGCTGGTGCTGACCGGGCTGTTGCGCTTCGTGCTGAAGATGCCCGACAGCCTCGTGTTCGGCCGCATCCTGCCGGCGCTCGGCCTGATGATGTGCCTCTCCACCTTCTACTACGCATATCTCGCCTACAAGCTCGCGCAGAAGACCGGCCGCAGCGACGTCTGCGCGCTGCCGTCGGGCGTCAGCGTGCCGCACATGTTCATCGTCACCTTCGTGATCATGCTGCCGATCACGCTCAAGACCGGCGATCCCCTCAAGGGCTGGTCGGCCGGACTGGTCTGGGTGTTCTTCCAGAGTTTTATCCTGATGATCGGCGGCTTCGTCGCGCCGTACATCCGAAAGATCACCCCGCGCGCGGCGCTGCTCGGCACGCTTGCCGGCGTCTCCGTCACCTTCATCTCGATGCGCCCGGCGCTGGAAATGTACATGACGCCGCAGATCGGGCTGGTGTGCTTTGCCATCATCCTGGCGAGCTGGTTCGGCGGCGTGAAATACTGGAAGGGGATGCCGGCCGGCCTCGTCGCCATTGCGGTCGGCATGATCATCGCCTGGGGATCGAACCTGTTCGGCCTCGGGCTCGGCGGTTTGAGCATCAAGGGCGTCGGCGACGCCTTTGCGAACTTCGGCTTCTCGGTGCCGCTGCCCGCCATCGGCCACGTCTTCTCCGGCTTCGAATTCCTAGGCATCATTTTGGTGACCGCCATCCCGTTCGGCATCTACGACCTCGTCGAGGCCATGGACAACGTCGAAAGCGCGGAGGCGGCCGGCGACGAATATCCGACCACGCGCGTGTTGACTGCCGATGGCGTCATCAGCCTGATCGGCTGCCTGATGGGCAATCCCTTCATCAACGCGGTTTATATCGGCCATCCCGGCTGGAAGGCGATGGGGGGCCGGATCGGCTATTCGGCCGCGACCGGAATTATGGTGGTGGTGCTGTCATGGTTTGGCATCATCGCGGTGCTGCTGGCGCTGGTGCCCGTGGTCGCGATCTCGCCGATCCTGCTCTATATCGGCATGCTGATTGGCGCACAGGCGTTCCAAACCACGCCGGTCAAGCACGCGCCCGCCGTCGTGCTGGCGCTGACGCCGCATCTCGCCGCCTGGGCCAAGCTGCAGATCGACACCATGCTTGGTGCGACTATGGCTGCGGCTCAAACCGTCGGTGGCCTCGCGGCTGACAAAGTCGACGCGGTGAAGACTGCAGCCATCGCCTCACTGCCGCAGCAGGGCGTGATCTATCATGGGCTGGAAGTGATGGGCGGTGGCGCGATCCTGGCTGGCCTCGTGCTCGGCGCGATCGGCGTGTTCGTGATCGAACGCGACTTTCTCAAAGCCTCAGCCTTCGCGCTGGCCGGCGCCGTCATGACCTATTTCGGCTTCATGCACGGCGAAGCCGTCGGCATCGGCGGCGGCCTCGGCGTCACGCCGGGCGTGGCGCTGGCCTATGCCGTGATGGCAGCCGGCCTGTTCGCACTGGCGAAGACCAGCCCGAGCGTGGACTACAGCGCGCATGCGGAAGTGCCGATGGCGGCGCCGGCGGAGTAAGTGCGTCCCCGCCGACGCCTGCATAGCCCTGTTGCGCGGCATTTTTGGCACGAGTGCCGCCGCGAATGACCTAGCGCGAACGCAGGATTGGCAGTTTACGAGCCAGTCCAAACCGGTTTAGCGTCGCCCAACTTCGAAAGTCTGCATCATCGACTGCGGCCAGACTGCAGCGAGGGAAGAGAGATTGGCGTTCTTGGGGAGTAGCGACCATGCCTGAACTTTCGCGTCGCCAGTACTTGAAACAGCTCGGAGCGCTGGCTGGGACCGCCGCGATGTCCAGTCTGTCTGCGCCCGCATTCGCTGCCGATACCGAAATTCCTCCGCAAGGTATCGGGAAGGGCATCGAGCACATTTCCTACAGCGACATCGGCGGGCGGCCCGACAGCGTGCAGGTGATGGTCAACAAAAAGCACGTTTACGTCGGGCACATGTTCAGCGACGGCGTCACCATTCTGGACGCGTCGGACCCGCGCAGCCTGAAGCCCACGGGCTTCTTCACCGCGGGCCAGTACACTCGCACCCATCACCTGCAGGTTTCGGACGATCTGATGCTGCTCGCCAACGGCGCCAACATCGTGGCGATGCAATCCTATGACAGCATGCGCGGTTACTTCGAGAACAACCTGGCCGACAGCATCACCAACCGCAAGAAATTCCGGTCCGGCCTGTCCATCCACGATATCTCCAAGCCAAACGAGATGCGCGAAATTGCATTCCTCGAAATGCCCGGCTTCGGGATCAACCGCCTGTGGTGGCCGGGAGGACGTTACGCTCATGTCTCGGCACACTTCGATGGCTTCACCGACCACATCCTGTGCATCGTCGACCTGCAGAACACTGCCAAGCCGGAGATCGTCTCCAAATGGTGGCTGCCCGGCATGAACCGCGCCGCCGGCGAGCCGGACTTGCCCAAAGGCAAGCGCGTCGCCCTGCATCACATGATCACAGCCGGTAACCGCGGCTATGCGGCGTGGCGTGATGGCGGATTCACCATCCACGACATCAGCGATCCCGCAAAGCCCACACTGATTTCGCGCATCAACTGGTCGCCGCCTTTCCCCGGGGGAACGCATACGCCTCTGCCTTTGCCCAAGCGGGGATTAGCTGTCGTGGCCGACGAGGCGAATGCCGAAAAATGCGCCAAAGGCTTGTTCTACACGTTCATTGTCGACGTCCGCGCTCCCGAAAATCCGGTGCCGATATCGACGCTGCCGACACCACGCGAGCGCGATTTCTGCAGCATCGGGACGTTCGGGCCACACAATTTGCACGAAAATCGGCCCGGCTCGTTTCAAAGCGAAGAGACGGTGTTCGCTACCTACAATACGGCAGGGGTGCGGGTGTTCGACATCAAGGATGCCTTCGTGCCGAAGGAGATTGCCTATTGGGTGCCGCCGGTACCCGGCAAACTGGTGGATCCGCGGCCCAATGTTTCTCTGGCCGCAAAGACCTGCGACACCTACGTCACCCCGGAGGGGCTGATGTATGTCAGCGACTGGAACGCCGGTATGCATGTGCTGCAATACGAAGGGTAGGCCGACTCCGCACCGCCGTTGCCGGCGGCGGGCGGCACAACAACGCCGCCTGCGCCGCGATGACGCAATAACGCGGTTGCAAGCCAATCTAAATAATGTACTATTGGTACAATAATTGGCTGCGCCCGTTGGCGCGCAGAAGGATAAGGCATGACGACCAACGGTGACTGTGACAACTTCGACGCAGGAGACGTCGTGCTGCAGTCGGGTGTCGTCTTCCGTTCCATGCGGCTCGCCTACAAGACTTACGGCACGCTGAACGCGCGGAAGGACAATGTGATTGTCTACCCGACTTCGTTCGGCGCCCAGCACTACGACACCGAATGGCTGATCCAGCGTGGCGGCGCGCTGGATCCCGATCGCTATTTCATCGTCATCCCGAACCTGTTCGGCAATGGTCTGTCTTCCTCACCGTCCAATTCCGAAGTCATGCCGTTTCCCGATATCAGCTATCACGATGCGGTGGCGATCCAGCGCCGCCTTCTGGTGGAGCAGTTCGGAATTTCACGCATCGCGCTCGTCTACGGCTGGTCGATGGGCGGCATGCAGGCCTATCACTGGGCGGCCTGCCATTCCGACATGGTGGAACGGGCCGCCGTCGTCTGCGGCAGTGCCAGATGCTCGCCCTACAATCACGTGTTCCTCGAAGGCGTGAAGGCGGCGCTGACCGCGGACCCGACTGTTCAGGGACGGCCGTTTCGTCGACAAGCCTTCCGCCGGCCTGCGCGCCATGGGGCGCGTCTATGCCGGATGGGCGATGTCGCACGCCTTCTATCGGGATGAGGTGTGGCGCGAGGCCGGCTTCCAGTCGCTGGAAGATTATCTCGCACGCGCCTGGGACGATGCCTTCTCGCGGCGTGACGCCAACAATCTGCTGGCGCAGATCGGGATCTGGCAGCGTGGCGATATCAGCCAATGTGCCGAATTCGGCGGCGACATCGGCCGCGCGCTTGCTGCCATCAAGGCGCGGGTGCTGCTGATGCCGGGGCAGACCGATCGTTACTTCGACATGCGCGACAACGAGGCGGAAATCGGCGGCCTTGTGAATGCAAAGTCGGCCGAACTCCACCCGATTCCCTCGGTCCACGGACACCGCGCCGGAAATCCCATCACCATTCCCGCAGACCGCGCCTTCATCAACGCCGAGATCTCGGCGTTGCTGCAGCGCTGAAGTCATCCCAGGAGGCGATTGCGACCATGAGCACAGCGATTACCGCAACGGGAGAGAAGCCGCTGACCTCGGCCGCGCTGCGCGAGCTATCGGCGCGATCGAACCTTCCGGGCGCCGTTCGCGCGGTCAGCCACTACGGCGCCATCGGCGTTTTCGGTACGCTGATCTGGCTGGTGTCCTCGACCTACGGCCTCGCCTGGGCGTTGCCGCTGATATCAGTGCAGGGGTACTTCGTAGCCTTCCTGTTCATGGTCGTGCACGAGACCGCCCACAAGACAGCGTTTCGGAGCCGTGCACTCAATCTCGCTCTCGGCCATCTGTCTTCATTCGCGATCGGGCTGCCTTACGAATATTATTGCCTGTTCCACTGGGACCATCATCGCTACACGCAGGATCCGGACCGGGATCCGGAACTGCTGGTCGGTCCGATCCCCGCCTCAGATACGCAACTCGCATTCGCCTACACCGGTCTTCGGCAGGTAGCGCTTCCGGGTAGGGCTGATGCTCCGCCATGCCTTCACCGGCAACGCTACCGCGCCCTGGATCCCGGAAGGCAAGCGCCACATCGTCGTGAAGGAGGCGCGCCTCTATGTCGCCTGCTATGTCGTGCTGCTGCTGGCCTCGCTGGTGCTCCATACGGCGCTTCTGCTCTGGGTCTGGATCGTTCCCCTGATCGTCGGCCAGCTATTCCTGCGGCCCTATCTCTATGCGGAACACACCGGCTGTGAACGGACGCGAAGCGCCTTTCAGAACACCCGCACCACCTACACCGGCATGGTCACGAGATGGTTTGCGTGGAACATGCCCTATCACGTCGAGCATCACGCTTACCCCTCGATCCCGTTTCATGCGCTGCCGAAGTTGAACGAGATCGTCGATGATCAGATCGTTTTCCGGGGGCAGGGCTATCGGGCCGTGACGCGGGAGACGTGGGCGTGGTTCCGCCGCGCGCGAGGCGAAGCGGCCGGCGGCGTCAGCGGCTCCTGATCATCAGCAGGCTGTCGACGAGATTGCGGGCCTGCGCCGGCGAGATCGGCTTGATTCCGAAGATGTAGCGGTAGAACAGGCTGCCGTAGATCGCATCATACAGGTCCTCCGGTGTTCCGGCGGCGCCAATGCTTCCGTCCTGCTGGCCGGCGACGATCAATTCGACCAAAGCGCTTCTTCGATAGCTGAGATAGCGCTCGTAGAAAATCTCCGCAGACCCGGTGTTCGAGATGCATTCGGAGATCACCGCAAGCTGCACCCTGCCGAACTCGCCCAGCAGCGCCTTCGCATAAGCCGCGGCGTGGCTTCTCAGGCGTTCCGCCGGTGTGCCTGATGTCGGCAGCGGCAGCATCAGCGAGGCATGGTTCAGGAACGCGTCGATCAGCAGCGCCTCGCGCGACGGCCACCATTTGTAGATGGTCATCTTCGAGACGTTGGAGTGCCGCGCAACCGCGTCGATACTGGTATCGGCGAGACCCGTCGTCGCCATCAGCGCGTAGGCGCTTTGCAGGATAGCGTTGGTAGTCTCGGCAGAGCGGGGACGGCCACGGCGGGTTGCCACCGTGTCGCTGTCCGTTTCGACTTTGCTTTTCGCCATGTTCCGGCTTTCCCGATGCAGCGCGGCTGGCGCTGCCCGCTACGCCCCGACGAACGCGAGCATCGTTCCGTTGCCGGAAGCCGGCGGCACGACAACGCCATCCGCGCTTTTCACGCCGACAGCGCCCAGCGCCTTCTCCGCCGCCGCCACATCGGCCACGATCACGAGTCCCGCGCCGCCGCGCTCGGGCAGACCCGCCAGCGACACCCCGGGATAACGTTTGCCGAGCTGATCTTTAGTCAGGAACACGAAATCGGCACGATCGCCCCCCGAGGGCACCGCGACCGCGCCATCGGCCTCGTTGCGCGTCTCACGGTCGATCATCCTGGACAGATGCGCGGCTTCCTTGGCGGGTTCAGGCGCCACCATCAGCACCTGCTTCAGCCGTTTGGCGCCATTGGCGTGCTTCATCAGTTCGGGAATCCACACCGTCTCGCGCGTCTTGTGCTGACAGGCAAAGATGCGCACGCCGCCCGGCGCTTCCGTTGTCGGCCATTGAAAGGTGCGGAATTTGGCGGCGGACACCGTTCCATTGGGCAGCGTCACCGGCCGTTCGAAATCGGTGGGGCCGACCGGTGGATAGCCGCGCGCGCGAATTTCTTCCGCGCCTTCCGCCGAATCCACGGCCGTGAATGCGATGCGTTCGATACCTTCGCCGTTCTTTTCAAGATTCGCCCGCGCCGGCGCATTATGTTCCGTCGGCGTCAGCACGCCGAGCAATTCCATATAGTCGGGGTCGAACATGATGGTGTAGTTGCCCGATCCCATATGCGCGCTGTGGGTGCCGCGCGGCGACACGGTGAAGCCCAGCCGCCTGTAGTTCTCGGCCGCCTTGTCGAGATCCTTCACCATGACCACGGCGTGATCGATTCCGATGACGTTTTTGAGTGCCACTCTGTTGTTTCCTTGAGGCTGACTGCGGGCTAAACTAAGCAGAACGATCAGTTGCCTGCAAGATAAGGATCTCCTTCGGGCTGCGCTCGTCTCGACCCCGCGAAGAGCGGGAAGGGGATGTTACACCGCCGCTGTATCATGCTCACGCGCGAACGCGCCGCCGGGGATCGAGTCCAGCAGCGCCCGCGTGTAAGCGTGTTGCGGATTGCCGAACACCTCGCCCGCCAGCCCGTGCTCCACGACCTCGCCATCCTTCATGACCGCGACGAGATCGCAGATTTGCGCGGCCACGCGCAGGTCATGCGTGATGAAAACGATCGAGAGCCCGAGCCGCGCCCGCAATTCGGCAAGCAGCTTCAGCACCTGCGCCTGCACGGAAACATCGAGCGCGGAGACCGGTTCGTCCGCCACCAGCACGTCCGGTTTCAGCGCCAGTGCTCGCGCCAGGCCAATGCGCTGGCGCTGGCCGCCGGAGAATTCGTGCGGATAGCGGTCGGCGGAGGAAGGATCGAGCCCGACCAGCGCGAACAGCTCCTTCGCGTCCGCAATCGCCTGCGCGCGCGGCGTGCCGTGCACGATCGGCCCCTGCGCCACCAGTTCGGCCGCCTTGCGGCGCGGATTGAGGGAGCCGAACGGGTCCTGAAACACCATCTGGATATGGCGCGTCTCGCGGCGGACGTTTTCGCGCGTCATCTTCGCCCAGTCGCGGCCCTCGAGCACGATCGAGCCAGCATCCGGATCGATCAGCCGCACGATGCAGCGCGCCAGCGTCGATTTGCCCGAGCCGGACTCGCCGACGATGCCGAGCGTCGCGCCGCGCGGCAGGTTGAGCGAGACGTTCTTGACGGCCGGCGTCACCCGCGCGCCACGCCCCAGGAAGCCGCCGGTGCGATAGGTTTTCGAGACGTCCGTGATCGTCAGGATGTTGTCGGCCGCAAGGGCGCGTGGCGGCGGCGCTTTCAGCGGCGGGACGGCGGCGATGAGTTGCCTGGTATAGGCATGCTGCGGCCTGTTCAGCACGTCAGCAGCGGTGCCCTGTTCGACGATGACGCCATGCTGCATCACCACCACGCGGTCGGCGATCTCGGCGACGACGCCGAAATCATGGGTGATGAACATGACCGCGGTCTTGCGGCGCTGCTGCAGGTCACGGATCAGCTTTAGAATTTGCGCCTGCGTGGTGACGTCGAGCGCGGTGGTCGGCTCGTCGGCGATCAGCAGCTTTGGATCGAGCGCCAGCGCCATCGCGATCATGGCGCGCTGCCGCTGGCCGCCCGACAGCTCATGCGGATAGGCCTTCGCTGCGACCCTGGGATCGGGAATGCGAACGTCGGCGAGCAGGGCGAGCACCTTGTCGCTGATCTTGGCCTTCGACAAATCGGTGTGGATCGAAAACATCTCGGCGATCTGGTCGCCGATGGTGCGCAGCGGATTGAGCGCCGTCATCGGCTCCTGAAAAATCATCGCAATGCCGGCGCCGCGCACCTTGCGCATGTCCCCGACAGAAACCGCACAGAGATCGCGGCCCTCGAACATCACCCGCCCACCGTCGATCGTCACGTCATTGGGCAACAGCCGCATGACGGCGTTCGCCATCATCGACTTGCCGGAGCCGGATTCGCCGACCACGCAGAGGATTTCGTTGGACGCGATCTCCAGCGACACATCCTGGAGCGCATGCGTCCGGTCTGCACCGCGGGGCAGGCGGACGCTCAGGCGATCGAGCGAGAGGATGGTTTCTTGCTCGCTCATCGGCCCTTCAGCCTCGGATTGAGCGCGTCGTTCAGACCCTGGCCGACCAGCGACACCGCCAGAACCGTAACGAGGATCGCGATGCCGGGGATCGCCGAGACGTACCACTGCACCCGCAGCACGTCGCGGCCCAATCCGATCAGATTACCCCACGATGCGACGTTGGGATCGGATAGCCGCAGGAAGGCCAGCGCGCTTTCCAGCAGGATCGCGACCGCCATCACCACGCTGGCGTAGACGATGACCGGCGGCAGCGCGTTGGGCAGGATCTCGCCGAGGATGAGCTGGATATCCTTCATGCCGAGCGTCCGGCCGGCCTGGACGAATTCGCGGTTGCGCAATGACAAAAATTCCGCGCGGGTCAGCCGCGCCGGCGCCGGCCACGACACCACGCCGACCGCGATGGTGACGGTGGTCAGGGTCGAGCCGAACACGGCGACCAGCACCAGCAGCAGCACGAAATTCGGCAGCGTCTGGAACGCCTCGGTGATCCGCATCAGCACATTGTCGACCCAGCCGCCGTAATAGCCGGCGAAGGCGCCGACCAGGATGCCGATCAGGATCGCAATCGCGGTGGCGACGCCGCCGATCAAGAGCGATATCCGCGCGCCATAGAAAATCTGGGCGGCGATATCGCGGCCGGAATTGTCGGTGCCGAGCAGGAAGCGCGGATTGGAGAACGGCCAGATCAGCGGCCGGCCGGCCAGTGCCAGCGGATCGCGCGGATAGAGAAAGCCGGCGGAGATCGCCATCGCGATCACGACCAGCAGCAGGATCAAGCCTGCGACTGCGGCGGGACTTCGGAAGTAGCGCTTGACCGCGTCCATTGCGCTAGCCCTCGGCCGTGATGCGCGGGTCGAGCCGCGCATAGATCAGGTCGACGACGAAGTTGACGGTGATGACGAGCAGCGCCGAGACGAACACGATGCCGAGCAGCGTGTTGAGGTCGCGCTGCACCACCGATTCGTAAGCCAGCCGCCCGAGACCGGGCAGCGAGAACACGCTTTCGACCACGACCGAACCGCCGAGCATGGTGCCGGCCTGCAGCCCGATCAGCGTCACCATCGGCAGCAGCGCATTGCGCAGCACGTGCCGGGTTACCACGCGCGTTTCGTCGAGGCCCTTGGCGCGCGCGGTGCGGACATAGTCGAGGTTGAGCACCTCCAGCATCGAGGCGCGCATGATGCGAAGGTAGATCGCGAGGAATATCAGCCCGAGGGTGAGCGTCGGCAGCACCAGATGGCTGGCGATGTCGAACACGCGCCAGATGCCGGTCCGGACCGTGCCGATATCCTCAAAACCGCCGGGCGGCAGCCATTGCAGGTAAACCGAGAACACGACAATGGCCATCAGTCCGAACCAGAACGAGGGCGTTGCGTAGAAGATCAGGCCCAGCGTCGAGATCAGCGTGTCCGGCCAGCGGTTGACGCCGCGCGCGGCGATCACGCCGAACACCAGGCCGAAGAAGAACGCAAACGACAGCGACGCGGTCATCAGCAGGATGGTCGGCGGCAGCCGTTCCAGAATCACCGACGCCACCGGCTTGCCGTAGATCGAGGAAAAACCGAGATCGAGCCGCACCAGCCGCCAGAGATAGTTGCCGAGCTGGGCCGGGATCGAGAGGTCGAGCCCGTAGAATTTGCGCAGCTCCTTGGCGGTCGCGGCATCGCCGCCGCCCATCTGCGCCATCATGGCGTCAACGGTGTCGCCCGGCGCGAACTGCAGCAGCAGGAACACGCCGATCAGGATCAGGATAAGGGTCGGGATCGAGGCGGCGAGCCGCCGCCCCGCGAGGGCCAGGATACGCATTCGCCTATTGTGGCGGATAAGGCATCATGCTGAAAGCCAAAGATCGTGCCAGCTCGTCGAGCCCCAGCGCGGCGTATTGGAGTGGTTGCGTGCCTTCGCCGTGATCACAGTGACGAAGATCTGCTCGATCGGCATCCAGACCGGCAGCTCCGTATTCACCTCCTTGACGAACTGGGCATAGAGCGCCTTGCGCTTGGCCGGATCGACCTCGGTCGCGGCATCGTCGATGGTCTTGTCGACGTTCTTGTCGTCCCAGCCCCACTGGTTGGTCCAGGGCGCGCCCTTGGGCTGGCCCGAGCGATACCAGACCGTGGTCGAGACGGCAGGATCGTTGCGGTACTGGTGCCAGCCGGTGGCGATATCGAACGCGTGCTCGTCATAGACCTGCTTGAGGAAGCCGCCGCCGTCGTTGCGCACGATATCGACGGGGATGCCGATTTCACCCAGCGACTGCTGGATGAAGGTCGACCACAGCGAGATGTCCTCGCCCCATGGCGCGGGCAGCAGTTTCAGCGAAAAGCGCGTGCCGCCGCGGCCTGCCTTGAAGCCGGCTTCGTCGAGCAGGGCTACGGCCTTGGCCTTGTCGTAGGGGTATTGCGGCGTGTCCGCGCCCGGATAGAAATCGGTCGAGGTCGAGGGGATCGGTCCGGTGCCGAGCTTGGCGAAATCGCCGAGAAAATTGTCGATGAAGAACGGCACGTTGATCGCATGGGCGATGGCGCGACGAACCTTGATGTCGGACAGTTCCTTGCGGCGGAAGTTGAACTCGAGCGTGTTGGTGCGCGCGTTGCCTTCATTGCCCTTGGTCGAGACGATGAAGCGCTTGTCCTTGCCGAGCCGTGCCATATCGGAAATCGTGAGCCCGGAGAACGGCGAATAGTGCAGCTCGCCGGCTTCCATCTGCGCCGCGGCGGCGGCGCGGTCGGTGATCACACGCCAGACGATGCGATCGAGATAGGGCGCGTTGGGACGCCAGTAGTTCTCGTTGCGGTCGGCGATGACATATTGCCCGCGCTCATACTTCACGAACTTGAACGGGCCGGTGCCGACCGGCGCGAGGTTGATCGGGTTCTGTCGGATATCGCCGCTTTCATAGAGATGCTTGGCCGAGATATAGCCGAGGTCGGGCAGGGCGCGCAGCAGCAGGTTCAGCGGCATCGGCCGCTCGTATTTGAAGATCGCGGTCTCCGCGTCCGGCGTCTCGACCGCGGTCAGGAACAGCTGCAGCGTCGAGCCGTAATTGAGGATCTTCTTCCACATGTTCATGGCGGTGAACTCGACATCGGCCGAGGTGAACGGCTTGCCGTCGTGCCAGGTCACGCCCTTGCGCAGCTTGAAGGTCACGGTCTTGCCGTCGGGCGAGGCTTCCCAGCTCTCGGCGAGCACGCCGACCGGCTGGCCGTTGGCGTCGAGATCGACCAGGTTTTCCTGGATCTTGCCGCCGATGATGTAGACGCCGGTCGAAGCCTGAATGCTCGGATTGAGCTGGCGCTGCTCGGCGCCGTAATGGACGTTGAACACGCCGCCCTTGCGCGGCGTTTCCTGCGCAAAGGCCCGCATCGGATTGATCACGTTGGCCGCTATCGCCGCCGACGTCAGCAGTGCGGTGCGACGATTGATCTCAAGGCGCGTCAAATCCATGCGAAGTCTCCGGACAAACTATGGGTATTGGTGGCGGGCCTTCAGGCGTCCGCCTTGAGGGCGATGTTACGATGGAACGGGAACGCGAGTCATTTTCTAATCACCGCGTGGATCGGAAAATCCTCCTGAAAACAAGGTGCTCAGCGCGTATTCGGCCTGCTCGTTTTTCGCTCGCGGGCGTGGTGGAGGCGCGTCCGAACAGAGCCGCGGGCCGGGTCGGCAGTCCGGGAATGTCCGGAAATGGGGCAGCTGGAGCCCTAGATTCCCCCCTAAAAATAGGCTTCTCACAGCTTCGAAGGCCTAAAAACCAGCCAAAATTGGACGAATCAGTACAACTCGATTAGCGAGATAGCTGTGCAGAATGTCGGAAACCCTGTTTTTTAGGCTGTTTCCGCCATATCGTCGCCGGTGCCAGAATCAAATGGAGCAATCATGGCCACCCAAATGTCTAAGTCGCAGCTGATCGAGAAGATCGCGACCACCACTGAAGTTTCGAAGAAAGAGGTCAAGGGCGTGATGGAAGCGCTCGTTGACGTTGGCCACAAGGAGCTCAAGAAGAACGGGGTATTCCTCGTCCCCGGCTTCGCCAAGTTCGTCGTGGTCAAGAAGCCCGCGACCAAGGCTCGCAAGGGTACCAACCCCTTCACGGGCGAGGAAATGATGTTCAAGGCCAAGCCGGCCCGCAAGATCGTCCGGGCCCGCCCGGTCAAGGCCGCCAAGGACGCGGTCTAAGAGAAGGGCCGCCAAGGCGGCTTGAGAAAACGGAAAGGCCCCCGGCGACGGGGGCCTTTTTGTTGTTTTGCCTTTAAGCACTATACCCCGCGATCATGGTTCGAGACACGCGGCTTTGCCGCGCTCCTCACCATGAGGCCCGTAACTAGGCCTCATCCTGAGGAGCCTGCGTAGCAGGCGTCTCGAAGGATGAAGCCACGGTGCTCGCCTACACCACCGGCGAACGGCCGCCATCGACATTGATCGCGGTGCCGGTGATGAACGATCCCTGCTCGGAGGCGAGGAAGCAGGCCAGGTTGGCGAATTCCTCCGCCGTGCCGATGCGCCCCAGCGGCGTGCCCTTGGCGAGGTTTTTGGCAAACACCTCGAAATCCATGTCGGGCGCCTGTTTGGCATGCCGCTGCACCCATTGATCGCTCATGATCAGGCCGACCAGCATGGCATTGACCAGGATGTTGTGCTCGCCGCCTTCGCCAGCCATCACCTTGGTCAGCGCCATGCCGGCCGCGCGCGATACCGAGGTGGGCGCCGATGACGCCGCCGGCGCCTTGGCGTAGGTGTTGAGCACGTTGATGATGCGGCCCCATTTGCGCGCCTTCATGCCCGGCCAGACCAGCCTGGAGAAGCGGATCGCGGCAAACAGTTTCAGATCGAGGTCTTCCTGCCAGGCTTCGTCACTGATGTTCTCAAACGCCAACGTCCGCGCCGTGCCGGCGTTGTTGACGAGGATGTCGACCGGGCCGAGATCGGCAACGATCTTCTCGTGCGCCTTCGCAATATCCGCCGCCTTCGAGACGTCGCAGACATAGTCGCTAACCTTTAGACCCTCCTTGCCAAGCTCCTCCCGCGCGGCCTTCAGGTCGGCTGCGCCGCGCGCGAGGATCGCTACCTTGGCGCCTGCGCCCGCAAATCGCCGCGCGACCGCGATCCCGATTCCCTTGCTGCCGCCGGTGACGACCGCGACTCTGTCCTTCATTGTGACTTGCATTGTTCTGCCTATGAGTTGAGCCGATTTGGGCCGCACGAAAATCGTTCGACCGTCGAGTGGAGGGAACAGGGAGATAATCTCTCCGTCCGTTTCAACATTCAAAATTCCATTTTATTGACGATCCCATTGTTGCCGCGCATCATCGCAGGGTCAACTCAGCGGAACGAGAGCCAGGAATTCTCGTCGGGACTGAAACTATCAAACATTTCACGGTGCCAGGCGGCAGCGCGGTTCCCGCGTTGCGGCGAGCGTGGTCGCGTGCGTGCAAAGGAGAAAAACAATGTCGGAAAACGGGCAGCGCGGCAGGCGGTTACTGGATCGGCGCACGCTGTTGCGCTCCGGCGCGGCCGCGGCGGTGGCGGCGCCGCTCGGCGTCATTGGCGCGCAGGCATTTCCGTTTCGCGCTGTAGCGCCGGCCATTGATTACTCGGAGTTTCCGATCTGCAGGACGGCATCGGACGCGACCCCGCTGACGGGGGCGCCGCGCAAACTGAAACTTTCATGGAACGCCGGCGCGGTCTGCCTCGCGCCGGTGGCGGTCGCGATCGACTACGGCTTTTTCCAGAAGCAGAATCTCGACGTCGAACTCGTCAACTACAGCGGTTCGACGGACCAGCTCCTTGAAGCCATTGCCACCGGCAAGAGCGACGCGGGCCTCGGCATGGCGCTACGCTGGCTCAAGCCACTTGAACAGGGCTTTGACGTCAAGATCGTAGCGGGCACGCATGGCGGCTGCATGCGGGTGCTGACGCGGACCAATTCCGGCGTCGAAAAGCTCGCCGACCTCAAGGGCAAGATCGTCGCCGTCGGCGATCTCGCCGGACCCGACAAGAATTTCTTCTCGATCCAGCTCGCCAAGCTCGGCATCGATCCTAACAAGGACGTCGACTGGCGGCCTTACCCCGGCAACCTGCTCAACCTCGCAGTCGAGAAGGGCGAGGTGCAGGCCTTCCTCGCGTCCGATCCGCTGGCGCATCTCTGGCTGAAGGACACCCAGTACAAGGAAGTCGCCTCCAACCTGGATGGCGAGTACCGCGACAAGAGCTGCTGCATCGTCGGCATTCGCGGCAGCCTGATCCGCGGGGAACCGCAGGTCGCCCGCGCGCTCACGCAGGCGCTGCTGGATGCCGCGATGTTCACCTCGCAGAATCCGGACAAGGCCGCCAAATCGTTCCAGCCTTATGCGCCCAAGACCGCGACGCTCGCCGACCTCGAGGCGATGGCGCGCTACCACACCCATCATCATCATCCCGTCGGCGACGTGCTCAAGCGCGAGCTAAAAGCCTACGCCGACGACCTGAAGACCGTTTCCGTCTTCAAGCCGAGCACCGATACAGCAAAGTTTGCGGAGAAGATCTATGTCGACGTATTCGGCGTTTGACGGAGTCGCCGTCGAACGCTCGCGCGGCGCGTCGATTGGTGACTGGCTGAAAAGCTCGGGCACCGGCGTTGCCGCCGCCATCGCCTGGGTCGCGTTCGGCCTGTCCTGCCTGTGGTGGCCCGACATCGGCGACTGGTCGCGGACCTATGCGCTCGGCATCGCCGCATTCGTGGTCGCGGCGTTCGCGCTGTTCGGTACGCTCAGCGCCGATTTCCTGGGGTCCGCGGGATCGGCGCTGCGCCGCCGCACCCCATGGCTGGTCGCGCTTGGACTGTTTCTGACCGTGTGGGAACTCGCGACCGCCAAGTTCGGCTGGCTGCCGCTGCCATTCTTCCCGCCGCCGCAATCGATCCTCGAGGTCTACACCGACGATCTGCCAAAACTGCTCGACAGCGTCTTTGCATCGGTAAAGCTGCAACTCGGCGGTTATATCATCGGCGCGACCGTCGGCTTCCTGACCGGTGTTTCGATCGGCTGGTCGCGGAGCGTCGGCTACTGGGTGCATCCGGTGCTGCGCTTCATCGGGCCGCTGCCGGCCACCGCATGGCTTCCGATCGCCTTCTTCACTTTCCCGTCGAGCTGGAGCGCCAGCACCTTCCTGATCGCGCTGGCGACCGGCTTCCCCGTAACCGTGCTGACCTGGTCGGGCGTCGCAAGCGTGAGCAGCGCCTATTACGACGTCGCGCGCACGCTCGGCGCCAAGCCGTCCTTCCTCGTGCTCAAGGTCGCGATCCCGGCGGCGCTGCCGCACGTGTTCGTCGGCCTGTTCATGGGGCTCGGCTCGTCCTTTGCCGTGCTCGTCGTGGCCGAGATGATCGGCGTCAAGGCCGGCCTCGGCTGGTACCTGCAATGGGCGCAGGGCTGGGCGGCCTACGCCAACATGTATGCGGCGCTGATCGTGATGTCGCTGCTGTGCTCCGGCGCCATCACGCTCCTGTTCCGCACGCGCGATCGCTTGCTGGTCTGGCAGAAGGGTGTCGTCAAATGGTAGCGCATTCCGCCGCGGAGGTGGTCGCATATCCTGCCGCCGGTGCCGAACTCGATATCGAGCATGTCAGCCATGAATTCGATATCGACGGTGCCGCGCTGCCGGTGCTGGAAGACGTCAGTCTCTCGATCGAGCCGGGCGAATTCGTCGCGCTGCTCGGTCCCTCCGGCTGCGGCAAGTCGACATTGCTGCGGCTGGTCGCCGGACTGGAAGCGCCGCGGAGCGGGGTGTTGCGCGAGGACGATGTCCGCATCAAGGGGCCGCACCCGTCGCGCGTCGTCGTGTTTCAGGATCCGACGCTGTTTCCCTGGCGCTCGGTCTGGGACAATGTCGCGCTCGGCCTGGAGGCGCAGGGTATCCTGAAAAGCCAGCGGCAGCGGGTCGATGCGGCGCTCGATCTCGTCGGCCTGTCGGCGTTCCGCAACGCCTATCCGCATCAGCTGTCGGGCGGCATGGCGCAGCGCGTGGCGCTGGCGCGCGCGCTGGTCAACGATCCAAAAATCCTCATCCTCGACGAGCCGCTCGGCAAGCTCGACTCGCTGACGCGCATCACCATGCAGGCCGAACTCGTCTCGCTGTGGCAACGCAAGCGGCTTTACCACGCTGCTCGTCACCCACGACGCCGAAGAGGCGCTGTTTCTCGCCAACCGCGTCATCGTGCTCAGCGACCGGCCGGCGCGCGTCAAGGCCGATATTTTGGTCGACCGGCCATATCCGCGCCATCGCGGCGATCCCTATCTCGCGGACCTGCGCAAACAGATTCTCGGCTTGCTTGGATTGGACGCGACATGGTGACGACCGCAAGCCAGAGCGGCGGCAAGAGAGCCGCAGCGACAGAACCAGTCCGACCATGCGCACGTGCGGCGCTGCTGGCCGCGGCGTTTGCGGAGCGTGCGCCGCTCCACGACCGCGACGGCAGCTTTCCGTTCCAGAATTTCGACGACCTGTCGAAGGCCGGCCTGCTGGCCCTGACCGTCCCGGCCGCCCTCGGCGGCGGGGGCGCGGGCGCTGCCGAGGCGGCGCGCATCCTCGGCATCGTCGGCAAGGCCGATCCGTCGACCGCGCTCGTGCTGTCGATGCACTACATTCAGCACCTCGTGATGGCGCGCAGTTCACGCTGGCCCGCCCGGCTGTCCCGCAAGCTGGCCCGGGAGACGGTCGAAGGCGTTGCCCTGGTCAACGCGCTTCGTGTCGAGCCGGAACTCGGATCGCCGGCGCGCGGAGGACTGCCCGCGACGATCGCCCGGCGCACCGAAACCGGGTGGCGGCTGAGCGGCCGCAAGATCTATTCGACGGGCGCGCCGATCCTGAAATGGTATGCGGTCTGGGCCGGACCGACGAGGCCGAAACGCGCGTCGGATTGTTTCTGGTTCCGGCGGGCCTTCCGGGCACGCGGATCGTCGAGACCTGGGATCATCTCGGCCTGCGCGCCAGCGGCAGCCATGACGTCGTCTTCGAAGACGTGGTCTTTCCGCTCGATCACGAGATCGACGTTCGCCTGCCGGACGAATGGCGGACGCCCGACTTCACCCAGGCGACCGTCGGCGCGATCTTCATCTCTGCGATCTATGACGGCGTCGCCCGCGCGGCCCGCGACTGGCTGGTCGGCTTTCTCAAGGAGCGGGTTCCGGCCAATCTCGGCGCGCCGCTGGCGAGCTTGCCGCGGGCGCAGGAAGTGCTCGGCGGCATCGAGGCGCGGCTTGCGGTGAATGCGCGCCTGATCGGCAGTTTCGCCGATGATTTCGACGACAATCTGCCGCTCAGCGCCATCGAGTCCAACATCGTCAAGCTGACGGTGACGAACAATGCGGTCGCCGTGGTCGAGGATGCGCTATCGCTGGCCGGCAATCACGGCCTGTCGCGAACCAATCCGCTGCAGCGGCACTATCGTGACGCCCTGTGCGGGCGCGTTCATACCCCGCAGGACGACACCACCCGAATCTCTGCCGGCCGGCTCGCGCTCGGCCTCTAAATCGTTCTTCCTGAAACTGGAGCCCCTTCATGTCCGTCGAGTTCATCGGCTTTATCTCGAACAACAATTCTTCCGAAACCATCGTGCGATCTGGTCCCGTTCTCGATCCGACGCACATCGAGACGGTGGCAAAGGCGCACGAGCTTGCCGGCTTCGACCGTGCGCTGCTGGCGTTTCATTCGACGACGCCGGATGCGCTTCAGATCGGCCAGCACGTGCTCGGCGTCACCCGAAAACTCAAGGTCATGATCGCGCAGCGGCCGGGCTTTACCGCGCCGACGCTGCTGGCGCGCCAGCTCGCCACCCTCGACCAGCTTTCGGGCGGCCGCGTCTCGCTTCACGTCATCACCGGCGGCAATGCCACCGAATTGCGCCAGGACGGCAACACGCTCGACGACAAGGACGAGCGCTACGCCCGGACCAGCGAATTCCTCGACATCGTCCGCGCCGAATGGACCAGCGAAAAGCCGTTCGATTACGACGGCAAGTATTACAAGGTCGAAAAGGGGTTTTCGCAGGTGAAGCCCCATCACCCCGGCGGGATCTACACCTTCGTCGGCGGCGGATCGGATGCCGCCATCGAGGTCGCCGGCAAGCATGCCGATACGTTTGCGCTGTGGGGCGAATCCTATGCGCAGGTCCGCGACGTCACCGCGCGCGTGCGTGCCGCCGCCGCGCGACACGGCCGGCCGACGCCGCGCTTCAGCCTGTCGGTGCGTCCGATCCTGGCCGATACGGAAGAAAAGGCATGGGCCAAGGCCGAGGATATTCTGGCTCGCGCCACCGCGCTCCAGGACAAGACAGGGTATCGCAAGCCTGCCGATGGTCATGCGACCGCCGGCGCGCGGCGTCTGCTGTCGCTGGCGGAGCAGGGCACCCGGATCGACAAGCGGCTGTGGACCGAGATCGCCAAACTGACCGGCGCCAACAGCAACACCACGGCGCTGGTCGGCACGCCCGAGCAGGTCGCCGAAGTGTTCGGCGACTATTACGACCTCGGCATCAGCCACTTCCTGATCCGCGGCTTCGATCCGCTGATCGACGCCATCGAATATGGCCGCGAGCTGATTCCGCTGACGCGAAAGCTCATTGCCGAACGTCAGGCGACGCACGGGGTGGCCGCGCAATGATCCGCCTCGCACTTGCCGCCGGGCTTTTGCTCGGCTCCGCCGTTCTCGCATCTGCGCAAACCACGCTGCGGGTGGGCGACCAGAAGGGCAATTCGCAGGCCGTGATGGAAGCGGCCGGCGTGTTGAAGGACGTTCCCTACAAGATCGAGTGGAAGGAGTTTCCGGCCGCGGCGCCGCTGCTGGAGGCGCTCGGCGCCGGTGCGATCGAGACCGGGCTGGTCGGAGATGCGCCATTCACCTTCGCGGCTGCCGCCAACGTGCCGGTCAAGGCGATCGCCGCGGTCCGGCAGTCGCGCGATGGGCTCGCGGTGCTGGTGCCGGAGCAATCGCCGATCAAGAGTTTCGACGATCTGCGCGGCAAGAAGATCGCCACCGGCCGCGGCTCGATCGGCCATCAATTGATCCTCGCCGCGCTGGAGGCGAGGGGATGGAAGCCCGATGATGTCCAGATCGCGTTCCTCGCGCCGTCGGATGCCAAGGTCGCCTACACGCAAGGCTCGGTCGATGCGTGGTCGACCTGGGAACCCTATGTCAGCCAGGAAGAGGTGCTGTTCAAATCCCGTCGGGTCATCACCGGCGAGGGCCTCACGCCCGGCCTCGGCTTTCAGGTCGCCACGCCCACGGCGATCAAGGACAAGCGTCCCGAGCTCGAGGATTTCGTGCGCCGTCTGGCGGCGGCGCGGGCATGGTCCGCCGGGAACGTGAGCAGCTATGCCGAGACCTGGGGCAAGCTGATGAACATCCCGACATCGGTGCCGCTCAACTGGCTGACGCGGGCGAAGATCAGGATCACGCCGATCGATGACGCTGTCGTCGCGGACGAGCAGACGACCATCGATCTCTATTTCCGCGCGGGTCTGATCAAGCAGAACCTCAACGCGGCCGATATCGTCGACCGGTCGTTTTCCGATGCCATCGGCAAGGGGGCAGGGCTGTAACGCGCTGCCCGCGCGCGATGACGAACGTGTGAAGGGGGAAAGACTATCCGGTTCGGCCGGCGCTTCGGACAAGGATTTTCCCCGTTTGCCGCAAGGGGGAATGGCATCGTTGCTATTTTCACCGCGGCCTTGTGGGGCCGGGCAGTCGGGCCAAGATCAAACAGAACCAACAATGGAGTCCAGCATCATGGGCCTGCAACAAGCAAAACTCGAATCGCTTCCCTTCGTCACCGCCGAGCTGAACTATCTCGCGCCCACGCCCGGAAAGCCGCGCACCTACGCGTTCGATCCGCCGCCGGGCGAACCCAAATCCACCGCGCTGCCCGAACCGCACAACGTCCCGATCTTCGATGCGCGCCTGATCGCCGGCAATCTCGCTTTGGACCGCGAAGGCTTTGCGCTGGTCAACCATCCCACCATCGTCAAGGATTTCTACGACGACAAGGAAGTGAGAAGCGTCTACTACCCCGCCGTGGAGGCCTTCCTGAAGGCGACGCTGAAGGCCGACCGCGTCTTCATCTTCGACCACACCGTGCGCAAGCGCGTCGAGGGCGTCGCAGATGTCAGGGGCGCCGGTCCGCGCCAGCCGGCGACGCGCGTCCATGTCGACCAGACCGACAAATCGGGCGCCAACCGCGTTCGCGAACATCTTCCCGATGAAGCCGACGAACTCCTGAAAGGGCGCGTGCAGGTCATCAACGTCTGGCGGCCGATCCGGGGCCCGCTGCGCGATGCGCCGCTTGCGATGGCCGACGGCCAGACCGTCGAGCCCGGCGATCTCGTCGCCTCCGACCTGATCTATCCGAACCGCAGCGGCGAAACCTACTCCGTCAAATACAACCCGAACCACCGCTGGTACTACATCCCGGAAATGCGCACCGACGAGGCGCTGCTGCTGAAGTGCTACGATTCCGCAACCGACGGCCGCACGCGGTTCGGGCCGCATACCGCCTTCATCGATCCGACCACGCCCGCCGACGCGGCCCCGCGCGAGAGCATCGAGCTGCGGACGCTGGTGTTCCACAAGAGCTGATCGGCAACCGGGCCGGATTCGCGTTTCCACCATAATGGTGATACCTCGCCCCCAACAGTTTTGGGGCGAGACGGTTCATGGACGGCAAGGCCGATGGCGCGGATACCAATATCCGCGCACTGATTTTTGCGCTTCTGGCGCTGGCCTGCGGCCACATGCTGTCGACGCTGCTGCGAACCATTCCGGCGATCAGCCTCGACGTGATGGCTGCAGATTTCCGCACGCCGCCGCAGACGCTGGCGAGCCTGACCTCGATCTATCATTTCGCCTTCGCCGCCTCGCAGATTCCGGTCGGCGCCGCGATGGATCGCTTCGGCGTCCGGCCGGTTTCCCTGAGCCTGCTGTGCGGAACCATTGTCGGCGCGCTGGCCTCCGGATTGGCGACGGGGCCTGAGAGTTTTCTGTTCGGCCAGTTCCTGCTCGGCGTCGCCACCTCGGGCATGCTGATGTGCCCGATGACGCTGGCCGCCAAGCAGATGTCGGCGGCGCGGTTCGGCCTGTGGTCCGGGATCATCCTGTCGATCGGCAATATCGGCATGCTGCTGTCGGCGAGCCCGCTGGCCTTTGTCGTCGAACTCTGGGGCTGGCGCGCGGGATTCTGGATCTCCGCCGGCTTCGGCGCGGTGGTGGCGATCGCCGTGTTCCTGCTGGTCCCGAAACAACCAGCCGCGCAGGCCGACCAGTCTTCACCGCTGTCGCAAATGGCCGAGGTGCTGCGCATCGGCCTGTCGCGACCGCTGCGCGGGTTGATCGCGCTGTCGCTGGTGTCGCTCGCGGCCTCGCTGGTGCTGCGGGGATTGTGGGGCGGTCCGTGGCTGATGGAGATCAAGGCGCTCAGCCGCATCGAGGCGGGCAACATGCTCGGCCTGTTCACGCTCGCCTTGATCGCAGGTCCCGTGCTGATGGGAATTCTCGATCGCACCATCGGCCATCGCCGCGAAGTGCTGGCCGCCACGCATTGCTTTGCCGCGCTGCTGCTGGCGCTGATGGCGGCCGGCGCGCCGCATTATCCGCTGGCCGAACTGCTCGGCGTGTCGGCCGTGCCGGCCCGGATCGACGGCGCGCTGTTCGTCCTGATCGGCATCGCCATATCGACGCAGCCCTTGCTCTACGGCATGACGCGGCAACTGGTGGACGCGCAAAACGCCGGCAAGGCGCTGTCCGCCATCAACCTCGCGTTCTTCCTCGGCGCCGCGCTGATGCAATCGGCGACCGGCGTGGTCGCGACGCTTTTTGGACTGCCTGCAGTGCTGCTATTCATGGCCGCGACCTTGATCGTCGGGACCGTCGTGTTTTTGGTCTACACCCAGCCGTCGAAATCCTAGATCGTGCGCGCCTGCCTGCGGACCTCGTTGGCGATCGGCCTGAGGGATTCGGCTGCGGCCTGTCCCACCAGGCTGTAGCCCATCCCGCCATCGGCCCAGGCAAAGCCCGAGACGTCGCCTCCCGAATGCGGCGCCATCGGCGCGTTCTGCTCCGAGATCATCGGACGCGTCAGCACCACCAGCCGATTGCCACGATCGTCGTCATACATGAACATCGCGGCCGGACCGTGCGACGTCGCGATCAGCCGCCCGCCCATCAGGCGATAGCCCGAACCCGTCAGGTCCGGCAGCGTCACCGGCTGCTTCAGGCGGTTCGATACCCACTGCACCAGTTGCGCGCTGTCGGATGCCCGCATCTCGACCGGCCGTACCCGATCCGGCGCATAGACGCTGTAGGAGTAGGCGGCTTCCTGCGCGAGCGCGGCAAGTCCGCCGGGCGAACCCTGCAGGTTGCCCCGCATCACCCAGCCGCCGAGACCGCCGATGCTCAGCATCAGCATGGCTGCGACCGCCCACCAGATCGGCGAGGGCCGTCGCCGCCGGGTTCTCGATCATCCCTGACAAATTGAGTTGCGGCGGCAGCGGCTCGTCTGCGATCGGCGCCAGCGCCTTGCGCAGCAGATCGCGCTGATCCGAGACAGCGGAGACGCGCCGGGCGACGTCGGGATGGGCTTCCAGATAGGCGGCGACTTCCGCCTCCCGCTCGGGTTCCAGAGCGCCATCCACATAGGCGTGGAGATCGTCTTCCGTGATGGGCCGGTTGGATCATTTCATGCTCCGCAACTGCACCACGTTTTTCGGCGCGCCGTCCGCGGTCCCTTCGATTTCCTGCTGCAATTTTTCGCGCGCCCGCGACAGGCGCGACATCACGGTGCCGACGGGAATGTCGAGCACCCTGGCGGCGTCGGCATAGGACAGGTCTTCCACCGCGACCAGAAGCAGCACGGCGCGCTGGTCTTCCGGTAGTCGCGCAAGTTTGTCGAGGACGTCCTGGTACATCAGTTTCTGCTCCTGCACAGCGTCCTGCCCGAAATCATCTTCATTGGCCTCGTCGATGGCGATGTGCTTGCCCCGGCGCGCCGAGCGGCGGAACTGGCTGAGCGCGAGGTTGTGCAGGATCGTAAACAGCCACGGGCGCGGATCGCCTTCGCGCCGCTGCCCCCAATGGCTGACGGCCCGCTCCAGGCAGTCCTGCACCAGATCGTCGGCGGTGGCGCGATTGCGGACCAGCGCCCGCGCATAGCGGCGCAGCGCTGGAATCACCGGTTCGATCAGGCGCAGCATGTCGTTCATGGGGTCTGGACCTGCACGGCATCGCCGAACTTTGCGGGCTCGCCGGGCGCGATCACCAGATATCGCCGTTCGGCCGCCGCGGAATTCTGGACGATCTGCCGGATCGGCCCGACCGCATTGACGATAGCCGAGCCCGCCGGGTTGGTCATGAAGGCGGCGAGCGGCTGCACCGATCCGGTCCCGTCGTGCTTGTCGGCCAGCGCCAGCACGTAGCGCTGTTTCGGCTGCAGGCCGGTCACCGCCGCCTGCAAGACCTGGATCAGGCCCTGATCGAACAGCGAGACGCTGGTCGGCGGTTTCTCGCCCTTCGCTTCAGCCCTTGCGCCGAGGGTGAGGTGAGCGACCTGGCCGGCAACGCCGAGGGTCTGCAAATTCTGCCGGTCGTCCGGATTGGGCGCGGCGTCCGGCACATAGACGATGGCTTGCGGCGCCTGTCCAACCGGGATGTTCGCCACCACCTTGTTGGCAGCGGTGTCGATTACGGCAAGCGCATCGGCGTTTTCGAGGCCGACATACATGCGCGTGCCGTCGCCGGAGGGCCAGATGCCGTGCGGCAGATTGCCGACCGGGATCGTCGCCACTAGCGAAAAATCGTCGGTGCGAAACACCTTGACCTCGTTGGTGCCGCCGATCGTGACATAGGCGAACGTTCCCTTCGCGGTGCGGGCGAAGTTGACGTGGTTGGTGATCGGGCCGGTCTCGATCGTCCTGATCGGGTTGAACGGCGGCTTGGCGTTGAACACCTGCGTCTTGCCAATGTCCTTCAACGTGAACCACACCTGTTCGCCGTCAGGCGTGGCGGCGATGTTTGGACAGAACGGGCTTTCCTGCTTGACGCGCGCGACAATGGCGTGGTCGGCGACTGACACCACGACGGTTTCCGGATTGAAGGACGAGCAGATGTAACCGTATTTGCCGTCGGGCGAGAAGATCTGCATGCCGGGGCCGGCCGGCACCTCGATGCGCTTCTTCTCGGCATAGCTCGCGGCGTCGATGACGCTGACGTAATTCTCGCCGCGCACGGTGACCCAGACTTCCTTTCCGTCCGGCGTGAAGAACGCCTCGTGCGGCGAACGGCCCACATAAGTGACATGCTTGATCGCATTCGTCGCGGTGTCGATGAATGTCACCGAATTCGATCCGATCGAAACGACGGCAAGCGTCTTGTGATCGGGCGAATAGCCCATGCCGTGGACCAGCACCTGTCCTTTGTAGAGCGGGCTGAAATTGCCGGGCTGCGGATCGCCGAGGCGGATCACGCCGAGCAGCTTGTTGTCGACGGGATCGGTGACCGAGACCGTGTTCGAAAACTGTTCCGCCGCATAGACGCGGTCGCGATGGCTGACCGGAATGTCGGGGGAGGCTGCGGCGCCGGGGGCCTGGCCGGCCAAGCTGCCGTCGATATGGCAACGATCGTGCAGGCCAGCAGGCTGCTTCTCAAGGCCAAATAGTTCATCTGTCGTTCCTATTTCTTCGTCCTATCGGACATGTTCATGTGATCGTGCGCCGGCATCCGGCCGGCTTGCGTGGGTGCGGGAACGGAAGCCGTGACCTGCTCGCCGATCGCGAGCTTCATTGCCGCGATCTCCTGCGTCTGGCTGACGATGATTTCCTGCGCGAGGCGCCGAAGCTGTTCGTTCTTGCCGTAGCGCAGTTCGAGAACGGCCATGTCGATCCCGCCTTGGTGGTGCGGCACCATCATGGCGACGAAGTCGCGATCGATGTCGCCGGTCGGCTTTGCCTCCATGGCGCTCATCATCCTGGCCATCGCGGCCTCGTTTTCAGCGAGGAAAGCGCCTTCATCCGGCGTTGCAGCCTGTTGTGCCGGCTGATGCGCTTCATGCGCGAACACCACAGGCGGCATGGCGAAAGCGACGAGGAGGCGCAGGCCAAACAACGCCGCGCCCAGGCCGGGTTTGAGGAATTGCAGCATCGTCGCGGTACTTTCAGGGTTCGAGTTCGAATGCTTTCCAAACAGCGTGCATGGCCTGGTGACGCGTGGCGACGCGTTCTATTCCGTCGTAGGTGATAATTTTTGCGCGCTATTCGATACACGTAAGCGTGAGCCACTGGCCCATCTCGTTTCCGCGCTGTCGCAGGGCAGCCGTGATAAAGCTTGGGTTTGCGGGCAGAAATCCAGCGGCTATAAGGGCTTGCCCCACCACGCTCGGAAGCACGCATGTACCCGGATTTAAATTCTTCGTCGCAAAAAATGTACGATCGCGCACTGGCGAGCCTGCCCGGCGGCAATACCCGCACCACCGTGTTCATGAAGCCCTATCCGATCTATGCCGCGCGCGGCGAGGGCTGCCGGGTCTGGGATCTCGACGGCAACGTCTATATCGACTGCATCAACAATTTCACCTCGCAGATTCACGGCCATGCCCATCCGGCGCTGATCAAGGCGGCGACGGCGCAGCTCGCGCTGGGCTCGGCGTTCGGGCTGCCGACGGAATCCGAGGTCGATCTTGCCGAGCTGCTGGTCTCGCGCCTGCCGTCGGTCGATCAGGTACGTTTTGCCAATTCCGGCACCGAAGCCGTGATGATGGCACTGAAGGCGGCGCGGGCGCATACCGGCCGCCCCAAGATCGCCAAATGCGAGGGCGCCTATCACGGCTCCTATGATTATGCCGAGGTGAGCCTCGATCCGACGCCGGAAGCGTGGGGCCGCAACGCGCCGGTATCGGTCGCCTATGCCAGGGGCACGCCCGACAACGTGCTGGCTGACGTCGTCACCATTCCCTTCAACGACACCGAAGCTGCCGTCAGCCTGATCCGCGAGCACGGGCCTGAGCTCGCCTGCGTGCTGGTCGATCCCATGCCCAACCGTGCCGGCCTCGCGCCGGCGGACCGGGCCTATCTGGAGGCGCTGCGCAAGGTGACGCGCGAGGTCGGCGCGCTATTGATTTTCGACGAGGTCATCACGTTTCGTCTCGGCTATCGCGGCGCGCAGGGCATCTGGAATATCGATCCGGACCTGACCACGCTCGGAAAGATCATCGGCGGCGGCTTTCCGGTCGGCGCGATCGGCGGCCGCCGGGATGTCATGGCGGTGTTTGATCCGCGCCCGGGCAAGCCGGCGCTGCCGCACGGCGGCACGTTCTCAGCCAATCCGGTAACGATGCGTGCAGGGATCGCGGCGATGCAACTGCTCGATGACGCGGCCTTTGCGCGTCTCGATGCGATAGGACACGCGGTTCGTTCCGGCATCGACGCCGCGTTCAAGCGCCACGGTGTGCCCGGCGGCACGGTGGGGCTGGGCTCGCTGCTCAAGGTTCACTTCGCCGACCGGCCGGTCCGCGACTATCGCTCGGCCTACTTGACTGCGGACGAAGCGCGGCGTCAGGCGGTGTTTACCCGCGCCTTTCTCAATCGTGGCGTGCTGGCCGCGGGCAATGGATTGATGGCATTGTCGACCCCGATGACAGATGCCGATATCCACGCGATCATCGATGCGGCGTCGGGCGCGCTTGAGGAAGTCGCTAGTACGGTTTGACCGCACAAAAGGCCCCCGTAGGATGGGCGGAGCGTAAGCGATACCCATCAGCAGTGGCGCGTGTTAGTGATGGGTTTCGCTAACGCTCTACCCATCCGACGAAAACAAATAATAACGGTCACGAATGTCCGCCAAGATCGATCCCATCACGCGCTCCGTCGTCCAGCATCGCCTCAGTTCGATCGTGAAAGAGATGGGCGAAGCCATGCTTCGCACCTCCTATTCGCAGATCCTCAATTCCAGCCGCGATTTTTCGCTGGCGATCTGCGACACCGATGCGCGTTTGATCGCGCAGGCCGATCATCTGCCGGTTCATGTCGGCGCGCTGCCCTGGGCGACGATCGCGGTCGAGGAGCGGTTCAAGGACATCAAGCCCGGCGACGTGATCCTGCTCAACGATCCCTATCACGGCGGCAGCCATCTACCCGATGTGACGGTATTCGTGCCGGTATTCGCTGATGGCAAGCGTCTGCTCTGGACCATCGTGCGTGCGCACCAGAGCGATATCGGCGGCGGCACCCATGGTGCCTATAATCCCGCGGCCACCGAGATCTGGCAGGAGGGGCTGCGTATCCCGCCGATCAAGCTCTATGATGCCGGAAAGCTGCGCGACGATCTGTTTGATCTGCTGGCGCTCAACGTCCGCAATCCCCGCGAATTCCGCGGCGACCTTGCCGCAATGCTCGGCGCGGCGCATCTCGGCGAGCGGCGGCTGTCGCGGCTGTTTGCCGAATTCGGCGCGCTGGTGGTGGAGGCCGCCATGGAGGCGATCCTCGACGCAACGGAGCAGCAGACCCGCGCGGTCGTTTCGACCTGGAAGGATGGTGTCTTCCACGGCGAGGCGTTCCTCGACGACGATGGTCACGGCCGCACCGACATTCGCATTGCCGCCAAGGTCACCAAGAAAGGCAGCGACGTCGAAGTCGATCTCTCGGACTCCGATCCGCAATCGACCAGCTTTGTGAATTCCTCGCACGCCAACATGCAGGCCGCGGTGGCGATGGCCTTTGCCTATCTGATCGACGCCGAGATTCCGAAAAACACCGGCGCGCTGCGGCCGCTCAAGGTGATCGCAAAGCAGGGCACCATTGTATGGGCCGATCCGGGCCGGCCGGTGACGCTGTGCACCAGCCATCCCTCGAATGAAATCGTCGAGGCCATCGTCAAGGCGCTGTCAGCATCCTGCCCGGAGCGCGCGATGGCCGGCTGGAGCCGCCGGTTCCGGATCGCGATCCAGGGCGAGGATCCACGCACTGGAAGAAATTTCATCTGGCATCTGTTTCAGGCGCGACCCGGCGGCGGCGCGTCCTCCGGCGGCGACGGCTGGTCGTCGATCGGCGAATGGCATTCGGTTGGCGGGCTGAAGTTCGGCAGCCTGGAGGTCGCCGAGGTGCGCTTCCCCTTGCATTTCCGCACGCATGAATTCCGCCCCGGCTCCGGCGGTGACGGCCAGTTTCGCGGCGGTCTCGGCGTAGCGCTCGATCTGGTGCTGGAGACGGAGAAGATCGCAAAGGGCAACACCGCGGGCGACGGCGCGCGGCACGGTCCCTGCGGCATGCTCGGCGGCGAGGACGGCAAGCCGCATCATTATCGCCTGCTGTCCGAAGGCCGCGAGCCGCGCGTGCTGCGCACCAAGGAAGTCGGCATCGAACTGCACCCCGGCGATTGCCTGGAGATTCGTTCCTCCGGCGGCGGCGGATGGGGACCTCCTGAGAAGCGATCGGCAGAGGCCCGCCGACACGACCGCGAGCAGGGCCTGACGGACGCCGCAGCCGAGCAGGCGTCCTCATGATGTTCAGGATAGGCGTTGACGTCGGCGGGACCTACACCGATCTCGTGGCGACGGATGAGAGCGGGCGGACGGTATTCGCGAAATCGCCATCGACCCCGGCGGATCAATCGCTCGGCGTGATGGCGGGGCTCGATGAATTGGCGCGGCGGCTGAACGTGTCGCGCGCGGACATGCTCGCCGCGACCGATCGCCTCGTGCACGGCACCACGGTTGCGACCAACGCGCTGCTGGAGCGCAAGGGCGCAAAAGTCGCGCTGCTGACCACCGAAGGCCATCGCGACGTCATCGAAATGCGCGAGGGCCTCAAGCCCGACCGCTACGACCTGCGTTCGCCGCCGCCGGAGCCGCTGGTGCCGCGCGAACGGCGCTTTGGCGTGAAAGAGCGGCTCAGGGCCAATGGCGAGGTTTTAATTCCACTGGATGCGAAATCGCTCGACGACGCCATTGCCGGCATCAGGCAATCAGGCGCGACATCGGTCGCGGTGTGTTTCCTGCATTCCTATCTCAATCCCGTTCACGAACTCGCCGCCGTCGAAAAGCTGAAGCAGGCGCTGCCCGGCATCAGCATCTCGCGCTCCAGCGACGTGCTGCCGCAGATCAAGGAATATGAGCGCGTCTCGACCACGATCGTGAACGCCTATGTCGAGCCGATCGTGCGGCGTTATCTGACCAACCTCGAAGCGCGGCTTGCCGAGGCCGGCTTCAAGGGCAGTCTGTTTGTCGTGCTGTCGCATGGCGGCATGGCGCCGGTCGAGGAAGCCTCGCGGCTTGCCGCGGGCACGGTGCTGTCAGGCCCCGCGGGCGGCATGTCCGGCGGCCGGCGCTGCGCTGATCTCATCGGCATCCCCGATCTCGTGCCGTTCGACATGGGCGGCACCTCTACCGACATTTCGCTGATCGCAGGGGGCCACGCGTCACTGTCGGCCGACGGCA
Organism: uncultured Alphaproteobacteria bacterium; assembly: GCA_963770135.1. Taxonomy (GTDB): domain Bacteria; phylum Pseudomonadota; class Alphaproteobacteria; order Rhizobiales; family Xanthobacteraceae; genus Bradyrhizobium. The sequence continues at coordinate 18,422 of CAVYOM010000010.1, read as the reverse complement.
TGCTCGCCGGTCAGCGCATCGCGCTGCGCAGCCTTGACATCGCGAGCATTGCGGCCGGCGGTGGTTCGATCGCCAGCGTCGATGCCAGCCGCACACTCCGTGTGGGACCGGAAAGCGCAGGCTCGGTGCCGGGTCCGGCCTGTTACGGCAATGGCGGGCAGGCCGCGACCGTCACCGACGCTAATGTGGTGCTCGGCTATCTCGATGCCACAGCCTTCATGGGCGGAAAGCGTCCGCTCGATCGCGCGGCCTCGGAAGCCGCCGTCGATCGCATCGCAAAATCGATGGAGCTTTCACGCGTCGAGGCCGCCGCCGGTATTTACCGTATGATCAATCTGAACATGGCCGACGGCATCCGACTGATGACGTTGCGCCGTGGCGTCGATCCCCGAAAATTCGCGCTGCTGAGTTTTGGCGGCGCGGCGGGCCTGCACGCGGCGGAAGTCGCGCGCGAACTCGAGATCAAGCGCATCATCGTGCCGACGGTTGCCTCGGTGCTGTCGGCCTGGGGCATGCTGACCAGCGATCTCCGCTACGAAGTCAGCCGCACGCATTACGGCAAGGCCGCCCGCATCACCGCCGACGAAGTGCGCGAACTGTTTGCCGGGCTGGAGCAGCAGGCCGCCGGCCGGCTGCGCTCATGGTTCAATGGAAAGATCTCGATCGAGCGTTCCGCCGAGATGCGTTACGGCGAGCAGATTTTTGAGATCGACGTCTCGCTCGACGGCCTCGACTGGAACGCCGCCGATCTCGTCGACCGGATCGAGGACCGCTTTCACATCCGGCATGAAGAACTCTACACCTACGCCTCGCGCGGTCAGGAAGTGGTGTTCGTCAACGCGCGCGTCGCCGCCGTCGGCGAGGTGCAGCGGCAGGACGAGGGCGCGCGCGAGGCCGCCGCATCCGGCGCCTGTTCTCCGCGCAGCCGGCGGCAGGCCTTTTTCGGCGGCTGGCGCGAAGTTCCCGTCTATGCGCTCGATGCGCTGAGACCCGGCCACACCCTGATCGGCCCCGCCATTATCGAGGCCGAGACCACGACCGTGCTGGTCGATACTGGCGACCGCGTCACGGTCAATCCGTTGGGTTGGCTGGATATTTCGCTACGGTGATGCTTGTAGCCCGGATGAGCGCAGCGACATCCGGGACTTTTTGCCTACAGTTCTCCCGCATATCGCATGCGCTCATGCGGGCTACGTCCCACGCGCTACAACATTTCATTTTAACTACCAAATCTCCCGCGCTATCATCGTGACCGCTGGGTGGCGTCACGAACTCTGACAGCTTGGCGTTCGAGGCCGCATTAATGAAAACAAAAATAAAATGGCTGCTGCCAGCCTTCTTCGTTGCATTTTTGTTGGTGCCGGTTCCGACCCTGCAGCCCGCCCGGGCCGCCGGCGTGACCGACACCGAAATCCGCATCGGCAACATCATGCCCTATACCGGGCCGCTGGCCGCATTCGCGTCGATCGGCAGGGCGGAGGCCGCCTATTTCGACATGATCAACGAGCGCGGCGGCATCAATGGGCGCAAGATCAGGTTCATCTCGCGTGACGACAGCTCAAATCCGAGAACGGCGGTCGAGCAGACGCATGAACTGGTCGAACAGGAGCGCGTGCATCTGATGTTCGGATCGTTCGGCACGCCGAGCAATCTGGCGACGCGAACCTATCTCAATGAGAGGAGTATCCCGCAGCTCTTTGTCGCCTCCGGCGACGAGGAGTGGGCGCACCCGAAGCGGTTTCCGTGGACGATGGGCTGGCAGCCGACGTTCCGGTCGGAGGGACGGATCTACGCCAACTACATCCAGGCCTCCTATCCGAGCCGGAAGATCGCCGTGCTCTGGCAGAACGATCAGTTCGGCCGCGATCTGTTCCGGGGATTGCAGGAGGGGCTTGGCATCACCGCCAACATGATCGTGGCCGACATCGCCATCGATGCGGACATGTCGATCGATACTCAGGTCGACATTCTCAAGAACTCCGGCGCCGAAGTGCTCGTGCTCAATTGCGCGCCGCCGATCTCGGCCCGCGCCATCCGAAGGGCGGCCGAATTGGACTGGCATCCACAATTGTTGCTGGTGAACGCGGCGGCTTCGATCGCGAATGCGCTGCGGCCGGCAGGACTTCAGAATTCGGTTGGCGTGATCTCCACCTCGTTTTTGAAGGACGCCAGCGACACCACCTGGAAGGATGACCCGGCTGTCAAGGAATGGCTGGCGTTCATGGACAAATATTACCCTGATGGCGACAAGGAGGATGGCAACGCCATCTTCGGCTATGCGGCGGCGGCGACGCTGGTTCAGGTCCTGACCCAGTGCGGCGACGACCTGTCGCGCGAGAACATCATGCGCCAGGCGACTTCGCTGAGGAATTACCAGAGCGCGATCGTGCTGCCGGGAATTGCGATGAACACCGGACCGGCCGACTTCCACCCGATCAAGCAGATGCGGCTGGTGCAGTTCGACGGCAACGCCTGGCAGCCGATCGGCGACGTGATCGAGAGCGCCTTCGCGAGAGCGCCGAACGATAATTGAGTGTGTAGGGTGGGCAAAGCGAAGCGTGCCCACCATCTTTCCGATCGTGCAATTGAAGGGTGGGCACGCTGCGCTTTGCCCACCCTACGAAGTCGCGCTTACTTCTTCTGCCCGTAATTCAGCAGCCCGCCCTTGCTCTTCGGCGGATGGGCGCGCAGGCCTTCCTCGTTGGGCTCGGTGCCCCAGCCGGGGCGGTCCGGCATCACCAGATGACCGTCGACGATCTCGGGCACGTGGGTGAACAGTTCATGGTCCCATGCCAGTCGGTCGATGTCGGTTTCCATGATGCGCAGATTCGGCACGGCGGCCGAGAAGTGCGCGTTCATCATGGTGCAGAGGTGACCGTAGAAATTATGCGGGGCGACGTTGACCTCGAAATGTTCGGCGGCGGCGGCGATCTTCATCGATTGCCAGACGCCGTTCCAGGGCGTGTCGATGATGGCGACGTCCATCGCCTGTTCGCTGAAGTAGGGCAGGAATTCACGCAGGCCCAGCAGCGTCTCGCAGGATGAGATCGGATGCGGGCTCTGGCGGCGGATGTAGCCGAGCGCCTGCGGATTGAAGGTGTCGATCTCCACCCAGAACATGTCCATGTCCTTGATGGCCCGCAAAATCTTCAGATAGCCTTCGGTCTTGGCGTTGAAGTTGAGGTCGAGCAGCAGATCGACGTCAGGACCGGCGCCGTCGCGGATCGCTTCCAGATGCATGCAGAGATTGCGCAGCACGGTGCGGTCGACGTTGATCTCGGGCTCGAACGGCGAGCCGAAGCCCGGCCGCCAGCCCTGCGGCTTGCCGTCGGTGTAGACGAAGATGTTGGTCTTCATCGCCGTAAAGCCCTTTTCGCGCACCTCGCGGCCGATTCCCTTCACGCCGTCGAGATCGGTGATCGCCGGCTTGAAATAGTCGGGATGGTTGATGCGCCAGGTCGCGCAGTGCGACCAGTACACCCGGATGCGATCGCGCACCTTGCCGCCGAGCAGGTCGTAGCAGGGCACGCCCAGCGCCTTGGCCTTGACGTCGAGCAGGGCGTTCTCGATGGCGCCAAGCGCCAGCGCCACCACGCCGCCGGCGGCCGGCCGCGTCGCGGAAAACAGTTCGGCGTAGATCCGCTCGTGCTGGTAGGCGTTCTTGCCGACGACGCGCGCCGCAAGCCGCTCAATCGCCGTGGTCACGCCGGGCGCGCCAAAACCCTCGTCGTACTCGCTCCAGCCGACGATGCCGTCCTCGGTCATGATCTTGACGAAGTGGTAGTTCCGCCAGCCGGCGTCGCAGGCGAGCGTCTCGACGCTTCTGATCTGGGTGGCCTTTTTCATGATTTCCTGCCCCGGGGCTTGTTGTTGTGGTTGGGCCGATAACAACAATGGATTGGCGGGCAGGTCAATTGCAGGGCGGCGCATAAGGCCAGAGCGGAGGCTGCATGGTTCGCCCGGCGATGCGAAGCATCGTCCGGAGACGCGCGGCGTTGCCGCGCTCCTCACCATGAGGGTCTTAGAACTGACGGACGGTTTCAGACCTCATCCTGAGAGCCGCGAAGCGGCGTCTCGAAGGATGAAGTCACCGACGGTGCAGCACATCAAGCCGCCGGCGGAAACAGCGTCGGCTTCTTCCGCTCAAATACCTGCCGGCCATTCTTGAAGCCCATAAGCAGATCGGGCAGTTCCGCAATCGCATTCGTGCCGCTGTCGGTGTCGAGAATAACCAGATCGGCGGCGTTGCCCGGCGCGATCCCGTAATCCTTCAAATTCATCAGCCGCGCCGGCAGTTCGGTGACGAGGTCGAGGCAGGCGTCGAATTCGCTGATGCCGGCATACGCGACATTGGCGTAGAAATTCGCCATTCTCAAAAGCGAGGCGTCGCCGAACGGCGTGAAGGGATTGAGCACGTTGTTGGTGGCGACCGAACACAGCACGCCGCTCTCGACCAGCTTGTGCGCGACCGTCAGCCCGCGCGGCGCGTTGTGCGTGGCGTCACGGCCCATCAGATAGAGATCGGTCGCGGGCAGCACGGTGACGGCGACGCCAGCTTTGGCGAGGCGCGCGGTCGCCGCCTTCAGCCGGTCCGGCGGCAGCGCCGACAATTTGGTGGCATGGCCGATCGCGACGCGGCCCTGGTAATTGCGCCGCTCGGTCTGCCGGCAGACCTCTTCGAGATGCCACCAGGAGGGATCGAGATCGAAGTCGAGGTGCAGGTCGACATCGACGTCGAACTGCTGCGCCAGATCGAAAATCTTTTCGAGATGCGCGTTCGGGTCGGTGTCCATATAGGGACAGCCGCCGATCGCCTCGCCGCCGTCGCGCAACGCCGCAATCAGCAGTTCCTCGGCGCCGGGGTCGTTGGTCAGGCCCTCCTGCGGAAACACGCAGATCGAGAGATCGAGCGCCCAGGCATAGTCGCGCTTCAGCGCCTTGACCGCTTCGAAGCTGCGCAAGCCGATGCGTGGATCGATCTCGACATGGGTGCGCATCCGCGTCGTGCCATGCACGATGGCCCGCTCGATCACCTTTGCGCCGCGCGCGTAAACGTCTTCCACCGTGAAATCGCGCTTCATCGCCGCGACCGCGGCGATCGCCTCCGCCACGCTGCCGTGGTCGTGCCCGCAGCGGCCGAGCAGGCAGGCCTTGTCGAGGTGGATATGCGTGTCGACGAAACCGGGCAGGGCGAGCCTGCCGCCGACGTCGATCTCGGCCGCCTCGCAGGCGAGGTGAGGTTCGATGGCGGCGATACGCCCGCCGGCGATGCCGATATCGACCGGCGTCGCTGAGGCTCGCGTCCGGGCGTTGCGGAAGATGAGGTCGAAGGCGGTTTTGGTGTTCATCGCGCGGCGGGTTGGAGGAGCCCCCAACCTAGCGGAACGGCGTTTCCGGGGCAGCTCCAGATTGTGTGCAGTTTTGAGGCCAGATTGTTCAAAATATGTGCATGCAGTTTGATGGGCTGATTGTAGAGTTCGGCCGTCAGGAGAGACCGCAATGTCCGTTGCCGCCGAAGCCCAGTCCAAGAACGAGCCCAAGCGAATGTCCGACGCCGAGGTGGTCGAGGCCTATCTCACGGCCTCCATGATCCCGGATCCCGATGCCGCCGCGGCCTACATGAAGCCCGGCACGATCATCACCTTCACCGGCGGGCGCGAATTCGATCATCCGCGCGGGCCGACCGGCTTCAACGCGCGGCGTTATCGCTGGGTCAAGAAGCAGATGGACCGGTTCGACGTCTGCCCGGGCGCGGACGAGACCGTGGTCTACAGCATCGGCACGCTCTACGGCGAATGGATCGACGGCACGCCGTTCGAAGGCAACCGCTATGTCGACCGTTTTGTGGTGAGGGGCGGACAGATCGTGAAGATGGACGTCTGGAACGACAGCGCCGAGCGCATTCTGGTGCAGCGGGGGATTGAGGCGTAGGTCTCGGGCCTTCATCCTTCGAGACGCGCGCTTTGCGCGCTCCTCAGGATGAGGTCTTAAACCTACATGAGATCTTGGACCCTCATGGTGAGGAGCACGGCAACGCCGTGCGTCTCGAACTGCAGGCCCCAGGCGTCGCCACGGCCTGAGCTACCTCGCCCTTACCACCTTCGGCAATTTCACCACCCGCCCGCCGTCGCCTTCCTCGGCATAGGGCGCCAGAATATCCAGCAAATCGCGGCCACGCTGCGGGGCGGGGGCGACCAGCGCGCGATTGGCGACCGAATCCAGATGGCTGTGCATCAGGCCCATCACCTTGGCTTCGTCGCCCTTGACCAGTGCCGCGATGATCGCGCGATGCTCGTTGATCGCGCATTCCGACGAATGCGGGCGGCTGTACAACGACAGCGTCAGGCAGCAGCGATAGGCGACCTCGCTGACGTAACGCACCAGGATCGGGCTGTTCGTCATCTGGGCGAGCAGGATGTGGAATTCCGTCGCCAGCCGGATCGACACCGCGTCCGAGCCGTCGCGGGCGCGGTCCTCGGCGTCGACATGGGCGGTGAGCTCGGCGATCTGGCTCTTGGTCAGCTTGCCGGCGAGCTGACGCACCACCAGCCGTTCGAGTTCGATCCGGATATCGAAGGCGTCGCGGGCTTCCTGCCAGCTCGGCGTCGCCACGACGGCGATCCGGTTGCGGCGAAGCTCGACGAGGCCTTCCGCGGCGAGTTGTCCCAGCGCATGCCGCGCAATGGTGCGGCTGACGCCGAACCGTTCGCCAAGCGAATCCTCGGGCAGTTTCGCGCCGGGCTCCAGCGCCTGTTCGATGATGGCGCGGCGCAGCGCGCGGCAGATCACGCCGACCTTGTCGGATGATTCAGCGGTTTTGCTGGCGGCGCGAGGCGCCATCGGCGAATCCTTGGAAAGTGGCTTCGAATGGCGCTCTCATATCATGATTGCGCACGCGATTGAGCGCCTCAATTGCATGCAGTTTGAGGGCCGGATTGCACAAAAGGAATCCGGCAGTTTTGTCGGTCATTCGCGATGCCCTTGATTTTCAAGGCGGGTTTGGCTGGCATTCGGCTTGCATGCACTTGCAGCCATGATGCGCATGCAGCCCCATTCCGAGTTCTCCGGCGTGCCGGTTCCGGCTTCCGCCGCACCCATCGCCATCGAACTGTCAGAGGCCTCGGTCACCTTCGGCCGCGGCGACCGCGCGGTGCCGGCGCTTGCCACGACGAGCTTGCGGATCGCCGATGGCGAGTTCGTCGCGCTCGTCGGGCCTTCCGGCTGCGGCAAGTCCACCATCCTGCGGCTGGTCAGCGGGCTGGTGCAGCCATCCACCGGCGTCGTCATCGTCGGCGGCCGGGAAGTCGCGGCGCGCGCTCTGCGCGTCGGCATGGCGTTCCAGAACCCGACCATGCTGCCCTGGATGACGATCGAGCGGAACATCATGCTGCCGCTCAAGATCGTCGAGCCGTTCCGCTCGCAGTTCCGCAAGCTGCGCAAGACCGAATTCCGCGACAAGGCCAATGCGCTGCTGGAGCAGGTCGGCCTCAAGGGTTTTGGCAACCGCTATCCCTGGCAACTGTCCGGCGGCATGCTTCAGCGCGCCAATCTGTGCCGCGCGCTGATCCACGAGCCGCGCATGCTGCTGCTCGACGAGCCGTTCGGCGCGCTCGACCAGTTCACGCGGGAAGAACTGTGGTCGATCCTGCAGGACCTCTGGATCGCCCACCAGCCGACCGTGCTGCTGGTGACGCATGACCTGCGCGAGGCCGCGTTCCTCGGCAGCCGCATCTGCGTGATGAGCGCGCGCCCCGGCCGCATCCTCGACGACAGCCACGTCACCTTCGCCCGCCCGCGCACGGTCGCGATGACGTTCGAGCCGGATTTCGTCGCGCTGAACCAGAAGCTGCGCGCGTTCATCGTCGATGCCCGCACGGCATCGGCACAGGGAGCGGCCTGACATGCCCGATCTCGATTATCGCCAGAAGGCCTGGTCGGCGGGACTGATCGTGCTGTTCTTCGTCGCCTGGGAACTGTTCTGCCTGATGACGGGCATGTCCGATCTCGTGCTGCCGCGCCCGTCGCAGGTTTTCGTGACGCTGTTCGAGAAATTCCCGATCCTGTGGCCGCACATCCTGCAGACGCTGGCGACGACCATGATCGGCTTCGTGCTCGGCGTCGGCCTCGGCGTCGTGCTCGGCGCGGTGATCGGTGTTTCCAAAACCGCCTATGACACGGCCTATCCGCTGCTGGTCGGCTTCTCCTCGATCCCGAAGGTCGCCGTGGTGCCGATCTTCGTGCTGTGGTTCGGCTCCGGCTCGGTGCCGGCGGTGCTGACCGCGCTCTCGATCTGCTTCTTTCCGATCGTGGTCAACATCGCGACGGGCCTTGCAACCACCGAGCCCGAACTCGAGGACGTGCTGAAGGCGCTCGGCGCCAGCAAGCTCGACATTCTCTGGAACGTCGGGCTGCCGCGGACCATGCCGTTCTTCTTTGCCTCGCTGAAGGTCGCGGTCTCCTACGCCTTTGTCGGCGCGGTGCTGTCGGAGACCGTGGCCTCGAACCGCGGCATCGGCAACGTCATGATGACCGCGTCCTCCAATTTCAACGTGCCGCTGGTGTTCGCCGGCCTGTTCGTGCTCGCCGGCCTCGGCGTCGCGCTCTACGTCATCTTCTCGGTGATCGAGGGACGCGTCACCGGCTGGGCCACCCGCAAGAACGACCTGCTCGCGACATGAAGCAAGTTTCCGCCAACCGCCATCCAACCCTTATCGAGGAGACCACGATGTTAGCCAGAGTAAGCGCCGCGCTGTTGGGAGTAGCCTTGTTCGCCGGCACCGCGTGTGCCCAGGAAACGACGATCAAGTTCACGCTCGGCTGGAAGACGCAAGGCTCCGACGCCGCGTTCTTCTATGCCAAGGACAACGGCTATTTCAAAGAGGAAGGCCTCAACGTCGTGATCGACCAGGGCGAGGGCTCCGGCGCCACGGTGACGCGCATCATGTCGGGCGCCTATGATGCCGGCTTCGGCGACGTCAACGCCATCATCCAGAACGCCTCGACCAAGCCGCAGGATGCCCCGGTCATGGTCTACATGATCTGGAACCAGCCGCCATTCGCCATCGTCACCAAGAAGAGCAGCGGCATCAACACCATCAAGGATTTCGAGGGCCGCACGCTCGGCGGCGCGCAGGGCACGCCGACCACGCGGCTGCTGCCGGTGTTCGTCAGCAAGAACAAGCTGGAAGGCGAGAAGATCAAGATTTCCAACATGGCGCCGAACCTGCAGGAGCCGATGCTGATCAAGGGCGACATCGACGCCGCGCTGGTGTTCAACATCACGAGCTACTTCAACCTCGTGCTGAACCGCCAGGATCCCGACAAGGACTACAAATGGTTCTCGTTCGGTGATTACGGCATGGACCTCTATTCCAACGGCGTGATGGTTTCGAAGAAGCTGCTGGCCTCCAATCCGAAGGCCGTCGCCGGTCTCGTCCGCGCCGTCAACAAGGGCATGATCGCGATCGCCAAGGACCAGAACGCCGGAATGAAGGCCGCGGTGAATTACGACAATCTGATCAATGCCGAGGTCGAAAAGCGCCGCCTGCAATATTCCTTCGACAAGCTGATCGTCTCGCCCGAGATGAAGGAAATCGGCGTCGGCGACGTCAAGGACGACCGCATGGCCCGCGCCATCGGCATCATCGTCGAAGGCTACCAGCTTGCGCGGACGCCGACGCCGGCGGAAGTCTTCTCGCGTGAATTCCTGCCGCCGCGCGCGGAGCGGGAACTGACTTACACGGCGAATTGAGTGTTGCGAGCCGTCATTGCGAGGAGCGAAGCGACGAAGCAATCCATTCTTACTTTCCGCGCGGCACGATGGATTGCTTCGCTGCGCTCGCAATGACGGGGAGGGTACGTCATGACCACGGACAGTTCCGGCACACAGCCTGTTCTCCGGCCCTGACCGCGGCCTGCTGGAAAACGTCGTTCTCCAGCACGATAACGGCATCATCACCGGTATCTTCGCCGGCGCGCCTCCCGCCACAAGCCCGCGCTCCCTCGTGCTTCCCGCGTTCGTCAACGCCCACGACCATGCACGCCCGACCGCGTCCTCGTTCGGCGCGCTCGGCATGCCGCTGGAAAGCTGGATCCTCCGTTCGGCGCTCGGCACGCCGGTCGATCCCTACCTGACCGCGGCTTCGGCGCTGGCCCGTTCGGCGCGCGCGGGCTGCGGGGCGATGATGATCCATTACACCCGCCCGAGCGGCGCCATGCCGCTGGTGGAAGAGGCCGGCGCCATTGCGCGCGCGGCGTCCGACGTTGGCATCCGCATCGCCTTTGCGTTGGCCGTCCGCGATCAGAACCCGGTCGTGTATGGCGATGAAGAGCCGGTTCTCTCCGGTCTCTCCAAGGATGATCGCAGCACGATCGAGCAAATGTTCATCCGTGCGCCGATGTCGCCGAAAGCCTATATCGAGCTCACGGACGCGATCGCTGCGGCCATCGCTGGGCCGAAGGTCGACGTGCAGCTTGGTCCGGCCGGCGTGCAATGGTGCTCAAAACCGCTGCTGGAGGCGGTAGCCGAGAACTCCGCGCAGACCGGGCGGCGCATCCACATGCATCTGCTGGAGACGATCTATCAGCGCGGCTGGGCGGACCGGCATTTTCCGGATGGTATCGTCCGCTATCTCCAAGACATCGGCTTCCTGTCGGAGCGGCTGACGCTGGCGCATTGCATCCACGCCCGCCCCGACGAGATCGAGATGATCGCGGCCTCCGGCGCGCGCATCGTCACCAATTTCTCTTCCAATATGCATCTGCGCTCCGGCCTCGGCGCCGATTGCGGCCGCGCACAAATGCGGTTGCGCCATCGCTGTCGGCGTCGACGGGCTGGCGCTCGACGAGGACGACGATGTACTGCGCGAGATGCGGCTGGTGCAGATGATGCACGGCGGTCTCGGTTTCCAGCGCACCTGGACCACTTCCGAATTTCTCGGCCTCGCCATCGCCAACGGCCGCAAGGCAACCGGCGCGCCGGGAACGGGTGCGTTGGTATCTGGCGCACCAGCCGATTTCGTCACCATCGATCTCGATCGGCTCGACCGCGACCAGATCATGCCGGTCGATGCCATCGACCTTCTATTCGCGCGCGGCAATGCGTCGCTGCTGCGCGATGTGGTTGTGGATGGGCGAACCATCGTCAGCGAGGGCCGCTGTACCGGCGTCGATCTTCCGGCCATCGAGCAGGAATTGCGCGGGATCTATCGCGCCAACGCCAAGGCGCTATCAGGCCTTCAACGCGCTTGGTCGCCGTTGTCAGCGTCGCTGCAGGGCTGGTTCGAGGCGCATCTCGATTGCCGCTAGGCCATCGCGCTTCCAGGTTGTCGAATCCCATTCGTGTAAGCAGGCTGCATCAGAACAACGGCTGGCGCTGCGCGCTTCTCACGTATTCCGTAAAGCGGAACAAAATTCCACTTGCATCGGAATCCCATCAAGGTTTCATGTTCGGCAACAAGAAACGGACCGGCGCCGCTTGCGCCGGTCATGGGGCCATGAGGAAGCGTGATGGGCGCGTTGTCGCATCTGCGGATTGTCGAGATCGGGAGCAGTGCCGCGACGAGCTATTGCGCGCGCCTGTTCGCGGATTTCGGCGCGACCGTTCACAAGATCGAGCCGCCGCAGGGCGACCCGCTTCGCCGCGCCGCGCCATTGACGCCGGGAGGGCACAGCGCCTGGTTCGCGTTTCTCAACTTCAACAAGTCGAGCGTCGCGCTCGACCCTGACGCTCCGCAGGCGACGTCTCGCATCGCGGAATTGATCGGCGCCTGCGACATCCTGCTCGATGGTCGCGAGGTCGATGCGGCGGATTGCCCGGCGTTCGATCTCGCGGCGATCAAGCAAGGGAATCCGGGCCTCATCCATCTCGAAGCGAGCTGGTTCGGCGGCGAGGGGCCCTATGCAAAATTCGCGGCGACCGACTCGACCATTCGCGCGTTGACGGGCCTCATAAAACTCGTCGGGCCGGTCGAGGGACCGCCGATGCATGCGCCGGACTTCCAGACCGGCATCCTCGCCGGCCTGTGGGGTTTCATCGCCACCGCCTCGTCGGTGCTGGGCCGCATGCAGGACGGTCGCGGTCGCTTTAGTCGCCTGAGTATCTTCGAGTCTTCGATCGCCGTGACCGAATACATCATGTTCGAGTCGTTTACGCGCGGCGACATCATGCGGCGGATCGGCGTCAATCGTTTCTGGCCGACCTTTCCGGTCGGCATCTACGAGACCAAGCAAGGCTGGCTCGGCGTCACCACGGTAACGCCGGCGCAATGGCGCGCCTTCTGCGAGATGCTGGGGCTGACCGAGCTGCGCGACGATCCGACCCTGTTCATGGGCGTCGACCGCCTGCAACACGTGGAAGAGATCGAGCGCCAGTTCATTCCGAAGCTGAAGCAGCGCACGGCGCAGGAATGGTTTGCCGAAGGCTTGCGGCGAAAAATTCCGATCGTGCCGGTGCCTGACATTGCCGACCTGATCGCGGATGAGGAGAAAAGGGCCCGGGGTGCGATCGTTCCGATCATGATCGGCGACGAGACCGGCTTTACCGCCGGTTCCATGCAGCGCCTGACCGGAACGCCGCCGCGCCGGGGCGGTGCGGTGCCTGATATCGGCGAGCAGATGCTCGGCAGTGCGCATGCCGGTGAGCGCACCGCGCGCTGCTGCGCTGCGCCTGCGCCGGACGGACGCGACAGGCTCCCGCTCGAAGGTATTCGTGTGGTCGATTTCTCGATGGGCTGGGCCGGGCCGATCTGCACGCGCACGCTCGCCGATCTCGGCGCCGACGTGATCAAGATCGAGGCGACGCAGTATCCGGACTGGTGGCGCGGCGTCGATCGCCGCCCGGCCTATGTTCTCGAGCAGATGTACGAGAAGTCGGTGCGCTACTGCATCATGAACCGCAACAAGCGCGGCATCACGCTCGACCTGACGCGGCCGCAGGGGCTGGAACTTGCCAAGCGGCTGCTCGCCGACGCCGATCTCGTGGTCGACAATTATTCGGTCGAGGTGCTGCCGAAGCTCGGGCTCGGCTACGACGTCCTGAGCAAGCTCAATCCAAAGCTCGTGATGATGTCGATGTCGGCGTTCGGCGCCGGCAGCGCCAATCGCGACTGCCGCGCCTATGGCTCGACGCTGGAACAGGGCTCCGGCCTGCCGGGCGTGGTGGGCGATCGCAGACGGCCCGCCGGTCATGAGCCACACCGCGTTCGGCGACGCCGTCGGCGGCCTCAATGGCTGCGCCGCCGTGCTCACGGCCCTGATCCACGCGCGATTGACCGGCAAGGGCCAGTTCATCGATCTCGCGCAGATCGAATGCATGATGCCGTTCGCAGCGCCCTGGATCATCGCGCATTCGATCGACGGCAAGGCGCCGGTGAAATACGGCAACCGCCATCCGGATTTCGTGCCGCATGGCTGTTTTCCATGCGCCGGCGCCGACAACTGGATCGTCGTCGCGGTTTCCAGCGATGCGATGTGGCCGAAGCTCGCCACGCTGCTCGGCCGCGCCGATTGGGCTTCCGATCCGAAGCTTGAGACCGCGGTCGGACGGCGCGCGATCGAAAGCGAGATCGAAGCCGCGATTGCGGCCTGGACTGCGGCGCGCGATCCCGAAGCGGCGATGAACGCATTGCAGGCGGCGGGCGTCGCCGCGGGCGTGGCGCGGCTGCCGATCGAGCTGTTGAACGATCCGCAACTGCAGGCGCGCGGCTTCATCCAGCAGGTCGATCGCGCCTTCATCGGCCTGCATCCGCAACCCTCGATGCCGTTCCGCGAGACCGACAGGCCGTTTCCGATCCGAAGCGCGCCGCCGACGCTCGGCGAGCATAACCGCGAAATTCTCGGCGGCCTGCTCGGGCTCTCCGACGCCGAGATCGACCAGCTCACGCGCGACGGCATCATCGGCACCGAGATGCTGATGGAAGAACAGCTCATGAAAGAAAAGAAGCGGGCGACGGGCTGATGGCAGCGACACAGCCGGCACAGCGTCATGGCAAGGCGGACGCACCCGGCGCGCCGCAGGCGCTGATGTCGGTGCGCGGCCTCGGCATTCGCTTCAAGACCTCGCAAGGTGTCTGGCAGGCGACGCGCAAGATCGATTTCGACATCGCAGCCGGGCGAGCGCGTCGGCATCGTCGGCGAAAGCGGTTGCGGCAAGACGATTACCGGCCTTTCGATCCTGCGGCTGTTGCCGAACAATTTTGCCGGCCTCGACGGCTCGATCATGTTCGACGGCGTCGATCTCGCCAGATGCTCGGCCCGCGCCATGCGCGCCATCCGGGGCCGCCGCATTGCCATGATCTTTCAGGAGCCGATGAGCGCGCTCGATCCGGTCTTCACCGTCGGCCACCAGATCGCCGAAACGCTGCGCGTCCATACCGGCGTCGGCAAGGAGGAGGCGAGGGAGCGTACCCTCGACATGCTCCGCCGCGTCGGCATCGCCTCGCCGGAGCGGCGCATCGACGATTACCCGCATCAGCTCTCCGGCGGCATGCGCCAGCGCGTGATGATCGCGGCCAGCCTGATCTGCGGGCCGCAATTGCTGATCGCGGACGAGCCGACCACCGCGCTCGACGTCACCGTGCAGGCGCAGATCCTGGAACTGCTGCGCGACCTCAGCGAGACCTCGAACACCGCGTTGATGCTGATCACGCACGACCTCGGCGTCGTCGCCGAGACCTGCACGCGCATGATCACGATGTATGCCGGCGAGGTGATCGAGGATGCCGCGGTCGACGACGCGCTGGTGCGGCCGCTGCATCCCTATACGTCGGGCCTGTTGCGCTCGCTGCCGCATTTGAGCCCGCGCCATGGCAAGCTGCCCTCGATCCCCGGCCGGGTGCCTTCGATCGTCGACATGCCGAACGGCTGCCGCTTCAAGGCGCGCTGTCCGCATGCGATCGACGGCTGCGAGGCGGAACAGGAATTGCGCGATGCGGGCGCCGGCCGCAAGGTACGCTGCTGGCGTTTCAACGAGCTCGATCTGCCCGGCGCGCTGCAGCACGCATCAACCGCGCCGATCGCGGCCATGGTCGGCCGCCCATGAGCGCGCCGGTCGCCGATACGGGACGCCATCGTTTCGGTGCGCGATCTCCAGGTCCAGTTCCAGACCACCGATCGCCGCGCCACCGTGAAGGCGGTCGACGGCGTCGATTTCGACGTCCGCCGCGGCGAGACCTTTGGCATCATCGGCGAATCCGGATCGGGCAAGACCACGATCGGCCGCGCGCTGGTGTTTCTGCTGAAGCCCAGCGCGGGCGCCATCCTGCATAACGGCCTCGATCCGCTCGGCTTTGCCGCGCCGGCAGTTCCAGAGCCATCGCCGCGACTACCAGATCATCTTTCAGGACCCGAATGCCGCGCTGAACCCGCGCATGACGATCCTGTCGTCGGTGCTGGAGCCGCTGGAACTGGCGCGTGCCGGCAAGCAAGGCCGAGCGCCTGAAGCGCGCGCATGAGGCGATGGACCGCGTCGGCCTGCCGCAGGATATCGGCGCGCGCTATCCGCACCAGCTTTCCGGCGGCCAGAAGCAGCGCGTGGTGATTGCGCGCGCGCTGACGCTGCGCCCGAAGCTGATCGTCTGCGACGAGGTGGTGGCCGCGCTGGATATGTCGATCCGCGGCGACGTGCTCAATCTGTTTGCCGAGCTGCAGCGCGATCTCGGGCTCACCTACGTCTTCATCACCCACGATCTCGCCGTGGTGTCGCACATCAGCGAGCGCATCGCGGTGATGTATCTCGGCCGCTTCGTCGAGCTCGGCCCGACGGAGCAGGTCTCGGAGCGGCCGCTGCATCCCTATACCCAGGCGCTGCTGTCGGCCGAGCCGCGGCCGTTGCCGTCGTCGATGCGCGGCGGCAATCGCGATCATGCTGCAGGGCGAAATCCCGAGCCCGATCGATCCGCCCTCGGGATGCCGTTTCCGGACCCGCTGCCAGTACGCGCAGGCCGTCTGCGCCGAGAAGACGCCGGACTGGCGCGAGCTGGCAAGGGATCACTGGGTCGCCTGCCATTTCGCCGATCGTCCGAACTTTTCGCCGAACTGACAAAAAATCGCCCGACGGAGGATATGCCAATGACCAACAACGACCCGACGCGAGGCGATGGCGCTGATATCAGGCGCGCTGGCCGGCACGACCCTCGGCGGCAGCGCGTTCGCGCAAGGCACGCCGAAGCGCGGCGGAATCTTGCGCATCTCGGCGCCGGCCAATCCGTCGAGCCTCGATCCCGCCACCGGCGGCGCCGGCTCGGATCACGCCTTCCTGTTCACGATGTACGACACGCTGACCGAATGGGACTTCGAAACCCTGAAGCCGAAGCCGGGTCTTGCCGAGAGCTGGAGCTTTACCGATCCGACCACCCTGGTGCTCAACATCCGCCCCGGCGTGACCTTCCACGACGGCACGCCGCTCGACGCCGAGGCCGTCAAGTTCAATCTCGAACGCAACAAGAACGACCCGAAATCCAACATCAAGGCCGATCTCGCCTCGATGGCGTCGGTGGAGTCACCGGTCCGATGCAGGTCACGCTGAAGCTGAGCACGCCCGACGCGGCGCTGCCCGGCATTCTTTCCGATCGCGCCGGCATGATGGTGTCGCCGACCGCGCTGAAGGCCGCAGCTGCCGGCAATGTCGCCCGCACGCCGGTCGGCGCCGGCGCCTATGCCTTCGTCAGCTGGGCCGACGGCGAGAACATCGTCATCAAGCGCAACGAAAAATACTGGAAGCCGAACCGGCCGTATCCTGACGGCATCGAGTTCTCGATCATTCCGGAACTGACCACCGGCGCGCGCTCGGTCACCGCCGGCCAGAACGACCTGATCTATCAGTTGCCGCCGCGGCAGAAGGCGATCATGGACCGCGTCCCCAACGTCAAGGTCGTTCAACGGGCCGACGCTCTATGTGTTCCAGATCTTCCTGAACTGGGCCAAGCCGCCGTTCGACGATGTCAGGGTGCGCCAGGCGTTCAATTTCGCGATCGATCGCGAGGCCTTCGTCAAGGCGGCGCTCGCCGGCCTTGCCGAACCCGCCTACATGAACCTGCCGAAGTCGCACTGGGCCTACGACAAGTCGGTCGCCGGGCTCTATCCCATAATCCCGAGAAGGCGCGCAAGCTGCTCGCCGAGGCCGGCTTCAAGGACGGCACGGTGATCGAGATCGGCGGCTATCCCGATCAGGATTCGGTGCAGCGCCAGGAAATCCTGATCGAGCAGTTCCGCAAGGCCGGCATCGAGCGTCAAGTTCATCAACGCGCCGATCGCGGAGGCCTCGGCGGCGTTCTTCGGCGCCGAGAAGCGCGGCTCGGGCCTGCTCGCGGCCTGGACCGGCCGGCCCGATCCGAGCCTGACCTATTCGCTGATGTTCACCAAGGACGCCTATTACAACGGCGGCCGGGCGCCGGTGCCGCCGGAACTCGAAGCCGCGATCAAGGAGTCGCGCGCCTCCGAAGACATCGAGATGCGCCGCAAGGCGTTTGCGACCGTGCAGCGGCTGGTGATGGAGAACGCGTTCGTCGCGCCGCTCGCGTTCCAGTTCGAACTGGTTGCGATGAACAAGAAGGTGCAGGGCTACAGGCCGAACCTGCTCGGCAAGCCGAAATACGACGACGTCTGGCTGGAGAGCTGAAGCCATGGCGCGACGAAGTCCGGCACGGGTGATCGGCGGCCGCCTGTTGCAGGCGTTGCCGGTCATCCTGCTCGCGACCTTCATGGTGTTCGCGCTGCTGAAGCTGGTGCCCGGCGACATCGCGGTGACGCTGGCCGGCGACAACGCGACCGACACGCGGATCACCGAGATCCGGCAAATCTACGGCCTCGACCGGCCGTTCCTGGTGCAATATGGCGCCTGGCTCGGCAGCGTCGTGCAGGGCGATCTCTCGCAGTCGCTGCTGACGGGCGAGAAGGTCGCGACCTCGATCGCCCGCGCCTTTCCCAACACGCTCCTGATCGTCGCATTGCGCTGGTGCTGGCGCTGGTCGACCGGCATTCCGATGGGGGTGATCGCGGCGATCAAGCCCAATGGCTGGGTCGACAAGTCGGTCAGCCTGATCGCCTCGCTCGGTGTCGCCATTCCCGGATTCTGGCTGGCGATGATTTTGGTCGCGGAGATCTCGCTGAAGCTGAACTGGCTGCCGGCGACCGGCGCAAAGTCCTTTCAGCCTCGCCCTGGGACGCCATCCGCCATGCGCTGCTGCCC
Source organism: uncultured Alphaproteobacteria bacterium (assembly GCA_963770135.1). GTDB lineage: Bacteria > Pseudomonadota > Alphaproteobacteria > Rhizobiales > Xanthobacteraceae > Bradyrhizobium. Next base: position 235 of record CAVYOM010000010.1, on the reverse strand, counting down.
GGCATCGCCATCGCCGCTTACGGCATGGCCGAGGTGGCGCGGCAGTTGCGCGGATCGCTGCTGGAGGTGCTGTCGTCGCAATATGTGCGCACGCTGCACGCCAAGGGCCTGTCGATGACGCAGGATCCTCTGGCAACACGGGCTGAAGAACGTCAGCGTCAACCTGTTCACCATCATCAGCCTGCTGGTCAACCGCATGCTGGCGGCGACCGTGGTGATCGAGGCGGTGTTCGCC
>CAVYOM010000009.1:0-143573 GCA_963770135.1 uncultured Alphaproteobacteria bacterium | reverse complement strand
CGGACCGGCGATGGCGGTCTCGCCACCCGGAACCCTAGTTGCCACTCAGTCGATGGAACCCTGATATCCAAGGGAATCAGGTGCGGTCAATCCAAAATATCATGCTGCAGGCGCGCGATGCCGCGCGATCAGGCCGCCAGGTCCTGCAACAGCAGCGACGAGCCGCGACCAGCACCTTGCGTCCCTTGGCGGTGATGGCCGGCACGTGTCATGCAAGACGGCGAGTTCCGAGCGCGATCAGGCCGTCGACGGCGAAGCGGCTCAGGCGCGGCGGCCGCGAGGCCGGAGTCCGCAAGGCTCTTCAACGCTTCCCACTGGGACGGCGTCAGATCGTAGTCGAGTTCGTCGTTGCATGGTGCCTCGGCATTCTCTGCGGCGCTTGCCCACACTTCTTGTGGGGCGTGTAGCGAACGCACATGAAATTCGTGCGACCGTAACGAGTGGTATCCGACGCGCGACGATGTGCCGTCACATCATCGTGTCGTTTGAATTAATTGAATGTGTCGAATTACACAGATGGGCCGACAAATACGCTGGCGCAGCGTGTGTGAACATAGGGCGCCAAAAAAAGCCGCCCGATTGGCCGCAACCCTTAAGAGAAAGTTACTACCCGAACGTAAACGTCGGGGACCGTAGAAACACGGTTGCTGCGCCGCGGTAACGCGCACACGGGAGCGTGATCTGCCTTCGTAGGGTGGGCAAAGCGCAGCGTGCCCACCATTTCACAGCGCGCTCGGTGATTGACGGTGGGCACGTCGCTTCGCTCCTCTGCCCACCCTACGAATTCGCGCGCTTATCCCCGCCTCACGCTGGCGCCGCCATCCACCGGCAGCGTCACGCCGGTGATGAAACTCGCCTCATCGGAGGCCAGGAACAACGCGGCATTGGCGACGTCCCAGCCGGTGCCCATCTTGCTGGCGCAGCGGCACCTTGGCGTCGCGCTCGGCCTCGACCTCGGCGCGGCTCTTCTTGAACTCGCGGGCGCGGGTGTCGACCGCCATCGGCGTGTTCATCAGGCCGGGCAGGATGACGTTGGCGCGGATGCCGTATTGCGCGTTCTGGTAGGCGAGCTGTTCGGTGAAGGCGATCATCGCCGACTTGGTCGCCTTGTAGGCGACATAGGGATAGGTGGTGATCGCGGCCATCGACGAGATGTTGATGATCACGCCGCTCTTCTGCGCCCGCATGATCGGGATGACGTGCTTGGCCGCCAGCATGCAGCTCTTCAGATTGATCGCCACGCAGCGGTCGAACGCCTCCTCGGTGATGTCGAGCAGTTCGGCGTCGCCGCCGGACAGGCTGACGCCGACATTGTTGTGCAGGATGTCGATGCGGCCCCAGCGGGCGTGCGCATCCGTCGACCATCGCCTTGAGGTCGGCATTCCTGGTGACGTCGGCCTTGAACGCCGCCGCGGTGCCGTCCTTGGCGGCGATCAGGTCGACCGTCTCCTGGGCGGAGGCCAGATTGTGATCGACGCACAGCACCTTGGCGCCCTCGCGCGCGAAAGTCAGCGCGGTGGCGCGGCCGTTGCCGATGCCTTCGCCGGGGCTTTGGCCGGCGCCGACGACGATGGCGACACGATCTTTCAGGCGCATTTCAGTTCCACTCCCGGGATCGGGTACTGTTTCAGTACCTCTTTGTAATAGGGTTCGTTGTCCATCTTCATGGTCGCCAGCACGCGGACCACGGCGCAATAGAAGGCGATGGTGAGCACGAGGTCGACCATGTGCTCGTCGGAAAGCTCCTTCTTGATCTCGGCGAAGGTGGCCTCCGACATCGCAAGTTCCCGCACCATCTCGCGGGCGCCGCGCAGGATGGCTTTCGCCAGCGGCTCCAGCTTCGAGGGCTTGCCCTCGGTCTCGGCCATCAGGCCGGCGATATCGTCATCGGTGACGCCGAACTCCCTGCCGATCTTCACGTGGTGGGTGAACTCGTATTCCGATTTCTCCATCCAGCCGACCTGGAGGATCGCAAGTTCGCGCAGGCGCGGGTCGAGCTTGCTCTTGAAGCGGATGTAGCCGCCGACGCCGTTGAAGGCGCGCGCCATGTCGGGCGAGTTCACCAGCAGCTTGTGCAGGTTGGTGTTGCGCTTGAGCATGTCGCGGTATTCGGGGGCGACCTGGTCGGCTTCGAGATAGGGCAGGCGGGCCATTTTGTTGTTGTCCTTGTTGGCGATAGCTGATGAGGCTCAGTTAACCGTAGAGCGCTTTATGCTCCTGCTCATAGTTGGCGTAGGAGTCCTTGATGCTGGCCAGGTTGAGCAACATGGTGGCGACCGGCTTGTCATCTGAAGCGAACACGGTCGTGCGCATCCATGCGCTTTCAGTGCGGCGGCTGCCGCTCAGCGCCACGACCTCGCGCTCGGTGGTGTAGGTCTCGCCCGGGAATAACGGTCCGCGCAGCAGGCGGATTTCCTGATCGGCGAACAGCCCGACCGCCGGCCCCCGGATCGGCAGTCCGTCCTCGCGGGCGCGGTATTGAAACAGCACGCTCAGCATCTCCATGGGGATGATCGCCCGGCCCCAGGGGTTCAGCTCCTGCGAATAATAGGCCGAGGGTTCGGTGATGACCTTCAGCTTCTGCGCCAGCGAAAACGGATAGAGATCGCCCATGTTCTGGTCGAAATCCATCTTGACCGTCTGGCGGGGCGTCTTCATGCCGACCTTGAGGTCGGCGCAGAATGACGGGGTCAGTGAGCGGCTTCAGTTCGCCGAGCCGTCGGCTTAATGCCGTTTCCGTCACATCGCCAACCGATGCCGTGCCGCGCAAGATCTCGGTGCCGTCGCGCTTGGTCATGCCGATCGCGCAAGTTTTCTCGCCCGGCTTCGGCTTCTCGATATTGGCCTGCACTTCCTCGCCCTCGAAGGCGGGGTTGCGGTAGTGCGCCGACAGGCATCCGGTCTCGAACCAGGCTTGGCCCCAGATCCGCTCGCACAGCGGCGCGAACTGGCTGAAATGGGTCGGGCCCTCGATCGTGCCGCCCTGAAAGCCGAGCTTTTGCGCGGTCGCATCGTCGTGGATCGAGGCGTGGGAGTCGTAGACCTGTGCGTGAAGCATCTGCTTCGGGCTGCGCCACTGGCCCACGAGCAGATTCCCGTTCTCCAATAGCTCGGTCGTGAACGCCGGCTCTGTCATCCCTGGTGTCTCCCTTTGCGCCGCAGCGTTTCAAAGAAGGCGGATTTCGGCAAGAGCGATCCACAGGGTGGCCGAGATATGTCCTGCGGCCATGAATTCACGCTGGGCACGCATAGCAAAACCGGTGCATCCTGGTCACAATTAGACCGGTTCAAATCACCGGCGGAATGTGCGACGGGGAGCGGATGAATGGCGCTGATGGAAGTGGGGCTGGACGACAAGTACCGGCTGGATGCGAAGCGCATATTCCTCTCCGGTACGCAGGCGCTGGTCCGATTGCCCATGTTGCAGCGCGAACGCGACCGCGCGGCGGGGCTCAACACCGCTGGTTTCATATCAGGCTATCGCGGCTCGCCGCTCGGCATGTACGACCACGCGCTGTGGCGTGCCAAAACCTTCCTCAAGCAGCATGACATCGAGTTCGCGCCCGGTCTCAACGAGGACCTGGCGGCCACCGCCGTGTGGGGCAGCCAGCAGGTAGGCATGTTCCCCGGCGCCAAGGTCGATGGCGTATTCGGTATCTGGTACGGCAAAGGCCCCGGTGTCGACCGCTCGATGGACGCGCTCAAGCATGCCAACTCGGCGGGCACCTCGCCGAACGGCGGCGTCATCGCGTTGGCCGGCGACGACCATGGCTGCCAGTCCTCGACGCTGGCGCACCAGAGCGAGCAGGTGTTCGCCGCCGCACTGATGCCGGTGGTCAACCCGGCGACGCTGCAGGATTATCTCGATCTCGGCATTCTGGGTTTTGCGCTGTCGCGCTACTCAAGTTGCTGGGTCGGCTTCAAGGCGATTTCGGAGACGGTGGAAAGCTCGGCCTCGATCGTCAGCGATCCCGACCGCATCAAGATCATCATGCCCGATGATTTCGAGATGCCGCCGGGCGGGCTTTCCATCCGCTGGCCGGATGCGCCGATGGATCAGGAGCGGCGGCTGCACGGCCCGAAGATGCAGGCGGTCGCGGCGTTCACGCGCGCCAACCGCTTCGACCGGATCGTGCTGGACTCGAAGCCGGCGCGGCTCGGCATCATGGCGACCGGCAAGGCCTATCTCGACCTCCGGCAGGCGCTGGCCGATCTCGGCATTACCGACGCCGAAGCGCAAGCGCTGGGACTGCGCATCTACAAGGTCGCGCTGACCTGGCCGCTGGAGGAATCCGGCGCAAAGGCGTTCGCCGAAGGGCTGCAGGATGTGCTGGTGGTCGAGGAGAAGCGCGGGTTCATCGAGGACCAGCTTCTGCGCATACTTTATAATGTCGATGCGTCGAGGCGGCCCTCGGTGGTCGGCAAGCGCGACGAGACCGGCGCCATGCTTTTGCCGAGTGAGGGCGAACTGACGCCGACCATGGTGGCGGCAGCTGTCGTCGCGCGGTTGCGCAGGCTCGGCCATCGCAGTCCCGGGCTGGAGCAGCGTCTGGCAAAACTCGAGGCATTCGACCGGCCGGCGGAAGGCGTCGGCGCGGCAAAGCTGCAGCGCACGCCGTATTTCTGTTCGGGCTGTCCGCACAACACCTCGACCAAAATCCCCGAAGGCAGCCGCGCCATGGCCGGCATCGGCTGTCACGGCATGGCGCTCTCGGTGCCGAACCGCCGCACGCAGACGATCTCGCATATGGGCGCGGAAGGCGTCACCTGGATCGGGCAGGCGCCGTTCACCAGCGAACAGCACGTGTTCCAGAATTTGGGCGATGGCACCTACACCCATTCCGGCCTGCTGGCGATCCGCGCGGCGGCGGCTTCCGGCGTCAACATCACCTACAAGATTCTTTATAATGACGCGGTGGCGATGACCGGCGGCCAGCCGGCCGAAGGCGGGCTGACGGTATCGCAGATCGCGCACCAGGTCGCGGCGGAAGGCGCCAAGCGCCTCGTCATCGTCTCGGACGAGCCGGAGAAATATCCCAGCAATTACTTCCCCTCAGGCGCGACCGTTCATCATCGCCGCGAACTCGACGCGGTGCAGCGGGAGCTGCGCGAGGTCAAGGGCCTCACGGTCCTGATCTACGACCAGACCTGCGCGGCGGAGAAGCGCCGCCGCCGCAAGCGCGGGCTGTTTCCGGATCCGGACAAGCGCATCTTCATCAACGAGCGCGTCTGTGAAGGCTGCGGCGATTGCTCGGTTGTCTCGAACTGCGTCTCGGTGCAGCCGCTGGAAACCGAATTGGGCCGCAAGCGGCGGATCGACCAGTCGAACTGCAACAAGGACTTTTCCTGCATCGAGGGCTTCTGCCCGAGTTTTGTCACCGTGCATGGCGGCAAGCTGCGAAAGGCCGACCGTACCGCCGCCGATCCGTCGGCGCTGTTCGCCGACCTGCCGGTGCCGGCCGTGCCCGCGCTCGACGGCGCCTACAACATCCTCGTCACCGGGATCGGCGGCACCGGCGTCATCACCATCGGCGCGCTGCTCGGCATGGCTGCTCATGTCGAGGGCCTGGCGTGCTCGACGCTCGACTTTACGGGCCTGTCGCAGAAGAACGGCGCGGTCATGAGCCACGTCCGCATCGCCCCCGAGGCCGACGATCTCTCCACCGTCCGCATCGCGCCGGGCGGGGCCAACCTCATCCTCGGCTGCGACATCGTGGTCGCCACCAGCATCCCGGCGCTGAGCCGCGCCGAGCGCGGCGTGACGCGCGCGATCGTCAATGCCGACTTGTTGCCTACCGCGAGCTTCGTCATCAATCCCGACATCGATTTCGAGGCGGGAACGATGCGCGAATCCCTCAACGAGGCCGTCAGCGCCTCCGATCTCGACATTCTCGACGCCACCGGGCTTGCCACCGCGCTGATGGGCGACAGCATCGCCACCAATTCCTTCATGCTCGGCTTTGCGTTCCAGCGCGGCGCGATCCCGCTGTCGCTGGAGGCGATCATGAAGGCGATCGACCTCAATGGCGCGGCCATCGACATGAACAAGCTGGCGTTCTCCTGGGGCCGGCTCGCCGCCCACGATCTGCAGCGGGTCGTCACCGCTGCCCGCTTCAAGAATTCTGGCACCGCGCCGGCCAAGCGGACGCTCGACGAGAGCATCGCCTTCCGCGCCAAATTCCTGACTGAGTACCAGAACGAGGCCTATTCGAAGCGCTACCTTTCGGAAGTCGAGCGCGTCCGCGCGGCCGAGGCCAAGGGCTCGCCCGGGTCGCACGACCTCACCGAGGCCTTTGCAAAAGGCCTGTTCAAGCTGATGGCTTACAAGGACGAATACGAAGTCGCCCGGCTTTACTCGGACGGCGAGTTCGGCAAGGCGCTGAAGGAGCAGTTCGACGACGACCCCGGCGTCAAGGTCAGCCTCGCGCCGCCGCTGCTGGCGCAGCGCGACAAGGTGACCGGACATCTGCGCAAGCGCGAGTTCGGTTCCTGGATCTTTCGCGCGTTCGAACTGCTGACGCGGTTCAAGTTCCTGCGCGGAACGGCGCTCGATCCGTTCGGCTACACGGCCGAGCGCCGGATGGAACGGGCCTTGCCCGGCGAATATTCGGCGATGATCTTCCGCCATCTCGACCGGGCGAAGCCGCAGGATTGGCCGCGTCTGGCGGTGCTGGCGAAGTCTGCGGAACTAATTCGCGGCTACGGCCATATCAAGGAAGCCAATGTCGCCAAATACCGCGCGGAGTGCACGCGTCTGGAAAGCGCCATCGGTCAGCCCGTGGCGCAGGCGGCCGAGTAGGTTCCGCTCATCCCCGCTGTGAACTTTTCCACAGCTGGGAACACGCAGCGGCAAACTTGTGGCAGGGAACGGCTGGAATTGTCCGGCCGGCTTCCTACATGAAGGCTGTTCCTCAGATTTCTGGTTTGATTCAGGAGGCCTTTGATGGTCCTGAAAAGCGCTTTTGCGGCCGCATTTTGCACGGGGCTCCTGATGTCGGGCGGCGCCGCGCTGGCCGACGAGTATCGCGCCGACCAGTTCCTCGGCCTCGATCTCTCGCAGGCCGTGCTTTCGCCGAAGCGACTCGGCCCGGAGACGCAATTCGCTCCGGTCCGGATCGAGGCGAGAACCGATCGCAGGCCGGTGAAAACCGAACGCGTGGTGGTGGCGAAGGAAGCCGCGCCCAAGCCGCAAGTTGCGCTGGAACGCGTCGAGAAACCGCGCGCCGTCGCCCGCACCAAGCTGGCACGGCGTCACAGCAACCCGCTCGACGCACAGGCGCGCGACACCCGCATTCAGAAATGGCCGTGCACCTCCGGTGGCATCTGCGGCTGGCAGAACTAGTTCGCTCTCGAACCTCATGGTGAGGAGGCGCGAAAGCGCCGTCTCGAACCATGTAGCCCGGCTGGTGCCATTCATCCCTCGAGACGGCGCTTCGCGCCTCCTCAGGATGAGGTCAGACGGGATTAGTCGCGGCAATTTGGAGGATGGGTGGAGCGAAGCGATACCCATCATGCCTCCGCGCTGGGACTGTTGATGGGTTTCGCTTCGCTCTACCCATCCTACGAATCCACTGACACCCTACGATTCCACGTCATCCACCTGTCGTAAAACCTTCGGCCCACATTCAAATTGCTCGGGCACACCGTCGTCGTGATTCGACGAGGGTGCTTCGATGCCGATTGCGATTCGCGCAAGACAAGGCTTGAACCAACAAGCCGTTAACCGGCGTCAATGGCTGGTCCGCTCCGCCGCGACATGTGCCGTGGCCGGTCTCGGCAGCTTCGCCAGACCCTACCTCAGCCGCGCCGCCGATCGGCCGCTCATCACGAGCGGCATTCAATCCGGCGACGTCTCGGCCGACTCCGCGGTGATCTGGGCGCGCGCCGACCGGCCGGCGCGGATGCAGGTCGAGTGTTCGACGCTCGAGAGTTTCAGGACCATCATCGCCTCGGCCTCCGCCGACGCTATGCCGGACGGCGATTTCACCTCAAAGGTTCTGCTCGGCGCCCTGCCGGCGGGTCAGGACATTTTCTATCGCGTGAGGTTCGAGAGCCTCGACGGGCACGGCATCGCCGGCGAGGCGCAGGTCGGGCACTTCCGCACCGCGCCCGTGGCGCGGAGCAACGTTTCGTTCGCCTGGTCGGGCGATACGGCGGGGCAGGGCTGGGGCATCGACGAAAATCGTGGCGGTATGCGGACTTACCGTACCATGCTCGACAACCGTCCGGACTTCTTCATCCATTCCGGCGACCACATCTATGCGGACTGCCCGGTGGAGCGGGAGTTGAAGCTACCCGATGGCGAGGTTTGGCGAAACATCGTCACCGAAGAGAAATCGGTGGTCGCCCAAAACCTCGAACAGTTCCGCGGCAATTACAAATACAACTGGCTCGACCAGAACTTTCGCGCCTTCCATGCCGCCGTGCCCCTGTTCGCGCAGTGGGACGATCACGAGGTGACCAACGACTGGGCGCCCTTGGGCACCGCCGACGAAACCGGCTATGCCGAGGACGGCAGCTCGCTGCTGGTGGCGCGGGCGCGCCGCGCGTTCCACGAATTCATGCCGATGCGCGCGGTGCCCGCCCGGGACGGCCGGATCTATCGCAGGATCGCCTACGGCCCGCTGCTCGACATCTTCATGCTCGATATGCGCAGCTACCGCGATTCCACCTTCAACCAGCGCGGCGACCAAAGCGACGCCTGCATCCTCGGTGCTGCGCAATTGGCGTGGCTGAAGCGCGAACTGGTGGCATCGGACGCGACCTGGAAAGTGATCGCCGCCGACATGCCGATCGGTCTGTTCAGCGAGGACGGCATTGCGCTCGGCGACGGCCCGCCGGAGCGGCGCGAGCATGAGATCGCCGATCTGCTGTCGTTCATGAAGCGCGCCGGCATCCGCAACACGGTGTGGCTGACCGCCGACATGCATTACACGGCGGCGCACCATTACGATCCGAACCGCGCGGTCTATCAGGACTTCGAACCGTTCTGGGAGTTCGTCTCCGGCCCGCTGCACGCCGGCACCTGGGCGCCGGCCCCACTCGACAATACGTTCGGGCCGAAAGCGATGTTCCAGAAGGGCTGCAGCGGCGAGAATCTCGCGCCCTGTTTCGGCCTGCAGTTTTTCGGCCGTGTCGACATCGACGGCAAGACCGAAGTGATGACGGTGACGCTGAAGGACGTCGACAACCGTGATCTCTGGTCGGTCGATATCGAACCCCGCCCGGATGCGCGGCCCGGCCGGATCATGGCGCAGCATATCTGACGCCCTCGATCGCGGGATCGTCGGCACGGAATCCCGAACGAGCTTCCATTTTCGCGCCGCATAGTTCGGATAGGTTCACCGTGCCGGCGCGATGGTGTGCAAAATCACATCCCGAAGTTGCGTTAGTTCTTGAAGGAGGCGCCGCGGTGACGCACAATTCGCCTATCCCTCCCGACCGGAGCCCCGCCATGTTTATCGCCGAGAGCAAGCGCCTGACGCATCAGGGCGCGAGAAAGATCATGGCGACGGCGCTGGAATTGGCCGGCCAGGCCAACATCGCGATCGCCTGCGCCATCGTGGATGCCGGCGGTCATGTGATCCTGATCGAACGAATGGACGGCGGCCGCTTCCATACCGTGCACTCCTGCACCACCAAGGCGGTTTGCGCCGCGTCAAACCGGCGCCCGACCACGGCGAAAGGCGCGGCCGGTCAGGACCTCGACGTCAGCCATGCGATCGGACTGGCGCTCGCGGCAGGACCGGAACGGTGGACGGCGATGGAAGGCGGCGTGCCGGTGCTGATCGACCGCGAATGCATCGGCGGCGTCGGCGTGAGCGGCGGCGATTGGGAGACCGATTTGCGGATCGCCAAAATGGCCGTGGAGTTGATCGGCGCGAAATGGGAATGAGATAGTCCGAAGCCGGCCGACGAACTCAGCCGCGTGGAGTGCAAAGTCTGGGGAAGGGCAAAGTGATGGGTGCTGATCCGCTCCGCGTGGCTTGTATCGGAATGGGATGGTGGTCTGACGTTCTAGCGGACGCCATCCAGCGCTCGGGCAAGCTCGAGATCCGCGGCTGCTACACCCGCTCCGAAGAGAAACGCAGAAGCTTCGCGGCAAAATATCGCTGCCGGGCGGCCGAGAGCTACGATGCGCTGCTGGCCGATGGCGAGATCGAGGCGATCATCAACACGACGCCGAACGATGTGCATCTGGCGACGACCAGCGCGGCCGCCGCCGCCGGCAAGCACGTCTTTCTGGACAAGCCGATCGCCAACAGCATCTCGGATGGCCGCGCCATCACCGAGGCCTGCCGCAAGGCGGGTGTGGTCCTGGCGCTCGGCTACCAGCGGCGCCGCGAGAGCCACTTCCGCCATGTCAGGCAGCAGATCGACGCCGGCCGGTTCGGCAAGCTCGTCAACGCCGAGGCCAACATCAGCCGTGACCGCCTCGGCAAGGTCGATCTCTCCTCCTGGCGCTACCAGGCCGCGGGCATGCCGGGCGGCGTGATGCTGCAGATAGGGATCCACTACATCGACGTGCTCGCCTATCTGCTCGGGCCGGTCCATGCAGTACGGGCGCAGTCGGTGCAACTGGTGCTGCCCGGCGACAATCCTGATGTCGCGAGCCTCATCCTGCAGCATGAGAACGGCGCGCTCTCGACGCTGAACGCAAGTTACGCCTCGGCGTCCGAGTATTACCTGATGAACGTCTACGGCAAGGACATGACGGCGCTCTACGATCTGCACAACGGGCTGCGGCTGCTCAAGCGCGGTGAAAGCCAGCCCGTCGCGGTGTCGTGCGCTGTCAACGATACGCTGGTCGAGGAGCTCGAGGAGTTCGCCGCGGCGGCGCGCGGGCGAGGCCAACACGAGGTCGGCGGCGAGGAGGCGACGCGATCGCTCGCTGTGGTACGCGCCGGTATTCTCTCGGCGCGCGAGGGGCGCGCGGTCGAGGTCGCCGAGATATTGAACGGCGACTGATAAATGTGACGGCGCAGAGCTTAGGATGGGAGCGCGCGTTATGAAACCTGGCATGTGTGTCTGGAAAGCTTTTGCGGTTGCGATGGTGTTGGCCGGCATCGCCGGGGAGGTCGGCGCGCAGGACTATCCCTCCCGGGCGATCACGGTGGTCGTGCCGTTCCCTCCCGGCGGCGCCAGCGACGTCGTTGCGCGCATCATCACGAACCAGATGTCGAGGATCCTCGGCCAATCCATCATCATCGAGAACGTCAGCGGCGCCGGTGGGACCGTCGGCAGCGCCCGCGTCGCGGCGGCCGCGCCCGACGGCTATACCTTGCTTGCCGCGGCAATGGGCTCGCATGTCGCCGCGCCCGTGCTGACGCCGAACCTCAAATACGATCCCGTCGCCGATTTCGTGCCGATCGGCTTCACGGCCCATTCCCCGGCGGTCATTATCGCGCGGAAGGATTTCCCGGCCAACGACCTCAAGGAATTCGTCGCGGCGCTGCGGCAACGGGGCGACGCGGTGAAGCAGGCCCATGGCGGCATCGGCGCGTCCTCGCATATGGCGTGCCTGCTGTTCACTGCGGAAGTCGGCGCGAAGCCGGCGCTGGTCGCCTATCGCGGTTCAGGCCCGGCCTTGAACGATCTGGTCGGGGGCCACGTCGATTTCATGTGCGAGCAGTCGGTCAGCGTGGCGGAGTTGGTTTTGGCCGGCTCGGTCAAGGCCTTCGCGGTCTCCGCTGCGAAACGCCTCGAGACGCTGCCGAACGTTCCGACCGCGAAGGAGGCCGGCATCAACTACGAAATGAGCGTGTGGGCCGGGCTGTTTGCGCCGAAAGGCGTTTCGCCCGACATCATCGCCAGGCTTTCCGATGCGCTCGACCGGACGCTGAATGACGATGTCGTTCGCGAGCGGATTGCCCAGCTCGGCGGTTCGATACCGGCAAAGGACGAACGCAACCCGGCTATCTTTGATCGCTTTGTCCGGTCCGAGATCACACGCTGGTCACCCATTCTTGCCGCGGCCGGAACCGGCAAATGAGGGGCACGCGCCGCATGAAGTCGGCTCAGGGCCTCGTCACGAGATAACCGATCAGCACCATCAGCACGGAAATTGTCATGACCACGCCGAGCACGGCGGCGACGATCGCCGGCAGTTGGTGGGCATCCAGCCATCGTTGCAACGCCTTGACCATCGCCCCTTACCTGATCTTGATTTGCCGGCGCCCGTCGCGCAGATTACTCAATAGCGGCCTATTTCCCGCAATGAAATACCGTCCGCGCGGCTTTCGCTACGCCTGCAGGGCTTTATTCTCCCGGAGTCATCAATGGAACATCTGGAAACCCAGAATCTGCAAGCTGGTGGCATCAGCCTGCCCAGGCTCGGGCTCGGCACCTTCCGCATGCAGGGCGATACCTGCCGCACCGCGGTCGAAAGCGCGCTCGGGCTCGGCTACCGGCATCTCGACACCGCCGAGATGTACGGCAACGAGGAGCCGATCGGCGCCGCGATTGCCGCCTCCGGTGTTGCCCGCAAGGACCTGCATGTCACCACCAAGGTCTGGAACGAGAACCTGGCGCCGGATGCCATCCGCCGGGCGTTCGATGCATCGCTGAAAAAGCTCCGGCTCGATCACGTCGATCTCTATCTGGTGCACTGGCCGGCGCCGCGGATGAATTTGCCGGCGATGTTCGAGGCGCTGATGAAGCTGAAGGAGGAGGGCCGCACCCGCGCCATCGGCGTCGCCAATTTCAACATTGCGCTCCTGAAAACCGTGGTCGAGGAAATCGGCGCCCCGATCGCCTGCAACCAGGTCGAATACCACGTCATGCTGGACCAGACGCGGCTGCGCCAGTTTCTTAACGCGAAATCGATTCCGCTGGTCGCCTATTGCCCGCTGGCGCAGGGCAGGGTGGCTTCCGACCCGGCGCTTGCGGCCATCGGGCGCAAGCACAATGCCACCGCAGCCCAGGTCGCCCTGAAATGGCTGCTCGATCAGGACGGCGTTGCCGCGATCCCGAAGGCTTCGCGCGGCGAGAGCCAGCAAGCCAATCTCGCCGCGCTCGGCGTCAAGCTGGACGACGCCGACCGAGAGGCGATCGCGGCCTTGCCCAAGGACAGGCGGTGTGTAAATCCGGGCTTTGCGCCGGCGTGGGATTGATGGAAATAGCCGGGTGAAGTGCCAGCCTCTAGCGAATTCAGATCGCAATCTCAGCCCATACCAGTCCGAGGGGTTTGCGATCCACCAGCCATGGATCGATGAAAATCACCTCGCAGCCGTTCGAAAGGCCATTGAGGCCCTGCACCGGCGCGCGCTCGGTGGCGAGCACGAACTGGCCGAGCAATGTGTTTTTGAGAAAAACCTGCCCGCCGCGAAACGTGGAGGCCGTGCGGTTGATTCCTCGGAGAACGCCGTTTTTATCCTGTCGGACCCGTCACGCTTCGATCCGACATTTCTGAGCATCTTTGCGCAAGCGCCCCTCATCCGATTGGTCAAGGAGGCGCTCGAAGTGGATGAGGTGGAGATCCATTTCGCCAACGTCACCATCAAATCCCCCGCCATCGGCAGCGGCATTAGCTGGCACCGCGATTTTCCAAATGCCTATATTTGTCCGGAGACCCCGCAAATGCTGCGGACCATGATTTGTATTGACGGCATGGACGAAGAAAATGGCGCTACCCTCTTTGTGCCGGGAACGCATCTCGACAACACGGCAGCCTCGGACGTATCTCCAACCGATGCTCGGATCGTAAAGGCTGTCTGTGCCCCGGGCGCCGTTGTCGCCATACATCCTCTGGTGCTGCACGGTGGTTTGCCTAACTTCTCGTCGAAGTGGCGGCGGAATATCGTGATCCAGTGGGGAAAGCGTGGTGAACGACTTGCCCCTGGCCCTCGCGAGTCCATTACGGGCGCGAGCGATGCCGAGCTGACTGCTCGCGCATCCAGCCTCCAGCGAAGTTAAGTTACCTCTTTGGTTTTTGGTCTGCCCGTGCGCGGTCGGGCGTCCGGACCGGATGCCGTGGGCAAGGAGGCGATCGCGGCCTTGCCGAAGGACTTGCGGTATGCAAATCCCGGCTCCGGGCTGGCCCGGCGGATTCATTCTTTTCCGCCGGCCGGAATTCGGGTTTTTGCTACACACGGGCGCGGCTCCAGTCCATACTGGATCGCATCAAAGGGAGGTCTATCAAATGCGTGAAGCTGTCATCGTTTCCTATGCACGTACCGGACTGGCGAAGTCCGGCCGTGGCGGGTTCAATATTACTGCGCCGATGGCGCTGGCGGGCCACGCCATCAAGCACGCCGTGGAGCGCGCGGGCGTCGAGAAGGAATATGTCGAGGACTGCTATCTCGGCAATTGCGCGCATGGCGCACCGAACATCGGTCGTCAGGGCGCGCTGCTCGCCGGCCTGCCGAAGTCGACCGCCGGCGTGTCGGTAAACCGCTTCTGCTCGTCGGGCTTGCAGACCATCGCGATGGCCGCCAACTCGATCCGCTCGGACGGATCAGACTGCATCGTGGCGGGTGGCGTCGAGAGCATCTCGATCCCCGGTGGCGGTTCGCCCAAGGAATCGATCGATCCTGAGCTGCTCAAGGTCGCGCCCGACATCTTCATGGCGATGATCGACACCGCCGATATCGTCGCCGAGCGCTACAAGGTCAGCCGCGAATATCAGGACGAGTATTCGCTGGAATCGCAGCGCCGCATGGCGGCCGCCCAGCAGGCCAACAAGTTCAAGGACGAAATCGTCCCGATGAAGACCAAGATGAAGGTGGTCGACAAAGCGACCAAGGCGGAGAGCATCGTCGACTACGTCGTCGATCGCGACGAATGCAACCGGCCGGAAACGACCATGGAAGGTCTCGCCAAACTCGAGCCGGTCAAGGGCCCCGGCAAATACGTCACCGCCGGCAATGCCAGCCAGCTCTCGGACGGCGCGGCGGCGGTTGTGCTGATGGAAGCCAAGGACGCCGAGAAGCGCGGCCTCAATCCGCTGGGCCGCTTCGTCGCCTGGGCCTCCGCGGGCTGCGAGCCGGACGAGATGGGCATCGGGCCGATCTTCGCTGTGCCGAAGCTCCTGAAGCGCCATGGCCTGAAGATCGACGACATCGATCTCTGGGAGCTCAACGAAGCCTTCGCCAGCCAATGCCTCTATTCGCGCGACAAGCTCGGCATCGATCCCGAGAAGTACAATGTCAACGGCGGCTCGATCGCGATCGGCCATCCGTTCGGCATGACCGGCGCGCGTCTCACCGGCCACATCCTGCAGGAAGGCCGCCGGCGCAAGGCGAAGTGGGGCGTCGTCACGATGTGCATCGGCGGCGGCCAGGGCGGCGCAGGCCTGTTCGAAATCTACAGCTGAGATTTTCAAGCGCGTTCACGCGCAACATCGACCGCAATAACGAAAATGGCTCCGCGAGGAGCCATTTTCCGTTAGGCGCCGACAAAACGGAGAAAATACAAACGACGAAAAGCCCTGTTCTGATCGAGTCAGAACAGGGCTTCAAAGCAGTTCAAACTTAGTAGCGATGCTTCTTGACGATCACGACCCTGTCGTGACCATGGCGCCATCCGCGATGGTAGCCGCGATCGCGATGACCGCGATATTCGGCGCGCGCGCCATAGCCATGATGATGGCCGTGGTAGCCGCCACGCTTGATCACGATAGTCTCGGCGCTCGCAATCGACGGCGCCGCGATGATGATCGCACCAAGTGCAGCGATAACGTATCCAAGCTTCTTCATTCCAGTCCTCCTCAATTGATCGAGGATAGAACTTCAGATCGCAGCGAACGTTCCCTCGGAATTCAAAGAGATTTCTGAATGTCTGTTCAGACACCCGTGGTTGCACGCGTCGGCCGTTCGACTTTTGACTAGGTCGTAGTTTCGTAGGATGGGTGGAGCGAAGCGATACCCATCGCCCACGGATGCTGGCATTGATGGGTATCGCTTCGTTCCACCCATCCTACTCACCGCGTGCCCACTGAGGGACCTCCGCCGCTTCCATCGGCCTTGCGTGGGACGATGCACGCCCTGCTTGCAGAACGCCTGTGCCCGGCGCATCATCGCCTGATAAAAATCATATCAGGGGGAGCGTTGCGATGACCGGGTTTTCACGCCGTGATTTTCTTAAAGTAACGGGATCGGCCGCCGTAGCCGCCGCGTCGGGCTCTGCCAACGCAGCGATGGGGCCGAACGACAAGTTCGACCTCGTGATCAAGGACGGCGACGTACTCGACCCCAGCCAGTCGCTGCGCGGCAAGCGCGACATCGGCATCCGCTGGGGCGTGATCGAGGCGGTTGAGAACGAGATTCCGGCGGCGCGCGCCGCCAAGACTATCGACGCCGCAGGCAGGCTGGTGACGCCCGGCCTGATCGATCTGCATTCCCACGTTTACCCCTACGGCTCGGCGATCGGCATTCCCGCCGACGAACTGGTGCAGGCGCAGGCCACCACCACGGTGGTTTCGGCGGGCGATGCCGGCGTCAACAACCTCGCCGCGCTGCGCCGTTATATCGTGGCGCAATCGCGGGCGCGGATTTACGCCTTCGTCCACATCGCCAACAACGGCCTGTCCGGCTTCCCGGTCGCGGAGCTCTACAACATCGATTATGCGCAAGTGGAAGCCTGCGCGATGGCGCTGGCCGAAAATCCCGACTTCCTGCTCGGCGTAAAAGTGAGGATGTCGGAGAACGTCATCGCCAAGCATGGCGTCGAGCCGTTGAAGCGCGGCATCAAGGCCTGCGAGATGTGCGGCTGGCCGGCCAAGATGATGGTGCATATCGGCGGCGTCGAGACCAAGGAGTTGATGTCGGAGATCCTCGACCTGCTGCGGCCGGGCGACGTGCTGACGCATGCCTATTCCGGCGCGCCGAACATCGCCGGCGCCTTCACCAATATCGTGCAGGATGGAAAGCTGCTGCCGGCGGCGCTGTCCGCCAAGCAGCGCGGCGTGATCTTCGATGTCGGCCATGGCGGCGGCAGTTTTGATTTCACGGTGGCGGAGGTGGCGATAGCAGGCGGCTGCGGGCCGGACACGATCTCTTCCGACATCCACGTCTTTTCCGGCAATACGCCGGGCATGCCCTATCTGCCGAACGTCATGAGCAAGTTCATTCCGCTGGGATATACGGTGGAGCAGGTGGTGGCGATGGCAACCTCTGCGCCCGCAAAAATCATCAACCGCGCGCCGAAGATCGGCACGCTGCAGATCGGCGCGCCCGGCGACGTCGCGATCATGGAGCTGGTGGAGGGGCAGATCTCGTTCGTCGACACCCGCAACAACAAGCGCGAGGGCAAGCTGCTGCTCAGGCCCGTGCAGACCGTGATCAATGGCGTGCCGTTCGGCCGGCCGTATCAGGCGCCGTTCGCGGTGCGGTAATCAGCCTGACGGCCGCTGCGTCCTGATATCACCGATGATGTCGGCGACCACGGCGCCCATCACTAGGGCGCCGCCGGCGAGCACCCGCAGCGTGGGATAGTCGCCAAACCCCACCCAGATCCAGAACGGCATCAACGGCGTCTCCAGCGTGGAGATCAGCGCCGCCTGGCCTGACGGCAAAAGGCGCGAGCCGAGGAAGAACAGCGTGAGGCCGAGCGCGACCTGACAGCAGCCGAACATCGCCAGAATCAGCAGGTCGAAACCGGTGACCGCCGTTATTCCTTGGGCGAAGGGAAGGCCGATGATGCTGCCCAAAAAGTTCGACAGTGCGGCAGCCGCGATCATCGGCGTATTCCGATGTCGTCGCACCATCACCGTCATTGCCGCGATGGCCAGCGCCATGAAGCAGGCGAGGGTAACGCCGAGAATGTCGGAGCCGGCGCGTGCGCCACCGACGATGATGATGACGCCGCAAAGCGCCATGGCGCTCGCCAGCATGGTTCGCCGATGGGGGATTTCCTTGAGCCATATCCAGGCCAGCGCGGCCGCGAGGAAGGGGCCGGTCGCGATGATGATGGCGACATTGGATACATCCGTGAGCTGCAGCGCAGGGATGAAGGCAATCATCGCCAGTGTCGAAAACGACGCCACCAGCCAGCCATTGATGTCGAACCGGACCAGATCCCGCAAGCTGCCGCGGCCCTGCAAAAACACCATCAGGACCATGATCATGATGCCGGCGAACAGCCCGCGCCAGAACAGGATGGTCCAGGAATCATAGTGTAGCAGCCGCGTGAAGAACGGCGCGGTGCTCCAGAACACGGCGGCGGCGACGACGAGGGCGATGCCTAGGCGATGCTGGGAGCGCGCCTCCGTCATCGGATGCTCACGCTGAAGCGAGGTCGAGGTTTTTGCCGAGCAGCTTGCCGACGAGATGCGCGGGATCGTCGGGGATGGCATCGCCCCGCCAGGCCACGTGCTGGTCGGTGCGCGCCACGACGAGCTTGCGGGCGCCGAGCGGCTGGGCTTCACCAGCGGCGACATCGACCACCGCGAACGGCACGCCATTGGCGTTCATCGCCTCCGCGAGAGGGGCGATCGCGACATCCGGATCGTAGCGCACCAGCGTGTAGCCGGGTCCGAGCGCATCGTAGACCGGCCGGCCGTCGGCGAGCTTTGCGAACGGAAGCCGGCAGCCCGGCGTCGAGGAAGGTGTGAAATCCGCCATCGTAAAGCCCGGCTGCTCGGCGCCGTCATAGGCGATGATGGGGGAACGATCGTAAAAATAACCGAAGTTGAGGCCGGCGCAGCAATATTGCTGCACGTTCAGATCATAGGCGGCCTGTCCCACCTGCTGGCGCACGGCGTCGCCTTCGGGCCCCGGCTGCTCGATTGCGTCGGGAACGGTGCGGCGCTGGCTCAGCACCTTTCCGGCCATGTCCATCGCGAAGCGCGATACCTGCTCGGTGATCGGCAGGCGCTCGGCCTCGTAGGCGTCGAGGATGGCGATGTCGGCCCATCCTTGCAGGTAGGCGGACAGCAGCCATGCGAGGTTGGTGGCGTCCGCGATCCCGGCATTCATGCCGTAGCCGGCATAGGGCATCCACAGATGCGCGGCGTCCCCGCAGATGAACGCGCGCCCCTTGCGAAAGCGGTCGGCGACAAGGCGCCGGCCGACCCAATCCTCCTTGCTGAGGATCTCGTATTCGAAATCGGGACCGACGCCGAGGATGGCGCGGATCGAGGCGTCGCGATCGACCAACTCGAAGGTCTCGTCTTCCTTGTTGAGGTGATTGTGGATCAGCCAGTTCTCCCGGCCGTCGATCGCGACCACCGTGCCGCAGCGCCGCGGGTTGAGCGACAGCGTCATCCACGCGGGCGCGTCCATGAGAGCGAGCAGGCTGGGCGCGTGAATGTAGGTCGATTGCACGCGCTGGATGATTGGCGTTCCCTGCAGAGTGGCGTCGATCGCCTTGCGCACCAGCGAACGCGCGCCGTCGCAGCCGACGATGAAATCGGCATGAATTTGCGAGGTAGTCCCGGTGTCGAGGTTGCGGACGGTGGCAACGATTCCTTCATCGTCTTCGCTGAAATCCTCGAACGCGGCCCGGTTCAGGATCTGAAGCCCGTCGATGGCGGTGGCATGCGCGAACAGCACGGGTTCCATGTGGATCTGGTTGATCCGGTGCGGCGGCTCGGCCGTCGGCCAATCGGTGTCGGGTCCGCCGGTCGCCGTATAGCGGTCGCGGCGACAGGGAATCATGATGCGCGAGAGCTCGATGCCGGTTGCGGTGGTGCGGTAGGAGCAGTCGTTCGGGTAATCGGCCGGCAGCCCGGTGTCGCGCAACTTATGGGCGAGTCCGAGCCTTCGGAAAATCTCCATCGAACGTGACGAGACATGATTGCATTTGACGCTCGGCGGCTCACCCGCGGAACGTGTCTCCACGACAATGACCCGTATCCCCCTGGTTGCAAGATCCATTGCCAGCGTCAGCCCAACCGGACCCGCGCCGATCACGAGAACACTAGTCGTTAACTGGTCGCTCGCTAGTTTGTTGATTGCTGGCACGTCGCTTGCTGCCTTAGAACGTTCATGCATAACTGATAACCACAAAAATCATCGGAGGCCTTGAATGTTTCCGTCTCTCCGGCGCGCCCTTGTCGGTGCCGCTGCGCTCGCCTTGTCGTCGTTCGCGGTCGATATAGCAAACGCATATCCTGACCAGCCAATCAAGATCATCGTGACGTTTCCGCCCGGCGGGAGCGCAGACATAGTTATCCGTGCCTTGCAGCCTGTGCTGTCGGAGACGCTGCGCCAGACGATCATCATCGAGAACAAGTCGGGTGCGGGCGGCAATATCGGGATCGGGGCCGTGGCGAAGTCCGCGCCTGACGGCTACACGCTGGGTGTCGCCGCGGCCGGCGTGCTGACCGTCAATCCCCACCTCAATCCTGCGGCGATGCCGTTCGATCCGATCAAGGATCTGGCGCCGGTGACGATGCTGGCGGAAATTCCGTTCGTGCTGGTGGCCTCGCAACAGTCGGCCATTACGTCCGTCACGGATCTGATTGCGAAGGCCAAGGCGGAACCGCAGGGCCTGTCGATCGGCCATGGCGGCAATGGCACTGCGATGCACCTGACCTCGGCCCTGGTCAATCAAAAGGCCGGTGTCGGAATTCAGTTGATCGCCTATCGCGGCACCGCGCCGGCTTCGGTCGACGTTCTCGCCGGCCACATCCCGCTCGCCGTGCTGGATATCCCCGCGTCCAAGCAGCTGATCAACGACGGCAAGTTGAAGGCGCTCGGCGTCTCCGCCGCAAAACGTGTGGTCTTCCTGCCCGACGTTCCCCCGCTGGCAGAGCAGGGCCTCAGCGAGTTCGAATCGGTCGGCTGGTTCGGCCTGGTCGCGCCCGCCGGTACGTCACCCGAGATCGTCGACACGTTGAATGCCGCCTTCGTGAAGGCATTGAGCGATCCCGCCGCGATCGAAAAAATCCGGGTTCTCGGCGCCGAACCAGCGCCCAGCTCGCCCGAGGCTTTTGCCAAATTCATCCGGGGCGAAAGCGAGAAATGGGGCAAGCTGATCGCCGAGACCGGAATCAAGGGCGAATAGGGCGCCATGGCCCTGTAGTCCGGCATCGCGGGCACATATCAGAAGGCCTCTAACAACGCCATTTGATCCCGATCAATGCGGCGGCCCTTTCGCTTCGCGATCTTGGCGGGCGAAAGGATTTGAGCGTGGCGCATAGCGAGGGCCTGTCCCATACCGAAGCCCGTCCGGTCCGGCCGGTCCTGCGCGACGCGGACGGCCGTCTGCCGCACGAAAGCGAGTTTCTCAAACAACTCGGGATTCGCGTGCGCGAGATGCGCGCGCAGCGCGACATGTCGCGCCGCGAACTCGCCCGCCTGTCCGGCCTTTCGGAGCGCTTCGTGGCGCAGATCGAGGCGGGCAAGGGCAATGTCTCGATCGTGCGGCTGCTGCGGATCGCGATGGTGTTCCGCGGCAAATAGCGTGGCGTGCGACAGTTCAGCCGAAACGCTCAGCTCCGCGCGCGCTTCTCCACATTCGCAATTCGCTCCGGCACGCCGAATTCCTTGCGGCAGACTTCGGCGAGCACGGCGACGCCCTCGCGGATCTGCTCATGCGAGGGGCTCGCGAAGCACAGCCGCAGCCGGCTGCCGGAGTAAGCCTTGTCGGTCGACCATTCCGGCCCGGGATTGATCGCGACGCCGGCGGCGAGCGCGGCCTGATAGAGTTTCAGCGTGTCGACATTGTCGGGCAGCTTCACCCACAGGAAGATGCCGCCCTTGGGATCCTCGAATTCGGCCGTGGTACCGAACTGCTCGTTGAGCGCCTCCATCAGCGTGTCGAGCTTGGCGCGCAGGCCGCGCGTCAGTTTTGGCACGTGGGTGGAAAAATGCGGCGCGCAATATTCCGCCAGCACCATCTGCTCCAGCGCGCCGCTTCCCGCGTCGGTCTTCAGCGCCAGCATCCGCGACATCATTTCCCAGGGCGCGACGATGAAGCCGACGCGCAGTGCGGGGGCGATCGATTTCGAGAACGAGCCGATGTGAATGACGCCGCCATGCGGGCTCATGGCATAGATCGCGGGCGGGCGCTTCCCCGTCCAGATCAGATCGGCGTAGCAATCGTCCTCGAAGATCGGCACGCCATATTGCTGCGACAGTTTCAGCATTTCCGCGCGGCGTGTCTCCGGCATGATCGACCCGGTCGGGTTTTGCACGGTCGGGATGGTGTAGATGTATTTCGGCGTGATGCCGCGGCTCTTGTGGTCGGCAAGAACAGCCGCCAGCGCGTCCATCCGCATGCCATGATCGTCGAGGGGAATGCCGACCGCCTTGACGCCGAGCCGCGTCAGGCGGTTGAGCGCGCCCTGATAGGTCTCCTGTTCGACCAGCACGGTATCGCCGCGCGCCAGCAGCGTTTGATTGACAAGGTCGAGCGCCTGCAACGAACCCGAAACGATCATGATGTCGTCGGCGCCGCAGGCGATGCCGGCGTCGCGCTTGAGTTTTGCGGTGAGGAATTCGCGCAAGGGGCGATAACCCTGCGGGCCGCTGGCAAGCCCGTAGGTCGCGAGCGTCTTGCCCTCGCGCCGGAGCACGGCATTGATCGCGTCGATCAGGCCGTCGACCGGCACCTGGTCGGGATCGTTGTTGCCGCCGACGAAACTGTATTTGGCAAGGCCCGTCCACCGCGCGGCCGGAGCCGGCAATCCGGCGGGCAGCAACGGCGCAAAATCGAAGGGGGTTGCGGTGGACATGGACATTCACTCCCGTTTTGTTTTTCGTTGAGAAGGTCTTCCGACCCTCCGGCAGGTTGGTTCTGCAGGCTAGTTCTTGATAGCCCTGATCGGCCGACCCTGGGTGATGAAGGCATAGTGCCCGGGTCCGACGCTGCCGACCATTAGCGCCTCGACCGCGGGCTCGGCGATTTCGCCCGTGGCCGCCCAGTCGACCACGAAATTGGCTCCCGTTCCGCCGCGCACGTCATTCGCGGGAATGAAGACTTCGACGGTCGCGAACGGCTTTAGCGCGACCGGCGACTTGAGATAGCTCTCCACCATCTTGCCTGATGTATCGAAATAGGCGATCCGCTTCAGGATCAGGGGGCGGGTCTCGGACGCGTTGTGGACGCTGAGCGTGACCGAAAAATCCGCCCGCAGCTTGCCCTGGCTCATCGAGACGCTGGAATAGACCGGTACGTAGAAGCCGCCCGATACGGCGGGATTTTCTGCCGGCACCGCGGTCAAGGAGGCGGCGAAGTTCTGTTCGATGGCCCCGGCCTGCGCGTTTGCGGCTGGGGAATATAGTATCGACAGTGCGGCCAGAATCGCGAGAAAAGACCTCATTCCATGGCTGTGACACATTGCTTGTTTGACCCCTGCGCCGGGACCTCTAGGTTGGGGTAGGGGCAAGATCGGACCTATGCACGAACTTATTCGCGATATCACCTTATGTATCCTGTTCGCCTGGGTGCTCGGCCTGTTGGCGCATTTTTCCCGGCAGCCGCTGATCCTGGCCTACCTTATCGCCGGGTTCGTCATTGGTCCATTTGGCGTGGGCTTGGTCAAGTCCCAGGAATTGATCAACGTCATCTCCGAACTCGGCCTGATCTTCATGCTGTTCATGATCGGGCTGGAAATCGACCTGAAGAAGATCGTGCGCGCCGGCAAGGTCATCCTGTTCGCCGCCGGCGGGCAGTTGATCGGCGGCTGCCTGCTCGGGATGTTGTTCTTCATCGGGATCGGCCTGTCGATGGGCAGCGGCCGTTTCGACGCGCTGTATCTCTGCATCGCCTGCGCGCTGTCGAGCACGGTGATCATCGTCAAGGTGCTGTACGAGAAGCGCGAGCTCGACACGCTGCCGGGGCGCATCACGCTCGGCGTGCTGGTGCTGCAGGACATTTTTGCGATCCTGTTCCTGGCGGTGCAGCCGAGTCTCGATAACCTGCAGATCAGCGTGATCCTGATCTCGATCGCGCGGGTCGGCGCGCTGGTGGCGACCGCGCTGGTGCTCAGCCGCTACGTGCTGCCGTGGCTGTTCCACCAGATCGCGCGCCGGCCGGAACTCATCCTGCTCGGCGCGCTGGCCTGGTGCTTTCTGATCGGCGAGATCGCGGAGCGGCTGCATCTGTCGCGCGAGATGGGCTCGCTGGTGGCCGGCGTTTCGCTGTCGACATTCCCCTATGCGCTCGACGTCACCGCCAAGGTGACCACGCTGCGCGACTTCTTCATCACACTGTTCTTCGTCTCGCTCGGCATGACGATTCCGATTCCCGGTGCGTCGGTGATCGGGCTGGCGCTGATGATTGCCGCCTTCACGGTCGTCAGCCGCGTGGTGACAACGTTCACGCCGCTCTATCTGATGAAGCAGGGCCTGCGCGCGAGCCTGCTGCCGGCGATCAACCTGGCGCAGATCTCGGAATTTTCGCTGGTCGTGATCCAGACCGGCGTCGCGGCGCACCATATCAGCGCCGAGACGTCGAGCGCGGCGTCGTTCGCTTTCGTGGTGCTGGCGGTGCTGAGCACCTTCATCATGGGCCGCAGCGACCAGGTCACGCGCGCCCTGATCGGCCCCCTGAAGCGTATCGGCTTGCGCGATCTCGATCACAAGCATGACGCCGACGCCGGTCACGAGGGCGGGCACGGCGAGGCGCGGCGGATCGTCATTCTCGGTTTCTTCCGTGCCGCCAGCGCCCTGCTGAGCGAGATCGAGCGGCGCAGTCCTGATGTGCTCGAACAGATCACCGTGATCGATTTCAATCCGCTGGTGTTCCGCACCCTGACCGACCGCGGCATGCACGTGGTCTATGGCGACATCAGCAATGTGGATACGCTGGTGCATGCCGGCGTCGGCAAATCCGAACTGATCATCCTCAGCATCCCGGACTCGCTGTTGAAGGGCGCCGACAACGAAAAGCTGGTCCGGCACGTCCGCTCGCTCAACCCGACCGCCAAGATCGTCGCGACCGCGGAGATGCTGGCCAATGTCGGCGACCTCTACGGGGCGGGCGCCGACTACGTCACCGTCACGCGCCTCAGCGATGCCCACGAGCTCTATAAGGTCATCGAGGCGGCCCAGGCCGGGCTGCTGGAAGACAAGCGCGCCGAGACCGACGCGCTGCTTAGCGAGCGCCGCGAGGTGCTGCCGTAACATAGCTTAGGTCCGCTATCGGCCAACAGCGGAAAGCCTCCGTTAAGTACGTCATCATTCGCTGACTCGAGCGCAGCGATCGCTGAGGTACAATTAGCCGCTAAGCAATTTGGTGTTCACCAAAAGGACAAATCCGGCAAATGGTCGTCGAGGCAGTGCTTCTGCTGCTCGTACCTTATGCGCTGCCATTGTTGATGCCGTCGTGGCGATGGCTGCTCGGATATGCTTTCGCAGTCGCCATCCTCCTCGGCGTCTGGTTCGCCATCTGGTACCAAGCTGTCATGGCAACACCGACGCGGACCGGATTGGAGATCATCGGCGTGGCATTTGTCCCGCTAATTGCGGTTCCGACTGCCGCGGGGACAGTGGTGCGAATGGTGACGCTCATGACAGGAGAGCGTTTCGTCGCCGCCATCAATATTCTCGGCGCGATACTTCTGATTGCTGCAGTTCTCGTCGGGATCTATCGGTAGGTGCTCCAAACCGACTGACCGAAAGACGTCGTCACAAACTGCTGTCCTGCGCCATCGCTTCCGCAAACGCCGCCCGGCGTCGCGCAATGAACCCCGCGATCAGGATGGCTGCGACCAACAGCCAGATGGCGACCGCGATCGGGCTCTCGACATAGATCCAGGGATCGCCCTGGCTCAGGAACAGCGCCTCGCGAAAATGTTTCTCGATGTTCGGCCCGAGGATGAGGCCGACCACCAGCGGCGCGAGCTGGAACTTCATCTTGTTGAAGAAATAGCCGAGCACGCCGGCGCCGAGCAGCACCCAGATGTCGAAGATGCTGTTGCGGACACTGTAGGTGCCGATCACGGACAGCACCAGCAGCAGCGGAATGAACAGATAGTGCGGAATCCGCAGCAGGCTGACCCAGACGCCGACCATCGGAATATTCAGCGCCAGCAGCATGACATTGCCGATATAGGCCGAGGCGATCAGGCCCCAGAAGATTTCGGGATGCTGGGTGATCAATAGCGGCCCGGGCTGGATGCCCTGCACCAGCATGGCCGAGATCATCAGCGCCGCGATCGGCGTAAAGGGAATGCCGAGCGCGAGCAGCGGCACCAGCGAGGCGGTGGCGGCGGAATTGTTGGCGGCTTCCGGGCCGGCGACGCCTTCGATGGCGCCGCTGCCGATTTCCGCGCCGTATTTCGACGTCGCCTTTTCCAGCCGGTAGGAGGCGAACGAGGCCAGCGTCGCCGCAGGCCCGGGCACCAGGCCGAACAAAAAGCCGAGGAACGTGCCGCGCAGCCATGACGGCACCGCGCGCTTCCATTCGGTGCGCGTCGGCAAGAGCTCGCGCATCTTGACCGACTGAGGCTTGTTCGCGGCATGAGCCCGGTCCTCGACCAGCAGCATCAGCTCGGCAAAGCCATAAAGCCCGACGACGACGGGTACCAGCGAGACGCCTTCGGCGAGATCGGGAATTCCAAGCGTGAAGCGCGTCTCGCCGGTCACCGCTTCCTGGCCGACGGTCCCCAGTATCAATCCGATCGTCATCGGCAGCAGCGCGGAGGCCAGCGTGCCGCCCGAAATCCGCGACATCACGACCAGGCCGCCCGCGGTGAGCGCGAAAAATTCCGCAGGCCCGAACAGGATCGCGACCTGGGCGAGCAGGGAGGAAAACATCATGACGCCGATGACCGCGAGGGTGCCGCCGATGAAGGAGCCGACGGCGACGATGGTCAGCGTCGCGCCAGCGCGGCCCTTCTTGGCGAGCTGATAGCCGTCGATCGCGGTAACGACGGAGGCGGACTCGCCGGGGATGTTGAGCAGGATCGCCGTGGTCGAGCCGCCATACATCGAGCCGTAGAAGATGCCGGCCATCATGATCAGGCCCGCGGTCGGGTCGAGCGAGAAGGTCAGCGGCAGGATCAGGGCGACGCCGGCGACCGGGCCGAGGCCCGGCAGCACGCCGATCGCGGTTCCTGCGAATGCGCCGACGAAGGCCGCCAGCAAATTGGCGGGCGTCGCCGCGACGCTTAATCCATATAGCAGGCCCTGGAGGGAGTTCATTTCAAGCCCGCACTAGAACAGCCATTGCCGGAACACGCCCCCGGGCATCTGCACTTGCAGAAGCCGGACGAAGAACCATTCGAAGCACAGCGCAATGGCAATCGCATAGATCGCGAGCCGCGGCAGCGATCGGGTGGGGTCATCCGACAGCAGCCACATGGCGGCGAACAGGAATAGCGCCGATGCGACCATGTTGCCGATGACCGGCATCATGAGGAAGTAGAGCGCGAATGCGGCGAGCAGCAGGAGCAGCCGGCCAAGATCGGCGCCGGCCGGCAGCGTGAAGGTCGCCGGCATCGTGCCGTCGCCGCCGCCACGCCGTTCGAACAGCACCGACAGCCCCGAGATCGCGAGCAGGGCGCCCAGCGCGATCGGAAAGATCGCAGCACCCGGCTTGTGCCATCGCCCGACCGACAGCGTCTGCCAGGCGTTCGTCACGTAGACGGCGGACAGCAGCAGCGCGAACAGGGCGGCCATCCGCCGCGCCCAAGCAAGCGAGAAACTTCGCGCTGGCGTCACTTGTCGTCGTCCAGGAACTTGATGACGTCGCGGAACTTGCCGTCATAGCCGGCCAGTTCCTTTTTCATGTCGTCGCCGAATTTCGGATCCCAAGTGTAGCCGTTGGTCTTCAGGAAACTCTTGAACTCCTCGCTCTCGACGATGACTTTCGAGACCGCGAGCAGCTTTTCCAGTATCGGCTTCGGCAGGCCGTTGGGGGCGATCACGTAATAGCCGACCGGAAAAGTGTCCTTCCACGGCGTCTCGCCGATTGGCTTGGCGTCCGGAAGCAACTCGTATTTGCCTTCCTGGAACACCGCCAGCACCCGCAGCTTGCCGGCGTCGATCTGGCCCTTCATGCCGGGCGCAAAACCGGCGGTGCCGTCGACCCGGCCACCCAGCGCCGCCAGCGTCGCTTCGCCGCCACCGCCGGTAAACGGCACCGTGGCGATGCGCAGGCCTGCCAGCTTGTTGAGCTGCTGGATGGCGATGTCGTTGATGGAGCGCAGCCCGGACACCGAAACCTTCAGCTTGCGCGGGTTGGCCTTGGCCTCCGTGAGGAAGTCATCGAGCGTTTTCCATCGCGCCTCCGCGGGCACGGCCAGGATGACCGGCAGGTCCGAGAGCTTTGCGATCGACTGGTAGTCGTTGGCCGATTTCCACACCAGCCCCTTCATTTCGTGCGGCTGGTACGCCAGCGACGAACTGGAGCCCAGCCCGATGGTATAACCGTCCGGGGCGGCGCGGATCACCGCGCCGGTGCCGATCGTCGCGGAAGCGCCAGGCTTGTTCTCGACGATGACCTTGACCTTGAGTTGCTTCTCCAGGAGCTCGGCATATTTGCGGCTGATCGGGTCGGTCGAGCCGCCCGGCGCGTAGGGCACATAGAAGGTGATGTCGCGGGTCGGCCACTCATCCGCGGCGCGCGCAGGGTGCGATACGCCCGCAACCACCGCCAGCAGCGCCAATCCGGCCCATGCCATCAGACGGAAATTCGCTTCACGCATCATGTCTCTTCCTTAACGCCGGTTTCTTGTTCTTGTGGGATGACCATGGCGATTGATGCCTGACCTCGTCAATGCCTATTGCCATGCCGGTCCGTTGTAGCAGGGCTTCCGTCAAGCCGGCGGCGCCGTTCCGCCCTGCGTATTGACGCTGGCGCAGACCATTGAGTCCGGCTAATGCACTGGCTGCAAATAGCGAGATGTTGGAAAAATGGCCGATACTATCCAGGAAGTTCTGCAAGCGTTTGCCAAGGGCGAACTCGTCGTCGTCACTGACGATGATGACCGCGAGGGCGAGGGCGATTTGATCGTCGCCGCGTCGTTCTGCACGGCGGAGAAGATGGCGTTCATCATCCGCCATACCTCGGGCATCGTCTGCGCACCGATCACCACCGACGACGCCCGCCGGCTGCGGCTCGATCCGATGGTGGCGCACAACGAGTCCAACCACACCACCGCCTTTACGGTGTCGATCGACTACAAGCCCGATGGCGGCACCGGCATTTCGGCGGATGAGCGCGCCTCGTGCTGCCGCGCGCTCGCCAATCCCAATGCCGGCGCCAATGATTTTGCCCGGCCCGGCCACATCTTTCCGCTGATCGCGCGCGACGGTGGCGTGCTGCTGCGCTCCGGCCATACCGAGGCGGCCGTCGATCTCTGCAAGCTCTCCGGCCTGCCGCCGGTCGGCGTCATCTCCGAATTGATGAACGATGACGGCACCGTGATGAAGGGCGAGCAGGTCGCGCGTTTCGCCGCCACCCACAAGCTCAAGCACGTCACGATCGCTGACATGATCGCCTACCGCCAGGCGCGCGAGAAGCTGATCGAGCGGGTCGCGACCTTCACCACCGACAGCCCGATAGGGCCGCTGCAGGGCTATGCCTATCGCTCGCCGTTCGACGAGATTGCGCATGCCGCGTTCGTCTATGGCGGCATCGGAGACGGCAAGAACGTGCTGACGCGGCTGCACAAGCCGAACATCGTCAAGGATATCTTCACGGGCCCGGCGCGCATGCAGATCGTGCTGAACCATTTCCAGAAGGCCGGCCGCGGCGTGCTGGTCTATCTGCGCGACGGCGCGGCCGGGGTTCCGGTCCAGCCGGTCGGCGAACAGAAATCCGCGGAGGCCGATCGCAACCGGCAATGGCGCGAAGTCGGCGTCGGCGCCCAGATCCTGCGCGATCTCGGCATCACCTCGATCGTCCACCTCACGTCCTCGGTGCACGATTACAAGGGATTGTCCGGTTTCGGCATCGAGATCGTCTCCAACGAAAAGTTGGAAGGATGAACACACACCGTCATTCCGGAATGGTCCGTAAGGACCATATCCGGAATCTCGAGAGTTCTGGGGTGCGCGAGGACGCACCCCAGTTCACCTCGCGCGCGCCTGAATGACATTCAGAACATTGCGCTTCGGCCGATAGCGCATTAGTTTGTCAACAATTTCCTTGAGAACAGTGATGCGAAAGGGATTTTCATGAGCGTGCGCCCTCAGACCAAGGACAAGCCGGCGGCGGCTTCCTTCCAATGGGACGATCCGTTCCTGCTCGACGAGCAGCTCACCGAAGACGAGCGTATGATCCGCGACACCGCGCGCGCCTATGCGCAGGACAAGCTGTTGCCGCGTATCGTCAAGGCCTATCTCGAAGAGAAGACCGACCGCGAGATCTTCAACGAGATGGGCGAACTCGGCCTGATCGGTATTACCCTGCCGGAAGAGTATGGCTGCGCCAATGCCAGCTACGTCGCCTATGGCCTGGTGGCGCGCGAGATCGAGCGCGTCGACAGCGGCTATCGCTCGATGAACTCGGTGCAGTCGTCGCTGGTGATGTATCCGATCTATGCTTATGGCGACGAAACCCAGCGCAAGAAATACCTGCCCAAGCTCGCGACCGGCGAGTGGGTCGGCTGCTTCGGCCTGACCGAGCCGGATGCCGGTTCCGATCCCAACGGCATGAAGACCCGCGCCGAAAAGGTTTCCGACGGTTACAAGCTGACCGGCAGCAAGATGTGGATTTCCAACGCCCCGATCGCCGACGTCTTCGTGGTGTGGGCAAAATCCGCAGCGCATGACAATCAGATCCGCGGCTTCATTCTCGAAAAGGGCATGAAGGGCCTGTCGGCGCCGAAGATCGGTGGCAAGCTGTCGTTGCGCGCCTCGGTCACCGGCGAGATCGTGATGGACGGCGTGGTGGTGCCGGAGAGCGCGCTGCTGCCCAACGTATCAGGCCTGAAGGGGCCGTTCGGCTGCCTCAACCGCGCCCGCTACGGCATTTCCTGGGGCGTGATGGGCGCCGCGGAAGACTGCATGCACCGCGCCCGCCAGTACACGCTCGACCGCAAGCAGTTCGGCCGGCCGCTGGCGGCGACGCAACTGGTGCAGAAGAAGCTCGCCGACATGGAGACCGAAATCGCGCTGGGCCTGCAGGGCTCGTTGCGCGTCGGCCGCCTGATGGACGAGGGCAAGATGGCGCCGGAGATGATCTCGATCGTCAAGCGCAACAATTGCGGCAAGGCGCTGGATATCGCCCGCGTCTCCCGCGACATGCACGGCGGCAACGGCATCCAAATCGAGTACCATGTGATGCGCCACACCGCGAATTTGGAAACCGTGAACACCTATGAAGGCACCCACGACGTCCACGCCCTGATCCTGGGCCGGGCGATCACAGGTATTCAGGCGTTTTCGTAAAGGTCTTCACGCCGGCAGCGTAGGATGGGTAGAGCGAAGCGAAACCCATCTTATCGCCCGCCATGCGCTGCGTGATGGGTTTCGCTGCGCTCTACCCATCCTACAAGACCGCATCCCGGACAGTTCCATGGCCGATAACGACGACATCCCGTTCAACCGCGACTTCCCGCTCAAGCCGGGCGTTGTCGACGAAGCCCGCCCCGGCGTGCGGCGCGTCCTTTGCAACAATCCGAGCCCGTTCACCTTCACCGGCACGGTCAGCTACATCGTGGGCAAGGGCAAGGTCGCGATCATCGATCCCGGACCGGACGACGAGGAGCATGCCAAGGCGCTGCTCGACGCCGTGCGCGGCGAGACCGTGACGCATATTCTGGTCACCCATACCCACCGCGATCACTCGCCGAACACCGCGCGGATCAAGGCCGCCACCGGCGCGCCGGTCTATGCCGAGGGGCCGCATCGCGCCTCGCGGCCGCGCTTCGAGAGCGAGAAGCACAATCCGGAATCCGGCGCCGATCGCGATTTCAGGCCCGACATCGAAGTGAAGAACGGCGACGTCATCGAAGGGCAGGGTTTTGCGCTGGAGGCCGTCGCGACGCCCGGCCACACCGCCAATCACCTGGCGTTCGCCTGGCCCGAGCGGAAGATCAATTTCGTCGGCGATCACGTCATGGGCTGGTCGACCTCGATCGTGGCGCCTCCCGATGGATCGATGATCGACTACATGGCTTCGCTCGACCGGCTGGAGTCACGCGCAGAAGATTTGTACTTCTCGGGCCATGGCCCGGAAATTCCGGAAGCCCAGCGCTATGTCCGCTTCCTCGCCCGCCATCGCAGGGCGCGCGAAGCCTCGATCCTGCATCGTCTGGCCAAGGGCGAGGCCGACATTCCGACGATGGTGCGCGCGATCTATATAGGCCTCGACCCGCGGCTGACCGGCGCTGCCGGCTATTCCGTGCTGGCGCATCTGGAAGACCTAGTCGCGCGCGGCATCGTAGCGACGGAGGGCGATCCGGTGATCGGCGGGACGTATCGGATGGCGTCGTGACCGGATCGGTCGCGTGAGTTGCCTCATTGGCAATATTGCTTGCCATTGAAGGAATAGCACCTTCCGCCACCAGCATCGGCCGGCGCGGACGGCTTATGTGGACTAGGCGGGCTTGGTTGAACGGGCGCGCGCGGTTCCTGACGTGACACGGCTTTGGGCTTCGGTTCGGGATCGGGCCGCCTGCGACAGACGCCTTTGGAGTCCAGCACAAAGTTGCTTTCGCAGACGATGGGTGCGCAGTGGTCGCCGCTGGCCTTCTGTCCCTTGCTGCAGATCAGCGGGCAGACGCGGTCGGATGTTGCGCGCACGGCGTCGAGTGCGCTCAGGCTAGCCACCTTGATGTCGAATTTGGTGCCGGCGTGCTTGTTGAAGCTGTCGAGGGCTTTTTGTGATGCGTCATTCCAGCTTCCATTGATCTCGCCTGGGCCACAGCCGAGCCGCTTCAGATGCGCCTGCAGGAGACGCGCGATATCGGTCGCATCCATGCTGGGTGCCGGCGGTGCAATCGGGGCAGCAGGCGGGGGCAGCGCGGCGAGCCTGGTGGCTTCCGCCTGCCGGGCCGCCTCGGCTTGCCGGACCGCTTCGCGCCTGGCCGCTTCGATTTGTTGCTGGGCATCGGCGGCGGCCTGCTTCTTGGCCTGCTCGATCTGGGTTGCGGCAGCATCGGCCTGCTGCCGTGCCTGGGCAAGCTCAAGCCTGGCGTCGTCAAGCTCCCGCTTGGCCTGTTCGGCGATGCGCCCACGTTCCTGCTCGAGATCGCGTTTGGCCTGTTCCGTCATTTGCAGTTTGGCCTGCTCCGTGCGCCGCGCCGTCTGTTCCTCGAGCTGTTTCCTGAAATCTTCGGCTTTCTGCCGGGCTTGCTCCTCGGCCTGACGCCTGATCGCGTCGGCTCGCTGGCTGGCTTGCTCCGCGGCCTCGAGCTTGCCGAGCGCGGCCCGCGCGAGGTCGGCATAGGTGCCGCTGCTGTGAACGCCGAGAAATGAATTCCAGGCTTCCTTGGTACCGATCTGCGCGGCGAATTCGTAGTCGCGCCGCGCTGCGGCTTCCGGATCGGGCGCAGGAGCAAGCTGCGGCACAAGAGTGACGGTCTCGCCGCCCAGCGACCCGTAGACGAATGGTTCTTGTCGGCGATTGGTGCTCTTCAGGACTTCGTCGCGCACGCGGCCAAGCGCGATGCGGAGGTCCAGGCCTGGTGTTGCAATGTGGTTCAGGAGCGCGGTCGAAAACGGGCTGTGGAGGCCGTCGCCATCGGCGGCGACAGCGCCGGCCTTGGCTGCGAAAGCTATCAAGGTGTCACGCGTGGTCGGCTCGATTTTGGCGAGGCCGCGGCCGATCGAGCGCGTAGCAACGCTGCGCTTCATTTTCTCCGAGAACGGACTGTCGCGGCAGGCATCGAGGATCACCAGGCGCAGTCGCTTCGCGGGGCTGATCGCCTGCAGGACGCGGTCGAGCGGAATGGCCTCATCCTCGACGTCGAAGTCGCTGAGCAATTTGGCATCGGTCGGGATGAGAAAGTTGACGCCGTTGGCCTCGATTCCATGGCCGGCATAATAGACCACCGCGATGTCGGCATCCGCGGCCGTCACGGCGAATTCGCGCATGGTCCGCCGCATCTCGACGGTACCGAGATCCTGGCGCAGCGTCACGACATCGAAGCCGATTTGCCGGAACACCTCGCTCATGGCGGCGGCATCATTGTCGGGATTGGCCAGCAGCGGCACGTGTTGGTACTTCGAGACTCCGAGCACCAGCGCCACCCGCTTGTCGGCGAGCGCGTTCGTCGCCATCAGCAATGTCAGGAAGACAGGCAAAACCAGCTGCCAGGGCAGGCGACGCCAAAGTGATACAAAATCAGGCTGGTTCGATCGGCCCATGATGCCAGCTTCAAATATTTGACCGCAAAAATCGCCAACGACCTTATCGAGCAAACGAGAGTTGATGCGTGATGTCAATCACACATGGTCTCTATTAAAAAACGTTCTCAAGCGCGTTCGAATTCATAATGTTCTCGCCTGTGAGCAAGTAAATCAACGCAGCGGCTTCCCTTCAATTATTAGTTGCGAATTTTGCGTTCGATCGCGAACTGCTGCCGATTAATCTGGTTCTGGTGTAGTTTGTTGGCAATCAATACTCGCAAAGGGATTTCAAGATGATGAAGCGCTTTGTTGTCACCGCACTGTTTGTCGCCGCCACATTGACAGTAACCGCATCGCTGCCGTTTCCCAAGGAGGCTGCCGCCAGCAAGATGCAGCCGGGCTATATGGCGCACACCAACAGTCGCGGCCTGAACGCCAATGCGGATTGTCGCCGTCAGCGTTTCAATATTTGCCAAGGCTGCAATATAAACGTCAAAATGCGTGTCGCGGTCGATCGCCAGTGTGGCTTTAACTTCCAATCCCTCGGGCCGTTCGCCGGTCAGGAAATTGTGGTGAGCCCGAAAAATGGCACGTACAGCCTGGTCAACGAGACCAAGGCTATCTATCGGCCGAATTCCGGCTACACCGGGCGGGACCATTTTGAGGCCCGGCTGTTCTTCGAGGAAGGCAGCGGCAAACGCACCTTTCTGATCATGAAAGTAAACGTACTGGTGTCTCCAAGTCTCTAGTGGTTCCAAGTCTCTAAGACCGGCTCGGGCCCCCTGAAGGGGCGACTGGTCCGCCGATATCATCGTGCGCGGTGGCGGTCGACGTGCGCTAGAGCGTTTTCAAGCGAAGTGGATACCGGTTCGCATCAAGAAAACGCGTCGAACAAGAAATTCTAGAGCCCCGGTTCTGGCGCAATCAGAATTGAAAGGGCTCTAGTCGCCTTCACAATCGCCGAAGCATGAATTGTTTCTGACGGGCGCGGCTGCAGGCTTGCGTGCACGCAGTTGGGAAGCCGTCCTCGGTTCCTGGCGCGATGCGGCCTTGGATTTCCGCGCCGTCTCCGGGCGCCTGCGGCAGGTACCTTCGGAGTCCGGCACAAAGTTGCTCTCGCAAACGATCTGTACGCAGCGCTCGCCGCTGACTTTCTGTCCTTTCGCGCAAGTCAGCGGGCAGACGCGATCGGAGGTCGAGCGGATGGCGTCGAGCGTGTCGAGACTTGCGACCTTGATGTCGAATTGGGTGCCGGCATGTTTGTTGAAGCTGTTGAGGGCCCTTTGTGATGCATTATTCCAGCTTCCATTCGCTTTGCCCGGATCGCAACCGACACGCTTCAGATGCGCCTGCAATAGACGCGCGATGTCAGCCGAATCCATGTCGGGCGCCGTGAGGGGCGCAACGGGGACGGTGGGCGGCGTGGGCAAGGCTGCGAGCTTGGGTGTATCCGCCTGGCGGACCGCTTCGCGTTTGGCCGCTTCGATTTGCTGCTGGGCATCGGCGGCGGCCTGCTTCTTGGCCTGCTCGACCTGGGCCGCCGCGACTTCGGCCTGTCGCCGTGCCTCGGCAAGCTGGAGCCTCGCGTCGTCAAGCTCCCGTCTTGCCTGTTCGGTGATGCGTTGACGTTCCTGTTCAAGATCGCGCTTGGCTTGCGCCGTTATCTGCAGCCTGGCCTGCTCCGTCCGCCGCGCCGCCTGCTCCTCGAACTGCCGCTTAAAGTCCTCGGCCTTTTGCCGGGCTTGCTCCTCGGCTAGTCGTTTGGTTGCGTCGGCTCGCTCGCTGGCGCGCTCGGTGGTCTCGAGCTTGCCAAGCGCGGCACGTGCCAGATTGGCGTAGATGCCGCTGCCGTGAACGGAGAGAAACGAGTTCCAGGCCTCCTTGGTGCCGATCTGTGCGGAGAATTCGTAATCGCGCCGCGCCGCGCCTTCCGGATCGAGAGGCGGCTCGGGCCGGGACACCAGCGCGACCGTCTCGCCGCCGAGTGAACCGTAAACAAAAGGCTCTTGCCGGCCGTACGTGGTTTTCAGCACGTCATCCCGGACGCGGCCGAGCGCGATGCGGAGATCGAGCCCCGGTATGGCGATGTACTTTAGGAGCGCGGTCGAAAATGGGCTATGGACGTCGCCGCCATCACCGGCGATGGCGCCGGCCTTGGCGGCGAACGCGATCAGGGTGTCCGGCGTCGCTGGCTCGATTTTGGCGAGGCCACGGCCGATCGAGCGTGTGGCAACGCTACGCTTCATCCTCTCCAGGAATGGACTGTCGCGGCA
This sequence comes from uncultured Alphaproteobacteria bacterium, assembly GCA_963770135.1. GTDB lineage: Bacteria > Pseudomonadota > Alphaproteobacteria > Rhizobiales > Xanthobacteraceae > Bradyrhizobium. Next base: position 107,170 of record CAVYOM010000009.1, on the reverse strand, counting down.
GGCATCCAGGATCACCAGGCGCAGTCGCTTCGCGGGGCTGATCGCCTGCAGGACGCGGTCGAGCGGAATGGCCTCATCCTCGATGTCGAAGTCGCTGAGCAATTTGGCATCGGCCGGGACGAGATAGTTGGCGCCATCGACCTCGATTCCGTGGCCGGCGTAATAGACAACCGCCATGTCGGCATCCGCCGCTGCCACAGCGAATTCGCGCATGGTCCGCCGCATCTCGATTACGCCAAGGTCGTGCCGCAGCGTCACGACATCGAAGCCGATTTGCCGGAACACCTCGCTCATGGCGGCGGCATCATTGTCGGGATTGGCCAGCAGCGGCACGTGTTGGTACTTCGAGACTCCGAGCACCAGCGCCACCCGCTTGTCGGCGAGCGCGTTCGTCGCGGTCATCAGCGTCAGAAATACGGACAGGGCCAAGAAGACTAAACGGTGCGATGGCGGATATAATCGATGCGATCTAGCCATGTGCAGGCTGCCAAACGCCAAGGCTGCGATTACCGCGCATTCTCAAATTTATTGCCCGAAAGTCAATCGCAAGCAATCCGGTATGTGATGTGAATCACCGTTGTTCGGGTAGCGCTCTGCGTCACTTCTTCACCGTCTTCGCCTGGGCCTTCGCAGGCACCTGCGGCTTCTTCTGCGCCGGTTTGGCGTTGTCGACCGCCGAATTGATGTCCTCGATCAGCTTGGAGACGCGCGCGGCGTTGCTGCCGAGGTCGCTTTCGAAATAGCGCGAGGAGGAGCGAATATCGACGCGCGATTCCTCGCCGTCGGGCGTGACGCGGATCGAGACATCCTCGCGAAATCCCATGATCGGCGTCCGCGCCACCGCCTCGATGCGGCCGATGCGGCGCGGCGGCTGCGGCGGCCGCTCGTCGATCACCAGCCATTTGCGCTTGGTGATCAGCGCCAGCGTCACCTCATAGGCCCGCTGCGGCGGAACCTCGAGCTCCACGGTCTCGATATCGGGATAGGCAATGCGCTGCTGTTCGGCCGAATAGAGCCCGGCATAGACTGCGGAGTTGGTGCCGTCGCCGCTGCGCAGCCGCGCCAGCGCCTCGAAGCGCGGCGGATCGATCGGATCGGTGGTGACGTCGTAGATCTTAGGCAGCTTGCGGTACTGCAAAGCCAGGTAGGCCGGGTAGGCCAGCAGGATGGTGCTGATCAGGAACGCCAGCAGGATCCGGCCCATGCCGCGCGACCCGTTTTGCCAGATTGCGGCAAAGGCGGCGAGGCCGACCAGGATCGACAGCGCGGCGCAACCAAGCGCGCCGAAGAATGTCGCCAGCGCCGGTTTCATCTCCAGGAAGCCGAAGCGGACGATCAGGATCGAGACCACCACCGCGACCACGGCAAAAATGGCGAGGTTGCGCGACCAGGTGGCGAGGCTGGACACGGGCTCCGACTGGTAGGGAGCGGAAAACCTTCGGGCCATTAGTAAATCTGCCGGGTTGGATTCTGTCCGGCCGGCGGTCGGGCCGGGCTGCAAACTCGCAGCTTGAGACCACGGCGGGGCGCGAATTTCAAGGTTTGCGCGCGACTAATCGGCCAAAGCTACCTCGCCGTTAACTATCGCTGTAAATCGATTATTAGTTGTACATTGAAGTAGGTCCAACTTTCGTCTACCTCTTGCCTCCTGCTTGTCGTATTTGCCGCAATGGGACTGTCCTGCACGGACACGGCAAGCCAACCAAATGGGAAACGGTGGGCGTCAGCCGGAAGCGCTGCAGGATGATCTTAACTCCCGGTCCTTGATACTGGGCGGAGCCGCAAAGATGCGGTTGCGCCCATCCGGAGTTTCAGGGATCATCGCATAGGGCGCAATCGGCATACGTCCGCGGGGCTGGTGGATAGCCTCATTGGGGCGAGTGTTCAGTATGAGTAGTGATGCAAAGCACGAAGGATATCTTGGTCCGAACGATCCGGAATACTACGCACCGCGCGAGTTGAGGGAGCGGGCGGCCGGCGAGCAGCCGAGCCCGTCGCTCGTGCAGAACGATGGATGGCGTCCGCGAATGCCGACGGAAGGACCGCCCTTGCAACCATTTGGCAAGCCTGCACGCCGCCAGGATTCCGAAATGTTCACCAAGGCCGTCGCGCAGGCCATGCAGGAGGCGAGGGACATGGCGCCGGTCGAAGCGCCGTCCGTGCTCCGCGATCTGTCAGGACGGCGCGCCTTGTTCCAGCAGGTCATCCGTTTCTCGATCGCGGTGGCGATTGCAGCGAGCATCGCGACGCTTCTCGTCATGGCCATTCCGTCTTCGCAACGCCCCGCCGGCCAGGACGCATCGCTTTCGGCCGCCTGGCAGTCGGTCAAGTCGTCGGTGATCCCGGCGCAGCAGCAGCCGGCGCCGCAGAAGCGTACGGCGACCCTTGCCGTGCAGGACGGCAGCGGGTTCACCAACGATCCGGTGCCGCTCGGCATTCACGTCGGCGCTCCGCCGCCCGACGCTTTCGTATCCATCAGCGGACTGACGGCGGGCTCCCGCCTGACGTCGGGCAAACGTATGGGCGCCGGCGAATGGCGCGTGCCGGCGACGGAGATTTCCGGCGTTTCGGTCATTCCGCCGGACGGATTCGCCGGCCAGATGCTGGTGACAGCGGAATTGCGTGACGCCACCGGCGCGGCGCTTACCGGCACCTCCACGCGGCTGAGCTGGCAGGCTGCACCAAATCTTGCTGCACCGAGTTCTTGCCGCGGTCGCGCCCCGTGCCGCAACGCCGCTGCCGGCTGCCGTGCCGCCGCCAGTTGTACCGCCGCCGGTTGCCGTGGCGCCGCCCGTCGCCGTGGCACCGCCCGTCGCCGTGGCCACGGCCGCGCCGTTGGCGATGCCGGCCCCGCCGCGGGCGGAGGTCGTGCGCAGCCTCGATCAGAGGGAAGTCGCTAACCTGATCAAACGCGGACAGGATCTGCTCTCCAGCGGCGACGTCCAGTCGGCGCGATTGTTGCTGATGCGCGGCGCCGAAGCGCGCGATGCGCGGTCAGCCTTGCTCGTCGGCACGACCTACGATCCGGCGCTGCTCAGGCAGATCGGCGCCGATGGTCCGATGGCGGACGTTGCCCAGGCCCGCATCTGGTATCAGCGGGCCAAGGAGTGGGGTGAACCCGATGCACAGCGAAAGCTGGACGCGTTGGCGCTCTCGCGCTGATTTCGACGCGGCGCGTCCTACGCGCCCGTCAAAGTTTTTTAGTATGGAGTTTTTCCATGGTGATGCGATTTGCTGCCCGCGTGGCGTCCCGCTGCGCGGTCGTGATGTTGTGTGCGACATCGGCCTTCGCCCAAGGTAGCCCTCAAGGCAAGGGCGAGATCGACCCCGGCGCTGTGAGCGAGGGACTGAAGGCCATATTCAGCTATAGCAGCGGCAACAAGAGCACGCGCGAGCGGCTCAACGCCAACACCATCACCGTCATGACGGGCACGATCGGCGGCACCTACGTGCAGTTCGGGGCCGACCTCGCCTCGGTGCTCGACGAAGGTGACCAGATCCGCGTGCTGCCGATCGTCGGCCGCGGATCGGTGCAGAGCATCGCCGACATCCTTTTCCTCAAGGGGGTCGATCTCGGCATCATGCGTGCCGACACGCTCGATTACCTGGAAAGGAAGGGCTACACCGGCAACATCCGCGGCCAGTTCGCCTATATCACCAAGCTCTACAATGAAGAAATGCACGTCGTCGCCAAGACGTCGATCAAGAGCCTCGGCGATCTGAACGGCAAGCGCGTCGCCGTCGACCTGCCGAACGGAGGAACGTTCGTTACCGCGATCACGATCTTCGAACGGCTGGGTATCAAGCCGGTCTATGCCTTCATCGAGCAGCGCGTCGCCTATGAAAAGCTCAAGAGCGGCGAACTCGATGCGGTCGTGGCGGTGCAGGGAAGCCCGTCCAGGGCCGTAAGCCAGGTGAAGGGAGACAACCTTCATTTGGTCCCGATCCCCTATAGCGAGCCGCTGCAGAGCGATTACCTGCCGTCCGAGCTCAGGGCGGAGGACTATCCGTCGCTGATCCCGCCCGGCGGCCGTGTCGATACCGTCGCCGTGCCGGCGATCCTGGCCGCCTACAACTGGTCGCCGAAGACCGAGCGCTACAACAAGGTCGAGCATTTCGTGAAAATATTCTTCGACCGCCTGAAGTCGCTGCAGCAGCCGCCGTTCCATCCGAAGTGGAAGGAAGTGGTGTTGGCTGCGCCCCTGAAGGGATGGACGCGCTTCCCGGCGGCCCAGGAATGGCTGGACAGAAATGCCACCGTCGCGTCCGACACGCGCCAGCGGTTCGAGCAGTTCATGGGCGCGCAGGCCCGTGACACCGGCAGGCAGGATACGCCGGCGGCGGAGGACGACGCGAAGCTCTACCAGCAATTCCTGAAGTGGAAGGAAAGCCAGCCCGGCGCCAGGCGCTAGCGCCGGATGCGATCAGGTTGGGGGCCGTGAGGACGGACCATCTCGTGCCCCGGACGCAAGCGGCGTGAGTGCTGCGAGCCGGAGCCCATTCTACTTTGCATGGGGTTGTTTTCGCGATTTGTGTTTGGGCACCTGAGGTGCACCGCGGAAAGGCCGCCCTCCCTTGCGGGAAGGCGGCCTTTTTAATCGGGCGCGGCCTTCTTAAGCCGCGGCGTTCGGGAAGCGGTAGCTCTTGAACTGTTCGCGCAACGCGGTTTTCAGGATCTTGCCGGTCGCGGTGTGGGGAATGCCGTCGACGAAGACGACGTCGTCGGGCATCCACCATTTGGCGATCTTGCCGTCCATGAATTTCAGGATGTCCTCGCGGCTGGCTTTCTGGTCCTGCTTGAGTTGGATGATCAGCAGCGGACGCTCGTCCCATTTCGGATGATAGACCCCGATCACGGCGGCTTCCGCCACCGCGGGATGGCCGACCGCGAGGTTTTCCAGGTCGATCGACGAAATCCATTCGCCGCCGGACTTGATGACGTCCTTGGAGCGGTCGGTGATCCGCATGTAGCCATGCTCGTCAATCGTCGCGACGTCGCCGGTGTCGAAGAAGCCTTCCTCGTCCAGGATACTGTTGTCGACCTTGAAATAGGCCTTGGCGACCGCGGGGCCGGCGACCTTGAGGCGGCCAAAAGTCTTGCCGTCCCACGGCAGCTCCTTGCCGGCATCGTCGGTGATCTTCATCTCGACGCCGAACGGCGGATAGCCCTGGGTCTGCAGGATGTCGAGCCGCTCCTCGCCGGTGAGTTCGGCGAACGGCGGCTTCTGCGCGGCAACGGTGCCGATCGGGCTCATCTCGGTCATGCCCCAGGCGTGGCGCACGCGAATGCCCATGTCGACGAACAACTTGATCATCGAGCGCGGCATCGCCGAGCCGCCGCACACCACGCTTTTCAGGTGGGGCAGCTTCAGATTGCCGGCCGCCATGTGGTTGAGCAGCATCAGCCACACGGTCGGCACGCCGGCAGTGTGGGTGACCTTCTCGGTGTCGAGCAGTTCATAGACCGAGGCGCCGTCGAGCTTGGCGCCCGGCATCACGAGCTTGGTGCCCATCGAGGGCGCGGAGAATGCGATGCCCCAGCTGTTGGCATGGAACAATGGCACCACCGGCAGCATTGTCTCGGCGGCGCTGGTGCCGAGAGCGTCGACATTGTTGGCCATCAGGCCGTGCAGCACGTTGGAGCGGTGCGAATACAACACGCCTTTTGGATCGCCGGTGGTACCCGATGTGTAGCACATCGCGGCTGCGGTATTTTCGTCAAAATCCTTCCACTTGAACTTGCCGTCGGCTTCCGCGATCCAGTCCTCGTAAGCGACCGCGTTTTTCAGCGTGGTCTGCGGCATGTGGGCCTTGTCGGTCAGCACAATGTAGCGTTCGACGCTGGGCAGGCTGGCGGCGATCTTTTCCAGGATCGGCACGAATGTGATGTCGGTCATCACGATTCGGTCCTGCGCGTGGTTGATGATCCAGGCGATCTGGTCGGGGAACAGCCGCGGATTGACGGTGTGGCAGATCGCGCCGATTCCCATGATGCCGTACCAGACTTCGAGATGGCGCCAGGTATTCCAGGCGATGGTGGCGACGCGGTCACCAAGCTTGATTCCGTCGCGGTCAAGCCGTTGCGATACTTTCAGTGCGCGTGCATGAATTTCGGCGTAATTGGTGCGATGAATGGGGCCTTCGACCGACCGCGTGACGACCTCTTGCGTGCCGTGATACTTCGCCGCGTGTTCGATAATCCGATGGCACAGCAAAGGCCAATCTTGCATCAATCCGAGCATACGCACTTCCCTCCGATGTTTTGTTCGTTGCCACGCGATCCGCCGACTATACGGGCGGATCGAGGGGTGGGTTCATGGAATTGACATGAACTTTACCGCGCAGAACGCAAGCCGGAAATGGGCTAATGGCGCCTTTCGTCGCATCGAAGCGGCAATGGTTACCGCTGTAACGATGGCGTTGCTGCTTGGCATGCCAAGCGGGCCCGCGGTGGCGGCGAAGGCGTCCCGCCAGGCGCCCTGGGGCGACCTGTTGAGGGTAGGATCGCCACACGAGCGGACCACGGCGCGGCAAGCGGCGGTGCCGCTGCCAAAGCCGCGCCCGGCCGAAGCCCCTTCCGCCGAGCGCGACAAGCCGGACAAGGAGGAGCAGGCGAACGGCAAGCCCGATCAGCAGGCTGCGCCCGCGCCGCCAGAGCCGTCCGCCTGCCGGCTGGCGCTGACCGATGCCATCGCGATTGCGCCCAGTATCCCCGACATCAAGGGCGCCGGCGGCTGCGGGGGCGAGGATCTGGTGCGGCTGGAGGCGATCGTGCTGCCGGACAAGCGTCGGGTTTCGGTGAAGCCAGCGGCGATCCTGCGCTGTCCCATGGCGTCTGCGCTGGCCGAGTGGATCCGCAGCGATATCGCGCCGCTGGCGGAGCGCCTCGGTAGCGCCGTGTCCGATCTCGACAATTTCGACTCGTTCGAGTGCCGCGGCCGCAACCGGATCGTCGGCGCCAAGCTTTCCGAGCACGGCCGCGCCAACGCGCTCGACGTTCGCGCCTTCAAGTTCGCCGACGGCAGCTTGATCTCGCTGACCGACCGCACCGTGCCGCGGGGATTGCGCGAGAGCGTGCTGCGTTCCGCCTGCTCGCGGTTCTCGACGGTGCTGGGCCCGGGTTCGGACGGCTACCACGAGGACCATATCCATCTCGACCTGATGGAACGGCGCAACAATTACCGGATCTGCCAGTGGGACGTGTGGGATCCGATGCCGCAGAAAGCACCGCTGCTACCAGCCGAGCGGCCGGAGGAAGCGCCGCCGCGCGAAGTCGCCGCCGCGCCGGACGACGCCAAATCGGGTGCGAAGGCTGGTGCCAAATCGGATGCCGAGCCGGAAGCTGAAAAATCCAACATCGAAAGCGCCGACGAAGCCCAGCCGCCGCGCGAGGAGAAGCCTGCAAAGAAAAAGCGCCGGCAAAACCGGCGCTCTTGATCTTTGATCGGGTCTCTTCGACTGCGGAGTAAACCGGCGTCAGTTACTGAGCCTGCGGGCCGCTCTGGCCGCCGCCCTGCAGCGCCATCTTGGAATTATACGGCGAGTCACCCTGCTTGGGGGCGAGCACGACGACAACCGTACCCTGCTTCACTCGGCTGTAGAGATCGATGACGTCCTCGTTGGTCATGCGGATGCAGCCCGACGAGATCGAGGCGCCGATATATTCCGGCTGGTTGGTGCCGTGGATGCGGAACAGCGTGTCCTTGTTGCCCTGATAAAGATAGAGCGCGCGGGCGCCGAGCGGATTGTCGACGCCGCCGGGCACCGAGGCAGGCAGGCCTTCGATGCGCTTGTGAATATCGGCGGTGGGTGTCCATTTCGGCCATTCGGCCATGTTGCCGACCTTGGCAATGCCTGAGAACGCCAAGGCTTCCTCGCCGACGGTGACGCCGTAGCGGATCGCCTTGCCGCTGTCCTGGACCAGATAGAGGTAGTGATTGTCGGAATCGACGACGATGGTGCCGGCCAGTTCCTTGCGGTGATAGTCGACAATAGCGCGGCGGAACGGCTCTGCCGGCGCCACGGCGGCATAGCGCGCCTTGGCGAGCTGGGCCTTGTCGCTCGGCTTGAGTGTGGCTTCAGGGGCGGCCTGATAGGTGGTTGCCGGCATGCAACCAGACAACGCAAGGCCGACGGCGAGCAGCCCGAAGATTACTTTCAGCGACGACATGGCACACTTCCAATCGAAAATCCGGCGTTAACAGCACAGTGTTGCGCCTTAAACGCGACGATTCCATTAAGCGCAGTATCCGCAAAAACCGGTCCTCACGCCAGCATTTGCGCGTCTGTTTCGCGCTGCGGAAGCGTGGCTGTGGCTTTTATGCCGCAAATCTTGCGACTTCCGGTTGATTTTTAGGCAACGGTTACGCCCAGGCCGAATATCAGCCGTGCGCGCGCCACCTCATGGCCATAAATATGGATCGCCAGTTAATGCGTGGGTCATGAAGCGCTTGCCAGAATCGGGTTTAGTGCCGCTGGGTGCTCCCAGCATTTGCGAACGAAGTGGGTACCTTTTCGCGCCAAGAAAACGCATCAAGACGAGATTGCCGCCCAGTTCCGGAGTTGCCCATGTTTTCGGTATTTGTTCCCTCCGAAGCCTCCTTGAAAAAGGTTCCCGCTGCCGATCCGGCGGCGCTGCCGGACAATGCGGTCTGGATCGACCTCTTGAACCCGACAATGGAGGAGGACCGCGCAGTCGAGCGGCTGGCCGGGATCGCGGTGCCGACCCGGGAAGACATGCAGGAGATCGAGATCTCCAGCCGGCTCTATATCGAGAACGGCGCCCGTTACATGACCGCGACGCTGATGTGCCAGTCCGACACCGACATGCCGAAAACGACGCCCGTCACCTTCATCCTGGCCGGTCACCGCCTGGTCACCGTGCGCTACGACGAGCCGAAGCCGTTTGCCCTGGTCGAGCACAAGCTGGCCCGCTCATGCATGCCGGGCATATCGGGTGAAATGGTGCTGATGGAACTGCTGGACGCGGTGATCGACCGCTGCGCCGACATTCTGGAGCGGGCCGGCGCCGAGGTCGATCAGGTCTCCCACGACATCTTCGAACCCGAAAGCGAGCGCCACGGCCAGGCCAAGCGATATTCCCAGATCCTGATCGCGATCGGGCGCAAGGGGGATTTGACCTCCAAGGTCCGCGAGAGCCTGGTCTCGATCGGCCGCGTCGTCACCTTCCTGTCGGCGGTGGTGGAGGGTATCAAATGGTCCAAGGACATGCGCGAGCAGCTCAAGACCATGCAGCGCGACGTCGTCTCACTGACCGACCATTCGTCCTATCTCTCCAACAAGATCACCTTCACGCTCGATGCCATGCTCGGCGTCGTCAATCTCGAGCAGAACAACATCATCAAGCTGTTCTCGGTGATGGCCGTCGTCCTGATGCCGCCGACGCTGATCGCCTCGATCTACGGCATGAACTTCAAGATGATGCCGGAACTCGAATGGGCGCACGGCTATCCGATGGCGCTGGTCATGATGCTCATGGCAGCAGTGCTGCCTTACTTTCTCTTCAAGTGGAAGAAGTGGCTGTAAGACAACTGTTCCACATCTGCGAAGAGGGACTCAACCCCACCGCTAAAATTTGAGCGGTGGACTGAACGAATGGTCGAAACTTGTCTGCGATAACGTTTGTCTCATGCCGCGAGGATCCCATGGTTGAGAAACTCATAATGTCGCCACGCAACGTCATCGATCTTGCGCGCTATCAGCAGGGCCGCGTCGTTGGCAAGGCGCAGGCGTTCTCGACGCGGCTTTGCCGGCACTGCGGTGCAGCGCTGGCGGACGGCGAGAACGAGGACGAGTGTTCGAGCACGTTTAATCTCGATGCGGCGTCTATTCTGCGCACGGCGCAACGGAAAATTTACGCGGAGTGAACGTGGCTTCCGCAATCACCGACCTCATCCTGAGGAGCGCGGGCCTGCGTGCGTCTCAAACGATTGTGCCCTAGGATGGGTGGAGCGAAGCGATACCCATCGCTTCGTCGCGGGCGGATTGATGGGTATCGCTGCGCTCTACCCATCTACGGATCACATCCAGCGCTTAAACGTGCTGACCGCCGTTGATGTGGATTTCGGCGCCGTTCACGTACGAACTGGTTTCCGTGCACAGCACATAGATGATCTTGGCGACCTCGTCCGGCGTGCCGAGCCGGTGCATCGGAATCTGCTGCTCGACGATCTTCTCGGTGCCCGGCGACAGGATCGAGGTGTCGATTTCGCCCGGCGCGATCGAGTTGACGCGGACGCCGACGCGGCCGAAATCGGACGCCATTTCCCGGGTGAGTGACGCAAGCGCCGCCTTCGAGGTCGCATAGGCAACGCCCGCAAACGGGTGCACGCGTGAGCCCGCGATCGAGGTGACGTTCACCACCGCGCCCTTGGCGTGCTTCAATTCCTCGATCAGCCCGCGCGCCATCATGATCGGCGCAAAGAAGTTGACGCGAAAAACATGGCTCCAGGTGTCGATATCGGTATCCATGGTGCCGAGGCGGCCGCCGCCCGCGCCCTTTGGCGAGATTGCGGCGTTGTTGACCAGCGCGTGCAGCTCGTCGTTTTCCAGCCGTCTGCGGATCTCCGAGATCGCGCGTGTGGTGTCGGCGTGATCGGCGAGGTCGACCTCGATGTGATCCTCAGGGCCTGCGCCCCACGGGCAGACTTCAGGAAAGGCATGCCGCGAGCAGGTGATGACGCGCCAGCCGGCGGACGAGAACCGGATCGCGGTGGCGTGACCGATGCCGCGGCTGGCACCGGTCAAGAGCAGCGTGCGCCGCGGCGCGTTGGATGAAGAGGGCATGCAGGTCTTTCAGCTTTGAACAGTGTCTAGGCTCGTGGCATCAGGGATAGAGCCGCACCTTGCTCCAGGCCTGTGCCGGCGCATCGCGGCGGAATTCGATGCGGTCGTGCAGGCGGAACGGGCGGTCGTGCCAGAATTCGAAACGTGTGGGGTGGATGCGCCAGCCGCTCCACCCCTGCGGGCGCGGCACTTCGCCGATCACGTGTTTGGCGGCGACCAGCGCGATCGCCTGCTCGAAGGCGAAGCGGCTCTCCAGCGGCTGCGACTGCTTGCTGGCCCAGGCGCCGATCTGCGCCTGTTTCGGCCGCGTGGCGAAATAGGCGTCGGCTTCCTCTGACGTCACCGGCGACACGTTGCCGCGGATGCGGACCTGACGGCGCAGCGACTTCCAGTGAAATAGTAAAGCGGCCTTAGGATTTGTGGCGAGTTCGCGGCCCTTCTGGCTGGCGATGTGGCTGTAGAACACGAAACCATCCGCGTCATAGCCCTTCATCAGCACCATCCGGACATCCGGCAGCCCGTCAGGGTCGACGGTCGCCAGCGCCATCGCGTTGGGATCGTTCGGCTCGGATTTCACGGCTTCGGCAAACCACTCGGCGAACAGCGCAAACGGTTCCTCGGCTGCAGTAAAATCACCCGATGTTAACGGTGCCGGGTGTTTGATGGAGGTCGTGTCCGTCATTTCGGGAGTCCCAGTTGCATACCCTCGCGTCCCAGAACGCGTTGCAGCCCGGTTACGGGCTCGCCCTATATAGGGCATGGGGACGCGTTGGCCTATCGGCGATCGGCCCGGGTGGCGCTGTGGTGACATTGATTTTGATCGGCCTCGGCTCGGGCGGCTGCAGCCTGTCGCGCCCGGACGCCTACGCCAGGATGCAGCCTTCAGACGTCACGGGTGCGCTGAGCAAGCAGCCGGTTACGCCGCCGGTGCCGACCGAGAGCGATCTCGCCTTCGCCCGCACCGCCGCTTCAGACGTGCTGACCAAGGGCGACAAGGATTCCAGCCAGCCTTGGGAAAATCCTGAAACCGGCGCGCGCGGCTCGGTGACGCCGCTGTCGCAGGCCTATTCCGCGGAAGACGGGCGCACCTGCCGGGATTTCCTGGCGAGCTACGTCAACGGCCGCGCGGAAAGCTGGCTGCAGGGCGCAGCCTGCAAGGCCAGCCATGGCCGATGGGAAATTCAAACGATCAAACCCTGGACGCGGGGATAAGGCATAAAAGGTTTTTCAAGCGGAGCCCTTCGAGGTAGTTGCAAAAATGCAACTGGCTCCCCAGATGAAGCCAAAGCGGACGAATTGCCCTAAGCTCAAACAATCGAATTCCCGTGAAGGAGACCGACGGATGCGCGACCCCTATGAGGTCTTGGGGGTGCCGCGGGGCGCCAGCGCTGCGGCGATCAAGAGTGCCTACCGCAAGCTCGCCAAGAAGCATCACCCCGACAGCAACACGAACGATCCGAAGGCGGCGGAGCGTTTTTCCGAGATCAACTCGGCCAACGAGATCATCGGCGACGAGGACAAGCGCAAGCAGTTCGACCGCGGCGAGATCGACGCCGAGGGCAAGCCGCGCTTTCAGGGGTTTCCGGGCGGCGACCCGCGTAGCCGGGCCGGTGGTCCGGGCGGATTCCAGTCCCACAGCTTCCGCACCGGTGGCGGTCCCGGCGGCGCGGGCGGAGCAGGCTTTGAAGATATTCTCAACAGCATGTTCGGGGGTGCTGCCAGGGGCGGACGTCCGGGCGGTGGCCGAACCTTTGAATTCGACACTGGCGGGGTCGGTCTCGATCTCGATCTGAACGTCGCCATGACGGTGTCGCTGGAGGAGGCGGTCAAAGGCGGGGAAAAGCGCGTCCGCCTGCCGACCGGCAAGGAGCTCAACGTCAAGATTCCGGCCGGCGTCACCGCCGGACAGCAGATCCGGCTGAAGGGGCAGGGCGAAACCGCGCCGGGTCACCCGCCGGGCGATCTGCTGATTACGGTCAGCATCGCGCCGCATCCGTTCTTCAAGGTCGACGGCAGCGATCTGCGCCTGGATCTGCCCATTACGCTCTATGAGGCGGTGCTGGGCGGCAAGGTTCGGGTGCCGACGCTCGGCAGCGCGGTGGAGCTGTCGATTCCGAAAAATACTTCCAGCGGCCGCGTCTTTCGCCTCAAGGGCAAGGGCTTGCCCAAGGCGGGAGGAACCGGGGACCTGTTCGTCACGACCCGAATTATCCTGCCTGACGGGAACGATGCCGAGCTGGAGGCATTGATGGAAAAGTGGCGCGAGGGCCACCCGTATAACCCGCGCAGCGATTTCGGCTGAGTCGAGTGATGATTCGGCGGCGATTCGCGGCGTAAAAAGGCTTGTCTATCGCTCGGGATTTGGCAGGAATTCCTCCCGAAAAATCGGGCTTCTTCCTGGAAACAAAAGGTTTTCTGGAAAAGGGGCGGCCTCGAAAGGGGGACCAGCGCGGTACCAAACCCCGATCGAGGCCGCTTGCGCCGATCGGCGGATCGAACGCTACTCATTTTCGCGTGATCACCCGGTGCTTTTATGAGACGCGTCCGTGTTTTGATTCCAGATTTTCGATGTCAGAATTGGGACAAGAGCGCCTGACCGTTGCCCAGCCGCCACGCTTCTTGCCTTAGGCCGATAGATCGAGGGGCAATCCGGCAACAAACCGTCCGGTCGCACTGATCCCTGATATCGCTCCGCTTCGCTCGGGCTGCAGCTAGGTCTTCTTCTCCATCTGGTCGTAGACCGCCTGGGCGATCTGGGTCAGCCGCCCCCGATCGGCACCGGTGGACACCACGGCATAGACCACGCCGTCATCGGCCCAGAACAGCGTGCTTTCCTTGCCTTCCGTTGCGAACCGCATCTGGGTCGCCTCGGCGTCCGATTTTGCGGTGTAGATCGTGAACCGTTCGCCCGAGGCGCTCTCATACATCATGAAGGACGCCGGACCGGTGGAACCCGGCAACAGTCGCCCGCCGACCAGCTTCAGTCCGGCTCCCGCCAGTTCTGGCGCGCGGACGGCCCAGCCGCAACGCTTGGTCAGCCATTGCTGCAGATGGTTGCGTTCGTTGCCCGGCACCTCGACGGGATGCCGCACTTCCACCACGTAAAGCCGGTGCGCCTCGATCGCGTCCACCGTCAGGTTTTGCAAAGCCGTGGGCGCAGCCGCCGCCGCGCCGCGCGCGAGCCAGCCGACGCCACCGCCCATGATGAACGCCGCCAGCGTTGCCGCGATCGCGCCGTACACCCATTTGCGCGGCTGTCGCACCAGCCGCTCGATCTCGAGCCGCTTCGGTACGGCCTCGTCGATCACCGAATCGTACCTGGCATGCAGCGCTTCCGCCATCGTGCGCCACGAATGCACCCGCGCGGCATCGTCCGGATGCGTGGCGAGCCACGCCTCGACGTCGCTGCGGCGTTCCGCCGGCAGCTCATTGTCGACGTAAGCATGCAGCTCGTCTTCGGTGACGGGAATGTGGGGATCGGTCATTGTCGTCGTCTCTGTCCATTCCTGGTCTGTGGGTGCATCACGCGTGCCACTCGCATCTTCATCATTTCACCCGCCGCAGCGCCGTGCGCTCGCCCTCGATCGAAGCTTTGACATGCGCGCGTGCGCGGGCAAGCCGGGACATTACGGTGCCGATCGGCACGCCCTGGATGTCGGCGACTTCGCGGTAGCTCAGTCCTTCCAGCATCACGAGCAGCAGCACCGAACGCTGTTCTTCCACCAGTGTCGCCAGCGCACGGGCGATGTCGCGGCCCTCGGCCTCGGTGCCGCTGGCGTCGGGGTTGTTGTCGAGCAGCGGCATGAATTGCGGACGCCGCGCCAGCGACCGCCGCCGGTTCTTGTTCAAATTGGTCAGGATCGTATAGAGCCAGCTCCTGACGTCGCCGCCGAGAAACAGCCGCTCCGAACGCAACGCGCGCACCAAGGTGTCCTGCACCAGATCGTCGGCAATATCCGCGTCGCGCGCGAGCGCGCGCGCGTAGCGGCGCAGCGCCGGAATCATGGCCTCGACACTTTGACGAAACGCGCTCATCGGCACCAGTTTACAAAGGGCTACAAGAGTCATGCGGCGCGAACGCCTTACCCAACATAACACCCAATTGACACGTCTATTCCAGTCATCGCGGCGTATCGAAAACAGCGTTAATCCGAACGGCAGATTTGGGCTCGACCGCGCCGGAGTGCTGGTGTACCTCCACGTCCAGAACAAGCTCGCCATCGTCTTTTCCGAGCAAGGAATAGTCTGACCGTCCGATGCCCGCGCCCGTGATCTATTACATTCGCCATGGCGAGACGTCGTGGAATGCGGAAGGCAGGCTGCAGGGCACGCAGGACGTTCCGCTCAACGATCTCGGCCGCAGGCAGGCGGCGCATGCCGGCAATGTCCTCGCCGATCTCCTTAAGCGCGACGGCCGCGACAAGTCGACGCTGCCGTTCGTTGCAAGCCCGCTGCAGCGGGCGCGGGCGACGATGGAATTGGTGCGCGGCGCGCTAAAACTGCCGATGGAAACATATGCGCTCGACGATCGCCTGCGCGAGATCGGCTACGGCGTGTGGGAGGGCTCGACGCTGGCCGAGATGCAGGCCGCCGACCCCGAACTCTATGCCAGGCGGCTGACGGCAAAATGGACAATGGCCCCGAAAGGCGGCGAGACCTATGCCGAGGTGCAGCGACGCATGCGCGACTGGTACGACGCCGTGAACGGCGACACCGTCGCCGTGGCCCATGGCGGCACGGCGCGGGCGCTGATGGTGGCGCTCGGCATCGAGACGTCCGCCAGCGCCGCCGACCTGCTGATCGAGCAGGGCGCGGTCTACGTGTTCGGCGATGGCGGCCTGAAGAAGTATAGTTAAGGGCGTTATTTAACGCCGTCATTCCGGGGCGATGCGAAGCATCGAACCCGAAATCTCGAGATTCCGGGTTCGCTTCGCGCCCCGGAATGACGGTTTGACCGCCGTGCTCCCCCGCGTTACCACAAGTCAGAATTGACTTCTTGCTGGCGAGCAGCGCTCCAAAATGTCCCACAACACCTTCGGCCACCTGTTCCGGGTCACGACCTTCGGCGAAAGCCATGGGATCGCGATCGGCTGCGTGGTCGATGGCTGCCCGCCGCTGATCCCGCTGACCAACGAAGACATCCAGCACGATCTGGATCGCCGCCGTCCGGGACAATCGCGCTTCACCACCCAGCGCCAGGAGCCGGACGCGGTCAAAATCCTGTCCGGCGTGATGGCCCATCCGGAGACCGGCGTGCAGGTGACGACGGGAACGCCGATTGCGTTGCTGATCGAGAACACCGACCAGCGCTCCAAGGACTATTCCGAGATCAAGGACAAGTTTCGCCCCGGACATGCCGACTTCACCTATGAGGCCAAATACGGCCTGCGCGACTATCGCGGCGGCGGACGCTCCTCGGCGCGCGAGACCGCCACGCGCGTCGCGGCCGGCGCCATCGCGCGAAAGATCCTGCCCGAGGTGAAGGTGCGCGGCGCGCTGGTGCAGATGGGCCCGCACATGATCGACCGCGGCAACTGGGACTGGGACGAGATCGCGCGCAATCCGTTCTTCTGCCCGGACAAGGACAAGGCCGCGTTCTTCGAGCAGTATCTCGACGGCATCCGCAAGAGCGGCTCCTCGATCGGCGCCGTGATTGAAGTGGTCGCCGAAGGCGTGCCGCCGGGCCTCGGCGCGCCGATCTACGCCAAGCTCGACGGCGAACTGGCCGCGGCGATGATGAGCATCAACGCCGTGAAGGGCGTCGAGATCGGCGCAGGCTTTGGCGCGGCCGAATTGTCGGGCGAGGAAAACGCCGACGAGATGCGCACCGGCAATAACGGCACGCGGTTTCTGTCCAACAATGCCGGCGGCGTGCTTGGCGGCATCTCGACCGGCCAGCCGGTGGTGGTGCGCTTTGCGGTGAAGCCGACCTCGTCGATTTTGTCGCCGCGCAAGACGGTGGATCGCGCCGGCGCCGACACCGACATCATGACAAAAGGCCGCCATGACCCCTGCGTCGGCATCCGCGCCGTGCCGGTCGGCGAGGCGATGATGGCCTGCGTGCTGGCCGATCATTTCCTGCGCCATCGCGGCCAGGTGGGCGGATAGATTTTGTGGCGCGGACTAGCGTTCAGCGCCGCGTGAATCTCTCGGGCCCTGATCTGTTTGTGAATTTGACAACAGACGCTGCCGAGCTGGTGTCGAGGTCCGCTGATTATCATCAATCGATGTTGCTCACACTGTCGGAACTGGGCGAGATTGTCAGCGGTGCTTTGCTGGCGTGCGAGAATAAGGATCTGCGTGAGATTCAAGTTAGAGACCTCACGTTGAAGGTGGAAGCTCGGCTGGAACGTACTCCCAAGAGTATCTTGCAGAGACTGCTCTTTGGGTTCGTCTTACGGCAACAAATGCTTGTTGTGATCCGATCCAACGCAATGCAGCTGGATGCGGTGCTCAGCCGCGCCACGTTCGCGGCCGCACTTGAGAAGTTGTCAGATTCGCTCACGGCTTCGCGAGACGAGCATGGGCGCCGGGACATATGAAAAACGTAGGGCGGATTACGCTAGCGCTAATCCGCCCGACGGTTCCCTCACTGCATCGTGTCTGCGATCTTCTCCGCCGTCATCAGCACCGGGAAATTGGTGTTGGCGCACGGCACCACCGGGAAGATCGAGGCGTCGACCACGCGCAAACCCTGCACGCCCTTGACGCGGCCCTGGGTGTCGACCACCGCCATCGGATCGTCCTCCCGGCCCATCCTGCAAGAGCAGGAGGCGTGCCACACGCCGATCGCCGACTTGCGCACGAAGGCTTCGAGCGCCTCGTCGTCGCTCATCACCTGCTCGAACGTAAAACCTTCGAGGACGAAATTGTCGATCATGTAATGGCGCAGCGCCGCCGGCCCGTCCATCAGCTTGGCGGCGATCGCGGTGAGGATCTTGTTCTTGGTGTTGACCACGCCGATCTTGCGCACCCGGTCGGAATAGGCGGCCGGGAATGGCTTGTCGGTCACCGCCTTGAGCGGCGCGCTCATCTGCAAGCCGGCCATCTTGCGAAAGCCGCTCATCAGCCGGTCGAGATCGCGCTTGTCGGACAGCAGGTTGAACTCGACGATCGGCTCTTCCCGCGGGTCGCGCGAGGAGAGTTTCACCTGACCGGTTTCCGAATAGGTCTTGTTGACGAAGGTGAGCAGCGAGCCGATCTGCTCGCCGACAGCATGCCAGGCCGATTTGGTGATGACGACGACGAACATGTCACCGGCGGGGATGCCCGGAAGCCCCGAGGAGTAACGCAGCCCCATCTGCATATGACGTCTGGTGTGTTCGTTCATGCGCGCGCCACGACGGACATAGGAGGACAGCGAGATCGAGGGATGGTCCATCAGACGCTGGCCGACGCCGGCGAGGCCCGCCAGCACCGGAATGCCCATGTCGCGGAGATGCCCGACCGGTCCGATCCCGGCGCGCAGCAGATGCGCCGGCGAATGAATGGCGCCGGACGAGAGGATGATTTCACGGCCGCGAAACTCCTGCTCGCGGCCATCGACCAGCGCCTTGACGCCGACGCATTGGGTGCCTTCGAACAGCAACTCCTTCACTTGCGTCTTGGTCGAAATCGTCAGGTTGGCGCGCTGGCGTGTCGCGCGATCGAGATAGCCCATGGCGGCCGAGACCCGCTGCTCGTCCTGGTTGGAGTGCGTCACCGGGAAATAGCCGTCGACGAACTCGCCGTTCTGGTCGGGCAGGAACTTGAAGCCGGCCTGCTTGCAGGCCTCGGCCATTGCCTGCGAATGCTTGGTCCAGTGCGCTGGCGGAATGCGGCGGACGGGGATGCGGCCTTCCTTGCCATGGTACGGACCGTCGAAATCGAGGTCGTGCTCGACTTTCTTGAAGTAGGGCAGCACATCGTTCCAGCTCCAGCCCGTGGCGCCGCGCGATTCCCACTCGTTGTAATCGGTCGGCGCGCCGCGATTGGCCATCTGGCCGTTGATCGACGACCCGCCGCCCAGCACGCGCGCCTGCTCGTATTTCCGTAAGGGCGGCCTGGCCTCGTCGGGATTGTTGTGGCTGACGACCTGGGTGGTGACCTTGAGTTCGGTCCAGTGGAAGCGGGGATCGAAATACGCCGTTCCCGGATAGCTGTCGCGGATTTCTTTCGGTTCGATGCCTGGCGGTGTGTCTTGGCCTGCTTCGCAAAGAAGGACTTTGTTGGCGCTTTTGGCGGAGAGCCTGTGGGCCATGACGGAGCCCGCCGACCCGCCGCCGACGATGATGTAGTCGTACACTTTGGCGTTTCCTTTTTGTTTTGTGTCGTCAGGCTAGCGCAGCTCCGCGGTCAGGTCACGCCACCTGTCGTGGTAGCGTGCGCTTGACGTTTCATGGGGTTGCGCGGCAAATACCGGCGTGATGGATGCATCGAAACTGCGGGAGCTGACCGACTGGCTGATCGACGGCGGGAGATCCGCGGCCAGCCCCAGCAAGTTCATGGCCGAATGCTGCGAGCGGATGGTCGCGGCGGGTCTGCCGCTCTGGCGTATCGGCGTATTCGTCCGCACGCTGCATCCCGAGATCTACGGGCGCAATTTCATCTGGAAGCCGGGCGCCGAGGTCGAGATCGGCACCGTCGATTACCACATCCTGGAGTCGCCGGAATTTCTCACCAGCCCGCTGATCATCGTGTTCCAGCAGGGGCTGGAGGTTCGGGCGCGGACCGATGAGATCGGGAGCAGCCGCTTTCCGATCATCGAGGAACTCCGCGCCGAAGGCGTCACGGACTATATCGCGCTGCCGCTGCCCTTCATCGGCGGCACGGTGAACGGATCGAGCTGGACCACCAAACAGCCGGGCGGGTTCACGGATGAACAGCTGGCGGCGCTGCGGAGCATCGTGAAGCCGCTGGCGCGGGTGATCGAAATCATGACGCTGAGCCGCACCGCTGCGAGCCTGCTGGATACCTATGTCGGCAACCGCGCCGGCGAACGCATCCTCGGCGGCCAGATCAGGCGCGGCCATACCGAGACCATGAATGCCGCGATCTGGCTGTCCGACCTGCGCGGCTTCACCTCGTTGTCCGATCGCGTGCCGGCGGAAACCGTGGTCGACGTCCTGAACAATTACTTCGACTGCCAGGTTACCGCGATCCGGAATCATGGCGGCGAAGTGCTGAAATATATGGGCGACGGCCTGCTCGCGGTTTTCCCGATCGACGAATATGTCGGCGACGAGCGGCAGGTTTGCTCGCGCGTGCTCGAAGCCGCCCACGAATCCCGCGCCAGCGTCGCCGACTTGCAGTATCCGATCGGCGACGCCATCGAGCGGTTTCGCTTCGGCGTCGCGCTCCATGTCGGACGAATTCTCTACGGCAATATCGGCGGCGGCAACCGGCTCGACTTCACTTGCATTGGCCCTGCGGTAAATCTGGCGGCGCGGCTGGAAAAGATCGCCAGCCAGCTCGGCCGCACGGTCGTGGCGTCGGAAGGCTTTGCCGGCATCTGCAGCGGTGGCTGGAGCGATCTCGGCGAGTTTCCGGTCGCAGGTTTTTCAAAGGCCGCGCGCGTCTACGGCCTGGCTGACGAAAAATCGGCGGCCTGAGCCACGCATTCTACGCCTAACCGGCGCGGACGTACGACTGCTTCAACGCCCAGGTCAGCACAAGCAACGTCACCCACAGCCGCAGCAGCGCAAAGCTGAAGATGAACACGAAGAAGATCAGGTTCTTGATCAACGAATGGGCCGCCGACGTCTGGTAGAATTGCCAGAGCGCGTTTCGGATCAGTCCCTGGCCGAGGCTCAGGCCCAGATAGATGATGCCGAGCGCGATCACGGCCGCGCCGACCCACAGGCCCCTGCGCGCGAATTCCACAACGGCTTCGCGGAAGCTGACCCGCCCGTCGTTGCGCTCGGCGCCGACGACCATCAGCAATGTCAGGGCTGCGACGGCCGCGCTCCAGAACTTGCCGGTATCAGTGAACTGATCGAACGCCATTCCGTCGAGCCCGCTCATCATGTGGGGCGCGGCGGAGGTGTATCCGGCCGCCAGCACGGCGATCGAAGCGGCAAGCATCAGCAAGCCGATCCGCCACAGGATCGCGCGCGTCAGCCGGGATTGTTCGGTGAAGTCCAGGCCGCCCAGACCGGTCTGGCCTTGGGCCAGTTCGATCGAGCGTTGCGTCACCACGAGGAAAGCATGCAGTACGGCGATGCTGGCGAACACGGTGGCGGGAATGGCGATGAGGGGGCTGTTGAACGCAATGACACGCATCGAAGCCGCCAGCACCAGCCAGGGCATCGCCTCCAGGAAGCGGAATGGCCCGAATGAGACGTTCGGGAAGGCCCGTTGCCGCAGTTGTTGGCGGAGTGCGATGGTCATGCTCCCAGCCGTACCTCCTGAAGTTGAATTCCCGATAGCGCCATTGGCTAAAATTGAATGGACAGGGGCGGGCGTTAACGCGTGGTTAACTATGTTTATTCATGTGTTGATAATCATTTCTCGTGCTCCAGGGGGCATTCGTGTCGATCTCGGTTGGATCAAACGCAGCCTCTTACCTCAGCTATGCCGGCAATGCTTACGGGGCCGGCAGCACGGCCGCAAAGGCAAGCTCTGCTTCGACCGAAAGCGCCGATACATCCTCACCGTCATCCTCGACCTCCGTCACACTGTCCGACGAGGCCAAGGCCTATCTGGCAAAAACGGAAGCGGAAACCGAACAGCCTTCGGTCGCCACCCTCACGACGCAGGCGCGCGCCTGGTTCAACCAGCAATATGCCACGCTCGGAACATCATCGGCGATGCTCGACGGGCAGGTAGCGGTCGATTTTTCCGGCCAGACCCGCGCCACTCTTTCGGTGATCGCTGACAACGCGCAGAGCCAGTTCTCGTCGGACGAAGTGACGGCGGCGACCAATACATTGCAGTCGCGCTTCAACGACGCGGTGTCTCCCTATGTTGTGATAGCCCGGCACACGGGAGATTACGCGAGCCTTTACTCGGCAGCGTCCGATTATCTCGATCAGGCCGGCAGCGACGAGAAGATGACTGTGGCCTGGCAGGATCAGAAGCAGGCCGTGCAGGAAGGACTTCGCCGCAGCCAGGGCGAGCTTCGGCAAGGCGCCGGTTACCGGCAACGATGCCGACCCGGTGAGAGCATTGCTCGACAAGGCGGCAGCGCCGAACTCCTCCGCTACGGATTCAAAACCGGCCACGCTGGCGGCCAACGCGCGGGCGATGCTCGAAGCGCAGGCGGGCAGTGCAAGGGACAATGGCAAGGATCTGGTGTTCACCGGCGGCAGACAAACCGGGCAGCAGGTCGATTTCACGGACTTCGACAACCGAACGCTAGCGATCATGGCATTGAACAGCGACGCGTCATTCTCCGCGCAGGAGGCCGGCGCGGCAAAGGCGGAGCTCAATCAGCGCACACGCGGCAGCCTGGTGAACGCCATCAATCCGTCCAGCGGAGGAGGCGTACAGGCCAGCAGCCTGGCGCTGCTCCAGCAATTTGCGAAGATGAGCCCCGAAGAGCGAAGCGTTCTCGGTTTCACCGAGGACTACGCCAACAGGATCGCCGCGAATTACCGTACGGCGGCATCGATCCAGAACAGTCTGGGCTCCGGCGGTGGGCTCGCCGCCTATCTGGCGTGAGGCCCGCTATTCCTCCGGCTCGGTCGTGAACAGCAGCGGATAGCCCTTGGCGCGGCCGGCGTCGGTGGCGCGCGTCGCCTTGGTCTCGGCGACGTCCTTGGTGAAAACGGCGACGACGCAGACGCCGCGGCGGTGCGCCGTGATCATCACCTTGTGGGCCTGATCCTCGGTCATGCGGAATTCGGCCTTCAGCACCGTGACGACGAATTCGCGCGGCGTGAAGTCGTCATTGACCAGGATGACCTTGTGCAGGCGCGGCCGCTCGATCTTGGTCTTGACCTTGGTCTTGGGCGTGACGGTGGTACCGGCCATTTACAGTCCCGAAGCGAACGAACATAAGACGGCCCGGCCGCGCCCAGTTGGCGCGGCAATCCGCCAATCGCTGCGCCATGTCCTGATCGCCGCGGCTGACGGCCGTCTCGATCAGTTTACAGATTCCTGCCGGTCCTGAAACTGGGCGGCAGGCTGATTTGCGGGAAGTTTTGCGGCGTAACCATGATCGTGCCAATGCGGCTCCTGGCAGCCGCAACGCATGAGAGCGCCGGGCGCTGCAATCGTTCAATTCGTAGGCAGGTAGCGCAATCCGCAAGCGGAACCCGTCGAGCAAGCCGGACTGTGGGCGAATCCCGATCCTAACCCGAATGTGAAGGACAAATGATTTCAGCGCTTTGCGTTGGCCGGTTTGCATGTCACCATCACTGTCGTTCGAACGGGAGGGCCGCAATGCGCTGGTATGTCTCGATCGGGGTCGTGCTTGTCGCGGGCGTACTCGCAGGCGGCGACGTGGCAGGTATTGCCGCGCCGAACCCTGCGAACCGGCCCGGCCAGGCGCCGAACGCCGCCAGCCGTCAGGTGACCGACAAGGAAGCCAATCCTACCGTCGACGTCGAACTGGTGCTCGCCGTCGACGTTTCCTATTCGATGGACATGGATGAACTCGCGCTGCAGCGGGAGGGCTACGCCCAGGCGATCGTCTCCAAGGAGTTCCTGCAGGCGCTCAAGAACGGCCCGCACGGCAGGATCGCGATCACCTATTTCGAATGGGCGGCCTCCACCGACCAGAAGATCATCATTCCCTGGCGCGTAATCGACGGGCCGGAGACGGCCGACGCCGTCGCCAATGAGATCATCAAGACCCCGATCCGCCGCGCGTCGCGCACCTCGATCTCGGGGGCGATCAACTTCGCCATGCCGCTGTTTGACGAGAACCCGCACCGTGGCCTGCGCCGGGTGATCGATATTTCCGGCGACGGCCCCAACAACAATGGCGCGCCGGTCGTCATCGCGCGCGATGCCGCGGTGGAAAAGGGCGTCATCATCAACGGCCTGCCGATCATGGTGAAGGAGCCATCCTACTCCACCATGGATATCGACAATCTCGATCTCTATTACGAGGACTGCGTCATTGGCGGCCCCGGCTCGTTCGTCGTCACGATCAAGGACCGCGACAAGTTCAAGGAAGCGATCCGCACCAAGCTGCTTCTGGAAGTCGCCGGCCGTACCCCCGAACGCCCGGTCGTGCCGGCCGCCGGCAGGGAAGCGCGCGTCAACTGCATGATCGGCGAAAAGATCTGGCAGGACCGCTGGGGAAGGTGAGGGATAAGGTGAGGGATGCGTTGCTTCGTAGGGTGGGCAAAGGCGCGCTAGCGACGTGCCCACCATCCTCGCGCAAATAAGAAAGGGTGGGCACGCTTCGCTTTGCCCACCCTACGAATCTCCGTCGAACGGCTCACCGCCTGAACCTTGCCACCAACTCCACATGCGGCGTGTGCCGGAACTGGTCGACTGGCGTGACGCCGTCGATCTTGTAGCCGCCGTCGATCAGGATCTTCGCGTCGCGCGCGAATGTCGTCACGTTGCAGGATACCGCGACCACCGCCGGCACCTTGCTCGCCGCCAACTGCGTCGCTTGCGCCTGCGCGCCCTGCCGTGGGGGATCGAACACGACGGTGTCGTAGTCGTGCAATTCCTGCGGCATCAGCGGGCGGCGAAATAAATCACGCGCCTCGGCCTTGATTGGTTTCAGTCCGGATGTCGAGGTCGCGGCCTTCTGCAACGCCGCGACTGCGCCGGCGTCGCTGTCGAAAGCGGTTACCCGCGACTTCGCCGCCAGCCCCAGCGCGAAGGGGCCGACGCCGCAGAACAGGTCGGCAATATGCTTGGCGCGCTTGCAATGCTCCGATACCAGCGCCGCCAGCGTTTCCTCGCCCGCCACCGTGGCCTGCAGGAACGAGCCGGGCGGCAACGTCACCTGCGCGGTGCCGATCGAAATCACCGGCGGCGTTCGCAGCAGCACCAGTTCGCCGTGGCGCGTCAGCCGTGCCAGCCGATGTTGTTCGGCGATGTGCGACAGCCTTGTGATCAAGGCCGTCGATAGCGGGCCGGAGCCGCGCACATCGACATCCAACCCGCTCTCGGTCGCCGTGATCTGGGTGTCGAGCGGCTTGCCGATCGAAATCAGCGGCTCGGCGAGCGCCCAGGCCACCTCGATCGCGCCGTTCAGATGGGGGTCGAGGATCGGGCAGCGGTCGATCGGGATGATGTCGTGTGCCCCTGCCGCCGCATAGCCGACCTTGAGCACGTCATGTGTGCCCATCCGCGCGTGCAAAGTGATGCGCCGGCGGCCCGCGCCATGGGCATCGACCAGGGGCGCGACGTCGCAATCGATTCCCGCCTGCGCCAGCGTCGTCGCCACCAGCTCGCGCTTCCAGGCGGAGTAGGGCGCGGCGTCCCAATGCTGGATCGCGCAGCCGCCGCAGACGCCGAAATGCGGACAGAACGGTGCGATCCGCTCCGCGCTTGCGATATCGACCTTGAGCAATCGCCGGCGATCGGGATGGCGGCCGGGGACTGCCTCGGCCTCGACCGTTTCGCCGCCCAGCGTGTACGGCACATAGATGTTGCCGCCATCGGCGACGGCGACGCCGTCGCCGTGATGGCCGACATGGTCGATGACGAGGCGCTCGCTGTCAGCCACGGCGCGCGCCCATGAAGAATTCGATATTGCCGTCGCCACCGGCGATCGGCGAGGGAAACACCTGAATATCGGTGCAGCCGAGAGATGCCGCGAATGCCGAGATATCGTCGCAGATTTCCTGATGCACCATCGCGTTGCGGATGATGCCGTGCTTGGAGTGTTTTCGCTCCGCCTCGAATTGCGGCTTGATCAGCGCCAGCAGATGCATCGGTGCGGCGGCGAGCGACAGCGCCACCGGCAGCACCGCCTTCAAGGAAATGAAGCTGACGTCGATGACGACGATATCGGGCCGCGCGGGCAGCCGCTTGCCCTCGAACTTGCGGATATCGGTCTCTTCCATCGACACGATCCTGGGATGATCGCGCAGCGAGGGATGCAACTGGCTGCGCCCGACGTCGATGGCGAACACGAGGCTCGCGCCGTTTTGCAGCAGCACCTCGGTGAAGCCGCCGGTGGAGGCGCCGACGTCGAGGCAGACATGGCCCTCGATATCGACCGGATACAGCTCCAGCGCGCCGGCGAGCTTGACGCCGCCGCGCGAAACGTAGGGGTGCGCGGGCTGCGCGGACAATTCGGCATTGGCGGCGATCAGCTCCGAGGCCTTCAGCACCGGCCTGCCGTCGGCGGTCACGCCGCCGGCGTCGATCGCGGCGCGGGCGCGGGCGCGGCTTTCGAACAGGCCGCGCTCGACCAGCAGCACGTCCACGCGCTTGCGGTCAGAAGTCTCGCTCTGGTTCCTGTCAGCCAATATCCGTCCGATCTTGCGTCAGTCCGGTTTGCCCTTGGCGCGATCGGCCGCAAGCGCGACGCAGGCCTCGAACGAGGTGAGATCGTGCCAGATATCTTGTGGCGGCTGCCGCGGCGTTACCAGTCTAGCACCATGCAGATCGAGCGTGTGGATCATCATCAAATTGTCGGGCAGACCAAAATCTTCCACCGTCAGTCCGTCATCGTCGATCAGATGGCCGGCAACGGATTGGGTCACGTCGTAGATCCGCTTCACGCGCTCGACATAGACGGCGGGATCGTTGCTGTAGGCGAAACAAAGCTTGCCGCGGCCGGCCATGTAGCCGAGTTCATAGACCGTGCCGGCGTCCGCACTAGGGCCGCGAAACGGCGTCAAATTGGCAATGATCGCGTCCGCCGCGTCCATCATCGCCTCATTGCCTTTGAAGATCGCAAGTGAAGCGTCGGCGGCGGTGAGGTCGATTGCGTTGTCGAGCGGGTAAAGACCGGTCAAGCCATGGAGGGCGCAGATCGCGACCTTGCGGCGCCCGATCTCGACGGCGTCCGGCAGGAACACATCGGGACCTGCCAGATAGATTTTCATGGGATTACCGGCGAATGTGCCAGCGCTTCGGTTCCGACCGGGTCAGAACCGAAGCCGCTTGAGCCTCAGGCGAGCTTGACGGTCTCGGTCTTGTAGTCCTTGCCGAGCGCATCGAACACCTTGGCGACGATGCCCTTGGCGTCGAGGCCGGCGCGGGCATACATCGCGGTCGGCGAGTCGTGGTCGAGGAACTCGTCGGGCAGGATCATCGCGCGCATCCGCAAACCGCCGTCGAGCATGCCGTGGTCGGACAGCGTCTGCATGACGTGCGAACCGAAGCCGCCGATCGAGCCTTCCTCGATGGTGAGCAGCACCTCGTGGTCGCGCGCCAGCTTCAGCACCAGATCGACGTCGAGCGGCTTCATGAAGCGCGCGTCGGCGATGGTGGTGGAGAGGCCGTGGGCGGCGAGTTCGTCGGCGGCCTTTTCGCATTCGGCCATGCGGGTGCCGAACGAGAGCAGGGCGATCTTGTTGCCCTGGCGGACGACGCGGCCCTTGCCGATTTCGAGGGGAATGCCGACCTCGGGCATTTCGACGCCGCGGCCTTCGCCGCGCGGATAACGCACCGCGCTTGGTCGGTCGTTGATCGCAACCTGCGTCGCGACCATGTGCACCAGTTCGGCCTCGTCGGAGGCGGCCATGATGACGAAGTTCGGCAGGCAGCCGAGATAGGCGTTGTCGAACGAGCCTGCGTGGGTCGCGCCGTCGGCGCCGACCAGGCCGGCGCGGTCGATCGCAAAACGAACCGGCAGGCTCTGGATCGCGACGTCATGGACCACCTGGTCATAGCCGCGCTGCAGGAAGGTCGAGTAGATCGCGCAGAACGGCTTGTAGCCTTCGGTGGCGAGACCGGCTGCAAACGTCACAGCATGCTGCTCGGCGATGCCGACGTCGAAGGTGCGGTTCGGGAACGCCTTGTTGAAGATGTCGACGCCGGTGCCCGACGGCATCGCCGCGGTGATGGCGACGATCTTGTCGTCCTTCTCGGCTTCCTTGACGAGGCTCTGGCCGAACACGTTCTGGTAGGCCGGCGCATTCGGCTTGGCTTTCGCCTGGGCGCCGGTGGCGACGTCGAACTTGACGACCGCATGATACTTGTCGGCGGAGGCTTCCGCCGGGCCGTAACCCTTGCCCTTCTGCGTCACGACGTGGACCAGGATCGGGCCGGTTTCCATGTCGCGGACGTTCTTCAGCACCGGCAACAGATGGTCAAGGTTATGACCGTCGATCGGGCCGACGTAATAGAAGCCGAGTTCCTCGAACAGCGTGCCGCCGTCCATCATGAAGCCGCGGGAATATTCCTCGACGCGGTTGGCGCGGTTGGCGAGGATTTTCGGCAAACGCTTGTTGATCTGCTTGGCCGCCTCGCGCAGCGAGCGGTAGGTCTTGCCGGAGTAGAGGCGGGACAGATAGGCGCTCATCGCGCCGACCGGCGGCGCAATCGACATGTCGTTGTCGTTGAGGATCACGATCAGGCGCGAGTTCATCGCACCGGCGTTGTTCATGGCTTCATAGGCCATGCCCGCCGACATCGAGCCGTCGCCGATCACGGCGATGACGTTGTTCTTGCCGCCGGAGAGGTCGCG
This sequence comes from uncultured Alphaproteobacteria bacterium, assembly GCA_963770135.1. Lineage (GTDB taxonomy): Bacteria > Pseudomonadota > Alphaproteobacteria > Rhizobiales > Xanthobacteraceae > Bradyrhizobium. The sequence goes on along the minus strand of CAVYOM010000009.1, from coordinate 78,831 downwards.
CGCCACCGCCATGCCGAGGCCGGCGGAGATCGAGGTCGAGGAATGCGCGGCGCCGAACGGATCGTAGTCGCTCTCGGTGCGCTTGGTGAAGCCGGAGAGGCCACCGCCGGTGCGCAGCGTGCGGATGCGGTCGCGGCGGCCGGTCAGGATCTTGTGCGGGTAGGCCTGGTGGCCGACGTCCCAGATCAGGCGGTCGCGCGGGGTGTCGAAGATGTAGTGGATCGCGGTGGTCAGTTCGACCACGCCGAGGCCGGCGCCGAAGTGGCCACCTGTCACCGACACGGCGTCGATGGTTTCCTGGCGGAGTTCGTCCGCGACCTGCTGCACCTGCTCGATCTTGAGCTTGCGGAGATCGTCGGGCGTGCGGATGGTATCGAGAAGCGGCGTTTTGCTAAATGTGGTCACTGCGATATTCCAATTTTGCATGTCAGGGCGAATAGCCTGACGCGAGACGGGAAAGCGCGTTAACCGCGCCGCGAAAATCCAGACCCACCTGCCAACTCGACAGGCCGGTAACTGATTTGAAGCCTAGATGCACTCCGGCTTAAACCATGTGATATGCATCACTTAGTAGCTTCGAAACCCTTCCCGGTTCAGTTTCGTCAGCTATTTGAAGCGCTTGCTGTCGTCGAAAATCGCCCGGCAGGCCGCTCTCCCCAGTCATAGAACGGCAAGCTTTACACTAAAGCCGCCGCCAAAGCCAACCCGGCGCGCCAAGTCGGTTCCCAACGGACGAATCGGAAAAGTTCCTATTTTTCAACCGCTACGGCGGGCGGATGGTTCCAATCTGGTCAAATCGGCGGCACTTTTAGCCGCAGCCGTGGCCGATTCGATGCTTTTCCAGGCCTGGTCGCGCACGGCGGAATCGCCGGTGGCGATATCAAGCGCGGCGTCGGGGGCAGCCATGCGCGCGCTGAGCGGCACCGGTCCGCAGACGATCATGAAGAAGTCGTAGGCGTTGGGCAGTTCGTTGGCCATCACGAACTGGAAATGCACGCGGAAGAACTGCCAGCGAAATTTTTCGTAGTGCTCGGGCCGAATGACGTCGCGGAATCGTACCGGCACGATCGTCGGATTGCGCCTTGAAGCGCCGACGTCGATGCCGTGGCTCGCGATCGGATCGAACTGGTAGAAGTTCATCACGTCCTTGCGGGCCTGGCAGTCGATCCAGTCGATCGACGGCTCGATCGCCAGCATGCGCAGATGCTCGCGAAACTCCTTCGAGGCGGCGTGATAGCCGACGATCGGGAAATTGCCGCCGATCGTCAGCAGTACGATCCGCGGGCCGTGACGGCCGAGCGCGGGATCAAGCTGCAGCGCGCGCGCCAGCACTTCCGTCGACAGGAACGATCCGGAGCTATGGCCGACGATGACGATCTCTTCGGCGTCGGTGCTTTTGGCCGTCTTGACCAGATGCTGCGCGAAGCGGTCGATGCGCTGGTCCCATTCGGGGCGTTCGCGGTGCGAGAATTCCCAGGTCCAGATCGTGTCGCACAGGAGATAGAGCACGTAGGTCGCGTTCTCGGTGTATTTCAGCACGATGCCGAGCAGGGCGACGAACAGGGCGGTCGCGATGGCGATGCTGAAAATGTTGGGGATGCCGAGCGCATTCAGCCCCTTCTCGAACACAAAGGCGATGGCTGCGGCGCACGCGGCCTCCAGCAGCAGCATCAGATGCGGATAGGTGATGAAGGTGGCAAAACGCCAATTCGCCTTGCCGAAGCGGCCGATGGTGCCGGCGAAGACCAGCCGCCAGTAGATCCATACCGCGCTGAACACCGTGCGCCAGATCGGCGACGCCAGATCCTGCTGGATGAAATCCTCGAACCGGAGGAAATCGTAGGCCGTGCGGGTCTGCCAGTCCTCCGCCTTGGTGTCGATGGTCCAGGAGGCGATCTCGTCGTCGGGGGCGACCTTGGGCCGGCTGATGGTGGCCTGGAGCTGGTAAAGCCGGCCGAACTTGCGCAGTTCGGTCCGGAACATGCGGTAATATTGCGCCAGCCCGCGCGGATCGTAGCCCTGAATATAGATGATATGGCGGTGCTGGACGCGCACGTAAGTCCCCGGATGATGGCTGACTATAACAGGCTGGGCAGCGCGCCAAGAATTAAATCGGGGGATAAACCGAGATATGGATCGGTCCCTTGCGGTGACGCGGGACAGCCGGGCAGGGCCGATATCTACCCCTTCGGCATCATTGCGCGTCGAGCGGCTCGGTCCCGGTGACCTGGCCGCTGCCGTCGGTGGTGATCTTTTCGACGCGGGCCTCGGCATGCCGCAAAAGTTCTTCGCAGCGGCGCTTCAGCGCCTCGCCGCGCTCATAGATCGTGACCGATTCCTCGAGCGGCACCTTGCCTTCCTCGAGCCGCTTCACGATCGATTCGAGCTCCTCCATTGCGCGCTCGAAGGAGAGTTTTTTGACGTCGCCTTGCGTATTTTCGGCCATATCGGGTTCCCGGATGCTCCCGTAAGAGCATAGAATCAAACAATATTTTGCGGGCCTATTGTGGCGGGGATTTACGCGCCCATCAACGTGGTGACATGCGCCGCCACCGACTCTTTCAGCCCCTGCAGGTCGTAGCCGCCCTCCAGCACCGAGACAACCCGTCCACCTGAACTGGCCTCGGCCTGGTCCATCAGCTTGCGCGTGACCCAGCCGAAATCCTCGGCCTTGAGATTGAGCGAGGCCAGCGGATCGCGGTAATGCGCGTCGAAGCCGGCGGAGATGATGATCAGCTCCGGCGCGAATTTCCGCAGTTGCGGCAGGATCAGGTTTTCGAACGCGGCACGGAATTTTGCACTGCCGTCCTCGGAAGCCAGCGGCGCGTTGACGATGGTGTCATGCTCACCGCGCTCGCCGAGGGCGCCGGTGCCGGGAAACAGTGGCATCTGGTGCGTCGAGCAGTACATCACGGTCGGATCGTGCCAGAAGATATCCTGCGTGCCGTTGCCGTGATGAACGTCGAAATCGACGATCGCCGCGCGGCCGATGCCGTATTTGCGCTGGGCGTGACGGGCGGCGATCGCGACATTGTCGAAGAAGCAGAAGCCCATCGGCTTGGAGACCTCCGCATGGTGACCGGGCGGGCGCACCGCGACGAAGGCATTCTGATGCGTGCCCGACATCACCGCATCGGTCGCCGCCACCGCGCCGCCGACGCCGCGCATGACCGCTTCCCAGGTGCCCGGCGACATCGAGGTGTCGCCGTCGATATAGATCATGCCGCTCTGCGGCGAGATATGCCGGAGCTCGCCGACATAATGCTCGCCATGGCACAGCGTGACGGAATCCAGACTGCCTTCCGGCGCATCGCCGCGCGTGAGCGGCTTGAAGCGTTCTTCCCCCAGCACCTCGGCGACCGCGCGCAGCCGGTCGGGACGTTCTGGATGCCCGGGAGGCGTGACATGATCGAGACAGGCGGTATGCGTCAGAAGGAGCGTCATGCAAGATCCTGGCGTTGAGGCGCGCGCCGGCAAGGAGCGGCTAATCTAGGCGCTCAGGGGCCGCTCGGAAAGGCCCATGGGTTCAAGCTCAGTTGAGCCTGACAATGCGATCGGCGGCGGCTGGGCTGACCGGGCTGTTCGCCCCAAAATAGACATGCAGCGCGTCGACGTCGTAGACGCCGATCAGCGGTGCGGTTCCCTGGGTCAGCACGGTAAAGCCGTCGCCGCCGACGGACAGGAAATTGTTCACGGTGACGCGATAGCGCGCGTCGGGGTCGATCGGTTGCCCGTTCAGCGACATGCGTTCCGCCAGCACGCGTTCGCCGTCGCGCTTCGCCCCGTCCCACGCATAGCTGAATCCTCTCGACACCTGCAGGATCCGCGGCCGCTTCGGATCGAGCCATTGCTGCTCCAGCATGTCCTTGATCTGTTTTCCGGTCAGCGTGATCGTCACCAGCTGATTGCGGAACGGCTGGCTGGCGAACAGGTCGCCATAGGTCACCGCGCCGTCTTCCCGGCGCGTGACGTCGGCGCGCACGCCGCCGGGATTGGTGAAGGCGATGATCGCGCCGCCTTTCGCCTCCGTGCTGGTCGCGGCGAGTTGCGCGTCGGCGATGATGTCGCCGAGCGGACTTTCGCCGGCCGTGTTGGGCGCGCGCGACAGCGTGGCCGTCACCGAACCCGCCGGGCGGTTGGCGATCGGCGCGGCCAGCCGATCATAGGACTCGATCAGTGCGGTTTGCCCGGCGTCCTTTGCAAGCGTTGCGGTACGAACGATGCTGTTATTGGCCTTGGCGCTGACGACGTCGCGCGTGACCGGGTCGAGCTTGAGATCGATCGCGGTGACGAGCGTGCCGTATTTGTCGCCTGAGGTGACCAGCCGCCCGTCGATCTCGCAGACATAGGCGCGGTGGGTGTGGCCGGTGACCACGACGTCCACTGCGCGATCGAACTTTTTCACGATATCGACGATCGGTCCCACAATGCCGGGGCATTCGTTGTAGTCCCCGAACGAGAAACCGCCTTCATGGATCAGGACAACGATGGCCTCGACGCCGCGCGCCTTCAGTTCCGGGATCAAGGCATTCACCGTGTCTGCTTCGTCGCGGAATTCGAGATCGGCGACGCCGACTGGCGAGACGAGACCCGGGGTGCCCTTCAGCGTAAGTCCGATGAAGGCGACCGGAATGCCGTCGAACGCGCGAATTTCGTAAGCAGGAAACACGGTCTTGCCGCTGCTTTTCTCGACCGTGCTGGCGGCGAGATAGCGGAATTTCGCGCCCGCGAACGGATGCGGCCCCTGGCATTGGTCGACCGGGTGGCAGCCGCCATTCTGCATGCGCAGGAGCTCATCCTTGCCCTCGTCGAATTCGTGATTGCCGACGGCGGAGATATTCAAGCCCATCATCGACAGCGCTTCGATCGTCGGCTCGTCATGGAACATCGCCGACAAAAACGGGCTGGCGCCGATCAGGTCGCCGGCCGCGACGAAGATCGTATTTTTGTGTCCCTCGCGAAGCTGGCCGACCAGCGTCGCCATGTGTTCAGCGCCGCCGGCAGGGACGGTGATCTTCTTGGTCTTGTCCTCGGGATCGGAAATCGTGATCCCGCCCGGGGAGGGGCGCAGGTAGCCGTGAAAATCGTTGATCGCGAGAATGCGCAGATCAACGGGGGCGGGCGTCTGTGCGCGCGTTGACGCGGCAAGCGCCAGCATGATCACGAAGGCTGTAAGGATCGGGCGGAGGAGGGGGCTCATGACACTGATATAGTGGTTTGCTGTTTCCGCGTCATTGCGAGCGCAGCGAAGCAATCCATTCTTTCTTGATGCGGCGCGATGGATTGCTTCGCTGCGCTCGCAATGACGGCGGTGAGAGCGTGCCTTTTACCTCACCCCTTCTTCCGCTCAAAGAACCCCTTGAACGCGGCTATCGCTTCCTTCGAGCGCATCCGTTCGCCGAACAGGTGTCCTTCCTGGTCGATCCGGCGCGTCATGTCCTCCGGCGGCAGTCTTATCAATTTTCGCGTGATCGCGACCGCTTCGGCCGGCAGTGCGCAGATCTCGCGGGCCACCTTGTGCGCCTCGGCTTCGGTGTGGCCGGGCGCCACCACCACGTTGACGAAGCCGGCCTCGCGCGCCTCGTCGGCGGAAAACTTGCGCCCCATCACCAGCATGGCGAAGGCGCGCTGGTGGCCCATGGTGCGCGGCATCAACAGGCTGGAGGCGCCTTCCGGCACCAGTCCGAGATTGATGAACGGCGTCGAGAAGGTCGCGCTCTTGCTGGCGAGTACATAGTCGCAATGGAACAGCATCGTGGTGCCGATGCCGATCGCGACACCGTCGACGGCGGCGATGATCGGCTTGACGTTGTGCGCCAGCGAATAAAGCAGTTTGACGGCGTTGGAGGCACCGCGCGGTGCATCGGCTTCCGAGGTGCTCTCTTTAAGAAAATCCTCGAGATCGTTGCCGGCGGTGAACACGCCCGAACCGCCTGTTATAATGATGCAGCGAATATCCGGATTGTTCTGCGCCTTGTCGATCGCATCGCTCATCCCGCGATACATGTCCTGGCTAAAGGCGTTCTTTTTCTCGGGCCGCCGCAGCTTGATGACGCGGGTTGCGTCTTCGTCCGACACAATGAGGTGCCCGGTCATTAAACTTGTCCCTAACAACAGGCGGCAACGGCGCCGCTGGCCAATCATCCGGCCACATCCTACATGATCCGGCAAGAGACGAAACTGTCCCGCCCACCGGGGTGACCACGAGGATAACGCAATGCAGCTAGGCGGAATTCATCATCTGACCGCGGTCTCGGCGAAGCCGCGGGACAATCTGGCCTTCTACACCGGCCTGCTCGGCATGCGGCTGGTCAAGAAGACCGTCAACCAGGACGACGTCAGCGCCTATCATTTGTTCTACGCCGACGGCAAAGCCAATCCCGGCACCGATCTCACCTTCTTCGATTTCCCGGCCGCCCCCGAACGGCGCGGAACCAATTCGATCTCGCGCACCGGCCTGCGCGTCTCGGGCGAAAAGACGCTGGGCTACTGGCGGGATCGCCTGCGAAAGGCCGGCGCGGTGACCCGCGATGTGATGGAGGTCGATGGCCGGCTGACGCTGCCGTTCGAGGACGGCGAGGGGCAACGGCTGGTGCTGGTCGACGATGGGGGCAAGGGTGCGGCCTCGCCGTGGGAACGCAGTCCGGTGCCGGCAGAGCACCAGATCCGCGGCCTCGGCCCGATCGTGCTGACGGTAAACGAGCTTTCACGCACCGCGTTTGTGCTGACCGAGGTCATGAACATGCGCCGCGTGCGCGAGTACGCCGCCCACGGCGCAGAGATCCATGTCTTCGCGATGGGCGAGGCAGGGGAAGAGGGCGGCCCCGCCGCCGAACTGCATGTGCTCGAAGACAAGGATTCCCCCGTCGCGCGGCAAGGCGCCGGCGGCGTCCACCACGTCGCGTTCCGCACGCCTGACGAAGCGCAGTATCACGCCTGGACGCAGCGCCTGAATGAACTGCGCGTCCCCAACAGCGGCGAGGTCGACCGCTTCTATTTCCGCAGCCTCTATTTTCGCGAACCCAACGGCATCCTGTTCGAGATCGCGACGGATGGCCCGGGCTTCGCGACCGACGAGCCGATGGAAACGCTCGGCGAGAAATTGGCGCTGCCGCCGTTTCTCGAGCCGCGAAGGGCAGAGATCGAAGCAGGACTGAAGCCAATCTCGTAGACTTCGTAGGATGGGTAGAGCGCAGCGAAACCCATCACTGTTTTACGTCGCAATTGATGGGTATCGCTTCGCTCCACCCATCCTACGGGCTGACACGCCGCCGTTCGGCGACTACGACGCGGAAGCGATCCGCCCCGGCCCGACCTGGCTGAGCTGAGGAAGGCGCCCGGCACGAGGGGGAGCGAGTGGGCGGCCGTGCAACCTGATGCGATTGCGCGCCTCATGCAGAGACATGGGTTCGAGGCGGATATTGAGGAGTTCGTCGTGTGAACGAGGCCGGAAGGTGCTGAGTGCAATCCGGGTCGCATGCAGCGCCCGACCGATGGCGCGCCGGTTTTCGTCGCTGTCGATCCCGGCCATTGCGCCGGTCCGCGAAAGCGCGATAAGCGCACGGCCCGCCTGGACGACGTTGAAACCGAGAAGGCTCATCAGGATACGGACGGCCGGCTCGCTTTCGCCGATCGCAAGCAGGCGTGTGCCGAGATGATGGAAAGTGACCAGCGCCCCATGCAGGTTGCGCACGGCGAGATGATATTCATGGATTGCCTGCGACGTGGTCGCCAGTTCTCGCGGCTTGGGCAGTGCCACATTCCGAAACAGCACCATCCGCTCGAGAGCCGCGCGCCGAAGACGCAGCGCACTTCGTATCGGTTGGCCGACCTGGTCGACGAGAAAGTGGCCGAGGAAGACGCTGGCGAAAGCCGCCAATGGATAGACATACCAATGCATGCCGCGCCCTGATCCAATCCGGGGGTTTCAGCTTTCAAATTGCAATGTGGCTTGCCGGCTCAATCAACCCTAACAGTTCGTTAGCCTCAAGCGAAATCGCAGTTTCGCTGTTGGGCGGTCGCAAATGTAGTTAACGGCGGCAACTGGCCGATGCGTGTTTCTTGATGTGCCTGGAGCGCGAGACAAAGCGCGTTCTCAAGCCCACAAGCGTGGGCCGAAACCGCGTGTTGAAAGGAGTTGGCGCGGCGCTGAACATCTTTCGCCGCTACGATCTACGATTTCTTGCTCGTGTTGACCGCCAACTGCGCCTCAAACGCCCGCTGGTACGCGGGCCGCGCTTCGCCGCGGGCGAGATAGGCGGCCAGGTTCGGAAATTCATCCACGATGCCCGATGATTTTATCCGCAGCAGCACCGACACCATCATCAGGTCGCCCGCGCTGAACGCACCATCGAGCCAGTCGGCATCGCTGAGGCGAGCCGAAAGCTGCTTCAACCGGTCACGGATGCGATCCACGACCAGCGGCAGGCGCTCCGCGGCCCAGGGCTTATCGCCCTCCAGAATCCTGGCGGTTACGAGTTCAAGGACCGGCGGCTCCACCGTGTTGAGCGCGGCAAACATCCATGCGATCGCGCGCGCCCGCGCATTGGCATCGTCCGGCAGCAGCCCCGCATGGTGGGTGGCGATATGGAACACGATCGCGCCGGTCTCGAACAGCGCAAGATCGCCGTCCTCATAGGTCGGGATCTGACCGAACGGATGAAGCGCCAGATGGGCTGCTTCCTTCATCGCGCGGAACGAAACAAGACGAACCTCGTAAAGTTGACCCGCTTCCTCAAGCGCCCACCGAACGCGCGTATCGCGCGCCAGTCCCTTGCCGCCATCGGGCGATCGTTCAAAGGCGGTGATGGTGATGGACATCGTGGAGGTACTCCCTTGGCGGTCATCATCGGCTGTGGTGTGGGCAAGCTGTCAAGGCGACCGCACCGAGATTTTCGTTTCGTAGGATGGGTAGAGCGCAGCGAAACCCATCACTGTCCCAGGCACCATTGATGGGTATCGCTGCGCTCCACCCATCCTACGAGCCGTCCGGCCCATTGCGGCAAAGGCGTGTATCCGTAATACGTGGGCGATGCTTTGCCAGCCCGTTGCTTCAAAAAACTAATTTCCTACACCAAATCAACGCGATTTGTGCCGTCCAGCCCCTCGCACAAAAACAATTTCCTTCTCGCCACACCCAAATCACCACTACAAATCCCGCCGTCTCATCCCTCACGAGGGGCGGATCGCGATCGTCACGGACGCGGGGTGGGATGCGGTGGACGCGGCAGCGTCAGGCGCGTGAAGTTGTTCGCAGGGCGGTTATTCGTGAGCGGACATGGCGCGCAAGACGTCGGCGCTGAAGCGTACGGCAAAACCGTGTGGTCCTGGCATCCGTGGCTGATGTCAAGCTGCCGGTGGCGAAGTCGATCCAACCGGATCGATCAGCCATCAAGCCGGCAGGGATGGAGGCAAAAGGAATTCGTCTCCAGGGAGAGCTCGGCATAAGCCGTCAAACCATTGCGCAGGGAATGCCGGCGTGCCTCGGCTGTACCTGTATGCTCGTGTGCGCATCTCTCACCAACATTGCACACGAGACCGCGGGTGCAGCAAGCACCCGGCATTCCCTGCTCCCTCCGTCGTGAGGGAAAAGGTTCATGCAAACCTCGGACGCAAACCGCGCCGCGAGAAGGTCAGGTCATGTTTCAAATGCCTCCGGCGTCATTGCGAGCGCAGTGAAGCAATCCATGTCGCGGCATGAAAGGAAGAATGGATTGCTTCGCTGCGCTCGCAATGACGTGGATAAACCGCGGAACGCATGCGCAGAGTCTGACAGCGTTGTGCGTAGCCACGGACCTGCGCGGCGAATTACAGCGCGTAAAGAGTTGCCGACGTGGCGTGGCGCAGCGGAATAGCTGCAGCTTCGCCGTGACCCGCTTACGCTTCGTTCTTGGGCGTGTATTTTCCGAGCACGCATTTGTAGCGCTGCAAGCGCCATTCGCGATACGGCCCCTTGGCGAGCCAGTCGGCAATGCCGATCTGCGCGTTGACCGCGCAGGCGCTCATGGTGATGCCGGACTGGTCGCTGGTGGTGACGACCTTTTCGAGACAAAGCTGGCTGTTGCAGAGAACGGCGACGAGAGTGACGAGCATGGTGACCTTCGTGATAAGGAAAATCCACTTCGTTCAGCCAATGCAGGGTTCATGCCAACATCGGTGAACGCCGTTTTTTTGGACGCCCCTTACGCGAATCTCCCCGCACGAACGCACTCTTCCGTAGCCGCGGCTTTTTGCGCGGGACGGATTACCGGCAACGCCGGTTAATACAGACTGCCTTGAAAATAGGGGGATTCGCAAAGCGTAGAACTACGGGACCGTGTCGGAATGGCTATCACTGTCTTAACGCTGCAACAGTGCTGATTGCCGTGCTTAGGCGCAGTGATGACCACAAGAACACTTCGTAGGATGGGTAGAGCGAAGCGAAACCCATCACCGGTTCCGAGCGGGTGAATTGATGGGTATCGCTGCGCTCCACCCATCCTACAAATCGGGCACGCGCTACGGTTATTTGAGTTCGCTCAGCACGGCCGTGAAAACACGGATGAACCAGCAAACTCAGAATGCCCGGTTGATGTCGTCCTCGATGGTATTTCTGACTCAATCCCGACATCGCGCGATGTTCGTTTCGCGTTCCACGTGCAGCGCGGTTCCCGCTAGAGAGCAGGATGAGACATTAGTGCAACAACCATCGTCCGATCTTGCGGAAGCCGCATCGTTGGGCAGCGATCGTCTGCGTGTGGAGATATAATCGCATCGACGAATCCGAAAAGGAGTTTTCGATGTCGAAGTTTGCAATTGGCGAGCAAGTCGAGAACGTGGCCAGCGATCACGAGACGGGCACGGTTGTCGCCGTGTTTCCGACGGTGGACGGAAGCTTCAGATATGCCGTCGACACGGAAGGTTACGGCACGCTGCAATTCTTCGCCGAGGAGAAGCTGGCTTTGGCCGTGACGGGTGAGGGGGTCACATGACGCGCCGTGCAACCACGCAAGCGATCGCCGCGGCCGAACCGACGGGCGACAGCGATGCTGTGCGCATCAGGCATCAGCTTGACGCCTGGGCGAATGCCTCAAATCGCACGCCTCGATTGGTGGCGACGCCTACGGAAGACGTAGGCGTTGAACCATCCGGCGAGGCGCCGTTGCCGGCGACGAAACGTGGCCGCGCCCCTTCTGCATCCGGTCGCACCAAGGCGGCCAAGGGCACCAAGGCCAAGCCAGCCAAGGCGAAGGCAGAAGAGGTCAGGATAGAAGACGCCAAGGCAGCCGAGGCCGGTGGCGAGCCGGAGGCGCCCGATGCGCCGTTGGAATTGCTGCCGGTTTTCGCAGCACCCGCCGTGCCGATCGCCGTTCCCGCCACGCCGGAACGCGCTCGCACCAGCCGCGCCTTTGCCCTTGTCGCAGCCCTCGCGCTGGCGACGGTTGCTGCCTATTTTTCGGTCGCGGGCATGGCCGAGATATTTCCCGGTGATCCGGTTGCGGTGATGGTGCTCGCCGGCACCATGGAAGCCGGCAAGCTGGTGATCGCCGGATGGCTGGCTGCGCATTGGCGCCAAACCTACTGGAAAATGCGCACGGTTTTGATGACGCTGGTCGCCGGCCTCGCACTCATCAACGCCGCCGGCGTGTTCGGCAAGCTGGTCGAGGCGCATGTCAGCGTGGCGGCCACGTCGCGTTCCGGCGTCACCGAGCGCATCGAAACGCTCGATGCCCGGGTCAAGGCGCAATCGGCTGTCGTTGCCGACCTCGACGGCCGCATTGCGCAGATCGACCGGGCCGTGGACGAGTCGACACGGCTTGGCCGGGTGACGCGGGCCATCAACATCGCGACACAGCAGCGTGTGACGCGCGACGGGCTGGATACGCAGCGGCAGGCGGCGACCGCAACGCTGGTCGGGCTGCAGGCGCAACGCGCCGCGCTGGCTGGTGAACGTTCGCGCATCGAGGCATCGGCAGGCCCGATCCAGTATCTCGCAATGATGGCCGGCGTCGCGCCCGAAGTCGCGGTGCGATGGCTGATATTGTTGATGGTGCTGTGCTGCGATCCCGCAGCAATCGCCTTGACGGTCGCTGCGGCCAGCGCGCGCGCTCGTGACCCGAGGCGAGGGCATCCGTAGCCCGGATGAGCGAAGCGACATCCGGGGCTTCGCTTTCCTCCCGCATGTCGCTGCGCTCATGCGGGCTACTCGTCGTGTTAACGACAGATGAATCATCGGACGACGCTTCATCAGCAACGACTTTGCTGAATCCAATATTTGGTGTATGAATATCTCCCATGAGTTGGGATGCGAAAGACGTAGCACTGCTCAAAGAACTTTGGGCCGCGGGCTACAGTGCCGGTCAGATCGCAAGTCGATTGGGCCACAGCCGCAACGCAGTGAGCGCCAAGCTGAAACGCTTGGGCCACAAGCGGGGTCACAAGCCGCCGACGGCTAACCCGAAGATCGTGGCGGTGCCGACGCGAAGACCAGCGCTTGCGGCAGCCTGCGAGCGGCCGGTGGATAGGGTGGTGTCCAGGCCCAAGCCGGTCGCAAAGCAGACCAGCGAGCCCACCAAGCGTGAGCTTTACGCCATGCTGGCCAATGCGGTCAGGAATACCGGCTCACGCTCACCGCGACGCGGTCGAGAGGATTGATACGATCGATCCGTTGCTGAGGCGAGCGGAGGCGGGGCATGCTTGCAGCGATCCCGCCATGTGCGGGGAGGGCGTGTGACGATGCCGCACGCGAACCGGCTACATGGTCCTGCCCTTCGACAATCTTGCGGTTTTGGCGCTCTTGGCCTGTGCGAACTTGGCAAGCGCGGCCTTGGCCTTGGCGGTTTTGGCCTTAGCAGCTTTGGACTGCGCGGTTTTGGCCGGTTTCGCCCTGCCGCGGTCGCCCCGCGCCGCGAGCTGCTTGCCTTTCTTGGGCGTGGCTTCCGCCTCCTGCGTTTTCGCGCTGCCGCGGCGCGAGACATATTCCTGGCCGTCGATCGGCGCCACATGGGGCGGATCCCGATTGAGATAGGGGCGCCCGATTCCAAAATCCCTGCCGCGCTCGTCGATCCATTTCCAGAGCTTTTCGGTGGAGACCCATCGCTGCGCGCGGCTGTTGCCCTTCACGCTCACGATATCGGCCGCCAGCCCGCGGCCATAGCCGCCACGCAGACTGCCGCCGTGATAGGATCGCTCGGTTGCGGCCTTCAGCCCGGTTGCGATCGATTGACGGTAGTCGTCGCGGAACGCGCTGGTGATGCCTGGTTGCAGTCCAGCCTGCTCCGCCGCGTAGAGCGTATAGAAGAGTTTTAACCTGAAGCTCCGATCCATGCCGCCGATCACATAGTCCATCATCGCCATGCCGACCTTGTCCGCGGCCTTCGGGTCCTTCCACGCAAAATTCTCGTCGACCCGCTTGGTGAAGGTCCGGGTGACCGTCACCATTTTGCCCCTCCGCTTGATCCTAACTTTCCTCTGCTCTTCGACCTTGATGGCGTCGACCTTCGGCGCCCGTTCGTAGAGCGCCCACAAATATCGATCGATGCAGATCTCCGCGACCAGACATTCCTCGTTGATTTCAAGGGTGCCGATCGTCCGCGGGACATTGTCGAGGTCCGGGTCAGGCGTGTTCGCCGTTGCCTCGTCGGTGGACGGCAGCGTCCGCGACGGGTCGCTCAGCGAAATCTCGAACAGCGATATCGGCTCATAACGATAAGCGTCCGCCGTCGTTGCGGAGGCCTTTTCCAGCAGGGATAGGGCGGCGGGCGCGATATCGACGTCACCGATGGAGGCGCTTGCGAGGGCGATGACTGGCGGCGTGTGCGTGGGCTCTGTGCGCGCGACGAGTGGCGGATCGTGGCGTTCCACGATTGACTTCGCGCCGGCGTTCTCGATCGAAGCCTCGCCGCTGTTACCACTCGACGCAAAGCTGAAGCCCGCGAGCCAGGCGAGAACACAGCTCGCGAGAGCCACGCCCGCGAGTGCGTTGATTTGGCGCTGCGCGTTTGTCGTCGATCGCCAGGGGTCCATGATCCGGCCTCCCAAGGCTCCGCATGAGCCTCAATAAAATAGCCAAGCACGCGACATGCGCATTCTTCGGATTGCGAAATGAATGCGCAACGGCCGGAAGCTACCGGATCACCCATTTTTTCAAGGTGTTGCCTCAATACCACGCGCTGCAGCATGGAACTTGCTGTGCCATTCTGCGACGAAGGGCGATTTGGCTGTCATCACCCACGAAATGTTTGGCCAGCTTCGTAGCCGCCAATACCGTGACCGGAATTCACGTTCGGAGTTCTTTAAAAGCGTCATCGAGGCGATCGAGAGCCTCCTCGAGAATCGGACGCGGCGTGGCAATGTTGAAGCGCAGCCAGCTTTCGCCGCCTGGCCCAAATTGCTCACCGGGGCTTACGAAAATGCGTGCCCGATCCTTGACCCTTGCCGCGATGTCCTTGGCCGGCAATCCGGTGCCGGCGAAATCGACCCACGCGAGATAGGTTGCATCGAGCCGCATCGACCGCGCGCCCGGCGCTGCGCGCTCGATCCTGCTGTCGAAGATATCGCGACTGCCGGTGAGATATGGCAGCAGTGCATCGAGCCAGCTATCTCCGGTTCGCCAGGCCGCCTCGGTGGCGATCATGCCGAAGGCGTTGTAGGAGGCGAGCCCGCTCGCTGCGATCCGCGCATCGATCTTCTGTTTAAACAGCGGATTCGAAGTGAAGCATGCGCCGACATGGGCACCGGCGAGATTGAAGGTCTTGGTGGCAGCGACACAGGTGATCAGGCGATCCGCGATTTCGGGCGCGGCCGCCAGGGTCGGCGTATGCCTGGCGCCGTCCAGAAGCAGGTCACAGTGGATTTCGTCGGAAACCAAGATCAAATTGCGTTCGGCGCAGAAGGTGGCGAGGGCGCGGATCTCCTCGACCGACCAGACGGTCCCGCCCGGATTATGCGGGCTGCAGAAAAACACGATTCTGGTGCGCGGCGTGAGTTTCGCGGCGAGCGCATCGAGGTCCATGGTGTAGCGGCCCTGACGCAAAGACAGTTGCGCGTCGAGGATGCGCCGCTCATTGGAGAGAATGATCCTTCGGAAAGCATGATAGGCCGGTGGAAAGACCACGACCTCATCACCGGGCTCGGTGACGGCTTGGAGGATGAGGCCCAATCCCGAGACGACGCCGGGCGTTGGGCTTACCCAGGCCGGGTCGATCGACAGGCCGTGCCGGCGCATCATCCATTCGGCAAGCGCGATCGCCCAACTGCCGGTGTCGGCATAATAACCATGGACGGCGCGGGTCACGGTGGCGGTCAGTGCTTCCGTCACGCCGGGCGGCGCCGCGAAATCCATGTCGGCAACCCACATCGGGATCGCGTCCGCCGCCGTGATCCCTGAAAGCTTGGCCATCATGTCCCACTTCGACGCGTGCGTGCCGCGGCGGTCAATTACGCGATCGAAATCAGACATCGGGACAGTGGCTCCTGGGCTGTTGCGCGTTGGATTCAAAAACTTGTTTATGGACAGCGCAAGAGCCGTTTTAGCCGAGCAGCACCGCGTCCGCGCCGTTCACGGCGTCGGCGCTATCCGTCACGGTCCGCTCCAGCGAGCCCGCCTGGACCGTGATATTCTCGGCAAAGAACCTCGCCACCGTCACGTAGCGTTGCGGATCGCCGCCGTCGCCGTTGCTCCTAGCGGCCAGCGCTTCGCCGGCCAGCATGCAGCCGCCGAGCGTCGAACCGAACAGGCGCAGGTATGGCGTGGCGCCGGCGAGCGCGTCGTTCGGCGCGGATGTCACGCGCTCCAGCAGCCATTTGCTGGCGCGCTCCAGCGAGCCGAGCGCGTCGCGCAGTTTTGTACCTGTCGTGCCGAAGGCGGGATCGTTCGAGGCTTCGACCTGCTTGACGATGCCGCTGAGTTCATCGAGCAGGGCCCAGACCGAAGCGCCGCCGTTCGCCGCCAGTTTGCGCGTCACGAGGTCGATCGACTGGATGCCGTTGGTGCCCTCATAGATCGTGGTGATGCGCGCGTCGCGATAATGCTGCGCGGCGCCGGTCTCCTCGATGAAGCCCATGCCGCCGTGAACCTGCACGCCGAGATAGCTCACCTCGTTGCCGATGTCGGTAGAGAACGCTTTTGCGATCGGCGTGAGCAGCGCGCCGCGGGCGGCCGCCTCGCTGCGCACCTTGGCGTCCTTGGCGCGCACGGAGACGTCGAGTGCGACAGCCGTGGCGTAGCAGATCGAGCGCGCGGCGGCCGTCATGCTGCGCATCTGCAACAGCATGCGCTTGACGTCGGGATGCACGATGATCGGGTCGAGCCCGTCGCCCTTCTTGCCGACGGCGCGGCCCTGCTTGCGTTCCTGGGCAAAGGCCAGCGCCTGCTGATAGGCGCGGTCGGCAATGCCGACGCCTTCGAGGCCGACACCGAGGCGGGCCTGGTTCATCATCGTGAACATGCAGAGCATGCCGCGATTTTCCTCGCCGATCAGGTAGCCGATGGCGCCGCCCTTGTCGCCCATCGTCATGGTGCAGGTAGGGGAGGCGTGCATGCCGAGCTTGTGCTCGACGCCAGACGGATAGATGTCGTTGCGCGCGCCCAGCGAGCCGTCGGCATTGACCATGAATTTCGGAATCAGGAACAGCGAAATGCCTTTGGTGCCCGCGGGTGCATCGAGCAGCCGGGCCAGCACGAAATGCACGATGTTATCGGTCATGTCGTGGTCGCCATAGGTGATGAAGATCTTCGTGCCCTTGATGCGGTAGGTGCCGTCATCAGCCCGCTCGGCGCGGGTGCGCAGCGCGCCGACATCGGAGCCGGCCTGCGGCTCGGTGAGCTGCATGGTGCCGGTCCATTCGCCGGAGACGAGTTTTTCCAGATAGATTTTTTTCAGCTCCTCGCTGCCATGGGCGTCGAGCGCCTCAATCGCGGAGAGCGTCAAGAGCGGGCAGAGGCCGAAGGCGATGTTCGACGCGCTCCAGATTTCGGTGCAGGCAGCGTTGATCGCCATCGGCAGGCCCTGGCCGCCAAAGGCTTCCGGGCCCGACACCGCATTCCACCCGGCGGCGATCCAGCGCTGATAGGCATCGGGCCAGCCCGGCGCGGTCGTCACCTTGTCGTCGGCGAGCTTGATGCCGTGTTCGTCGCCCACCCGGTTCAGCGGCGCCAGCACGTCGCCGGCGAATTTGCCGGCTTCCTCCAGCACGGCCACGGTGATGTCGCCGTCGAAGTCGCCATAATGGCCGGCCTTCACGGCTGCCTGCAGGCCGGCGCCGTGGTTGAGCGCGAGCAGGATATCGGAGATCGGCGCGCGATACGTCATGACGATAATCTCGCTTTTTGGCTAATGGCTGCCGCCGTCTTCCCACGAAACCGGGGTTGTCTCAACTCTCCGCTGGGCGGTATTCGCCCCGCCTGAGCGTGAAAATCGGCCCCCCGGCAGCCGCGGCAATGACTCATTATATAGGGAGATGCCGATAGGTGCGATTTTGGGATAAAATTCGCCCCCACAGCCTGTTGAAATAGCGTGGCTCCCTCTATAGACCGGCGGTGCCGGGAGCGGTCGCGCCGGGCGACCCCGTGTTCCCCGGCACGGACTATTGGGGCGTAGCCAAGCGGTAAGGCAGCGGATTTTGATTCCGCCATTCGGAGGTTCGATCCCTCCCGCCCCAGCCATTGATTGTAAAAGGGAATTTTCCTTTTTGTGATCGAGACAAAAACGCCGTGTACCCACCATGTACCCACATTGCGCCTGTTGACCGATTCCGCGTCCGGGATCACGGTGCCGACCATGACATGCGCGACCATAACGGTTTGCATCCGCATCTGACGTCGGCCTACAAGGTCAGGCGCTTGCGGATATCGCTGCCGCTGATCGAGCCGCTGATCGACGGCGTGCGCTACTTCCGGCCCGGCGACGCGCCGGCATTGAGCGGCGAGGATTTGCGGGCTTCTTCGCGGCCCAAGCTTCACAAGATCGCCCGGCCGGTCACACCAGCGCGACCATCCGGCCAGCTTAACCAGACGCGCGACCTGGCCGAGCTGGCCGATGCGCACGGCCTCAAATGAGCCAGCCACAGCCAGGAAAAACTGTTTGGATCTACGATGCCGGCAACGGCAAGACGATCGAGTTCGAGACGGCGGACAAAGCTCGTGCTTGGTTTGAAATCAATGATCCCGAAGGCGTGGCATTCGAGCATCCGTCGCCCGATTCCGATCCTAACGAGGCTTATGAAGTCGTGCCCATGAAGCCCGATCCGCACGGCCCGCCCGGCGACTGGTGGACCGTCACCCGGAACGGCATTCCAGATCGGCATTTTTCGGCAAGCCGGAAGGCCGAGGCCGAACGCTACGCAAGCTCGGGACGGCGCAGGCCGCATCGATCGCGCCTCGCAATGCGACGACTGCGGCTTACTATTTGCGAAGCAACTTGGGCAACTCAAATATCGTCCTCAGCACCGCTAAGAAGACACCGACTATAGCGCCGTTGATAAGGGCGTCGGCGACTTTGAGGAAATACGCCGAGTTGGCAGTAGCGGTAGCAGGCCCGCCAAAATTGCAGTGGTAGAGACCGAACGCCACGCCCAAGAAAACGCCGATGATTACGAAAGCGGCGATAACGACTTTCCCGGGGATGTCCAAGAACGTTCCGTTAGCCATTTTTCCCTCTCCTCCAATCAGGGTTGTCGATGATCTGCGTTGTCAGTTTGGCACAAGAACCCCCTTTTTGGTGATGCGAGATGTGCCTCGGTTGGGCGCACCGTACGGCTCGGCGACGACGCGGCCGGCCTTGATCTGGCGATCGAACGTGGCTGGCTTGAGCTGCACGACAGCGGCACGTTTGTGAAATTGACGCAGGGCGGCGCGGACCTGTTCGCCTGATATCGAAAATCGTGGCCCGTCACACGATGATGCGCCGGCGCAACACTTTCCGAAAAGCCAAGCGCGAAGGTTAAAAACCGAACCGACACGAATCAGCCTGCCGATGTTCAATCTGGCTTCATCACCGTGTGGCATCCGGCGAAATCGTTGATCGAGGATCGGGCATGAACGACGGGGTCGTGGATGCAGCGATTGCCGGCGCAACACTCGCCGTCGGCGCCGGAATTTGGCTAGTTGCGGGCTACCTGATCCAGCGATTTGCCTTCCGCAATCCAAGACCGACCTACGCTTTTCGTTAGGAGGTTGGCCCACCCGCGTTGAGAAGCTGCGAGACCGCTGTAACAAGCTGCGCGGGGGCAAACGGTTTGGTCAGCAGTATGCTTTCGGGCACACCTTTTGAGGCCCACTCATCGCCTGCGGCGCCCGTCATGTAGACGACGGGGAGCGTGGCAACGATCTCCCTCGCCAAGCGGGCGATCTCCCAACCGTCAGTTTTGCCTGGAAGATTGATGTCCGTCACGAGTGCCCTGAAGGAAGCCGCCTTGCTCTTTAAGAGCGCCACGGCTTCCTCGCCAGACGCGGCGATGGCGACGGCAAAACCGCCATCAGTCAGCGAACTCCTCAACCATTCCCTGTACGAGCTGATCATCCTCGACCACAAGTATGGTCGGTAGTTCCTGCCCCTGCTGCATTGCGCGCTATCCATTCTGCTGTCGTCAAGTGATGCTGACAACTGTGTGGATGAATTCCGCCGCAAGGAAACCGTTCCCACGATATGTGCAAAAGTGAACTTAACGACGATGCCAGATTTAGCTTCCGTCCGGCGCAACTTGTGCCTGTAGAAATCTGCCGATCGTCAGAGCAGGACGAACGTTTTCCTACCCGTATTGGCTAATCGATATCCTGCGAGCAAAGCCGAGCGCGACAACCCGCCTTCCGGTCGCTTTCTGGAGATTAACGGCCTCCGACTGCATTATGTCGAACGCGGCGCAGGCGACCCGGTGGTTCTTCTCCAATGGGGACCGGCAAGCACGCCTGGCGGTTTGGCATCATTCGGCAACGGCCGCTTCTGGCATTGAGCAGGATCACCGCGTCAGCAAAATGAAGCGTCAATCGAGTGAGCGTTGGTTTTGCTCAGGTGAGCAATGGCGACCTTTTCGACATCGTAGTCAAACAGCGATTTTCGGAACGCCCCGGAATTTGCGATTTCACGATCGCGCTGAGCGAGGTTCGCGTATTTTGAGTCATAACGTAGTCCGTTTTTCCGTGCTTCGGCTTGAATGATGTCAGTGCGAACTCGGCGTAATTTTTCGTACTGCTGCACAATGTCGGGTACCTCAGCCGGGTCCCGCCCCTCGAGAAGTACTGAGAGGGCAACGCCGTCTTCGATTGCCTGATTGGCTCCCTGGCCGAGATGCGGAAGCATCGCATGGGCGGCGTCACCCAACAGAGCGAGCCGCCCCTTCCTCCAGGATGCCAGCGGCATGCGATCATATAAGCCCCACCAAAAACAGTTCTCCACCGCTTCAAGCAATCTCACGACGCGCGGATCCCATCCGTGGAAGGACGACGCAAGTTCGTCGCGATCTCCGATCGCGGACCAGGACTTAGTCGCCGCATTTTTGCTGGGAACGAAGCCGACATAGTTCAGTAGCCGGCCGCTGCGAACCGGGTACACCATGAAGTGCTTTCCGTCCCCCATCCAGACCTGCTGGGCCTCCTGTCGCCAACCGGGAAGTTTTTCGCGAGGAATCAAGCCCCGATAGGCGCGAACCCCAGAATATTCGGGCGGTGCCGGCTCGACAACGTACTTCTGCAATATCGAGTGTATGCCATCGGCGGCGATGACGATGTCGGCTTCGGCAGTTTCGCCGTTCGCGAATTTCAACCGTGCCGCGGCGACATCCTGTTCAAATCCGATACAGAGATGGCCCGTGCGTATGGTGCCTGGGGGAAGGCTTGCCGCGAGCACATTCAGGAGGTCAGCTCTGTGCATGCCGTAGATGCCGTTCCAGCCGCTGGAGTTGGTCATGAGCATGGATCCGACGACTGTTCCGTCCGCCCGGTAATACTTTGAACCATCGCCGATCTTGGCGCCTACCGCCGCTAAGGCCTCGCCTAATCCCATTCGTTCGAGTTGCCGCAGACTGTTCGGAAAGATTGTCAGACCGGCCCCGATCTCGCCCAGCGCCGCGGCCTGCTCGAAAACCGTGACGTCGATGTCCCTTCGGTTGAGGGCGCATGCCGCGGATATGCCGCCAATTCCTCCCCCGACAACGGCGGCGCGAAGGCGTTTGGTCGATCGAACTTTGTCTTTCATTTGAACCGTCGCTGATCTGCTCGATGGCCGTGCTATTTCGCCGCATTTCTCAAATCGACGATGCGGCTGATCTGCTGAATGCGCGATCGTTGCCGTTCGATGGCAGCGGAAAATTCATTGGGCGTGCTGCCAAGCACCTGTTGCCCGCCCGCCTCGATCCGGGAACGAACCAAGGGATCGCCGGCAACGGCGCGCACGTCTGCGGAAATCCGATCGCGCAGCGCCGGCGGCATATCGCGCCAGCCGAACAGGCCCGTCAGACCCTCGATCTCCATCTCCGCAAAGCCGGCCTCTACGACAGTCGGAACGTCCGGCAAGCCCGGCGCTCGCCCAGGGCTCGTCACGGCCAGTATCCGCGCTTTGCCGGCGGCCACCGGACCTCTCACCGCCAGCAGGGCATGGGAGAGGATTTGTACGCGCCCCTCTCCGAAGTCCGTCTGCTGGGTCGTTGCATCCCGGTAGGGGATGTAAACTTGCCGGAGCGCGTTCCGCGTCAAGAACGCGGCGAACACGAAATGCGGCAGGCTCGGGCCTGAACTCCACGATAATTCGCCAGGCTTCGATCGGACCAGTTGCGCCAACTCCTGCAGCGAGCGCACCGGCAATTGGTCGTGAACCGCAATGACTAAGATGGAACTGGCTGTCGAGGAGATCGGCACCATGTCCCGAGACGGATCAAAGGGCAGTACCTCCTGCAACAGCGGACTCACGGTCACCATCGAAGCGGTCCCGTAAAGTAGGGTGTGGTCATCTTTGGCGTTCGCAAACGCGCCGCCACCGACGATAGCATCGGCGCCAGGCTTGTTCTCGATGATGACCGGCTTGGCCCAGCGCCGGGCAAGCCCGTCGGCATAGAGGCGCGCGCTCACGTCGTTCGCTGACCCGGCGGCAAACGGCACAATGACCTTCACGGCGCGTGCTGGCCAATCATCGCCTCCAAGGCAGATTGACGTGGTGCCTGCCGAGGCTCCGGCAAGAACCATCGTAAATGCGAGGATACGCCGAAGATGCCGAAACCGCAGATCCATCAGTGTTCTCCATCGGCCAACTACCTATCCGCCGAATGCCGGTGAATCCCGGCCCCGTTGTAAGGAGATCATCCATACCGGGCCGGCGTCCTGAAATTGTCATGAAATAAACCTGAAACTTCTCGCTGCCGCCGGAGCACGGTTCGGGGTAAGGTCAGGGAAATGAAACTGATTTTCGGCTCTTTGACGCTTGATTTGGAGCGGCTTTGCCTGATTGGGCCGGCCGGTCAACTAAAGCTGCGGCCGAAAAGCTTTGAGGTGCTGCGTTATCTCGCCGAGCACGCCGGACAGACCGTCACCAAGGATGAATTGATCGCGGCCATTTGGCCGGATGTCACTGTCAGCGAGGAGTTGCTGACCCGCTGCATCAGCGATATACGTCTGGCGATCGGCGATGACACGCAACACATTATCAAGACTCTGCCAAAGCGGGGCTATCTGCTCGAGGGACCTGTGTCGCTTAATGGCAAGGAGAGTGAGCCAACGCCTCCATCGCCTGCCGATCTCCCATCGATTGCGGTTCTGGCTTTTGCCAACCTCTCGCGAGATACAAATCAGGAATATATCTGCGAAGGCATCACCGAAGATATCATCACCGAGCTTTCGCGATTTTCCGAGCTGCTGGTGATCGCGAGGAATTCGTCGTTTCAATACAAGGGACGAAACGTCGATGTTCGGCAGATCGGCAGCGAACTCAATGCGCGTTACATTCTCGAAGGAAGTATCCAAAGCAGCGATGGCACCATTCGCATAACAGCTCAATTGATCGACGCTGCGAGAGGGACACACCTGTGGGCAGATCGATTTGATCGAACGCTGGGCGATACGTTTTCAATTCAGGATGAAATCGCACGCATGATTGCGGCTAGGCTGGCCATACACATCAACGACGCGGAAGCGCATCGGCCGCTTGCAAAACCCACGACCAGCTGGGAGGCATATGATTACTTCCTGCGTGGCAATCATATGCTGAACCGTCTGCTCACCGGAGTACCCATTGAGGAGCTCTACAAGGCGCGAAAGCTGCTCCAACGATCCATCGAACTGGACCCCGCTTTCGCACGTCCGTATGCCGCGCTTTCCACCAGTCATTCCGTCGCGTGGATCAATCCCGTCAACCAGGAGTACCAGACCAAGGAAACCTTGCAGCGGGTGTTTGAATTGGCCCAGAAGGCTATCGAACTCGGCCCGAACGAAGCGTTTGGCTACAAGGTGCTGGCTAACGCAGCCATGTTTCGGCGTGATGGCGCCGCGTGTCTGGCCGCCTGGAACAGAGTCTTTGCATTAAATCCGAACTTTTGCGACTGGCGCCATGGTCAATGCCTGGTACTGTTGGGCCGACCGGAGGAAGGGTTGGTCGCGATCCGCCGCTACATGAGATTGGATCCCTTCTTTCCGCCGCACGCCTTGATGGTCGAGGGGCTCGCCCATCTGGTTGATAGGCGCTACCAATTGGCCTTGCCTCCGTTTCGCGAAATGATTGCTCGAGCGCCGGACTTTCGTAACGGACGCCTCATGTTGGCGGCGACCTATGCGCACATCGGGGAAACGCGCGAAGCCCGGCGGCAGGTCGAAGAGTTGCTTAGGGTAGAACCGGATTGCTCACTGAAAAAGTTATCCCGGCAACACTATTTTCATTCAGCAGAACACGGTCTCCATATGCTCGAAGGGTTGCGCAAGGCGGGCGTGCCAGAGGGATAATCCATCATCAAGGTCGGTGTAATGGCTGGTCTGCGTGGGACGGTCAGGGCGATTTCGGTGAGCCCTTCACACTCGCGGGAATGGCCGCTGTTGGCGGATTGTGTTGAAAAAGTCCTTTTTCGCTGATGACTGAAAATTCTCGGGACCGCTACCAGCGATTATTTTTGCGACAATTGATGTGGTCCCTCAACTCGCCGCGAGAGAGACGCACCAGCTGCCCTGAGAATTTTCAGTCATCAGCGAAAAAGGACTTTTCAACACAATCGGCACTTTTCGGACGTGCCCCTGACGATGTCCGTCGAGGGGGCAAAGCGGACCTTGCGGATGTCATGATCCAGAGCGCCAAAGCGTGACCGCATCGCCACACCAACCAGGTTTCGCATTCTTATGTTCATCAACGTGCAGACGAATTTGGGATGAACGGTAGCTTTGAAAAGCGGCGCGGTGAATGCGGCTCCGTCGAGGGACCTCCAAACCTCGGCGGAGCCGCCTCTGCGACGCCGCCGCCTCATCTTCCTTGTCCGCGCCTCGCATCACGATCTTCAGCGCGTCATCCGGCAAGGGCCGCTGCAACGCCTTGACCTCGTCCCACGGAGCGCATCCTTTGCGCGGGAAAGTCTGCCGTCTCCTAACATTTTGGTGTAGGCTACAGTCGGACAGAGGGAGGCGCGGCGATGCCTCAAGAGAATTACGCTGCCAAGCAGCAACGGATCGGCGAGCGCCTGACGCGTGCGATGGCCAAGGCCCACATGGATCGCCGCGAGCTTGCCGAACTGACGGGCTACAGTGAGGCACAGATCGTGAGCTGGGAGCGCGGGCGCGCGCGGCTGTACCCGATCGAGCTGATAAAGCTGTGTCATGCGCTCGACGTGATGCCGGAGTGGCTGCTGTGCTGGGAGCGCCGCCTCCATTGATCAGCGGCGCCAGCGTTTTCCACCGTTATCCGTCATGCTGCAGCTCTGTCTTCCTTATCCACGCCGCGCATCACCAACATGACCGCGTCATCCGGCAGCGGACGCCGTAGCGCCTTCTTCATCCCACGGCGCGCGCATCCAGACGTTTCGTTCCTGATCGGTCACCGGCATGGCCTTGGGTGGTTCAGGAAGAAGAAGTTTCAACGGTTCCGAAAGCGCTGGGTCGAGGTCATACTGGGCCGCTACCCGAAGGCTCCACCAGCGCAGATAGCCGGATTATCGCATGAAGGACCAAGGCTCGTGAGGAACAAGGCTGTCAAACTGTTCAGCATCGACGACTTGGCGGCCAAGGTGCGGTCCATACTAGACGGCTACTGAGCGCGTAGGAAAGCTCGCCGGCTTGACCACGGAGGTTCATAAGTTGCCAAAAGCCGCTATCTTCGATCTGGACGGCACGCTTCTGGACTCGGTAGATCTCCACGCGCTCCCATGGCAGGAAGCCATGCTCAAGTTCGGTCACGATGTGACCTTCGAACAGGTTCGAAGCCAGATTGGCAAAGACGGGGACAAGCTCATTCCCGTCTTCCGGTCCGCCGACGAACAGCGGGACCATGGCTAAGAAACGGAAGAGTGGCGCGGCAAACGCTTCAAGACCGAATATCTACCGCTTGTGCGTCCATTCTCGGCGGTCCCGGACCTGCTGCAACGCGTTCGCAACGCCGGCCTTCGAATCGCGGTTGCTTCCTCGGCGAAGAAGGATGAAGTCGACCTGTATCCCGACATAGCAGACATTACCGACCTGGTGGATCTGAAAACTTCTTCCGACGACGTGGAAGAATTGAAACCGACGCCGGACATCTTCAATATCGTTCTCAAGAAGATCAAGGTCGAACCCGCCGACCGCCGTCGCGATCGGTGATACGCCCTATGATGCCGAAGCAGCGGGGAAGGCTGGCATCGCGACCATCGGCGTCCTTTGCGGAGGGTTTCCCGAGAGTTGGTTACGACAAGCCGGATGCGTCGAGATATATCCCGGTCCGGCCACGCTATTTGCGTGGTTCGCGGACACCCTGTTGCGAGGTAGACAAAACGGCTGATCGCACGGTAGCGGGCAGTGGGGTAATGTGGGGGCGTCCCATGGCGAGAAAACTGAAGACCTACCAGACTTCGCTGGGCTTCTTCGATTTGGCGATCGCCGCTCCCTCCATGAAAGCGGCTCTGGAAGCGTGGGGCGCCGACAGCAATCTCTTCCACCAGGGTGCGGCGAAGGAAAGCGATGATCCGGACGTGACCGCTGCGGCCATGAAGAAGCCTGGCGTCGTTCTCAGGCGCCCCGTCAAATCCGATGTCTACGATCGACGGTCTCAACCCCAGATCAGGAAGCAACTCGACACCGTGGGTGAGTCCGAAATCTCGACACCGTGGGTGAGCCCGAAATCCAAACTGACCAAACCGGTGCGGAAACCCAAAGCTACGCGGGTGGAGCCCAAGTTCACCGCCACCTCAGAAGGGCTGCTTTGTCGAAGCTCGTTCAAGGATCTTGATCGGACTTGATTGGAGTTCTTGTGAACGACCTCGCCGGCTGAATTCTTCACCACGACATCCGTCAAGGAATTGTCGTTCGAATCACCGGCCATCTGCTTGGCGATTTCCGCAGCAACTTTTCTGGCCTGGCGCTCAGTAGCTAATTCGATGCCCTTGGGATCTTCGATGGTGTGACCGTCCACGATCTCAAAATGATATTTGGTCATTCAAACCTCCAAAATAATAAAATGCGCAAAGGTGGAGGCTGTTCCAATTGAGAACCGGCCGATGTTCCTGGCCGGAACCAGCCCCAAGATCGGGCGTTAACCAACATGGATCAGCTTCTCGAAAAGCCTGCTGAAACGCTGCATGAGCATCTCGGGGATTGTGCCCGTGAAGCCAGGGCTCAAGCCCAGCTCTTGCCGGACGGCAATCTGAGAAATGCGCTGCTGGAGAAAGCCAGACAATACGAAGCACAGATTTCGATGAATGCACTTTTTGAAAGAAAACCGGATTGGCCTAAGCGGGCGCAATAGAACGCGCGGTATACCTGCGATCTCGGGAGCAGGACCCGCTCGTTTTTATGGGAGGAATTGATGACCGATAGTCTTAAAAACCGCGTTCAGCCTGACCGGTCTAAAATCAATATGCACGAAGCGTATGAAGTTAAGCACTGGACCCACGCCCTTGGGGTTACGCGGGAAGATCTGCAAAAGGCCGTCGACAAAGTCGGAAGTGCCGCAACGGCTGTTCGTAAGCAGTAGGGCCTTAAGCAGTAGGACCTCGAGACTGCCCATTGATCTTAGTTGCCCGCTGCACTCGGGGGGTCAGTGAGAACCATCCGAAGTTGAGTTGGAATAAGGCGGCTGTGATTGCGGGGCGGGGATGTAGTTGTCAGCGGCCCGAAAGCGACTACCGGCGTGGAAGCCGGTGGTCGACGATCAGAGGTCAATATCTGCTCGGCAATATTCAAGGCGTCGTCCACCTCAATTCCGAGGTATCGGACGGTGCTTTCCAATTTGGTGTGACCGAGGAGAAGTTGGACTGCACGCAGGTTGCCTGTCTTCCTATAAATTTGGGCAGCCTTCGTACGGCGCATCGAGTGCGTGCCGTAAGATGTTGACTTTAAGCCGATGCTTTGAACCCAGCGATGCACCAGCCGGGCATATTGGCGGGTTGAAATATGAGGACTTGCATGAAGTCGGCTGGGGAAGAGATATCGCGAACCTGTAGTCCGGAGCATTGGTAGCCAGGCCTCAACGGAATTCCTCGACTGCTCTGAGATCTCAAACTGAACCGGTCGCCCAGTCTTCTTTTGGACAATGGTCGCTCGACGCCGCGCATTTGTTCCTGAGCAAATGTCCTCTAGTCGCAGTTTGACCAGGTCACAGCCGCGAAGTTTACTGTCGATTGCCAAGTTAAAGATCGCAAGGTTCCGCTTTGACCGCGCGATTTCTAGGCGGACCCGAATTGACCATACATGCTTGGGCTCAAGAGGTTTCTTCTGGCCGACGAGCAGTCCTTTGTTCCAAGGTTGTCGGCCTCGACCGACGGGGCGTGCGGGCATACGGGATCCTCCGCCATCCCTCCCTCCGCGTCGCTCTATCGCGAGCGAATGACTTTAGAGCCGACTGAGCATTCAGGCGTTGCCATGTCTGTGCCCACGATCGGCTGCTTCTGGCGCAAAGCGGCCGGTCACGGGCATGTCGGCTCCCGGCGGCAGAACGGACATGCCACACCGACGGGCTGAAGTCACTTTTTGACCGTTAGCGGACCGCAGGTGGCTGCCCTTGTCACGTCCACTACTGGCTAAGCGGTCCTTCACTCCGATGGCGACGGCGCTTAGGATGTAGGTTTTCTGGGTCACCTATAGAACGAGCCGGATCTTGTGGTTCGGCGACCCATCGGTGCGGGATAGTTGAGAAGTCGGGCGATAGGGACGGTCGAGGATGGCTACTAGGATCAGACTAGTTATCCGGCGGAACAATGAAGGGCTCGTGCGATTGCGTTTCTGCATCGCTGTTGGGCTGTCGCTGTTCGCAGGACCGGCGTTGGCACAGAAGACGGAGCGCCCTGAAGTAAAAGTTGGAGATCGATGGCAGTTTGTCCGCTACTTCAGCATTGCCTCGACAACACCTAACCTTACCTGGGAGATCCATTCTGTTACCAAGACCGAAATCTCGGGGACTGAAAATGGAGAACTGTTGCGACTGACCCCTGACCTGAACGTTATCGACTCACCAACGAGCAATCAGTCGAACCCCAAAGCACTCAGCTTTCCACTTGAAGTTGGCAAGCGCTGGCAATACGCGACGGACTGGCTATTTAAGCCAAAAGGATCCAGGGGAAGCCTCGTAGTCGATGTGGAAGTCGTCGCGCACGAGAGGATCGCAGTCCCTGCGGGCGAGTTCGATGCTTTCAAGCTGATCTCCAGGGGCTCGCTCAGCGGTACATCCCCCATCAATAGCCAATACGACGCGGTGATCACAACCACGTATTGGTATGCTGCAGTGCCGCGCGCCATCGTGAAATCCGTGAGCCATAACCCCTACCTCGGCGTGTCCACGGTCGAACTGGTGGGTGTCCAAATGCGACCATAGAAGCGCACATGGCTTGGCGAGATGTTTCCCTCACGGCAAGGGCAAGCTGACCGCGAAGGACCGAAAGTGAATGGCGCAGCACAACGTACTGTTCTGGACCCGCCCTGGTCATGGTGATCGTCCTTATAGCAATCGTCGCCAACACGCTGATGTTGCGTCTGGCAAATGGGCAGCTCACCGTCGGAAATAGGAACGCAAAAGAGCATCGCTGGCGTGTTTTGCCTTGGAGGCGCCTGCGATTGGAAAGAGCGCACGTCAGTACGTCAAGCCTGCCTTCCGCATTCCTTCAAGGAAATGCCTCATCGGTCCGGGCGTATAGGGAACGTGCCTTTCGATCCACGCAGTAGAAAGATCCGGCTGTATTTGCTTAAGCTTTCCAAGCGCCGCACCAGCCTCGGCGATGTGGCCGGCCTGTGCCAAACTTACGATATAGATTCGATGACCTCCCGTCATTCCATGGCGCAGTTGCATTGCCTTGCGAGCAAAGCCTGCGGCCTCGGTATAGCGTCCCGCGAGGTAGTGCGCAGTTGCGAGATTGGTGATGAAAATGACGTTCTGCGGATCATGCGGGCTCATGCGAGGCGCCTGTTCCAAGTGGACGATAGCCCGATCCGATTGGCCATCCAGCGACAGGACGGCGCCCAGAGAACCGTGCGCGGCGGCGAAATTGGGATTTAGCTCGATGGCGCGCTGAAATTCCTCGACGGCGTCCTCCGTCCGTCGCGTTATCAGCGCCACGAAACCCAGAGCGACGTGCGCGCGCGGATCGGTATCATCAAGCTCACGCGCGCGAGTTGCCAGCCTGAAGGCTCGCGTGGTCTGCGGCTCCGTGTTGTCCCACACGAGAAAGCTGGACATCGTCAGGGCGACAGCCAGCATGCTGTATGCGGGAGCGTATTCGGGATGGCATTCGGTCGCACGTTCGAGAATGGCGATCGCGGCCTTGCCGTCCGGGATACTTAAGCGCCAAAGCAGTGAGCGGGCCCGCATCAGCATATCCCATGCCCCGAGGTTTTCGGCGGCGCGGTTGTGGGAGCGAACGACCTCCGCCTGAAGTAGGTTGGGGTGGATGTTCGACGCCACTTTGCTCGCGATCTCATCTTGCAGGGAAAACAGATCAACCAGTTTGCCATCGTGACGATCAACCCAAATGTGGTTTCCCGTCGATCCATCTATCAGTTGAGTCGTGATGCGCAGGCTGTCAGCTACTTTGCGAACACTGCCTTTCAGGATGTAACGCACGCCAAGTTCCCGTGCGGCATGTCTTACATCGACTGAATTACCTCTGTAGGTGAAGGACGAATTCTGCGCCGTTACAGAGAGCCAGCGTAGCCTGCACAGCGCATTGATGATCTCATCGGCAATTCCATCACTGAAATAATCTTGCTTCGAATCGCTACTAAGATTTTCGAAAGGCAGCACGGCGATGGACGGTCCGTCGTGTAATGAGCACACCGGCCAATTGGACTCAACGGGTGTCGCAGGCACACCGCTGATTGTATCAGCTGCCACTCGCTCGACATCGATCAGGAAGCGATAACCGCGACCCGGAGCCGTCTGCAGATATTGTGCAACATTCACGTCCTTCGCCAGAATCTTGCGCAACGCTGAAACCTGGGCCTGAAGATTGTTCTCCTCGACCACCTTGCCCGGCCAGACTTCGGCCATCAGTTCGTCTTTGCCGACCAACTGGCCGTGCCGTTTAACCAGCGCGAGTAGCAGGTCGAACGACCGCGATCCGAGCCCGACAGGCTCTCCGTTGAATTGGAGCTCGCGGTGGTCCGGAATCAGGTGGAATGATCCGAAACGAAACGTTTGCGCGTCGCCCATGGATGCGAAGCCCCTGCCAAGCCAGCACTCTATGGTTCGTCGTGCCGCCCTATTTCAGAACATTTCAGGACATTTTCAGGCCAAAAGCAAAGACTTTGAGCGCGCTTCAGGGCAGTGTGACGTGTTTGGTACGCCCCTTCAGCCCACCAATGTCTCGTTCGGCTCCTGTCGCGGCCGAAATACCGACGAACCGAGCTTGCCTTGCAGACATCATCCGACGCACACCTTGCACAACAAGAGCGCCAGTTTCTGGACATTATCGAGCACTGTCCCGCAGGGCTCAACGTTGTCGACGAAGACGGCAGTTTGCTTCTGCACAACGCCCGTATACGCGAACTATTCGGCTACGATCGGAGCGAGCTTCGACTTTTCGATACGCGAAGATTCTGGAGCGACCAGGATCAGCGCGAACAGATCATCAAAAAATTACGGGAGGGTGGCGGTGACGTACTTAACGAAGAGGTTGTATGGAAGACGAAAACAGGCGAGCCGGTTTCGGTGCTCGTTTCCTACCCCCAGGTCGCTTATCGTGGGAGGCACATCGACTTTGCCGGCGGCAAACGCGTCGCCTGGATCTACGACATCACAGCGCTAAGGCGGCGCGAAGAGCAGCTTGCCGAGCATGAGCGTCAATTTCGGGAGATCCTCGATTACTGCCCGGCCGGATTGAATGTCGTCGACGAAGACGGAAGTCTGCTGTTTCACAACGCGAGGGTACGCGAGCTGCTTGGCTATACCAAGGAGGAGATGAATCGTTTTGATACACGAAACGTCTGGCACGACCTCCAGCAGCGAACCGAAATTATCGAGAAGCTTAGAAGAGGTGAGCAGGTCAAGAACAAGGAGGTGCTCTGGAAGACAAAACATGGCGCGCTGATCCATGCGCTGATTTCTTACCCGCAAGTCGCGTATCGCGGCGGTCATATCAGCTTTGTCGGCGGCAAACGCGTCCTTTGGTGCTTCGACATCAACGCACTAAAGCAGGCGGACGAGGCCCGCCAGCGAAGCGAGCAACGGTTGCTCGAGGCCATTGAAAGTATATCCGAAGGGTTCGCCTACTACGATGCCGACGACAAACTCATTCTGTGCAACTCCTGCTACCGCGAGATGCTGCACCCCGGCGAGGATGCCGAATTTCACGCCGGCATGAGTTTCGAGAACATCATCCGCCGCTCTGCCGCGCGCGGTGACATCGCGGATGCCGCGGGCCGGGTCGAAGAGTGGGTCGCCCAGCGCCTTTCTCAGCACCGCAGCCCCGGGCCGCCGCAGGTACAGCGGCGCGCCAACGGGCAGTGGATAATGATCAGCGAGCGCCATGCCATGGATCACGGCACCGTCGCCGTCTATTCGGATATCACGGAACTGAAGCAGCGCGAGGAAAGCCTCTCCGAGAAATCCGCAGCGCTCGAAAGTCTTTCGGGAAAGCTCGCCAAGTATCTGGCTCCCCAGGTTTACGATTCCATTTTCGCCGGGCGCCAGGACGCCAAGATCGTGAGCCAACGCAAAAAGCTGACGATCTGCTTTTCCGATATCGTCGGCTTTACCGAAACGACCGACAGGATGGAATCGGAAGACCTCACCCATCTCCTCAACCACTATCTCACGGAGATGTCGAAGATCGCCACCCAGTATGGCGCAACCATCGACAAATATGTCGGCGACGCGATCGTGATGTTCTTCGGCGATTCGGAAACGCGCGGCATCAGGGAGGATGCCCTGGCCGCGGTCAAGATGGCGCTCGCCATTCAGCGGCGGATTGTCGAACTTGCCGATCTCTGGAACAACGCCGGTATTCAAACCCCGCTGCGCTGCCGCATCGGCATTCATACCGACTTCTGCACGGTCGGCAATTTCGGCAGCGCCGATAGAATGGACTATACGATCATCGGTGGCGCCGTAAATCTAGCCTCGCGCCTAGAGCACGAGGCCTCGCCCGGGAGCGTGCTGATCTCCTACGAGACGTACGCCAATGTAAAGGATGAGATTGTTTGCGAAGAACAGGGCAATCTCAATGTCCGAGGCATCGCGTATCCCGTGACAACCTACCGGGTGTTGGATCTCAAGGCCAATTTAGCTGCCAATACAGATGCGATCCGAGCGAATACACCGCATCTACGGCTTGAAGTGCAACCGCAACTGATGTCCCACGGAGAAAGGGAACAAGCGGCCGTCGCGCTCCGTAATGCCCTTGATCGTCTGTCCCATATGCCTGGAGCCGATGAATGAAAAACGTCGCATGTATTGCCGATTTGCAAAAGCTCGCCTCACGCAAGGTGCCCCGTGCGTTTTTCGACTATGTATGTGCGGGTTCCTACGAGGAAGAAACGCTTCGCGCAAATATCGATGATCTACGCAAGTTGAAGCTTCGCCAGCGCGTCCTCGTGGATATGAGCAGCCGCGACCTTAGCACCACGATCCTTGGCAGAACGGCACCGTTGCCGATTGCGCTTGCGCCGGTGGCAATGACGGGACTGCAATACGGCAATGGTGAAATCCTTGCGGCGCATGCTGCGAACGAAGCCGGCATCCCGTTTACGCTGAGCACGATGTCGATCTGTTCGATCGAGCAGGTGGCTGAAGCGACTGGAAAGCCGTTTTGGTTTCAGCTGTATATGATGCGCGATCGAGGGTTTATTGCCGAGCTGATAGCACGCGCGAAGGCGGTCAACTGCAGTGCGTTGGGTCTCACCGTCGATCTCCAGGTGTTGGGACAGCGACATTGTGACCTTCGCAATGGCCTTGCGGTTCCCCTCGAACTGAAGCTGGGTAACATCCTCAATATGGCAAGCAAGCCGGCGTGGGTTTTGAGCGTCATGAAGAGCAAGAGCCGCACGTTCGGGAATCTCTCCGGACACGTCAAGGGAATGGAAGACGTCAAATCACTGGCGGAATGGACGGCCAAGCAGTTCGACCAGGCGCTGAGTTGGGACGATATCGAATGGGTCAGGAGTCAATGGCCCGGCAAGCTGATCCTGAAGGGAATTCTCGATGTAGGTGATGCCAGGCTTGCCGCCCGCTCTGGAGCCGACGCCATCGTGGTCTCCAACCATGGCGGACGACAGCTGGATGGCGCGGCATCGTCAATCTCCGTCTTGCCTGATATCGTCGATGCAGTGGGATCCGAAATCGAAATCCTATTCGACGGGGGCATTCGGACCGGGAAAGACATTATGCGGGCGCTCGCATTGGGCGCGAAAAGTTGCCTGATAGTCCGCTCATATGCGTGGGGGATTGGAGCGGGCGGACAAGCCGGCGCTGCAAAGGCCATCGACATTCTTGCCAAAGAGCTCGACGTAACGGTGGCTCTCTGCGGTTACAGGCGCGTCAGTGATATTGACCGCGAGGCGGTTGGTATTTTTAGTCACAACGGTCCTGCTAGTTGACTGGGCCGGTCTTGCACCATGGCACGCAGCTTCAACTCCCCGCATTCGACGATGAACTGGGCCTGTGCGCCAACTGGGCAAACCAGATGCTGTCCTCACACCAATGTCGCCTATTGGCGGTGGGCTCAATTGGTCAGCGCAACACTCTAATCTTTTAGCAAAAATGGAGTGTGGACATGAAACAGCGACGTCGCATTTACTACTCGGCGGCCCAGCGATCCGAGATCTGGGATCGCTGGCAGGCCGGCGAGCCGATGAGTTCGATCGGACGCCGATTTGACCGGGAGTCCTCGTCGGTCTTCTCAGTGATCTCGCCGACCGGCGGCATTCGTCCTCCGGATCGGCACCGTGCCAAACAGGCGCTCAGCTTTTCTGAACGAGAGGAGATCTCTCGATGGCTCAGCATGCGCTGCTCGTTGCGGTCGATCGCGCGCCGCTTGGGACGATCGCCATCAACCATCAGCCGTGAAGTCCAGCGTAATGGCGGGGCGGATCGCTATCTGGCTGCGAGGTCCGATCAGGCCGGGTGGGATAGGACGCGGCGCCCGAAGCTTTGCAAGCTGGCTTGCCGTCCGTTCTTGAGGCGCACAGTATCAACCTTGCTGCAGCGGCAATGGTCACCGGAGCAAATTGCTGGCTGGCTCAAGCGCACATATCCGGGGGAACCTGAAAAGCAGGTGTCACACGAGACGATCTATCGCAGCCTGTTCATTCAGGCGCGCGGCGTGCTGAAAAAGGAGCTTCTTGAGCACCTGAGGG
Source organism: uncultured Alphaproteobacteria bacterium (assembly GCA_963770135.1). Classification (GTDB taxonomy): domain Bacteria; phylum Pseudomonadota; class Alphaproteobacteria; order Rhizobiales; family Xanthobacteraceae; genus Bradyrhizobium. The sequence continues at coordinate 43,922 of CAVYOM010000009.1, read as the reverse complement.
CGAGGCGCACGGTCCGCCGATCCAGGCACGCCAGCTGCCGAAAACCTACGTCTGCAGACCGACCGATCGAAGCAGACTGGAGAGGGATTCGCGCACCAGCGGATCATCGTCGACGATGAATACGATCAATTCGGTGGAATTATCGTCCTTCATTCGACAAGCCTCTGGCAGAGCGACGTTGCCGCATCCTAACGTTCGCCAGGCTGCGCAGTAAACCGTCCCGCCACGTCCACAGCCAGGCAAGCAAAACAGTGCCGTCCCGGTTTCTCCGGTCATGCCGAAGGAGGACCCGCCTCGGCTATCGTGAACCGAAATTCGGTCCCGTGCGGCGTGCCGGGAGCAGCCCAGAGCCGGCCACCGTGCGCCTCGATAATTCTTCGACAGATCGACAGCCCCATGCCCATGCCGGTGGGCTTGGTGGTGAACAAGGGATCAAAGATACGATGACGGATCACTTCCTCGATTCCGGTCCCGGAATCTCCGATCGTGACCTCAATGCCTCCTCCGTCGTTGACCTTCGATCCGATCCGCAGCACCCGGGGCCGGTCGGTCACGGAGCCCATGGCATCCGCGCCATTCATGGCCAGATTCATGATGACCTGTTGCAACTGGACGCGATCGCCCGACGCAAGCGGAAGGTCATCGGCCAGCATGGTCTGAACCTCCACGGAGCGGCTCCGCAGCGCGCTTCCCGTCAGGGCGAGCACATCCCGGATCGCCGCGTTAACGTCGAGCGTGGCATATTCCAGCTTGCGGTGTTTGAGCAGCTCCCGAATGCTCGTAAATACCGCGCCTGCGTGATTGCCCGCCTCGACGATGCCTTTGAGAGCCGCTTTGGTCTCTTCGAGATTGGGCGGCGCTTGCGCCAACCATCGCAGCGCCCCGTTCCCATAAGAGACGACAGCGGCGAGCGGTTGGCTGATTTCGTGAGCGATAGACGCCGCGAGTTCGCCCATGGTCGTCAGACGCGCGACCTGTGCGAGTTCTTCCTGTGCTGTCTGCACGGCTTCGTTGGCACGGATGCGATCGTGCTCCGCGTCAATCAGGTCCGTGACGTCCCGATTGATGCCGACCATTCGCACGGGCTTGCCGTCAGCGTCCCGGATGATCTGCGCCACGCCGCGAATGTTGCGGATGGCGCCGTCGGTTCGCTGGATCTTGAAGTCAGACAAGTACTCGCGGTCGCCGCGAAGTGCTGCCTCGACATCCATCCTGGCGCGCGCGGCATCCTCCGGCACGAGGCACCGGGACCAGGCGTCGAAAGTGCCGCTGAACTCTCCCCTGCGAACGCCGTAGAGCGGGTACATGAAATCGTCCCAGACCAACCGATCTCGTTCGACGTCCCAATCCCAGATGCCGAGCCCTGCGGCGTCGATGGCGAGCTTCAGCCGCTCTTCGCTCGAACGCAGGCGGGCCTCGCTTTCCTGCAACTCTGCTTCGACTAATTTCCGCTGTGTTATGTCGCGTTGCAAGGCATCCTCCGCTTCCGCACGTTCGCTACGAAAGCGATTGATGGAGTCTACCAACGTATCGAGCTCATCGTGACGAACCTTCTTGCGCTGCAACTTGATTGGACCGGTCGAGGATCCGGATTTGAGATCGGAAACGTCCCGTGCCAGGGTTCGCAAGTGACGTGTAATGAGCTTGTAGATGATGATGAACAGCAACGCCGCCAATCCGCCGATCTTGACCAACTCAGCAACCAGTTCGGTAGCAAGGTTCCTGGTGAACAGATCGCGTACGTCTTCGTAGGATTCTGAGATTTTCAGAATTCCGATCTTCTTGGAACCTTCGGGGTCCAAAATCGGGACTTCCCATACGTGTTCTGGTTCTCCCTTGTGCTCTCTTTCCATTGCTGCGATTTGTTGCTGCCGATTGAGAACTTCAGCGCGGACGATGGAGCCGGTTTGGGTTAGTCCTTGCAGCGTAGCCTTTAGCCCGATGATGTCGAAATTCCAAAGGCCGCTCGAAATGGCGGTGAAGTTGCGGGTGACGTTGCTTTGCGCGTCCCGTTGCGCCTTCTGATACAGGCCGTGCCGTTCTAGCAGCACGGTCAGGACGGTTACGGTCGAAAACATCAATACACAGATGGCGACAACCCAGAAGAGGATAAGGGTCGTGAGCCGAGACTCTCTCGTCGACTGCATAACGTGCCTACGATAAGCGGCTCTCGACAAACTCATCAATCCAATTGTAGGGAATGATTGCTCAGTTGTCGCGCCTCGGGTCAAACCAAAGCTCAGGCCGGTTTCGCGGCGTTTCCGGCGTCTGCAGCGGGTTATCGATCTCGATGAGCAGCCGGTTGCGGAAACCGATTTCGTCCTCGAATGGTGCCTTGAAGGTCTGGAACATTTTATCGAAACTACCGTTCGACAACATGCGCTCCAATCCCGTGGATACTCGCCGTGCCAGCGCCTCGCCTTCCGGTGAGCGACGAACGTAGAAGTAGCGCGTCAGCGGGTAATATAGAAGTAAGTTGTGCTCAATCATCAGCTCGGGATGGTTTGACTTCTCCCGCGCAAGTTCCTCTCCGATTTCCACTGCACCGCGCGAAAAGAGCTCGAACCGCCCTGCGGCGAGCATCGCGAACAGGCCTTCATAGCTCGTGCCTTCTACAACTGTCAGGCCAGCGTTCCGCAGAATGGTGACATCTCCCCAATTCAAGCCCTGACCAATACTGTGCTGTCGTAGATCTCCGAGGCCTTTGACGGACTCCAGCCTCGCTTGCGTTTCGCTTCGGATAAGGAATACGCGATAGCCCAGCAATCCTTTGTCGAGAGGAAAATAGACCGGCAACAATTGCTTTTCGTAGTCCGCCACATTGCCATGCACCAGCACAGTGATCTTACCCGAATCGGTCATCAGTTCCTCAAGCGCGCGGCGTTCGGTCATTGCTGATGTGGCCGAGCGCAAAACGTAAGGGCCAAAGTCCGGTTCCGTAAGCGTGAGTGCGCGTGCAAGCAACTGCCAGTAGTATTCAAAGCGGGTGTCGCCTGCCGATTCCGGCGCGGGGTGAACGACCTCTAACGCCGTCGCGAAAGTCGCGGGCATGTTCAGGACCAGCAGAACCAAGGCTCGCTTCACATGCCGTCGCACAGCTAAAGTTGTCCACGCTTGGCTGAACTGGCGAATCATAGGTATGGCACACTCCAGTGCGAAGAGTACGGTAGATGGACGAAGCGATCTTACGTCCATCACGTTATTAAGCTCCCATCAGAGTCCCCCGACAGGCGCTCAACGCAATCAGAGACCTGCTTACGGAAAGTGCGCTGCCGACGCTATACGACTTCAGCTCGCGCAGCCATATCCGAAACGGGTCAAAATAGGCGGTTTGTGACTAGGCCAATGTCGGCTTCGGGGGACAAAGCTGACGTGGCTCCGAGGGTGAGCGATGTCTGAATCTGGGTGAAAAGCAGATATCCATAACATCCGATTGCGATTGGCCGCTTCTGGCGCAAAGCGGCCGTCCGCGATTGGCATTTGCGAATTGATCTATTCGTCTGGAATCCCTGCGTCACGCAATGCGTCCGCAAAGAGCGAAAAGATCTCCGGCACAATCCCGACCGTGACGGACCAGTTCCGTATTGTGAAGGTGGGATCGAGTTCCCTCACACGCTGTGCTTCTGCGATCGCTTCGGATCTACGATCGAGTTGCATCAACGCAGCGGAGTGCAGTACGCGGGGAACGCTGAAAGCCGGATTTGCTTCGACGGCCCGCTGTGCTGCTTCCCTCGATTTTTCATGATTTTTGATGTGGAAGTATGCCACCGCCAATGCCAGATAGGAATTCGAGGTGTCGAACGGACTTAGCTTGATCGCGCGTTGCGCGCGTTCAATCGCTATCTCTGAATTCCCCATCCAGGCAAGGACAAATGCGCTATTGCTGAGTGCGACGACATTCGAGTTGCTGACTGCCAACGCGCGATCAAAGAGTTCAAAGGCAGTGGAGACATCGTGACCGTCGAACCAGATAACCATCGCCGCAATTGCGAGCGTTGTGGCGTCGTCCGAGCCCGCCGCTGTAGCAGCGCGTGCATACTGAGTTGACGCAACACGATCTGCTTCGCCCAGTCCGCCTCGACTGAAGCGAAAGTGGAAGCATTGAGCGAGAAGAGCACGCGCCCAAGCATATTCTGGTTCGAGTTCCAACGCTCGTTTCAGCAGCGGGATAGCCGCATTTGCGCCTTGTACCATTCCCGTACGTACAAAAGGTAGAGCGCGTAACACGAGATCATAAGCATCTAGATTATCGGGTCGCTTTCGTTTGACGCGCTCAATCTCGACTTTCCGGAGGTTTGGCTCGATGGCGCCGATGACGCTCATCGTGATCTCGTCTTGAACTGCAAAAATATCGTCTAACAAACGATCATAACGCTCGGCCCAGAGGTGGCCGCTGGTCTGGGCATCTATCAGCTGAGCCGTGATGCGTACCCGATCCCCGGCCTTTCGCACGCTTCCTTCAACCAGGTAACGGACACCCAGATCGTGCCCGATCTGTTTTAGGTCGAGAGCTTTTCCCTTGTGAAAAAAACTGGAATTGCGGGCGATCACGAACAGCCACTTGATGCGTGACAGGCCGGTGATGATGTCTTCGACGATGCCATCCGCAAAATATTCTTGTTCGGGATCGCCACTCATGTTCTGAAACGGCAAGACCGCGATAGACGCGCCCGGTATGACGAGCCCTAAAGTGTCGCGTATTCCGGATTGGTCGGTTTCTGATGACCGCTCCAGTCCGACGAGCCGATAACCCCGGCCCGGCACCGTCACGATGAAACTCTCGCCATCGGCTCGCTTGTCGAGTTCTTTTCTCAATGCGGAAATGTGGACCTGGATATTGTTCTCCTCCACGGCCAAGCCAGGCCATACCGCGTCAAGGAGTCGATCCTTGGACACAACGTTCCCCTTCGCCAACGCGAGGACACGCAGAATATCCAGCGCGCGGCTACCTAGGCTAATCGGCGCGCCCTGAAAGCTTAGTTTGCTGTCGCCCAGATCGAAACGGAAGGGTCCGAAGCTGATCTGATCCTGATCCATCAAGGCCGCCATTCTACCAGCGGATTCAGGACAATTAAGTTCCTGAACCAATGAGCTTAAGGGCTGTGCAGGGTACAGTCCAGCAGTCACCGCGCTTCTTCTTCAAAGAAGGGTGCGCGTGAAGCGTGCCGAGGAGGAGTTGATCATGCACTCTGCAGTAGCAAGGACATTGGGCGCTGTCGTGGTCTGTTTTGGAAGCTTCGCCATTGCGCCGTCACCATCGCTGGCAGAGGTCTGGCCCGAGCGCGGCGTGAAGATCATCACTTCGTTTCCTGCGGGTACCGGCGGCGACCTTTCGGCGCGTCTTTACGCCGAGCGACTGACGCTGCGTTGGGGCAAACCGGTCATTGTCGAGAACAAGCCCGGAGCAGACGGCATCCTCGCGGTCACGGCCGTCATTGGGATGCGCGACAATCACACGCTTCTCTATACCAATGGCGGTCCGGTCACGACCAACGCGTTTAACCATGATAATTTGCCCTATGATCCCGTGCGCGATCTCATTCCGATATCCTCGGGCGCCGATGTCTCGATCGCGGTATCGATTCCGGCATCATTGAAGATCGACTCACTTGCGGGCTTCGTAGCACTCGCTCGGGCGCAACCCGGTAAGCTCAACTGGGGCGCTACTCCCGGTGCCCTCGACTACGTCGTGCCGAGTTTTCTCAAGCGCGCCGGTCTCGAACTAACGCACGTGTCTTACCGGGAGATCGCACCGGCACTGCAGGATTTGGCCGAAGGCCGAATTCACCTCTACGTTTCCGCCCTCGCAAGCCAACTTGGCATGGTCGGCGGCGGAAACATCAAAGTCATCGCGATCACCAACCGGGAGAGAAGCCCATTGGTTGCCCAAGCTCAGACGACGGCTGAAGCTGGCTTCCCCGATCTGTCTTTGGAGGGCTTCCTCGGCTTCTTCGGCCCACAGGGGATGTCGAAGGATCTGGCCGACCGCATCGGCGCTGACATCCGGGCGGTTGGTGCTGATCCGGCGATCGGTGCTCGCCTGGCCAGCGGTGGGCTGATCGCTCGCACCAACACGGCCGTTGAATTTGGTGAAATCATTGAACATGAACGCGCTAAGGTCGCAGCCATCGCGCGTGCGGGCGATGGCAAGGCAAAGCGCTGATCTGGCCGGAGACAGGAAAGCGTCATGCAGCATAGCCACATCACTCCCGATCGGTTGTTTTCGCTGGGTACCGGCTATCGATGTGCCAAAGTGTTGCTCTGCGCGATTGAACTGGATGTGTTCACAGCGCTTGACGGGCGGCCGCGCATGGCTGCGGATCTCGCGCGGATGCTAGGCATTCATAACCGCTCCGCATGCGACTTTTTCGACGCGCTGGTCGCGCTTGGGTTGCTGCAGCGGGATACCGATGGGCGATACGCGAATACGATGGAAGCCAGCCTTTATCTCGATCAAAACAAATCCACTTATCTCGGCGGCATGTTCAACCAGTTCAATGCCCGTGAATACCAGATGTGGTCGAAGCTCGGTGATGCATTGCGAACCGGCGAGCCTCAGATTGGCAGCACGTCCGCCGAGCATTTCGCAACGATTTATGATGATCCGGAACGATTTCGGACGTTTGTAAACGCCATGACAGCAGGCAGTCTGTTGGCGGCGAAAGCCATCGCGGAGAAGTTTCCCTGGGGGAACTACCGGACGCTGATGGATATCGGCACAGCACAGGGGTGCTTTCCAGTGCAGGTCGCTCGCTTTCATCCGCACATCACGGGTGGCGGCTTCGACTTACCCGAACTTTCGACAGCATTCGCGGAGTACGTTTGCGAGAACGAGCTTTCCGGACGCCTGCGTTTCCACCCGGGGAGCTTCTTCCATGACGATCTTCCAGCAGCGGATGTGCTGGTGTTCGGCCGTGTCCTGCACAATTGGGACCTCCCTACAAAAAAAATGCTCTTACGAAAGGCCTATCAGGCTATCCCAAAAGGCGGTGCCGTGGTCGTTTACGACATGCTGATTGACGATGAGCGACGCACCGCCGCGGGTGGATTGTTATCAAGCCTGAATATGTTGCTGTGGACCAACGCCGGGTTCGGTTACGGCGGGTCGGAGTGCGCCGATTGGATGCGCGAGGCGGGATTTAGCGGTACGCGCGTCGAGCCGCTTGTAGCCGGGCAATCTATGGTGATTGGCCAGAAGTGAGGAGAATGGCGCTCCGACGACCAATGTTTGGCTCGGGGCCAAAGCCAACAGATCAGAACGGCCGCTTCTGGCGCAAAGCTGACGCTCAACGGGCCATGTCGGTTATTGTCTACCAGTAGCAGAACGTCGCGAACTTCCCGATTCATCGAGGATGGTACACCTACTTCCCCGACCGCTGAGCCAGCTTAGCTCCTGCGATTTGGCTGTCTTAGGTCATGGCGCCGGTGCTGGTATAGGCAGGACGCTTGACACTCGCCAGCCGTCTGATGTCTTGACCAGTACTTGGTTCATCAAGAACCTGGTTTGTTGCGGCGGCTGACCGGCGGCCCCAATTGTGAAGAGGATTGGGACGTAGATTTGCGCCACCCCTTCGCCGATCATGGTGATTTTCAGGGCTGAAGACTCCGGATCGAGACGCCACGTTCCGTCGTACAACGCTCCAAAACGTTTGAGCGCCGCATCATGCCCCCAGACTGGGGTACCGCGGGTGATCCAGAGAAAGTCTGGTGATCTCAACAGCAGGGACTCTACCGCCTTGATGTCGTGTGCGTTCTGAGCGACCACGAAGCGATCGAAGGTCGCTCGCACTTCGTCCTCAGGTGCCGCAATGGCTGGCTTGATCGTCAGAATGAGGGTCATCAAGGTCACACACACAATCAAATGTCGGACGAAACTACTGCGAAGCCGGTCGCTTCCCTTTGCCTTGTCGTTGGCCAGCATATCTTGTCTCTCCTCGGTGGCGTGGGCCCGTCCATTAGTGAACCCCGGCCACTAAATTGATCGAGCATAGGTCGTGATGTCTCTGGAAATGCCTTAGATTTTTCCTGCAAATATCCTAAGCTGACGTATGAACGCTGCCGAAATTTGTGTTTTCGAGTTTGGCGATTTTATCCTGGCGCCGGAAGAGCGCCTGTTGCTGTGCTGTGGCCAGCCCATCGCCCTTACGGCCAAGGCGTTCGATTTGCTGGTTACTCTCGTTCGCCGCAGCGGTCATCTAGTCAGCAAGGACGATTTGTTGCGTGCGGTGTGGCCGGACACGATCGTTGAGGAAGTAAACCTGACCGTGAACATCTCCGCCCTCCGCAAGGCCTTGGGCCGGGACGGAGCGGAAAGATGATCCAGACCGTACCGACGCGCGGTTATCGTTTTGTTGCGATTTTGTTGCAAAAGTCGGTTGAGACACGCCGCGAAGCGTGATTCCGTTGTGGTGACGCGAATCTCGGCGAGGTCGATCCATGATGGGCCGTCTGAAGAGTGACCAAGGTCAACTGTTCTACGAGTTTCGTCTTGGCGATGCCGTTCCCGAAGATCACATGGTGCGGAAGATCGACACTGCTCTCGATCTGTCCTGGCTCCGCAGCGAACTTGCACCCCATTATTCGTCCATGGGTCGCCCGTCGATCGATCCGGAACTGATGATCCGGATGCTGGTCGTAGGTTATGTCTTTGCGATCCGCTCGGAGCGATTGATCTGTCGTGAAGTGCAGGTGAACCTCGCCTATCGCTGGTTCTGCAAGCTCGGTATCGAGGACGCCGTTCCGGATCATTCGGCGTTCTCGCGTGCTCGGAACGAGCGTTTTCGTGAAGGTGATGTTTTCCGCCGGATGTTCGAACGGGTCGTCGAGGCGTGCATTGCGGCTGGTCTGGTTGGTGGCGAAGGCTTTGCCGTCGATGCGAGCCTAATCCAAGCCGACGCCAACAAGCAGCGCTCGATCGCGGGTCAGGATTGGCGCAGGGATCGTGATCCGGCGAGGTCAAGCCGCGCGGTGAAGGAGTATCTGGCGACGCTCGATGATACGTCCTGGGGTGCTGCCAGCGAGGTTGTTCCGAAGTTCGTCTCACCATCCGATCCCGCGGCCCAGTGGACTGGCGCGCATAAGGGACCGGCCTTCTTCGCTTACTCCGACAATTATCTCATCGACCTGAAGTTCGGCGTCATCGTTGATGTCGAGGCCTCCCGCTCCATTCGCCAGGCCGAGGTCGGTGCGGCGAGGACCATGATTGAGCGAACGGAGGAGCGCTTTGGTCTCAAGCCGGAGCGGCTTGTCGGGGACACCGCTTACGGGGCGGCTCCGATGCTGAACTGGCTGGTCGAGGAGAAGGGCATCGCACCTCATATTCCCGTGTTCGACAAATCGAAGCGGAACGACGGCACCTTCTCGCGCGGCGACTTTCGATATGATCCGACCGGCGACGTCTACCACTGCCCGGGCGGAAAGCAGCTTGGGACAAGTGGCACCGTGCATGAGGGCAAGACGCTTCTGTATCGTGCCAGCAAGCTCGACTGCGATGTATGCCCGCTCAAACCCCAGTGCTGCCCAAAAGAGCCATCACGCAAGATCCCGCGCGATATCCATGAGCACGCCCGCGACGTCGCGCGATCGTTCGTTGGCACCGAGGACTTTGAGCAGTCGCGACGCGAGCGGAAGAAGATCGAGATGCGGTTCGCACATCTGAAGCGCATCCTGCGGCTGGGTCGGCTTCGACTTCGTGGCCCACGAGGCGCCCAGGATGAGTTCGTTCTGGCCGCCATTGCTCAGAACCTGCGACGGCTCGCCTCGCTGGTCGCCCGGCCGCCACCCGCTGCGGCCTTGCGTATTGCGTAGCGTAGGAGTTGCGTAGAGAGCGTCAGGGCCGGCTGATCAAAGCCGGTCGTCCTTAGCGAAATGGCCGAAACGATCCATCGGTAGCAGCCGACTTTTGCAACAAAATCTGCGCAAAGCGGCCATCCAAATATCGGTTGCGTCCGGTGCGGGACGCGCTACGGCCAGCTCACGGATTGAAGCGCATCAGCCGCCGGGTGGGTCAGCGCTGATGTCGGCTGCGCAACTGAGCTTTAGCCTTACTGTCTCCCGAGAATCTAACCTCTCGTCCGGGCGGCTAGTTCGTTAGATCCGCTGTAACCCATTAAGGAACGCATCAAGGTCCGGCTCAAGGATCAAGGTACGTGTGCCGCTCTCTTTTTGGCTTGCAAGTTGCCCCGTTCGATTTCTTCGTAGAGTTTGGTTTTGGATAGACCGATGCGTGCCATCACATCCTCGATCGAAAATGCCCGCGTCGCCAGGATCGGGTTACGGTCCGTTTGCCGAGATTGAACCTCGCCTGGCTGAGTTGCCTTGGCGCCTTCGGACGATCTGAGCAACCAAAGTTCAAATTCCGTGCGGAACAGGAAAATGGGTTGGAGTATGCCGTCGATCGCGGACTTAGGGCCGGGCATTTGGGAGTCGCTATAGTCGCTGTTGATGCCGACTTGTTCTCCGGATTTTCGCCATCCACGTCTGTCGAGTTCGAGATCGACACCCGTTCGAGCGTTATGAACGTATGCTCGCAGTTCCCCGTCGGAGAGAGCCCATCGGAACAGGTCCTCGGCAGGGTCGGTCGCGACGGCCGCGGTCGGGTATGGGTCTTCCGGATCCTCGGGCTGCAGATGACTCGATTGCTCGTCCCATTGCTCGCAGCGATCCGAGATATCTCTCCAATTCGGCGTTGTGCTCCGATAGAAGATCTCGAATGCTTCGCTGAGCCGGATCGCACACTGCTGAAGCAGGAAACGGCCGGCAGTGTCGATGAGTAGGGCCGAAGCGGTCTCCCGACGTAGCACTGCACGAGAGGTGTTCATTTCCTAGCCTTCAGCCCCAGCTCTACAAGCCGGCGGATAGGCCTGCTGCTCTAAAGCAGAATTTAATGGAATCCGGCGGATTGCGAACCTACGTCGGAGTTGTGCCGGGTTTTTCGGCCCCAGCTGCCGCCCCGTGCTAGGGCTGATCCTTGGGGCCGACTTGCCGCGATCGTGCACAGACAGAAGCGAGTCCAAACCATGTTGGCGTTTACCAGATCCATCTTGATCGCAAGCATATTGATCACGTCTTGTGTTTCCACCAATGCCGCAACGGAGCATCACTATAAACCGCGACGTCTCCGCGGGCCGAATTACGCCGTTCCGGGCTGGGCCTACGCGGCGCATGGGCCGGTCCACTACAACGACACACCGAGCTACAACGATCCATCCAAGTCTGGCTGCTGCAATTGATTTCTATTGGTCGGGGGTCTCCGACCTGCTTGCCGGTATCCATGTAAATCAGCACGGTCATTTCAACTCCTCGTGGAAAATGCTCGGCCTATCGTTCGCCGGTTCCTCGAGCGCGCGCTCTCTTTCAGCCCACCGAGCCCTACGCTTTTCCTTCGCGGCGCGCTCGTAAGCCTCTGCCGGGGTTAGGTCGACCTCCGGGGCAGATGGCGCTTGATCGATCGTTATGTCACTGGGGTCGACTTCAACGCTTCGTGGACGCAATGCGAGTCCGACGAGTCCCCGCTTCGGTTTCTGGAGAGGTATTTCAATGCTCCTCATTCGCCATCGCCCGAACGCCCCACGGCCTAAGTCTTGGCCTGCTTTTACCATGACTGCTCTAAGAAGCGCCTCAACTGCGCCCTCAGACGTCCCAAACAATGAAGGGAATAAGAACCAACGTGGAGGTCTAAAATGGAGGGCGGTCTCGAACGCGTAACCTTAGATGCCCTTATGTTGCTTCATGAAGTTGCCTCCTCTGGCCGCGCAGACATTGCGGCACTGATCGCTAAATCTCGTCCGGAACGTCAAAGAGCCAGGCGTCTGAGCGAATATTGCGAAGAAATTTTCGCTGAGATCCGCGTTGCATGAGCCGCGTTCCGGCAAATTGATCGCAGCGCACTCTCCGAGCGTCGGAGAAACGGCCCCAGCGTGCTGGAGCTGAGGCCGTTAACAGGTGACGTGCGGAGATTGGGCAATTCCTGCCACCTGTCGATCAAGCTACGGACACAGCCAACGGTAGGTTTCAGTGCTTGGCACCAAAATAATGCCGCTAAACAGCGCGGATCCGTCGCCTTATTAAAAACGGTGCCGAAATGCTGGAATGCGTAACAAGAGCGAGCGCGTAGATGCTCACTAGCCGCCAAGCGCACGAAGTGTCGAAGCGGTGACGGAACGCAATCGCGCCTCGAAAGAGGAACCGCTAACCCGTTCGCCGCTTAGTTCATCATCTCTCTCTGACTAATGTATTTGTTCAATTCAGATGGCGGCGTAATCGAAGGACTCTGCTGTGTCGGCAGGCTAGTCAAGCGCTCATCGTTTCTCAAGTCTTAGGCGCATGAGTGTGGGACCGTCGAATTGCATCGATCGCTAGGATCGTCACCACTGCCAAGGTTGTAAGGCCGATCGCCATTGCATGCTCCATCGCCGGTGACACAAGCGTCGAAGTCTAGCGCAAAGGTTCATCCTTGCGGCGCTTAAAGATTATCCACGAGATATCGAAGTTTGGGCAGGCTTGCTATTGCTTGCGAGCGTCTTCGTTGGAAAGGTCCGTTAGGAACCGATCGAGTGCGAGTTTTCCGGCATACTCCGCCGCTGCGATTGAAAGCCGCTTGCGCCAAATCGAATGCCCATCGGTTTGCTTCGTCTGCGCAATTCCCAGCTCCAGGGGTGAGGACGCGTTCCGGTATCGATGGTCTCAATGTAATAGTCAGACGTCGTTGTCATGGATTACAATTTCGCGGCAGAAAATTCCGGCGGCCTAAGTTAGTTCTGCCAACAATAGCCCAATCTCAGGTGGTCGCCGCAGTATAGGGTGGTGGTAGTGGGGGCACTTGAAATTGCTTGGCAATAGCCAAGGCACCCCACTCATCCGTCTCCAGGGCTATCTTCTGCGCGAGCATTACATCGCCCGGAACGAGGTTGCCTTCCGGTATAAAACACCATCCTCTGCGTGGGCGGCCATCGGCATCGAGCTCAAGGACGTTCTGGCATACACCGTGCTGGATACGATATGACTTCCCGCTGTCGCAACCAACGACCTCGAAATATTCGTAAGAATCAAGCTGGCGTCGCTGTTGCGTCGAAAGCCACTCGCGCAGCAGCGTGATGCCGCGGATAGCCCGGTTTTCAAACCGCGCACGCCGCCGGCTTTGCGCACCTTGCAATGCGCTGATGAGATGGAGAGCCCGGCGACCAATCCAGGTCGCCGAGGCCATCAGCCATTGAGCCATGGCTGTCTAACCGCCAACCAGCCGAGGATAAAACACCGTCTCTTCGGCCTTTGAATCGAACGAGCGGACGATGGAAATGTTGCCATTTGCTTGTCGTGTGGCGGCCGTGAAGCCACTGCCCGTCAAGACCTTGAAGCGGCGTTCAGCTTCGGCGAGCGCTTTCAAGTCTTTAGCATCGAAATGATGACGGGAGTCGCCTGAATGATCCATGACGATCTGCGTAGCCATAGAAGGATCTCCACTGTTTGGGTTTCTCTTCCAGCCCGGAGTAACTGTAATCGAAATACGATATGACGCATGTTCAAAAATGTGGCATCCCGCATCCCGCCGCGGAACCGTGCCTTGGCGCTGAGCGGAAAGCGGTCGTCACCGCCTCCGGAGTGCAGATAAACCAGACGGGCCGTTTCGAACATTCGTCGCCCTTGACTGCGGTTCAAAAGCAGGCGCGCTCGGCATCAGGCCGCACTAGGTGCTGACCCCGCGGAGTGTCATTGAGCCAGAAGCAGATAGTTGTGGCGCAGCGGAGTTTTCCGCGCCGCCGCAGCAACCCGGAGCGATGTCTTTTGGCGGTGCGCTCAATTGGTCGGCGCAACACTCTAATCTTGTAGCAAAGATGGAGTGTGGACATGAAGCAGCGGCGTCGCATTTGCTGCTCTGCGGCCCAGCGATCCGAGATCTGGGATCGCTGGCAGGCCGCGAGCCGATGAGTTCGATCGGACGCCGATTTGACCGGGAGTCCTCGTCGGTATTCTCGGTGATCTCGCCAACCTGCAGCATCCGTCCTCCGGATCGGCACTGTGCCAAACAGCCGCTCAGCCTTTCTGAACGAGAGGAGATATCTCGATGGCTCAGCATGCGCTGTTCATTGCGGTCGATCGCGCATCACCTGGGACGATCTCCATCAACCGTCAGCCGTGAAGTCCAGCGTAATGGCGGAGCGGGTCGCTATCGGGCTGCTCGGTCCGATCAAGCCAGGTGGGATCGGGCGGCGCCCGAAGCTTTGCAAACTGGCTTGCCGTCCGTTCTTGAGGCGGACAGTATCAACCTTGCTACAGCGCGCCACACTCCGCGAACAGGACGCGTGCATCCATCGGGTTAGTCGGCGTGTTCCTCACCTTCGGGATCGTCGCCCATTGTTACGTCGACTCGCGCTGGCCAAACGGCGCGCTTATCGGGTCGCTCCATAGAGGGCCTTTCGACTTGCCCATGGTCGGCACGGGCTCGTGCGTTGTCGCTACCGGTGGCGCCTGCTCCGACTGCGCCCGGCGTGGTGCCGAAACGCTGTCGGAATCCGCGCGCAAAATGCGTGTAGTCGCGAAAGCCGCAGGCGTAGGCGATATCGCTGAGCGGTTGACCTGTCTTGATCAACGCGCGGCGTTCGATCAGACGCGCCGCATGATCCAGACGGGCCGAACAGATGTGGTGACGGCATGTCGACCCGCGGACCGTGAACAGCTTCTGCAAATAGCGTAGCGAAATTCCCACCTCGGCAGCCACGTCGCGCGGAGAGATGTCCGGATCGGCAAAGCGGTTCTTTATGATGTGGCAGGCGCGCATGAACAGCTTGTCGTTGTGGCGCGAGCCAAGCGGGTCGGGCGGTGCAAACAGTGCGCCGAGGAGATCATAGACCACCAGAGGCATAAATCTATCAGCCGATGCGAACGCCGGTTCTGCATCGCTGACGGGGTCAAGAGCGAGTTGACAGAGCAGACGTGACGCTTGCGCCTGCCGGCGACCGCACGCGCCACCTTGGGGTTCGAAGCCGAGATGCGACACCAGGTTCTGGCGCGGCAACTTCAGACCAAGCCATTGCGCGTATCGATGCTCGGTCGTCGGGATGAATGTCACGGGTCTTGTGGAATCGAGCAAGATGACATCGCCAGCAGCGACATTTACGACTCGGTCGTCGTGAATGATTGTCGATCCGCCCGTAAGCTGACCTGTGACGTAGTAGTACTCCATGTCATCACGGCGAATGTCCAGTTCCGTCCGCTCAAGGCGGGTAGCGTTGCAGGTGAGATCCACTGCAGCGAATCCGAAGACGCGCCGCGTGCGCACCTTGCCTGCGAAGATGTTGGTTTCGCGAGCAGGACTAAAACATCCACAATTCTCGCGCAGTGCAGCTAGGAAACCGTCATAATCCAATTTTGGAGCGCTGAGAAAATCATCGTTTGGGTGCACCATCGACTCCATGGGTCAATAATCTTGCAAGTCTATTCGCATGGTTTGTAACGGCCTGCGCCGAAGCCACGGGCAGACGTTGATCAACGTAGCGTGGCCTCGAGATAGGCCCGGCTCAACTCTGCGTCACGCCAAATCACGCCTCCGAGATGGTGTCAGCGCCGCCGCGGGGGCGTCGGGCGGTGCGCGCTAGTACGGACGATTGGGCGCGATCGCCTCACGACACCTGAGGTCCAGCCGCTTAATTTCCGATCCCGGCAGTTGATGCGGAAGCTTTGCTTGTTCCAAGCCGATCGCAACCAAACCCTGGCGAAAGGACGATACCCATGAGCAACGACAAGACCGCGGTACCAACGGGAACGGCCCTGACCCACCTGGATCCCGTCTTTCGCGAACGGCCGAACGAATATCTCGATATGCTGAGGTCACGGGAGCCGGTGCATCAGGATCGGATGTTCGATCGGCTGGTGCTGACCCGTGCGGCCGACGTCGAAGCCGTTATGAACAATCGCAAACTGGCTTCCGATCCACGGAAATCCCGCCTGGGTTCATTCTCTCGGGTGCAACTGACGGTGGATGATACGTTTCGGCCGCTCATACTGCATATGGACGACCCCGACCATAAGCGCCTGCGCGACCTGGTCGTCAAGGCGTTCAATCAGGTCGCGGTCGATGCCATGCGCCCGCGCATCACTGAGGTCGCATGCGGCTTGCTGGACGAAATCGACGATCCATCCTGCTTCGATATCGTGAACGCTTATGCCCGACCGTTGCCGACGATAGCTATTGGGCTGATGTTGGGCGTCGATACCGCCCGCTGCCGCGACTTCAAACAGTGGTCTGACGGCAAAATGCAGATGTTCAACCCGCGACGCACGCCAGAGCAGGAGGCCATTCTGGCATCCAGCGACACCGCTCTCGCCGGCTACTTCACCGAGGTGATCCAAAAGCGTCGTAAGGAACGTCGCGCCGATCTGATCAGCAGCCTAATCGCCGCTGAAGAGAACGGCGAGCAACTCGATGAAGCGGAGATTATTGGAGTTTGCGTTGCCTTGCTCATTGCGGGCAACGTGACGACGACCGATCTTATCGGTAACGCCGTATTGGCCCTGCTACAGCATCCCGGTCAACTCAGCAAATTGCTCGCTAATCCGAACCTGGTTCGTAGCGCCGTCGAGGAAGTGTTGCGCTATGACGCGCCAGTCATGCAAGGCACTCGGATCGCAACCGAAGCGATGCAGATCGGCGGGTGCCCGGTCGCCGCAGGGCAGACCATCAATGCCATGCTCTATGCGGCGAATCATGACCCAGAGGCGCATCCCGATCCAAAGCGGTTCGACATCGAACGGCCGGATAAGCGTCACAACTCATTTGGCGGTGGCGCTCATTTCTGTCTTGGCGCGCCACTGGCGCGGGCCGAGGCACAGATCGCTCTTTCGATGCTTTTCGAGCGGTTCCCGAAGCTGCGACTGAGAACCGATCGCCCCTTGAAGCGGCGGGTAATGCTGAACTTCAATGGACTAAAAGCGCTTTGGGTGCGTGCGGACTAGCAGTGCGTCGCAGTGAATTACGAACTCTTTGTCCCATGGCAACTTAATGGGCGCGGCGAACGGCATCGGTGGCAGAGCGGTCCATCGCATTTTCGCCGAACATGCTCCATCCGATTCCATTTGAATTAGGAGTAGCCGAACATGAAAAAAGCCATTCTCCCCGTACACTGGGACGTCAATAGCGGTGGAGAGGCAGAAGCTTTTCGGACTGCGATGCGACGGATAGTCGGCGGCGTCACCGTAATCACGACGCTGCATGATCGTGAACCGTGGGGAATGACGGTTAGCGCATTCACGCCTGTATGCATTGATCCCCCGACGCTCCTTGTTTGCGTAAATAATCGTACGACCACGGCTTCGGACATATCCCGTGGCGGCCGCTTTGCTGTGAATTTGCTGAGCCAGGCGCAGCTTTATCTGTCGCAGCTATGTTCGCGCGCAGGCGAAGATAAATTCATCGGCGACTATATCGTTCCGCCCTCCGGTTTACCAGTGCGGGTGATGATGCCGGTTTTGCGGGACTCCATTGTGACGTTCGATTGCAGAGCGACCGACATTCGTTCCGTAGGAAGCCATCTCGTCGTCATTAGCGCCATTGAGGCGATACTGGCACCGCAATCTCTGCCGCCGTTGCTGTATGGAGAGGGCCGCTATCTGCGCGGTGTCGCGATCGGGGAATCAGTTACGAGACGAGAGATCAGGGCATGAAATTACACGGAATCGCCGACCTGCTCTATGGCGCCTACAACCGTCATGACGCGGCCGCTGTCGCGGGGCTTTATGATGGTAACGGCATTCATGAAGACATAGCGATGGGCCATTCCAAGGTTGGTCAGACCGCGATTGAGGATGGCTTGCAGAAGTTCTTCGGTTGGTTTCCGGATGCCCACTGGGCCCCGCACGTGCAGATTGCAGATCCATTCGGATCGGTGACGATCACGTACCTCCTTACGGCAACTCTGCAGGCGCAAATGGGCCGCACGATTGCGTGTGGTCAAAGAATTTCATTGCGAGGAGCTCACGTTTTGCATGTGCGTGGGAGGCTCATTCACAGCAGTGAAGACTACTGGGACGCTGCAACGTTTCAGAAACAACTCAACGCCTAACGGAGCAGTTACCATGAGAACAGGTAAAGAGTATCTAGAGTTGCTTCACGACGGAAGGAAAGTGTACGTCGGTGGCGAAATCATCGAAGACGTCACGACGCATCCCAAGACGAAGGGCTATGCTCACGCGATCGCAGAGTATTACGACCTGCATCTGGATCCTAAGAACCAGGATGTCGCGACGTTTGTCGACACGAACGGCAATCGCCAATCGATGCACTGGTTCTTGCCGCGATCCAAAGAAGATGTAGTTCGGCGCCGCAAGTACTGTGATTTCATTTTTCGCCATTTCAAGGGTGGAATCTTCACACGGCCGCCGGTCGGAATGAATGCTGTGATGTTCACGCAGGTCGACGACCAAAAGCCGTGGGCTGAAAACTCCCGATTCAAAAACGGAACGCGCGACCTATCCAAGAATATTCAGCGTCAATGGGAAGAGGTTACCTCCAGGGATCTCGCGATTTCTCCAATGTTCCTCGATGTGCAATTCGACCGGGGTCGCGACAACGCAATGGCCGAGACCCCGATGCTGAAGATTGTCGAAGAGAGGGACAACGGAATCCTGGTCAGGGGCTGGAAGGCTATTGGCACATCGGTGCCATTTGTAAACCACCTGCTGATTGGCAATTTGTGGCGCCCGGGCCAGACACCAGAGCAAACGATATATGCCTTGGTCCCGATCGCCACGAGGGGTATCTCGGTGGTTGCCCGTAAATCGAATGCCGAACCGGACGCAGATCCGTACGATCGACCGCTGGCTACTATCGGTGACGAGCTTGATGCCATGGTTTACTTCGACGACGTCCTGATTCCCTGGCCGCAAGTGCAACACATTGGCAATCCGGACCATGCGAAATGGTACCCACAGCGTCAGTTTGACTGGATACATCTGGAAACACAAATTCGCCACTGCGTACACGCCGAGCTTATGGTCGGTCTGGCGCTGTTGCTTACTCAGTCGCTCGGGACCGGTTCAGGACCGGTAGTGCAGGCGCAACTCGCTGAGCTTATCAGGTTCCGTGAGACGTGTCGGGCCTTCATGCTCGCAGCCGAAGAGACAGGATTCGTGACCCCCGGGGGGCTCTACAAGCCGAATAACATCTTCGTCGACTTTGGTCGCGCTTACTACCTGGAAAACCAGCACAAGATGGTCAATATGCTGATCGATTTCTGTGGGCGCGGCGTCGTTATCCAGCCGACCAAGAAAGAGCTGGACGACCCGTACATCGGTCCCAAATTGGCTGAAGCGCTTCGGGGGCCGGAGATCAGTGCCCGGGATCGCATCAAGATATTTAGGCAGATCAGCGAGCGGTTCCTTACTGAGTGGGGCAATCGTCATGAGATGTTCGAGAAGTTCAATGGAACACCATTGTACCTGATAAATCTCCTTACGATGCAACGCACCGAGTATCAGGTTGATGGCCCACTCACAGAGCTTGCTAGGCAGGTTCTTGGTTTCGGAGACACGGCGGAGCTCGGCAAGAGGACTCGGGAAGCGGAAAAAGCCTCGCACTACGCCAGCGTTCGATTCCAGCCCGAGTACGCAAAGGCCCAAGATGTCCATGACGGCTATTCCCGTATTGGAGTCTGACAAGAAGTCCGCAAGGGCTGGCGTCGATTGATAAAGAGAACCCCAGGACGATTGGGCGCCCTGGGGTCCTACTTCGATGACTGAGCGATACTGCCGACATTGTAAGACTATCAGTGCGTAGGGACGCTCCAATCCTGAAAGAACAGTGGAGCAATGCCGAACGAGCAACCCAAGGAGGCGAAGTGCAGGTACTCGTCTCGATAGCTTAAATCGGATGGAATGTTCGCCTTCACCTAGCGATCTCCAGTCCTGAGGGGGATCAGGGCCGACTCTCCGGAGAAGGCCGACCGGTTGCTCATAGCGCTAGGGATTCGCGGCCATCTTGACAGGTCGAAACGTCAAAGCCGCCACACCGTCATCGAGGCCGATCTCCTCGACGATCTTGCCGTCCTTAAGCTTTAGGTAGCAGTAGCCGAACATGAAAGAGACCATTCTCCGCTCCGGCATCGACCGTCGCACCCTGGTCACGGCGTTGGCGTTGCTTCCAGCCCTATCCGCGCCGCCCTTAACCGTCTCCACGTCGGCCCAGACAGCTTCGAGCGGTCCATTGCCATCGTGGAACGAGGGGCCGCCAAACAAGCGATCCTCGACTTCGTCCGAGACACGACAGAACGGGCAAGTCCGAAGTTCGTGCCTCCTGAGGATCGCATTGCCACTTTTGATCAGAATGGTCTATCGGAATTGAGCGTTTCAGCAACTTAGCACTGTCACATTCGGAGCAAACGCATCGCTGAATATCGCCGGATTTCGCCAGCGAGTGTCACATTTTTTTGGCCACGGACACAGTCCAATTTTGAGCAGACCCGGTCGGCACCATCGGATCATCGCGGCTGCCGCCGCGCTAGAACAAGCACGATGATGATGACCGCCGCGACGATGGCATAAATGCCGTCGGCGCTGATGGTGAGGCCAAAGAGATTGATGAGTAATTTGTCCGACATGGCATGGCTCTCGTTGAAAAATATGAGAGCCTTCGGGGGACAGATGTATCCTGCGCGCCGACTGGCCTTTCCGTCAAGATGGGCCGAAGCTGCACGCTCTCGTGCAAAGAGCGGGCACCCTTGAAGACGTTGAGGTTAGTCAGTCATTCGTCGATTATAATTTTCTAAGCTATCCACAAGCGTCGCCTTCCTTCAAAATCGAGATGCCGCCACCACGATGACAATCAGCATCGCTGCTGCAATGCTACGATGCCCTCGGCGGTAAGATGTAGTCCCCAGAAGCTGACCTGACGTCGATTGCGCATAGCATGGCTCTCCATTGAAAAAACACGAGAGCCTTCGGGGGACAGATGTATCTGCGCGCCGACTAAGCGGGCCGTCAACAGCGAATGTGCCTGCGAAAGTCCCTTGGTAAGGGACATCCACGTTTGCAGGAAGGCATTGATACCCCGTGGCAATCGGCGGCGGCGGCTGGATTTGCTCAGCGTCGTCGACCTCAGGCTGATCGCCAGCGGCCATGTCCATCAGCGGCGCGATTTCACTTGTCACCATACGAGGCACGTCTGGGCGCCGTCGGCCGGCTTCGTCATTTCAGACGCGCGGCAGGACCGGATCGGCACCAAGGAAGTGGGGCTAGTGGAATATCGGTTCCAGCCCGACAGTTTCGAGGTCCGCCACATCAGGGCGCCCGGCCAGAGCGATGTCGATCTCGACGAGCTGCTCGGCCGGAAGACGGCGTGAGGCCGCTCCGGCGCCTGGCTCAAGGGACCGTGACATTCTCCACAACGCGGGGGTCCCCTGTGCGGCTTGAGCGCAACCATTCGTGATGGGCGCCTGCCTTCATATCACGGAAAAATTCGTTGGATGACGATTTCGCCCGTGTGAGGCGCGCGGTGCGCGCCATGGGTGGGCGCGGGCAAGGTGAAATACAAGGAGTACATTACCGAGGGATTGGACAATGCGCCCGGCGCCTTCATGGGTCTTTTGAAGGGCGCCAATTTCGGCAAGCAACTCGTGCGCGTCGGTCCCGACAAGGCGTGATCGGCGTCGCGCATTCGGCTCGGCAGTTCGTCGCGGTGCACTGCCCGGGCCGACGCTACTCATAAGCCACGCTTCTCACAGATTGTGTGTCGACCGGATCATGGCAGCCGCCCGCTCGCCGATGATCACGCATGGCGCCATCGTGTTGCCGGTCGCGACCCTCGGCATGACAGATCCGTCGGCGATGCGCAGCCTGTCGATCCCGTAGACTTTGAGCGAACCGTCGACGACGGACATGTCGTCTCGCCCCATCTTGGCCGTGCAGGTGTAGTGCCAGTACGGCGTCGCGGCGTTGCGGACGAAACTCTCCATCTCGGCCTTCCCAAGCGGGCCTGGAATGACCTCGCGTTTCACGAAGGGGCGCATGGCGGCGGAATTGCCGATCTCCCGGCAGAGTTCAACGCAGCGCATCGCCGCCTTCAAATCGGCCGGATCGCCCAGAATGTTCGCGTCGATATCGACCGGATCGGTCGGATCGGGCCCCGTGAGGTGCACCGCGCCGCGGCTGTGCGGACGGACGATGCCCGGGGTGATCGACCAGCATGACGTTGTGGTGTTGAGATGGCTGAGCTCCTGGCTGAGAAAGGCGCCGTCGGTAAAGAAGGATTGAAGATCGGGGTGGTCCAGCGCGGCATCGCTCTTCCAGAAGAAGGTGGCCTGCCCGGTGTCGCCGCCCATTTGCTCCGCGCGTGGATATTCCCAGAGACAGCCGCCGAGAAGCAGGTGCTCCTGCAGATTGCGGCCGACGCCGGGAAGGTGACTTCTCACCTCGATGCCGAAACGGCGCAGTTCCTCGGCATCACCGATACCGGATTGCATCAAGACCTTGGGCGTGTGGATCGCGCCCAATGACAGGACCACCTCGTGCCCGGCAGCAAACCTCCGCACGGCGCCGTCATGCGCCACCTCGACGCCGGTCGCTTTGCCGCCTTCGACCATCACCCGCGTTACCAGCGCGTGGGTCAGCACGGTGAGATTTGGCCGGTCCATATAGGGATAGGCGTAGGTGCGGAAGACCGACTGGCGCTTGCCGTCGCGGATCCGTCGGTTGGACAGGGCGGCGCCGCCTGCCGTCTCCATCATGATCCCGTTCTGGTCGGCGAAGGTGGGCACGCCGACCGAGCGGGCCGCTTCAAGGAAGGCTATGGTACTGGGATTGGGCTCAGCCGGAACACGCACTGCGACTAGGCCGCCGGTGCCGCGCCGTTTGGGATCCGGCGTTCCCTGCCAATCCTCGATCCCGCGATAGATCTTGAGCACGCTCTCATACGACCACGCGTCATCGCCGGTCTCGGCGGCGAAATGGTCCCAGTCGCTCTTGTGACCGCGCGACCACATCATCACGTTGATGCTCGATCCCCCGCCAAGCACCTTGCCCATGGACCAAAGCAGCGATCGCCCGTTCAGATTCGGATTCGGCCGGGTCTTGAACGCCCAATCCCGTTCGCTTCCGAGATTTTCGGTCCAGCGGGCAGGGTCCTCGACCTCCGGCACGGCATCCGTTCCGCCCGCCTCGAGCAGCAGCACGCTGACGGTAGGATTTTCCGCAAGACGTCGCGCCACGACGGAGCCGGACGAGCCGGACCCACAGACGACGAAATCGTAGGTCTGGCGGAGATCAGCCCTCCGCTTTCGCTGGTTGGCTTCAATCCGGTCCGCAAATGCCTCGCTCTGAGGATCGATGTTCGACGATCCGGACGTGTCGTGTTGCATGGTTCCTGCCTTTGCAAGCTTGAAATGGACGCCTGACGGTCGCGAACAAGCGATGGATAAAGCGTCAGGTCAGCTTCGAGAAACTAGGCGGCTGGACCTCAGGTGTCGTGCGGCGATCGCGCCCAATCGTCCATACTAGTGCGTACCGCCTAGGCCGACATGTCGCGCAAAGGCCACCGGCCTCAAGACGTGGCTGATCGGCGCCAGAGGCGGATCGTTCACCGATCAGGGCCTGACTGATTGGTTTTCGGCGGAGATGGCCAAGGCAGGCATGCCGGTGCGCTGCACGCCCCACGGCCTTCGCAAGCGCCGCGATGGCGTGAAGGGTCTAAATCTCCGTTACATTGTCATGAAGGTTTCCGGTCCGGCGCAGGGACTGTCAGATACCACGATTGGTATCCTCACCCCCGCGCTCTATGCCGAGGCAAAGAAGAAAAGCTGGACCATCATCAGCATGAAGAACGACTGGAAGAAGATCTTTTCGTTCGAATAGATCACGATTGAGTTGAATAGCAATAATTTTCCTGCCAAGTGCTGATCTAGCGGCGCGATCGTGAATATGTCGGCATTGCTCGAGCGGGCGCTCTGAGTGCGCGTCGCGCTGGTGATCGAGCGGGATGGCCGATCACGAATGCCGATGTCAGCAGTCGTCACCCAAGCAGGGAAGGTGAACTTCACCTTCGCCGGGTTGGCGGCGCGACGTGGCAGTGAGCGGTGCGTGCCAGTACGGGTGAAAGGGCGCTCGCGGCTCACGACATCCAGCTTCCAGAGCCTTAGCGTCATTCACATCATCAAATCCAAATCGTGTTTGGAAGAAATATGCCCCTGCTAGTCATATGGCTCATCACGTCCTTTGCGATCAGGCTGCTCGTCGTTCATTTCAGGCTTATCATCCTTCTCCGGTCTCGCGCGAAGGCGCGCTTTCGGGGATGGGGCGCCCAAGGCGGAGAGGGCGGGCGAGACGTCGTCCAGGCGGATGCAGACTCCCTGCCAAACGGACGCCCGTGCGGACGATCTCCTGCCTGCACGAATAGTTTTTTGCGGCTGGCGCGAAAACGCTGAAACCGAGGATCATTCACCATGCTTGGCTTAATGATGCAAACGCCGTTGCTGCTGTCGTCCATTCTCATGCACGCGGCGCGCTCCTTTCCCGATGTCGAGATCGTCTCGCGAACCCCCGACAAGTGCGATCACATCACCAGTTACAGCGGCCTTCTCCAGCGCAGCTCTCAGCTCGCAAATGCCTTGAACTCGATCGGCATTAAGCCAGGTGATCGCGTGGCGACGTTAGCCTGGAACAGCTATCGGCATCTCGAGCTATACTTCGGCATTTCCGGAACCGGAGCCGTTTGTCACACGATCAATCCAAGGCTGTTCGTGGAGCAGATCATATACATCGTCAACCACGCCGAAGATGTGGTTGTGTTCTTCGATCTGGCTTTCATCGATCTCGTACACTCATTGATACCGCAATGCCCGACTGTTGAAGCATGGATGTATCTGGGCGAGGCTGGTGACGCGAAGATCGTCGGAGCCAAAGGCTTACCGTCCTACGATGGATTTATTTCCGGGTGCTCGGAAGCTTATGCATGGCCGGAATTCGACGAGAACACGGCATGCGGACTCTGCTATACGTCGGGAACGACAGGAAATCCAAAGGGTGTGCTTTATAGCCATCGCAGCGCCGTGCTGCATTCGTGCGCCTCAGCGCTTCCGGACGCTTGTCGCATTTCTCTGGATGACACAGTCGCGCTTGTCTCGCCGATGTTTCATGCGATGTCTTGGGGAATGCCGTATTGTGCAACGGCAATGGGTTCGAAGCTGGTGATGGCCGGACCAAAAGTCGACGGCGAGAGCCTGCACAGGTTGTTTGAGGACAATGGAGTGACCTTCGCCAATGGCGTACCGACGGTCTGGCTGGGCTATGTTGGATACCTGCAAAGCACCGGCGCAAAGCCGACGACGCTCAATCGTGTGCTGATCGGCGGCACAGCATGTCCGCCCTCGCTGATGGAAACGCTGCAGGATGGCTATGGAGTAGAGGTGCTACATGGCTGGGGCATGACGGAAACAAGCCCGATCGGCACGATCTCGAAGTCACTGCGGAAGCACAGGGCCTCGTCGAAAGCTGAACGGCGGTCTCGCCAGGCCAAACAAGGACGAGCGGTTTTCGGGGTGGAAATTGGCATTCGGGATAGCAACAGCAGAAAACTCCCACACGATGGCAAGGCAGTTGGCGACCTCGTGATTCGGGGGCCCTGGATCGCCCGCGCTTATTACAAGATGCCGGAAAGCGAGCGTGCCGACGGTTGGTTTTTCACGGGTGATGTCGCCACGATCGACAGCGACGGTTATATGCAGGTTACGGATCGCTCGAAGGACGTCATCAAGTCCGGGGGCGAATGGATATCATCCATCGAGCTCGAAAACCTGGCGATGGCTCACCCCGAAATCGCCGAAGCGGCCGTGATTGGTGTTGCGCATCCAAAATGGGACGAACGCCCCCTCGTCCTCGCGGTTCGACGCCAGGGATCGACGCTTGAGACGCAAGACCTCCTGGCCTTTTACGAAGGCAAGATAGCGAAGTGGTGGATGCCGGACGATGTACTGTTCGTCGACGAGCTTCCGCACGGTGCGACTGGAAAAGTCCTGAAGACCAAATTGCGTGAGCTTTACGGAAACCGCGCTTCGGCAACTACAACCCGCAGTGTGACGCGCTTGCAGCGAACAGCTACCAAGGCTTCGCGATGACCTGATGACAGCGGTAACGGGAGAAACTTCCGATGAGCACGAATCCCTACTACGGCCAGGAAGGCCACGGTCCCTACGAATTGATTGGAATCGGCAGCCTCGAACTCGAGGAGGGCGGCACTATTCCGGATTGTCAGCTTGCTGTGGCGACCCACGGCACGCTGAACGCAGCGAAGGACAATGCCATCCTCGTTCCGACCTGGTTCTCTGGAACCAGCAAGATCGTGGAGCAGGTCTATATCGGCAACGGGCGTGCGCTCGATCCGGCGAAGTATTTCATCGTCGTCGTCAACCAGATTGGAAATGGCCTTTCCACCTCACCGCACAACAGCGGTGGAGCGCAGGCTGGACCGATGTTCCCAAAAGTGCGTATTGGCGACGACGTTCGCGCCCAGCATGAGCTTCTGACCGTGAAATACGGTCTGAAGAGCCTCGCGCTGGTCGTCGGCGGCTCCATGGGCGCTCAGCAGACTTACGAGTGGGCCGTGCGCTATCCCGACTTCGTCAAGCGCGCCGCTCCGATCGCCGGCACCGCCAAGAACACCGAGCACGATTTCGTCCGCACCGAGACACTTTCCGAAGCGATCACATCCGATCCAGGGTTCAACGGCGGCAAGTACGACTCTCCCATCGATGTCGCCGCCGGTCTTCATCGCCACGCCAAGCTGTGGACGGTGATGGGGTGGAGTACCGAGTTCTTCCGAGAGGGCCGACACAAGGCGCTCGGCTTCGAACTCGATGCAGGCCTTCGTCGATACTTTTATGACCGGATACTTCGCGCCGATGGATCCGAACGATCTTCTGGCGATGGCGTGGAAGTGGCAACGAGGCGACGTGAGCCGCAACACCGGTGACGATCTCGCGTCGGCGCTCGGCCGTATCAAGGCGAGGACTTATGTGATGCCGATTAGTCACGATATGTTCTTTCCGCCGAGCGACTGCGAGGTAGAGCAACGGCTGATCCCGGGTAGTCAGTTCCGTCCGCTGAAAAGCATCTGCGGACATCTCGGCTTGTTCGGCGTGGATCCCGATTTGCTCGCGCAGCTTGACGCCAATCTGAACGAGCTGCTCGCGACACCTGTGAGCTGACGAGACGGATGATTTATCACCAGTTACAGTTGCGGGCGCGAACGAAAAGTGTTCCCGCCCTCAATCCGCGGCTTGTATTGTAGCCGCAGTGCGCCTGACAGGCCACCGATCAGGAAACGGTGCCATTGACGATGTCTGGGATCCACGGAGAGGTTCGGTGCGCCAAGTTTACGTCTGATCTACACACGCCCAGCCGGTAAGAGCGGTGAGAAGCCCTCCCTCTCCGCCAGCGATTTGCGATAGCCAACAGCTGAGTCTGAGGAGGAGCAATGTGCATTATAGCTATCGCTGAAGAATTCGCGCGTAATACAATTCTGCCGCGAGCTGCCGCTTGGGAAAAGTCACGCGCGATGGCAACGACTGAGCTTCGGGAAGCGATCAGTGTTGGAATTGGATCGCTCAAGATTGGAGTTGAGCACGGTGGTTTGGGTCTGGACTATCTCCGCGTGGGAAACGTCCTCAGAAGTCTTGGCCTCCGCGGATTTTCCGTTTGCTTTCAGCATTGCCGTGCACAGCGCGGTTGCCAGCTTGATAGCGGAGTCCGACTCGCCTGTTCAGCTCGATCAATATGTTCGCCGAGTACAAACAGGAGAACTAATTCTTTCCGTATGCATAACTGAACCTTCCGCAGGCTCGGATGCAGCAGCTATGCAAACGAAAGCTACCCGTAGGCATGGGGGGTGGCAAATAAATGGCTCGAAGGCGTGGATTACTAATGCTGTGTCTGCGGATCTATTTCTCGTGTATGCGCAGACCGATGTCGGTGCTGGACCAGCAGGCATTGCCGCATTTTTAGTAGAGAGAACGTGCGCTGGTCTCTCGATTACGGCTCCCTACGATCTCGTGGGGTGCCATTCTATGGGCCTCGCTGGGGTAGAGCTCTCCGACTGTTTCGTTCCCGATGAGGCACTGTTTGCTCGACCTGGCGAAGGCTTTAAACGAGCGATGAGCGGTATCGACGTGGCCCGCACTTTGGTTAGCGCAATGTGCTGCGGGATGCTGCAATCAAGTCTGACGCACGCCTTAAAAGCAACAGCCGAACGTTCCGCATTCGGTTCGAGGACGATCGAGTTTCAAGGCCTTCAGTGGATGCTGGCTGACGTCGCGACGGATCTTTCGGCTTCAGAGTTGTTGTTCGCCGCTGCTGCATCGAAGCTTGACCGAGGAGAGCGAGCTACGATTGAGGCCGCTCACGCGAAGAAATTTGCTACAAGGGCAGCGTTCAACGGTGTCGCGCAATGTATGCAACTTGCTGGTGCGCGCGGTCTTTTGGCTGACACGCCAATCTCGCGGCATTTGGCCTCCGCAAAAGCAGCTCAGTACCTCGACGGCACGACGGAGATACAGAATGTTGTTATCTCCCGCTTCCTTGAGGTGCGGGCGGTCTAGGGGCGCGCACTCATAAATCGTCGATCGTTCCCCACCAGCTTTGTGCAACCCCAGCAATTGACGCGAGGGCCAAAAGCGGCTGTCGCACACCGTCTTACAAGCTTAAAGGAGACGCTGCTTTGCAAACGGCGTCCGCTTCGCGACTAGGTATCATTTACTTCGACCGATTCCCCTGAGCCGCTGGGATGTGCTGTTGGGCACTTCTCGGACGTGCCCCGACACGCCGACGATGTCCGTTGATTGGAGCAAAGCGGACCTCGCGGTTGTGTGCGTCGAGGTCTGACTCTGACCCTTAGCGGAGCGGTTGGCCTGACCACGTCCTTGGACGGGCGGCATGAAATCAATGGCCTGCACTAGAACTTCGGCGAGTAGTCGTTTCGGACGCCAGCTCCTCCGTGTAACCGGCCGCCCTCGCTGGCATGCCAGAACAACAACCTGGCGACATCCGACAATTGCTTTAAGTTTAAAATATCGTTGGAGTGGCGTAGCAACCGTTCTTGGGATGAATGTCACCTTCTTGGGGATTCAGTGGCGCGTGCCGAACCCCACATCACAAAAGTGCAGCCGAGCGTGTAGGCAGACAAATCGGGGATATCTTGCAAGATCGGAACATCATTTTAGTCGTCGATGATGACCTGGGGGTATTGGAGGGAGTCGAGCGAGTACTCAGGGCGCATGCGTTCGTCGCGTATGCACGATGGTCGTGGAAAGAGAGTTGCAATTTGATTGCGACCCGCTTGGGCGCACTGGCGTCGCGAGCGTGAAATCATGAAAGCCGTCGTTCCTTTGGAAGGCTTCGACGACCTGACGTTGCGCCAGATGGGAATTTGGCGTCGGTCGCAGATAGAACTGACAGTAAGGTATTGCCGAGACTGCTGACACGCCTACGTGGCTCGACGAGTACGTGCTTGGGCTGGAGAGGCATTTTTATGTCCGAAGGACTTCCTCAATCCATGGCAGCAGGTTGTGTGCTGAAGGGCGAAGGGGCTTGCTGAGGCCTCCGCCATCGCTCATTGCGCCGTTCAATGACGCGACGTATCAACCGCGTTACTCATGGAACTGAGGGAATCATGGGCCCGTAGTACGCGCCCCAGTGGCCCCACACATCGTGGCCCTCGTATCCCCGCGAAATGTCGCCTTGGAAAGTACGGTCGACTCCCCTCGCGATACTTGCTTCGGTGCCTTTTGAGGTGTGCCGCGAGCTTGCAGTACTTTCGCGCGCCAGCGCTGAAGTCGCGAGCGCGGTTGAGGCGATCAGCGCTGCCGACAGGAGTTTTAGCCAAGTCATTCAATTTCTCGATAGAGGCTAGAGTGTTTGTCTTCTCCGTGGAGATGGTGAAGCGGTTAGACCGATAAAGGGAACAAGTTCTCACGCCTTCTCACGTCCACGGCGGCTATGCACGCCGCGCAATCACGAGCCGGGGAGTTTGGTCCAACGCGGTCGACCGATCCTGGCCTCGGATGCGGGTGATGGCTGTCGCAATCGCGTGATGTCGAGCGTCGTGCGTTGCATTCCCGTATCACTATCCCGAACCACTTGTTACCCGGTGGCAATTGGTGCGGTTGGGCATTCCGTCGAACGCCGACGCGCAGAAGACGCTGCGGCGGTGCCTCGTCTTCGCACAGATCGTGATTGCAGCAGGCTCAAATCAACAGGAGATGACGATGACTTCCCGCAGCCTGAAGACGTTGATCGAGGAAAAGCCGTTAACACTTGAAAGCACGGTGCTTCCATCCCGCCACGCTCCAGCGCGCGAGCGTATCTCCTTATCCCGAGTAATCAGTTTGACGCTCCTTGCGACCGGCCGCTTCTGGGGCAAAGCGGTCGCTCATGCCCAACAGCATCTCGCGCCTGATAAGGAATGAGATGACGTTCTCGGCTCGGCGCCGACCGGAAGGCACGCGATTTCTGAGATATCCCGTTCAAGCGAGGCTCAGAGGTCGTTCACGATCGCCGGCTGCGGCATCGCGTCGGGTCCGGTTTGCGGCATGATAGCGACAGATCGGCGAAGTCTCCAAGATCACAAAATTGTAACCAGACGACGTGCGGCGCCGTCCGAGGTTCGGTCCCGTGCACCGTAGCGGATTTGACCTCGTCGCTCCCTGATGTATTATCTGCGCAGGCCAAGCCATGAAATTTGCAGCTGTGAATTGTGGGTGGTCCTATGGAGTGGTCGACAAAAGCGATTGAGGCGGACCGGCCCTTCGGAAGTTGGACGGAGGACCTGGCCGACGCTTTCGTTCCGCTCGAACCGCGGAAAATCGCCGAGCAACCTTTCCAAGGGACGATCTCGCGAACAGACGTCGCGTCGATCCAAATTTCCCGTGTCGAAGCGACAAAGCACGTGGTCCTCCGTTTGCGCTCGCACATTGCACGCAGCATAGGCGATGTGTACTTTGTCAATCTCCAACTCGATGGCGTTGGTCGCTACACTCAGCGCGGCCACGAACAGATCTGCGGACCCGGAGATCTTGCTATCGTCGACACGACCGAGCCGTTCGAAATCGCGAATTGTCGAAATTTTAGTCTGTTTTGCTTTGCCGTGCCGCGACAGCTATTGCCGGGTGCTCTCGCAGAGCGACCGCGGTTGAGGCTCTCCGCGACCGAGGCGGGCCGCGCGTTATCCCGGACGCTCTCGGGACATGCGGAACTGTGTCTTCGTTCGGAGCCGAACTCGGGAATCTCTGCCTTCGGCGCTCAACATGTCGTGGACCTGATATCTTACGCGCCTGGCATTTTGGAAGGAAGATCGCCGGAACGGGCTGGTCTATCTGTCTTGCTGTCGATGATGCTTGACCATATCGATCGCCACGTGGATGACCCCGAGCTGTGCGCGGCCACACTGGCGAAGAAATTCCATTGCTCGCAACGATATGTGCACAAGCTGTTTTCTACCACGGGTCGTTCGGTAGGAGAACACGTCAACGGACAGCGGATCCTTGTTTGTACCCGGAATTTGCTGGATCACGCCCATCGACGGGCAACCATTGCGGAAGTCGCATTTAATGCCGGTTTCCGGGATATTTCGTATTTTAACAGGCTGTTCAAGCGCAGCACCGGCTTGGCGCCCCGAGAATTTCGACGTGCCATGAGTTTAACGACAGTCGACGGTACACAGTAGACCAAGAAATCGGTTCACCATCGTCCAAGACTTTCTCCCGCCGGCAAGTTAGTCCTCCGTTGAACGCAGCGATATGCCGCTGAAGATCGAGGACGCTTCAACAGTGATTGATTTCACGCTTACGGCGCAACAGCGCGATCTACAGCTTTCTTCCCGCAAATTTGCGAAAGAGGTGCTCAACGAGGCCAAGGCGGCCGAGTTGTTGGCAACACCGGAAGAGCGCTTTCTTGCGACCAAGCCGACCTATGAAGCGATGGTGGCGGCCGGCTATTTGCGCAAGTGTATCCCGGGGCCTGCCGGTGGCGACAATGCCGGCCTGATCGATATGGCGATCCTCGCTGAAGAATTTTACAGCGTGAACCCCAGCGTGACGCTCACGATGCTCGGCACGGTGCTCGGCCTGTTGCCGCTTCTGCTCGGCGGCACCCCGGACCAGTGCAAGCGGCTGCTCGGACCGTTTCTGAAAACAAGCGGTGCTCCGCTTGCCGGTTTCTGTTCCAGCGAACCAGGAGGTAGTGCCAATGCTGCCTCGCCTCCGCCCGGCGAGGGCGTCCGCACCACGGCGAGGCGAGAGGGCGCCAACTGGGTAATAAACGGCCGCAAGAAATGGGTGTCGTCAGCCACGGGCTGGTACCGTGAAGGCGCCAATGTTCTCTGCGTTGTGTGCCGAACCGATCCGGCGGCGCCGCCTGATGCAGCGATCTCCATCATTGCGGTAGAAGGACCGGCAACGGGTCTTGTATTCGAACGTGCGATCGACACCATCGGTCATCGGGCGCATCTCGTGCCGCAATTCGGCTTCCAGAACGTTGCGACACCACATCACAATCTCTTGGGACAGGAAGGTTCGGGGCTCGCGCTGACGGCTGCGGCGTTCACAGGAACTGCGGCATTGGTTGGCATCTTCGGCGTCGCGTTGATGCGCGCCGCGTTCGAGTTTGCGCTTCATTTTGCTCGTACCGAGAAACGTGGCGGTGTTCACGCGATCATCGAGCACCAGGCAGTCGGATACGCATTGGCCGATGCAAAGACCACGATCGAAGCGGCGCGCTATCTCAGCTGGAGCGCCTGCCGTGCGCTTGACGCTCAGTCGCCGGCGGCCGAGGAGCTTGCAGTCGAGGCGAAGATTTTTGGCTCCGAGGCTGCGGTACGCGTGATCACCGATCTCATGCGCGTTGTCGGCATCGACAGCTATGATCATGAGTTTCCGTTCGCTAGTCTGCTGCAGGATGCACTCGCGCTGCCGATCTTCGATGGCGGCAATATGGGCATCAGGCGGCGCCAGCTGCACACGATGTTCATGCGAAGCGACTATGATCCGCTTGCTGCAAGTGGGGCGACGTAGTGTGTCTGGCTGATGAACTTCCGGTGGGAAGGAGGATCGGTGGCCATTGATTTTCGACTTACCGCGCGCCAACGCGAGCTACAGCTCCAATCCCGCAAGTTCGCTAGGGAGGTGCTTGCGCGGGCGTTGGAGGCAGAGACTTTGCCCACTCCAGAGGAACGGTTTGCCGCGACGAGGACCGCTTACGAGGCGATCATTGCGGCGGGATTTCTGCGGAAATGCATTCCTCTTTCCGCCGGGGGAGAGAACGCTGGTCTCACCGACACTGCGATCATGGTCGAGGAGCTCTACGCGGTGAACGCCAGCGTTACCTTGACTTTGATTGGAACCGTCCTTGGACTGTTGCCGCTCTTGATCGGCGGCACGGAGGAGCAGCGGGGCCGGCTTCTGCCTCCATTCCTCAAACAAACCGGAGCGCCGTTGGCGGGGTTTTGCGCCACTGAACCGGGCGGCAGCGCCAATGCCTCATCGCCCCCGCCGGGTGACGGCGTTCGTACCGCGGCTACGCTCCGGGGTGACCAGTGGATCATAGAAGGTCGAAAAAGCTGGGTTTCCTCGGCCACAGGTTGGGATCGCAAGGGCGCAGACATTCTATCGGTACTTTGCCGAACCGATCCTGATGCCCCTCCCGAACGGGGCATTTCGGTCCTGGTCGTGGAGCGCCCTGCACCGGGCCTGGTCTTCGAGCATGCGATCAATTCCGTGGGGCACCGTGCGCACCTCTTGCCGGTGTTCAACCCCAAGGAAGTCAGCGTCTCCAAAGATAATGTTTTGGGTAGTCTCGGCGGTGGTCTGGCCCTGACTGCTGCGTGCTTCACTGGCGCAGCGGCCCTGGTTGGAATTTTCGCCGTGGCGCTGATGCGCGCAGCGTTTGAGTTCACACTGGGCTTCGCGCGCAACGAAAGGCGAGGCGGCATTCACCCCATCATCGAACATCAAGCAGTCGGGTACGCGCTGGTGGACGCAAAGATGGCCATCGAAACGACCCGTTGCTTCTGCTGGCGAGCGTGCCAAGCGGTCGATGTGCAATCGCCCGGTGCGCAGGAACTGGCGATCGAAGCAAAAGTCCATGGTTCGGAAACAGCCGTGCGGGTGCTGACAGATCTCATGCGAGTCGTCGGGATAGAGAGCTACGATCACGCTCTCCCGTTAGGACGCCTGCTGCAGGACGCGCTCGCGCTTCCTCTGTTTGGCGGAGGTAACATCGGCGTCCGGCGTCGACAGCTCCACGGAATCCTGAAACAGCCAGGATACGATCCGCTGATGACCAGCGGTGAGGCGGAGGTCTGATTAAGCGAAGCTTTCGTTTTGAACGGGGTGAATCATGAGCACAGAGCAGAAGGTAGCCGTAGTAACGGGAGCATCCCAGGGGATCGGTGCGGGTATCCTTCAGGCTTTCAGGGATCGTAACTACTGGGTTGTTGCAACATCGCGGTCGATCAAGCCGGTCGCCGATACGGACATCGTGACCGTACAAGGTGACGTCGGGGCTACCGACGCAGCCGAGAGAGTGTTCAAAACGGCCCTCGAGAAGTTCGGTCGTGTCGACACGCTGGTTAACAACGCAGGCGTGTTCATGGCAAAGCCATTCACGCTTTATTCGCCGGACGATTATGCGATTTACATGGCGACAAACGTGACGGGCTTCTTTCACATGACTCAGCGTGCCCTGGAAATTATGGGTAAACAAGGACGCGGCCACGTCGTCACGATCACGACAAGTCTTGTCGACCAGCCGATGAGTAGCGTGCCCGCCGTATTGGCCTCTCTCACAAAAGGAGCGCTAAGCGCCGCAACGAGATCGCTCGCAATCGAGTATGCGAAGACAGGGGTCCGCATCAACGCTGTGTCACCGGGAATAATCAAGACGCCGATGCACCCGCCGGAAGCGCATCAAGCGTTGGCGGCGCTCCATCCAATGGGCCGGATGGGAAATGTGTCCGACGTCGTAGACGCGATACTCTACCTTGATGGCGCGGAGTTTGTCACCGGGGAGATTCTTCACGTCGACGGAGGACAAGCTGCGGGCCACCACATGGTGCAGGGCGCCTAGCGCAAGCGCCGACAAGAGTGGCAAAATGAAGAGGATAATTGAGGAAGTTCGCTAGGAACAACAGGACGAGCGTATAGGTCGAACGGGCATTCCATAAAAATCGATTGGCGAGCGACCGCTGTTGGCGCGAAGCGGTCGTTCGCGTAATAAGCGGTTATGTGAGCGGCTGCTTCTGTGAACGAATTTGGAGCGTTATTGCGAGTCGAATCACCCAACTCATCATCGTTCACGTGCGCAAGCGCAGTCGGTAGGAAAACCGACTGCGCTTATTATAGGATCAAGCGGACGCCAGCCTGTCGCATGAAACTTCATTGAACGGCGGCGCGAATTTCGGCGGCGAGCCGCTTTGGGTCTTGAAGATGGGCATAGTGACCAATTCCGGGGAGCAACGTGAAATCAGCCTTTGCTTTCTCGGCAAACTCGATGCCCATCTCCTTGTTGATGTAGATGTCCTTCTCACCCCAGACAACTTTCACCGGGGTTCTGAGGCGCGAGATATTGGCCTCAAGATAGTTCTCGTCGCGCGTAAAGTGTGAATAGTAATGATAGAAGGCATCGCCCGAGGTCAGTTCGCCTTGGTTCCACCCCTTCAGCATATCCTGCTTAAAGGTCGTTGAGATCGGAAACTGCGCTTCGCTGGGCAATCCGCCCTTGAAGGCGTTCTCGATAACTCGATCGCTGTTCTGGTAATATTGAGTACGGATCTGCTCGGACGTCGCGGGTGCCTTCAGGTCCCGCAAGCGTTCAAGCATATATTGCGGGCGGTTGAATGGAGCGAAATCTCCAACGATTATCGTGCGTGCAATGCCGGGCTCCTCAATTGCCGCCAAGAGCGCCGGGAGACCCCCAATATCGGTGGCATATATGATGAGTGTCGATCGATCGAGGCCGGCCTTGGCGATATATTCCTTCAGCACGCGCGCATAGTCGCGGGGCGCATAGGAAAGTTTGTCCGTCGATGGCCGTGAGGACAGGCCATAGCCGGGCCAATCGAACGAATGGACTTCCAAGTTATCAGCAAGGAAAGAGGCAGTGGCGTCCCATGTGTGGAGCGTCTCGGGAAAGCCGTGCAGGAGAAGTACGATACCCTTTGATTTTGGGTTACGCAGCACCATCCGCCGCACCGTGATGTCGTTGTCAAGTGTGACATAGCCGATTTCGGCCTTTGGTTGATGCGTAACTTCTTGCGTGGCTGCGGGAGAGATCGAGACGCCGAGCGCGAGGGTTGTTGCGGTGATCAATGGAAGCAGTTTCGACATTGTTTTACTCCTTCGTTGTTTGCTGGCTGAAACGGGCTGGGGCTTGGTGTTGGGATGCAGATGGCCATTCTCGATGTGGTGCATTTCGCCGTTTGCGTAAGAACCAAGAACTATCTTGTGCACTAGGCCATGATCGCGCGTCATTGAACGGGCCGCGATTTAGCTAGAAGAATTATCGGAGCATTCACGCAGTCGTTTAGGGCTTTAAATCCTCAACTCGGTAAGTGTTGCTCAGGCGCAGACGCGACGTAGGTCTACGGTACTCGTCGCAGTCTGAGCATGGGGCAGAAGAAAACCGAAACAAAATGCTTCATCGTGCGACTAGTCGAATCAGCCATCGGCACCGTCCGGGTGTTTCTAGAAAAACGTCGCCTCCTTAAAAGATATGGCCCCTCATAGTTGCCATTGTGCGTAAAGCGCATCGGCTAACTTTGAAGGAGACTTCCAATGAAATCGAAAACGGTTGGGACTATGCCGGTAATTGCTCTTTGCCTTGTCGGGACCGGTGGCATGGCGTTCGCCGATACCAGCAGCGTCAAGGGTCCAGCCCCCTTGACCGTGTCAAAGTCGGGCAAGCACTGCAAAGATGATCCAAACTGCTTCAACCGGATTCATTATGCGGTCAAGCCAGTCGCCCGTGTAAAGCCTGGGCAGCAATTCATACTCGAGACGCGTGATGGGCTCGATTCTGAATTTACCTTCGATTCGACGGCAGCAGACGTGGCGGCGGTCAATTTGAACCTCTGCCATCCGCTGACAGGCCCTGTCCACATTGAGGGGGCAAAGCGCGGCGACGCCATCGCGGTTACCGTGGTTGACATCGTGCCCGATGATTTCGCTTACACTCCGGTCGTGCCAGGATTCGGATTTTTACGAGATGTGTTTCCTGATCCTTACATCGTCCATTGGGAGCTGAACCGCCTTGAAGCGCGTTCGAAGGATATTCCGGGAATCGCGGTTCCAAACAATTCATTCATGGGCACCATTGGGGTGCTCCCGGGCAAGCCAGAACTCGACACGTGGCTGAAGCGGGAGCAGGCGCTGGCCGATGCAGGCGGTGGGGTACTGACACCTCAGGCGGTCGACGCTCTACCGGCCGCGCTCTGCGGTGTTGATGGCACAGCGAAGGATGAATGCGTGCGGACTGTTCCACCGCGCGAGAACGGCGGCAACATTGACACCAAGGAGACCGTCGTTGGCACCACGCTCATGTTTCCCTGCTTCATCGACGGCTGTGGGCTCTTTGTCGGCGACGTCCACTTCGCCATGGGAGGCGGCGAGGTGGCCGGCACCGCGATCGAGATGGGCGCTAAGGTAAGGCTTGAGGCAAAGATAATCCCGGGCGGAGCTTCCAACTATTCGACCGTGCACTTCGAAGGCGGTTCGCAGCTCAAGAACCTCGCGCCTGGTAGTTTCTACGCGGTGACGGGGCTTCCGCTCAAGCGCGAAGGTGAGGTGCCGATCTTTTCCACCTACCTTGGTGGCCAGAAGATTGCTCCGCTCGCCAACCTCTCTGAGGACCTCACGCTGGCTGCACGAAACGCTACGCTCAATATGATCGACTTTCTGGTCAAGTCGAAGGGACTGAACTCGCCAGCAGGCCTACGTGCTGACCAGTGTGGCCGTCGATCTCAACATTGCTCAGGTCGTCGATGTACCGAACGTGGGTGTTACGGCGATCTTAAATCGCGACGTGTTCAAATCGCAATAATAGGGAGGCAGATATGAAGCGGCGCAAATTGTTAACTTTGGGAGCCGGCCTGGCGGCGTCCATTCTCACGGGGCTCAGACCAGCCGTCGCTGATCTAGAGCCGGACGGGCAGTGGCTGATATACCGGCGCTATTCCCTTCTGATTGTCGGTCAGCGCGACAATGAAATAGCCGGCACGTACGCCGGGGCGATCGTCGATGTCCTCGCGCGCTTTCTTCCCGCTTCGCGTGCCCAGTTGGCCCGCGCAGCTGACGTCCGGCGTGTCGGTGTACTCATTGCCACGAACCAGCAGGACGTCGCACTAATGGAGATAGAGAGCGCGGAGGCCCTTTTTACCGCTAACCCGCCATTCGACGATATCCGCGACGTACCCTTGAGGCTCATCGCCTCATTCGGAGGCCACGTCCTGGTATGTCGGCCGGATTTCCCGGCCGGCCACGCTTATCTCTTGGCGCAGACCCTAGCTGAGCACGAAGACGCACTACCTACGGCCGCCCGTGCCCCGGCGGGAGTTGTCCCGGCACACAGAGGGTCGCTCGCCTTTTTCGCAGGTGAAGCGATGCCCTTATGACGGTGCGAGATCTGCTGAGCGCGAAGATATTCCCAATGAACGAGGAAAAGGCAAATGACCAAAATATTGCAAGTGACTTGCAGCCCTCTCGGGCAAGCCTCTAGAAGTTATAGGCTTTCTCAGAAGGTTACCGGCTGTTTGCTGAAAAGCTATCCAACGGCAATAGTCGCAAATCGGGTGATTGGTGGCGGCGCCATATCGCATATCGATGGAAGTTACGCCGCTGCTCTTGGCGCCTCGCAACGGTCGCCTGCCGAGATATCGTCGGAAGGGTCAATGTCCCAGTCCGAAGAGCTGATTCAAGAGCTGGAGAGTTCGGATTTCGTGGTCATTGGAACTCCTGTGCACAACTTCACCGTTCCATCTGCGCTGAAAGCGTGGATAGATCATATCGTTCGAATCCGTCGGACGTTCAACACGACCAAGGACGGCTACGTCGGCCTGCTACGCGATCGCCCGGTCTTTGTCGCAGTGTCTTCGGGCGGAAGATATTCCGGTGAGCGCGCGCGCCAGCCAGACTTTCTGACTCCCTATCTGAGGGCGATCCTGGGTATCATCGGACTGCATGATCTCACGTTTTTCTCCGTCGAAGGATCATCTCTTGGTCCCGATGTTGTCGCTGTGGAAGGGACCAAGGCAGACCGCGCTCTGCATGAGCATTTTCATCGCCTTACGCCTCGATCGGAGAATGTCGGTTAATACGGTTTTTGGGTGGTGCCGATTACGACAATCGTTTGATCGATCGCTTGCCGTCTTTCTCTGGATGGCGAGGTGATCGGTTGATGAGACGCAGGTTGTCGGCACCGGGGAGCGCAGGTTCAGTATCAGTTCTTTCGGAGAAGGTGACATCCTTCAGTGTTCGACAAGGTCAGTAAGAATTCTTTGTGCGTGGAGGACGTGCTCCGCTTCGCAGGAGCGGTGCGCACCTCCACCAGGACGACATGAACAGAAGAGGTGAGTAGCTGATGACCGCCGCAAAGGTCAGCAAAATCTCGCCGATAGATCCAGCGGCGGCCGAACCATTTTATCGCCAGATCTATGATCGGTTTCGCGGCGCGATTGCCAGCGGAGTGTTGAAGCCGGGTGACCGCATTCCCTCGGCACGAGCGCTGGCCAAGGAATTGGGTTTGGCACGAGGCACGATCGAAACGGCTTATTCGCTGTTGGCCGCCGAGGGGTACATCGAAGCCCGCGGACAGGCAGGGACCATTGTGACGCCGGGGCTCTCGCCACGAATGCCCGTTGCGGCTCCGATGCCTATGTCCAATAGCGGCATCGCCGCGGCTGGATTTCGTCCAGAGTTGATTTTGCCATTCCAAATGGGCTTGCCCGCCCTGGATGTCTTTCCCGGAAAGATCTGGGCACGCCTGGGCGCGCGGTGTGTACGCGCCATGCAACCATCGGACATGGTTCATCCCTCTGTCTATGGCCTGCCGGCATTGCGTGCCGAGATCGCCGCATATCTCCAGGTTTCGCGCGGGATCAACTGCTCCCCCTCCCAAATATTCGTGACGTCGGGATATCGGCACACCGTTGAGTTGTTTGCTCATGCGTTGTTGAAGGCGGGAGATCGCGTTTGGCTTGAAAACCCTGGATATCCGCCAACGCGGGAACTGTTGGGCCATATGAATATCATAGCCGTTTCGGTGCCGGTAGATCGGGAGAGCATGGTCGTTTCCGATGCAATCAAGCTGGCGCCACGCGCGCGCGCAGCCGTGGTTACGCCTGGGCATCAGAGTCCGCTGTGCGTCTCCCTGCTCCGGCGCCAGGCACTGTTGGGCTGGGCTGGGCGGAATAGCGCATGGGTCATTGAGGACGACTATGATGGCGAGTACCGCTATGTCAGCCGGCCTCTGCCTGCGCTGAAGAGTTTGGATCGTGACGGGCGCGTGCTCTATGCGGGCACCTTCAGCAAGGTGCTCTTTCCAGGTATCCGTCTTGCCTATCTTGTCGTGCCGGAAACGCAGGCGAGCGGTTTCATCATATCACGCAGGCTTTGGCAGGAGGCAGCCCCGAGCTCACACAGGCTATCGTCACGGCCTTTATCACGGAAGGGCACTTCGCTCGCCATATCCAGCGGATGCGGAAGCTTTATGCCGAACGCCGAAATGTGACTGCAGCGGGCCTCGAAGGCGTGCTGGGGAAGCATGTGAAAATCAACTCGCAGCCGGGAGGAATGCACCTGATTCTGCGCTTGCGAGGCCGACGGTCGGACCGACGGCTTGTTGCGCGCATGCTGCAAGAGGGGCTGTACGGGGAAGCATTGTCGGATTGGACGATGGGTCACGATGGAGCCTCGGCCGTGCTCCTCAATTTCACGAATATTGACTTTCAACGCACCGCCGAGAATCTCGGTAAGCGCATCTTGAGACTGATATGACCTTGGTAAACCGCTCGGTTTGTGGGCATGTTTCGCTTTTAGCGGACCTGAAGGAGGCATGGTCTAGTGCTTAAGGCAGCTCTTGGACCTTCTAATGTTCGTTTTTATCCTCGATGTGTCAGCCGCATGTACTTCCCCGCGCGGGAGTAACGCCCGAAGTTGGCGGGGGTAGGAGCGCGGAATTACGTCCGCGGACTGATCCTTTGGTAGTGACGAGGCTTCGGCCTTGGCGTGACGGCCTTGCGCCTGTTGCGTCGAAGAAGGCCGTGGCGAAGGCGGAGTGCAACTGAAGTCTCGCACGCCGTGGGTGGATGAGATGGACCTCAAAGAGGAAGATTGAATGTCAACTACTGTCTTTATTACCGGGTGTTCGTCCGGATTTGGCGAAGCAGCGGCGATGCTGTTCTCCTCTCGCGGATGGAACGTTGTGGCCACTGTGCGCAAGCCCGACGATGGCCGTAGGCTGACCGATTTGAAAAATATTCGCGTCCTTCGCCTCGATGCACAGGACAGCAATAGTATCGACAAAGCAATTAAAGACGCGATCAGTCATTTTGGACAAATCGACTTAATCGTAAACAACGCGGGCTATGGCCTGTTCAGCCTTTTCGAACCAGCTTCACGCGAAGCCATTCAGAAGCAGTTCGATGTCAACGTCTTCGGTACGATGGACGTGATCCGTGCTGTCCTTCCACATTTTCGTGCTAACCGCGCTGGCACGATCATCAACATCAGTTCGGGCGCGGGTGTGTTCGGAGCCGCCATGGCATCGATATACTGCGCATCGAAATTTGCGCTTGAAGGGTTTTCTGAATTGCTGTCGTACGAACTGGCAGATCTCGGCATCAAGGTGAAAATCGTCGAGCCGGGCGCCGCGCCTGGCACAGGTTTCGTCGCGCGATCCCAGCGCGAAAAGGACGCGCTCCCGATACCCGAAGATTACAACGCGTTCATTGCGCACACTGTCAAAGTCTATGGAGCTATGGCTACCAACTAAGATTTTGATGCAATTGGAAGAGTTGCTGAAGCGATCTTCGCAGCCGCGACTGACGGGGCGGCAGATCGGCTACGCTATATGCCAAACGAGGATATCCGCTCCGTCCTGACGGCTCGACGTGAATTGTCAGAGCAGAACTTCATCGCTCTGATGCGTGGTATCTTCCTTCCTCATCCGAGCAACAACGCCTAAGGGCGGCGTCAATCGGAATATAACCGGTCACCCCCGTGGTTCCGGGGCGAACTCGATCATTGGTTTCCGACTACTTTGATCGATTCACTGCGCCAACCCTACGAAAGACCGTTGGCGCAAGTTTAGCGCGCCCGGTCACGCTTCCTTCAGGGAAGGGCAGGATGATTTCCATCCTCATCTTGAGCGCTTCCCGCCCAGCCTGGCAAGAGGCCCGGGTTAGGTGCAGCAAAGAAGTGGTGCCGAGAACGCAGTTGTTCTCGACGCGTCAGTCCGCTCGCTGTCCCCCGCCGTGTTGGAAGATACTTCGGTCCGCTTCCAGGTGTCGCAATCGTTGCGACGTTCAACCGCGTCACCTCCCGACGGCAGATCACACTTGCCTCGCGGTTGGCGCGAGGTGCGACGAAGGGAAATTGCTGGACGTCTCCGCGAGATCGAATGCCGTGCATTGTCCGATTTTCGTGGGGGCAGATCTAACTTGTTCACACGGATGTCGAGGCATTTGTACCCAAGTGGGGTATCATGGCCTATGGCAGAAGACCGAATATGGACCTTCTAAGATGGGCCAAGATGCAGCACGATCGAATCGATCAACACGCAAGTACAAGAAAGGATACCATCGTGACCAATCGTATTAACTACGCAAAGGTGTCGCCTGAAGGTTTCAAGGCGTTGGGTGGCGTTTACGTCTCAATTCAAAAATCCGGCCTGCCGAAGGAATTGGTCGACCTGGTATATCTGCGGGTCTCGCAGATAAATGGTTGCGCCTATTGTATCGACAATGCATTCCCGCGATTTGCTCAAGTCGGGGATTGCGGTTGAGAAGCTCGTGCTGGTGCCGGTGTGGCGCGATGCGGGCGCCGTATTCAGCATCCGCGAGCGCGCCGCGCTCGCTTGGGCGGAAACCGTAACGCGCGTCGCCGTAACCGGCGTTCCCGATGCCGACTATGCGGCCTCTGCTGCCGAGTTCAGTGAAAAAGAACTCGCCGATCTCACCTACGCGATCGGCTTGATGAACGTCTTCAATCGACTCGGAGTTACGTTCCGCACGCCCCCCGCCGCTGCCATCAAAGCCTGAAATAACATGGACGCGAGCGTGTCACTCATAGGCACGGCAATTCGTGCGCGCTCGCTTCTCCAATGCGTCACCGATTTGCAAACACGTCTGACCAGTATCGACAACACCGGATCACGCCGGTCGCGGTTTCCCCGTCTGTCACTTTCATCAAACCTCACCGGCCGTCACGGCTGGCGAACCAACAAAACGGAAATGTAATTATGGCATGGACTTTACTCAGCCTCGCTGGCTTTCTCGAAATCGGATTCTGCGTTCGGCATGAAGTGGTCTGCAGGTTTCACGCGGTTGATACCTGGACTGTTTACGGCTGCCACCGGGTTGTCGAGTATCTTTCTTCTGTCACTCTCGCTTCGCACCTTGCCGGTCGGGACCGGCTACGCGGTATGGACCGGTATTGGCGCGGCGGGCACCGCAGTTCTGGGGATGGCAGTGCTAGGTGATTCCACTTCGCCACTGCGGATTGTTTGCATTGGTCTCATTTTGGCAGGCGTGATCGGACTAAGCTGGTCTCGGAAAGCTGAGCATGGTTGCACCGCGGCAACGCGGAGTTAAGGCCTCTTGGGCGCGCAGGCAGCAGGTGCCGCACTAGGCTGGGGCTGATTGCGACGTTTGGCCACGTAGCGCGGATTTATCCATGGTAGCAATC
>CAVYOM010000008.1:0-153451 GCA_963770135.1 uncultured Alphaproteobacteria bacterium | reverse complement strand
GAAGGTGTTTGGATCCTTCGGCTTGATGGATGTCAAGCGCCGCGGGGTCGGAAGCATACTACCCAATGTCTCAGGGCAGCGAAACGCGGGTGTACCTGTCGAGACACCAGAGGTCACGACGGGTTTGAGTGCGCTTGATGCTGGAGGGACACTTCGCGTCGCGAGCCGCATTCTGGTTGCCGGCTCCTGGCGCTGTTTAACGCGCGCGTCAGGCTGAATTGGCGGGGCTCACTGTGGCCAATGTCAAGACAGAGCCGGAGACAAACAATGTTGGTCGCTTTTCGTCACTAAACGGACGTCCTCCCATTGTTTAAAAAGTCCGGCCTGCACATGGTCCGGATTACGACAGCCTCAGGAGCTGCTTGTTCCGAGTCCAGAGTCTTTGTGTTTCACGGAACCTTGATCCGTCTCTTGCGTTACGAGGCCGAGAAGGAAAGTTCAATGCGTCGCGTTAGACTGGTGATAGCAGATCGACGTCCTATTGTTTTGCGAGGTTTTGTATCGCTGTTCGGAGCGCAGCCCGATTTCGAGGTGGTTGCATGCTGTCTCGATGGAGCTAGTTGCCTTGCAGCCATTCGTAGACTGACGCCCGACGTGGTGTTGCTGGAAGCACCGGCGACGGATGTGCACCGTGTCCGACATGCTCGCCGTCGTGGGCGACAAAGGCCTTTTCTTCCGATGGTTTTCTTCACCGCTTCTGT
Source organism: uncultured Alphaproteobacteria bacterium (assembly GCA_963770135.1). Classification (GTDB taxonomy): domain Bacteria; phylum Pseudomonadota; class Alphaproteobacteria; order Rhizobiales; family Xanthobacteraceae; genus Bradyrhizobium. The sequence goes on along the minus strand of CAVYOM010000008.1, from coordinate 152,750 downwards.
CGCCTGTGGCGATCTTGCCACAGCAATAGCTACTGTGCTTGGCGGCATGATATCGATGAGCGCCAAACCGGAAGTGCTTATGCAGTCCGTGAGGCTGGAAAAACCGGGTCAGACCTGGCGAGGGTCGGTAACGAAGCCAATGGAATCGCGTCGTTCGGTAATAACGTTCTGGCAATTCTGACCGTCAACGAGCGGACGATCATGGATCTCGTCGCCGAGGGGTTCTCAGACAGCGATATTGCTCGTGTGCTCGGTGTCGTCCCGGACGTCGTCAGGACTTCACCTCAACCACGCGCGACAGAAGCTCGGAATCAGCAGCCGTACGGAGCTCGCCGCGCTCGCCCTGTCGCGCCTGGCCGACGGCGCGATGGAAGCACCTGGAGGCTGCTATCCTGGAGCGCTTCGGAGGATTCAGTCGACGCCGGTCACACCACGATCGAAAGTTTCACGGTCATCGGCCGCAAACGGCTCCGCGGAGGTTGTCACTATCAAAATCAGCCGAAAGGAAACAGTATCAGGTGACACCCCAGAAAGAGCCGCCAGCAAGGAGCGCGGCGGCGCCGGCGCGGGACCTGGAGCGTCCCAAGGCCGATCGGCAAGCTCGTCGATCCGGGTGGCGAGATGGCCGCGAGTTCATTTGCGCAGGCAGCACTCAACGCGCCGAGCGGCCAAGTTCGAGCAGCTACAGCATCTTCACGATTGCGGCTTTCGGAGCCTTGATTTACGAGCTCGATCGTACCGCCCACGCCGCGCAAGCGTTTGAGTTTGGCGATGGCCTCGCTGATGTCTTCACTTCATCTCCCGCAAGCGACGCCAAGGGACTGGCAGCGGTCGCAGCTCCCAGCTTCGCAAATTTCGACGGCACACCAGCTACTGCAGTGTACGATGGGGCGTTCGCATTCGAGTTCTCCCAAGGCGATACGATCACCAGAGACCACAGCGAGCTTCATGTTGGCGATGCCGACGCGGAGGATAACGGCAGCGACCGAGCGAACACTATTCCCCAAGGTTCCGGAACCATTAACGTTGTCGCGGCGGCCGCGAACGAAGGTACGCGTGACACGACGCAGGCAGGCCAGGATAACGAGCCCAATCATGGTCAATGGCAGCCCGACTTGCATGCTTCCGATAACGGCTCTGGAGCTGCCAAGGGGTATATCAAGCATGAGGCCCCGGGAGACGATCGAAATCACGGTCAATCGCAGACGGCCCTGCATGATTCCGACAACGGCTCCGGAGCCGCCAAGGGGCATGCCAAGCATGAGGCCCCGGGAGACGATCGAAATCACGGTCAATCGCAGAAGGCCCTGCATGATTCCGACAACGGCTCTGGAGCTGCCAAGGGGCATATCAAGCATGAGGCCCCGGGAGACGATCTAAATCACGGTCAATCGCAGAAGGCCCTGCATGCTTCCGACAACGGCTCTGGAGCTGCCAAGGGGCATATCAAGCATGAGGCCCCGGGAGACGATTTAAATCACGGTCAATCGCAGAAAGCCCTGCATGATTCCGACAACGGCTCTGGAGCTGCCAAGGGGCATATCAAGCATGAGGTCCCGGGAGACGATTTAGATACTAACAAACTGCAGCACGATCTACAAACGGCGTCCGTAAAATCTGCCAACGATGGACATTCGGCATTGAAGGTTAAGGCTGAAGAGAAAGGAAGGGGCTTCCTCCGACGACGCCGGTCGGGCCAAATCACCAGTTGGCACCGAACTTGGCGATTCCTTTCATTTTAAGAATGGCGCCAACAATGCTTCTTCAGACATTCTTGACGTACAGCAGCTGGGCCATGGAAGCGGGAAAGCACATGAAGATGGTCAGCATGCTGCCGCACACAACGGACCGGTGTCAGTCCAGGATGCAGATGCGATTGATACTTCAGCGGCTCAGCACGATCACTTAGGGCATAGCAATCACTATGCGGCTCACGATTTGATTGTGTAGCCATGTACTGATCGGGATGCAGTCGTGCCGCCTCGTTAGTTGCAATCCCTTCATGAGACGCAGGGGCCAGGGGATAATTGGGAGACGCGAAATTGCAATTCGGACAGGGCGCGCCCGCGTCTCCACGAGTGCACGCATGAGGGCGTCTTGACCTCCCACACCCGGCCGCAATCCGCACAGAGCAGCCGAGTCATACCCGACGCTCTTACTTGCTTCAGTCCCGTTCGAGCGGCTTGCCGCTGAAGAGCATGAGCTCAAGCTCAAAGCCCACTGGAAGGGGCAGGCGAGGGCTTACCGAAAGCTGGCGGCAGAGCGCGCAGAGAAATTCGGACTATCTCCGCCGAGCCTCCCGGCTCGTGATGAACTCAGTTCGCGGATTATTTCATTCCAGCACTGAGGTTCGACTTCATTAGGTACGAGACCGCCCGCTCCGGCGGGGACCACCAACCTTAACGCAATTGGCAACGAAGGACCTTTGAAGTTGTCGAAGCGCCTTGAGGCGGCCGGCAGGCCCTCAATCCAGCCCCATCTCCACCGCGATCCGGATCAGGTCCGAATGGCTCTTCGCGCCAAGCTTCTGCTTGAGCAATGAGGTGGTGTTGGCCACCGTCTTGTAGGAAATCTCCAGCGCATTGGCGACTTCGGCGATCTTGTCGCCGCGGCCCAGCAGCCGAAGAATTTCCAGCTCGCGCGCTGTCACTAGGGACGCCGGATTTGCCTTGATCGACGCGCCGGAAAAGGTCACCGCTTCCGCCAGTTGCGGTGAAATGAAGTTGTCTCCCGCGGCGACCTTCCGAACCGCCTTCACCAGCATCCGGGGATCGTCGCCCTTCCAGACATAGCCCTGCGCGCCCATCTCGATGGCGTGAACCACGAGCGCCGGATCGTCATTCATGCTGAACATGATGATCCTGGCATGCGGATCGTCCTTGCGGATGCGCCGCATCAGTTCGAAACCAGAGACATCCGGAAGCTTGATATCGATCACCGTGACGTCAGGCCGCTTCGCCATATAGGCACGGTGCCCGGACTTGGCGTCGGTGGCCTCGTCGATCTTCACGGAATTGTCCGACGCAAACAGCGACCGGCAACCCGACAGGACCACCGGGTGGTCGTCGACAATCAAAACACAAGTGACCGGCGTGGTGGACTTCTGCACAGCAAAAATTCCCTAATTGCGCAAAATAGTTAGGTGGCAGTTTTTTGAAAGTGAGTCTGCGGGTGGTAAATTAGAAATAGTCCAAATTGAGTGAGCCGATTTGCACGATCGGCGCGGCGCGGACCCACGTGTCGGTTTTCCGAGAATCACAGGAGTAAAAGGAAAAACCCTGCCGAGGAGCGCTCGGCAGGGTTACGCAGAGAGGTCACGGACGCGCAAAGCGAGGGCCTCGGTGGGCCATCGAGGACTGCGTGTTTTGCTAATCAGGATCAGTTTTCCGTGCAAACCTTCATTGTCTTCATGCCGGTCTCGGCTTCGGTCCTGGTCTTAACACACCGTTATCGACTATCGTGGTCGTTGTGGTCGGCTTTTTATCGACGATGGTGCACTTCTTGGTGGTTGCATCCCTCACGACATAGTATTCGGAAGTCACAGTGGCCTGCGCAAAAGCCGAAGTGGCGGTAAACGCGACGACTGCGCTTGAAAGCAGTAGAGGGCAAACATGTTGGCCAGGTTGATGTTGGCCAGCACAATTTCCAGTACACGATTGAAGATGGCGTCGTAGGTGACGTTATCGGGGTCTAGACCCAATTGGACCAGGATCTTTGCAATCCTGAGATTGTCCGCCGCCGTATCGAGAATACGATCCATCAGGTTGGGTTGGTCTGCGCTCTACAAATTCATGTAAATTGCTCCGCCCCGGTAGAGCAAACCCCCTCGCGCCAAGCGGGGCAGGTATCGCGCCGGAGTTCGCTCCGTCGCGCCCGCCTTTATACCATGCATATGACGGGGCGTGGTTGCCCTCGCTCGTGAACGTGCACACTAGGACGGCAGGTGCGTGCTGGGTGTTTAGGCCTCACGCATACTAAGAGGTGAAAGACCGTCCAAACTCCCAATGCAGCAGATCACAAAGACTGAGCTAGTCGTGAATGTTTCGGCGTATCGCTGCTCGCCCGCGCCCACGAAGTGATCGAGTAGACTGTTAAAATTTCTGCGGCGCATAAGTCTCCAGTTGGCACTTTTGAGATATGCTCACTGGCCCTGACTACGTCCGTTTTCTGGGGAAGACCGGAGTGCGCCGGGAGACCGGCAAGGAGTAGATGGTGCAAGTCCATCACGATGAAGGAGTAGCGAACCGCATCGACCCCGAGTTCATGCGCAGATGCCCGCGAGGGCATCGGCGAAGCGTTGACAGGGGAGCGCATAGGCCAGCCATTGAGCCGCGAAAGTACCCTCATCCTGGGCGCCGACGTCGTTCCGGTGACGGAAGGCAACACGGATGGGCGCGATAACGCGAGCGCCCAGACGGCCCGGCGTGGTCTTAGACACTGGCATGTGCGCACGCTCTTTGCTCGGGAACCGGGAGATCTCATGGTCGGCCAGCGTCAGCATGCGTGCTGCACTGGTCCGCGTCGGGAAGGCGAGGAGCCGTAGCCGACGATGTACGATCATGAGAAGTCTGACCTCGCCATAGTAGCTGTGAAGCCGACGAACAAAGCCGGGCAACCGGCAGCGGAGTTGGTGGAGCCAAGGGCGGGGGCCGAGGGGAATGTGCGTCAGCAAAGCACGGGCCGGGCACAGTACCGGGAAACCGTGTCACAGGCGCTGAAGCGCATACGGAATTTCGTGAGAATATCACGACGCGCCGTTACACACCCGAGGTGGGAGCCGTATGCCCGAATTGGGCTCGTACGGATCTGTGCGGGGGGCGCGAGGTAACTCGCGTCCCTACCGCGAAAGTCGCGCACAGGCGACCAAAGTGACGCGACTGACCCCAATGCAGGACGCAGACACAATGCCGCTGATATCGCTGCGCTCATCCAGTCTACGCTTGCTAAAGCCGCGCGGTCGGTGAGCGAGGCCCGAGCGGGATACGAAAGATCTTGAATCCTGCGAAATCGGGAAACCCGGTTTCTGGATACAGCAAGGTCAGAACCGCTGCCGGCACTTCTCCGCGGATCAACCGATCAATGGCCTTCGTTTGCCCTTCGCTGAGCTGGATTTCGGCCGCTCCCGCTGCGGCGATTGCGGTGCGAACCTTGTCGCGGGATACGGAATACCTGTCGTCTATCGCAATGCCCTTGCCGGTCAGATCGGATATCGCGTTGATTTCCGGGCGGGTGATAAGAACGACAACCATCTGGTCGCTGTTGCTCGGCGATCCGGATGCGGCCTTTTCGGCATCGCGCAACGTCATAACATGCTCGGCGACCACCGTGCCGGCAATCACCTGCTGCCTTATTGTTCTGGTATTGGAGTCGGCTGCGGCGCTGGCCGTCGGCTCTAGTGCTGCCACGTCATATGGCGGCGCGGATGCGGCCTTGTTGGTATCACCAGCCTCAATCGTTTCCGAGCGATCGGATTGGGCGCTGTTGTCAGCTTTCTGAGCAGGTGCCGGGATCGCCGCGGCGGCGGTCACCTGCTCCCGCAGCGTTCGGATATTGGTATCGGTAGCAGCGTCAAGGATAGCCGGATTGTTGACGCTGTCAGGCGGCGTGGATGCGGCTTTCTCGACATCACCAGGCGGCACGCTCTCCGAGCGGCTCGCAAAAGCGGAATCATCATTAGTCGATCTCTGTTCCAACGATAGAGCTGGCGGCGCGGCGGTCGTCTGCTGCGCATGCGCCGTCGCTACGTGCTCGGGTACTGCCCTAGTTGTGTTGAAATTGGCCTCGGCGCCAGGCTTGTCCGGCGGCCCATCGGGCTTGCCGGCGGCGTGATCTGCGGGCTGCAACAACGCCACCCTGGCGGGCGGCAATGGCACGGCCTGCCTTGCCACGCGGACCTGCCTTGCTGGCGTCGTTGCGCGGTGAGCGATGGCGCTCGCCGGGCGTTGCCGGAGCTGCGTGGGTGCCTGATGTCCGGACGCGGATAACATTTGACGAGACCAGGCCATGTAGGACTGGCAGGCGCTGTTACACGGCACACCGTCGATATAAACGATGTCACGCGAATCCAGCGGATGGGCCTGTGAAGTTTCGATCGAGCCGAGCGACAACACGCAGGTCAGAAAAATCCATTTCTTCGACATGGGTACTCCATTCAATACATATGTTCGCGTCGGCGATCAGTGATCGTGGGCGCGAGAGATTCAAAAGTTCTTGCCGCGGGATAGGCGCGTCAATCGATCGCGATGAAGCAAGAACGTTGCAGCTGCCCGTCAGAAAAAACGGGCTCAAATTTAGGCCGTACTTTGCAACACAGGGGTACGAGTTTGGCGCGAAGCGAAATGCTCGTGCACGGTATTTGCGCGAGTCCAGTTATCGGGAATAGCGCGCATGCAAACGTTTGAGCGAGCATTATAGGCAACCTGCAAATGCCAACATCAGAACGATCAATCGATCGTTGAAAGAAACTTGTGAAGCAGGCCTAACTTGAATTTCGATTGTGGCTAATACGAGATGGCAGGGACGCGGTGCTTGCGGGCCTCTTACGGCGGCTGCATTTCTTGCTTGTCGTGCCAGCAAGTTCCTAAGTGCACTTTTGAACCGATATCGAATGGCGCTCGCGGTGAGGCGGCTCAACCTCTTGCACGGGCCTGTCGCCAAAATTCATCGAGCGCTCGAAACCGCTATCGTTTGCCGCAGTACCTGACACTGCTTGTCCGAGGTCAGAAAGGCGATATCCGACGCGTCGCGGCCGCTGCCAATCCGGACAATTCCTTCAATCGGGGCAAGTCGCGTCGGGTCAATCAGCCACCAGTTGTTTTCGAGAAATACCTCGAAGATCGCGTGGAAGTCCGGCGGCGCCAGTTGAAGCGCATAGGCGCTGACGGCACGCGCGGGTATGCCCAGTGCCCGAGATAAAGTGATGCCCAGATGCGTGAAGTCACGGCACACACCGGCGCGATCGACAAACGTCCGCTCCGCCGTCGTTTCTGCGTTGCTGACGCCGGCCACATAATCAACGTTGCGATGAATCCATTCGAGGATTGCCATCACACGCGCCACGCCGTCGCCGGCTCCACCGAACTCACGCTGGGCAAATCGCATGAACTTGTCCGATGGACAGAAGCGGCTGGGCAGCAGGAACGGAAGCACGTCGTTGGGGAGGTCCGACCACAAATGCTGCTGACCGGACGTTGGCAGAAGTTGACGCAGATTGTTCTCAACCACTGCCCGATAGAGAATTGTCACTTCGCCCGAGAACGCGGCGCGTATGCTGCGGTCCCCGCCGGGCGTCTTGTCGGACCGCAGTTGGATCGGTGGCTGAACGTCCAGTGATTCCGAAATAACAGTCTGATCGTTCGATTGCGACGCCTCGATATTGGCGATGACCTGCGTCTCAGGTGCAAATGTGTAAACCAGTTCGGCTTTGATCGCGAGTTTCATGAAGTCCTCGAACGGAAAAGGTTGGCTTTTCCGTGCAGAAACTCGCGCCGTTGTGTTTGGTTCCTCGAAGCCTAACGCGGCCCGCCACCTGGCCGCGCCACAATCAGGTTGATCAGGCCACGACCTCAATCGCCTTGCCGTTGACGCGGGTCTCGCCCTTCAAATTGTCGACCGTCAAGTAGGTGTCGTCCCAGGTGAGGCGAGGCCGGATCCCAAAGCGCTCGGTCAAGTCAGCGATGCGCGCTGTAAACCAGGCTTCCGCCGATTCACGGCTGTCCCAGAGATAAACGCCGCCGGTGCCGCTTTCACCATTCAGGTAGTCCTTTCGGATCAATCCTTTTTTGGCGAGGCCGCGATAGGTCGGCGCGGTCGAAGTGCCGCCTTTCACCGCCATCTCCTCGGAGCGCTTTGGCAAGTCGAACTGACGACAACGATGCAATTGGGCGTGGATAGTCCTCCCGTTAGGTCGGCAATCATGCGCTGAATTCGGGTACACGGTCAAAGGCTGACCTCGCGGCGGCGACCGCTTCTGGCGCAAAGCGGCCTCAGCGAGGTGCGGGCTGGCTGCCTAAAAACCGACAACGTGCGAGACACTGAAAAGCGAAATATCCGCGTTCGTAGCGCAGCAAACTCAAGTCAGTTTCTGCTTCTGCGCCATTTCCACTGCAAGCAGTATAGCCGCGCGCGCGGCCCCAACCCCTGCGACCCCCTTTCCGGCGATGTCATAGGCCGTGCCGTGGGCCGGCGTACATATGGGAAACGGAAAGCCACCGAGCAGCGTAACGCCACGATCGAAGCCCATCAGCTTCATCGCGATCTGGCCTTGGTCGTGATACATCGTGAGAACGGCATCGAATGCGCCGCTCCTGGCACGCAGAAAAACGGTATCTGCGGGAAACGGACCTTCGGTTGCGATCCCGTCGGAAATGGCTTCTTCCACCGCGGGTCCAATCGCCTCGATTTCTTCCCGCCCGAAATTTCCGCCATCGCCGGCGTGGGGGTTGAGGCCGGCGACCGCGATGCGCGGACGCTCGAATCCGGCGGTTCGCATCGAGGCATCCGTGAGCCGCAGCGCGCGCAGGACGCGTTCCCTGGTGATATGCGACGCGACCTCGGCCAGCGAAATATGCGACGTGACGCGCGCGTTCCACAGCCCGTCCAGTACGTTGAATTCGCTCGCCGGGCCGTCAAGCCCAACCACGTCGGCCGAAAAGCTGATCTCGTCGTCATAGACCGGGTGCGCAAGGCGCATGGCCTTCTTGTTGAATGGCGTGAAGCAGACCGCGTCGGCCCGGCCGTCGCGTCCCATCGTCAGCGCATGACGGTAATTGGTGAGCGCAAACCGACCGCCCTCGGCGGTCGCGGTGCTTCGCGTCACCGAGGCCGGATCGAGGTGGCCGAGATCGATAAAGACCGGGGCTCGCTCTTCCTTGCAGAGGTCGGCGTCGGGTGATGCCGACACCAAATCGAGCTTCACCGCGGCAATGCGCGCGCCGTCGTCAAGAACGCGGCGGTCGCCGATGACGACGATCCGGGCCTTGTCAACGACCTCATCGAGGGCGAGGAGTTTGGCCGTCAATTCCGGGCTGATGCCGGCAGGATCACCCATCGCAAGCGCTATAACCGGTCTCATCAAGATCTCCTGCGCTTTTCTGCGGCCAATTCGTTCGGTGCGATCATCATGGCTTCACCTGTGACCGCGGCATCATCCGGCCGATCGTGCGCCAGATCACCGGCATCAGCAGCAGCGCCGCGCCAAGCAGGATCAGCGTCGTCACCAATGGCTTGGCAAAGAATATTCCAAGCGAGCCCCGCGACATCAGCATGGACTGGCGAAAGGCATCTTCCGCCTTGTCGCCGATCACGATCGCGAGCACCAGCGGCGCCAGCGGGTAGTGAAGTTTCTTGAACAGATATCCCAAAACGCCGAATCCCATCATCAGCACGACGTCGAGATAGGAGTTGGAAACCGAATAGGCTCCGACCGTGCAGATGATGACGATCACAGGCGCAATGATGAAGAACGGCACGCGCATCAGCGCGGCGAAGATCGGTACCGTCAGCAGCACCAGCACCACGGCGACGACGTTGCCGAGATACATCGAAGCGATCAATCCCCAGACGAAGTCCTTTTGCTCGACGAACAGCATCGGTCCGGGATTGAGACCCCAGATCATCAGGCCGCCCATCATCACGGCGGCGGTTGCCGATCCCGGGATGCCCAGCGACAGCATGGGGAGCAGGGCGCTGGTGCCGGCGGCATGATCGGCGGCTTCCGGAGCGACGATGCCCTCCGGCTCGCCCTTGCCGAAATTCGCGTGCCGGGGCGAAAGACGCTTGGCGATGCCGTAGCTCATGAACGATGCGGCGGTCGGGCCTCCCGGGGTAATGCCCATCCAGCAGCCGATCGCCGCGCTGCGCAACAGCGCCCAGCCATATCGCGGAAGGCCCGCGAGCGTGCGGAAGACTTCGCGCCACTCCACTTTGGAAGAGATCGCCTTGACGTGAAATTCCTCTTCCACGGCAATCAGCAATTCGCCGATGCCGAACAGGCCCATCACGGCGACCACGAAGCTGACGCCCTTCACCATCTCGTCGATGCCCATGGTGAGCCGCACGCTGCCGGAGACCGTGTCGATCCCGACGGCCGCCAGCGCAAAGCCGATCGCCAGCGACACCAGCGTCTTGATCGGCGGCGTGCCGCCCATGCCCACGAAGCTCGCAAACGCCAGAAAATAGACCGCGAAATATTCGGGTGGTCCAAAGGCCAGCGCCACTTGCGCGACCCATGAAGCGCAGAGCGTAATGAGAACGACGCCGGCCAGCGCGCCGAAGGCGGCCGAGCCGAAAGCCGTCGCCAGCGCCGTGGTCGGCCTGCCGTCGCGCGCCATCGGATAGCCGTCGAACGTGGTCGCGACCGAGGAGGGCTCGCCGGGAATATTGAACAGGATGGACGTGACCGAGCCGCCGAACAACGCGCCCCAATACATCGAAGAGAGCAGGATGATCGCCGATACCGGCTGCATTCCGAAGGTGAGCGGCAGCAGCAGCGATACGCCATTAGGCGCGCCGAGACCGGGCAGCACGCCAACGAGAATGCCGAGCAGCACGCCGATCACCATCAGGAAAATATGATTGCCCGACAGCGCGATGCCAAAGCCATGCATGAGAGCTTCGAGATTTTCCAACGAAGCGCTCCCTAGAAGCCGAACAAGGTGCCGAGCGCGCCGCGCGGCAGCGAGATCTGGAACGTCAGCTCGAATATCAAGTAAAGCGCCAGCGCCGCGCCGATTGCGGCGACGGCCGCAAGCAGCAGCGATCCGCGCTTGTGCCAGGCCAGCGCGCCGAACACGTAGAAGGCGGAGGCCGGATAGATCCCGATCAGCGGAATTACCCCGACAAAGACCGCGGCCGGGACGAACAACATTCCCACCCGCTTGAGTTCGCTGGGCCCGAGCACGACGGCCCGGGCGTGCAGCCATCCCTGAACGAGATTGAACACGCTGCCGGCCAGGATGACGAGGCCGACAATGAACGGAAAGGTGCCGGACTCGACGCCGGCGGCGGACCAGCCAATGCCGTTGTCGAGGCTGGAGACCACGACGGCGGCGCCGAACGCCCCGGTGATGAATGCCGTCGCCGCTTCCAGGCTGCGTCCAGAGACCATCGTCCGAACTCTAGTTGGAGATCAGCCAACCCTCATCGACGGCAACCTTGCGGGTGCGTTCGATGTCTTCCTTGATGAACTTGCTGAAGGCATCGCCGGTCAGGAAGGTGTCGGTTTGCGATGTCCGCTCGATATATTCCTTCCATTCCGGCGTGGCCTGCACCTTCTTCATCAGGTCGACATAGAAGGTGGCCTGGTCGGGGGTGATCTTTCCCGGCAGCCAGACCGTGCGGGGCTGCTGGAACTGCGGAATGGCAAGGCCGGATTCAACGCAAGTCGGGATGTCGTGCCAGTTCTGCGTTGCCGTGACCTTGGGTCCGTCCGGCAGACGCTGCGGGCTGAACGCGCATAGCGGGCGCTGGGTGCTGCCCTTCCACTGTCCGATGCTTTCGCTGGGATTGTTGACATGGGCGTCGATATGGCCGCCGGCCAGTTGCACCGCGGCCTCGGCGCCGCTCTTGAAGGGAATGTAGACGAATTTCACCTTCGCCGCCTTGTCGATCATGCGGGTCAGGGTTTCATCGGTGTCCTTTGACTGCGCGCCGCCCATCTTGAAATCGCCCGCCGGCTTCGCGGCAACGGCCTTCATGAAATCCTGCACGTTCTGGTAAGGCGCATCCTGCTTGACCCAGAGCAGGAACTCGTCCTGCACCATCGCGGCAATCGGCGTCAGGTCGGTGTAGTTATAGGCGACCTTGGAGACCATCGGCTGGTTCCAGGCATTCGATGTGCCGAACACGACCTTGTAGGGATCGCCCGCCATGGCCTTGGCATAGGTATAGCCCTCGGCGCCGCTGCCGCCGGCCTTGTTGACGACGACGATGGGCTGCTCGACCAGTTTGTATTTGGTGATGATGTTCTGGACCGCGCGGGCAAAATTATCGGTGCCGCCGCCGGGGCCTGCCGTTGCAATGAATTCGATCGGCTTGGCCGGTTGCCACGCGGCACTTGCCGCTCCCGTGAGCCCGATTGCGAGACCGAAGGCGATCGCTGCGAATGTCGGCTTCTGAGACATCTAGTCCTCCCGTTTATCCTGCCGTGTGTCTTTTGATTTTGTTTTCTTGGTCTTGGCGGTTTCTTAGGCTTTTGCGTCAGCCGACTTCATCCTTTGCAAACTCGGCCGCGGCAATCGCGCCTTCCTTGTGCAGCGCTGCAATTTCGTCGGCGTCAAAACCGTAGGCGCCCAGGATGGCACTGGTGTGCTCGCCGTAGAGCGGCGCGCCCGATCGCACCTTGCCGGGCGTCTGCGAGAACTTGATCGGCAATCCAATCGTCTTGACGCTGCCGAGCGTGGAATGCTCGACCTCGACCACCATTTCGCGCGCGATGGTTTGCGGGTCGGCGAGGGCCTGCAGCATGTCGTTGACGGGGCCGCAGGGCACGCCGGCTTCTTCAAGCGCAGCCAGCCAGTATTCGGCGGGCCTGGTTTTGAAGTGCGTCGTGAGCAGGGCTTCCAACTCCTTCAAATGTCCCATTCGGTCGGCGCCGGTCGCAAACCGCGGATCGCGCGCCAGTTCGGTTGCGCCGAGCACTTCGAGCGTGCGACCCCAGTGCTTTTGATTGGCGCCGCCGACCACGATCCACTTGTCGGCGGTTTCGAACGCCTGATAGGGCGCATTGAGCGGATGGGCCGAGCCCATCGCCTTCGGCGCGACGCCGGTGGCCATCGCGATCGCGGCCTGCCAGTAGGTCTGGACCAGCGCGGCCTCGAACAGGGAGGTTTCGACCCATTGACCCTCGCCGGTTTTGAGACGGTGGGCATAGGCGGCGAGAATGCCCATGGCCGCGATAATTCCGGCCGTGATGTCGGACAGCGGCGCGCCGCATTTGACCGGCGGCCCGTCGGGCCGCTCTCCGGTGAAGCTCATGATGCCGCTCATCGCCTGCGCCACCAGATCGAAGCCGCGGCGATGCTTGTAGGGGCCGGTGCGGCCAAAGCCAGACAGCGAGCAGTAGATCAAAGCGGGGTGCTTCTTGCGGATGTCGGCGTAACCGAAACCGAGCCGGTCCATCACGCCGGGGCCGAAGTTTTCAACCAGCACGTCCGCGGATTCGATCAGGCGCTGCAGCACCTTCGCGCCGCCCGGCGTCTTCAGGTCCAGGGCGATGCCCTTCTTGTTGCGGTTCATCATCAGGAATGAGGCCGCCACATCGCCGATTTTGGGAGGAACCATGTAGCGGGTGTCGTCGCCGGCCGGAATTTTCTCGATCTTGATGACTTCGGCGCCCATGTCGGCGAGCATCAGCGTGCAGGTCGGGCCTGCCATGACGTGCGTCAGGTCGACAACCTTCAATCCACTCAGAGGGCCCATTGTTTCTCCCCGCAATCTTGTTGTTCTTGTTGCTTATTCGCCAGTCCATTGCGGCTGGCGCTTGTTCAGGAAGGCATCCATGCCTTCGCGGAAATCCCGACTTTGATAGCACATCAGGATCAGGTCCTCGTCTTCGGCCGGCTTCGGCTGCGCGCGCAGCAGCGCTTGCTTGGTGGCGCGCAGCGTCAGGGGTGCATGGCCCGCGATAAGGCGCGCCAGTTCATCCGCCCGTCGTTCGAGGGCAGGGAGATCCTCCACGACTTCGTGCAGCAAGGCGATGCCGGCGGCTTCCTCGGCTTCGATCAGCCGCGCGGTAAAGATGATCTCCTTGAGCCGCGTTGCCCCGATCAGGGCCGAGAGCCGGCCGATATTGGCCGCCGACAGGCAGTTGCCCAGCGTGCGCGCGATCGGAAACCCGAACTTCGCGGTCCTGGTGCCGATGCGCAGGTCGCAGCACGCGGCGATGCCGGCGCCGCCGCCGGTGCAAGCGCCGTTGATCGCCGCAATGGTCGGCACCCGGCATTGTTCGAGCGTGGTCAGCACGCGATCAATCCTGACCTCGTAGCCGATGGCGTCCTGCGGGGTGTTAAAGGCGCGAAACTGGTTGATGTCGGTGCCGGCCGCGAAGGCCTTGTCGCCCGCGCCGCTGAGGATCAGCACCTTGAGGCTGCGATCGTCGGCGGCGGCTTCGCATATCGCCGCCAGCCGCTCATACATGCCGAACGTCAGCGAGTTTCTCGCCTGCGGCCGGTTGAAAATGATCCGGCCGATGCCGTCGCGGACCTCGTAAAGCAGATCTGTGTCAGGGGTGACGTTTTCATTCATTTTATTGACATACCCCTCAGGATGAACCCCGGTTTGGCCGTAGCGACATTTTTGAATGCAAAAATTGCTACGCGCAACAGGATTTTATCGAATTCGCTTTATTTGGATCATTTTTGCATTCAAAATGGTTCCGCCGAGACCCCGAGGAGCCCTCGATAATGATGCATGACGAGGTGGTGTCCCGCCTCCGGCACGTCCTGACAGAAGGCGAAATCCCGCCGGGCGCGCGCATTCCCGAACGCGAATTGTGCGCGTCCTTTGCGATATCGCGGACCCCGTTGCGCGAGGCGCTCAAGGTGCTCGCAGCCGAAGGGCTTGTCGTGTTGCTGCCCAATCGCGGCTCGCGCGCCGCGAAGCTCACGCAGAAGGACGTCAAGGAACTGTTTGAAGTCTGTGAGGCGCTGGAGGCGGCGGCCGGCGAATTGGCGTGTCCGCGCATTTCCGACGCGCAACTGCGCGAGATCGCCGACCTGCAGGCAAACATGGTCGAACATTATCGCGCGCAGGATCTGATCTCGTACTATCGCTGCAACCGGTTGATTCACGAGGCTATCGTTCGCGCGGCCGATAATGCCGTGCTGGCCGGTTTCTATGAATCGGTCGCGGCGCGGATACGGCGGGCACGGTTCATCACACCGATGACGCCTGAACATTGGGCGCTTGCCATCCAGGAGCACGAAGGAATCCTGAACGCGTTGCAGCGGCGCGATGCCGGCGGGCTTGCCCATATCCTGCGCAACCATCTACGGCGCAAGCGCGAGGAAGTCGTCCGGGCCGGCTTCGCCGAGGGCGAGTGATGACTGAATTTCTATTGACCCATACCCGCGCGGGGTGCCTCGTATTCTGAGGCCGGCTAAGTCCAAATCTCCTTCTAATTGTGAGCTAATTCTTCGAGCGCACTATGCGCGCCGGATGTCTCTGTGCTGCACAAGATCTGCTCTCGCGTCGATTTGGGCAGGGTAACTTGGGCGTCGAATGGGATACGCCCTGCCCCGGCTCCAATTCCAGAGCGCGGTGTGCGCCTGAGGGTGACGAAATGCTCCAGCAACGACTGCACGGGTACGGACGATCGAGACTTGAACTGCCGCCGCTCGTGGTTGACGCAAATCCTTGCGTCCGACTACGCGAAACTGGTTGCACGGAAAAAGTCGGCTCGCAGAGCGCTGTTTCCGCAGATCGTGTCTCTGCATACCAAGCGAGATCCTGGCGCAATCAATGGGCTTGGTCCCGTTTCAATCCGCAAGATCGTAGTCTGGCTGGCTCAATTGGATACGCGGCTCAGATATTCAAACGCAAGCATTGATACGGTTATTTGCCGGTTCACTGAGCACGAGGTTCAGGAGGAAGTCCCAACCACTTTCTTTTCGATCATGGAAGCCACGTCCTCCTCGGTAAAGCCGGCCTCCTGCAGAATTGCTCGCGAATGCTCGCCAAGCCGGGGAGGCATGCGGTGGATTTCCGCCGGGGTATCCGAAAAGCGAGCGGAGGGACGTGCCTGCCTGATCTTGCCCTCGCTTGGGTGATCGAGCGTGGCGATCATACCGACGGCTTTCAAATGAGGTTGTTCGGCAATCTCGGTGATCTTCGCGAACGCGGCGTGAGGAACGTCGATGCGAAGCAGCAACTCCTCCCATTCGGCCGTGGTTCGCGTGATGGCGATCTCGGCCATCTTGTTGTAGATCTGATCGATATTTTTAGCACGTGCGACCGAATCCTTGACCGCGAACCGTTCAATGCATTCGGGATGGCCGACGGCTTCGAAAAATATGCACCAGTTTTCTCCCGAGTAAGGCAGCATCGTCAGCCAGCCATCCCTGGTGCGCACCGGCCGCCGCTCCTTCATGCGCTTGTAGCCGGCCGGTCCGATCGGGGGATCGAAGGCGTGGCCACCAAGCATTTCGATGCTGTTGAAGGCGGTAATGGTTTCGAGCATGGGCACTTCGACCATCTGTCCCTTGCCGGTGCGCTCGCGATGCACCAGCGCCGCCGACACCGCGCCCACGAGCGTCAAGCCGCAGATCTTGTCCGCGACCAGGCTCGGCACGAAGGCCGGCTCATCGTCGCTGCCCATCGCGGAAGCGAAGCCGGAACTGGCCTGTATCACCTCGTCGAAGGCGGGGCGGGCGGCCCACGGTCCGTCCTGGCCGAAACCGGTGGCGGCGGCATAGACCAGTCGGGGATTGATCTGTTGGCAGGACTTCGTAGCCGAAGCCCAGTCTTGCCAATGCCGCCGGACGCACATTGGTGAGCAGGACGTCCGCCCTGGCTATCAGGCGCTGCAATACGGATTTTCCGTCCGGATGCTTGAGATCCAGCGCCAGGCTGCGCTTGTTTCGATTCACCGCCATGAACTGTCCGGTCATGCCCCGATTGCGGAACTGACCGCTGTAGCGCCACGTGTCTCCCGTCAGCGGCTCGATCTTGATGACTTCGGCGCCCCAATCACCCAAGGTTTGGCTGGCGTACGGACCGTACAGCACGCTGGTCAAATCCAGAACCGTGATACCAGCGAGCGGACCTGATGGCTGACTCATTGAAGATGAACCTTTATGGAGATGGAATTTATCGGTCCCGTGGAGAAGGGCCGCCGGGTCTTTGGCGGGGATCCGAAGATCGAAGACTGACTTTGCAAATTGCCGCTTAGGCATGGCGCTTTCAAGCTGGTTCTCGCCATTGAGCGATGCGTCTCGCCATCCGCTCCCATGCATTCACGCGTTTGATGCTACGTCGACCTGGCTGTGCCAAGTCCGGGCAAGAAAAGTTCGGGCGCGAAAAAATTCCCGGGCGGGATGCCGCCTATTGGCGGCCGGACCGTGATGTGAAATCCTGCCGTGACAGGTGCCGGGAAAGCCAATGCCGGAAGAAACAGTTGATGTCGTGGTGCTCGGCGCGGGAATCGTCGGCGTGTCGACAGCCTACGCGGCGCGCGAGCGCGGGATGTCTGTCGTTCTGGTCGACCGGCGCGAGCCAGGCAGCGAGACCTCCTATGGCAATGCCGGCATTATCAGCAGCGGTTCGATATCGCCGCTCAATAATCCCTCGCTGTGGAAGGCGCTGCCAAGATACCTGACCAACCGCCACCCGGCATTGCGCTGGAATCCGGTCTGGGCCGCGCAAAATGCCGGATGGGTCGCGCGCTTTCTGGCCAATTCGGCCGGCTCGCGTCTCAGGCCGCGGGCGGCGGCGCTGCACGGATTGATCGGTGCATCGCTGAATCTACACCGCGAATGGATCGTGCAGGCGGGTGCGGCGCATCGCATCCGCGAGACCGGCTGGCTGAAGGCGTGGCGCGGCGATGCGGTTGCGGCGGCCAAGCAGGAGCAGGCCCTGCTGGCCGAATACGGCATCGCCAGCGAATTGCTCGACCGTCAGGACATTTCTGCGCTCGAGCCCGATATCGTTCCCGTCTACAAAGTGGGCCTGTTGCACTCACAGACCGCATCGGTCGATTCGCCCGGCGAGGTGGTGAAGGCCTACGCACGGATGTTCACGGGCGCGGGCGGCGATCTCAGGCAGTCCGACGTCAAGGCGATCGTGCCCGACGGCGGTCGCTGGCGTGTCGTGCTGGCCGATGGCGAGATTATTGCGCGCCATGTGGTGGTCGCGCTGGGGCCATGGTCATCAGATATTTTGCGGCCGCTCGGCTATCGTGTGCCGCTGGCCTTCGAGCGGGGCTACCATCGCGAATTCAAGCCGAACCCGGCGCGTTCGCTGCGGCGGCCGATCCATGACGCCGATGGCAGTTTTCTGATGACCCCGATGGAGCAGGGAGTCCGTGTGACCTCCGGCGTCGAACTGACCGGTCGCGATGCGCCGTCCTCGTTCGCCCAGCTCGACCAGGTGGTTCCGCTGGCGCGTAGCGTGGTCGAATTCGGTGACGCGGTCGGCGAAGTCTGGCGCGGCTCGCGGCCGACACTGCCGGACAGCCTGCCGATGATCGGCCCGGCGCCCCGGCATGCCGGGCTGTGGCTTGCCTTCGGCAACCAGCACATCGGTTTCACGACGGGTCCTGCGACGGGCGCCGCCATTGCCGCCATGATCCGCGGCGCGCCGCCTCCATATGACGTCGCGCCGTTCGCGCCGGACCGGTACCTTTCGTGACCGGCGCAGCGCTGCAGGGACGCCGCCGTCGGCCCGGCCTTGTTGAGGGCTTGGGTCGCTCGAAAAATGGGCGTCGCGCCTTTGCAAAGGCCAGGCAGGAGGGTGCTGAAGCCAGCCGGCGGCTTGAGCGGCGGACGCTGCTGATCAATTTGATCCGGGAATGGCCCGGATTCTCCGTCAGGAATGGGGCAGGCGATTGCATCCAGCGTTGGCACGCACATTGCAGTCATCGCACTGGGGATTGTCGCCTTGGGCAATCGTGGCAATCGTCGGCTCTCTTGCGTGGGACAACAGTTTAGTGACACCGTTGCGTTCGCTTGGCCGGCCTGAGGACGTGGGGACGCGTTCGCCGGTCCTGGGGTTTTGTTGATGTTGCGTCTGATTGCCCGGCGTCTTGCCATCGGTGTGCTGGTTGCGTTCACCGTGATGACGCTTGCATTCCTGCTGACGCGGCTGTCGGGCGACCTTGCGGTTTCGATCGCGGGCCCTTCGGCGACGCAGGCCGACGTCGAAATCGTGCGCAAGGCCTACGGCCTCGATCGGCCGCTCTATGTGCAGTTCTTCGCCTGGACCGGCCGCGCGCTGATCGGCGATTTCGGCCAGAGCTATTTCTTCAAGGACAGCGTGGCGAACCTGATCCTGAAGCGCTTGCCGATCACGGTCACGCTCGGCCTCGTCGGCCTGAGCCTTGCCTTGGTCATCTCGATTCCACTCGGCATCCTGGCGGCGCTGCGCGAAAACACCTGGATCGACCGCGGTGTCACCCTGTTCACGATGGTGGGGCAGGCGGTGCCGAGCTTCTGGCTGGCGCTGATCCTGATGATCGTGTTCGGCCTGCAACTCGGTATCCTGCCGATATCAGGCACCGGCACCTGGCAGCATTTCGTGATGCCGGGAATCGTGCTCGCCTTCACGGCAATCCCGGCGCTGACGCGGCTGACACGCTCCGGGATGATCGAGGCGATGGCATCGGACTACATCCGCACCGCGCGCGCAAAAGGCCTGTCGCGGGCGCGGATCATCTTCAAGCACGCGCTGCGCAACGCCGCGATTCCCGTCGTCTCGATCGCCGCGGTCCAGCTCGGCTTCATGCTGGGCGGCTCGATCGTCATCGAGACCGTGTTCGCGCTGCATGGCGTCGGCTATCTCGGCTGGGAGAGCATCGCCAAGAATGATTTTCCCGTGGTGCAGGCGGTGGTGCTGGTGCTCGCCGTGTTCTATATCGGCCTCACGCTGCTGGCCGATATCCTCAATGCGCTGCTGGACCCGAGGCTGCGCACGGGATGAGCGAGCCGATTGCTATTCAGGCGCCGCAGCCTTCGAGTGTCGGTGCGTCGCGCATCGGCACCGCCGGCTTTGCGATTGGGATCGCCATTGTCGCGCTCGTCGTCGCGGCCGCGGTCATCGGCAACGCGCTGGTGCCGCAGGATCCGTTCATTCAGGATCTCGGCAACCGTCTCAAGCCGCCGTTCTGGATGGAGGGCACCGAGGCAGGGCATCTGCTCGGCACCGATCAGCTCGGGCGCGACTATCTGGCGCGGCTGGTCTATGGCGCCCGCATTTCGCTGTTGATCGGCATCATGACTGTCATCACGTCGGGCCTGATCGGCATCACGCTTGGCGTGCTCGGCGGGTTCTTTGGCGGCCGTGTCGACGATGTCGTGCTGTTCGCCATCACGACGCGGTTGTCGATTCCTGTCGTGCTGGTCGCGCTCGCGGTGGTCGGGCTGATGGGGTCAGGCCTCGGGCTCGTGGTGGCTACCCTTGGGCTATTGCTGTGGGATCGCTTTGCGGTGGTGGCGCGCGCCACCACCATGCAGGTCCGCAACCACGACTATGTCAGCGCCGCCTGGTGCGCCGGCGCTTCGATGCCGCATATTCTGATCAGGGAGATCCTGCCGAATATCGCCAGCCACCTCGCGGTGGTGGCCACGCTGGAGATGGCGCTGGCGATCCTGCTCGAAGCCGCGCTGTCCTTCCTCGGCCTCGGCGTTCCGCCGCCGCTGCCGTCCTGGGGACTGATGATCGCCGAGGGCAAGGACTACATGTTCTTTTCGCCCTGGGTGATCATGATCCCCGGCGTCGCGCTGGCCGTTCTGGTGCTCGGCATCAATCTGGTCGGCGACGGACTGCGCAATCTGCTCGGCGCGGAGCGGCTGCGATGAGCGCGCTGTTGGAGGTCGAGGAGCTTCAGGTGAGTTTCGGCGGCCGCACCGCGGCGGTGCGCGGCGCCTCGTTCCGGGTCGAGAAAGGCGAGACCCATTGCCTGGTCGGCGAATCCGGCTGCGGCAAGTCGGTCACCGCGCTGGCGGTCATGAGCCTGCTCGCGCGCGGTGGCCAGCGCACGGCGAAAAAGATGAGCTTTGCCGGCACCGATCTCACCGCGTTGTCGGACCGCGAAATGGCGCGGCTGCGCGGCAACCGCATGGCGATGATCTTCCAGGAACCGATGACCAGCCTCAACCCGGCCTTCACCATCGGCTCGCAGATGGCGGAAGTGCTGACCCGCCACAAGGGCGGCTCGCGCGCCGCGGCGCTGGACCGCGCCGCCGAACTGATGGGCCTCGTGGGTATCACCGCGCCGGGGATGCGGCTTGGTCAATTCCCCCACCAGCTTTCGGGCGGCCTGCGCCAGCGCGTGATGATCGCGATGGCGCTGATGTGCGACCCCGAACTATTGATCGCCGATGAGCCGACCACCGCGCTCGACGTCACCGTGCAGGCGCAGATCCTGCGGCTGCTCGCCAACCTCAAGCGCGAGCTCGGGCTCTCGATCCTGTTGATCACCCACGACCTCGGCATCGTCGCGCGCGTCGCCGACCACGTGTCGGTCATGTATGCCGGCGAGGTGGTCGAGCGCGCGACGACCGCGGAACTGTTCCGTTCACCGCAACACCCCTATACGCGCGGTCTGCTGTCCTGCGTGCCGGTGCCGGGCCGTGTGCAGCGCGACAAGCCGCTCGGCTCGATCCCCGGTGTGGTCCCGGCGATCGGTCCCGGCTTTGCCGGCTGCGCCTTCCGCTCACGCTGCGCCCACGCCGACGAGACATGCGCGCGCGAGATTCCGCGGCGGCAGGCAGGCGACGCGCACGATTATCTTTGCCGGCTCGCGCCTGATAGTGCGGAGCTGCAACCCGCATGACCGCCGCGATCGAGGTTGAGAACCTGCGGTGCGAATTCCGCGTGCATACCGGCTTGATGTCGGCGGAAAAGCGCGTGGTCGCGGTCGACGATGTCACCTTCAGCGTGCCGGCCGGCAGCGTGCTCGGCATTGTCGGCGAATCCGGCTGCGGCAAATCTACGCTCGCGCGCATGATCCTCGGGCTGCTCAAGCCGACGGCGGGCACGGTACTGGTCGACGGCAAACGCCTGTTCGACCTCGACCGCAAGGCGCGCGCCCGGCTGATCCAGCCGGTGTTCCAGGATCCGTTTGCTTCGCTCAATCCGCGCCGCCGCATCAAGGACATCGTGGCGTTGCCGCTACAGGCGCAAGGCACGTTTTCGCGCACCGAGATCGAGCGCCGCGTTGGCGGCATTCTCGAGCGCGTCGGGCTTTCGGCGGCGATGGGCGAGCGCATGCCGGCGCAGCTTTCCGGCGGGCAACGCCAGCGTGCGGCGATTGCGCGCGCGCTGGTGCTGGAGCCCAGGATCGTGATCTGCGACGAGCCGACCAGCGCGCTCGACGTCTCGGTGCAGGCGCAAATCCTCAATCTGCTCGCCGACCTGCGCCGCGACCTCGGGCTGACCTACCTCTTCATCAGCCACAATCTCGCGGTCGTGGAGCACGTCGCGAGCGAGGTCGCGGTGATGTATCTCGGCCGTTTCGTCGAGCGCAACGAGACTGACGCGCTGTTTCGCGAGCCATGCCATCCCTATACCAGGGCGCTGCTGCAAAGCGTGCTGACGCCGGAGCCGGGCAAGGGCGTGCCCGACATCGGCCTCGGCGACGTCATGCCGGATCCGGCCAATATTCCTCCGGGCTGCCGGTTCAACCCGCGCTGCCGCGTGGCGATCGATCGCTGCCGCCACGAGGCACCAGCGCGCGTGGTCCGCCCGCCGCAAGGAATGGTAGAATGTCATCTGGCATGAGGCGTGCTTCACGCCACGTCACAAAACACTGAAAATGGAGGGCGATATGCGTATGCAAAACAGGCTCGGCGCCGCAATTCTGGCCATGGCGCTGCTCGGCGCCGCCGCGGTACCCGCGACGGCACAGAAATCCGCCGACACGCTGCGGATCGTGATGCGCGACGCGCTTCCCAACATCGATCCCTATTACAACAATTTGCGCACCGGCGTGGTGATGCATCACCAGGGCTGGGACGCGCTGGTCTACCGCAACCCGGATACGTTCAAGCTTGAGCCGTTGCTCGCCACCGAGTGGAAGCAGCCGGATCCGACCACGATCGAGTTCACGCTGCGCCCGGGCGTCAAATTCCACGATGGCAGCCCGTTCACCGCCGACGACGTCGTCTACACCATCAACCTGATCGCCGATCCAACGAGCCGGCTGTCGACGCCGGCGAACTACAACTGGCTCGAGAAGGCCGAGAAGACCGGCGATCTCTCGGTCCGCGTCACGCTGAAGCGGCCAACCCCCGCGGCGCTGGAATATTTCGCGCTGGTGATCCCGATCTATCCAAAAGCCTATCGCGAGAAGGTCGGCGCCGAAGGCTACGCCAAGGCGCCGGTCGGCGCGGGCCCCTACAAGATGACCAAGGTTGAGCCCGGCGTTTCCATCGATTTCGAGCGGTTCGAGGATTATTGGGCCGGCAGCCCGAAGGGCAAGCCCGCGATCAAGAAGATGAGCGTGCGCTTCGTGCCCGACGCCACCACCGAAATGACGGAGTTGCTCGCCGGCCGCGCCGACTGGATCTGGAACATGAATCCGGACCAGTTCGACCCCGTGAGCAAGATGCCGCATCTGCAGGCCGTGCGGAAGGAGTCGATGCGCGTCGGCTTCCTCTCGCTCGACGCCGCCGGCCGCACCGGCGCCGACAATCCTGTGACCAAGCAGAAGGTGCGCCAGGCGATCTGGCATGCGATCGACCGCAAGGCGATCGCCGACAAGCTTGTCACCGGCGGCAGCCGCGTGCCGGCAGCGCCGTGCTTCCCCTCGCAATTCGGCTGCGACGCCGAAATCGCCGTGCCTTACGACTACGATCCGGCGAAGGCGAAGCGGCTTCTCGCTGAAGCCGGCTATCCCGACGGCTTCGATATCGAGCTTGCCAGCTACGTGCTGCCGCAATGGGGTTCGGCGGTCCAGAACTACCTGCTTGCGGTCGGCATTCGCGCCAAGCTCAACCAGCTCCAGACCGCGGCCCTGATCCAGCGCGCCAAGGCGGGCGAGGTGCGGATGTATCTCGGAAGCTGGGGCAGCTTTTCGATCAACGACGTCTCGGCATTCCTGCCGAACTTCTTCGACGGCGGCGCCGACGACTATGCGCGCGATCCAGACGTGCACAAGGGGCTGATCCAGGGCGGATCGAGCATCAACCCCGAAGTGCGCAAGGAAGCCTATTCGGCGGTCATCAAGAAGATCACCGAGCAGGCCTACTGGGCGCCGCTGCACACCTATGTGACGACCTACGGCTACGCCAGGCAGCTCGACTTCACGCCGTACCCGGACGAGCTGCCGCGCTTCTATCTGGCGAAGTGGAAGTGAGCAGACGTCACTTGCGGTCGTTCGTCATGTGCACTGCGCGGGGCTTCGGCCCCGCGACCGAATGCTGTGGGGCTCACCTCTTCCGGCAGCCCGGACATTCCAGAATATTTAATCTTTCGGCGGCAAAGTACTTGGATACTGTCTCTTTTGATATCCGCCGGAGTTTTTCGCGATGGTCGAAACCCGGATTGCACCACGTGTGCGCGTGATGAAGGCCGCCAAAATCGAGTATGGCGGCGACAAGTATGCTTGTACTGTTCGCGATCTATCCGCCACGGGCGCGGCGCTGGATTTTCCGGACCTGATCCGTATTCCCGATGAATTCACATTGGTCCTCCCCGACGAGGGACTGAAGCTGCCTTGCCATGTCGTTTGGCGCAGGGAGTACAGGGTCGGCGTAGCCTTCGACTAGCCCGGCGAGCATCGTGTTCCACATTCGTCGACGGTTCGCCGGACGCCGGGCAAGAACGAGTTGCGCCGTCTGTGATGAATCTCACAATCGGGCCGCTATCTGCATGCTAAATTGTGTGAGTCCCGCTCAGGACAACCCTTTGAAAGCCGATCAGCCCGCAGAGCAAGGATCGAACAGCATGGACGATGTCCCGAACCTCGCCCAGGTCAAAGCCGAACTGTCCTATCTCAATCGCCTGGCCGAAAGGCGCGAGGCCAATGTGGCGAGCCTGAAGCGCCTGAAGGAAGCCCGTGACGCTCTTCTGCATGGCAGCGGAGGTGAAGTCGCGAGGGGCTCAATTTCACGAAGTTCCTAGAGTGGGATGAGATCAGGCCGGGCCGTGACGACGGACCATCTCGTGCCACGGACGCAAGCGGCGTGAGTGCTGCGAGCCGGGGCCTATTCTACTTTGCATGGGGTTGTTTTCGCGATTTGGGTCTGGGCCCCGCGAATGAAGCGAAGCCATCCATCTTTCCCTGTGCCGCGGCGTGAATTGCTTCGCCGTGCTTGTAATGACGGTTGAGATTATCAGCCGCTCAACCGCGCGTCACATGCACCCCGGGCCTTTTGCCCGCGTTCCACTTGCCGTCGATCGCGCGCTCGATCTGCGCCGCGAATTGCAGGAGCAGCCCGTCATTGGCCTGCCTGGCGATTGCCTGGATGCCGAGCGGCAGGCCGTGCTCGTGGGTGGCGAGCGGCAGCGAGATCGCGGGGATGCCGCAGAGATTGGCGAGCGGGGTAAAGGCAAAATTGCGCCAGAGATTGCCGAACCAGTCCAGCACGTCGGGATTGTCACTGATCGTCAGAAACTCCGTGGTGCCGACCTTCGGCGTCGGCAACGCCGTGATCGGCGTCAGGATGATGTCCCAGTCCTCGAAGAACGCGCCGAAGCCGCGCGACGTCGTATTGAACACGGCCTGCATCCGCGCCCGGTCGGCATAGCTGGTGTTCCGGCCGTGCTCCCAGATCCGGATGTTGATGGGTTCGATCAGATCTTCCGGCGGCTTCTCCAGGCCGCGCGCCGCCAGCATGTTGGAGATGACGACGGCAAAATTGCTGATGTAGCAGGTGGTTTGCGCCGCAAAGGCTTCGCGATAGTCCAGCTCCGGCAGCGCGTAGTCGACATGATGGCCGAGGCCTTCGAGGAAGCGCCCGACCTTCTGCAGTTCGGCTTCGATATGCGGCGTCGCGCGGTACTCGCCCCACTGGTGCGACAGCGCGATTTTCAGCCGCGCCGGATCGCGCGCAATCATCCGCGTATAGGGCTCGGGCGGAGACCAGAACGGCATGAATTCGCCGGGCGCCGGACCGCGGCAGGCGTCGACGAAGGCTGCGGTGTCGCGCACCGTGCGCGACTGGCAGCCTTGAATCGAGACCAGCCCGCTGAGGTCGGACAGAAGCGGCGACAGCGAGAACACGCCGCGCGAGACCTTCAGCCCTATATTGCCGTTGACGCCCGCAGGGATCCGGATCGAGCCGCCGCCATCGGTCGCATGTGCGATCGGGACCGTACCGGCGGCGACCATCGCGGCGCTGCCGGCGGACGAGCCGCAGGTGGTGTAGTCGGTGTTCCAGGGATTGCGGGTGACATAGACGGCGGGATTGTCCGCCGAGCTGCAGACCCCGAATTCCGGCGTGGTGGTGCGGCCGATCACGTTGAGCCCGGCCCCGCGCATCTTCGTCGTCATCAACGTGTCGGCGGTCGCGCGGTTGCCGCGCATGTAGCGCGAGCCCATTTCCTGCAGGCGCCCCTTCAGCGTCGGGCCGAGGTCCTTCATCAGGAACGGCAGTCCGGCAAACGGCCCATCGAGATTGGTACCGTCGGTGGCGGGGTCGGTGACCGCATCCTCGAAGATTTCGACGACGGCTGAAAGCGCAGGATCGACCTTCGCGATGCCGGCGGCCGCCTGTGCGGCCAGCTCCGCAGCCGTCAGTTCACCCTTCGCGACGCGCGCGGCCAGCGCCACGGCGTCGTGGTCAGCCCATTCATCCCAGCTCATCGGCAAGTTCATGCAATCGGTCCCTTTGAGAGATATCTCGGACCTTAAAACATGATCGGGGAAGAGGCGGAACTGTTTTTCACCGGTCCGAAAACCGGTTCATCGTGACCCGCGGCGGCCGTCGGGCGGCGGCGTCTTCAGGAACGGAAATCGATGCCGCGCACGATGATGCCGGGTGGAGTGCCCTCGAATTCCCGCGCCTCGAATTTGCGTGACGCGCAGGCCTCGATCCGGTCCCGCAACCGCGTGAACTGCTCCTCGCGCCGGGCTGCCGGCGTCCGTGGCACGTGTTCCAGTTCATCCATCGCCGCAGCACTGACGGCGCAGGGCACTTCCCTGCCGTCGTCCATCATGGAAAACAGCAGGACCATTCGGTCGTCGTCATAGCCTCGGATGTTGCCACGCGCGAACGTCATCAGGCTTTTCTCCCGGAGCGACACGATCCTGTTATCCGGCAACCCTCTTTTTTGTGACCGGCGGCGGATTGATTTCGGCGATCCTGCGCAGGCAGTCCGCTTCGGAAGAATGCGGCCCCGAGACGAAGGTTCCGCTGACCTTGGTCGAGTACCAGCCGGACTCGACACCGAGACGAAGCGATTCTTCCGACATGACATGACGTGGCGAGAGATTTTGCATCAGTTGCTTTCGGTTTACGCCGTTCGATCCTGGTCGGGACGGCTGGATGAAGTCTGCAGTGCCTTTAAGCCGAACATGGCCTTGTTCAGGTCGTTTCCCCCGAGAGCCGGGTGAGATCCGCAAGCACCGCGGCGACGAGGTCGCGGTGATGGGTGTCGGTTGCCGGCAGGGCGGCTGAATACAGGTTGAGCACGTAACGCGCCTTGGCCACCGCTTCGGGCCACGAGGTGGCCGGCGCGCCGAGGATCTCGAGTTCGAGAACGCCCTGCTTGTCACGCAACAGTTTTGCGTTGGCCTCGACGTCGGCGATCACGCGACGGATATCGGTGGCCTTCTGCGCCGCCATGCCGCGATGCTTGTCGAGCTCGATCGGGATATCAGTCACGCGGCGCGCTCGCGTCGACGCGTTGCGCGTCGGACAGATCGGTCGAACTGATCGAGATCATCTCCATCGCGGAACGTTGCGGCGGCGCACCGGGCACCATGATCATGGTAGCGACCCGCCGGAAGCAGGGAAACGAAAGGCCTTCGATCATTTCCTCGTCGGCGATGATTTCGTAAGCTCCCGGTGCGAGTTGCCGGTCGATGCCCTTGATGCGGAAGGGATGCCTGAAATGAACCGTTTCCCGTCGGGTGCGCGTGCTCATACCGGCAGTCCGGCTGGTCTGCGCGCGAAGTTCTGAGGTTGTTCGGACATCGGCGCACGGTGCGCGCTTTCGCGGCAATTAGCTATCGTTTTCTCCGCAAAGAGCCGTATTTGGTCGAATAAGCCCGCCGATGCCTTGTATTAGCCGGTTTCGTAGCCACTTCGAGCACTTAGCAGTTGGAAAGGCGTTTCGAGTGAAGCTTCGTGTCGGATTCGAAATGCTCTACGATTTTCCGCAGCCGACACCCATGATCATGGTGCTGGGCACACACTTCACCCGCGCATCCGATGTCATCGTGCCGGACTTCCTGACCACCGACCCGGCCGTCGAGATCACACCCTATCGCGACATGTTCGGCAATTGGTGCAGCCGCATGGTCGCGCCCGCTGGCCGCGTCCGCCTTGCCGGCGATGGCGTGGTGCGCGACAGCGGCCTGCCCGATCCAGTGTTTGCTTCGGCGGTTCAGCATGCGGTCGAGGATCTTCCCGCGGACACCCTGGTCTATCTGCTCGGCAGCCGCTATTGCGAGACCGACCGGCTTTCGGACATCGCCTGGCAATTGTTCGAGAAGACGCCGCCGGGCTGGGCGCGGGTGCAGGCGATCTGCGATTTCGTGCACCGTCACATCGCGTTCGGATATGAGCACGCGCGCGCCAGCAAGACGGCGTGGGAGGCTTATGCAGAAGGCAAGGGCGTCTGTCGCGACTATGCCCATCTTGCCATTGCGTTCTGCCGCTGCATGAACATTCCCGCGCGCTATTGCACGGGCTATCTTAGCGACATCGGCACGCCGAAACCCTGGGCCGTGGGCGATTTCGCCGGCTGGTTCGAAGCCTATATCGGCGGGCACTGGCGCACCTTCGATCCGCGCAACAACGTGCCGAGGATTGGCCGCGTGCTGATCGCGCAGGGGCGTGACGCCTCCGATGTGCCGATCACCCAGACCTTCGGGCCCAACACGTTGGCCGGCTTCAAGGTCTGGACTGACGAGATTGCGTGACGACGGAATCGTCTCGCGCGGACCTGCTTGATTTGAGACTGCGACCAATCGGGAAGGAACTTTGATGAAAACGACTCTCGCCGTGCTGGCACTCTGCGCATATGCGTCGGGTGCTCTTGCCGCAGCGCCGGAGTGTCGCGGGATCGAAAACGCCAATGTGCGCCTGTCGTGCTACGACGCCACGTACCCTCCGAGAATGGAAAAGTCCGCAGTCCCTGAAAAAGACCCGACGCGAGCCGCCTACAAGGACCCCTTCATCGCAGAGGATGCGAAGACTAACGCCAAACTGAAGAATATCTGCCGCGGTTGCTGAGATGGAGGAGCCGGCCGGCAGGGGCCTTGCTTCGCACGGACGATAAGGCGGGACAGCCGGCTAGCTCAACAAGGTGCGCACCTTCATGGCGGCATCGTAAACCTGGACCTGGAGCATCGGGTAAGCGGTCTTCAGCTTTCGGCCGGAGACTTCGGCAGCCTCGGCCGTGTCAAACTCCGACTTGAAATGGCCGTCGACGATCGTCGCGAACCCTTCGGTCGGAGGCCTGTCGGCCCGCACCGCCTTCTTCTTCGGCTCCGGCTCTTCGATGGAAAGCAGGGGTTTTTTCATGGTCATTCCCTTCGCGTTCACCGCGATTATTGGATCTGCGTGGAAGCTGGGTGCAAAAACCACGGCTGGCGCGTCGTGATCCGCGTCTCCGTCACTCCGGAGTTGCCGCTGGAAAATGATTGTCACAGCGACCAGGAGACCAAGAGCGCCCGGCACTAGTATTGGAGGTACCAGCCACTCTCGCAGATTGAGGGGCGGTGATCCGTGCAGCAGACGCTCTTTTCGTCATGATGTCGAGGGGAATCCCCAAAAGCGAAGGCAACGGTCAGCGTTCGTGCCGCACCTGAACCGATCGCGATAGTGATGTGATGGTTGCTATTGGGTACGGCAGTATCCATATGAACAACAGCGTACCCGGTTTCGCAACAAGGCGGTCCGGCAGACGCAACGCTTAGCCACACAATCCTGCAGACGATATCGACCAACGGCATGTCGCTTCGGCGTGCGCGTTACGGGTCAGGAGACGCTATGTCCATCGAACACGCGTCCGTGCGGGCCATGCACAAGCCCTGGGGCGTCAGCGATCTTCAGCCATGGAGCAGCATCGACGGCAGCGGGGACGCGGTGGGAGAGCTCTGGTTCGAGCGCGCAGACAGCAATGCGCCGACTCCTGCCTTGCTTCTCAAATTGCTGTTCACCAGCGCGCCATTGTCGATCCAGGTCCATCCGGACGACACGTTTGCGCGCGCGATGGGGATGCCGAACGGCAAGAGCGAAGCGTGGTACATCATCTCGGCGGAGCCGGAAGCGCAGATCGGCGTCGGTCTGAACCGACGGATCACACCACAGGAATTGCACGCGGCGATCACGAATGGCTCGATCGTCGATCTGGTTCAATGGCGGCCGGTTGCGAAAGGCGATGTCATCTTCATTCCGGCCGGCACGATCCACGCTCTCGGCGCGGGCATCGTGCTCGCCGAGATTTAGCAGCGCAGCGACACGACATTTCGCCTGTTCGATTACGGCAGGCAGCGTGAACTGCACATCGACAATGGCGTGGCAGTTGCAAACGCCTGGCCGCTTCGGCCGCCACGTGATCCTGTCAGCCTCACTCTTGAGCGGACGGTTCTGGTCGCGAGCCAGCATTTCGTGCTCGAGCGGCTCGATCTGCCCGCGGGTTCAAGCTGGGCGCTGCTCGCAGATTCGGAAACCTGGGTTCTCGCGCTCGATGGCCATGCGGCGATCGGATTGGCCGCGCTATCCCTCGGGCAGGCGGTCTTCGTCGGTGGCGGTCGCGCCAGCATCGAAGTCGGTGCCAACGGGCTGAGCGCCCTGGTCGCGTATCCCGCGACCGGTCCGATCGGCTCCCTTTTGCACAGGCTTTCCGGGCAATCAACCAGACCCGTTCAGCCCGTTGCTGCCGAACTGGCGAAACTCACTAGCCTGGCCGAGGCGCACATATGACGCCGCTCCGCAAGATCGCGGTGATCGGCAATTCGTTGCCCCGCCGCTGCGGTATCGCAACATTTTCGACCGACCTGCAACGCGCGGTCTCCAATTCGGAGCCAAACCTGCAAACCTGCATCGTGGCAATGACCGACCACGACCAAACCTATGACTATCCTGCGTCGGTCGCATTGCAGATCAAGGATGACAGCATCGAGGAGTATGTCGACGCCGCGGCGTTTCTCAACGCCGGCCGGTTCGACATCGTCTGTCTGCAACACGAATTCGGAATTTTCGGCGGCGAAGCCGGGGCCTACATCCTGGAACTGCTGTCGCGCCTGACCATGCCGGTCGTCACGACGCTGCACACGGTACTGGCCGCGCCGACGGCGGCTCAGCGCGCGGTGATGGAGCGCATCGTCGAGATGTCCTCGAAGGTCGTCGTGATGGCTAACAAGGGCCGTGAACTGCTGCGCGACGTCTATCGCGTGCCGGACGACAAGATCGAGGTGATAGCGCACGGCATCCCCGACTTTCCGTTCGTCGCACCGGACGAGGCAAAGGCCAAGCTCGGATTCAGCAACCGGTCGGTCATTCTGACGTTCGGCTTGCTCTCACCCAGCAAGGGTATCGAGGTCATGATCGACGCCATGCCGTCGATCCTGCAAAGGCGGCCGGACGCGGTCTATGTGGTGCTCGGTGCGACGCACCCCAATCTTGTTCGCGACCAGGGCGAAGCCTATCGCGGCAGCCTGATGGCGCGCGTGCGCAAACTCGGTGTCGAGGATCACGTCGTATTCCTCGACCAGTTCGTGGATCAGACCACGCTGCTCGAATTCATCTCAATGTGCGACGTCTATGTCACACCCTATCTCAACGAGGCGCAGATGACGTCGGGCACGCTGGCCTACAGCTTCGGCCTCGGCAAGGCGGTGGTCTCGACGCCTTACTGGCATGCGCGCGAACTGCTGGCCGACGGCCGCGGCGTTCTGGTTTCCTTTGGCGATGCGATGGAGATCGGCAACGAAATAGCGCGCCTGCTTACCGACGGCCCTCGCCGGCAGGCGATGCGCGAGCGCGCCTACGCAGCCAGCCGATCGATGACATGGGAGCGCACAGCCGAGCGTTACATGACGGCCTTCGAAAATGCGCGGCAGGGCCATCGGTTGAAGGTGATTGCGCGTGCCGGGCCCGGCGCGATTGCGCCGCACAGTCCCGCGGTGCCTGACATGCAACTAGGCTATTTCCTGTCGATGTGTGACGACACTGGCCTGTTCCAGCACGCCGTGCATTCGGTGCCTGATCGCGCGCATGGCTACTGCGTGGACGACAACGCCCGCGCGTTGCTGTTGGCTTGCGCGCTCAATGGACCGGGCGAGCATCCGCTCCCGGAAATCCAGACGGCCCGCTTTGCTGCCTTTGTGCAGCACGCCTGGAATTCCGATACCAGGCGCTTTCGCAACTTTATGGGCTTCAATCGGACCTGGCTCGAAGACAAGGGCTCCGAGGACAGTCACGGGCGAACCCTGTGGGCCCTGGGTGAATGCGCGCGGAAGGATGCCAGCCCGTCACGGCGTCGGTGGGCGTCGGCCTTGTTTGCGGAAGCCCTGTCGACCGCCGCGGCCTTTCGCTCGCCTCGCGCTATGGCCTTCACGCTGCTCGGTCTGGATGCCTATTGCGCCGCAGTTCCGGGGGATCAGCGCGCCCGTGAGATCAGGCATTCCCTTGCCGATACGCTGATGTCCGCCCTCGCTTTGGTCGAGTCACCGGACTGGGTGTGGTTCGAGGAAGGCCTCGCATATGACAATGCGCGCCTGCCGCAGGCCCTGATCGCGACCGGCCTCGCAACGCAAACGCCCGCCTATGTCGATGCCGGTTTGAGAACCTTGCGCTGGTTGATGACGCTGCAAACGACGTCGACCGGGCATTTCCGCCCGGTGGGCACGACGAGCTTCGGCGAGCTCCGAAAACCTCCCGGGGCGTTCGATCAGCAGCCGGTGGAAGCCACCGCCACGATTGCGGCGTGCCTGACCGCGTGGCGCGCGGACGGCGATGCGGAATGGAAGGCCATCGCGGCCGGGGTTTTCTTATGGTTCTTCGGCGGCAACGACCTGTCGGTTCCGCTGGTCGATTCCGAGACCGGCAGTTGCCGCGATGGACTGCATCCCGACCGTGCTAATGAAAATCGCGGCGGTGAGTTGGTGGTGTCCTACCTGCTGGCGCTGGCTGAGATGCGCCAGCTGGCGCGCGCCAATATCAATTTGACCAACCCGGTCGGGCTTCGCGCCATCGGCGCTTGAGTGAAGCGTCCAGCTTACACAAACGCGAACAGAGGACACATTGTTGCAAGCCACTTTTGTTAATCGGCGGGCGCTCTATCTGCGGCCCGATCCTGCGCGGGTAATCGTGCGTCCGTTCAAACCTACGACCGAACCGCGCGATCTCAACCCGACCGACAAGACCCGCGCCAACCATATTGTCGAGCGCGTTCTCAATCTCGATCCACAGTCGGCGGCCAGCCAGCTGGCCGACGTGCTGGAGAATTTCCAGGGCCGACACCGCAACCTGCTGAAGACGTTTGAGCGCCGGGCCGATGAAATGGAAGAGGCGTTGCTGGCGCACTGTACGTTCTCAGAAGTGCAGCGCCAGTTGATCGGCGCCTACTTCTTAAACGAATACTCCTTTGAAGCTTCGGCGCTGTTCAATCCAAGCATCGTGCCGCACCCCGACCAGTCGGGAATTGCAGAGGGCAGCCTGCGATTCATTCTGAGCCTGCGCGCCGTCGGCGAAGGGCACGTGTCGTCACTGACGTTTCGTTCCGGCGCCATCGCGGCAGACGGCAGCATCAGGGTCGATCCAACGGCCCGGCTCGCCACCAGTCCCCGCATCACGCATCGAACGGCCGGGCCGGTCGGCGACGAAGTCGAATTCGCGTTCGAGCCGGCGCCGGACATCAGCGAACGCGTGATCTTTCCGGTGACGGAATTGCAATCGAACGGCATCGAAGACGCGCGCTTCGTCCAATTCAGTGATGGCGGCCGGACGACCTATTACGCAACCTATACCGCCTACAGGGGTACCGCGATCCGGTCGGAGCTGATCGAGACCTCTGACTTCCTCTCGTTTCGGATGACGCCGCTGCAAGGCGCAGCCGCGCGCAACAAGGGCATGGCGCTGTTCCCACGCAAGATCGACGGCAAGTACGCCATGATCGCGCGACAGGACAACGAGAATCTCTATCTGGTCTATTCGGACGACCTCTACAGATGGGAAGGCGGCCAGGCGATCCTGAAGCCGCAATTTCCTTGGGAGTTCGTGCAGATCGGTAACTGTGGATCACCAGTCGAGCTCGAGGAAGGCTGGCTGATGCTGACGCACGGTGTCGGGCCGGTTCGAAAATATTCGATCGGCGCAGCACTGCTCGACAAACGCGATCCCTCCAGGGTGCTGGCGCGTTCGAGCGAACCGTTGTTGCGACCCGAACCATCCGAGCGCGAAGGCTACGTTCCCAATGTGGTCTATACCTGCGGGGCGATGGCGCACAATGATCAGCTCATTTTGCCCTACGCCGTGTCGGATACGTATTCCAACTTTGCAACAATCCAGATTTCCGCATTGATGCGATCGATGTCCTGAATCCGAAATCGCGCGGTGCGGCTTGTATCCTCGACGGAGAGCGCCATGGCTCGCGAAACAAGCTACTTCGTTCAGGCCTTCAACGCTGGCCGGGGAGGAAACCTGAAAGCCGACGTTCCGATTGCCTGCAAAACGGCAACGGGCGCGCTTCGCACCGCGGAGCGGCTGGCCCTGAGCAAGCTCGGGGTCGTTGCCTTTTCATCCACCGGCGATTCCGAGATGGGCGACTATGATGACGAGCCGACGGTCATCTTCCGTCACGGGGAGCTGCCATCGGGGTTCGATTGAGACAGGCCGGGCAACTTTCCGCAGATGGGCCGGCTTTTGGATCGAGCATTTTTATCTGCTTCGCGTTGGAAACGACGGGATTGCATCAGCGATCCTTCCATAGTCGCGATGGAGGTTGGGATAGGTCAAGCTCGAGCAGTGCCGCCAAAAGGGGGCTCGCGACTGTCTCCGAGGCGTTTTAGCACTCGCTATTCCCCCCATGCGAGCCTAGGGTCGATCATCACCGCGTTTCCCGTGGCGTCTAGCGGTGACTGAGGGTCAGGAACACTCCCGCCGCGACGGACGGAACTTCTGTTGTCCCAATTTTGCTTGGCGGACCGGATCGTCCCGCAGTTTCCTCCTTTACGGGTGCCGGCGGTGGCATTCCTGCAACTTGAAGGATAGCGGAGCGCCCTCGATGGGTCCGGGAGGCAAGCCATGAGCGCTCGACCCTTCAAGACCGCCGCTGAACTCCAGGACATGATTGTCGAGCAGGCGAGGACCCTCCATGGTCCCTGGCCTTCCGGAATGACGATGTTTGTTTTCGACGATGCTTACGGATGGAGCGCGAGCATCAGCCGGCCAATGTCGGAGGCCGACAATTTCTATCGCATCCGCACGCTCGATCTGATCAGGACGTTGAAAATCCGATATGATCTGGACGCGCCTCGCCTCTAATCGACGAGTTGGCGTTAGCTTCGGTGTCACCATCAACTTAAGGGAGAGCGACATGGCCAAAGGCGAGCAAAGAAATAATCGGGAGACCAAGAAACCCAAGAAGGAGAAGATCAAGGTGATTGCGGCAGCGCCGAGCCAGAAGGCCGGCGGCTGGCAGCCGACCTTGGGCTCCGGCAAGAAGAAATAGCGTGCGCCGCCCCTTCGCGAGGCGGACCTCATTTTCCGCCTCGCGCGCGCAAGGCCTACCCGGGCCCGCTGGGCAGGCTAGCCGACGGCCGCGGACAGCATCAGACCTTGATGAGCCGCACCTTGGTGCCCCAGGGGTCTGATGTCTCGATGCCGTTCTCGATCGCTGCGGCCGGTGCGCCCGCCTGCCGCAGGCGCAGCGTTTGGGCCTGCAGAATCTCCTCCGCCGCGATCTCCAGTGAAAACCATACAAGCCCGGTGGCCGTGTCGTCGCGCGGGCCGGCGCCGGCGCTCTGCCAGACGTTGATTGCGAGGTGATGGTGATAGCGCCCCGAGGAAAGGAACGCGGCGCCGCTGCGCTTGCGGGTCGGGTCGAAACCGACGGCGCCGCCATAGAAGCGGTCGGCCTGTTCGAGGTCGCCGACGCGCAGGTGCATGTGGCCGATGCGCAGATCATCGGGAGCCCTGGCATAGTTGGTCGTGTGCGTATCCGTCAGCGCCAGCAGGCCGTCGATGTCGAGCTGGTCGGTAGCCATCGCGACCGAGCCGGCTTCCCATTTCCAGGTTTCGGGCGCGCGATCGGCGTAGACCTCGATGCCGTTACCTTCGGGATCGTCCAGATAGATGGATTCGCTGACGAGGTGATCGGCAAAGCCGGACAGCGGGATCTTGTTGGCGGCGGCGTGCACCAGCCAGCGCGCGAGGTCCTTGCGCGTCGGCATCAGGAACGCGGTGTGATAGAGGCCCGCCGCGTTGCGCGCCTCTCGCGCCGCACTCTCGCGCCGTTGCAGATGGAGCAGCGCCACGCCGCCCGCGCCAAGCAGCGCGCCCATCATCGAGCGCGCCATCACGGTGAGGCCAATCGCGTCGCGATAGTAATCGGCGACCTTGTCGAGGTCTCGCACCCGCAAGTTCACCATGCCGATCCGCATCGGCGTTCGGTTGGCGAAGGTCGGACCACCGCCGCCCGCCGTGCCCTCGGCCTGCGCTGCTGCGAGCGCTGCAGCGGATAGCGAGGAGGCGCCGGCGAGGTGGAGCAGCGTGCGGCGGGTCAGGTCGATGGTCATGAAGGCTCCCTTGACGACCGGCTGGACAAGGCAAATCTTGCGCCGATCGGTCGCTTGCCATGGCCTCAACATACGGCCTGACCGCCGGTTATCGCAATGTCGCAATGGCCGTTCCGGAACCATCGCTGCGGCAGGACGTTTGTCCGGGCAAGCCATTTCAACGATTGGAGATCACCATGACGCGCGTCGCGGCAGCGATTGTCGTTGGGCTGTTGAGCGCGAGCGCCGCAGCCGCCCAATCTACCGGGACATCGGACGCCAAGCCAGAGACGGCGTGTACGACGTCGCCGGCGGCGACAACGGGAAGCGGCGAGGAGAAGACCGCGAACTCGATGTCCGTCGAAAAGAGCGCGATACTGCCCGAAGCCGGCGGTTCGAATTCCGCAGCGCCGACGGTGCAGAGCGGTGGCAAGCCGCTGAAGGTCAGCCCGGACTGCCCGCCGGATTCGAAGCCGAAGTAATCCCGTCATTGCAGGGCGCGCCCCCTCGAGGGGGGTCCCGGCCGTCATTTGCGAGCGTCGCGAAGCAATCCATTGTCGGCCTAGTGCATGGGTAGATGGATTGCTTCGCGGCGCTCGCAATGACGTGGAGATAGCCGTGCCAGAGCCTTTTGTAGGATGGGTGGAGCGTAGCGATACCCATCACTATACGCACCGGCGCTGATGGGTATCGCTGCGCTCCACCCATCCTACGGCTACGGCACCGCAGGCCTCACCCCACCCACCCAGCCTTTCAATTTCGCGATACAAGCCATGCTCACATTCAAATTCCTTTAGCCGCGGCGGCGACCTATGGTTTGCCCCAATCAAACTTGGAATCGCAGAGGAAATTGAGACCGATGGCGGAAGCAGCAAAATCACGTGGTGAGGCGGCGCCGGCCTTGCCGACGTGGCCGGACGAGATCTATCGCGTGCTGAAGGACGCCGGCATTCGCCAGGTCGCGATGGTGCCGGACGCCGGCCATAGCCGCCTGATCCGCTCGTTCGAGGCCGATCCCGAAACCCGTGTCGTGACGCTCACGACAGAGGAAGAGGGCGTGGCGATGCTGGCGGGCGCGTGGCTCGGCGGCGAGCGCGGTGTTCTGCTGCTGCAGTCGAGTGGCGTCGGCAACTGCATCAATATGCTGTCGCTGCCCGTCATCTGCCATATGCCGCTATTGATGATCGTCACCATGCGCGGCGATTGGGGCGAGTTCAATCCATGGCAGATCCCGATGGGGCAGGGCACGCGGCCCTCGCTGGAGGCCATGGGTGTGATCGTGAGCAAGGTGGACGAGCCGGATCTCGTCGCCTCCACCGTGCAGGGCGCGGCGCATCTTGCCTTCAACACATGGAAGCCGGTGGCGGTCCTGCTCGGACAGCGCGTGCTCGGCGCCAAGAACTTCAAGGAGCTTGCCCGCAAATGACCAATCCGAACGCACTGCTGCATCGTCGCGATGTCGTCAACGAACTCGTGCGCGACCGTGCCGATCTCCTCGTCATCGCCGGCCTCGGCGCGCCGAACTGGGATGTTTCGGCTGCGGGCGATCATCCCAACAACTTTCCGCTTTGGGGCGCGATGGGCGGCGCTTCCATGATCGGGCTCGGGCTGGCGCTGGCACAGCCCAAGCGCAAGGTGCTCGTGATCACCGGCGACGGCGAGATGCTGATGAATGTCGGCTCGCTCGCCACGATCGCGGTGGAAGCGCCGAAGAACCTGACCATCGCAGTGCTGGACAACGAGCGCTTTGGCGAGACCGGCATGCAGAAGACCCCGACTGCTTTCGGTGTTGACCTAGCCGCCGTCGCCACCGCCTGCGGCATCCGCACCTCGCGCATCGTCCGCACGATGGCCGAAGTCACCGAACTGCGCGACCTCGCGCATGAGGGTAGGGGGACGGCCTTCGCACAGATTAAGATCAATCCCGAGGCGCTGCCGTTCGTGATGCCGCCGGCGGATGGCGTCATCCTGACGACGCGCTTCCGGCAATCGGTGCTGGGTGACGAGGCGCTGTTTAATTGAGGCACTTACCAAAGGATTTTCCAGCGAAGTGGAGATCGGTTCGCCGCAAGAAAACGCGTTAGAATAAGAATCTGGAGCCTCGTTCCAATTTAATCGGAACCGGGCTCCAGGTGCCGTGGCTCGCCGAGGCGCGTAAGACGCCCGGCGCAAAGGGAGGACTGACGATGCGGCGTTCGATTTCGCTAGCGCTTGCGCTGGCGTTGATGTTGTTGGGTCAGGCGCATGCGCAGACCGCCTGGCCGGCAAAGCCGATCCGGTTGATCGTCGGCTTCGCCGCAGGCGGAAGCACCGATGTCACCGCCCGGATCATTGCGCAGGCGCTCTCCGATCGCCTCGGCCAGCCGGTGGTGGTCGAGAACCGCGGCGGGGCCGGCGGCAATATCGGCGCGGATGCCGTCGCAAAGGCCGATCCCGACGGTTACACGCTGTTGATGGCGACCAGCAGCACGTTCGCCGCCAATCCGAACCTGTACAAGACGTTGCCGTTCGACGTGCAGAAGGATTTTGCGCCGATCACAGTAACGGCCTTCATCCCGAATCTGCTGGTCGTCAATCCTTCGGTGCCGGCGAACAATGTTGCCGATTTCATCGCCTACCTGAAGGCCAATCCGGACAAGCTGAATTTTGCATCGGCGGGCAACGGCACCTCGCAGCATCTGTCGGGCGAACTGTTCAATTCTCTCGCCGGCGTGCGGATGACGCATGTTGCCTATCGCGGCGGCGCGCCGGCGGTCACCGATCTCCTGGGCGGACAAGTGCAGGTCATCTTCGCGCCGCTGGTCGAGGTGATTCAGCAGGTGCGCGCGGAAAAGCTCAAGGCGCTCGGTATCACCACGGCAAAGCGATCGCCGCTGCTGCCCGATGTTCCCACGATCCTTGAATCGTTGCCGGGTTACGAAGTCGCGCTGTGGAACGGGCTGCTCGCGCCGGCGAAGACGCCGCCCGACATCATCGACCGGATCAACCGCGCCACTATTGAGGCGCTGCGGTCGCCGGAGGTGAAAGCGAAACTCGCCGAGCAGGGCAGCGAGCCCGTCGGTAACACGCCCGCGGAGTTCAAGGCCTTCATCGAAAGCGAACTCGTCAAATGGCGCCGGTTGGTGGAGATATCAGGCGCGACGGTGCAATGACCTTGTGTCTGGCAGAACGCTTCAGGCCGTCATGTTGATCTTCCAGAGGCCTTCCTTCGAGAGCTGCTGAATCTCCGATATGACGAGGGTGGCGATCGTCGTCGTTGCGATCGACGGCGGATGGGCGATCGGCGATGCGAGAATCAGTTCGCGCGACACCGACGGGCTGACGGCCGCCATCTCCAGCCGCTTCGCCGCCACTTCCGTGCGGATGGCAGACGGCGGCAGCAGCGTGTAGCCGAGCCCTTCCTCCATCAGGCTGATCTGCGCGCGATAGGAATCGACCTCGATCATGGCGTCGAGCTTCAATTTTTCGCGCGCCAGCGCCTTCTCCAGCAGCGCCCGCAAGCCATGTGAGATGCTCGGCAGGATCAGCCTCTGCTTCACCAGCCATTTCAGGTCGACCTGTTTCCGCTTGCTCAGGCCCGAGCCTGGCGGCCCGACGGCGACGATATCCTCGCGGCCGATGGACTGGACCTGAAGATGCAGATCGACCGCGGGGCCGTAGATGATCGCGAGATCCATTTCGCCGCGGTGCAGCCACTCGACCAGATGCCCGCCATAGCTCTCCACGATGCGCAGCGAGACGTCGGGAAATTCGTTGATGACACGGCGGGCGAACCGTCCGGACAGCACCGCGCTCACCGTCGGCACCAGCCCGAGGATGACGCGGCCCGACGGATTGCCGTTCGCCGATTTGAGGTCGTCGCTGACCTGCTCGATCTGGCGGATCAGGCCGGTGGTGCGGTCGAGTAGCATCCGCCCGGCGCTGGTCAGCAGCATGCCGCGGCCGTTGCGAACGAACAGTTCGACGCGAAGCTCATGCTCGAGCAGCTTGATGTGCCGGCTCAGCGCCGGCTGGGCGGCGCGCAGCCGGTCCGCCGCCTTGCTGAGGCTGCCCAGCTCGGCCACGGCGCGGAAGGTCCGCAATTGTTTGAGGTCCATCGGATGCCTAAATACTCATTCGGCAGCATCATATGCGGTTTCGGGCAAGCCCGTGCAATTAGATCAATGCTCCCATGACATGAGAGTTAATGGCGTCGCCGGGCGTGACGAGCCGCGCGCGATGCTGCTAGTCAAGGAGATACCATCCACACTTGGAATTCCCGATACATGACCTTGCCGTCCATCACTCCGTCCGAAGTCCGCACCGCGCTGTTGCTGCGCAAGGAAATCGCGCTGCTCGATGTCAGGCACGAGGCCGCGTTCGCCACC
This sequence comes from uncultured Alphaproteobacteria bacterium, assembly GCA_963770135.1. Taxonomy (GTDB): domain Bacteria; phylum Pseudomonadota; class Alphaproteobacteria; order Rhizobiales; family Xanthobacteraceae; genus Bradyrhizobium. The sequence goes on along the minus strand of CAVYOM010000008.1, from coordinate 111,836 downwards.
GGCCATCCGCTGTTTGCCGCCAATATGGCGGCCGACCGGATCGCGCTGGAAGCCGAAGTGCGGCTGTCGCGCAAGGATGTGCCGGTCGTCCTCTATGATGACGGCGAAGGCCTCGTCGGCGTAGCGGCGGATCGCCTGAAAGCCCTGGGCTACAGCAACATCCGCCAGCTCGACGGTCGGCTGCAGGGTTGGAAACAGGCCGGCTTTGAGCTGTTCCAGGACGTCAATTCCTATGCCAAGGCTTTTGGCGAACTGGTGGAGCATCGCCGCCACACGCCTTCGCTGGCCGCCGAGGAAGTCAGCGCCCTCATTGCCGGTGGCGCCAACATTCAAATCCTCGATGTCCGCCGGTTCGACGAATACGCGACCATGAACATCCCGGGATCGATCAGCGTACCGGGCGCCGAACTGGTGCTGCGCGCGGGCCGCGCCGCGCCGGATTCCGAGACCACCATCATCGTCAATTGCGCCGGCCGCACCCGCTCGATCATCGGCACCCAGTCGCTGATCAATGCCGGCGTCACCAACAAGGTGCGGGCGCTACGCAACGGCACCATCGGCTGGACGCTGGCCAAACAGAATCTCGACCACGGCTCCAGCGAGCGCGGCGAGATCGGTGCCATCGCCGCCGGCGAAGCCAATGCGCGCGATGTTGCCTATCGCGCCGGCGTGCGCCACATCGGGCTTGCGGAAATGGCGGCGCTGCAGGCACAGGCCGATCGCACGCTCTATCGCTTCGATGTACGCTCTGAAGAGGAGTACACCGCCGGTCATCTCGCGGGCTTCCGTCATTATCCCGGTGGGCAACTGGTGCAAGAGATCGACATGGCGGCTCCGGTGCGTGGCGCGCGCATCGTGCTATCAGACAATTTGCGTGTCCGCGCCGACATGACCGCGTCCTGGCTCGCGCAGATGGGATGGGAAGTGTTGGTGCTCGAAGGCGGCTACGACGGCAAGCTCGAGATCGGCCCGCCGCTTGTGATTCCAAAGCCCGATCCATCACACCGCTATCGCCGTCCCTATGAGGGCACTGACGTCAAGGAAAGCGCGATGCAGGCCTATCTCGACTGGGAATACGGCCTCGTCGAACAGCTCCGTCGCGACGCCAGCCACGGCTTCTTCGTGATCTGATGGCGAGTGACGAATTCCCGTAGGATGGGTGGAGCGACTTGTCGCGCCATAGCTCTAAGAGCGAAGGCGGAAGCGATACCCATCATCCGGCATCAATCATCCGCGCCCACCATGCTCGCCAGCTTCTCCGCCGCGTAATTCTCGCCGATCGACATCGCGCAGATTCGCGAAATCTGAACGTAGGGCAAGCCGCTTTCCTCGGCCCATGCATTGAACTGCGCCTGCACCTTGGCGAGGTCGCGCTTCGACGTCACCGTCTCCGCGATGTCGAGCCCGGCGTCGCGCAGGCACAGCACGACGTCCCTTGACGTGACAAAACCGTCCCAGCCAAGGAAGCGCAGCATCATCTGCCCGGTATTGCCGCCGAGCCGGCTGCCGCGCTTGGCCAGCAGTTCCAGCAGTCCCGTCTCGTCGGATGAGGGCCAATTCGCGAGGAACTTGCCGAAGCTGCCATGCTCCTTGGCGATGTCCCTCACGAAGCTTGCATTGGCGCGCACCGACATGATCTTGGCGCCGTTGCGGACGATGCCTGTGTCCTTCATCAGATCGTCCCAGAACTCGTCCGGCTTCAGTGACAGCGGCCCCGGCTTGAAGCCGAGAAACGCCTTCTCAAAACCCGGCCATTTGTTCTCGATCACGCTCCAGGCAAAGCCTGCGCAAAACACCCGCTTGGTCATTTCGGCGAGAATCCGGTCATCACCGAGCCTGGCGAGCGCCTTCGGGTCGGGCTTGGCCGGCAGCAGCCTAGCGAGCGCCTTGGGGCCGCCCTTGCGCTTCTCGGCCCGGGCGCGAATGGTTTTGAACGCGGTCACGGTGTACGGCCCCCCTGAACGACGGCTGATGTGAAAATATGCGTAAAACGCCTCAAAACCGCAGTGTAGCCGATCATTCCCTGATTCCCAGCGTCGCTCCATGTCCCGTGAGAGGTTAACCGTCGCAGAAGTGATCGGCTGGCCTGCAAAGAATGGATGGCGTATTGGCTGGTTTTCGCCTAAAGCACCCGCAACCTCAGTGAAATCGGTCAGGCCGCACGGCTGCGCTTTGTGAAACGCGCAAGCCTCGAGCCATTTCGGTTCGAGGCGGTATTCAACATTTCCGGCTGATAGAGCCAACCTGAGGTCTGACATCTCGTGACATTATTGCCCACCCACCCGCCGCTCGCCCGAGCTTTGGCGGAGCGCAACTTCGATCGCCTAACACAGGTCCAGACCGCGGTGCTCGCGGACGATGCCGCCGGCCGCGACCTGCTGGTTTCGGCGCAGACCGGCTCGGGCAAAACGGTCGCCTATGGCCTGGCGCTTGCGAATAACCTGCTGGACGGCGCCGAGCGGTTCGAGCGGGCCGCAGCCCCCCTGGCGCTGATCGTCGCGCCGACGCGCGAACTGGCGCTTCAGGTGCATCGCGAACTCGCATGGCTCTATCAATATGCCGACGCGCGCGTGGTTTCCTGCGTCGGCGGTATGGATCCGCGACGTGAGCAGCGCGAACTCGCCGCGGGCGCCCACATCGTGGTCGGTACGCCCGGACGGCTCTGCGACCATTTGCGGCGCGGCCGGCTCGATGTTTCGGAGCTGAAGGCGATCGTGCTCGACGAAGCTGACGAGATGCTCGATCTCGGTTTTCGCGAGGACATGGAATTCATCCTTGAGGCCACGCCGGGAGAACGCCGCACGCTGCTGTTCTCGGCGACCTTGCCGCGCGGCATCATCGCGCTGGCGAAGGAATATCAGCAGCAGGCCTTTCGTGTCGAAGTTGCAGGCGACGAGGGCGGTCATGCCGACATCGAGTATCGCGCGATCCGGATCGCGGCCGGCGATGTCGAACACGCGGTCGTCAATATTCTGCGGTTCTACGAATCGCCGAGCGCGCTGGTGTTTTGCAATACGCGCGAAGCCGTCCGGCATCTGCAGGCGACGCTGCTGGAGCGTGGCTTCTCCGTGGTCGCGCTGTCAGGCGAACTGACCCAGAACGAGCGAACCCAGGCGCTGCAGGCGTTGCGGGATGGCCGCGCCCGCGTCTGTGTGGCGACCGACGTTGCTGCGCGCGGTATCGATCTGCCGAATCTCGACCTCGTCATTCACGCCGATATTCCGAACGATCCGGAAGTCATGCAGCATCGCTCGGGCCGTACCGGCCGCGCGGGCCGCAAGGGCGTCAGCATCATTTTGGTGCCGCCCGCGCGCCGGCGGCGCGCCGAGGTGCTGCTGAATCTGGCCGGCATCGACACGGTCTGGGGCACGGCGCCCCAGCCGGATGAAATTCGCAAACTCGATCAGGAGCGCATGCTGAAAGATGCGCTGTTTTCGGAGGAAACGACGCCTGAGGATCTGGCGCTGGCGCAGGCCTTGCTCGCCGAGCGGTCGGCGGAGGACATCGCCGCCGCGCTGGCGCGGCTTTATCGCGCGCGGCTGCCGTCGCCTGAGGACATTCTCGATCCCGGGCAGGGCAGTGGCCGGTCCCGCGAGGATCGCGGCCGGGAAAGGGAAGGCCGCTCCCCGCGCGGCGACGATCGCAGCACTGCGCCGCGACCGAAGAAGGGGAAGTCATCGGTGCGTCACGGCATGGGCGAAGGCAGCGTCTGGTTCAGCGCCTCCATCGGCAGCCGGAAGAACGCGGAAGCGCGCTGGCTGTTGCCGATGATCTGCCGCCGGGGCGGTATCGACAAGTCTGACATCGGCGCCATCCGCATCATGGACACCACCACCGAATTCGAGATTTCCGCCCGTGCCGCGGAGTCCTTTGCCGTCAAGATCCGCCGTCCCGACAAGGAAGACAATATCCGCATTGAGGCGATGAAAGACGCGCCGCGCGAGCAGGTTCGCGAGAAGGAATGGACACCGAAGCCGCACGGCAAAAACGCAAAGGCCTCCGACAAGCCGGCGTTTGACAAGAAGCCGCAGTACGATACCAAAAGACGGGATCGGGGCGAGCAGGCGCACGCGGGAAAGCCGCGCCACGAAACTGGAGCGTCTGCCAAGCCCGCATTCGGCAAGAAGAAAAAGAAGAAGTTTCGGGGCTGACCGGCGGGATCTCCATCTTGCGCCGCTGCCGCCGATCTGACGGAGGCGCGTCATGGATACCGGCTTCAGGCGAAACACGGGCTCACATGGCGCCGGCGTAATCGACCGCCGTTCTGTTCTCACGCTGTTTGCAGCGACGTTGATGCCTTCCCGTGTCAGCGCCGCGCAATATCCGTCCCGGCCGATCAAGATCATCGTGCCGTTCGGGCCGGGCGGGTCGGGCGATATCACGGCGCGCCTGATCGGCAAGCAGATCGAGGAGAAGACCAAACAGGCGGTCGTCATCGACAACCGCCCCGGCGCCAACGGCATCATCGGCACCATGGCGGTGAAGATCGCCGAGCCCGACGGCCATACGGTGCTGCTGATCACCACCAGTACCCACGCCGCCAATGTCAGCCTTGTGCGAAGCCTGTCGTACGATCCTGCCGCGGACTTCACCGTCGTCGGCGTGTTTCGTTCCAGCGGCAGCTACCTGATGGTGCGGCCGCAGGCGCCATGGCGCGACCTTGCCGATTTCATCGCTGCCGCCAAGGCCGCGCCCGGCAAACTCACCTTCGGCTACTTCAATGCCTCCTCGCGCACGCCGCCGGAGTATCTCGGCAAGCTCGCCGGGGTCGAGCTGCAGGGCGTGCCCTATCGCGCGATCGCAAATGCGGTGGCGGATTTGATCGGCGGTGAAATCAATTGCCTGTTCATGGATACGACCGCCTCAAATCAATATCTGCAGAATGGCCAGCTTCGTCCGCTGGCGATCACGCGGTTGAAGCGTGCGCCGGCCACGCCCGATGTGCCGGCCGTCGCCGAGACCTTTCCGGGCTTCGAGCTCACCGGCTTCCTCGGCATGGCCGTCCCATCGGCCACGCCTCGCGATATCGTCGAGCAATTAAACGGGCTGATCAACGAAGCCCTGGCCGCGCCCGCGGTACGAAGTCGGATGGACGAGTTCGGACTGTCGTGGGACATTACGGATCTCGCCGCCTGTGAAGCCGAAGTGCGGGCGGAGCGCGAACGCTGGACCGAGTATACGCGCGTTGCCGGCATTCAGCCCGAGTAATGCACCGAACAGGGGACGATCATGAGCGTCTACATCATCGCCCAACTGAAATTCACCCGCCGCGAACTCTACGACCGCTACCAGTCGCGCTTCATGGGCGTGTTCAAGAAGTTCAGGGGCAAGCTGCTGGCTGCGGACGCGCATCCGGTGGTGCTGGAAGGCGAATGGCCGCGCGACAAGGTCGTGATCATGGAATTCCCGGATGACGCCGCCGCGCAGGAATTCCAGAATTCTCCCGAATATCAGGAGATATCGGTGGATCGAAAAGCGGGCGCCGACGCCATTGTGCTCACGGTGAGAGGCCTGTCCTGAACGGCCAGGCGAGCACGACTTCATATCCCCGTGAACTGGGGGTGAAGCTGTGCCCAGGTTCGGCCAAAAGCATTGTAGTAATGATGATCGTCATATAAAAAGGCTCTCGCTGTGTTCAATCGTTGCAGGAGCGGCTTCCATGGGAACGGCAATCGTCATCGGTGTTGGTCCGGATCAAGGCCTTGGCGCGCAGCTATGCAAACGCTTTGCGGCTGAGGGCCTCAATGTTCTGGTCGCCGGCCGGACCGAGGCGGCGCTCAATGCCGTCGTGGCCGATATCGTCGCCGCGGGTGGGCGTGCAGTTTCCGTGGTTGCGGACGCGACCAGCGAAGCCGATATCGTCGCGCTGTTCGACCAGGCAGGCAGCGACCTCGAACTGGCGATCTACAATGCAGGCAACAATACGCCAGGCAAGATCATCGATATGGAGGCCGGCTATTTCGAGCAGAGCTGGCGCGTCGTATGCTTTGGCGGCTTCTTGTTCGGGCGTGAAGCCGTCCGCCGCATGGTTCCGAAAGGCGCAGGCACGCTGTTGTTCACGGGTGCGAGCGCGTCGCTCAGGGGACGGCCGGGCTACGGTGCGTTCAACTCGTCCAAGGCTGGGCTTCGCACGTTGGCGCAGGCGATGGCGAAGGAATACGCAAGCGACGGCATCCATGTCGGCCACGTGGTGGTCGATGGTGCGATCGGCGGCGAAAAGATAAGAAAGCGTTTCCCTGACGCGGCTAGCCGCGAGGATCGACTGATCAGCATCGACGGCATCGTCGATGGGTTCGTTTTTCTTCACAAGCAGCCGCGCCGGGCCTGGTCGTTCGAACTCGACGTGCGAACCTCGCACGAGAACTGGTGAATCCCGGCGGATATTTCGGCGGGGTTCAGCGCTTGAGATTGCGGACCAGCGTGTTGGCCGTGTCGAAGCGCTGAGTTGATACGCGTTGGAGCCACGGCAAAAGCCGCGGCTTGTATAAGGATGACATCGACGCCTCTCGCCTCAAGCGCGTCTCAAGGGTTCATCAAGCTTCCTCACGTCCATTTGTCTCGTGCGACGAAGGTCCTGTGAACTATCTCACAGGCCTTTTCCGCGCAGGCTGACATTTTGCCCACGCGAATCACCAGCATGCGGGGCGTCATCGATGCGTACTTTCTCCGAAGGCGAGTCCAGGCCGCGCACCCAGCGCAAGGGGTTCTTCAGGCTCCTGCTCGAAGCGCTTCACCGCTCGCGGCGCCGCAACGCGATACGGGTACTGCGCCGCTACCGTCATCTGATTGCCGGACAGGCTCAGATTCGTCCCGCGAGCCATGTGCCGCAATTCCGACAAAATGAAAAGAGCAGCCTAAATGCCCACGGAAATAGCACGCTCGTCCACGCCATCCACCAGGCGCGCCAGAACGCCCGGAATGAATTCGCGTGACGTAACCCCGCTCAGCATTACTGCACTCTCCATCATCGCCATCCTCATACTGGTCCTCCACGTCGCAGGCGGCGACCTGCTCGGCCGGTCGCAGGCGCATGCGTCGGTTGTTATGCCGGACGACGAGGCAAAGTGCCCGGCGGAAGTAACACCGGCGGGGGCGTCACTACCATTCGACTAGCCGACCTGTGAGGGGCGAAACATATGACGGATCTGGCGACCAATATTCTATTAAGCGTCGCCGTGTTTGCCGGTGCTTTTGTCTCGAGCCTTGCCGGCTTCGCATTCTCCGCGGTCGCAGGCGCGATCCTGCTGCGCATTTTCCAGCCGATGGAGGCGGTACCGCTGATGATGGCATGCAGCATCGGCGTGCAGGCCGCCAATTTATGGGCACTGCGCCGGAACATCCAGTGGGAAGGCAGCCTGCTCCTGATCGTCGGCGGCGCACTCGGCATCCCGGTGGCGATTTATCTGCTGCAGAATGCCGACACGCATATTCTGCGGATTGCGTTCGGGATCATCGTCGCCCTCTACGCCGGCTACATGCTGTTCCGGCCGTCGCTGGCGCGGGGTACCGCAACAACCAGCCGCCATCTCACAGCGCTGATCGGATTCGGCGGCGGCCTGGTCGGCGGCTTGACGGCGATGCCCGGCGCCATTCCGACCATCTGGTGCGACATGCGGGGCCTGCCGAAGAGCGACCAGCGCGGGCTGGTGCAGCCGTTCATCGCCATCATGCAGGTGCTAGCGCTGGCGCTATTGCTTGAGCGCCAAAGCCTGTCTTCCAGGCTCGTGATCGACCTCGCCGTCAGCCTGCCGGCGCTGCTTGCGGGTTCTGCGCTCGGCATTGTTGCATTCCGGAACATCAACGAGGTCGGGTTTCGAAGAACGATTCTTGTGCTATTGCTGATCTCGGGCGCCTCGCTCGCCTTGGCCTGATTCTGGCGGGCTGAGCTTTGGGGCCGCGATATCCATCTGGCCAAAGAGAATCATGACCGCACATCAGCGCAACGTTTCCGCCTCGATCGATCCCGTGAAACTCGACCGCCTCGCCGAAGTCGCCGTCAAGGTCGGCTTGCGGCTGCAGCCGGGACAGGACCTGCTGCTGACCGCGCCCTCGGTCGCGCTGCCGCTGGTGCGCCGGATTGCCGAACATGCCTACAGGGCCGGCGCTGGAATCGTGACCCCGTTCCTGTCGGATGAGGAGATCACGCTGGCGCGCTATCGCTACGGTCACAACGAAAGCTTCGATCGCGCCGCCGGCTGGCTTTATGAGGGCATGGCGAAGGCGTTCACCGCCAACACCGCGCGGCTGGCCATCGTCGGTGACAATCCGATGCTGCTGTCGGGCGAGGATCCGGCGAAGGTAGCGCGCGCCAGCAAGGCCAATTCGATCGCCTATCAGCCGGCGCTGGAGAAGATCGTCAATTTCGACACCAACTGGAACATCATCGCCTATCCGAGCCCGTCCTGGGCCAAACAGGTGTTTCCCGATGTTCCGGAGGACGTCGCAGTAGCAAAACTGGCGGACGCGATCTTTGCGGCATCCCGCGTCGATCAGGACGGCGCCGTTGCGGCCTGGGAAAGGCACAACGCGGTCCTGCGCGAGCGGACCGACTGGCTGAACGGCCAGCGTTTCCACGCGCTGAAATATTCCGGCCCGGGCACCGATCTGACAATCGGTCTTGCCGACGGCCACGAATGGGAAGGGGGCGCCTCGACCGCCAGGAACGGCATCACCTGCAACGCCAATATCCCGACCGAAGAAGTCTTCACCACGCCGCATTGCCGTCGCGTCAGCGGCCATGTCGTCTCTTCAAAGCCGCTGTCCTATCAGGGCACCCTGATCGACAACATCGCGGTGCGGTTCGAGGAAGGCCGCATCGTCGAGGCAAAGGCCTCGCGCGGCGAGGAGGTGCTGAAGAAGGTGCTCGACACCGATGAGGGCGCCGCCCGCCTCGGCGAAGTGGCACTGGTGCCGCATTCCTCGCCGATCTCGAAAAGTGGGCTGTTGTTCTTCAACACGCTGTTCGACGAGAACGCCGCCTCGCATATTGCGCTCGGCCAGTGCTACTCGAAATGCTTCGTCGGCGGCGACAAGCTGACCCCGGCGCAGATCGCGGCGCAGGGCGGCAACAAGAGCCTGATTCACATCGACTGGATGATCGGGTCGGCCGAGACCGACATCGACGGCATCCATGCCGACGGCCGCAGCGTCCCGGTGTTTCGCAAGGGCGAGTGGGCGTGAGACGATCTCTCACGCCGGCCGTCGTCAATCGAGTTTGAGCTTGTAAAATTCCGTCGCCGTCTTCGAGAACAGTGAGGTCTTCTCGGCCTCGCTGTACTGCGCGGCCAGTCGCTTGAAGGCGTTGAAGATCACCTGATAGCTGCACTGGCCTTTATCCGGCGGAAAGTTGCTCTCGAACATGCATCGGTTGGGCCCGAAAGCCTCGATGCAGGTTTCGATGTAGGGGCGCCACGCGGCCGCGGCTTCCTCGGAAGACGGCGGCTTGGGCCGCAGATGAAAATCGTAGCCGAGCAGGCACATCGCGAGGCCGCCGAGCTTGACGACGACGTTTTCGCATTTGGCGATTTCCTGGATCGAGGCTTTCCACACCGGAAAGATTTCCTCGCGCCGCCCGGCATAGCTGCCGATGCCGATCGGCCCGCCGCAGTGATCGAGCACGATTTTGGTGCCGGGAAAGGTGCGGGCGAGGTCGGCGAGTTCGCCGATCTGCGGATGAAACAGCCAGGCATCGAAACTCAGGCCCAGCGGCGCGAGGCAGGCAAAACCCTTTCGAAACGTGCTGTCGAGCAATAGGCCCTTTGGGCGCGTCGCATACATGCCGGCCACATTGGGATCGGCATCCCACGCGGAGGAATGCCGGATGCCGCGAAAGCGGCCATTGCCGGCAACGATCTCCGCCTCCAGCACCGCCTTCGCGCCGTCGCCCAGCAGCAGATTGACGTGGCTGACGATGCCGGCGCAGATCGCGGCCTTGCCATAGCCGCCGCTTGCGGCCATCGCCGCCACGCCATTGGCGAACTCGACCTCGCCGACGGGCCGGAACGCCTCAGGGCCGTGTGCGCGGTACATCGAGCGGCAATCGACATAGACAGTGGCGATGATGTTGTGGCCGGAGGCAATGTCGGCCGCCATCTCCTCGATCATGTAACGCAGGCCGCCGCGGTCCCAAAGGTGGTGATGCGGATCGACGATCGGACGGGCGGGATCGATGATCGCCTCGGTGTACTGCGCCAGCCAGTCTTCGCGCGGATCGGCGTAGAGCCCGCTCTTGGAGGCGGGTGCAGTGCTGACGGCCATGAGTTTCTCTCCCCTGGTGTTGTTGGTTTTTATTTTCGTCATTGCGAGCGCAGCGAAGCAATCCATCTATCAGCGTGTGGCACTATGGATTGCTTCGCTGCGCTCGTAATGACGGCAGTTGGCGGTTGTGCCTCACGGTCACACCCCATCCAGAATGATCACCGTCGGCGTGCCCGGCAGCGTGTCGCGTGAAATCCTCAATGTCCGCTCGGTCCGCTGGTCGATGACGAATTGCTGGCCGATCAGGCGCATGAATTCATCGAGCGGGGTGGCGAAGCGGTGCATCGGCAGCACCACGGCAGAGCGCAGCCGCTTGGTGATCTCGGAGACGCCGTCGAGCGACATCGTGTAGGTGCCGTCGATCGGCACCATCACGATATCGAGCCGGCCGATCGCCGCGAAATGGGTGTCGTCGAGCTTGTGATGCAGATGGCCGAGATGGCCGATGCAGAGGCCGGCGACCTCGAAGATGAAGATCGAGTTGCCGTCCTTGATCATCGCGCCGCTGGAGTCTTCGCCATAGTAGCGGCGGATGTCGGTGGGGACGTTGCGGATATAGACATCGCCGACGCGCGTTGAGACATGCGCCGCCTGTCCATTCTCGCCCCAGCCATGCAGGACGTGCGGAATTTTTGGATCGGGAAATAAAGTATAGTGGGTCGAGTGCGCGCGGTTCATGGTGATGACATCGGGCAGCCGCCCGGTCCGGTAGGCGCCGTTGAAATCGGTCGCGATCCGCACGCCGCCGGGCGTGTCGATGTAATAGGTGGAATGCCCGACATAGGTGATCGCGACGTCTTCGGCCTTGGCGGCGGTGCGGCGAAGACTGACGGGCACGGCGAGCGGCGGGGCGTTCGCCATCGCCAGGCACTCGCTGCGCAACGGCTGCTGCTGGGCGGCTGCAGGCGCGATCAGTGAACCGAGCAAGGCAAGGGCTACGGCGAGGGATACGTTCAGCGATCGCAGCATGGCATGATCCATCCGCGGCAAAGGCCGCTGCGGGTACTGTATCGCCGAATTCCGTGGACGTCATGATGGCATTCGCGCACGGCAGCGCGCCGGAATTGCTTCATCAGGGATGGACAAAATGCCGTATTGTAAAATTCACCCAGGGAGTTTGCCGTGACTGAAAAGACCGCCGCCTCGGCCCCGCATGCCCCGTCAACGAAACGGCTGGAGCCGTTGCGCCAGGTCGATGCCGGCGTGCTGAGTATCGCCTATTACGAGGCGGGTCCCGCCGACGGGCCGGCGGTGATGCTCATGCATGGCTTCCCCTACGACGTTCATTCCTATGTCGACGTCGCGCCGCAACTGGCGGCCCAGGGATGCCGCGTCATCGTTCCCTATCTGCGCGGCTACGGGGCGACCCGGTTTCGCGATTCCGCGACGCCGCGCTCGGGCGAGCAGGCGGCGGTCGGCGCCGACATGATGGCCCTGATGGACGCGCTTGAGATCAAGCGCGCGGTGTTCGCCGGTTACGACTGGGGTGGCCGCGCGGCCTGCGTCGGCGCGGCGCTATGGCCGGAGCGCTGCATCGGGCTTGTCTGCGTCAATTCCTACCTGATCCAGGATATCGCCAACGCGATGGCGCCGCAGCGCCCCGAGCGCGGAGGTCGCGCTGTGGTACCAGTATTACTTTCAGCTCGAGCGCGGCCGCGCGGGACTGGCCGCCAACCGGCGCGAAATCGCCAAAATATTGTGGACGCAATGGTCGCCGAACTGGCCGTTCGACGATGCCTGTTTCGAGCGAACCGCAATCGCCCACGACAATCCCGATTACGTCGATCGTGGTGATCCACAGCTATCGCCACCGTTTTGGCCTGGCCGACGGCGATCCGCAATACGCTGAAATCCAGCGCAGGCTGGCGGCGCTGCCACCGATCACCGTACCGACCGATAACATTGGACGGCGCCGGCGATGGCGTTGCGCCGGCAACCGACGGCACCCGCAGCGCGTCGAAATTCACCGGCCGCCGCGTCCATCGCGTGGTGCCGCGGGTCGGGCACAATCTGCCGCAGGAAGCGCCCGAGGCGTTTGCCGCGGCGGTGATGGAACTGATCAAGGCATAACCGATGCCCGATGCCGTCGACCGCCGGCGCCGTTTGCTGCTTGGCGCGGCCTTGTCGGGCGTAGCCGGCAGGGCCTTTGCTCAGGCTGGTGCACCCGTGCGTCCGGCCGCCGCGCCACCGTCGCGGCGGATGGAGCCGTTGAAGCATGTCGATGCAGGTGTGCTCAACATCGCCTATTATGAGGAGGGGCCTGCGAGTGGTCCGGTTGCGATCCTCCTGCACGGCTTTCCCTATGACATTCACACCTATGCAGATGTCGCCCCGCAACTGGCAGCGCAGGGCTGTCGCGTCATCGTCCCTTGCTTGCGTGGCTTCGGTGCGACGCGGTTTCGCGACCCGGCGACGCTTCGGTCCGGCGAGCAGGCGGCAATCGGCGCCGATGTCATCGCGCTGATGGATGCACTGGGTATTCGGCGCGCCGTGCTGGCCGGGCATAATTGGGGTGGCCGCGCCGCCTGCGTCGCCGCGGCGCTGTGGCCGGAGCGCTGCCGCGGCATGGTGACCGTGAACAGCTACCTGATCCAGGACCTTGCGCGGGCCATGGTGCCGATCAGGCCGAAATATGAAGTCGCACTCTGGTACGAATATTACTTTCAGACCGAGCGCGGGCGGGCCGGGCTGGCTGCCAACCGGCGCGAGATCGCCAGGATATTATGGGAGCAGTGGTCGCCCGAATGGGATTTCGACGACGCCACCTTCGAGCGCTCCGCTATGGCGCACGACAATCCCGACTATGTCGACGTCGTGATCCACAGCTATCGCCATCGCTTCGGCCTGGCGGCAGGCGATCCGCAATATGCCGATCTGCAGCGGCGGCTCGCGTCACTGCCTCCAATCTCGGTGCCGTCGGTTACTCTGGATGGCGACAAGGACGGCGTGCTGCCCGCGAGCGACGGCAGCGCCAGCGCGTCCAAGTTTACCGGCCGTCGTATTCATCGCGTGGTGCAGGGCGCCGGACACAACGTGCCGCAGGAAGCGCCAGCAGCATTCGCTGCCGCTGTCATGGAGCTGATCCGCGGCTAGGTCGACTTTGCCGCATGGTCATCGGCGGCGGAAACAACCATTCTCGCTGCGCAAGTTCTCCAAGAAGAACAGAAATTTTACAGGGCGGAATTCCAATGGCGAAGCGTCACGTCTTGCTTGCGATCTGGCTGGTCTCCTTTGCGCCGATCGCACCGGCCTCGGCCGAAGAATTTCCGAGCCGTCCGATCACCTGGGTCGTACCCTTCGCGCCGGGCGGCATCACCGACACGACATCGCGCATCGTCGCCGAGGAAATGTCGCGGACGCTTGGCCAATCGGTGCTGATCGATAATCGCGGCGGTGGCGGCGGCACGGTCGGCACCGAACAGGTGGCGCGCGCCAAGCCCGATGGCTACATGATGATCTATGGCACGCAGGGCACGATGGCGGCCAATGTCACGTTGCGCAAAAACCTGTCCTACGATCCGCTGACGAGTTTCCTGCCGGTGCATCTGGTCGGAGAAAGCCCGAACCTGTTCGTGGCCTATCACGAAGCGCCCTATAATTCGGTGCCCGAGTTCATCGCCTATGCCAAACAGAATCCGGGCAAGGTGACGTTCTCCTCCTCGGGCGTCGGCACAGCGACGCATCTGGTCGCCGAACTGTTCAAGACCGTCACCGGCATCGAGATGCAGCACGTGCCGTATCGGGGCAGCGCGCCGGCGCTGAACGACATGATCGCCGGTCGTGTCGACGTCATGTTCGATTACCCGGTTTCGGTCGGCCCGCACGTCGAGGCCGGCAAGCTGAAGGTGCTGGCCACCACCGCGCCGGATCGCCTGCGCGCATTTCCCGATGTGCCGACCATGGCCGAACTCGGCATGAAGGACATGACCACCCAGAGCTGGTCCTCGATCATGGTGCCGGCAGGCACCCCCGCGCCGGTCGTCGACCGGCTGGCGGCGGCCGCGCATACAGCGCTGTCGTCGGAACGCGTACGCACGCATTTCGAAAAGGTCGGCACCCGCCCGATGATGCTGCAGAAGGCCGAGATGATCCCGTTCATCGAAAAGGAGATCAAGCGCTGGGGCGATGTGATCGAACGGGCGGGGCTGGAGAAGCAGTAGTTTCCGTTCAAGCCGTCTCGGTTTCAACTCGTCATGCCCGGTCTTGTCCCGGGCATCCACGTCTCCGGCTTACTGTGGCGAGAAGGACGTGGATGGCCGGGACAAGCCCGGCCATGACGAAACAGAGGGGCAACTCACTCCCGACGCGGGCTGATCTTCCAGGTTGCCGCGAGAATCGCCGCAGTCATTCCGCCGCTGATCACTGCGGCGATCGGAATGGTGACCGCCAGCGCCGCGGTGGCGGCCCAGCCGATCGAGCAGAAGGCTTCCGCGAATGTCGCCAGCCGCGACGAGGTCTGGCGGCGGCGGAACTGACTGCGCTTGGCCTGCACGCGGAACCAGAGCTGGATCGCGGCAGCGGAGGCGGTCGCGACGATGACGCCGAGCGCGGTGACGATCGCCTGCGTCACGGAGGCAAAGGCAAGGGCTGCGATCAGCGGCGCGAAGATGGCGCCGATTGAGAGAAGCACCACTTCGACCTTGGCGCGGATCACGTACGACGGCGGCAGCGGCGCGGTCGCGACCAGGTCGGCGGCGTCTTCGCCGGAGATCGTCAGCCAGGCGAGACCGCCGGCAAGCTGGCCCGCCGCCATCACGATCACGGGCGTGATCAAAACGATCGCGTCGGAACTTTCAGAGAAGCTTCGCCATAGCATCAGAGCCGGCGGCACCAGATAGAGCAATTGCATCAGGCTTTGCGACAACAGCCAGGGGTCGCGCCGCAGCAGCAGGAATTCCTTGGCGCGCAGCGCCTGTTGCCGCGAGCCGCCGCGAAATGCGGTCGTGCGCGGTCCGCGGCGGACCGACCGGGCGGTTGCGGCGACACTGACGATGGTATCGGCAAATCTCGGCGAGAACGCCGCCATCACGACGCCGAGCAGCACGAGCCCGCCGGCCATCAGCCACGACAGTACCATGCCATCGCCGATCGACGCGCGCGCCGGCCACCACAGCGGACTGTCGAGCGCCGGCGCATAGGCGGCAGCGGCATCGGAGGTCAGCACCGCGAAGCGCGACAACGTACCGTAGGAAAGGATGGCTGCGATCTGCAGGGCGATGACGAAGCCGGCACCGATGATGGCGGCTACGATCTGCGCGACGAGACGGGTGCGGCTCGGGCCGATCAGCCTGAACAGCGCGATCGTGATCGCGATCGCAACGGCCGCGGCCGAAAGGCCGATGGCGATGACGACGCCGAACGCCGAAAGCCATCGGATGCCGCCACCGATCACGAGAACGTCGACAAAGGGCGTCGACAGCAACAGCGCCATCCCGATCACGGACAGTCCGATCGCCGCGATCCGCACCGAGAACACGTTGGCGAGGTTCGCCGGCGACGACATGATGAGATCGAGATCGGCACGGGCGTAGAACACCCGCGTCACCAATTCGATGGCCTGCGACAGCATCAGGGCCCAGGCGAGAAAGATGCTTGCCGTGATGACGATCAATTCCTGCTTGCCGAGCGGGGCTTGCAGGTCGGCGAAGCGGCCGATCACCGCATAGGCCGGCAGGTGCATGATGGCGACGAACACCGCCAGAGCGATGATCGCGCGCTTTCGTTTTCCGCGCCTGCCGCCGATCATCGCCAGCCATTCGCGCCACGCCAGACGGATCTCGTGCCGGGCAAACCAGCTGAGCGCCGCGGCCGAACTCATGCGGCGGCCGCGTTGGTGTCGACGAGGGCGATAAACATGTCTTCGAGGCTGGTGTCGTTGCGGCCGTTCTGCTGGCGCAGCTCCGTGAGCGTGCCTTCGGCCACCAGCCGGCCTTTGGCGATCACGCCGATGCGGTCGGCCATCCGTTCGGCGACTTCGAGAATATGCGTCGTCATGATCACGGTGCAGCCGGCACGGACGCGGTCCTGCAGCAATCCCTTGACGTGACGCGCCGACAGCGCATCGAGGCCGGTCAACGGCTCGTCCAGGATGATCAGCCGGGGATCGTGAACCAGCGCGCCGGCCAGCGCCACCTTCTGGCGCATACCCTTGGAGAATCCCTCGCAGCGTTCGTGCAGATGCGGCTCGAGGCCGAGCGACAGCAGAAGCTGCTGCGCTGACGGGCCGGAAACCGCGGGATCGATGCCCCAGAGGCCGGCGACGAATTCGAGATATTCGAGCGGCGTCAGCTTGTCGTAGATCATCGGCTCGTCGGAGACCCAGGCCATGATCTGCTTGGCGGCGACGGGATCGGCGAGTGCGTCGATGCCCAAAATGGAGACCGAGCCGGCGTCGGGCCTGAGCAGGCCGGCGACCATCCGCAAGGTCGTGGTCTTGCCGGCGCCATTGGGGCCGAGCAGGGCGTAAAATTCGCCGGTGCGAATGGTCAGGTCGAGCGCGTCGACCGCGGGGCGGTCAAAACACTTCGTTAACCCTCGCACTTCGAGCGCCGATACATCTGGCTGCATGATGACGGGACGATCCGGTTTCGTTTTTGTCGTTGTTGGAACATGAACCGAAGAACTTTCGGCACGGTAAATCGAGCGGGCCAAATCGTGCCGAACCCCGCAACTTCCCGGGCTGCGGCATTTCTCCGCAATTGTTAACGGCGGCGCGGCCAGCCCTTTGTTGACAGCGGTCGGCGCTTTGGGCTCAATGCAGCGGGACATATGCGGCTACAGGCATCGCACCGTCGATAGCTTGTAGACACAAGATGCGGAAAAGGCGGTCGACAGAATCGCCTGGCATCGGGGAGGGTAATGATGCTGGACTTCGTTCAGCAGCTGGTGAGTGGCATCGCGCTCGGCTGCGTTTACGGCTTGATCGCGCTCGGTTTTGTGCTTGTTTACAAGGCAACCGAGGTCGTCAATTTCGCCCAGGGCGATTTGATGATGCTGGGCGGGTTCTTCGCCTTCACCTTCATCGGCATGCTCGGTCTCAACTACTGGCTCGGATTCGCCGGCGCGGTCATCGCCATGGCGGCGTTCGGCATGCTGGCCGAACGTGTCGTGGTGCGTCCGATCCTCGGCTACCCGCAGTTTTCCATCATCATGGCGACGATCGGTCTCGGATATTTCCTGCGCTCCGTGGTCGGCATGATCTGGGGCACCGACGATTTCAAGATCGAGACGCCGTTCAGCGACGGCGTGCTGCGGATCGGCTCGCTGGTGCTGGCCTACGACAAGCTTTCCGTGATCGCGGCAACCGTCATCCTTTGCGCGCTGCTCTATCTGTTCTTCAACCGCACCACGCTCGGCACCGCGATGCGCGCCAGCTCTGAGAACATGCTGGCCGCCTATTACATGGGCATTCCGGTCAAGCGCGTGGTGTCGATCGTCTGGGCGATCTCAGCGGCGGTCGCGACCGCCGCCGGCGTGCTGCTGGCGCCGATCACCTTCATTCACTCCAATGTCGGCCTCGTGCTGGGCCTGAAGGCGTTTCCCGCCGCGGTGCTCGGCGGCTTCGGCTCGATTCCCGGCGCCGTGGTGGGCGGCGTGCTGATCGGCGTGATCGAGAGCATGGCCGGCTTCTACCTGCCGCAGGGCTGGAAGGACATCGCGCCCTACCTCGTGCTTCTGGTGGTGCTGCTGCTCAAGCCCGAAGGCCTGTTCGGTGTTCATACGCGGAAGAAAGTCTGATGCGGTTCCTCTTCAAGACGGATTACGAAGACGACATCAGGCTGTTTCCGCACAGCGGCTACATCGTTTCCTACGGCATCCTGCTGGCGTTCCTTGTGGTCGCGCCGTTCGTGCTGTCGAGCTATCTGGTCAGCCAGCTGGTGTTCGTCTGCATCTACGCCACGGTAGGCGTGGGCTTGTTGATCCTCACCGGCTTCACCGGGCAGGCCTCGCTCGGTCACGCCGCCTTTCTGGCGATCGGCGCCTATACGGCCGGCTATCTGCAGCAATACAACGTTCCTTTTCCGGTTTACTTCCTGGCCGGTGGCCTCTTGACCGGCGTGGTCGGTGCGCTGGTCGGATTTCCGGCCTTGCGGCTGCAGGGCATCTATCTCGTCATCGCAACGATTTCCTTTGCCTTCATCGTCGAGGAAGTGCTGGCGCGCTGGGAAAGCGTCACCCACGGCAACGAGGGCATGCGGGTCAAGACCTTGAGCCTGTTCGGGCAGGCGGTGCCGCAGAACGGGCCTACCTTCTATTTCCTCTGCCTTGGCGTATTAATCCTCACCATCGTCGGCACGCTTAACCTGCTGCGCTCGCCGACGGGCCGCGCCTTCGTCGCGATCCGCGACAGCGAAACGGCGGCACGCAGCATGGGCGTCAACGTCTCGCTCTACAAGGTGAAGTCGTTTGCGATCAGTGCGGCGATTACCGGGCTGGCCGGCGTGCTGTTCGCGCACAAGCTCTCCTTCATCAGCCCGGAGATGTTCACGCTGCAGCTCTCGATCGAGTTCATCATCGTGATCCTGATCGGCGGCACCTTCAGCCTGCACGGCGCGGTGCTCGGCGCGATCTTCCTGGTCATGATCGATCCGTTCCTGACCTATCTGAAGGATGACCTGCCCGGCATCATCTCGGGGCTGGCCGCAATGTTCGGCGCCGATAGCGTGACGGCCGGGAAAGTTAACACCAACGTCGCCGCGATTGCCTCCGCCAACGGATTGAAGGGCGCCATCTACGGGGTGATCATCGTGCTGTTCGTACTGTTCGAGCCGCTCGGCCTCTACGGGCGCTGGCTGAAGATAAAGCTCTTCTTCCAGCTATTCCCGCTCTACAAGCGCGCCACCTTCAAGCGGCAGAAGATCTACGTGAAGTCGGAGCGGAACCGATGAGCTATTTCCGTGCGGAAAACCTGTCCTTGCACTTCGGCGGCCTGAAGGCAGTCGATTCCGTCAGCTTCGCCGTGGAGAAGGGCGAGATCCTCTCGATCATCGGCCCCAACGGCGCCGGCAAGAGTTCGATCTTCAACCTGATCTCGCGGATCTATCCGCCGACCTCGGGCAAGATATTCTTCGAGGATCAGGACATCACCGAACAGCCTGCCTACGAAATCGCCGGCCTCGGCATCGCCCGCACCTTCCAGAACATCGAATTGTTCGAGAATGCGACCATGCTGAGCAATCTCCTGGTCGGCCGTCACCGGCATTCCACCACGCAGCTGTGGCAGGAATTGCTGTTCCTGCCGAGCGTGCGCGCGCGCGAAAAGGCGCATCGCCGCAGCGTTGAACAGGTGATCGAGTTCCTCGATCTCGAGGTCTATCGCGACAAGCTGATCTCGGGGCTGCCCTACGGCGTCCGCAAGGTGATCGAGCTCGCGCGCGCGCTTTGCTCGGAGCCGAAGCTGATCCTGCTCGACGAGCCGTCTTCCGGGTTGAACGTCGAGGAGACCGGCGACATGTCGTTCTGGATCCGCGACCTGAAGACCGACCTCGGCATCACCGTGCTGATGGTCGAGCACGATATGTCGCTGGTGAACCGCGTCTCCGATCGCGTGATCGCGCTCAACTATGGCAGAGTGATCGCGATGGGATCCCCTTCCGAGGTGCAGCGCCATCCCGACGTCGTTGCCGCGTATCTCGGCGCATGAGGATGATGGCATGAGCGCTTCCGACATCATTCTCAAGCTCAGCAATATCGAGAGCTATTACGGGCCGATTCAGGCCATCAGAGGCATCAGCCTCGAGGTACCTCGCGGCCAGATCGTCACGCTGCTCGGCGCCAACGGCGCCGGCAAGACCACCGTGCTCAAGACCATTTCCGGCATCCTCGATCCCCAGAAGGGCTCGATCGAATTTCTGGGCAAGCCGATCCAGCGCATGGAGGCCGACAAGATCGTGCGGCTGGGCTTGAGCCACGTGCCGGAGGGGCGTGAGGTGTTCCCGTTCCTCTCGGTGCGCGAAAACCTGATGATGGGCGCCTATCCGCGCAAGGATCGCGACGGCGTGGTCGAGGATCTCGAGCGCGTCTACGGATATTTCCCGCGGCTGAAGGAGCGCATCAACCAGCCGGCCGGGCAGCTTTCCGGCGGCGAGCAGCAGATGCTGGCGATCGGGCGGGCGCTGATGAACCGGCCGGCATTGCTGTTGCTGGACGAGCCCTCGCTCGGGCTGTCGCCGATCCTGGTGAAGGAGATTTTTACCATCATCAAGCGCGTCAACGAGGAGCAGGGCATGTCGATCCTGCTGGTCGAGCAGAACGCCAAGGTGGCGCTGGAGACGGCGCATTACGGCTATGTGCTGGAAATCGGCCGGGTGGTGATGAACGACACCTGCGAGCGGCTGATGAATTCAAAGGACATCCAGGAATTCTATCTCGGCGCCAAGGAAGAGGGCGCCCGCGGCGAACGGCGCTGGAAAAAGAAGAAGACTTGGCGTTAGAAGACCTGGCGTTAGAAGGCCTGGCGTTAACCTTCGCAGTCAAAAGCATGGCGTTAAGAACGAGTTAGAGCTAAATTCAGGCCCTGCTTCGAGAAAACAGACCGGCCGCCAAGGCCGGCGCCAGAAGCAGGCGACAGAGGGAGGAAGAGCGCATGGCCAGACCGGCAGTGCTGACGGTCGCCGACACGATCGCGAGAAGCTTTCTGAAGTCCGTGGAAACCCGCGGCGACCGGCCGGCGATCCGTGAAAAGAAATTCGGCATCTGGCAGCCGACCAGTTGGCGCGAGTGGCTGCAGATCTCCAAGGACATCGCCTTCGGCCTGCATGCCAGCGGCTTCCGGCCCGGCGACGTCGCCTCGATCATCGCCAACGCGGTGCCGGAATGGGTCTATGCCGACATGGGCATCCTGTGCGCCGGCGGCGTTTCGTCCGGCATCTATCCCACCAACTCGTCGTCGCAGGTCGAATACCTGATCAACGATTCCTCGACCAAGGTGATCTTCGCCGAGGACGAGGAGCAGCTCGACAAGATCCTGTCGTGCCGTTCGCGGTGTCCGACCTTGCAGAAGATCGTCGTGTTCGACATGGAGGGCCTGAGCGGCTTTACCGACCCGATGGTGCTGTCGCTGGCCGAGTTCACGGCGCTCGGGCGCAACCATGAGCAGGGCAACGATGCGCTGTGGGACGAGATGATCGGGAGCCGCACTGCGGGCGACCTCGCCATCCTCGTCTACACGTCGGGCACCACGGGTCCGCCCAAGGGCGCGATGCATTCCAACCGCAGCGTGACGCATCAGATGCGCCACGCCAACGATCTGTTTCCGTCGACCGACGCCGAGGAGCGGCTGGTGTTCCTGCCGCTCTGCCACGTCGCCGAGCGGATCGGCGGTTACTACGTCTCGCTGGCGCTGGGATCGGTGATGAATTTCGCCGAAAGCCCGGAAACCGTGCCGGACAATCTGCGCGAGGTGCAGCCGACCGCGTTCCTCGCGGTGCCCAGGATCTGGGAAAAGTTCTATTCCGGAATCACCATCGCGTTAAAGGACGCGACCACGTTCCAGAACTGGATGTACCGCAACGCGCTCGCCATCGGCAACCGCATGACCGAGTACAAGCTGCAGGGCGATACGCCGCCGCTGTCGCTGCGGCTCGCCAACCGCGCCGCCTACTGGCTGGTGTTCCGCAACATCCGCCGCATGCTCGGGCTCGATCGTTGCCGGCTGGCTTTCACGGGTGCGGCGCCGATCGCGCCCGATCTGATCCGCTGGTATCTCGCGCTCGGTCTCGACATGCGCGAGGTCTACGGCCAGACCGAGAATTGCGGCGTCGCGACCATCATGCCGCCCGAGCGCATCAAGCTCGGCTCGGTCGGCAAGGCCGCCCCTGGGGCGAGGTTGCGATTTCGCCGCAAGGCGAAATCCTGATCCGCGGCGACTTCCTGTTCATGGGCTATCTGAACCAGCCGGAAAAGACCGCGGAAACCATCGACGCCAAGGGATGGCTGCACACCGGCGACGTCGGCTCGATCGACAATGAAGGCTTCGTCAAGATCACCGACCGGATGAAGGACATCATCATCACCTCGGGCGGCAAGAACATCACGCCGTCGGAAATCGAGAACCAGCTGAAGTTCTCGCCTTACGTTTCCGATGCCGTGGTGATCGGCGACAAGCGGCCGTATCTGACGTGCCTGCTGATGATCGACCAGGAGAATGTCGAGAAATATGCGCAAGACCACGACATTCCCTTTACCAACTACGCGAGCCTGTGCCGCGCGCGCCGAGATCCAGGACCTGATCCAGCGCGAGATCGAGGCGGTCAACGTCAACTTCGCGCGCGTCGAAACCATCAAGAAGTTCTATTTGATCGAACGTCAGCTCACGCCCGAGGACGAGGAACTGACGCCGACCATGAAGTTGAAGCGCAGTTTCGTGAACAAGCGTTATGCCGTCGAGATCGACGCCATGTATGGCGAGCGGGCGGTGGCGTAGGCGATGTGGACATCGGAGCGGAATTTTGAAAACGGCGAAGGATTGAGAAGGCCCCACCCTTCGCTCATCACGGGCCAACAAGGAGGATATTGCAATGTCGAAATCGTTTAGGGCGTTGGGCCTTGCGGTGAGCGCCCTTGCGCTGACCCAGCTGCCGGCCGCGGCCCAGACCAAGGTTACCAATGAGGGCGTCTCGGCGAGCGAGATCGTCGTCGGCACCCATCAGGATCTGTCCGGCCCGATCAAGGTCTGGGGCGTTCCGGTTTCCAACGGCATGAAGATGGCGGTTGAGGAAATCAACGCCGCCGGCGGCATCAACGGCCGCAAGATCAAGATGATTCTCGAGGACAACGGCTACGATCCGAAGAAGGCCGTGCTGGCCTCGCAAAAGATGGTCGAGCGCGACAAGATCTTCGCCATGATCGGCCCGATGGGTTCGCCGACCGTGCTCGCCGCGCAGGACATCCTGTTCGACGCCGGCGTGCTGCAACTGTTCCCGCTGACGGCCGCCGAATTCACCTTCAAGTTCGATCCGGCCAAGCCGCAGGAGCGGCTGAAGTTCAACAATCTGCTGCCCTATGTCGAGAGCACGCGCGCCGCGGTCAAGTACATGATGGAGGCGAAAAACTTCAAGAAGCCCTGCATCATGCATCAGGACGACGAGTACGGAAAGAACGTGCTCGACGGCTTCACCCAGCAGCTCACGGCGATGAAGGTGACGCCGGCTTCGGTCACGAGCTACAAGCGCGGCGCTTCCGACTTCAGCGCGCAGATCGCCAAGATGAAGTCCGATGGCTGCGACATGGTCGTGCTCGGCACCGTCATCCGCGAAACCATCGGCGCGATGGGCGAAGCCAAGAAGCTCGGCTGGGACGTCACCTTCCTCGGCGCCACGCCGACCAACGTGCTGGAAGTGCCGGCGCTCGGCAAGGAAGCGGTCGAAGGCCTCTATGCGGCGTCCGGTTTCGAAATCCCGTACGAAGACACCGCAAAGGGCAAGGTCAAGGATTGGCTCGCCAACTACAAGAAGATGTTCAGCACCGACGCCAACACGCAGGCGATCATCGGCTACAACGCCATGATGACCTTTGCGTTCTACGCCAACAAGGCGGGCAAGGACCTGACCGGCCAGAAGATGATGGACGCGCTGGAATCCGGCGACAAGTTCCTCGACATCTTCAACTCGCCGCCGACCAAGTTCTCCAAGACCGACCATCTGGCCAACACGATCACCCAGGTCCAGCAGGTCAAGAGCGGCCGCTGGGTGCTGGTCAAGGAAGGCCTGATGTTCTGAGGGAGCGCGTCGCTCGCAACGGCAAAGGCTAACGACATAGGGGCTGCGCGAGACGATCGCGCAGCCCTTTGTTGTTGTGAGATATCTCGGCTCGTCATGGCCGGGCTTGTCCCGTCCATCCACGTCGTCGGCGCGAAGCTCAAGACGTGGATGGACGGGACATCTAGCGCGAAGACGCGCTTCGCGCTTTTGCCCGGGCATGACGAGCGAGCGCGCGCCGTTATTTCTGCAGTACCTTCAGCAACTCGTCGCCGAGGATCGCCGGTTGTACGGGCGGCAGATAGGTGAGGCCGGCGGCCTTCGCGAGGTCGGCTATGGTTCCCGCCGCCTGCAAATCGGAGAGTGCCTTGTTGACGGCGACGATGAGCGCCGGATCGCTGGCGAGGCCGACATAACCCCGATTAACGCCGATGGGATAATAGTAACCGGATGCGGCTAGCCTGGATATCGGGATGGGCGGCGCGGTAGGCATCGAAGCGGCTCAGGTCGAGCAATGTCGCATCGAATTCGCCGCCATTGAGCGCGCCGAGCAAGTCGTGTCGTCCCGGGACCAGATGCGTGATGTGGTCGATCAAGCGTCCGTTTTCGAAAGTCATCAGGATCGCGTCGCCAAGCGTGCCGCTTTCGATCGCGATGCGTAGCCCGGCGAGATCGCCGACGCCGGAGATCTTGCGGCCGCGCGCCTTCTCGCCGAGCACGACGGTCAGTGGCGAGTAGACATAGGGCTGGCTCGGCGCAAGCACGCCGACCGGCACGCGGCGGCGGCGGTCGTCGCGGGTAGCGCCCTCGAAATCCGGCAGCTTCGCCGTCTTGACGCCGGGCACCTTGAGCGAGTCCCGGGTCAAGGCATAGCTGCCGACCAGCGCGCAGCGGCCGTCGGAAAGCAACGCATTGGCTTCGAGGGCCGGGCTCGAGCTTTCGTCGAGTTTGCTTTCAAACCACTGGATCTTGAGCGGTCGGCCGAGGCGGCCGGCAACCGCCTGCGCCAGCGCGACGTCAAACCCGCTGTCGGGCTTTCCGCGCTGATGCATCGAAAGGGGAGGCAGGTTCTCGTCGAGGCAGACTTTCAGCGGATCGTCATCCGCGCGCGCCGCGGCCGCCGTCGCAAGCAGCACGGCAGCGACTGCGAGCCAGCGCTTCATTGCTTCCTCCGGCTCGATACAAAGGCCCAGATCTCGGTGATCTCCTGATCGCTCAGAATGTCCTTCCACGGCGGCATGTTGTTCTTGCCCTGCTTCACCGTCGTGGTGAACCGCGCGTTGTCATCCGGGAACGCCACGCAAGTCGGGGGCGACCGTGCCGGCAGTGACCATGTTCGGACCATGGCAGTGCGAGCATTTCTGCGCATAAGTGGTCTTGCCGGGACCGATCAGCGCCTGATCGCTGACGGCGGCTTGTTGCTGCGCGGTAGCCGGCATCGCCATCCACGCCATTGCCGCCACCGCGACGGCGGCGAGAGACGCCGCCGTCCGCTTCGATACCTTGTCCGTCATCGGCGTTCCGCGATCAGTTCTTGACCGCGAAAACCCACAGCGAACCGCCTGTCGGCACGTTGGCAAGCCGCTCATCGCCGGAGAAGATCGAGTAGACGCCGCCATAGCCGCTGGTGACGGCGATGTACTGGACGCCGTCCTGCTGCCAGGTCACCGGTTGTCCCTCGATGCCCGAGCCGGTCTGGAAGCTCCACAGCTTCTTGCCGTCGTTGGCGTCAAAGGCATCGAACTCGCCGGTCAACTGGCCGGAGAACACGACCCCGCCGGCCGTCGACAGCACGCCCGAGAACCGCGGTATGTCGCTCGGCACTTCCCACTTGGCCTTTCCGGTCATGGGATCGATGGCCTTGAGATAGCCGCGCGGTCCGTCCGGCCACGCCCACGGATCCGTCAGGTCCATGCCGAGGTACCATTCGCCTTGCTTGAAGACGGCTGGTTCGGCCTTGTAGTTGCCGCCGATATTGAGCGTATTGGCGTAGGCAAGGCCGGTCTGCGGATTGTACGACATCGGCTCCCAATTCTTGCCGCCGAGGATCGACGGCTGAACCATGACCTTCTTGCCTTCGCGGGCGTCCTTGGAGACATCGGTCTCGATCGGACGGCCGGTCTTCATGTCGATGCCGGTGGCCCAGTTCACCTTCACATAGGGATTGGCCGCGAGCAGTTTCCCGTTCGTCCGGTCAAGCACATAGAAGAAGCCGTTGCGATTGGCATCCATCAGCACCTTGGTGGGCTTGCCTTCGATCGTCATGTCGGCAAGCACCATCTCGGCGACCGCGTCATAGTCGAACGGATTGTTCGGCGAGAACTGATAGTGCCATTTGATCTTGCCGGTCTTCGGCTCGAGCGCCAGCACCGCGCAGGTGTACAGATTGTCGCCGGGACGCACCGCCGCATTGAACGGCCCCGGGTTGCCGACGCCCCAATACACCGTATTCAGCTCCGGATCATAGGAGCCGGTGATCCATGTCGATCCGCCACCGAGCTTCCAGGTGTCGCCTTTCCAGGTGTCGCCGCCGGGCTCCTCGGGGCTCGGTACCGTGTGGGTCCGCCACAGGCGCTTGCCCGTCTGCGGATCCCAACCATCGATGAAGCCGCGGGTCCCGAACTCCGCGCCGGAAATGCCGGTGATGACAACGCCGTCCGCCACGAGCGGCGCCACGGTCATCGAATAGCCTTCCTTGATGTCGGCCGCTTTCTGACGCCACAGTTCCTTGCCGGTCTTCATGTCCAGCGCGATGACGTGGGCGTCGAGCGTGGTGCGGAAAAGCTTGCCCTCGTGGATCGCGCCGCCGCGGTTGATGATGCCGCAACACACGATGCGCGGCGTCTCTGCGGGGTACTCGACCTTGGTCTTCCAGATTTGCTTGCCGGTTTTGGCGTCAACCGCCATCGTCGCGTTGTGGTTGGTGATGTATATGACACCCTGGTATACAATCGGCTGCGACTGCGCGCTTCGGTCATCTGCGAAGCTGTAGTTCCACACCGGAACAAGATTCTTGACGTTGTCCTTGCTGATTTGCGTAAGCGGACTGAACCGCTGCAGATTATAGCCCATACCGTAGTTGAGAACGTTCGCTGTGTCGGTCGCTCCCTTGACCAATTGGTCGGTGGTCTGAGCGCTTGCACCGAACGGCGCAAGAATGACAAGGCTTGCGGCAAACGCAATGCACTTCATGCGGTCCCTCCCGTTGAACTCCCTGCGTGCCTATTTTCTGGCACTGCGGATCAACATCTTCCTGAAACGGGAAAGCGTCAATACGAAAGTCGAAGATGACGCGCGAGCTCGCTGCGAAGAGAAAACGAGAAACTTGTCTCGTCATGTTTTCGGAATGCGATCAGCATTGCGGCTGCAGCGCACCATGGTCATGAGGCGAGGGAAGATCAGGCAAGGAAAGCAAATTGTTGTCGGCTGCCGCCACGCAACAAATTGCAGCGCCGTCAGTCGGCGCGTTCAGATGGCCGGTTCCGCCGAGGCGGCCAGAGAACTCACGACGAGCGACGCCGCAGGATTGTTGCCCGACGGCGTCGGCGAGCAGGGGGGCATCGGCGTATCGCATCACGCCGTGTTGGCCGATCACGAATGTCGGCTGGAAATTTCTGACGTCGGCATCCTCGACCATCGCCATGCGGCGGTTGTCGAGCATAAGCCAGCGTCCGTCCAGCCGCGCCGCGGCCACCGCATGGTCCTCGCCATGGATGGTATCGCGCAGGACCACGATCCTGAGATCGTCGGGCGCGATGCCGGCGCGGCGCAAGGCGATGAATTTCGCAATCGCATAATCCTCGCAATCGCCACCGCCACGCGCGAGCGTTGCGAGCGGCGATGTCCAGACGTCGATCTGGCCGTGTTGGGCGAGGTCGCTGATCGGCCGGATGGCGAGATTGATGGCGCGGTTGATTTCGCCGAGCCGGGCGCGGCCTTCGCGCAGGCGCGCGGCGTCGACGATGTCGAGGAATTTCAGCGCGGCCGGAGACACGCAGCCGTCACGGTCGCCTTCGCAGAGCGCAAGCTGCACCATTTCGTCGTCGAGCCGGCGCTGCACGCCGAGCCATTTGTCGCGCAGTCCGCCGCTGGAGAGGGAAGCTGCGGCAAGCCCGAACGGTTCGGCCGATCGCTGGATCAGCTCTGCCGGCGCGGATAGCTCCGGCGTCTCAGCCCGCAGGTCAACCGGCCCGAACCAGGCCAGACCGCACGCGATGATGCCCGCACGCCATGCGCGCGCATAGACTGATAATCCCATCTGACGCCCCTTGTCCGGGCATCGGCTGGCCTGCTCTGCCTGCGCGTGACCGGATCATTTCGGAATGGGCAGGATGGGCAAGGGATCTTTTGATCTGTCTAAAACGATAGGGGGCGAGCCCGGAGTTTGCGGAACAGCCTGAACGTGGCCTTGCCAGTTACAGCTAATTTTATCGATCCGACTCAGATGGCGCTCGTCAAAGCCGCCCGGTTAGCCGGCAAGGGATTGCGGGATACAGCGCCAGTTTTACGGTTGCGAAAGGGCAACAGCGTCACCGAATTAACCCTGCCCGCAGAATAGCTCGGTAGGCAATTGCAACCGGTCCCGATGGTTCGAAGGGATGGCGGCTTCAACGGGACCAGGGAAAGTGATCAGCCTTCAGGCGGCTGTCGCTTCCCTGAGGAAGCCGCAACGCCGGGTTACGGCAAGGTAAAGTGTTGTATCTGCTTATCTTTATGACTCTGACGGCCGTGCCCATTTTTCAATCAGCCCTGGTTAAATCCGGGCCTTTTCCTCGCCACACTTTCGCCCGACAGTTTTTCCGGACCTTTTCGGTCCTGTTGCAGACTTACCCATATTAAGGGTGTTCCCCGGCCGCGTACTTTTGTGTTCCTTACCTGCGTGGTATGAAAACCCCGCAGAGAAATTTCATACTTCTTAACCATTTAAGTTGGTGTCCCATTGAACTACGCCGGCAAATTCCAATCGGGTGAACTCGACCCTTTTTCCGGTGGGGATATTGGCCGTCGGGCCTTCGCTGTCACCGCACGGCCATCTTTCGTCTCCCGGCAAGTTCCATGTCGACAAGGTTTCGACACATGCGCCGTCCGACGCCATAATTGTTTCTGATGCCCATCTGCTCTTCACTGGCGACTTCAAGCGCTCGGGCGTCGACCTGATCCTCACCAGCGGCGACCGCGAACTCGTGCTGCAGGATTACTTCAAGGGCGAGAAGCGCGCCGCGCTGGCCTCGCCTGACGGCGCGCACCTCACCGGCGACCTCGTCAACGCGCTGACCGGGCACACCCAGTTCGCGCAGGCCGGCGGCAGCGCCAGCGTCGCCGTCGTCATTGGTCATGTCACCAAGCTCACGGGCAATGCCACCGCGATCCGCAACGGCGTTTCGATCATCCTGAACCAGGGCGACAACGTCAACAAAGGCGACGTGGTCCAGTCCGGCTCCGATTCCACGCTCGGCATCACCTTCATCGACGGCACCGTGTTCGGCCTCGCGTCGAACGCCAAGATGGTGCTGAACGAAATGATCTACGACCCCAACGGGTCGGACAACAAATCGCTGCTCAGCCTGGTGGCTGGCACGATCTCATTCGTCGCCGGCGCCACCGCCAAGAAAGGCGACATGAAGGTCGACACCCCGGTCGCGACCATGGGCATCCGCGGCACCGCGGTGCTGGTCGAGATCGATTTCGATGTGCCGGTGCAAGGCGGTGCGCCGCCGGCGAAATTCCAGGTGCTGGTCGAGCCCGACGGCACCACCGGCTCCTACATCCTGTTCGACAAGACCACGCTGACGCAGATCGCGACCGTCAACCGCGCCGGCACGCAGACCATCATCAATGGCCAGGGCGCGGTCAGCTTCCAGTCTTCCGTGCAACTTTCGCCCGATGCGCAGAAGATCATCAGCGACGTGTTCTCGCTGAAGTTCACCGACCTGAACAACCCGAACACCAAGCTCACGACGAATTTCACGGACACGATCACTCCGGAAACTTTTTTCCTCAAGCTCGCCAGCAACGATGTCGTCCCGGTAACGCTTCAATTCATCAATATCCCCGACAGGCCGACCGGGGGGCCGCCGCCGGGCACCGAAATCAGGCCCGATCATATTGCCGGCCCGCCGCTGGCCGCCGCGTCCGGCGGCGCGCTTACTGAACGGGTCGACATCACCGCCGACACCGCTGCCACCAGCGTGTCCGGCACGGTCGGCTATGCCGACATCAACCCCGACGACAGGCCGAGCGTCAGTGCGCAGTTTTCTTCCTTCGCCTATCAGAACGCGCAAGGCGCCAACGTCACCGCGACGCTGACGGCGGAGCAAATGGCCGCGATCAAGGCGGTCGAAGTGCCGCTCAACGTCGTGCAGGATGCCAACGGCAAGAACACCGGCCACGCCACCTGGACCTACAACATTGCCGATGGCGCGTTCGATTTTCTTGCCTCCGGCGAAACGCTGACGCTGACCTATCTGGCGCGGGTCGACAACAACTATGCGCCGAGCAACGAGACGACCTTCGTGCCGTTTACGATCGTCATCACCGGCACCAACGACAAGCCGACGCTGTCGGCGACCGGCGGCGCGATCACCGAGCGGATCGGCACCGGCAATGCGGCCGTCGATACCGTGACCGGCACCGTCACCTTCGCCGACGTCGACCTGACGGACCGCCCCGTCGTCAGCGCCGCGATCTCGGCGACTGAACCGTTCCGCTATTACGATGCGGAGGGTCACGACATCACCGCGACGCTGACGCCGGCGCAAATCGCGGCGATCCTCGCCGTCGCGGTACCGCTGAGCGTGACCCAGGCGGCCGGAAATACCCACAACGGCTCGGCGAGCTGGACCTACAGCGTTGAGGACAGCAAGTTCGATTTCATCGCCAATGGCGAGAGGCTGACGCTCAACTACGTCGCCCAGGTCGATGACGGCCATGGCGGCGTTGTCTCAACGCCGATCACAGTCTCGATCCAGGGCGCGGACGTCGTCGTCATCGGCACCAACGACGTGCCGACCATTGCTGCCACGAGCGCTGCTTTTGCTGAGTTTCCGAACCCGACGGGCTCCGAGGCGATCCATGTCGCATCCGGCACGATCAGCTTCACCGACGTCGACCTGACCGACCGGCCGGTGGCGAGCGCCGCCTTCTCTGGGTTCAGCTACCTCAACGCCGGCAGCGTCGACGTCACCTTACAGCTCACGGCCAAGCAGCTCGCGGCGATATCAGCGGTGGATCAACCACTGACGGTGGTGCAGGCTCCCGGCAATACCAATGAGGGTTCGGCGACCTGGAGTTACAGCACAGCCGACAATGCGTTTGATTTCCTTGCCTACGGCGAGATCCTGACGCTGACCTACACCGCAACCGTCAATGACGGGCACGGCGGCGTGGTGACCAAGCCGATCAACGTCACCGTCACCGGCAGCAATGACGCGGTCGAGATTACCAGCGGCGCGCAGACGGCCGCCATTGCCGAGGTCGCCGGCGCGCATGGTTCGTACCAGGCGGATACGGCGAATGGCTCGATCAAGTTTGCCGACGTCGATCTCACCGACACGCACGAGGTCACGGTCACCGGCGTGACGGCGTCAGGCGTGAAGACGGGCCTTGCCGACTACGACACCCAGCTCGATTGGTTGACGCTGGGCTATCTGGCCGATTCCACCGATCGGATCGCCGGTTCGCAGGCATGGTCGTTCGCGGCCCCGGATCACTACTTCGACTATCTTGCCAATGGCGAAACCGTCACGCTGACTTACACGGTAAAGATCGACGACCACCACGGCGGGTTCACCTCGCAGGACGTCCTCATCACCGTGACCGGCTCCAACGACGCGCCGACGGTCACCGCGAGCAATGGCGCCATTACCGAAATGGCCGGCACCGGCAACACTGCGCTGGACCATGCCGGCGGCAGCATCAGCTTTGCGGACCTCGATCTCAGCGACCGGCCGATCGTATCGGCCTCGTTCAGCGGCTACGCCTACAAGGCTGCGAACGGCACCAGCAATTTTTCGCTGACGGCGCAGCAGCAACACGACCTCGGCGTTTCGCTGACACTGACGCCGGCCGGCGGCAATACCAACAATGGTTCGGTGAGTTGGTCCTATGACGTCGCCGACAGCCAGTTCGATTTCCTAGCGAACAACGAAACGCTGACGCTGACCTACACTGCCACGGTCGACGACCACCATGGCGGCGTGATTACGAAGCCGGTCACTGTCACCATCACCGGCAGCAATGACACGCCGACACTCGCTGCGGAACTGGCGGGCAAGCTCACGGATACCGCGGCGAACGACGGTTTCGGAAATATCACCGGCGTGCTGGACGGCAGCGATGCAGACCATGGCGAGACCGCCACGCTGAGCTATCGCGTGGTCGATGCAGAGGGGCGCGCGACGAATGAGCCCGTTGCCGGCGCGTTCGGCTCGCTGACGGTGAATGCCGACGGCACCTACACCTACATTCCCAACGCTGCAGCGATCAACGCGCTGCACGGCGGCAACTCCATCGATACCTTCACGGTAAAGACCGTCGACGTCCACGGCGCCTTTGCCACCGCCGTTCTGACGATCGACGTCAACGGTGCCAACGACACGCCGACATTGGCCGCGGAACTCGCGGGAACGCTTGCCGATACGGCCGCCGCCGATACTTTCGCTGATATCACGGGGACGCTGGATGGTAGCGACCGCGACAGTGGCGAGACCGCCACGCTGAGCTATGGCGTGGTCGATGCACCGGGTCACGCGACTAATGAGTCCGTTGCCGGCATGTTCGGCTCGCTGAAAGTGAACGCTGACGGTACCTACACCTATGTTCCCGACGCTGCAGCGATCAATGCGCTGCACGAGGGCAACTACACCGACACCTTCACGGTGCGGACCAGCGATGTCCACGGTGCCGTCGCTACAGCAATTCTGACTGTCAATGTGCAAGGCGCCAACGACACGCCCTCGATCGTGGGCGAGGTCAATCCTCCCGCTCAGATCGTCGTGGTGACCTCGAAGCACGTGCTTGCCGCAGGCGTGAACGTGAACTCGCTCGGTGTGAGCACGGAGACGTTCGACGACCAGACGCCAGGTTCGTCATCCAACAACGGTGAAGGTCGAGGCAATTTCCATAGCAACGCGCTCGGCGCCGATTTCCTGGCGTCCGAAAATGCCGGGGTCGTCATCGGCTCCTCCGCCTCGGTCACGGCCGCCCCGTTCGTTGGGCCGTTGCCCGGTAACCAGGACACCACCAAATATCTGAGCATCGGCGCCAACGCCACCGAGACGATCACCTTTGCGTCGGAGAAGAACGTCTTCGGGCTGTATTGGGGGTCGGTCGATTCCTACAATACCATCAAGTTCTACGACGGAACGACGCTCGTTGCCTCCTATACCGGCGCTGATATCAGCCCGTTGCTTTCGACCGGCAACCAGGGCTCGTTTGCCTCGAACGGCTATGTGGAATTCCAGGGCCTGCACTCGTTCAACAAGGTCGTGCTCGGCAGCACCTCGAACGCATTCGAGATCGACAACATTTCCGCCGGATACGTTCCGCCCCTCAAGACAGTCACGGGTACGCTCAACGTCCATGACGCCGATATCGGCGACACATTGACCGCATTCGTGACCGGCAACGCCACGATCGACTACAATGGCTCGACAACGATACCGGGCGGCATCGACATCTCGGCGTTGCTGGATGCCGGCGGCGTGACGTTCGACACCATGCTGAGCAACGGCGGAACGGCTGTTCTACAGTGGACCTATCATCCGACCGACGCCAATCTGAACTTCCTGCATGCAGGCGATGTGCTGAAGATCAAGTTCATCGCGGAGGTCAGCGATGGTCATGGCCATACCGGAAATCAGCCGCTGACCGTCACGCTCGTCGGTGCTGCGAATGCATCGACCGCCGCCGCGGCCGGGCCGGTGATCGGAACCGAAGCTTTCACCATCACCGAACTTGGCAACGGCGTTACCAAGATTTCCGGGCTCCATGTCACCGATGCCGACGCCACCGCATCGACCGACACGTTCACGGTATCTGCCGCAACCGGCAACGTCGGAAGCAGCGTGAGCCCGTCGGCAGGTTCGGGCGCGGGAATAGCCGGGCTCAATGCAGCGCTGGATAATGGCATCGTCTACGACGCCCACAGCCCGCAGCCGCAGACCGATTCGGTCACATTGACCGTCGCCGACAGTTTCGGCCACACCGACAGGGTTCACTTCATCTTCAACCAGGGTGGATCGGGACCGGACGTCACCCTGACCGGCACGTCCGGCAAGGACGTCATTTTCGCGACCGACCATGCCGACACGCTGACCGGCGGTGCGGGCGCGGATCAGTTCGTTTTTGCGCCGGGACAGAACCCGAGCGCCGACACGATTACGGATTTCACGCCGGGCCAGGACCGCATCGATCTGCGGCTGTTTTCCGAAGTGGGCGCCGACAATATCAATGGCTGGCTGTCCACCCATGCGGTGCAGAGTTCGACAAGCCCGGCGGATGTCCTGATCACGCTCGGCAACGAAGCCATCACGCTGAAAAACGTCGCTGTGACCAGCCTGCATGTCAGCGACTTCATCGTGTCGCCGCATCACGTTACCTAGTGTTGCGGCTTACGAATTCACACTAGCTCCGCGATATCGATGCTATCTTCTGACTTGTCCGGCGCCGTTGTCCGGGTGATCATTCGGAAGCCATGAAACGGTTGCGGGTATTGCGAAGATGGTTCGCGCGGCGCATAGGCTATGCGCGGCTGCTGTGCCTTGCGCTGCTGATCGGGTTCGCCGCGCTACGCGCCGCCGACCCGGCGCCCGTCGAGGAAATCCGCGTCAGGACCTTTGACGCCTTCCAGCGCATCGAGCCGCGCAAGAAGACCATCAGGCCGGTCACTATCGTCGATATCGACGACAAGAGCCTGGAAAAGCTCGGGCAGTGGCCTTGGCCACGCACCCGGATTGCCGATCTCGTGACCGAACTGACCCGGCTCGGTGCGGTCGTGATCGCCTTCGACGCGGTGTTTTCCGAACCGGACCGTCTCAACCCCGCCTTTGCGGCCGATACCTTCCGCAACCTCGATGAGGAGACCCGCACCAAGCTGCGCGCGCTGCCGAGCAACGACCAGATCTTCGCCGACGCCATCAAGGCGTCCCGCGTCGTGCTCGGCGAATCCGGCCTGCCGGAGGAAATCGCGGCCCTCGACAAGGCGCTGCCGGTCACCGGGATTGCGATGCTGGGCGAGGAGCCGCAGCGCTTCATGTTCGATTTCCCGGGCCTGTTGCGCAACGTGCCGGTGCTGGAGCATGCCGCCGCGGGGCGCGGCCTGTTCACGATCAGGCCCGAGCGCGACGGCATCATCCGGCGCGTACCGATGATCATGCAGGCGCAGGGCCAGACCATGCCGTCGCTGACATTCGAGATTTTGCGCGTCGCCAGCGGATCGGGGACCATCCTGATCAAGGCCGAAACGGCCGGCATCAAGAGCATCGGTGTCAAAGGGTTTGAGATTCCGACCGACCATAACGGTCAGCTCTGGGTTCACTATGCCCGCAACGACGCCTCGATCTATGTCCCTGCGGTCAATGTGCTGGAGAAGAACGTCGCGCCCGACATGATCGCCGGGAAGCTGGTACTGATCGGCACCTCGGCGGTCGGCCTCAACGACATCAAGACCACGCCGGTGTCGCGCGCCATGCCCGGGGTCGAGATCCATGCCCAGGTACTGGAAAGCGCGCTCACCGGCGCGGTGATCTCGCAGCCGATCTTCGGCATCGCCGTCGAATTCGCGACGGCGCTGTTGTTTGGGCTTCTGGTGATTGCGTTTGCACCGCAGTTCGGACCGATCACGCTGGTTGTCCTTGGCGCGGCGTTTGCAAGCATGCTGATCGGACTCTCGGTGTACTTCTATGCCCACGACCGGCTGCTGATCGATTTCACCTATCCCCTGATGTCGACCACAGCGATCTATCTTACGCTGATCTTTACCAGCTTCGTGCGCGAGCAGGCGCAACGCCGACAGATCCGTTCCGCCTTCGGCCAGTATCTGTCGCCAGCGCTGGTCGAACAGCTGGCGCAGTCGCCGGAAAAGCTGGTGCTCGGCGGCGAGGAGCGCGAGATGACGATCATGTTTTCCGACATGCGCGGCTTCACCTCGATCTCGGAGACCTACAAGAGCGACCCACAGGGCCTCACCGCGCTGATGAACCGCTTCCTGACGCCGCTGACCAACGCCATCCTCAACCGCAAGGGCACCATCGATAAGTATATGGGCGACGCCATCATGGCGTTCTGGAACGCGCCGCTCGACGACAAGGACCATCAGCTCAATGCCTGCGAGGCGGCGCTCGACATGCTGGAGCGCGTCGATGGGCTCAATCAGGCGCGCGAGCAGGAAGCAAAGGAGGAGGGCCGCCCGTTCATTCCGCTCAATGTCGGCGTCGGCCTCAATACCGGCACCTGCGTGGTCGGCAACATGGGCTCAGATCAGCGCTTCGACTATTCGGTGTTCGGCGACAGCGTCAACCTGGCCTCGCGCCTCGAGGGGCAGTCCAAGGAATACGGCTTTCCGATCATCGTCGGCTCCAGGACGGCGCTGGCGGTCAAGGACAGGTTCGCGATCCTCGAACTCGACTTCATCATGGTAAAGGGCAAGAAGGAGCCCGAGGTGATCTACGCCATAGCCGGGCGCGAGGACACCGCGCAGTCCGGCCGCTTCCAGCGGCTGCGCAACCTGACCATCGAGATGCTCGCTTGCTATCGCACCCGCGACTGGGATGGCGCGCTCGCGGCCATCGCGCGCGGCCGCAGGACCGACGAGGCAAACTCGCTGGAGCTGCTCTACAATCTCTACGAGGCCCGCATCCGCGGCTATCTCGAAAACCCGCCGCCGGAAGACTGGAACGGCGCCTTCGCGCTGCTGACGAAGTAACTTCTTTCGATGGAGACGACATGCGCGGCGGCAACTTGACCGCTCGCCGGCCGCTCTTCATACTTTCCGTGAAGGTGGGCCAGCAAAACTCGCCGATTCAGGGAGACGAAAATGAGCAACATGTTGGCCGCCCTTGCGGGGGCGTTGATTTCTGCCGTGTCGCTCATGCCCGCTGCCCTGGCGCAGCCGGCCTGCGTTACCCAGAACATGATCGTTCCTCCCGGCGCCAACACGAGCGACAAGGCCGCGCCTTTCTTCATCGATACGACGGGCCTCGATTTCAAGACAGCGCCGCCCACGCGCGACCCGTCGAACCCGAATTACCCGCGCGCGACGGAGCTCCCCGACGGCACACTGCCGCCGTCAGGCGCCGAGGGAAATTTCATCATCGGCCCGACCCACGCGCCCGCCCCAGAGACCATCGCCAAGGACGGCGTGCCGCGCGGCACGATCACGTCCTTTACTTTGTCTTCAAAGGACAGCGTGATCTACAACCCCGGCCTGATCCGCGACGACACGCCGGGCTGCAACAACAGTTCGATCATGGTGACCACCACGGCGCCCGGCGACAAATCGAACATGATCGTCACCACCAGCCACCCCGGCACCTGGACGCGTACGATCGAGGTCTATGTCCCGCCTAACTATGTGCGCGGCACGGAGGTGCCGTTCATCGTGCTGGGCGACGGCGGCTCGACGGCCTGGAAGGACATGAACACCACCCTCGACAATCTGATCCAGCAGCGCCGCGTGCCGCCGATGGTCTCCATCCAGATCGGCAATGGCGGGCAGGACGCGCAGGGCGCACAGCGCGGGCGCGAATACGACACGGTGTCGGGAGCCTATGCGCAGTTCGTGGAGCGCGAGGTATTGCCGCTCGTTGAGCAGAATGCCGGCGTGAAGCTGACAAAGGACCCCGAGGGCCGCGCCACCATGGGGCTGAGTTCAAGCGGCACGGCGGCCTTCTCCATGGCGTGGTTCCATCCCGAACTCTATCATCGGGTGCTGGCCTATTCGCCAACCATGGTCAATCAGCAATGGCCGTGGAATCCGGCACTGCGCGGCGGCGCCTGGGAATATCACAGTCCGTGGGCGGGCCCGGCAGGTCCCAACCTCACCGTGAAGGCAGGCGTGCTCACGCCGTCGGAGCCACCCGGCGTGCCGCTGATACCCAGCGCGTCCACCAAGCCGATCCGTTACTGGTTCGAGATGGGCGATCAGGACCTGTTCTACCCGAACCCGACGATCCCCGACGGCATGCACGACTGGACGCTGTCGGCCGCGCTGATGGCCAAGGTGCTGGCCGAGAAGGGCTACCATTACCAGTACCTGTTCGTGCGCAACGCCAAGCACGTCGATCGCCCGACCGTCGCACAGACGCTGCCGTCAGCGCTGGAGTGGCTTTGGAAGGGTTATCCAATTCCGTGAGGCGATCGATTTTCGTCTCAGCCAAGCGAAGAATGTAGGGTGGGCAAAGCGTAAGCGTGCCCACCATTCCTTGCGGAGTGCGGACGGTGGGCACGGCGCAAGGGCGCCTTTGCCCACCCTACGAGAAATCCCTCACTCCAGCCCGATCTGCGTCAGATCCTGAAACCAGTGCTGCGCCTGCACGAACTTCTTCACCTTCGGCGACAGCGCGTGCGGGTTGGTGTCATGCACCACCCAGACCAGCGTGGCGTCGTCGACGATCATCGCATGCGCCTGCGCCAGCAGTTCGTCCTGCTTGGCGACATCGAAAGTCTGCTTGGCCTCGTCGATCAGCGCATCGACCTTCGGGTTCTTGTAGCCGCCCCAGTTGACCCCGACAGGTGCGATCTGGCCGGAGTGGAAGAAGCGGACGATGGCGTAGAGCGGATCCGACGTGACATAGGCGATGTTGTTGGAGGTGATGCCGGCGTTCATCTCGTCGGCCGCGCCCTTGCGCCACGCGGTATAAAGAGTCTCCAGCTCGACCACCTTGAAGTCGATCTCGATGCCGATTT
The DNA here is from genome assembly GCA_963770135.1 of uncultured Alphaproteobacteria bacterium. GTDB lineage: Bacteria > Pseudomonadota > Alphaproteobacteria > Rhizobiales > Xanthobacteraceae > Bradyrhizobium. The sequence goes on along the minus strand of CAVYOM010000008.1, from coordinate 72,978 downwards.
CCTTAAAGCTCTGCTGCAGGAATTCGTTCATCGGCAGCGACAACATCTGCCCGGTGCCGCCTTGTGCGATGACGAAGGTCGTCTTCAGCGGCTTCTCCTTGGAATAGCCGGCCTCCTGCACCAGCTTCTTCGCCGCGGCGACATCGTATTTCAGTTCGAAGTCCGGCTTGCCGAACCACGGGCTCGACGGGTCGACCTGGCCCTTGGCGGGCTTTGCAAGCCCGTTCATCAGCCCGACCACGGCCTCGCGATCGATCGCAAGGTTGAGCGCCTTGCGCAGGCGGATGTCGGTCCAGGGCGAGCCGGGCAGCACGCTTAAGTGATAATTCCAGACATGCGGGGTGACGTTGTCGACGATCTTCATGCCGGCGGATTTGAGCTGCGGCACGGCATCGGGCGCCGGCGTCTCGATCAGATCGACCTGGCCCGCCAGCAACGCATTGGTGCGCGTCAGCGCTTCCGGCATCGGAATCAGCACGATCTTGTCGGCCTTCGGAATCCGCTTCTTGTCCCAGTAGTCGGCGTTCTTGGTGAGTTCGGCGAGTTCGCGCGGCACCAGTTTTGTGAGCTTGAACGGCCCGGTGCCGGAGGGCTGGCTGGCGAACTTGTCCCAGTCTTTGCCGAGCTTTTCATATTGCGCGGGGCTGGAGACCAGGAACCAGAGCATCTGGTAGGGGAAGAAGGAATCGACCGTCTTGGTGGTGATCTCGACGGTAGAATCGTCGATCTTGGCGTAGCTCGCCACCGAAGGCAGGCGGGTTTTCACCTGCGCGCTCTGCCGCTTGTCGAACTGCGGTGCCTTGTCATTGAGCACCTTGTCCAGATTCCAGATCACGGCGTCGGCGTTGAATTCGCTGCCGTCGTGAAATTTGACGCCCTTGCGCAGCGCAAAGCGCCATTTCTTCTTGTCGCTGTCGTCCACCTTCCACTCGGTGGCCAGGCCCGGCACCAGTTTGCCCGGCCGGTCGGACACGTCCATCTCCCAGGCCACCAGCGGATCGTAGATCGTATAGGCCGAGAACTGGTAGGCGCCGGCGCCGCGATCCGGCTGGCCGGTGGTTAGCGGAATGTCCGCCATCGAGATGCCGTAGCGCACAACGGTCTCGGCCTGTGCTGAAATCGTGGGCAATCCTGGAGATAACCCCAAGGCCATTGCCGCGGCAGCAAGAAGCATCGAATATCGGGTGCGCATGAATTAAGGCTCCATCGGCAAGGGTACGGAGCTGAAAAATGCAAGCTTGATGCCAGATGGAGCATGGAAAGCGCGCTTGCATGCGCAATCACCGGGAGTTGTGCGGCGAAAGGCCCCTGCTGAAGTGTCTTCCTTGGCACAGGCGTTGCATACCGTTGCATAAGAATTAGTCACCCAAGTTGAGAAGGAATTGCTGCATATGCGTAATGACAAACGGATCGGGACGGCCACCGCGTGGCTGCTGGCGACGGCGCTGGTGGTGGGGCTGCCGCAACTGGCCAGCGCCCAAACGGTGCTGCGAATCGGCATGACCGCCGCCGATATTCCGCGCACGCTCGGCCAGCCCGATCAGGGTTTTGAGGGCAACCGCTTCACCGGCCTCACCATGTACGACGCGTTGACGATGTGGGACCTGTCGTCATCAGACAAGCCGAGCGTGATGATTCCCGGGCTTTCGACCGAATGGAAGGTCGACGAGGCCGACAAGAAGAAGTGGACGTTCAAGCTGCGTCCCGGCGTCAAATTCCACGACGGCTCGCCGTTCAATGCCGATGCCGTGGTCTGGAACGTCGAGAAGGTGCTGAAGCAGGACGCGCCGCAGTTCGACGCCAGCCAGGTCGGCGTCACCGCCTCGCGCATGCCGACATTGGCCTCCGCCAGCAAGATTGACGACATGACGGTGGAACTGACCACCAAGGAGCCGGACAGCTTTTTGCCGATCAACCTGACCAATCTGTTCATGGCCAGCCCCTCGAAGTGGCAGGCGTTCTACGACAAGGCGGAAGGCGCCGACGCCAAGGCGAAATCGCAGGCCGCCTGGGCGGCGTTCGCCAAGGACGCTTCGGGCACCGGCCCCTGGAAGATGTCGCAGTTCACGCCGCGCGAGCGGCTCGAACTGGTCAAGAACGACGGGTATTGGGACAAGGCGCGCGTGCCCAAGATCGACAAGATGCTGCTGCTGCCGATGCCGGAGGCCAACGCCCGCACCGCGGCATTGTTGTCCGGTCAAGTCGACTGGGTCGAGGCGCCGGCGCCGGATGCCGTCAAGGAAATCAAGCAGCGCGGCTTCCAGCTGCAGGCCAACGAATCGCCGCATGTCTGGCCGTGGCAGTTCTCGCGCGTCGAAGGCTCGCCCTGGAACGACATCCGCGTCCGCAAGGCCGCCAATCTCTGCATCGATCGTGAAGGCCTCAAGGATGGCCTGCTCGCCGGCCTGATGGTGCCCGCGACCGGAACGTTCGAGGCCGGCCATCCCTGGCGCGGCAAGCCCACCTTCGAGATCAAGTACGACCTGAAGGCAGCGCAGAAACTGATGCAGGAAGCCGGCTACGGTCCCAGCAAGAAGCTGACGGTGAAAACCCAGACATCCGCCTCGGGCTCGGGGCAGATGCAGCCCTTGCCGATGAATGAATATCTGCAGCAGGCGCTGGCCGAATGCTACTTCGACGTTCAGCTCGACGTCATCGAGTGGAATACGCTGTTCACCAACTGGCGCCGCGGCGCCAAGGATCCGACCGCCAACGGCGCCAACGCCACCAACGTCACCTATGCGGCGATGGACCCGTTCTTCGCGCTGGTGCGCTTCCTGCAGTCGTCGATGGCGCCGCCAACGTCGAACAATTGGGGTTACATCAACAATCCCAAGTTCGACGAGCTGGTGACCAAGGCGCGCCAGACCTTCGACCCCGCCGCACGTGACGCGGCGCTGGCCGAACTGCACGCGGCCTCGGTGGACGATGCGGCATTCCTCTATGTCGCCCACGACGTCTCGCCGCGCGCGATGAGCCCGAAGGTCAAGGGTTTTGTGCAGCCGAAGAGCTGGTTCGTCGACTTCTCGCCGGTGTCGCTGACGCCGTAAGGCTTGCTCTATCTTCGTCATGCCCGGGCTTGACCCGGGCATCCACGTCTTACTTCTCTGCTCGTGACGAAGACGTGGATGGCCGGGTCAAGCCCGGCCATGACGGCATAGAGGTTGCTTCTGCGAAGCCACCTTCTCCCACAGGGGGAGAAGGGAAGAAGAAAAAGTGACTCGTGTTCGCTTACATCGCCCGACGTATCGTCTATGTCATCCCGATCGTGCTCAGCGTGGCGCTGGTGTGCTTCCTGCTGGTGCACATCACGCCCGGCGACCCGCTCGTCGCCGTGCTGCCGGCGGATGCGTCGCAGGAGCTGGCGGCGCAACTGCGCACCGCCTATGGCTTCGACCGGCCGCTGCCGGTCCAGTTCGGGCTCTGGCTATGGCGCGCGCTCCATGGCGATCTCGGCAATTCCATCGCCACCGGCCGTCCGGTGCTGTCGGAAGTGCTGCGCGCGGTCAGCAATACCGTCACGCTCGCGATTGCCGCGGCCCTGATCGGCTTCACGCTCGGGCTGTTGTTCGGCCTGATCGCCGGCTATTTCCGCGACACCTGGATCGACAAGGTCGCGACCTCGATCGCGATCGCCGGCGTCTCGGTGCCGCATTACTGGCTCGGTATGGTGCTGGTCATCATCTTCTCGGTGCAGCTCAACTGGCTGCCCGCGGTCGGCGCCGGTCCCGGCGGCTCCGGTTCATGGGGCTGGGACTGGGAGCACCTGAAATATCTCATCCTGCCGGCGATCACGACCTCGGTGATTCCCATGGGCATCGTCACCCGCACGGTGCGGGCGCTCACCGGCGACATTCTTTCGCAGGATTTCGTCGAGGCGTTGCGCGCAAAAGGCCTGCGTGAGCTCGACGTGTTCAAGCACGTCATCAAGAACGCCGCGCCAACCGCGCTGGCCGTGATGGGTCTGCAACTCGGCTATATGCTCGGCGGCTCGATCCTGATCGAGACCGTGTTCTCGTGGCCCGGATCGGGACTCTTGCTCAATTCCGCGATCTTCCAGCGCGACCTGCCGCTATTGCAGGGCACGATTTTGGTGCTGGCACTGTTCTTCGTAGGTCTCAACCTCCTGGTCGATATCGCGCAAGCTTCTATCGATCCGCGCATCAAGCGGGGCTGATTCATGACCGTGATGTCGGATACTGCCCTGCAAGCCGCGCCCGCCACCAAGGCGCGTGGCTATTGGGCGACCGTCGGCCGCCGCATCGCGCGCGACAAGGTCGCCATGGCGTGCGCCTTCGTCCTGGCGCTGATCTTCCTTTCCGCGCTGTTCGCGCCGTGGCTGGGGCTCGCCGATCCCTATCAGGGCTCGATGATCCGCAGGCTTCGCCACATCGGCACGCCGAACTATCCGCTCGGCACCGACGAACTCGGCCGCGACATGCTGGCGCGGCTGATCTATGGCGGCAGGCTGTCGCTGATCATCGGCATTCTGCCTGTGATCCTCGCCTTCATGATCGGCACCTCGCTCGGGCTCGTCGCCGGCTATGTCGGCGGCAAGCTCAACACGGCGATCATGCGCACCATCGACGTGTTCTACGCCTTTCCGTCGGTGCTGCTGGCGATTGCGATCTCCGGCGCGCTGGGGGCGGGCATCGTCAACTCGATCGTGTCGCTGACCATCGTGTTCGTGCCGCAGATTACGCGTGTGGCGGAAAGCGTCACCACCGGTGTGCGCAACATGGATTTCGTCGAGGCCGCGCGTGCTTCCGGCGCAGGGCCCTTCACCATCATGCGTGTGCATATGCTGGGCAATGTGCTTGGCCCGATCTTCGTCTACGCCACCGGGTTGATCTCGGTATCGATGATCCTTGCCGCCGGCCTGTCGTTCCTCGGCCTTGGCACAAAACCGCCGGAGCCCGAGTGGGGCTTGATGCTGAACACGCTGCGCACCGCGATCTATGTCAACCCGTGGGTCGCGGCGTTGCCAGGCGTCATGATCTTTGCGGTCTCGATCTGCTTCAACCTGCTCAGCGACGGCATGCGCAGCGCCATGGACATCAGGAACTGACGCGATGAGTGAGACGAGCCCGTCAGTCGAACTGCTGCAACCGATCGAAGACGTCGGCGGCGCGGCGCAGCCGCTGCTGCAGGTCACCGGCCTGACCAAGCATTTCCCGGTGCGCGGCGATCTGTTCAGCGCCCGGAAAACCGTGCGCGCGGTCGATGATGTGTCCTTCTCCATCGCCAAGGGCGAAACCGTCGGGATCGTCGGCGAGTCCGGCTGCGGCAAGTCGACCACCGCGCGGCTGTTGATGCACCTGATGAAGCGCGACGCCGGCGACATCATCTATGACGGCATGCAGGTCGGTCGCGCGCTGTCGCTGCGTGAACTGCGCCGCGGCATGCAGATGGTGTTTCAGGACAGCTACGCCTCGCTCAATCCGCGCTTGACGATCGAGGAATCGATCGCATTCGGTCCCAAGGTCCATGGCATGGCTGACGGTACCGCGCGTGCGCTGGCGCGCGAACTGCTCGGCAAGGTCGGCTTGCGGCCGGAAACCTTTGCCAACCGCTATCCGCACGAGATTTCCGGCGGCCAGCGCCAGCGCGTCAACATCGCGCGTGCCCTGGCGCTGTCGCCGCGGCTTGTCATCCTCGACGAAGCGGTCTCGGCGCTCGACAAATCGGTCGAGGCCCAGGTGCTCAATCTGCTCGCCGATCTCAAGCGCGAATTCGGCCTCACATATTTGTTCATCAGCCACGACCTCAACGTGGTGCGTTACATCTCGGACCGCGTGCTGGTGATGTATCTCGGCGAGGTGGTCGAACTCGGCCCCGTCGACAAGGTCTGGGACGCACCGGCGCATCCCTATACACGGGCGCTGCTGGCCGCGATGCCGTCGTCCGATCCCGATAACCGCACCGAGACGCCGCCGATCTCGGGCGATCCGCCCAATCCGATCGACCCGCCGCCCGGTTGCCGGTTTCACACCCGCTGTCCGTTCGCGGAGCCGCTCTGCGCAAATGCGACGCCAAAACTCAGCGATGTCGATACAATGGGCCATCAGGCGGCGTGCTACATGGCCATTGCCGGATCCGGGCACAGCCGCGCACCGGCCGAACCGAACGACAAGGGAGCAAGTGCTGTATGACAAGACCCGATTCAAAACAGGTCAAGGCAATGACCGAAATCGCCGGCGTGCCGCAGGATGCAGAAGTTTCCGCCCGCATCGCCAACTCCATCGGCCCGGCGTTCGATGGCTTTGCGCCGGTTAGCGGTACGCTGCCGATGGACCTCGAGCCTGCGAGCTATCTCCTGGTACAGCGCGCGAAGGTGTCGAAATGAGCGACGAACCGGCCCTGATGTCGCTGGTCGCGGTCGCGAAAGCGATCGCGGGCAAGAAATTCTCCTCGCGCGAAGTGACGCAATCCTGTCTCGACCGGATCGCGCAATGGCAGCCGCGCGTCAACGCCTTCATGGCGATCGAAGCGGAGGAGGCGCTCGCCGCCGCGGACGCGGCCGATGCGGCGCTCGCCAAGGGCAACAATCTTGGCCCGCTGCACGGCGTGCCGCTGGCGCACAAGGACATGTATTACGACGCCGGCAAGGTCGTGACCTGCGGCTCGAAAATACGCCGCGATTTCGTACCGACGACCACCTCGACCGCATTGCAACGGCTGAAGGACGCCGGCACGGTCAGGCTTGGTTCGCTGCAGATGGTGGAGTTCGCCTACGGACCGACCGGCCATAATCCGCACTACGGTGCGGTGCGTAACCCTTGGAACGTCGATCACATTACCGGCGGCTCGTCGTCCGGCTCGGGCTCGGCGGTCGCGGCCCGGCTGACCTTTGCGGCGCTCGGCTCCGATACCGGCGGCTCGATCCGGATGCCCGCGCATTTCTGCGGTGTCACCGGCTTCAAGACCACCGTCGGCCTGATCAGCCGCGCCGGTGCGATGCCGTTGTCGCAGTCGCTCGATACGGTCGGTCCGCTCGCGCAAACGGTTGAAGACTGCGCCTTGCTGGTCGGTCTGATGGCGGGCGCCGATCCGGAGGACCCGACCACCTCGTCACAGCCGGTGCCGAACTACATGGCCGCGACCACGGGCTCGCTCAAAGGCCTCAAGATCGGCGTGCCGACCGCCTTCTATGTCGATGATCTCGATTCCGAGGTCGCGCGGGTGCTGGACGAAACCATCGCCACGCTTAAGAAAGAGGGCGCCGAGATCGTCAAGGTCGAACTGCCGGACCAGCGCCAGCTCACCGCCGCCTGCCAGATCGTGCTCGCCACCGAGGCCGCCGCCTTCCACAAGCGCTGGATGATCGAGCGGCCGCAGGATTACGGCGCGCAGGTATTGATGCGGCTGCAGAACGGGCTTGCGATTCCCGGCGTGACCTATCTCGAAGCGATGCGCTGGCGCGGTCCGGCACTGGCGGCGTACCTCGCGGCCGTCACCGGCACCGATGCCGTCATCGCACCAGTGGCGCCGATACCGGCGGCGACCATTACCGAGAGCGATGTCGGCAACAGCCTTGATGCGGAGGCCGTGATCCAGCGGATCACGAAGTTCACCCGCCCGATCAACTATCTCGGCCTGCCGTCGCTCTCGATTCCCACAGGTTTCACCAAAGCCGGCCTGCCGGTCGGCATGCAACTGATCGGCCGCGCCTTTGACGAAGCGGGGCTGGTGCGGATCGGCGCGGCGTTCCAGCGTGCTACCGACTATCACCAGCAGGTGCCCAAAGCCGCATGAGCAACCTCGTCGAAATCCGCGACCTCAACATTCGCTTCACCGGCGAGCGCACGGTGCACGCCGTCAACGACATCTCGCTCTCGCTCGGCGAGGGCGAGGTGCTCGGCCTGCTCGGCGAATCCGGCTCCGGCAAGAGCGTGACCCTGCGGGCGCTGATGCGGCTGTTGCCGCGGAAGCGGACGCAGATTGCGGGCACCGTGAAGGTTCTGGGCCGCGACGTTCTGGCGATGAACGAGGAGGAGCTTTCGGCGTTTCGCGGGCAGACCGTCTCCATGATTTTCCAGGAGCCGGCGCTGGCGCTTGATCCGGTCTACACCATCGGCCATCAGATCGCGGAAAGCGTGATGCGCCACGAAGGCAAGAGCCAGAAGGAGGCGACGGCGCGCGCGCTCGAGATGCTGGAGGTGGTGCGGATTCCCTCCGCCAAGCGCCGTCTCGAAGCCTACCCGCACGAAATGAGTGGCGGCATGCGGCAGCGCGCCATGATCGCGCTGGCGCTGGCCTGCAAGCCAAAAATCCTGCTGGCCGACGAACCCACGACGGCGCTGGACGCCACCGTGCAGATCCAGATCCTGCTGCTGCTGCGCGAATTGCAGCGCGAGTTCGGCATGTCGGTGATTTTCGTGACCCACGACATCGGCGTCGCCATCGAAATCTGCGACCGTGTCGCCGTCATGTATGCCGGGCAGATCGTGGAGCAGGGTCGCTTGCGCGACATCGTGCGCTCGCCGGTTCACCCCTACGCCAAGGGGCTTTTGGCCTCGACTGTCCACGGCGCCAAGCGCGGCCAGCGGCTGGAGACCATCCCGGGCACGCCCCCGTCGCTCGATAAGGCGCCCGCGGCTTGCTCGTTCGCGCCGCGTTGTGGTTTTGCGCAGCCGCGCTGCACCGAGCGCTTGCCGCCCAATGTGCAGGTGTCGGCGGATCGGACCGCGCGCTGTGTGCTGGCGGAGCAAAGCATCGCCACTACAGCCTGAAACGGTCTTTTAGCTAGTTCGTCATGCCCGGGCTTGTCCCGGGCATCCACGTCTCAAACAGCGTTGCGGCAACAAAGACGTAGATGGCCGGGACAAGCCCGGCCATGACGAAACTTCAACCTCCGAGCCTTCACCCACCAAGCCCCGGATCGGCCCAGCTTTCAATCTGCGCCGGTCCCACGACCTGCTTCGGCTGATGGGGATTGAGTGTGCCCGCGCTCGCGGTCCAGCCCTTGGACAGGATCTGCATCGCAAACAGCTTGGCGTCGATTTCAGATTTGAAAGTGCGGGTCGAGCGGGCCATGCTCTCCGCTGTCTTATCCGCCTTGTCCGGACCAAAGGTCACATACCAAATATCGCCTTGTTTCATCCCGTCATAACGCATGCGACGTAAAAAAGTTTCACTTCGCGAACGTCGTTGCCTGCGCGGCGAACCTCGGGGACTTCCAATGCGCGCGGCCTGTTGCTGATCGTGCGGCTGGTGCGGACCGGTGGGCGGCTCTAGAGCATGATCCGGAAAAGTGGGCACCGGTTTTCCGAAAAGATCATGCTCAAATCAAAGAAATAGAGCGTGAGGACGATTCGAAGAAACGTCATCACGCTCTAGAGCGCTATTTCGCTCGGCCAACCGCCTCCACGATCCAGCGCCGGACCGCGGCGACCCGGCGGTCGCGCGCCTGTTCGGTGCGCGACACCAGGTAGATCGTCTCGCCATGCGTGGGCTCGAATGAAAAGGGCGCGATCAGCTTTTTGCCAAAACCCGGCCGCGCCTTGATCAGCGGCGACATTCCCAAGGTGACGCCAAGCCCCTGTTCCGCAGCCTCCAGCATCGCCGGCACGCTGTCGAGCCACAGATGCCCGCGCGGCGTGAGGTGGGAAAGGCCGGCTTCCCGGAGCCAGGCCGGCCATGCGCGCGGCTGCGTCGTCAAATGGATCAGCACCTCGCGCGACAGGTCTTCGGGCGTCTTCAATCCGCCCTTGACCAGCGCGGGCACGCAAACCGGCAAACCCTTCACCGCGACCAGCGGTTCGAATTTCAGCCCCGTGGAATGCTCGCGGCCATAGCGGATCGCGACGTCGACGCGGGAAGCATTGAAGTCGGCATATTGATGCGTGGCCTCGATGCGCAGCGTCAGTGCCGGATTGCGCCGCTTGAACTCCGGCAACGCCGGGATCAGCACGGCGGAGGTAAAGAACGGCAGCGAACTGATCCAGAGTTCGGCTTTGGCATCGCGCCGATGCCGCAGCATGTCGCGGCTGGCGTCCTGCAACGCCGCCAGCGCGGCGGATACTTTTGCGAAATAACGCTCGCCATCGGCCGTTAGCCGCACCGAACGCGCGCCGCGCACGAAAAGTTTGACGCCGAACTGTTCCTCCAGCCTGCGAATCTGATGGCTGATCGCCGACGGGCTGAGCGAAAGGTCACGCGCCGCGCGGCGAAAGCTCAGTTGCGACGCGGCGCGCTCGAACGCCAGCAAGGCGGTCAAGGGCGGGATCGCGCGCAGCGGTGAAGTCGGGGCTTCCAATGGGTGAGTTATATTCATCTCAAGTGAGAAAATCCCTTTTGTTGGATAAGCCAGCTTCGGCCAGATTAGCCCAGTGTTCAACATTCCTCATCTCAGGATATCGCAACCTTGGCCATCTTCGAGCCCGTCGGACCCAATCGCTGGCAACCCACGCCGCTTGCCGCCGGCCCCTTTGCCGGCCTGCAGGGCGGCGCGGTCGCAAGCCTGTTGACGGCGGAAGTCGAGGCGCTGGCGGACCAACGGCAATGGGGCACGGCGATCGCATCGTCAGCCTGGTTCCTGCGGCCGACCCCGATGACGGTTTTACGAACCGGACTGTCTGTGGTGACTGAAGGTGGTCGCGTCAGTGTGATCGACAACTCGTTGTGGCCGGCCGATGAGGACCAGCCCTGCGCCACCGTGCGGGTGACGCTGTCGCGCGAACGCGCGGTCGAAGTGCCCGGCTTTGCCGAACCCGCCAACGCCGCCGCCGATCCAACCCGGTTTCCGGTCCGCACAAGGCAGGCGGCGCACGGCCGGCCCTGGTTCATGGAGGCCATGGAGGCCCGCGCGGGTGATGGTGTCGCCTGGTTTCGCATGAACCAGGCGATCATCGATGGCGCAGTATCCTCGTCGAAAATGCCGCTGTCCTCGGTGCTGGGACCGGCGGACTGGACCCACGGCATCGCCCGGCCGTTCCAGGATGTGGTGGCGGATCCGAATCCCAATCTGACGGTTCAGTTGTTCCGCCAGCCGGAAGGCGGATGGATCGGCATTCGTGCCCAGGCCGAATGGCGGCCGGCGGGCGGGATGGGCGTCGGAAGCGGCGTTCTGCTCGATATCCACGGCGAGATCGGCCGGGTCTCGATGTCGGTGATTCTCGTGCCGTTTCCGCAAAGAACAAAGCCTTAACCCTGCGTGGGGCTGGCACCAGCTCCAAATTAGCGCCCAAACACCCGACTTCCGTCTCCTCCCGCGCCGTGGGTCGAACTGGATTGAGGTTAACGTGACTTAAATAGACGGTGTCCAAAAACATCGGTAAAACCGGCACGTACCTTTTTTATCCGTTTGAAGAGATGCGCATTAATGGCAGCCGCTCCCGTCCGGCGTTCCGAGCTCGGTGAAGCGCTGCGCGCCTGTCGCAGCGCCTTTATTGGCGTCGGCGTCATGAGTTGCATGATCAATCTGCTGTATCTCACCGGCTCGATTTTCATGCTGGAGGTCTACGACCGCGTGCTGCCGAGCCGCAGCGTGCCGACCCTGGTCGGCCTGGTGATTCTCGCGGCGGGTCTGTACGCCGCCCAGGGCGGCCTCGACCTGATTCGCGGCCGCATTCTCGGCCGCATCGGAACCGCGCTCGACGAAGCCCTCAACATGCGCGTGTTCGAAACCGTGGTGCGGTTGCCGCTATTGGTTGGCAGCCGCAACGAGGGCCTGCAGCCGCTGCGCGACCTCGACAATGTCAGGTCGTTTCTCGGCAGCATGGGGCCGGGCGCGTTCTTCGATCTGCCGTGGCTGCCGTTCTATCTCGCGATCTGCTTTGCGTTTCACTGGCTGCTCGGCGTCACCGCCCTGGTGGGGGCGATCATCTTGGTAACGCTGACGCTGATCACCGAGTTCCTGTCGCGCACGCCAGCAAAGGAGGCGATGACGCTGGCGGCGCGGCGTAATGATCTGGCCGCCACCAGCCGGCGCAACGCCGAAGTGCTGGTTGCGATGGGCATGTCCGGCCGCCTGACCCGGCGCTGGAGCGAGGCCAACGAGACCTATCTGGCGGGCAATCAGCGCGCCAGCGACGTTGCCGGCGGCCTCGGGGCGATCGCCAAAGTCTTGCGCATGATGCTGCAATCGGCGGTGCTCGCGGTTGGCGCCTACCTCGTGATCCACCAGGAAGCCACCGCCGGCATCATCATCGCGGGCTCGATCCTCAGCGCGCGAGCGCTAGCGCCGGTCGATCTCGCCATCGCCCACTGGAAGGGTTTTGTCGCCGCGCGCCAGAGCTGGCATCGCCTGGCCAAGCTCCTGCAGCAAATACCGGCGGCGAATGAACAGACGCTGTTGCAGGCGCCGTCGAAGCAGCTGTCGGTCGAGGCCGTCAGCATCGTGCCGCCGGGCGACCAGCGCGTCATTGTGCAGGACGTCAATTTCACCGTCGAGGCCGGTACCGGACTCGGCGTCATCGGTCCGAGCGGCTCCGGCAAGTCGTCGCTGGTGCGCGCGCTGGTCGGCGTCTGGATGCCGGCCCGCGGCAAGGTGCGGCTCGACGGCGCGGCGCTCGACCAGTGGTCGTCGGACGTGCTCGGCCGCTATATCGGCTATCTGCCGCAGGATGTCGAATTGTTCGCCGGCACCGTCGCGCAGAACATCTCCCGCTTCGATTCCGAAGCGAAGTCGGAGGCGATCATCGCCGCCGCCAAGGAAGCCGGCGTGCATGAGATGATCATCAAGATGCGCGAGGGCTATGACACCCAGATCGGCGAGCAGGGCACGGCGCTCTCGGCCGGCCAGGCGCAGCGCGTGGCGCTGGCGCGTGCGCTTTACGGCAATCCGTTCCTGATCGTGCTCGACGAGCCGAATTCCAATCTCGACAGCGAGGGCGACGAGGCGCTGACGCGCGCGGTGCGCGGCGCGCGCGAGCGCGGCGCCATCGTGGTCGTGGTGGCGCACCGGCCGATCGGCATCGAGGCGGTCGATCAATTGCTGGTGCTGAAGGACGGCCGCATGCAGGCGTTCGGTCCGAAGGAAACCGTGCTCGGCCAGGTGCTGCAGCGCGTCGCGCCGCCGACACCGATCAAGATCGTGTCCGAAGCGGGAGGAGGGAAAAAATCATGACCTCCGAGCTGAAAGGCGCGCACCGCTCGATACGCGGGCATCTGATCTTCGGCCTCACGCTGATTCTGGTGCTGGCCGTCGGGTTCGGCGGCTGGGCCTCGACGGCCCAGATCTCGGGCGCGCTGATCGCGCCGGGGTCGGTGGTGGTCGATTCCAACATCAAGAAGGTGCAGCACCCGACCGGCGGCGTGGTCGGCGAGGTCAGGGTGCGTGACGGCGATATCGTCAAGGCCGGCGATATTGTCGTTCGCCTCGACGAGACCGTGGTCAAGGCGGGTCTGGCCATCGTCGTCAAGACGCTGAACGGCTTGTGGGCGCGCGCGGCGCGGCTGGAGGCCGAGCAGCGCGGCCTCGACCGGATCAAGTTTCCGACGATGCTGACCGATCGCGCCGACGATCCCGATGTTCGGGATATCCTGGCGAGCGAGACGAAACTGTTCGAGGTGCGCGTGTTCGGCCGCGCCGGACAGAAGTCGCAGTTGCGCGAGCGGGTGTTGCAGCTCAACGAGGAAATCGCAGGGCTGACGGCGCAGGAACAGGCCAAGGAAAAGGAAGTCGCGCTGGTCGAGAAGGAACTGATCGGCGTCCGCCAGCTCTACGAGCAGCGCCTGATCCAGATCTCGCGCCTGACGGTGCTGGAGCGCGACCTCGCCCGGCTGTCGGGCGAGCGCGCGCAATACATTGCCGCGCGCGCGCAGGCGAGGGGCAAGATCACCGAAACCGAACTGCAGATCATCCAGGTCGACAAGGACGTGGTCAGCGAGGTCTCCAAGGACCTGCGCGAGACCAACGACAAGATCGGCGAGTTCGTCGAGCGCAAGGTCACCGCGGAAGATCAATTGCGCCGCATCGACATCCGCGCGCCGCAGGATGGCGTCGTGCTGCAGTCGACGGTGCACACCGTAGGCGGCGTGATCACCGCGGGCGACGCCATCATGATGGTGGTGCCGCGGGCCGACGATCTCTCGGTCGAGGCCAAGGTCAATCCGCAGGACATCGACAAGCTGCAGATCGGTCAGAAGACGCTGCTGCGGCTATCCGCCTTCAACCAGCGCACCACGCCGGAACTAAATGGTGTCGTGACCCGTGTCTCCGCCGACGTCAACACCGACCAGCGCACCGGCCAGAGCTACTACACCATCCGCGTCTCGCTGCCGCCGGCCGAAGTCGCCCGCCTCGGCGACAACGTCAAGATCATCCCGGGCATGCCGGTCGAAGCCTTCGTCCAGACCGGCGACCGCACCATGTTTTCCTATCTGATGAAGCCGTTCAGCGACCAGCTGATGCGCTCGTTCAGGGAGCGGTGAGGTCACGACCGCTGTCGTCCCTGCGAAAGCAGGGACCCATAACCACCGGGCCTGGTTGTTGAACTAAAGCCGTCGAACAGCGTCTCCGCAAAACTCACGGCACGGCGTATGGGTCCCTGCTTTCGCAGGGACGACCATCCGCATGCGGCGGATTCGTTTGACATGGATCAAGCGCCTGGAGCGCACGCCATGAGCTTTCTTGAACCGCTCGATGTGCCGGCACAAAGGCCGCACAGGTTGCACGTAACCGTGCCGGGCTTCCGCTAAGCAAGACCATGGAGGTTATTTTGACCCATGTTCTCATCATCATTGGCTGGCTTGGCGGGGCTGTAAATGGCCCCGCAGTAGCGACTCAGGAGTTTGCCAGCGCAGAGCGGTGCGAGGCGGCCCGGCTTGCGCTCACTGAGCATGCCAAGGCCCGCGGCTTTGAGGACGCGCTTCGGCCCTTCTGCCTGCAAAAGTGAATGTTCTGGAAGCGCGGTGAGATGCCGCTCGCACCGTTCCGGATATCGCTACGAACTGTCGTCCCGCACGCTACCGACCTGTCTACCTACCTTTGGTCATACTCATCCGGCCCCATCGCGTAAGCCCATTGCTCGTGGCCGGGGGCGTAGGTGCGGTTGGTCTCGGCCGGGTTGCGGTTGACCAGCGGCCGCATGAACATCGGGTGCGTGGCGCTGCGGACCTCGTGCTCGACGGTGAACAGGTGCCTGCCGCCATCGAGGTCGATGATGTCGCGAAAGCGGTATTGATACTGGTTGTCTTCCTGCGAGATCAGGCCGCGCTCGCGCAGGCGATGATAGGGACCCGAGAAGTCCGTGATGTAGATCTGCACGTGATGGCCGTCGAATTCCGGCTGGCGTCGGTCGGTCTCGCGGAATTGCAGATACCTGGTCCTTGCCGACCTTGACCCGCGCCACGGCGGCGTCGCCGTTCAAAAACTCGGCCTGCATCCCCATGATCGCGGGATAGAAGGCGCTGATCGCCTTTGCGGTGCCGGCCGGCACATCGAACTCGACATAGGGAATGCCGAGCGTGATGCGCCCGAAGCGCGCGGCGTCCGGCTCGTAACAGCGCACGCGGTTGCCCCAGGGGCAGATCGCCTCGACATGGTCGTTATGCTCGGTGAATGCGAACGCCGTGCCCTCCAGTTTTTTCGTGACCGACGCCAGCCGCTCCAGCAGCGCCTCGCGGCCCGCGATGACGAGGCCGGTATGGCCCCGCAGCACCTGCGCGCTGCCATCAGGCAGATGAAACTGGCTCCTGCCGACATTGACCCACATGTTGGTGTCCGAAACCATCAGATAGGGATCGCGGGTTAGCCCGAGGCCGGCGACATAGAACAGCGTCGCCAGCCGCTGGTCGGGGATGGTGACGTTGACGTGCTCGAAATGAATCGAGTTGCCGAGATCCTCTGCGGCGCGGTCGAATTGTTGCATGGCGATTCCCCGACATTCGTAGGGTGGGCAAAGCGTAGCGTGCCCACCATTCATTCAGCGGATCAAGATGGTGGGCACGCTTCGCTTTGTCCACCCTACGGATCTACTTCGACAAATTCTCCAGCAGCAGGTTCAGCGCCGTCTTTGCGAATGCCTGCATGTTGGCTTGCCGGTCATCTGCTACCGGTCTCCAGCGTGAACACGTCGTTTTGCGGCCCCGCCACCGCCATGCAGCTATGGCCGGCGGCGTCGCCATAACGGTTGCCGGTCGGCCCCGTCGCGCCGGTTTCCGACAAGCCCCAGTCGGTCGCAAAGCGCTGGCGCACCTGGCCCGCCAGCAGTTTCGCGTAGGGCTCCGACGCCGAGCGAATGCCCTTCATCGCCTCGTCAGGAATATCCATCAACAGCCGCCGCGCGTCGCGCGTATAGACCACGGCGCCGCCGAGGAAATAGGCGGAAGCGCCCGGCACCGACAGCAGCGCCGCCGAGATCAGGCCGCCGGTCGAGGATTCCGCAACGGCGATCGTCTGTTTCCGCTCGATCAGCTTTGCGGCGATCTTTTCGGCTGTTGTCACGAGCTCATTCATGTTCTTTCAACCCCGTCGCAGCATTTGTTTCAACACCGTCTTCTTGTCTGTCTTGTCCACGAGCGAATGATAGACGACGCGAATGAAATTCGTGGAGGCCAGTTCCGTTGGCGCCCATTTCTTGTCGAGATCGGCGAACGGCTTGGCCGCTACCACATCGCTCTCGCTCTTGCCTTGCTTCACCAGCGCTGCCATGCGGTCGCGCGCGGTGACGAGCATGGCGCGATATTCGGTGAGCGCCGCCTTGTCGGCGATCGGGCCATGGCCGGGCACGATGCGGCTCTTGGCGTTGGTCAGTTTGAGATAGGCGTCGGTCGCCGCGATCATGCCCTTGATGTTGCCGCCATTGGCGAAGTCGATGTTGGGATAGCGGCCGTTGGTGAAGGTGTCGCCGGTCGCCAGCACATTGGCGGTCTTGAACCAGACATAGGTGTCGCCGTCGGTATGGGCGTTGGCGATGTGGTGGAGATCGGCGACGCGGCCGGGAAGCCTGATCTTGAACATCTTGCCGGCATAGGTCTTGGTCGGCAGCGCGCCCCCTGTGGCCGGTGGCGTCTTGACGCCGGTCAGTCCGTTGGTGGTTCCCTCCGCCAGGCGATTCTTCACGTTAATGTCGGAAACCACGACGGCGCCGTCCTTGGCAAAACCTTCATTCCCGCCGGTGTGGTCGCCGTGATAATGCGTGTTGATCAGATATTTGATCGGCAGGTTGGAGATGGTTGTGATCGCGGCCTTGATCTTGTCGTGCAGCGGCGCGAACTGGCCGTCGACCATGATGATGCCGGCTCTCCCCACCGCCACCGTGATGTTCCCGCCTTGGCCCTCGAGCATGTAGACGTTGTCGCCGAGGTCCGTGGTCTTGATCTCGACCTTGGAGAAATCGACCGGCGGGGGCGCTGCCGGCGGCGGGGCAGGGGTTTGTTGCTGTGCGAATGCGCTGCCGCCCAGCAACAGGGTTATGGCTATCGCCGTACGTCCAATCCGAATCATCGAAAATCTCCCCAAAGCCCCTGATTATCTTTAAGGCCCCTTACCCATGTTTTCCTAGCACAGGGGCCCAGCGTTTGCCGAGTTGCGGGCTGCAGAGCAGCCTGCTTGAATGCGGTGAGAGAGCCAAGCGGTGCAGTGTACAAGATGCCGTGAGACCGCGCTTGCTAACGAGGAAACATCATGACGTCGCCGATTGCCGGCGGCGTGGATTGCGATCTGCATCCCGCCGTTCCTCATCTGACGAGCCTGTTGCCCTATATGAACGACTACTGGCGCGACCAGGTGACGACGCGCGGCATGACCGACCTGGTCTCGCAATCCTATCCGACCAATTCGCCGATCTCCTCGCGCCCGGACTGGCGGCCGGGGCAGGGCAAGCCGGGCTCGAACCTCGCCGATATGCAGAAGCAGGCGCTCGACCGGTTTCAGGTGAGTTACGGCATCTGCAATCCCTTGTACGGCGTGCAGATGGTGTTCTCCGAGGACATGCAGGACGCGTTCTGCCGCGCGCTGAACGACTGGCTGGCCAGGGAATGGCTCGACAAGGACGCGCGGCTTCGCGGCTCGATCGTGATCCCCACTCAAAGTGTCGAAAAATCCGTCGCCGAGATCGAGCGCTGCGCCGCCGACAAGCGCTTCGTCCAGGTGCTGATGCTGGTCATGGGCGACATGCCGCTGGGAAAACGCGCCTACTGGCCGATCTACGCGGCGGCCGAACGGCTGGGGCTGACGATCGGCATCCATGCCGGCAGCGCCTATCACAACCCGCCGACATCGGTCGGCTGGGGCTCCTACCACATCGAGGATTATGTCGCGCAGGCCACCGCGTTCCAGACCCAGCTCACCAGCCTGATCGTGGAGGGCGTGTTCGCCCGCCACCCGAATCTCAAAATGGTGATGCTGGAATCGGGCTTCACCTGGCTGCCGGCCTATCTGTGGCGGCTGCACAAGTTCTGGCGCGGCATACGGATGGAAACGCCGTGGGTCGACCGCGCGCCGCTGGAGATTGTGCGTAGCAACATTCGCTTCTCGCTGCAACCGGTGGATGCTCCGCCCGATCCGGCAACCCTGAACCGCTTGTTTGACCATATGCAGTCGGACGAATTGCTCCTATTCTCGACCGACTATCCGCACTGGCAGTTCGACGGCGACGAAGTGCTGCCGCCGGGCCTGTCGCCCGAACTGGTGCGAAAGATCATGATCGATAATCCGCTGGCGACATATGGGCGGTTGCAGGTAGCGCTTGCATGATCCCGACCCGAAGGGCCGCGTTAGCGCAAAGTGGACACCGGTTTTCGTAAGAGATCATGCCAGAAATTGAGGAGACGACGCCATGAACGTCCAGTTCCGTCCCGAGCCGTCAGCGTCCGTCAGCGTCAAGACCGCCATCGCCGATTGCGACATCCATCCGGCGCGCGCCACCAACGACGAACTTTATCCATTTATGGCCAAGCGCTGGCACGAACACCTCGTGGCCTACGGCAAGCAGGCTTATCACGGCATGATGGAGGGCCCGCCCTATCCGAAGGCGCAGCCGAACGCCTCGCGCCGCGATGCCTGGCCGCCGGAAGGCGGGCCGCAGGGCTCATCGCTGTCCTTCATGCAGAAGCAGCTGCTTGATCCCTATAATGTCGCGCTCGGCGTGCTCAATCCGCTCAACAGCGGGCAGGGCCTGCGCAACCAGGATCTGGCCGGCGCGGTCTGCTCCGCGATCAACGATTGGCAGATCGAGAAATGGACAGCCAAGGATTCCCGCCTGAAGGGCTCGATCGTCGTCGCCAATGAAGACGGTGTTTCCGCGGCCGCCGAAATCCGCAAGCGCGCCGGCGACAAGAACTTCGTGCAGGTGCTGCTGCTCAGCCGTAACGTCGAGCCGCTCGGCCAGCGCCGCTACTGGCCAGTTTACGAAGCAGCACAGGAGATCGGCCTGCCGGTCGGCATCCATGCGTTCGGGTTCGGCGGCAATCCGCTCACCCCGTCGGGCTGGCCGAGTTTCTACATCGAGGAGATGGTCGGGCACGCGCAGTGCCAGCAGACCGTGCTCGCGAGCCTGGTGCTCGAAGGCGTGTTCGAGCGCTATCCGAAACTGAAGATGGTCATGATCGAGGCCGGCTTCGGCTGGGCGCCGTCGCTTGGCTGGCGGCTCGACAAAAATTTCGAGCGGCTGCACAGCGAGGTGCCGTATCTCAAGCGCAAGCCGTCGGAATATATCCGCGACCACATCTGGTGGACCACGCAGCCGATGGAGGACCCCGAGCGCCGCGATCATCTGTTCCAGGTGATCGAGTGGATCGGCTGGGACAAGCTGCTGTTCGCCACCGACTACCCGCACTGGGATTTCGATGAACCGTCGCGCGTGCTGCCCGCCGGTGTCAGCGACGCCAACCGCGAGGCGTTCTATCTCGGCAACGCGAAGAAGCTGTACGGACTCTCCTGATGGTTCGGCACGTCATTGCTCCGGTGGATGAGTTGCCGCCGGGTACGCGAAAATTCCTGACCATCGACGAGCGGCCGATTGCGATCTTCAACATCAAGGGCGAGTTCTTCGGCCTGTTGAACCGCTGCCCGCATCAGGGCGCGGCCCTCTGCGAGGGCCCCTTAATCGGCCTCGCGCAATCCTCCGATCCCGGCGAAATCGAATACACCAAGCTCGGCGAGATCATTCGCTGCCCCTGGCACGGCTGGGAGTTCGACATCCGCACCGGGCAATCCTATTGCGACCCGAAACGCTTTCGCGCCCGCGCCTATCCGGTCAATGTCGAGCCGGGATCGAGCGTGGTGAAGGGGCCGTATGTGGCGGAGACGCTCGCCGTGTCGGTGGAGAGCGATTACGTGGTGGTGGATTTGTAGTCGGGCGAGATTCGTAGGGTAGGCAAAGGCGCGCCAGCGCCGTGCCCACCATCGATCACCGATCGTGCTTCCTGATGGTGGGCACGCTGCGCTTTGCCCACCCTTCTGTAACGGGCCTCGATTAGTCAATCCCTTTGCTTAGTCCGCTCGCCGGGGTCTCGCTTCTGTACGGGGTCGGCGCAGGGCCGCCACCTGATGGGGTTGGAAGAGGATAGGTCGACCAATCTACGTTGTGCGTGCTCACGAAGGCGACCTGGTGGGCAACGGCCTGACCTGATCCATCGTCCCGGCGAAGGGACTTCGCTTCGAGAAGGCCTGGTGTCGTGACCCGCCCGAAAACCGATATGTCTCCCTGTTAGGCTGCCGCAGCAGCGGCGTTAAAGGATGTTCCGTCGGCGAGCATGCGATGCATGATCACCGCGAGCCGGCGCGCCAGCGCCACCTTGGCTTTGTTCATGCCGGCGCGATTTTTGATCCGCATGGCCCAGCTCTTGAGTTGCGAACAGCCTTTGACCGGTTTGGTCAGCATGACGTTGGCAGCCTCGTAAAGCGCCGTGCGCACCGCAGCATCACCGATCTTGCTGATCCGGCCGGCGTAGTCGGTCTCGCCGGATTGATGCTTCTTCGGCGTCAACCCGAAATGGGCTCCTGCCTGCTTCGACGATTTGAAGCGGGCGGGATCGTCGATCGCGCTGGCATAGCTTAACGCCACGATCGGGCCGACCGCCGGGACTGACGTCAGCAGCCGTGCCTGCATGTCGGATCGCACCATCCTGCGGGTCTGCTTCTCAAAGGCTGCGAACTCGGTCCGCAGCAGATCCGTGGCCGAAGCCCAGCGAGCCGAACCAGATCGATCAGGAGCGGCTCGCTCGCCTTGGCTCCGCACGATTGCCCGACAAGCTCTGCCAGGAGCGGCGCGCGACGCTTGCAAGCTTCCATCCAAAAGCGCCGCTCCGTTTGTTCAACCGCTTCTGCCGAGGCTCAATACGCGCCTTTCATCGGGGTCCAGTTAAATTGCGGCTGTTGCGGCGGTCCCTGCGTGGTTTCGGCCGTATTTGCAAACGGCGCCGGGGCCATCTGCGGATAAGGGGTTTGCGTCATGCTTTCATCGCGCAACGCCTGGCTTAGATGCATGGCGCATCCACCCATCTTGCCACTGAGCATCGCGTCCTGCGCCTGAGCAATTTCCCGTTCCGCCATGAACTTGGCGGGGCCGTCGGCCATGGTCTCAACCGTGCCTTCGGCTTTGGCGAAATTGTCGCCGCTACAGGCAACACCGACGCGCATGGCGTGATGGACATGCGCGGCCTGTGCGGGCACAAAAGCGAAAGCGGTCGCAGCCATCGTGGCTGCACCAAGCAACTTCCTGAGCATTGTTCGTCCCTTTTTTGTTTTGCTATCCGGCGTCATTGCCGGACCGCCCGAACAACGCCGGCTGCGTCCAATCGACGCGGGCAATCGAGATGAACTTCTCGCGACTTCGCGCGATCGAAATGTGATCGGCGGTTAGCTACATGCCCATATCGGCTTGCCATACGGTCGGTCGTCGGAGGCGAGGATCACCGCTCAGTGACCGGGGGCCTGCCTGTCGGCTTTCGTGGCTATCCTTGGAATGCTAGCGTTTTGCCGGAACCCACTCATCTGGGGGCATCGCATCAACCAGTTTGGGTGGGCCTGCATTGCTGTTTCCGACGGATCTGACCTCGTTCCTCGACCTCATCCGCCAGCACGGCGATGCGGCCTACAGCTTCATGTTTGCCTATGCGTCCTCGCACAGCCTGCTGCTGGCGCTGTTCGCGGGCTATGCGGCGCATTCGGGTGCGCTGAGCCTCGGCACGCTGATCGTGGTGTGCTGGTTCGGCAGTTTCACCGGCGACGTCATTCGTTTCTGGATCGGGCGGCGCTATGGCCTCCGCCTGCTCGATCGTTTTCCGCGGTTTGAAAAGCCCGTGCAGACCGTCGTCCGCCTGACGGACCGTCACTATGTCTGGATGATCCTGTTTCATCGTTTCCCGCACGGCGTCCGCGGGCTCGCGGGGTTTGCCTACGGGATATCGCGGCTGCCCTGGTCCACTTTCCTCGCGCTCAACTTCGTCGCGGCAGGCCTGTGGTCCGGCGCCGTCGTCTCGGCCGGCTATGCCTTCGGTCAATTCTCGGAGACGTCGATGAACAATGCCTCTTCGGGTCTGGGCATCGTCATGCTGGTCGCGTTCCTCGGCCTGTCCTGGTTGCTCAGTCGGAAACTCGAGCAGATCGTGCAGCGATACTGAAACGTTGCGGATCGCCGCAGGGTGGGCAAAGGCGCGTCCGCGCCGTGCCCACCATCTTGCGCATCATTCGGGAGGCTCAGCACGCTTCCGCTTTCGCTCGTCGAGCTACGGCGGACAAGTCGCTTTGACCACCCTGTTTGCTACTCGTCCATTGGACCGCCGAGGGTACGACGAAGCCGTTGCGTCTCGCGCCACGTCTCACGAACACCGTTGCCAAAACGAGCGAGCTTGGTCGCTACGTGGATGATGATGAGTGTGACCATGGCTACTGGCCCGCCTTGACGATCAAGCGGCTGATTTGACGCTCTGCGTCGTCCGACAGCTTTTGCAGTCCGTGGGCAGCAATGTACGTCTCGACAACGCGGTCGGCCCGCTGCTGATTCGATTCAGCGTACGCACGCAACAATCGTACTAAAAATGAGGGTTTTTTGTTCGGAGCAGAAAGAAAAGCTCCAGTGGTTAGAACATTCGCCATTAGATGGCTCCTTTATGGAGTTATCCTTGGGGCGATTTCCTACCTGAATCAGAAATAGGTACTGATTGACGTCAATACCAGATCAAATAGCGCGCATTCGTGCATTAATTTGTATCTGATCGCGAAGGTGCGCCGAAGTAGTTACGTTCACGTGAATCAAAATTAATGGCTGAAGAACAGTTACCGTTCGGACTGTAATCGACCCGGCTGCAGGCTTCATGACTCTGTCGGGATCGGAGGCGGCGGAGGATCATCAGCGCTTCGCTCGGGATCGCCGTCACGCAGGCCAAGCGACAGGTATTTCCTCGCGACGGCATCGAGCAGCGTCGATATCAATTCCCGGTCGGATTTTTCCTCACGCTGTTTGGCTTCCAGCAGAACCTTTTCAACCTGCCTCTCGAAATAGGCGGCCGTTACGTCGTCAACCGTCGGCGCAATCAACGCCAGTCGCGCTCGCGCACGGGCGCGTTCGTATTTTGCATTGGCCATGGCAGCCTCTGTGCGAACGGATTTCTATTTGGCCATCTCAGACCGACACGCGCAGGGCTAACCGGCTGATTTTCAATCTGTTCCGGTTGCAGATTTGAAACCGGGGTCATTGCCAAAGAATTCTGCCGCGGTCCGAATGGTTGCAACGGCGGGGCCTAGCCCGATTTGCCGTCATGTTCGCCCGACGGATTCTGGATGGCCGCTGGTGCTGGCGGTAAGGGCGTAACGCTTGTCTTGCGCAGATGACGGTCGTAACGGTCGGCAAGCTCCAGAAGCCGCTGCTTGATGAACGGGTCGGCCTTGGCCGCGATGTCCCGAACCTCCCGGGCGCGCTGCTTGTAAAAATCATCGTTCATGGCAAACCGCTTTTTCCTCTTCGTACCATTTTTTCCCGCACCTGCCGGCATTGATGTCGCCGGAGCTGGCGCTTCAAAGGAACCGGCCGATCATCACCACGTTTCCTTCTCGCCCAGGGAGAGACAGGAAGATGGATAACCTCACGAAGAGAGATCAGCCCGACCGCAGCAAGATCAACATGAGCGAGGATTTCGAGGTCAAATACTGGCTGAAGGCTCTCGGCGTTTCCAGAGACGAACTGAAGCGCGCTGTGGACAAGGTGGGAAACTCGGCTGCGGCCGTTCGCAAGGAACTGGGTGTCTGACCAGCCCGTCTGCCGCGGAACGCTGCTCAACTTGAGCAAGGCGCTCACGCCGGGAACGGGTTAGATGTCAGCGCGTACCGATGCGTTGATGTCGCGACAAGAAGCCGGCAAAACTGCCGCGTCCATCGTCTCCGTTATGGCCGGTTGTCACCCGGCGCGAGCATGCATCAACACGCGGGCAGGCGTTTGTTTCCTGTCTTTCCCGAAGAAGACATCAGCGCGGGACGCGCGCAGGACAAACGCGTCGATTTTCAGGAACATTCCTCACTCTGACCCGTTCACGGAAACCACAGTCACTTTTTCCGGAGGGTTAACATGAAGAAACTCGTTACCATCGCACTTCTCAGCACCGCAATCGCGAGCGGTGCAGCCTATGCGCAGACGGCTCAGCCTGCCGATCGCGCGGCCCCTGCCGCGACCGCC
Source organism: uncultured Alphaproteobacteria bacterium (assembly GCA_963770135.1). Classification (GTDB taxonomy): domain Bacteria; phylum Pseudomonadota; class Alphaproteobacteria; order Rhizobiales; family Xanthobacteraceae; genus Bradyrhizobium. Next base: position 48,418 of record CAVYOM010000008.1, on the reverse strand, counting down.
AGCCCGGCAAGTTCCGACAAGATGATGATGAAGGGCAAATGGCGCGCGTCAAAGCTCATGGGCCTCGACGTCTACAATGAAGCCAATGAAAAGCTCGGCGACGTCAACGAACTGATCCTGGACAAGGACGGCAAGGTGAGCGCCGTGGTGATCGGCGTCGGCGGCTTCTTAGGAATGGGCGAGCACGACATCGCCGTTACGATGGAAAAGCTGAAATTCGTCGAGGAGCCCGTCCGCACCAGCTCCACCACGACCACGACGCGCGAAACCACGACCGGCACCGCGACGGCGCCGGCCAACACCACCGCGACCACGACCACGCGAACCAGCAATGCCAATGACTGGACGCCCGATCATGCCGTGATGAGCGGCAACAAGGAGCAGCTCAAGGCACTGCCGCAGTTCAAATACTCGGACTACAACTAAGCTAGCGGCATTGGCAGGAACTGAAAGGCCCCGTTGCGACGGGGCCTTTTTTCATGAGCCGAGGCCGAAGCATATTCAGCTGGATCACCCGCGGAAGCGGGTGATCCAGTATTCCAGAGACAGCATTGATTGATCCGATAAGCCGCGGCGTACTGGGTCCCCGACTGCGCGGGGATGACAGTCGTAGGATGGGTAGAGCGAAGCGAAACCCATCATCTCCTGCGCCGGGCATTGATGGGTATCGCTTCGCTCCACCCATCCTACGGAATCTTCGCAGCGACTTTGAAAGGCCGCCGGCCTTACTCCGCCGCCCCGTGGAGAGCCTTCCGCTCCATCGCGTAGCGCACCAGCGCGACGAACCGGTAGATCCCGTGCACGAACTTGCCATAGGGCATGGTGACGAACAGCGAGAACACCACGCCGAGATGCAGCGCCAGCAGCGGGCCCATCGCCGCCGTCTCGCGCAGGATCAACAGCGCCATGCCGGTCAGGCTGGTGAGGAAGAGCATCACGATGAACGCGATATCCATGCCATAGCGGGCTTCGTCGACCAGTACGGGATCGCGCTTGCTTCGCTCGGCGAAGAGGCCGATCGGCCCGATCAGCAGCCCGAGGCCGCCGAGCGTGCCGAGGACCACGGGCAGATCCCACCACGCATACGGCGCCTCGCGCGCCAGCAGATAGTGATACAGCGTCGCCACGCAGGTCGAGGCGAAGCACAGCGCAAAGCCGTAGAACGTGAAATGGTGATAGAGCTTGCGGCGATCGGTCGGGCGGTCGTCCTCGTTGAAGCAGCCGACCCCGCCGCCGTCGAGGTAGCGCAGCTCACCGGCATCGCGTACAGCCTGGAACAATGCGCCCGCGTTGGTCTTCATGCCGACGGGTTCGCCGATATCACGCCAGAACGCGCGCACCCCCATGATCAGCGCGACGATCGCATATAGAAACGCCGCGCCGAACAGCGCGGCCATCGCGTTATGCGGCATCAATTTGTAGAACGCGCCCGGCCCGGTGTGGGTGCCAAACAACACCTGCCGGTCGTTCAGCGCGGCAAAGCCGAAGATGAAAGCGGCAACGCTGAGCGCGGCAACGAGGCTGATGACGAGCCCGTTGCGCGCGAACGCGCCGGCGAAGACGCGGGGCCACGTATAGGCCGCGTAGGACTCGGCCCGCGCCACCGCGAACGTCTTCGGAACGTTGACGTTGAATTCATGCGGCGGCGAGAACTGGCAGTCGCTGTAGCAGGCGCCGCAGCCGTGGCAGAGATTGGCGAGATAGTTCAGGTCGCCGTCGGAAAAAGCACGTCGCATTTCCATCGCCGGGAACACCGCGCAGAGGCCCTCGCAATAGCGGCAGGAATTGCAGACCGTCATCAGCCGGTCGGCCTCTTCCAGAATTTTCGTTCCGTGCATTCGCTGCTTCCTGCCCTGGCGCCAATCCGTCTACTTCGTCAGCCCCTTGCCTTCGAGCCATTTCTGGATCAGGGCGGCGACCTCGGCGTTGTTCTTGTCCATCATCACCATGTGCGAATTGCCCTTGATGCCGGCCTGCGGCAGGTCGACGACATCGACGCTGCCGCCGGCGGCCTTGATGGCGTCCGCAAAGGCAATGCCGTTGGCGCGGATTTTCGGCCAGCGCGAATCCTTCTCGATGTAGTCGCCATAGACGATCAGCGTCGGGATGTTCTTCAACACATCGGCCTTAGCGGGATCGCCGAGCCCGGCCGGCTCGATCGCGATCAGCGCCTTGACCTTGTCCGGCCGCGCCTGCGCCACCTTGAAACCGAAGCTGCCGGCCTGGCTGTGGAACAGGATGATGGAAGGGCCGACGCGGTCGATCTCGGCGATATAGGCGGCGATGGCCGCGTCGTCGGTCGTGGTCCAGCGTGGCACGTTCTGCTTGACGAAGTTCTCATAGCCATCGTTTGGAAACTGGCTGCCCGGCATCAGCTTGCGCTTGGCCGGATCGGGATCGTAGGAGCCCGCGCCATCGCCGATGCGAAAGCGCTCGAACGGGTTGGCGGTGGTGAGGAATACCGGCTCGCCCTTGAAGATATCGGGATATTGCGCCCAGCCGGCGCGACCGCGTTCAACCGCATCCGAATTGTAGACAGCCCAGCCCTTGCGCAGGAAATAGTTCAGCCAGCCCTCGCGTCCATCAGGCGTCGTCTCGTATGTCACGCCGGTGAGGCCGCCGCCGTGCCACATCAGCAGCGGATAGGCGCCCTTCTCATTGGTGGGCAGGAAATACTGCACATACATCTGCTCTACCTGATAGGTGCCGTTGGGATCGACCTTCGCGGGCACGCCGCCGGGCGTGAAGGTGACTTCCTTGACCGGCTTGCCGGAAATCTCCACCAGCCGCCCGCCGACATGAAACGAGCCCATGTCGCGCAGCGCGATCGGCTCGGCGGCAGGGGCGAGCGTCGTGCCCATCAGAACGGCAACAGCAGAAATCATCGCAAGCCGTGTCATGAATCCTCCCTCAAGTGTCGGCGACAGTTAGTTCTTCGCATTCTTCGCCGCTTCCCGTCCCGCGACCCGGCCAAACACGCTGCCGATGGTCATGCCGATGCCAGCCGCATAGCCCTTGCCGAGCACGTTGCCGGCCATGATTTCGCCGGCCGCGAACATGTTGGCGGAAGGCTTGCCGTCCTTCATCACCATGCGCGACTGCCGGTTCACGCGGGTGCCGAGATAGGTGAAGGTGATGCCGGGCCGCACCGGATAGGCGAGGTACGGCGCGTGCTCGATCTTCCGCGCCCAATGCGTCTTCTGCGGCGTGACGCCTTCGGTGCGGCAATCGTCCAGAATGGTGTGGTCGAACGTGCCGGGCTGCACCGCGGCATTGAAGTCGGTGACGGTCTTTTCCAGCGCGGCCGGGTCGAGTTCGAGCTTACCGGCAAGTTCGGCAATCGTCGCGCCGGCGATCGGCGGGAACAGCGTCGGCATGAAACTGGTGACGACGCTCGAATCGAAAATGATGTAGGCGATCTGATCGGGTTGGGCGGCCACCAGCCGCCCCCAGATCGCGTAGCGCTTCGGCCAGATGTCCTCGCCTTCGTCATAGAATCGCTGGGCGTGCTTGTTGACGACGATGCCGAACACCACCGAGTCGTGGCGGGTGATGATGCCGCCATCGAATTTCGGCGCGCGGGCGTCGATCGCCACCGCGTGGCACTGGGTTGGATCGCCGATGTCCTGCACGCCCTTGTCGAGCAGCATCCTCAGGATCGTGCCGCGATTATAGGGCGTGCCGCGGATCAGGAAATTGTCGGCCGCGTCGCCCCAATATTCCTTCAGCCATTCGATGTTGGCCTCGAACCCGCCGGCCGCCGCCACCAGCGCCGAGGCACGGATTTCGCTGGCGCCATCGATCGGCTGCTTCAGCTTCGCGGAAAGAAACATGCCGTCCTCGATCTCGAGGTCGGTCACTTCGGCGTCGTAGACGATCTCCACGCCGAGCTTTTCCGCGGTGAGATAGAGCGCGTTCAGCATTGCCCTCCCGCCGCCGAGGAAGAACGAATTGGTGCGGCCGAGGCTGAGCGTGCCGCCGAGCGAGGGCTGCCAGCGCACGCCCTGTTCCACGATCCAGTTCAGGATGTCCTTGGACTCCTTGATCATGAATTTTGCCAGTTCCTCGTCGGTCTGCCCGCCGGTCAGCCGCAACAGATCGTCCCAGAACTCTTCCTCGGTATAGGGGCCGGTGAGAATCCCGGTTGCCGCATCGTGGGCGCAGCGCATGTTGCGGGTGTGGCGGGTGTTGCCGCCGCGATAGAACTTTGGCGCGCCTTCCAGCACCAGCACGGAAGCGCCCGCGCGCCTTGCGCTGATCGCGGCACACAGGGCGGCGTTGCCGCCGCCGATCACCAGCACATCGAATTTCTTGGTCAGATCGGCCATGCGCTCTTGTTATCGTTGTTGGCCTGGAAATCAAACCGGCGCTCGGCCAGGCAAATCCATCCGCGTCCGCGATTTTCTAGCCTGCTAAAGCGGCCGCGTCACGCGTCTCGTGCGCGAACTTTGTCGATCGGCGTAGCCGTATGCGACGATGTCGCATGCAATTCGCATCGCGGAATATCTGCGATGTCAGGGCTTGCCCTGCACGGAGGCGAGCAGCCACTGCCGGAAGGCCGCGAGTTTGGGCGGGTCGTTCCTCCCTGCGGGCGAGACCAGATAAAACCCGGCGTCGACCGGAAATGCGATGTTGAAGGGAACGACCAGCCGACCCTTGGCGATGTCCTCCTGCACATAGGCGGTGCGGCCCATCGCAACGCCGAGGCCGTCGATCGCGGCCTGCACCGTCATGAAGATCATGTCGAAGGTGACGCCGGGCTGTTTGGAAAAATCGGCCGGCAGGCCGGCCACCGTCAGCCACAGCCGCCAGTCGTCGCTGTTGGCGTTACTGGTGTGCAGCAGCACGTGATCCCGGAGGTCCTCGGGGCATTTCAGCGGCTTGTTGCCCCTGAGCAGCGCGGGGCTGCATACCGGGAACAACTCGTCCGCCATCAGCCAGTCGGCGCGGAGGCCGGGCCACTGGCCCCGGCCGTAGCGGATTGCAGCATCGACATTGTCGCGCTGGAAATCGACCAGGCTGGTCGAGGTGGTGATGCGCACGTCGATGCCGTGATGCTCTTCCTGAAACGCCGTCAGCCGCGGCAGCAGCCACTTGGCCGCCAGCGAGGCCAGCGTCGAGACCGTCAGAACATGGTCGTCGTCCTTGCGCAGCAGGCGGTCGGTCGCGAGCCTGAGATCGTTGAAGGCGGCGCGGATGCCGGGGAGATATTCCTGTGCCTGCTGCGTCAGCGTCAGCGAACGGTTCTGGCGGATGAACAGGCGGACGCCGAGCTCTTCCTCCAGCCGCTTGATCTGATGGCTGATCGCGGTCTGCGTGACGTTCAGCTCGGACGCCGCCTGGGTAAAACTCAGATGCCGGGCCGCGGCCTCGAAGGCGCGCAAACCATTCAGCGACGGCAGCCTGGCGGTCATTCCGCGATCCCCAAATGCATGAGTTTATATCATCCGAAACGGTACAAAGTGTCGTTTGTGGAAAGCCCGGATAAGGCAGATATTCCCGTCAACAGATTACTACAGGAGCTGAATATGTCCACTTTCACCCATGAATCGATGATAAATCATCATGAACCTGGGGTTTTGAGCCGGGTTGCCGAAACCATTCATGTCTGGCGGGAGCGCTATCGGTCGCGCCGCGAACTGGCCCAGTGGTCCGATCGCGAACTCCACGACGTCGGCATCTCCTGGAGCGATGTGGCCTACGAGGCCGAAAAGCCGTTTTGGCGGGCTTGAATAGCAGCCAGGCCGGCGTCGCCTCATCAGGGGGACGCCGGCCATTTCCTTTAGCTCCGTGGGAGCGCCCATGACCACGCTTCGTCTCGACGATCTCAGGCAATATTCCGACGTGCTGCGCACCGGGAATGGCGAGGTAGTGACCGTGCGCTTCGTCGAGCCGCGCGATGCCGAGGCGTTGCAGAACTATTTCCGGTCGCTGACGACGCCCTCCCGCTACAAACGTTTCCTCGGCGCGGCCAGCGAGCTGCCGTCCTCGCTGCTTGAGGAGTTCATCCACATTGGCGAAGCCGACCGGTTCAGCGTGATTGCGACCATGCTGATTGATGGCCGCGAGACCATTGTCGGCGAAGCGCGCTATGCCTTCGACAGCGATACGGCGAGCATCGAGTTCGGCCTGTCGATCGACGATCGCTGGCAGGGCCACGGCATCGGCAAGGCGCTGTTGCAGAACATCGAATGCCGCGCGGCTTCGTTCGGCGCCGCGCGCCTGTTCGGCGACACATTGCGCTCCAACGACGCGATGATCGGGCTCGCCCGCAAGGCCGGCTACGCCTTCGCCAATTCGCCCGGCGACTGGAAGCTGACGCGCTTCCAGAAACAGATCCCTGTCGAACCGCAGGAAATCCCATGCGCCAGTTGGCGGCTTGCCGCCGTCGCTCCCAGCGCAATATCCTCGCTTGCGGTCTGACAACTAAGCCCGGTTCTGGCCCCTCCAGAACCGGGCTATTTTCTCAAGATTACGCCGCGTCCTCAGTGAAATCGGTAGAGGTCGCGACGCTTCGCCATTCAGCCAGTTCCTTTGCGACGAAGGCGTTCTTCGCCTCAATCCGCTCCACCGTGTCGCTGCCCAGCGGCAGCCGCAGCGGCGTATTCTTGGCATTCACAAGCGCGATGAAGGCGCTCGCGAGCTTGTGCGGATCGCCGCGCTGGCCGTGGTTGACGTTGACGGCGTGCGCGCGGGTGTTGCCGACGCTTTCGCTGTAGTCGTCGATGTGCTGAGCGGTGCGCACGAGCGAGGACTCGTCGAGGAAATCGGTGCGGAAGAAGCCGGGCTCGACCACGGTGACCTTGATGCCGAGCGGCGCCACTTCGCCGGCCAGCGCCTCGCTGATGCCTTCGACCGCGAATTTGGTCGCGCCATAGACGCCCCAGCCGGGATAACCCGTGTAGCCGCCAACCGACGATACGTTGATGATGTGGCCGGCGCGCTGCCGGCGCATATGCGGCAGCACTGCTCGAGTGACGCCGAGCAGGCCGAACACGTTGGTGCCGAACAGCTTGGCCGTCTCCGCAGAGCTGGCCTCCTCGATCGCGCCCAAAAGGCCGTAGCCGGCATTGTTGACCAGGATATCGATGCGGCCGAACATCTTCACTGCCTGGCCAGCGGCCTCGTGGGCCTCTGCCTCGCTGGTGACGTCGAGCCGGGTCGCCAGCAGCCTGTCACGGGCGCCGAGGCGCCGGATGATGGCGTTGGGATCGCGGGCGGTGGCGACCACAGCATCGCCCGACTTCAGCGCGGCTTCCGCAATCAGGGCGCCAAACCCACGGGAAGCTCCTGTGATGAACCAGACGCGCATTTTCTTGCCCTCTCGGTTGTGGTCCGGCGGGTTCGCCGAACCCGATGGGCAATGGATAGCGGCTCGCCATAGATGAGATAATCTGGTAAATAATTCACAGGCTACTGAGAAAAATTCATCAATGCGGATCGATCCATCTGACCTTGCGACCTTCCTCGCGATTGCCCGGCACCGCAGTTTTCGCGCGGCGGCGACCGAGCTTGGCGTGTCGGCGTCGGCGCTGAGCCACGCGCTGCGTAATATCGAGGAGCGGCTCGATCTGCGGCTGATCAACCGCACCACGCGCAGCGTCGCGCTGACGGAGGCGGGCGAGCGGCTATTCTCGCGGATCAGCCCGGCGTTCCGCGATATCGACGACGCACTGGAGGACCTCAATAATTTTCGCGGCAAGCCGGCCGGCACACTGCGCTTCAACGCCGCGCGGCAGTCGACACAGCTGGTGCTGCTGCCGATCGTGACGCGCTTCCTCAAAAACTTTCCCGACGTCAATGTCGAGATTGCCATCAACGACGCGCTCATCGATACGGTTGGAGCCGGGTTCGATGCCGGCGTTCGGTTCGGCGAAACGATTGCAGCCGACATGATTGCGGTGGCCATCGGCCCCAGGCATCGCTTCGCTGTGGTTGGCTCGCCCGGCTATTTCAAAACTCACAAGCCGCCGACCTCGCCGCATGACCTAAAGGGCATGCCGTGCATTCGTTACCGCTTCACCAGCGGCGCGCTCTATCGCTGGGAGTTCGAGCGCGGCGGCATCGAGGTCGACATCGATGTCGAGGGGTCGCTGACGCTGAACGACCAGGACCTGATGGTCGACGCGGCGCTGGATGGCGCCGGTCTCGCTTTCGTGTTCGAGGCGCAGGTCGAAGAGCTGATCGCGAAACGCAAGCTGGCGCGCGTGCTAGCCGACTGGTGTCCGGCGTATCCTGGCTTCTTCCTGTACTATCCGAGCCGGCGGCAATTGCCGGCGGCGCTGCGCGCTTTCGTCGATTTCGCAAAGGTGAATGTCTCGTAGCCCGGATGGGGCGAAGCGCAATCCGGGATAGATACATCCGCGCGAGATTTGCCCCGGATTACGCTTCGCCCCATCCGGGCTACGCGATCTTCAATTTCCTCCGAACACCGGCTTGCGCTTTTCGATAAAGGCCTGCACCGCCTCCTTGTGGTCAGCCGTCACCTGGGTTCGAACCATGCGCTCGGCTTCATGGTCTCGCGCGGTGGCGAAATCGAACATCAAGGCTTCGTCCAGATTGTCCTTCATGTAGCGGATCGCGATCGTCGGCCCTTCGGCGATCGATTTGGCGAGCGCGAAGGCTTCCGCCTGCAGCTTGTCGTCGGGGACCACGCGGTTCACCAGGCCGATGACCTCGCATCTGTCGGCATCGACTCGCTCGCAGGTGAACATTAGTTCGCGTGCCCGCGACGTGCCGACCAGGCGTGTCAGGAGCCAGGCGATGCCATAATCGCCGCTGAGGCCGACCTTGAGATAGCCGGTGGAAAGGAATGCCGATTTCGCCGCGATCCGCATGTCGCAGGCCATCGCCAGCGCGAGGCCGGCGCCGACCGCCGGGCCGGGCAGGGCGGCAATGGTCGGTTTGCGCACCGCGACCAGTGCGCCGGTCAGCAGACGCTGCCGCTCCTGCAGGTCGGCGACCCGCTCCTCATGGGGCATTGCGAGCTTGGCCTTGTCGCGGTTGGCGCCCATGCCCTTGACGTTGCCGCCGGCGCAGAACGCCGTTCCCGCGCCGGTCAGCAGCAGTACGCCGACATCGCGATTCTCGCCGCAGGCCTTGATCATGTTGCGCAGGGCCGGGGTAAGGTTATCCGACATCGCGTTGCGCGCCTCGGGTCGGTTCAGCGTGATGATCGCGACGCGGTCGCGGATCACGCAGAGCAGTTCGTCGGTGCCGGTGTCAATTTTGGTTTCGGTGGTCATGGTTCCCCCTGTTGTTGTTGTTTCGTCATTGTGTGGAGCGATATCCCGTAGGGTGGGCAAAGCGCAGCGTGCCCACCATCAGGTAACGCATTCGATGAGAGATGGTGGACACGTCGCTTCGCTCCTTTGCCCACCCTACGCATCTACGCGTTCATGTCGTCAAAATTTCTCCACCCACGGCCGCAATTCCTGCTCCCAGGTCCAGGCGCTGCGCGGCTGTTGCAGCACGTTCCAGTAGCTCAACGCAATCGCGTCGGGATCGAGCATCGAGTCCGGCCGGTCGGCGGGTTCCGCGCGCGCCGCGCTGCGGATGCCGCCGTCGATCACGAAATGCGCGACATGGATACCCTGCGGCGACAATTCGCGCGCCATGCTCTGGGCCAGCCCGCGCAGCGCGAACTTGCCCATCGCAAACGGCGCCGATTGCGGATAGCCCTTGACGCTGGCGGACGCGCCGGTGAACAGGATCGCGCCTTGTTTGTTGGGCAACATGCGCTGCGCCGCCTGCTGTGCCACCAGAAAACCGCCAAACGCCGAAACGGCAATCGCCTGCGCGACGTCTGCCGGAACCAGATCGGTGAAAGCGCCGCGCGCCCGACCGCTGGCATTGTAGACCACGATGTCGGGCGTGCCGATCTCGCGCTCGACCAAGCCGAACAGACGCTCGACTTCCTCGGCTTCGGTCGCATTGCAGGCAAAGGCACGCGCGCCGGTTTCGGTGCATAGCGCGCCGAGCTTCTCGATCTTGCGCGCGGCGAGGGCAACCTTGATGCCTTCGCCTGCGAACAGCCGCGTCAGCGATGCGCTCAAACCTTCACCTGCGCCGACGATCAAGGCAATCTTGTATTTTGGAATTTCCATGAGCGCTCTCCAGAGAAGTCCGGGATTGGGTATCTAGGCACGCAATCCCGCCAGGCAACCTGCGGGAAGCGAAGATAGGCCGGCGCGGATGATGCGATACCCGTCCGCCATGGGGTGGTCCTCCAATTATGGCTGTTGACGGCGCAGCCGCCTGCGTTATCGGTAATTGACCAACATCGGGCGGAACGAACAAGGGCTAAAAATGCAGCCACGCATGCATGATCGCGCGACCGCTTCGGCCAGCCAGCCGGGATTGCTCGCGCCTGATACGACGGGGATGAATTTCTACCGGGCCGATCCGGCGCTGACCGATCTGCTGCGGCTGCATCTCCCCGATGCGCTGTTCCGCCATATCGAGCCGCATCTCGATCGCCTCGGCGGGCTGGCCGGGGGCTATCTCGACGAATGTGCGCGGCTCGCCGACCGGCACACGCCGGTGCTGCATCAGCGCGACAAGTTCGGTCGCGATACGCAGTATATCGAATATCACCCGGCCTATCGCGAACTGGAAAAAGCCGCGTTCGGCGAATTCGGCATTCACGCGCTGTCGATCCGCAAGGGCATCATGGGCTGGCCGGACAAATACCCTGTTGTCGCCAAACACGCCTTCACGTTCCTGTTCAATCAGACCGAGTTCGGCATGGGTTGTCCGATCAACGTCACCGATGGTTGCGCAAAACTTCTCAACAATTTCGGCAGCGAGGCGCTGAAAGCGAAATATCTCGACGGCCTGACCCAGACCGACATGAGCAAGCTGACGCAGGGCGGCCAGTTCATGACCGAGAAGGAGGGCGGCTCGGACGTCGGCACGCTGACGACGACGGCCGTGCAGGAGGGCGACCACTGGCGGCTCTACGGCGAAAAATGGTTCTGCTCCAATGCCGACGCCAAGGTGGTGATGCTGCTGGCGCGCCCCGAGGGAGCCGGGCCGGGCACGCGCGGCGTCGGGCTATTCCTGATGCCGCGGTATCTCGACGACGGCTCGCAGAACCACTATCGGATCGTGCGCTTGAAGGACAAGCTCGGCACCCGCTCAATGGCCTCGGGCGAGATCAAGCTCGAAGGCGCAATCGCCTATGCCGTCGGCAAGCTCGACCGCGGTTTTGTGCAGATGGCCGAAATGGTCAACTCGTCGCGGCTCTCCAATGGCGTCAAGTCGACCGCGCTGATGCGGCGCGCGCATCATGATGCGATGACGGTGGCGAAGAACCGAGTTGTGTTCGGCCAGCGCATTATCGATCTGCCGCTGGCACGGCGGCAGTTGATGAAGATCATGCTGCCGACCGAGCAGGCGTTGTCGATGAGCTTCCTCACCGCTGATGCGCTCGATCGCGCCGAAGCCGGCAGCCAGGATGCGGCGGCGCTGCTGCGCATCCTGACGCCGACGCTGAAATTTCGCGCCACCCGCGACGCCCGAAAGGTCTGCGGCGATGCGTTGGAGATGCGCGGCGGCATCGGCTACATCGAGGAATTCGCCACTGCCCGGCTGCTGCGCGACGCCCATCTCGGCTCGATCTGGGAAGGCACCGGCAACATCGTCGCCATCGATGCATCGACGCGAGCGGTCGGCCGTCACGGCGCCGATGCCGCGCTCGCCGCCGATCTGCACGCCCGCCTCGACGACAGCGCCAATGTGCCACAGGCCTGGCGCAATCGCTTGCGCGAACTGGCCGACCGCGCCATCGGCTTCGCGCGCGAGGTAGCCAGCCGGACCGACAATGAGGGCGATGCGCGCCGCGCCACCAGTTTGCTCTATCATGTCGCCAGCGCTGTCGCGCTGGCCTGGGAGGGCGGCCGGATTCACGAGATGCGCGGCGACGCGCGGCGGCTCCTGCTGTCGCGCATGGTGATCGACCATCGCGTCTCGCCCAGCGACCCGTTCCAATTGGCGGAAACAGCCACTCAACGCAAGATCACGGACCATCTGCTCGGCGAGCGTGACGTCGGCATGGCCGAGGTTGGCGAATTGCTGAAGGTGGCCTAGGCTCGGATATTGCTTGAACGTATTTTACCTCTCCTGCTTGGGAGCGGTGGGCCGTTTTTACAACGATAAAAACTGCAACGAAAAACAAAGAGGGGAGACACCAATGAAGGCCGCCGTCCTGCATGAAGTCAATCAGCCGCTGGTGATCGAGGATGTCAGCGTGCCGAATCCCGGCCCGCGCGAAGTTCTGATCCGCACGCGCGTCGCCGGCCTCTGTCATTCCGATCTGCATTTCATGGAAGGGCTGTACCCGCATCCGCTACCGGCGGTGCTCGGGCATGAATCGGCCGGCGTGGTCGAAAAGGTCGGCTCCGACGTCAACTATGTGAAGCCCGGCGATCACGTCGTGACCTGTCTGTCGGTGTTCTGCGGCACCTGCGACAATTGCACCACCGGCCGCACGGTGCTGTGCACGGATACCACCGTGAAGATGTTGCCCGGCGCGTCCAACCGTCTGTCCTGGGCGCGGTCGGAGAAGCTCAATCAGTTCCTTAACCTGTCGTCGTTCGCCGAGCAGATGCTGGTGCACGAAAACGCCATCGTCAAAATCCGTAAGGACATGCCGCTGGAGCTGGCGGCGCTGATCGGTTGCGGCGTCATCACCGGCTACGGCGCTGTCGTGAACACCGCAAAAGTTCGAGCCGGCGAAACCGTGGCCGTGATCGGCTGCGGCGGTGTCGGCATGGCCGCGATCAACGGTGCTGCGATCGCAGGCGCTGGCCGCATCATCGCGATCGACACCAACCCGGTGAAGTTGCAGCTTGCCACCAAGCTCGGCGCTACCGATATCGTCGATCCCGCCAGGGGCGACGTGGTGCAGCAGGTGCGTGAACTTACAGGCGGCGGCGTGCACTATTCCTTCGAAGTGCTCGGCCGCAAGGAAACCGCCGAGCAGTCCTTTGCGATGCTGGCGGCGGGCGGCACCGCGACCATCGTTGGCATGATCCCGTTCGGCCAGAAGATCGAGCTGCACGGCTTCGACTTCCTCAGGGAACGCCGGATCCAGGGCTCGTCGATGGGCTCCAACCACTTCCGCGTCGACATGCCGCGCCTTGTCGAATTCTACATGCGCGGCAAGCTGCACCTGGAGGATTGGATCTCGGCCAAGCTGAAGCTCTCCGAAATCAACGAGGGCTTTGCCAACATGAAGGCCGGCAAGACGCTGCGTAGCGTCATCATGTTTGACAGCTGAGTGCATATGTAATTCGTCATGCCCGGGCTTGACCCGGGCATCCATCTATTCTTCGCAAGCATCCTTTTGCGCAAAGGGGATGGATTGCCGGGTCAAGCCCGGCAATGACCATGTGGTGTGTGGCGACTTCTATCGCGATACATGCGCGGACACCGCCAGCCACTTGCCGTTCTGCTTCGCCCAGCAGTCGGTATATCGCCCGTGGGCCTGCTGGCCGTCGGCCGTGGTGTAGCTGGTGGCGGCATGGATAATGGCGAAATCACCGAGCACGCGGATTTTCACGTCATTGGCCGTGAGGTTCTTGATCGTTACCGGCACGGCGGTTTGTTTCAGGAACGCGGCGCGGTCGACCAGCGATTTGTCGGGATTGGAGCAGTAGAAATCCTGCGCCAGAATCTTGTCGAAGCGTATCACGTCGCAATTTTGCACCGAGGCCACATAGTCGCGGTTGAGGGCGGTGAGTTCTTCGATGTCGTTGCTCATGGGTTTCCCTCCAGTCTTTGCTCCCCGTCCTTCGGCGAGCGGCGCGACGACTTCTCCGCCCTGGCTCGTGAGCAAAGGCGGAGGCAATCCGGCTTCCTGAGATGATTATGGATTGCTTCGCGACGCACGCAATAACGTTGCGGGTAAGTTTTCGCCGCTCAATCATCAAACATCGGCGGCGGCTTGAAGCCGCCGAATTCGCGCTCGATCAGCTCGGCCAGCTTCAGGGGCGTACGGTCTTCCAGCCAGGGGCCGACGATCTGCACGCCGACCGGCAGTCCGTCCGGCGCAAAGCCGGTCGGGATCGCGGTCGAGGGCAGGCCGGGCAGCGTGGCGATACCGGGCCAGCTTAGCTGGTCGGGATACACGTGAGCCTCGCCGTCGATCTGGATGCGGCGCTTCTCCTGGTCGTCGGAATGATCGTGCGGGTAGGCCGGCGTCGGCATGATTGGGCAGATGACCGCGTCGTAGGTCTTGAAAAGCTCGCGCCATTGTGCGCGCAACCGCCCGCGCGCTCCGTCATCCATCAGCCAGTCGCGGTGGCTCTGCGCGATGCCGCGCAGGCGTTCCGCGGCAAGGCTTGTCGCGCTCGCCGGTAATTTGGCAGCCGCAGCCTGCGCGCCGGCATAGGTTTCCGGCGGAAAGGACGCGGCCAGGAACGACATCAGCATCCGCATATAGAGCCGGGACGTCTCGGTAAAGTTCGGCAGCAGCGGGCTGTTGCGCTCGACCGTGACGCCCGCCTTGCCGAGATTGGCCGCGAGCGTGTCGATCGTCCCGCGTACCACCTTGTCGGTCGGCATCAGTGGGTCGGTATCGACCACCAGCACGCGAAAACCCTTTAGCGCCACATGACGCGGCGGCGGCAGCGCGAGCTGGTAGCCTTTGCCGGCTTCCAGCGGATCGGGACCTGCGATCGTATCGAGCAGCAAAGAGAGGTCGGCGGCGCTGCGCGCCATCGGGCCGACCACGGCAAGGTCGCGGTCGAGCGGCAACGGTTGGAACGGCGGCGGCGTATGGCCGCGCCCGGGCACCAGTGCGAAAGTCGGCTTGTGCGCATAGACGCCGCAATGAAAGGCCGGCACGCGCAATGAGCCGCCGATATCCGAGCCGAGCGACAGTGGACCGTATCCGGCCGCGAGCGCCGCCGATGATCCGCCGGACGAGCCGCCCGGCGTGCGGCCGAGATCGAACGGGTTGTTGGTCGTGCCGTAGATCGCGTTGTAGCTCTGCCAGTCGCCGAGCCCGAGCGGGACGTTGGTCTTGCCGAGAATGATGCCGCCGGCGTCCTTGACACGGGTGATCGTCAGGGCGTCCTCTGCCGGGACGAAATCCTTCTGCGCCGGAATGCCCCAGGTCGTCGGCAGGCCTGCGACATTGTAGGATTCCTTGACCGTCATGGGAATGCCGAGCAGCGGCTTCTTCACGCCGCGCGCGAGTTCAGCATCGGCGGCGCTGGCAGCGGCAAGGCCCCGCTCGAAATCGCGAACACAGATTGCATTGATCTTCGCATCATGCCGCTCGATCCGGCAGATCGCGTCCTCTGCCAGTTCGACGGCTGAAACTTTCCTGGCAGCGAGGGCTGCCGACAATTCAACGGCGGTCTTGAAGCTCCATTGCGACTTGGCCAAGGTGCACTCCCGATCTGTTTATTCGATGCGGCGCGGATGATGCTCAGTTTGCGGCAGCGCCGCAAGAGCAATGGCTGTACAGTTGCAGGACGGTCATGTTGCTATCCTCTTGGCGGCAACATCGTTGGCGCGCTAGTCTCCCGATCAACAAAAATGAAAACAGTGTGGGAGGCTTCGATGCGATCGGCGTGGATTGCAGGCGCGGTGATATCAGTCACAATCGGCAGCGCAGCAACGGTGGCGGATGCTGCCGAGATCAGGTTGGCCGAGCAGTTCTCGATGGGCTACCTGCAGTTCAACGTCATGAAGCGCGACAAGCTGATTGAGAAATATGCCACGCAGCGCGGCCTGAAGGATTTCAAAGTCTCCTGGCAGCGCTTCAACGGCCCGGTGGCGATGAACGAAGCGCTGCTGTCGAACTCGACCGACATCGTCAGCGGCGGCGTGCCCGGCCTGATCACGCTGTGGGACAAGACGCAGGGCACCTCGTTCGAGGTCAAGGGCATCTGCGCGCTGAGCTCGCAGCCGTTCCTGCTCAACACCGCCAACCCCGACATCAAGTCGATCAAGGATTTCACCGAGCGCGACCGCATCGCGGTCCCCTCGATCAAGGTGTCGGTACAGGCGGTGCTGCTGCAGATGGCGGCGGCTGCGGCCTATGGCGAGGAAAACTACGGCAAGCTCGATCCGCTGACGGTGTCGATGTCGCCGCCGGATGCGACGATTGCGATGCTCGGCGGTGCAGGCGGCGTCAACTCGGTCTTCAGCGTGCCGCCGTTCCAGTTCCAGCAACTGGAGCAGAAGAACATCCACACCGTGCTGTCGTCATTCGACGTGCTGGGGCCGCACAGCTTTACGGTCGCATGGACCTCGGCGCGGTTCCGCAAGGACAATCCCGAACTCTACGCCGCATTCCTCGATGCGGTGAAGGAAGCGACCGCGATCATCGCGACCGATCCGAAGGGGACCGCGCAAAGCTGGATCAACGACAGCAATTCCAAGCTGCCGCTGGAGATGGTGACCAAGGTCGTAACCGGTCCCGGAGTCGAATGGACGATGACACCGGCCGCCACGATGAAATTCGCAAAATTCATGCGCCGGGTCGGCACCATCAAGCGCGAGCCGGCGTCGTGGAAAGACATGTTCTTCCCCGAGGTCGGCGGGCTGAACGGCAGCTGAGAATAGGGACCCCCTAGGCCCCGCCGATCAATATCCCGACCGCGAGCACGATGCCGCCGCCGAGCACGATCTGGAATGCCGCCTGCAGGAATGGCGTGTCCATGTATCGCGCGCGAATATAGGCGATCGCCCAGAGTTCGAAGAACACCACGATGCCCGCGATCCCTGTCGCGATCCAGAACGCGTTCGCCCAGGAATCCGGTACCAGATATGGCAGGGTGTGGCCGAGTCCGCCGAGCGCTGTCATGACGCCGCTGGCGGCGCCGCGCAGCCACGGCGAACCGCGTCCCGTCAGTGAGCCGTCGTCGGACAGCGCTTCGGCAAAGCCCATGCTGATGCCGGCGCCGATCGAGGCAGCTAGTCCCACCAGAAACGTCTGCCAGTTCTGATGTGTGGCAAAGGCCGCTGCGAATAGCGGGGCCAGCGTCGAGACCGAGCCGTCCATCAGTCCGGCCAGCCCCGGCTGCACATACTGCAGCACGAACATGCGCCGGCGCGTCTTGTCCTCTTCGGCGCGCACGTCTGGGCTAAGGATCTCGCCTGTCAGCTTGACCGCAAGTTTTTCGTGGCCCTTTTCTTCCTCGGCGAGGTCGCCGAGCAAACGGCGCACGCCGACATCGTCGGCCTGCTCTGCGGCCTTGATGTAGAATTGCTCGGCCTGGAGCTCCATCGTCTCGACCTCCTTGCGGATGGTGTCGAGCGACAGGTTCTTGGTCAGCCAGATCGGGCGCCTACGCAAAAATCCCTTGACGTCCTCGCGCCGGATCGGCGGCAGATGCGCGCCGAACCGCTGCTCGTACATTTCCAGCAGCCGATGACGGTGGCCGCGTTCTTCCTCGGCCATCTCCTCGAAGATCTTGGCCGAGTCCGGATATCGTTCCGCGAGGTCCTCCGCGAAGGTCATGTAAATGCGGCTGTCTTCCTCTTCGGAGGAGATCGCAACGGCCAGCACTTCGCGCTCGGTCAAGTCGGCGAAATTCTTCACGGGACAGCGCCTTTTCTTAATTTAGAATAATTCTAATATTGTGCGCCGCCACGGTCAATTGTCGGGATTTTGCCGTCGTCTACGCCTTCGCCCTTGCCTTGGCGTCCTGCAGGAATTGCACCAGAAGCCGGCTCACTTCGCCCGGCTGCTCCTGCTGTACCCAGTGGCCGGCGCCATCGACGAGGTGACAGCCGATCATGTTGGTACAGGCCTTGGACTGCATCGCCTCATAGACGCCGGGGCGCTGATAGGTGCCCCAGTCCTGCTTGCCCGAGATGAAGGCGGAGGGAATGTCGATGGTGCGGCCCGACCAGGTCTGCAATTCCGGCAGGAATGCGCCCGAGGTGCCGCAGCGATACCATTGCAGGCCGCCCTGGAATCCGTTGCGTTCATACTCGGCGCTGTAGAAGGCCAGTTCGCTGTCCGGCAGCCATTTGTTGTTCGCGATTTCAGCTGCCGACGGCATTTCTTCCGCGACGGTCGCAGCCATGTCCTTGGCGAGGTCCATCACGTAATAGGTCGGCAGTTTTGCGATTTCGCCCGCGGACCATGACTTCAGCGGATACGGCTGGTTGTCTTTCCAGTCCGCGCTCTTGTGATGGTAGTAGGCGCGCAGGAAATCGTGCACGCCCTGCGGCGCGCGGTGCATGTCGGCATTGGCTTCGCGCGTCGAGTAGTACCATTGGTAATGCTTTCTCGGGCGTGGCAGCGCCGCGAGGTCGCGGTGAATGGGATCATCGGTGGGCCTGGCGGGTTCGTGCATCGTGTTGAACGGCAGCGACGGCGGCCCGCCGAACGGCGCGCTCATCATGACGACTGAACGAAACACGTCGGGCCGGATCAGCGCGCACCACGCGGCGACCGACGAGCCGAAATCATGTCCGATGACAGCGTCGACGCTGCGATAGCCGAACGCCGCCACCAGCCCGAGCGCGTCGCGCACCAGATTGGTGAGCCGGAACGCGGCGAGATCGCCGTCGTAGCCTGGGTCCCATCCCGTAGTGCGGCCATAGCCGCGCTGGTCCGGCGCGATCACGTGATAGCCGGCTTCCGCGAGAACCGGCATTACCTTGCGCCAGGAATAGGCGAGTTCGGGAAAGCCGTGCAGCAGCAGCACACAGGGCCGGCCGGCCGTCTCGAACCCGGCTTCTAGCACGTGCATGCGCAGGCCGTTGATGTTGTCGATGGTGCGGGAGCGGATCGAGGAGGGGAGCGGGATGTTGGGGAGATCGGTCATTGTTTGCGCCTCTCTTCCCTCTCCCCTTGTGGGAGAGGGTGGATCGAATGAGCGTCAGCTCATTCGAGACGGGTGAGGGGTCTGTCTCCGTGGATAGAGACCCTCATCCGCCTTCCCTTCGGGAAGGCACCTTCTCCCACAAGGGGAGAAGGGAAGGAAGCTACGTCTTCGATGCGCCGCTACGCCTTCGCCGCCGCCTTCGGCCAATATTTGTCGCGCAAATGCCGCTTCACGAGCTTCCCGGTCGGCGTGCGCGGCAATTCGGCTTCGAAGTCGATGCTCTTCGGGCATTTGATCGGCGACAAATGCTTGCGGCAGAACCCGATCAGTTCGGCCTCGAGCGCCTTGCCGGCCTTGGACATATCGTGCGGCTGCACCACGGCCTTGACCTCTTCGCCCATTTCCTCGTTCGGCACGCCGAACACCGCGACGTCGGAGACGGCGGGATGGGTGATCAGCACGTCCTCGGTTTCCTGCGGGTAGATGTTCACGCCGCCGGAAATGATCATGTAGCTCTTGCGGTCGGTGAGATAGAGAAAGCCTTCGGCGTCGAGATAGCCGACGTCGCCGAGCGTCGACCACCCTTTTTCGTTGTAGGCCTTCTTCGTCTTCTCGGGATCGTTGTGATAGGTGAAAACAGGTGCGTCGGCGAAATAGACCGTGCCGATCTCGCCCACGGGTCGCTCCTCGTCGTTCTCGTCCAGAATCTTCACTTTGCCGACCACGGCGCGGCCGACGGTGCCGCGATGGGTCAGCCATTGCTGCGAGGTCGAAACGGTGACGCCGTTGCCTTCGGAGCCGGCGTAATACTCGATCAGGATCGGTCCCCACCATTCGATCATTTTTGCCTTCACATCGACCGGGCAGGGCGCCGCGGCGTGTATGGCGCCTTTCAGCGACGAGACGTCGTAACGCTGGCGCACCTCGTCCGGCAGCTTCAGCATGCGCACGAACATGGTCGGCACCAGCTGCGACTGCGTGATCTTGTATTTTTCGACCAGCTTCAAAAATTCCTCGGCGTCGAAATGCTCCATGATGATGGAGGTGCCGCCGAGCGTGATCGCCATCATGTTGAAGCGCAAGGGAGCCGCGTGATAGAGCGGCGCCGGCGACAGATAGATGCTGTCGGACGACATGCCGCACATGTCGGCGCAAAGGATCTTGAGAAATGCATTCGGCACATCGATCGGATTGCCTTCGAAATCCTTCTTGATGCCCTTTGGCCGCCCGGTGGTGCCGGACGAATACAGCATGTCGTAGCCAGCCACCTCATCCGGGATCGGCATGGCCGACTGTTCGGCGGCCTCCTTGTCGAAGGAACGGAAGCCCGGCTCGGGCTCGTCCGTCATGTAGAGCAGCGGTCCGCCGATCTGGCCGACTAGGCCCCTGACCTGTTCGGCGCATTTCGGCGTGGTGATGAAGACTTTTGCGCCGCAGTCTTTCACGATGTAGGCGATCTCGTCCTGCGTCAGATAGCGGCTGATCGCGGTGTAATAGAGGCCCGCGCGCTGCGCCGCCCAGCAGATTTCCATGAAGGCAAGTCGGTTTTCCATCAAGAGCGCGATGTGGTCGCCGGCCTTCAGGCCGAGCGAACGAAACAGCTGCGCGCCCTGGTTCGAAAGCTCGTCGAGTTCGCGATAGGTGATCGCCTTGCCGGTACCGGCCATCTGATAGGCGATCTTGTTCGGGTAAATGCGGGCGTGGATGGAGGGGTGGGTCATGGGTGTTTCCTCAACGTGCGAAGAGGCGAATGGCGAATAGCGAGTGGCGAATAGAGGAGATTGAGAAAGTCCCTATTCGCCACTCGCTACTCGCTATTCGCCCCTTCCTGGTTCGTCGTGATTGTTATTTTTCTTACAATCTTTCGACGATCGTCACATTCGCCATGCCGCCGCCTTCGCACATGGTCTGCAGGCCGTAACGCTTGTTGTTCTGCTTGAGCGCATTGACCAGCGTCGTCATCAGCTTGGTGCCGGAGCCGCCGAGCGGATGGCCGAGCGCGATCGCGCCGCCGTTGACGTTGAGCCGCGCCGGATCGGCGCCCGTCGTCTTCAGCCAACCCACCGGCACGGCGGCAAAGGCCTCGTTGACCTCGAACAGGTCGATATCGTTGATCGACATGCCGGCCTTCTCCAGCGCCCGCTTGGTGGCGTGCAGCGGGGCATCCAGCATGATCACGGGATCGCCGCCCATCATGGTCATATGATGGATGCGCGCCAGCGGCTTGACGCCGAGCGACTTCAGGCCCTTTTCATTGACGACCATGACGCCGGAGGCGCCGTCGCAGATCTGGCTGGCGCTGGCCGCCGTATGCTTGCCGTTCTCGGCGATCAGCTTGACGCCCTTGATGCCGTCGAGGCTGGCGTCGAAGCGGATACCCTCGTCGATATGGTGGGTGTCGGTTGAGTTGTCGGCGCGGGTGATCTGCAGCGAAACGATCTCGTCCTTGAACTTGCCGGCCTGCGTCGCGGCAATCGCGTGCTGGTGGCTCTCATAGGAATAGGTGTCGAGCTGTTCCTTGGAGAGCCCGTATTTCTCCGCCATCATTTCCGCGCCGGTGAACTGGCTGAACATGATGTTCGGATATTTCTTCTCGATGCCCGGGCTCTTGTAGTGGCCAAAACCGTTTTTGGCCGGCAGCTGCGAGGCGAGACCCATCGGTACGCGGGTCATCGATTCCACGCCGGCGGCGATAACGATGTCCATCGAGCCGGCCATCACGGCCTGCGCCGCGAAGTGCAGCGCCTGCTGCGATGAGCCGCACTGGCGGTCGACCGAGGTGGCCGGCACGCTCTCGGGCAGCTTGGAGGCCATGACGGCGTTGCGGGCGATGTTGTTGGACTGCTCGCCGGCCTGCATCACGCAGCCCATGATGACGTCTTCGATCTGGGCGGGATCGACGCCTGAGCGATCGACCAGCGAATTCAGCACGGAAGCGGCCAGATCGGCCGGATGCCAGCCTGCGAGACGTCCCCCCTTGCGGCCGCCTGCGGTGCGCGCGGCGGCGACGATATAGGCCTCGGCCATGTCTGTTCTCCCTGGATTGTTTGTTGGTGGATGTTTGAAGGTTGGGCCGGATTTAAGGGGCGCTGCAGGATTTAGTCAATCAATCAATTAACTCTTGAGTGCAGGCGCGGCATGCGCTTATGTGCGGCCCGGATTTCCGGCGCCAGGCAGGGATGGGATATCAGTTGAATACCAGCGTACCGAGCAGGCTTCAGGGCGGCAAAAACAGCACCGCCGAGAAGCTGCTTGTCGCGGCGAGCGAACTGATGATCGAGCGCGCCTCAATCGAGGTGTCGCTGTCCGACATCGCGCAGAAGTCGGGCGTCAACGCAGCCCTGGTGAAATACCATTTCGGCAATAAGGACGGGCTCTTGCTGTCGCTGCTGGAGCGCGACGCCGCGACCGAGGTGTCGCAGCTCGAATATCTGATCAGCCAGCCGATCACGCCGACCGCGAAGCTGCGCCTGCATATCGGCGGCATCATCCGCGCCTATCACCAGTTCCCTTATATGAACCGGCTGATCCATTACCTCCTGCACGAAAGCAGCGCGGAAGCCGCCGACGAGGTATCGAAGTTTTTTGTCGCGCCTTTGTTGGAGTTCCATCGCCGGCTGCTTGCGGAAGGCGTCAAGGCCGGCGAGTTCCGCAACATCGATCCGGTGCTGTTCTATACCAGCCTGATCGGCGCCTGTGACCACTTGTTCTTCGGCCGCCACGCGATGTCGCGCGCGACCGGCGTCGGTCCGGTCACCGACGACGTCTGCCGCGAATACATCAAGCACATGGAAGCGCTGATCTGCGGCGGTATGCTGAATCACAAGCAGGAAGGTGCCGAGGCCGCCGGATGACGTCGTGATACGCTTAAGTTTCAAGTCCAGAGAAGAAACGCCCAAGGAAAGGTTGTTACCATGCAGTTGCAAGACGTAGCCGTTCTCATCACCGGCGGTGGCTCCGGCCTCGGCGCCGCGACCGCCCGCGCCATGGCCGCCAAGGGCGCGAAAATCGGCGTCATCGACCAGAACAAGGAAAACGCCGAGAAGGTCGCCGCCGAAGTCAAGGGCGTCGCCCTCCACGCCGACGTCACCGACGAAGAGGCGATCAAGGCGGCCATTGCGAAAGCCGAAGCTGCGCATGGCATCGCGCGCGTGCTGATGAATTGCGCCGGCATCGGCGGCTCGCAGCGCACCGTCGGCAAAGACGGCGTCTATCCGCTGGCGAAGTTCGTCCGCATCATCAACGTCAACCTGATTGGCAGCTTCAACGTGCTGCGGCTGTTTGCCGAACGGCTGGCGACCGAAGCCCCGATCGGCGAAGAGCGCGGCGTCGCCATCAACACGGCGAGCGTCGCTGCCTACGAAGGCCAGATCGGCCAGATCGCTTACTCGGCGTCGAAGGGTGGGATCGTCGGCATGACGCTGCCAGCCGCGCGCGATCTCGCCAGCCTCAAGATCCGCGTCAACACCATCGCGCCCGGCCTGTTCCTGACGCCGCTGCTAATGGGCCTGAACGAAGAGGCCCGCAAGAGCCTCGGCGCGCAGGTACCGCATCCGGCCCGCCTCGGCGATGCCTCCGAGTACGGCAATCTCGCGGTTCACATCGTCGAGAACCCGATGCTGAACGGCGAGACCATCCGTCTCGACGGCGCCATCCGCATGGCCCCGCGGTAGTTAGCGCTGCGCTTCCTTCTCCCCTTGTGGGAGAAGGTGGCGCGGATGAAATCCGCGCCGGATGAGGGGTTCTATCCGTCTGGCAACCCCTCACCGCACTGAACAAGCGGCCGAAGCCGGTGATGCCCTCTCCCACAAGGGGAGAGGGCGCAGCAACTGGCACTACTTTCGCGGATGCAGGAGTACGACGTGACTCAACCGCTGCTGATCGAACATAATGACGGGGTCGATTGGGTTACGCTCAATCGCCCCGACAGCCTCAACGCGCTCGATCCCTCGCTGATCGACGCGCTCAACACCTATTTCGAAGGCCTGCAGCGCAATCGCTCGACCCGCGTCGTGGTGCTGAAAGGCGCCGGCGCTTCGTTCTGCGCCGGCCTCGATCTCAAGCATGCGATGAAGCGCCGCGCCGGCCAGCAGGAGCCACCCGGCGTGACCGAGTCGCTGGACTCGCAGCGCCGTATTGCCGACATTGTGATGCTGATGCGGCGCTGCCCGCAGCCGATCATCGCCTTGGTTCAGGGCGCGGCGGCCGGTGGCGGTTTTGCGCTGGCGCTGGCCGCCGATATCCGCATCGCGACCAAATCTGCGCGAATGAACTGCGCCTTCATCAAGCTCGGCCTCGGCGGCTGCGATATCGGCACGTCCTATTTCCTGCCGCGGCTGGTCGGCGTCTCCGTCGCATCTGAATTGATCCTGACCGGCCGCTTCATCGGCGCCGAACGTGCGCTTGCGGTCGGCCTTGTTTCCGAGGTCGTTGAGGAAGGCGGGCTGGATGCAGCAGTGGAGCCTTATGTCGATGCGATGATGACGGCTTCGCCGGTGGGTCTGAGGCTGTCCAAGGAATGCCTCAACATGAGCGTCGATGCCGGCTCGATCGAAGCCGTGATCGCGATGGAAGACCGCAATCAGGTGTTGTGCAGCCGCTCGGAAGAATTCAACGAGGGCATCAGGGCCTTTCTCGAAAAGCGAAAGCCTGTCTATATCAAGCGATGACGACAAGATCCGCAAAGGACTGAATTCCGGGAGACGCAATATGAGTGGGAGTGCAGCCGCAGTGCTGACAAAGCCGGCCTTTCGCAAGATCGAATGGCTGGCGCGTGACATCGCGGTCGAACGCCGCCCGGATGGCGTCATCATCCTGAAGTCGCGCATTCCGCTGCAGCCTTACGAGAAGCATATTCCGGCGTCGCTCGCGAAATGGGCGAGGGAAGCGCCCGATCGCACCTGGTTGGCGCAACGCGGCGGCGCCGATCGGCAATGGCGCAAGGTTTCGTACGGCGAAGCCAAGCGCACCGTGGATGGGCTGACGCAGGGCCTGCTTAATCTTGGCGCTCGCCGAAGGACGTCCCGTACGATCCTCTCCGGTAACTCGATCGAGCACGCGCTGATGACGCAGGCCGCGATGCAGGCGCGCGCTGCCGGCAGCGCCGGTGTCGCCGGCCTATTCGCTGATGAGCCAGGATCATCTCAAGCTCAAATATCTGTTCAACCTGATCAAGCCTGCGGTCGTGATGGTGCAGGACGGGCCGACCTTCGAGAAGGCGCTTGAAGGCGCTCGATCTCACCGGCGTCACCGTCGTGCATGTGCTGCGGCCGTGCGAAGGCATCAAGAGCGTGTCCTTTGCCGATCTTGCCGCAACGCCGGTGACGAGCGCGGTCGAGGAATCGATCGCAAAAATTACGCCCGATACCGTCGGCAAGCTGCTGTTCACGTCCGGCTCGACCGGCATGCCGAAGGCCGTCATCAACACGCAGGAGATGATGTGCGCCAATGCGGCGATGATGATGCAGGTGCGCCCGCGCGACGCGAATGCGCCGGTCTCGACCGTGCTGGACTGGATGCCGTGGAATCACACCATGGGCGGCAATGCCGCGTTCCATCCGATCCTGGTCGATGGCGGCACGCTGTATATCGACGACGGCCGGCCGATGCCCGGCCAGCTCGAGGAGACCATCCGTAACCTGCGCGAGGTGTCTCCGACCTATTATGCCAACGTGCCCGCCGGTTACGCGGCGCTGGCCGCCGCGATGGAGAAGGACGACGCGCTGTGCCGCAGCTTCTTCAAGAACCTCTCCATCATGGCCTATGGCGGTGCGCGGCTGCCTGATGATCTCTACGACCGCATGCAGGCGCTGGCGGTGAAGACCACCGGCGAGCGCATCGTGTTCTACACCGGGTGGGGCTCGACCGAGACCGCGCCGACCTCGACCGGCACCTATTGGGACACCGAGCGCGTCGGCCTGATCGGCCTGCCGTTCCCCGGCGTCGAACTGAAGCTGGTGCCGTGCGGCTCGAAATACGAGCTGCGCCTGCGCGGCATCAACGTCACGCCCGGCTATTTCGGCCAGCCTGATCTCACGAAGAAGATGTTCGACGAGGAAGGCTTCTATTGCATCGGCGACGCCGGAATATTCGTCGACGAAAGCGATCCGCTGCAGGGCATCATCTTCGCCGGCCGCGTGGTCGAGGATTTCAAGCTCACGACCGGCACCTTCGTCCATGTCGGCTCGCTGCGCACGGACGCGATCGCCGCCGCGACACCTGTCGTGCACGACGCACTGGTCGCCGGGCAGGACCGGGAATTCATCGGGCTGCTGGCCTGGCCCAACCTGCATGCCTGCCGGCAGGTGGTCGGCAATCCCGATGCGACGTTTGAAGACGCAATCAGGCATCCCGAGGTAATCGCCTGCCTGAAGCGCGGGCTGGAAGCCCATAACGCCTCCTGCACCGGCAGCAGCATGCGGATTGCCCGCGCCATGTTGATGGCCGAACCGCCCTCGATCGACGGCAACGAACTCACCGACAAGGGCTACATCAACCAGCGCGCCGGCCTCGAGCGCCGCGCCGCGCTGGTGGACAAGCTCTACGCCGACAGGCCGGGAGGCGACGTCATCATTTTGAACTGACCGCAGGATGGGTAGAGCGCAGCGAAACCCATCGTCCGTAACAAGCCATTGATGGGTATCGCTTCGCTCCACCCATCCTACAGAGCCTCACTTAACGCGAGTAACACGCCATGAACTTCGATTTCTCCGACGACCAAAAACAAATGCGTGACGCGGCGAGGAAGTTCCTCACCGAAAAATGCCCGCCGAAGGCCGTGCGCGAAGTGCTCGACGGCAAGGCGGCCTACGACAAGGCGCTGTGGCAGGGGCTCGCCGAGATGGGCTTCCTCGGCGTCGCGATCCCCGAAGCGTTCGGCGGTGCGGGCGCCGGTCATCTTGAGCTTTGCGTGATCGCGGAGGAAATGGGCCGCGCGAATGCGCCGGTGCCGTTCTCCTCCACCGTCTACCTCGCTGCCGAAGCGCTGTTGCTGGCGGGCTCCGACGCGCAGAAGCAAAAGTGGCTGCCGAAGATCGCGAGCGGCGAGGCGATCGGCACGCTGGCGCTGTTCGAAGGTAAGGGCAACCCGTCGCCCAAGGCGATCAAGCTGCAGGCCTCCGGCGGAACGCTTAGCGGCGTGAAGAAGCCGGTGCCGGATGGCGCCATCGCCGATTTCGCCGTCGTCGCCGCGCGCACCGGCTCCACCGGTCGCGACTCCGACATCTCGCTGTTTCTGGTCGACCTCAAGGCCGGCGGCGTCGAAGCCAAGTCGCTGACCAATGTCGATCCGACCCGGGGCCAGGCCGAGCTCACCTTCAAGAACGCCAAGGCCGAGCCACTCGGTGCCGCCGGTGAAGGTTGGAGCATTCTGACTCAGGTCCTCGACCGCGCCGCGGTGCTGCTCGCGTTCGAGCAGGTCGGCGGTTCCGATCGCGCGCTCGAAATGGGCCGCGACTATGCGCTCGACCGTATCGCCTTCGGCCGGCCGATCGGCTCGTTCCAGGCGGTGAAGCACATCCTCGCCGACATGTATGTCTCGGCGACGCTGGCGCGCTCGAATTGCTACTACGGCGCCTGGGCGCTCTCGACCAACGCGGGGGAATTGCCCGAAGCTGCGGCCGCCGCGCGTATCAGCGCGACGCAGGCGTTCCAGCACTGCTCCAAGAACAACATCCAGGTTCATGGCGGCATGGGTTTTACCTGGGAGTTCGACTGCCACATGTACTACCGCCGCGCCAACACCACCGCGCTGACGCTCGGCAGCCTGTCCTATTGGGAAGATCAGTTGATCGACCGCATGCGCAAGAAGAACGCGGCGTAAGGTTCGACCTGTAGGATGGGTAGAGCGCAGCGAAACCCATCAAACCGCGGGCTGAGGACGATGGGTTTCGCTTTGCTCTACCCATCCTACGAAGCCGCCGAGGATTGAGAACATGAACTTCGACGACACCCCGCAGGAAGCAGCGTTCCGCGCCGAGGCCAAGGCGTGGATTTCCGCCAACGCGCCGAAGCAATACGAGGAAGAACTGCGCAAGACCTCGCTCGGTCGCTCAGGGCTGAAGAACGCCAACATGCTCGAGGTCGCAAAAGCCTGGCAGAAGAAGAAGGCCGACGCCGGCTGGGCCTGCCTGCATTGGCCCAAGGAATATGGCGGCCGTGGATCGTCGCCGATCGAACGCGTGATCTGGCAGCAGGAAGAGGGCCCGTTCGGCAAGCTCTCCGGCATGTTCATCATCGGCCACGGCATGTGCGGTCCGACCATGATGGCGTTCGCGGGCGAAGAGCAGAAGCGGCAATACCTGCCGCCGCTGGCCTCGGGCGAAAAGGTCTGGTGTCAACTATTCTCCGAACCCGCCGGCGGTTCCGACGTCGCGGGCTTGCGCACCCGCGCCGAGAAGAAGGGTGGCGACTGGATCATCAACGGCCAGAAGATCTGGACCTCGGGTGCACACTATTCTGATTACGGCATCCTTCTCACGCGCACCGACCCGAACGTCGCCAAGCACAAGGGCCTCACCATGTTCTTCCTGGACATGAAGAGCCCGGGCGTCGAGGTACGGCCGATCAAGCAGGCCAGCGGCCAGTCCGATTTCAACGAGGTTTACTTTACTGATGTTGTGATCCCGGACTCGCAGCGGCTCGGCGCCGTCAATGACGGCTGGAACGTGTCGCTCACCACGCTGATGAACGAGCGCATGTCGATTGGCGCCGGTGTTTCGACCGGCTTTCCGGAATTGTTCGACTTCTGCAACAGCCTGATGCTGGAAGATGGTCCGGCGATCGAGGACCGCAGCGTTCGTTCGAGGCTTGCGAACTATGCGGTGAAGGCCAGTGGCTTGCGATACACCAGCATGCGCGCGATCTCGGCGCTGTCGAAGGGCGAACGTCCGGGTCCGGAGAATTCCATCGGCAAACTAGTCGCGGGATCCAT
This sequence comes from uncultured Alphaproteobacteria bacterium, assembly GCA_963770135.1. Lineage (GTDB taxonomy): Bacteria > Pseudomonadota > Alphaproteobacteria > Rhizobiales > Xanthobacteraceae > Bradyrhizobium. Next base: position 19,690 of record CAVYOM010000008.1, on the reverse strand, counting down.
GGTCCAGGAAGTCGCGATGTATGCACTGGACCTGCAGGGTGCCGCCGGCGTGCTGAGCGGGCCCGAAGATGCCGAGGTCGCCGGCAAATTCCAGGCGATGCTGCTGCGTGCGCCGGGCACCCGCGTCGAGGGCGGCACCGACGAGATCATGCGCAACATCATCGCCGAGCGCGTGCTCGGTCTGCCCGGCGATATCAGGGTCGACAAGGACGTGCCGTTCAACAAGATCCCGACCAAGGGCCGGGCGTAACAAAAAACGTAGGGTGGGTTAGCGAAGCGTAACCCACCATGCCAGCAACGAGCTCGATAGAACTGGTGGGTTACGCCTTCGGCTAACCCACCCTACGCAAGAAAAAGAGGTCCGCCATGAACTTCGACGATACCCCGCAGGAAGCCGAATTCCGCGCTACCGCCCGCAAATGGATCGAGGCCAACGCGCCGAAGAAATATGAGGCGGAGCTGTCAAAATCCTCGCTCGGCCGCATCCGGCTGGAGAAGGAAGAGATCGTCGATGTCGGCAAGGCCTGGCAGAAGAAGAAGGCCGAAGGCGGCTGGGCCTGCCTGCACTGGCCGAAGGAATATGGTGGCCGCGGCGCCACGCCGATCGAGAAGGTGATCTGGCAGCAGGAAGAGGGCGTCTACGGCAAGCTGACGCAGCCGTTCCAGATCGGCGAAGGTATGTGCGGCCCGACCGTGATGGCGTTCGGCAGCGAGGAGCACAAGCGGCACTATCTGCCGAAGCTTGCCTCCGGCGAACATATCTGGTGCCAGCTGTTCTCCGAACCGGCCGGCGGCTCCGACGTCGCGGGCTTGCGCACGCGCGCGGAGAAGAAGGGCGACAACTGGATCGTCAACGGCCAGAAGATCTGGACCTCTGGCGCGCATTATTCCGATTACGGCCTTCTGATCACCCGCACCGATCCCAATGTGCCCAAGCACAAGGGGCTGACGATGTTCTTTCTCGACATGAAGAGCAAGGGCGTCGAGGTGCGGCCGATCAAGCAGGCCAACGGCATGCAGGAATTCAACGAGGTCTATTTCACCGACGTCGTGATCCCCGATCATCAGCGTCTCGGCGCGGTCGGCGACGGCTGGAATGTGTCGCTGACCACGCTGATGAACGAGCGCATGTCGATCGGTTCGCGCCTCGCGACAGGTTTCCCCGAAATGTTCGAATTCTGCTCCAACCTGATGACGGACGATGGCCTCGCGATCGACGATCCAGCGACGCGCTCGAAACTTGCGAGCTGGGCGGTGAAGGCGAGCGGGCTGAAATACACCAGCTACCGCGCGATCTCTTCGCTGTCGAAGGGCGAGCGGCCGGGCCCGGAAAATTCCATCGGCAAGCTGGTCTCGGGCTCGATGCTGCAGGACATCGCCTCCTATGCGATGGATCTGGAGGGGGCGGCGGGCGCACTCACCGGCGCCGATGAAGAGGTGGCGAGCGGCCAGTTCCAGCAGATGCTGCTGTCGTCGCCCTCGATGCGTATCGCCGGCGGCACGGACGAAATCCTGCGCAACATCATCGCCGAACGCGTGCTCGGGCTACCCGGCGATATCCGGGTCGACAAGGACGTGCCGTTCAACAAGATCCCGACCAAGGGGCGATGACCATGGATGTTGCGGCAAAGGCGCGTTACGCGTCGGAAGACCGTATTGGCGTGCTCGAAGAGCTCGTGAACGAACGTTATTCCGTGCGCGCCTTCCTGCCGCAGGAGTTGCCACGCGAGACCATCGAGCACATTCTGAGCGTGTCGCAACGCACGGCGTCGTGGTGCAACAGCCAGCCATGGCAGGTTTTGATTGCAAGCGGCGAGGCCAAGGAGACGTTTCGCAAGGCGATCTATGCCGAGGCCGCGTCCGGCGCCAAGGATGACCATGATTTCACGCCGCCACGCGAATATCTTGGCGTCTATCTCGAACGCCGCCGCGAGAGCGGCTTTCAGCTCTACAACACGCTCGGCATCGCGCGCGGCGACAAGATGGCGTACGCAAAGCAGGCACTGGAGAATTACAATTTCTTCGGCGCGCCGCATGTCGCCATTATCCACACCGACGAGCCGCTCGGCATCTACGGCGCGGTCGATTGCGGCGCCTATGTCGGCAATTTCATGCTGGCGGCGCAGGCGCTCGGCCTCGGCACCATTCCGCAGGCCGCACTGGCGCGGCATTCCGGGCTGATCCGGCGGCACTTCAAACTCGCCGACGATCGCAAGGTGGTTTGCGGCATTTCGTTCGGCTATGCCGACCACGCCCAGAAGGTGAACAGCTACCGCACCTCGCGGGCGAGCGTGGCCGACACCGTCACCTATTTCGATTGAGCCGGGAACAAAACACCCCAGCAAAACCGGACCGTCGCGGCTTGACCCGGGCGTCCATCGGCTTCAAAGCAGGCTGCCATCTTTTCGATGGATTGCCGGGTCATCCCGTTCCGGTTGGGACAGGCGCCCGGCAATGACGGGATGGAAAACGGAAGGCCGCCAATGAAATTTGGACCCGCAAAGCACTTCATCGCGCTGCTGCTGGCAGCCCCATTACTCGCCGGCTGCCTCGAACGCGGCCAACCGACCATGGTCGACACCAGCGCCGACGACGACGCGTTCTGCCGCGCCAACAACGTCGCGGCGGGCTCGAACGACTACGTTATTTGCCGCAAGAACCGCGACGTGCAGCGCGGCAATGCCAACGCCCGCGCCGACCGTTCTCAGCGCAATCTCGCCGAGCAGATGCTGAACAATCCGACCAGGCCGTGATCGGGAGGCCCTCATGAACGAAGACGTCTTCAATGCCAGCCTGCGCGGATTCCTCAAGAAGGTCGGCATCACCTCGCAGCGCGAGATCGAAAAGGCCGTGCGCGACGCCGTCGCATCCGGCAAGCTCAAGGGCAATGAAAAGCTGCCGGCAAAGATGGTGCTGACCGTCGGCGGCGTCAGCCTCTCGCATGAAATCACGGACGAGATCGAATTGGGCTAGGTGTGCTTTTGCCCTCTCCCCTTGTGGGAGAGGGTGGATCAATCGCGCGGAGCGCGATTGAGACGGGTGAGGGGTCTGTCTCCGCGGAAAGAACCCCTCATCCGGCACGGACTTCGCATAGCCGATGCAAAGCATCGGCGTCCATCAGAGAGCGGCGGCCCAAGGCCACCTATGGCCACCTTCTCCCACAAGGGGCCTGTTGCGTAATCCGCCAATTGTGATTCCCTAGATGGCAGCCTTGGGAGATGACGATGGCGGTTAAGCAGACCGGACAGCCGAGCTTTATGGAAGCGCTATTGCCGAAGGGGTCTGGCGCCAATGCGGCGCTGGATCGATTGGCGAACTTGGTCAAATGGTACCGGTTCGAGAAGCTGCTGGCGCATTTGCGGGATGAAGAAGGGCCAGGTCGACCAGGCTATCCGGTCTTGGTGCTGTTTCGTGCGCTGCTGCTGCAGTCGCTCTACGGTCTTTCGGACCGCGAACTCGAGGAAGCGCTGGCCGATCGATTGTCATTCAAGCGCTTTGTCGGCTTGAGCCTTGAGGATACGGCGCCCGACCATACGGTCCTGAACCGCTTCCGGAACCAGCTCGTCGAACTGGGCCTCTTGGAGAAGCTTTTCGGTGAACTGGATCGTCAACTTGAGAATGCCGGTCTCATCCTGAAGCGCGGCACGATGCTGGATGCGACCTTGATCCAGGCGATATCAGCGCCTCCGAAGGAGGATAGGCCTTCAAATGATCCTGATGCCCGGTTCACCAAGCGGCAAGGCAAGAGTGGTTCGACCTTCGGCTACAAGGCGCACATGGGCGTCGATGAGGGATCCGGACTGATCCGCGCGGTGCTGACCACGCCAGCCAATGTCAACGACACTACGCCGGCCGATGACTTGATTCGCGGAGATGAAGCGGTGGTGTGGGCCGATGCGGCCTACGATACCCATGCCAGACGGGCTCGGCTGAAAGCGGAAGGTAAAAAGCCCCGTATCGCCCGCCGTCCCAACAGGCATCATCCAGACCTGCCAGCCAGGCTCAAACGCTACAATCGCCTCATCGCACGACGACGGGCAAAAGTGGAGACCACCTTTGCCACTCTCAAATGCCGAATGCGGCTAACCCGTATCCGCTACGTTGGTTTGATCAAGGCAAGCGGACAAATTCTGCTCGCTTCCATCGCGTTCAACATGCGGCGCTGGGCGACAATCGCGGCGTGATCCGCCGCCGTTCACATCAACCAACACCGTTCCGGCACAAAACCCGCCAATTGCCGCAACATAAACTCCTCTCCCCACCTGCGTCGGCTTCCAAAGCCCATAACGCAACAGGCCCACAAGGGGAGAAGGAAGAAAGGGCGTCCCGGCTCTTCCGCAGCAGAAAGCATCACATGGACATCAAGGTCAGGGATTCCAACGGCGCACAGCTTGCCGAAGGCGATAGCGTCACGCTGATCAAGGATTTGAAGCTGAAGGGCTCGTCCACCGTGCTCAAGCGCGGTACCGTGATCAGGAACATCCACCTCACGGACGACCCCGACGAAATCGAAGGCCGCACCGACAAGGTCAAGGGCCTGGTGCTGCGCACGGAGTTCTTGAAGAAGGCGTGAGGGTGAACGGCTCACCCGGCCGTCCTTCGCAAATCCATCTTCGAATTGATGCTATAAGATCGGCATGGAACAACTTGCAATCAAGCTGCTGGGGTTTGCCGCCGCAACGTGCACGACCCTCGCCTATGCACCTCAGTTCGTGAAGGTCTGGCGAACCCGCTCCACCGAAGACATTTCGCTTGGAATGTTTCTCGTCATGGTGCTCGGCATCCTGCTTTGGCTGTTGTACGGCCTGCTTTCCGGCGATGCGCCGCTGATCGTTGCGAATGCGGTTACGATCGTGCTGGCCGGCGGGATCCTCTGGATGAAGCTGAAATACGGTTGATCGCGCGGGTCCCGCAAACAAACTCGTCTGGGTGACGGGCCGGAGTAGGTCTCCGCGGATACAATCCAGCTGGCGTTACCGCCCTACCGCATCCGCTGCGCACTAGCCAGGGAGCCGGATTGCGCTTGTCAGGCCTTACGGGAGGCTGGATACTGAGCGTGCGAATGGTTTGGCTGGAAAAGTCAGCCGGCGAGCCAGCGAAGTTCGAGCCGCAATTCAGGCTGAACTGCATACGTGTAGCGGGTGAGCACGATGAGTTTGGAGGCCGCCACCACTGATGCACCTCCAGCGCCCTTGTCTCTGGTGTGGCCGCCGTGGATCATCTCGATCTCGGTCGCGATCTTTTTTTTCCTCGCAGCGCGCCTTAGCCTCGCTTTGCTCGACAAGACCGACGGCATCGCGGTGTTCTGGCCGGCAGCGGGCGTAGCTACCGGATTCCTGGTAGCGTTCGGTTCGACCGTACGGTGGCCGGTCGTAATTGGCGTGGTAGCTGCCACTTTCGCGGCCAATCTGCTCGGCGATCGTAATCTTGCCAGCTCTATGGCTTTTGCCGTGGCCAATGCCGGTAGTCCTGTCATTGCTGCAGGGCTCATCCAGCGATTCTATGGCTCACCATTTGAACTCAATGAGCTGCGCCGTGTCTTTGGACTGTTCGTCGCCGCGATAATTGCAGCCACTGTCTGCGGCTTCGTGGGCGCGGTTGGATTTGCGTTCTTTCATCCCTCGGCCTCGTCCGTCACGACGATATGGCGTCACTGGGTCGTTACCGAGACGCTGGGTAGCATTACAGTCGCGCCACTTTTTATCGGGCTCGCTTCATTCTTGCGCAACGCTCCGCCAAGGCAGGAAATTGTGGAGGGGATCTTCGCGCTCGCCATCGTGGCCACGCTATGTTTACTCCTGGTCGTTCTGCCGAATGCGCCATGGACACTTGAACTGGCGATTGCCTCGTTCTGTCCGCTGTTCGTGTGGATCGCCGCCCGTGTTCGCCCGGCCTTTACGGCCGTCGCAACGTTCATGTGCGCGATCACGATTGTATGGACAACCATATTCTCCGTTGGCCTTTTCGGCGATACGCGTTTGGTGCTTGAGGAGCGCGTCCTGTCTGCTCAGGCGACCATTCTGGCCACTTCGTTCGGCGCGCTTGTTCTGGCGGCGCTGTTCAGCGAGCGACGGACACACGAGCTCGCGATCCTCGAAAGAGAGCAGCGGCTGGAAGAAGCGCTTCGTGCTGGCGGTGTGATAACCTTTGATTGGGATCTTCGCATCGGCCTGATACAGCTGAGCCCGAATGCGGCCGAAATCCTGGGTTTGGGCCTGAAACAATCTCTCAGCAGCGCGGAATGGGTGGGACAAATCCATCCCGATGATCGCCCGTTGGTCACCACTCGCTTGGACATCGCTCGCCTGGAAGAGCGTTCACATTCGATGACGTTCCGATTTCTGCGACCGGATGGACGCGGCGAAGTGTGGCTGGAGCAAGTTGCAGTTACGCACTTTGACTCAGCGGGAAGGCCCACACGCATCAATGGGCTGACGACTGACGTCACGGAGAGGAAGCGATTTGAAGGAGAAGTTTCCCGCGCCTGGAAATCAGCGGCATTGGCGGATCAGGCAAAAACCAGCTTCCTGTCTGCCGCCAGCCATGACCTGCGACAGCCGTTGCAAACGCTGAGATTCCTGCAAGCGGCACTTGAGCCACACCTTCCGGATGGCGAGGGACGCAATCTTGTCGGTGGAATAGCGCGATCTCTCGACACGATGTGCAGCATTTTGTCGAGCCTGCTCGATGTCAATCGCCTGGAGGCCGGGGATCTCCGTCCGTCGAAGCGCGATTTCGCGATCAATGAAGCATTTGATTCCCTGGCAGCCGATTTCCTCGATTTCGTTGCTGACAAGGGGTTGCGGTGGCGCCTGGTTCGTTCGGAGCTCGTGGTCCATAGCGACAAGGGAATGCTCGAGGCAATGTTGCGCAATTTGCTGTCGAACGCGGTGCGATATACGGATCAGGGGAAAATTCTGCTGGGCTGCCGACGCGCGGGTGACAAGATTCGGATCGAGGTGTGGGACAGCGGCATCGGTATCTCGCAAGATCAGCTGCCTCACATATTTCAGGAGTACTATCAGGGCGCGCATGGCGCAGAGCGCGGCGGCTTCGGATTAGGTCTGGCCATCGTCAGACGTATAGGGAAGATGCTGGACCACAGGATCGAGGTGCAGTCTACCCCTGGCAGAGGCACCGTGTTTTCGATTGAGGTTCCGCGCGGACACTCAAGCTGCGATACGACGGAAAGAGCGCAGACGCCAAGATTTGAGAGAGGCGACTTCCCCGACAGCATTCTTGTCGTTGAAGACGAGAAGAGTGTCCGGGTCTCGCTAAGTCGTCTGCTGAAAACGCGAGGCATCGAGGCGATCGTGGTCGCAACGGCGAATGATGCGCTGGCTCGGATCAACCGACAGGAAATCCGCCCCGGCCTGCTGATATGCGATTACAATCTTCGCGGCTCGGCGAACGGCGTTGACACTGTTAACGCCCTGCGCGCAGCACTTGCCTGGAATATTCCGGCCATTGTCATGACTGGCGACATCCGGTCGGAGGTCGTTGAACTCGGTTGCCGCACAGGGTATTTCTGTCCTGATCAAGCCGTTCGTGGCGGACGAATTGTTGCAGCACATTGCGCGGCTTCACCGGGGATCCAGTCCCAGCAATACAACTGGCCCGGCTACACCAACCAAAAACTCGGCGGAATGAACCGCCGCGTTCGATCGCTTCAACCGAAGCTGAGGAATCCCTACTCCTCGTCGTCCTGCTTCTTGCCGCCGATCGTCTTTAGCTTGGCGAACACGGCGTCGACGTTGAGGTCGTCTTCGGTCTTCTCGCTGGTCTCGAATTCCGGCTCCTTCTTGGTGGTCTCGGAGGCCGGCAGCAGCGTCGCGCCGCCGTAGGCCGCGGGCACCGGCTTTTCCTTGGCCGCGCGCTGCACCTCGAAATCGAGTTCGATCTGCGAGCAGAGGCCGAGCGTCACCGGATCCATCGGGGTCAGCGTCGAGGCATTCCAGTGGGTGCGGTCGCGGACGCTGGCGATGGTGGTCTTGGTGGTGCCGACCAGGCGCATGATCTGTGCGTCCTTCAGTTCGGGGTGATTGCGGACCAGCCACAGGATCGCGCTCGGCCGCTCGTGGCGGCGCGACACCGGGGTGTAGCGCGGGCCCTTCTTCTTGGCGGCCGGCGGCAGTACGACCTTGCTCTCGCCGAGCTTGAGACGGTAATTCGAGTCCTTTTCGCCCCTTTCGATCTCGTCGCGGGTCAATTGGCCGGTTGAAATCGGGTCCATGCCCTTGATGCCCTGGGCGGCGTCGCCGTCGGCGATGGCGCGGACCTCAAGGGGGTGCATTTTGGTGAAATCGGCCACCTGGTCGAAGGTCAGCGCGGTATTGTCAACCAGCCACACGGCAGTCGCTTTTGGCATCAGCGGTGCGTTGCTCATGGCAAATCTCCTTTGTGCCTCGCCCACCTCTTTCTGGAGGCGAAGTCTGTGGTCATCGGTGATGACGGGAATTAGGGCGCTATATACGCCTTCCCGGGGTATTGGCGCAATGGTCTGCTATAGTGCCTTGACAGGGCCCAAAAGCAGCCCCAAGTCCTTATTCAAACTGGCCGTTCCCTGCCCGCCGGCGAGGGGTGATTCGGTCCCGAGATAGCCCTTATGCCAGCCAAACCAGACCTCAGAATCGTGCTTTGTTCTCCCCGTGGCTTCTGCGCCGGGGTGGTACGGGCCATCGATACCGTTGAACGGGCGCTCGCCATCTATGGCGCCCCCGTCTATGTCCGCCACGAGATCGTGCATAACCGCTACGTGGTCGACAGCCTGAAGACCAAGGGCGCGATTTTCGTCGAGGAACTCGCCGAAATCCCCGATAATACCAACGCCCCGGTGGTGTTTTCGGCCCACGGGGTTCCGAAATCGGTTCCGGCGGACGCCCGCGCCCGCAATTTCTTCTCGCTGGACGCGACCTGCCCGCTGGTCACGAAAGTGCATCGCGAGGCCGCGATCCACTTCAAGCGCGGCCGCGAAATCCTGCTGATCGGGCATTCCCATCACCCCGAGGTGGTCGGCACGCTTGGCCAGTTGCCGGTCGGCGCCGTGACGCTGATCGAGACCGCGGAAGACGCCAAGACGTTTGCGCCGAAAGACCCGGACAACCTCGCTTTCGTGACCCAGACCACGCTGTCGATCGACGACACCGCCGAGATCGTAGCACTGCTCAAGGCGCGTTTCCCGAACATCAACGGGCCGCACAAGGAAGACATCTGCTACGCCACCACCAACCGCCAGCTTGCGGTCAAGAAGGTGGCGCCGGTGGTCGATGCCCTGATCGTGGTCGGCGCGCCGAACTCATCGAATTCGCAGCGGTTGCGCGAAGTCGCCGAGCGCGAGGGCTGCCCGGTCTCGGTGTTGGCGCAGCGCGCCTCGGATCTCGACTGGTCGCGGTTCGAAGGCATCAGGAGCCTCGGCATCACGGCTGGCGCCTCCGCGCCGGAAGTGATCGTCGAGGAAATCATGGGCGCCTTCGCCGAGCGGTTCGAATTGCATGTGGAGACGGTGTCGGCTGCGGAGGAGAACGAGTTCTTCCCGCTGCCGCGTTCGCTGCGGCCTGAAGCTGCCGCCGAGTAGTCGCGATGGCGGTTTACACCGACGTCGCCGCCGAAGACCTCGCGGAGTTCCTGAAAGGCTACGACATCGGCGAGTTGCTCTCCTACAAGGGCATCGCCGAGGGCGTCGAGAATTCCAACTTCCTGCTGCACACCAGCAAGGGCGCGTTCATCCTCACGCTCTATGAAAAGCGCGTGGCAGTGGATGATTTGCCGTACTTCCTGTCGCTGATGGCGCATCTGGCCGAGCACGGCGTGCGTTGCCCGCAGCCGGCACGGAATCGCGGGGGCGAGGTCTACAGCGAACTGGCCGGGCGTCCCGCGGCGATCATCAATTTTCTCGAAGGCGTGTGGCCGCGTCGGCCCAGCGCCGCGCATTGCACCGGCGTCGGCGAGGCGCTCGCCAAGATGCATCTGGCGGGGCACGACTTCCCGATGTTCCGCAAGAACCCGCTGTCGGTCGAGGGCTGGCGGCCATTGTTCGATCTCGCTGCGCTGCGGGCCGATAGCGTCGCGCCCGGCCTGCATGACTTCATCGCGCGCGAGCTGGATCACCTCGAGGCGTGCTGGCCGAAGGATCTGCCGCCGGGCGTCATCCATGCCGACCTGTTTCCGGACAACGTGTTCTTCCTCGGCGATAAACTGTCGGGGCTGATCGACTTCCCGTTTTCCTGCAACGACATGCTGGCCTACGACGTCGCGATCTGCCTGAATGCGTGGTGTTTCGAGCCGGATCATTCCTTCAACGTCACCAAGGCCCGCGCGCTGCTCAACGCCTATGGCCGCGAGCGGCCGTTGTCGGATGCCGAGCAGGAAGCGCTGCCGCTTCTGGCGCGCGGTGCGGCGCTGCGTTTCCTGCTGACGCGGCTGGTCGATTTTCTCAACGTGCCGCCGGGCGCGCTGGTGAAACCAAAAGACCCGCTCGAATATGTCCGCAAGCTGCGCTTCCACCAGAACGTCGCGAGCGTGCGCGATTACGGCCTGACCCAGCCAGGATGCGTCGCTTGAGCGACCCCCCTCACGTGACGGTCTTCACCGACGGCGCCTGCTCGGGCAATCCCGGCCCCGGCGGCTGGGGCGCGATCCTGAGATTTGGCGACAAGGAGAAGGAGCTGAAGGGCGGCGAGGCGCACACCACCAACAACCGCATGGAATTGATGGCGGCGATCTCGGCGCTGGAAGCGCTGAAGAAGCCGTGCGTGGTCGACCTCACCACCGACAGCCAGTACGTCCGCCAGGGCATTACCGCCTGGATTCACGGCTGGAAGAAAAACGGCTGGCGCACCGCGGACAAGAAGCCGGTCAAGAATGTGGAACTATGGCAGCGGCTCGATGCCGCGCTGAAACCGCATCAGGTGCGCTGGCACTGGATCAAGGGCCACGCCGGCCACGCCGAAAACGAGCGCGCCGATCAATTGGCGCGTGAGGGCGTTGCGATGGCGCGGTTGAAGTAACGGCTCGTAGGGTGGGTAGAGCGCACCGAAACCCACCCTCTCAATCCGCTGAACGAAGTTGATGGGTTTCGCTTCGCTCTACCCATCCTACGGCCGCGAGACTCGTGAAAACCCACCGTCATGCCCGGGACAAGCCCGGCCATGACGAACTCTGTGAGGCTGGCCTTCGCTCTGCTAGAGCTGCCCCAGCAGCGTATCGCCGCCGGAGACCTCGACCTTGCCGGGTGCCGGCTCGAGGTTGAGCTTCTTGACCACGCCGTCTTCGATCAGCATCGAGTAGCGCTTGGAGCGGATGCCGAGCCCGTTGCCGGAGGCGTCGAGCTCCATGCCGATCGCCTTGGTGAAATCGGCATTGCCGTCGGCGAGGAATACGGCTTCGTCGCGCTGGTCGGTGTCGCGCTTCCAGGCGTTCATCACGAAGGCGTCGTTGACCGAGACGATGGCGATGGTGTTCACGCCCTTGTCCTTGATGGCATAGGCGTTGAGGAAGATGCTCGGCAGATGCATCTTGTGGCAGGTGCCGGTATAGGCGCCGGGCACCGCGAAAAGCGCCACCTTCTTGCCCTTGAAAATATCGTCGGTGCTTTTGACCTGCGGCCCTTCCGCCGTCATCACGCGAAACTTGGCTTCCGGCAGCTTGTCGCCAACTTGGATCGTCATCGTCAATTCTCCCTCAATGATCGGATAGTTTCTTAGACCGGGCGGGTGATCGGCACAATATTCGCGGGGGTTGAAACATCACGATAGCCTCCATTCACGCTTCCGTCATCAGGGGGAAAAGCCTCCTTCGTCCAGAAAGGCTTGCTCGTCGGGCGTGGTCGAACGGCCCAGCAGGCGGTTGCGGTGGGGAAAGCGCCCGAACCGTCGGATGATATCGGCGTGGTGCTCGGCCCATTTCAGGTTCTCGGCATGGCCGGCCGCGCGCGACAGCTCGATGCAGCGCAACTGGTCGGGCAGATGCTCCGAATGCATCAACGGCAGATACAGGAATTCCCGCAAGGCGGGATCGATCCGAGCGTCTACGCCGCGGTCGATGGCGCGGTGCGCCACCTCGCGGGCGAGGGGGTCGCTGGCATAGGTCCTGACGTCGTCGCGGAACAGGTTGCGGGGAAACTGGTCGAGCACGATGACGAGCGCCAGCGCGCCGTCATCGCCCGTTTCCCACGAGGCCAATTCACCGGCTGCCGCGCACTGCCACAGGCCGAGAAAGCGCCGGCACACCTCGGCATCGAAGGCGTCGTCGCGCCGGTACCAGCGGTCGGGGCCGGCGTCACGCCAGAATGCCAGAATTTCGGCCGGCGTGACGGAAGCTTCAACCATCGACGAGGGCGCTCGCGCGGCTTCAGGCCGCGGCCTTCTTCTCGTCGCGCAGTTCGCGGCGCAGGATCTTGCCGACATTGGTCTTGGGCAGATCGTTCCTGAACTCGATCTGCTTGGGGACCTTGTAGGCGGTCAGTTGCGTGCCGCAATACTTGATGACGTCGTCGACCGAAAGGTTCGGGTCCTTCTTGACGATGAACGCCTTCACCGCCTCGCCCGATTTCGAATCCGCGACGCCGATCACGGCGCATTCCAGCACGCCCGGATGGCTCGCGATCACTTCCTCGATCTCGTTCGGATAGACGTTGAAGCCCGAGACGAGGATCATGTCCTTCTTGCGATCGACGATCTTGGTGTAGCCCCGCGCGTCCATCACGCCGATGTCGCCGGTGCGGAAGAAGCCGTCCGCGGTCATCACGTTGGCGGTCTCCTCCGGCCGGTTCCAGTAGCCGGCCATCACCTGCGGGCCCTTGGCGCAGATCTCGCCGGCTTCGCCAAGCGGCACTTCCTTGCCGTCGTCGTCGCGGATCGAGAGATAGGTCGACGGCACGGGAATGCCGATCGAGCCGGAGAACTGGTCGGTGTCGGCCGGGTTGCAGGTCAGCGTCGGCGAGGTCTCGGATAGGCCGTAACCTTCCGACAGCGCGCAGCCGGTCACCTTCAGCCATTTCTCGGCCACCGGCTTCTGGGTTGCCATGCCGCCGCCGAACGAGGTCTTCAGCTTGGAGAAATCGACCTTGTCGAAGCCGGGCGAATTCAACAGGCCGTTATAGAGCGTGTTGACAGCCGGGAAGCTGTTGACCTGGTATTTCATCAGCTCCTTGATGAAGCCGGCCATGTCGCGCGGGTTCGGGATCAGGAGATTGACGCCGCCGGCCCGCATCGCGAGCAGGAAGCAGGCCGTCAGCGCGAAGATGTGATAGAGCGGCAGCGCGCAGACGATGAAGAGCTGCTCGACATGCGGCGGCTTCTTCAGCGCCGGCTGCAGCCAGGCGTCGTTCTGCAGCACGTTGGCGAGGATGTTCCTGTGCAGCAGCGTCGCGCCCTTGGAGATGCCGGTGGTGCCGCCGGTATATTGCAGGAAGGCGACGTCATCGAGCGTGAGCTTCGGCTTGTTGAGCTTCTGGCCGCGGCCGGCGGCGAGCGCCTCGTTGAACGAGACCGCGCCCGGGATCGACCAGGCCGGCACCATCTTCTTCACCTTGCGGACCACCAGGTTGACGATCACGCCCTTGAAGCCGAGCAGATCGCCCATGCTGCCGACGATCACATGCTTGACCGCGGTCCGCGCAATGACCTGCTGCACCGTGGTGGCGAAATTCTCCAGAACGACGATCGCTTCCGCTCCTGAATCCTTGAGCTGATGCTCGAGCTCGCGCGGGGTGTAGAGCGGGTTGACGTTCACCACCGCATAGCCGGCGCGCAGCACGGCGGCGGTCGCGACCGGGTACTGCAGCACGTTCGGCATCATCAGCGCGACGCGCGCGCCTTTCTGCAGGCCCTTGCTCTGCAGGTAGGCGCCGAGCGCGGCTGACATCTCGTCGAGGTCGCGGTAGCTGATCGACTTGTCCATGCAGATGAACGCCTTGCGGTCGGCGAACTTCGCAAAGCTCTCTTCCAACAGCTCGACCAGCGATGAGTACTGGGTGACGTCGATATCGGCGGGCACGCCGGCCGGATATTGCTTGAGCCAGATCCGCTCCATGGTAGTTCCCCTCTGGTTGTTTCCCTGTTTGCTGGCCGGGCACGCCTTGTTTTGGGGCAGTATTGTGAATGCCGCCGCCGATGGCAAGCGGATGCGTGCTATCGACGCGGTTCGGCGATTTGGAATAATTCGGCCGAACGGCAGGAAAGCTGCCTAATTACGCGGCTTGGCGGCCCGTTAACCAGCCGGCTTGTTTTCGCCCTTGGGTTTAGCGGCGGAGTTCGGCTTGGCCGGCTTCGGCGCGGGCTTGTCTGCGGTGGCGGGCTTGGCGGCTGGCTTCTTTTCGACCGAAGCGGCCGGCTTGGCGGCGGCCTCCGGTTTGGCGTTCGCATGCCTGACTGCCGCAGGCTTGGCCGGCTTTGCGCCGGCTTCAGCCTTCGAGGCCGCGGCGTCAGGCTTTTTCGCCGCGATCTTCGATTTCTTGCCGCGCTTTGGCGGCGTCTGCTTTTCGGCTTCCGCCGCAACGGCCGCGATCAGCGCCGTGCCGGTCTTGGTCGGGCCGGTATAGACCGGAATAGGCTCGGACGGCTCTGCCGCGGCAGCCATCATCTCCGATGGCTTGCCCATCGGCGGCTGCAGCCCGGCGGTGAAGAACGTGACCGGGGTCTCGCCGGTCGACGCGCTGCCGTTGGCGGCGACGACGTCGGCGTCCTCGTCGGTGGCCGGCCGCTTGCGCTTGCCGCTGCACATCTCCTCGCGCAGATTAGGCGGCGTCGCATCGATCGGAACCAGATTGTCGACGGTGCCGAGCGCGGGCTTCAGCCAGCCCAGCCCGTTGCCGCCGAAGCCGCGCTCCAGCAATTGCGCCGCGCGAACCGCGCGCGCCTGTCCCGACGATGAGCCGAGCACGACAGCGATCAGCCGCTTGCCGTTGCGCGTTGCGGAGGCGACCAGATTGTAGCCGGAAGCGCAGATGAAGCCGGTCTTGAAGCCGTCGGCGCCCGGATAGCGTCCGATCAGCTTGTTGAAATTCTGCGTCACCCTGCGCCCGTAGCGGATCGAGGGGATGTGCATGAAGTATTCGTATTCCGGCAGGTCGCGAATCACCGCGCGTGCCAGGATGGCGAGATCGCGCGCGGAAGTGATCTGTCCGTCCGCCGGCAGGCCGTTCGGATTGACGTAGCTCGTCTGCGTCATGCCGAGCTTTTGCGCGCTTTGGTTCATCATCGCCGAGAAGCCGTCGATCGATCCGCCGACGCCTTCGGCGAGCACCACGGCCATGTCGTTGGCCGACTTCACCATCATCATCTTGAGCGCGTTGTCGACGGTGACCTGGATGCCCGGGCGAAAGCCCATCTTGGACGGCGACTGCGAGGCTGCGACCGGTGACACCGTCAGTACGGTATCGAGCGAGAGGCGTCCTTCCTTCACGGCCTTCAGCGTGACGTAAGCTGTCATGATCTTGGTCACCGAGGCGGGATACCAGGGCATGGTGGCGTTGTCGGCCTGCAGCACCTTGCCGGTATCGGCTTCGACGACCAGCAGCGCTTCGGCGTGCACGGCGCGCGGCGTCACGACGGCAAGCGCCGCCACCAGGAAAATCCAGTTCAACGAATGACGAGGCAGCAGGCGAAGAAGGTGCACTTTTCCGTTCCGGTCCTTTGAGACCCGCCTTGAAAAAAGGAGGTCCTCTCGATCTAACGTTCGGATTTCAAGCGTGTCCGGCGCCGTCGCTTTGCGGCAAGGCGCGAATCTATACCTGCTTGGCGGGCCAGAACAGAGCCCGGGCGATTAAATCGTGGACGAAATCATCGTAAATACGGCGATGTCCAAACCGTGATCGCGCTCACGCGGGCCTATTTGGCCTCGATCGCGGCGCGCGCATTCTCCTGCACCATGAACTGGGCCTTCGCGAGTTCCGCAAAGCGTCCGCCCTTGGCCACGAGTTCATCGAACGTTCCGCTTTCGATCACGCGCCCATTGTCGAACACCAGGATACGGGTGGCGTTGCGAATGGTGGAGAGCCGGTGCGCGATCACGAAGGTGGTGCGGCCCTTCATCACCTCGTCGAGGGCGGCGTTGACCTTGGCTTCGGTGACGGCGTCGAGCGCGCTGGTCGCCTCGTCGAGAATCAGGATCGGCGGATCTTTCAGCAGCGCGCGCGCGATCGACAGCCGTTGCCGCTCGCCGCCGGACAGCATGCGGCCGCGCTCGCCGGCATGGGTCTCGAATTTCTTGTCGCTGCGCTCGATGAATTCCAGCGCCTGCGCGCGGCTTGCCGCGATGCGCATTTCCTCGTCGGTGGCGTCAGGCTTGCCGACCCGCAGATTGTCGGCGAGCGAACGGTTGAACAGCAGCGCCTCCTGGAACACCACGCCGATGTTCCGCCGCAGCGCGGTCAGCTTCAGGCCGCGGATGTCCATGCCGTCGATCTTGATGATGCCGGATTGCGGGTCGAAGGCGCGGTGCAACAGTGCGATCGCGGTCGACTTGCCGGCGCCGGTCGGGCCGACCAGCGCGATGGTCTGGCCGGGCAGGGCGGTAAACGAAACGTCCTCGACGGCCGGCCGCTTGCCGTCATAGGAAAACGACACGTCGTTGAATTCGACGAGGCCGGAGAGTTGTCCGGTATCCATGGCGTTGGGCCGGTCGCGCACCGCGGGCACCGCGTCCAGCACGTCGAAGAATTCCTGCAGGCGCGGCGCTTCCATGAACACGTTGTTGATGAAGCTCACCACCTGTTCGAGCTTCTGGATCAGCATGGTCGCAAAACTCACGAACATCACGATCTCGCCGACCGTGGCTCTCCCCGCGGCCGTGCAGGTAGATGCCGACGGTGAAGATCGCGAGCACGGTGATGGTGGTGGAGGCACGGGTGATGACGGTGACCAGCGCCCACCAGCCCAATACCGGCATCTGCACGGCGAGCAGCTTGTCGGCGACGAAGCGCAGGCCCTGAACCTCGGCGTCGATCCGCACAAAACTCTGCACCAGCGCGACGTTGCCGAGCGCATCGGAGGCGCGCGCCGACAGATCGCTGTAATGCGCCTCGACCTCGCTCTGCATGCCGTAGGTCTTGCGCACCACCAGCGTGGTCAGGATGGTGAATACCACGCACAGCCCGAACAGCAGGATCGCCAGCCGCCAGTTGATGTAGAACGCCAGCGGCAGCAGCACCACCAGCGAGAGGATCGCGGCGAAATGCTCGCGGAAGAACTCCAGCCAGAGCCGCCACAGCGGCGTCGGTGCCGTTCAGCATGACCTTCATCAGCCGCCCGGAATGGGTGCCGGTGTGGAAGGTCAGCGGCAGTTGCATGATGTGCTCGAAATAATCGGTCAGCACCGCCTGGCGCTGGCGGTGCGCCAGCCGGTCGGCATGAAGCGCGACCATCGCGCTGCAGGCGATGGTGAACAGGCCGAACGCCACCCAGGCCGCCAGCAGCGGCCACGCCGAATTCGCCGCCAGCGGTCCGGCCTGCGGCTTGCCGGAGAGCACGTCGACGATCTTGCCGAACAGCACCGGCTCGGCGAATTGCGCGCCGGCCAGCAGCAAATTGGCAATGGCGAGAATCCAGCCGAGCCGCGCCTCCTTGCCGAGCAACTGGAGGACGCGGGTGTAAAGGCGCAGCATGGACATTCGGAAGGACGGCTCGAAGCAGGCGGGCGTGATCGGCGTGTGGGGGCATCGTAGTCCGGGATGGCAGTGGAGAACCAGAGCGGGATCAATATTGTTCCGTTCGGCTTTGCACCGCCCACCGCCTCGTCCTGTGCAAGCCCCCGGCGTCTCGGGACGGGCTGCGCACGCCTCGGGGTCCCATGGTTCTACTTTGCGATGCGGGTTGTTTTCGGAGACTTCGCTGCGCGCCTTTTGGCCTGCGGGCTATGCCCGGCCTCAATTGATCAAGCGCCCGTTCAGCGGCGGCAAAAACTGGTCGTCGAAAATGTCGGCGGCCTGCGGCCGCTTCTGAAACTTGAAGTCTTCCCCGACCTGGTCGATCGAGCGTTCGAAGCGCGCCGGGTCGATCGTGCCGATGCCGTTGCGTTTCACCTCGCTGGTCAGGATATTGTCGCGCAGAATGCTCTGGAGGCGCTCGAGTTCGAGGTCTTTTGAGCCGCCGTCCATGCGGTTGGCGACTTCGGCCGCCGCATTTGCGGGATCCTTGATGGTCAGATTCACGCCGCCGATCACGGCCCGCACGAATGCCTTTACCGCCTCGGGCTTGGCGGTCGCCAGCGCCGGATTGACGATGACGGCGAAGCCATAGGCCTCGCAGCCATAGTCGGCGAATTTCAGCACCGCGAGATCGTCGGCCGGCACGCCGCGATCCCTGAGATTGATCGCCGACAGGTAGGAGAACCCGGTGACGGCATCGATCTGGCCCGCCGACAGCATCGGCTCGCGCACCGCGGCGCCGATGCTGCTCTGCTTTCACGTTCTTGAGCTTGATGCCGTTCAAATTGGCCACCGCCGGCCACAGCCGGGCCGACAGGTCGCCTTCGGCGACGCCGAGCGTCTTGCCCTCGATGTCGGTCAGCGCCAGCACGCCGCGGCTCTTGCGGGCGATGATGGAATAGGGCGCCTTGTTGAACAATACGAACACCGCCTTGATCCTGGGCCCGTTCTGCTTGTCCTTGTCGCGAAACCGCATCAGCGCGTTGATGTCCACGACGGCAAGGTCGCTGGTGCCCGCCGCGACGCGCGCGATCGCGTCCTGCCGATCCGCTGGCGATGTTGATCGTGACCGCCAGCGCTTCGGCGCTGAACAGGCCGCCGGCCGACGGCCAGCACGAACGGGGCGGCCGCGGCATCGATCGGACGATCGAGCGAAAACTGGATCTGCGACCGGGGCTGCCGGGGCTCGTCCGCGGCCAGGACGTCGCCTCGCCATCAGGCCCGCCATCGCGCACAACCAGGCAAGGGAGGCCAGCAGAGCCCTCGAAAGAGCGCTCAGGCGGCAGCGGGTGGCGTTGGTCCTGACAGCACGCATCGAGGTTACATCGGCACGAGGTGGGACAAGTTGCCGCGCTGGCGATGACTGTCATGACATCGACAACCGCATGAATTGCCCTTGGACGAGCCATTCTGCAACATGTAACCTGAACAGGCGATGACTGCCACGATTTTGCCAGGGACCGTTCAGCTGCCGTTCGGATTGGGGAACCTACTCTCGGCTCAGTGGTTAGCTAATCGAGGCCTTCCAGGCCAGCTCCCACGGAGGAATGTGGAGATGTTTGCGCGTAAGGGTATGTTTTCATCGATCGGCCGCGCCAGCGCGGTGGCGACGGTCGTGGCGGTGGCGCTGACGGCCGTCCAGCCAACGATGGCCTTTGCCGGCTCCGCGACGTCCGGCAAGGGCGTCACGGCGACGGCCGGGACCAGCGACGCGACCGATATCAGCGCTCGCCGCAGGTACTATCGCGGTGGCGGTGGTGCTGCGGCAGCGGCGGCCTTTGCAGGCATCGTCGGCACGGGGATCGCGATCGCGGCCACCCAGAACCGCCGTCACTACTATGACGATGGCTACTATGGCGGCCAGGCCTATTACGGCAACCCGACGCCCTATTACGGGCCCCGCGGTTACTACGGCCGCGGGCCCTACTATCGCGGCTGGTAAACGCGATCGCTAAAATCGAAACCGTTAAAGATGAATCCACCGGCCGTCCGGCCGGTGGATTTTTTTATGGCTGCAGGGTCGGCCGTTAACACGCCCGCCGCGGC
>CAVYOM010000007.1:0-163027 GCA_963770135.1 uncultured Alphaproteobacteria bacterium | reverse complement strand
ACGCGCACGCTCGCCGATCTTGGCGCCGACGTGATCAAGATCGAGGCGACGCAGTATCCGGACTGGTGGCGCGGCGTCGATCGCCGCCCGGCCTATGTTCTCGAGCAAATGTATGAGAAGTCGGTGCGCTACTGCATCATGAACCGCAACAAGCGCGGCATCACGCTCGACCTGACGCGGCCGCGGGGGCACGAGCTTGCCAAGCGGCTGCTCGCCGACGCCGACCTCGTGGTCGACAATTATTCCGTCGAGGTGCTGCCGAAGCTCGGTCTCGGTTACTACGTCCTGAGCAAGCTCAATCCAAAGCTCGTGATGATGTCGATGTCGGCATTCGGCGCCGGCAGCGCCAACCGCGATTGCCGTGCCTATGGCTCGACGCTGGAACAGGGCTCCGGCCTGCCGGGCGTGGTGGGCGACGCGAGCGGCCCGCCGGTCATGAGCCACACCGCGTTTGGCGATGCCGTCGGCGGCCTCAATGGCTGCGCCGCCGTGCTCACGGCCCTGATCCACGCGCGATTGACCGGCAAGGGCCAGTTCATCGATCTCGCACAGATCGAATGCATGATGCCGTTCGCGGCGCCATGGATCATTGCGCATTCGATCGACGGCAAGGCGCCGGTGAAGTACGGCAACCGCCATCCGGACTTCGTGCCGCATGGCTGTTTTCCATGCGCGGGTACCGACAACTGGATCGTCGTCGCGGTTTCCTCAGATGCGATGTGGCCGAAGCTCGCCATGCTGCTCGGCCGCGCCGATTGGGCTTCCGATCCGAAGCTTGAGACCGCGTTCGGCCGGCGCGCGATCGAAAGCGAAATCGAAGCCGCGGTTGCGGTCTGGACTGCGGCGCGCGATCCCGAAGCGGCGATGAACGCATTGCAAGCGGCAGGCGTCGCCGCGGGCGTGGCGCGGCTGCCGATCGAGCTGTTGAACGATCCGCAACTGCAGGCACGCGGCTTCATCCAGCAGGTCGATCGCGCCTTTATCGGCCCGCATCCGCAACCCTCGATGCCGTTCCGCGAGACTGACAGGCCGTTTCCAATCCGAAGCGCGCCGCCGACGCTCGGCGAGCATAACCGCGAGATCCTCGGCGGCAGGCTCGGGCTCTCCGACGCCGAGATCGACCAACTCACGCGCGACGGCATCATCGGTACCGAGATGCTGATGGAAGAACAGCTCACGAAAGAAAAAGAAGCGGGCGGCGGGCTGATGGCAGGGACACAGCCGGCACAGCGTCATGGCAAGGCGGACGCACCCAGCGCGCCGCAGCCGCTGATGTCGGTGCGCGGCCTCGGCATTCGCTTCAAGACCTCGCAAGGTGTCTGGCAGGCGACGCGCAAGATCGATTTCGACATCGCAGCCGGCGAGCGGGTCGGCATCGTCGGCGAAAGCGGTTGCGGCAAGACGATTACCGGCCTTTCGATCCTGCGGCTGTTGCCGAACAATTTTGCCGGCCTCGACGGCTCGATCATGTTCGACGGCGTCGATCTCGCCCGATGCTCGACCCGCGCCATGCGCGCCATCCGGGGCCGCCGCATTGCCATGATCTTCCAGGAGCCGATGAGCGCGCTCGACCCGGTCTTCACCGTCGGCCACCAGATCTCCGAGACACTGCGCGTCCATACCGGCGTTGGCAAGGAGGAGGCGAGGGAGCGTACTCTCGACATGCTCCGGCGTGTCGGCATCGCCTCGCCGGAGCGGCGCATCGACGATTATCCGCATCAGCTTTCCGGCGGCATGCGCCAGCGTGTGATGATCGCGGCCAGCCTGATCTGCGGGCCGCAACTCCTGATCGCGGACGAGCCGACCACCGCGCTCGACGTCACCGTGCAGGCGCAGATTTTGGAACTGCTGCGCGACCTCAGCGAGACCTCGAACACCGCGTTGATGCTGATCACGCACGACCTCGGCGTTGTCGCCGAGACCTGCACGCGGATGATCACGATGTATGCCGGCGAGGTGATCGAGGATGCCGCGGTCGACGCCGCACTGGTGCGGCCGTTGCACCCCTATACATCAGGCCTGTTGCGCTCGCTGCCGCATTTGAGCCCACGCCATGGCAAGCTGCCGTCGATTCCGGGCCGGGTGCCTTCGATCATGGACATGCCCAATGGCTGCCGCTTCAAGGCGCGGTGTCCGCACGCCATCGACGGCTGCGAGAAGGAGCAGGAACTGCGCGATGCGGGCTCTGGCCGCAAGGTACGCTGCTGGCGCTTCAATGAGCTGGATCTGCCCGGCGCGCTGCAGCACGCATCGAACGCGCCGATCGCGGCCATGGTCGGTCATCCATGAGCGCGCCGATCGCCGATATGGACGCCATCGTCTCGGTGCGCGATCTCCAGGTCCAGTTCCAGACCACCGATCGCCGTGCCACCGTCAAGGCGGTCGACGGCGTCGATTTCGACGTCCGCCGCGGCGAGACTTTTGGCATCATCGGCGAATCCGGATCGGGCAAGACCACGATCGGCCGCGCGCTGGTGTTCCTGCTGAAGCCAAGCGCGGGCGCCATTTTGCATAACGGCCTCGATCCGCTGCGCTCTGCCGCGCCGGCAATTCCAGAGCCATCGCCGCGACTACCAGATCATCTTTCAGGACCCGAACGCCGCGCTGAATCCGCGGATGACGATCCTGTCCTCCGTGCTGGAGCCGCTGGAACTGGCGCGCGAGGGAAGCAAAGCCGAACGCCTCAAGCGCGCGCATGAGGCGATGGACCGCGTCGGCCTTCCGCAGGATGTCGGCACGCGCTATCCGCACCAGCTTTCCGGCGGCCAGAAGCAGCGCGTGGTGATCGCCCGCGCACTGACGCTGCGCCCGAAACTGATCGTGTGCGACGAGGTGGTGGCCGCGCTGGATATGTCGATCCGCGGCGACGTGCTGAATTTGTTTGCGGAGCTGCAGCGCGATCTCGGGCTCACTTACGTGTTCATCACCCACGATCTCGCTGTCGTGTCGCACATCAGCGAGCGCATCGCGGTGATGTATCTCGGCCGCTTTGTCGAGCTCGGCCCGACGGAGGAAGTCTCGGAGCGTCCGCTGCATCCCTATACACAGGCGCTGCTGTCGGCCGAACCGCGGCCATTGCCGTCGTCGATGCGCGGCGGCCAGCGTATCGTGCTGCAGGGTGAAATCCCGAGCCCGATCGATCCGCCCTCGGGTTGCCGTTTCCGCACCCGCTGCCAGTATGCGCAGCCGCTCTGCGCCGAGAAGACACCGGACTGGCGCGAGCTGGCAAGGGATCACTGGGTCGCCTGCCATTTTGCTGACCGCCCGAACTTTTCGCCCAATTGACAGAAAATCGCCCGACGGAGGATAGGCCATGACATCAACGACCCGACGCGAGGCAATGGCGCTGATATCCGCCGCGCTGGCCGGCACGGCACTCGGCGGCAGCGCGTTCGCGCAAGGCACGCCGAAGCGCGGCGGAATTTTGCGCATCTCGGCGCCCGCCAACCCGTCGAGCCTCGATCCCGCCACCGGCGGCGCCGGCTCGGATCACGCCTTCCTGTTCACGATGTACGACACGCTGACCGAATGGGATTTTGAAACCCTCAAACCCAAGCCGGGCCTTGCCGAAAGCTGGAGCTTTACCGATCCCACCACGCTGGTGCTCAACATCCGCTCCGGCGTCACCTTCCACGACGGCACGCCGCTCGACGCCGAGGCCGTGAAATTCAATCTGGAGCGCAACAAGTCCGACCCGAAATCCAACATCAAGGCCGATCTCGCTTCCATGGCGTCCGCCGAAGTTACCGGTCCGATGCAGGTCACGCTGAAGCTGAACACGCCCGACGCCGCGCTGCCCGGCATTCTTTCCGACCGCGCCGGCATGATGGTGTCGCCGGCCGCGCTCAAGGCTTCCAGCGCCGGCAATGTCACGCGCACGCCGGTCGGGGCGGGCGCCTATGCCTTCGTGAGCTGGGCGGACGGCGAGAAGATCGTCGTCAAGCGCAACGAGAAATACTGGAAACCGAACCGGCCGTATCCGGACGGAATTGAGTTCTCCATCATTCCGGAACTGACGACCGGCTCGCGCTCGGTCACTGCCGGCCAGAACGACCTGATGTACCAGCTGCCGCCGCGCCAGAAAGCGATCATGGATCGCGTCCCCAGCGTCAAGATCGCCAACGGGCCGACGCTCTATGTCTTCCAGATCTTCCTGAACTGGGCGAAGCCGCCGTTCGACAATGTAAAAGTCCGCCAGGCCTTCAATTTCGCGATCGACCGCGAGACTTTCGTCAAGGCCGCGCTGGCCGGCCTCGCCGAGCCCGCCTACATGAACCTGCCGAAGGCGCATTGGGCCTACGACAAGTCCGTCGCCGGGCTCTATCCCCATAATCCCGACAAGGCCAAGCAGCTGCTTGCCGAGGCCGGCTTCAAGGACGGCCTTGCGATCGACCTGATCGGCTATCCCGATCAGGACTTGGTGCAGCGTCAGGAAATCCTGATCGAACAGTTCCGCAAAGCGGGGATGAACGTAAAATTCTCCAACGCGCCGATTGCGGAGGCCTCCGCCGCCTTCTTCGGCGCCGAGAAGCGCGGCTCCGGCTTGCTCGCGGCCTGGACCGGACGGCCCGATCCGAGCCTGACCTATTCGCTGATGTTCACCAAGGACGCCTATTATAATGGCGGCCGGGCACCGGTGCCGCCGGAGCTCGAAGCCGCGATCAAGGAGTTGCGGGCATCGGAAGACATCGAGATGCGCCGCAAGGCTTTTGCCACCGTGCAGCGGCTGGTGATGGAAAACGCGTTCGTAGCACCGCTCGCCTTCCAGTTCGAACTGGTCGCCATGAACAAGAAGGTGCAGGGCTACAGGCCGAACCTCCTGGGCAAGCCGAAATACGACGACGTCTGGCTGGAGAGCTGAAGCCGATGGCGCGACGAAGTCCGGCACGGGTGATCGGCGGCCGCCTGTTGCAGGCGCTGCCCGTCATCCTGCTTGCGACCTTCATGGTATTCGCGCTTTTGAAGCTGGTGCCCGGCGATATCGCGGTAACGCTCGCCGGCGACAACGCCACCGATGCGCGGATTACCGAGATCCGGAAGATCTACGGCCTCGACCGGCCGTTCCTGGTGCAATATGGCGCGTGGCTCGCCAACGTCGTGCAGGGCGACCTCTCGCAATCGCTGCTGACGGGCGAAAAGGTCGCCACTTCCATTGCCCGCGCCTTTCCCAATACGCTCCTTATTGTGGCGATCGCTTTGGTGCTGGCGCTGGTCACTGGCATTCCCATGGGTGTGATTGCGGCGATCAAGCCCAATGGCTGGGTCGACAAGATGGTCAGCATGGTCGCCTCGCTCGGCGTCGCCATTCCCGGTTTCTGGCTGGCGATGATTTTGGTGGCCGAGATTTCGCTGAAGCTGAACTGGCTGCCGGCGACCGGCGCCAAATCCTTCAGCGCATCCCCGTGGGAGGCGATCCGGCACGCGCTGCTGCCCGGCATCGCCATTGCGGCCTACGGCATGGCGGAAGTGGCGCGGCAGTTGCGTGGATCGCTACTGGAAGTGCTGTCCTCGCAATATGTGCGGACGCTGCACGCCAAGGGGCTGTCGATGACGCGCATCCTCTGGCAGCACGGCCTGAAGAACGTCAGCGTCAACCTGTTCACCATCATTAGCCTCCTGGTCAACCGCATGCTGGCGGCGACCGTAGTGATCGAGGCAGTGTTCGCGATTCCCGGGATGGGCAGCCTGATCGTGCGCGGCGCGCTGCAGCGGGATTTTCCGATCGTGCAGGGCGTGGTGTTCGCCATGGTGATCGTGGTCATCGCGGTCAATCTGATCACCGATTTGCTGTGCGCCGCCGTCGATCCGAGGATCGAGCAATGACGGAGCTTTCGCTGGCCACGCCGAAGTCATCCGCCGAACCCGGCCGGTTGCGCCGCCTGTTCCGCTGGCTGGCCGGCGACCTTCGCGCGGCGCTCGCGATCCTGGTCTCTGCTGGTGCTGGTGATCGTGGCGATCGGCGCGCCCTGGATCGCCCCCTTTGCGCCAACCGCGCAGGACGCCAACAACATGCTGGCGGCGCCTGGACCCGGCCATCTGCTCGGCACCGACGACCTCGGCCGCGACATCTTCAGCCGGCTGGTCTACGGCGCGCCCGCCACCGTCTATGCCAGCCTGCTCGCTGTCGGCGTCGCCATTCTGATCGGACTGCCGGTCGGGCCTTGCTGCCGGCTTCTTCGGCGGCTGGACCGACGACATCATCAGCCGGATCATCGACACATTTCTGTCATTCCCGGCCATCGTGCTGGCGATCGCGGTCACCGGCGCGCTCGGCATCGGGCTGACCAACGGCATGATCGCGGTTGGCATCGTCATGTTCCCGGCGCTGGCCCGGATCGTCCGCGCCCGCACCCTGATCGTGCGCCAGGAACTCTATGTCGATGCCAGCAGGTGCTTTGGCGCGCCGGCCTGGCACATCCTGTGGAAGCACGTGCTGCCGAACGCGCTGCAGCCCGTCATCGTGCAGGTGACGCTGCTGCTGGCGGCGGCGCTGCTGGCGGAAGCCAGCCTCAGCTTCCTCGGGCTCGGTATCCAGCCACCGAACCCGAGTTGGGGCGCCATGCTGGCCCGCGCCTACCAGTATATGGAGATAGCGCCGGAGCAGATGTACGCGCCGGGGCTTGCCATTTTGGTTGTGTCCTTGGCCTTCAATGCGCTTGGCGAATCCCTGCGCATCGTGCTCGATCCAACCATGAAAGACCGATAAACGGGTATTGCAATGTCTTTCCACAAGCTGCTGATCGCCAATCGCGGCGAGATCGCCATCCGCATTGCGCGCGCGGCCGGAGATGCCGGCCTCCCCACCGTCGCGATCTATTCCGCCGACGACGCGCAATCGGCCCATGTCCGCGCCGCCGACGCCGCCTGCGAAATCCCCGGGCGCGGCGCGCGGGCCTATCTCGACATCGAGGCCGTGATATCCGCCGCCAAGGCGACCGAATGCGACGCCGTGCATCCCGGATATGGGTTTCTCAGCGAGAACGCGACGCTGGCCAGGCGCTGCATCGAGGAAAGCATCGTCTTTGTCGGGCCATCGCCGGACGCGCTCGAGCTGTTCGGCGACAAGGCCCAGGCCAAGGCGCTGGCAAAACGATGCGGTGTGCCCATCATCGACGGCACCAGCGGCCCGACCAGCCTGGACGAGGCAAAGGCCTTCCTGGAATCCCAGGGCGCCGGCGGCGCCATCATGATCAAGGCGACCGCCGGCGGTGGCGGCCGCGGCATGCGCATCGTCGATGACGCCAGCAAGCTGGAGGAGGCCTATGCGCGCTGCCAGTCCGAGGCGATGGCCGCCTTTGGCAGCGACGGCGTCTATGCCGAGCGCCTGATCCGCAACGCGCGCCACATCGAGGTGCAGATCATCTGCGACCACTTCGGCGCGATCAGCCATCTCTGGGAGCGCGAATGCACTATCCAGCGCCGCAACCAGAAACTCATCGAGGTCGCGCCGAGCCCGTCGCTGAACGATGCCTTACGGGGACGCATCATCGAAGCCGCCAAGGAAATGGCCGCCGCCGCAAACTACGAAAATCTCGGCACCTTCGAATTCCTCGTCGACAACGACGCCAGAACGAGCGAGCAGGCGTTCGCCTTTATCGAGGCCAATCCGCGGCTGCAGGTTGAGCATACCGTTACCGAGGAGGTGCTCGGCCTCGATCTCGTGCAGTCGCAGCTCGCGGTCGCGGCCGGCGCCACGCTGGGTTCGCTTGGTCTGGCGCAGGCCTATATCCCGAAGCCGCGCGGCTTTGCGATGCAGCTGCGCGTCAACATGGAGGTGATGGACGAGAGCGGCGGGACCAGGCCTACCGGTGGAACGCTGGCGATGTTCGACCTGCCGTCCGGCCCGGGCGTTCGCGTCGATACGTTTGGCTATTCGGGTTACCGGACCAGCACGGCCTTCGATTCGCTACTCGCCAAAGTCATCGTGCATTCGGCGGGCGGCGACTGGACCGACGTCGTGCACAAGGCCACGCGCACGCTGCGTGAGTTCCGCATCGGCGGCGTTGCCACCAACATCCCGTTCCTGACGGCGATTTTGGCGCACCCGGATTTTGTCGAGAATCGTCTCAGCACCGGTTTTATCGAGGCCCATGTCGCCGATCTCGTCGGCGAAGCCAAGGGGACGGCTGAGACGATTGCCGAGACGATTGCCGAGACGGCACTGATCGAATCCGGCGACGCCGCCGATGACGAGACGCTCGCGCTTGCGGTCGCAGAATCGGCAACCGGGCCGGCCGGCTCGGTCGCGGTGCCGGCGCCGTTGCAGGGCACGATTGTTGCCATCGATGTCGGGGAGGGAGATCTCGTCCGCCCCGGCCAGCAGATCGCCGTGCTCGAATCCATGAAGATGGAGCATCTGGTGACCGCGCCGCATGGCGGCACGGTGACAAGGGTCGCCGCCGAAGCCGGCATGACGCTGATGCAGGACGAGGCGATCCTTTATCTGGAACCCGCCCAGATCGACGCCCATGATGTGACCGAAGAGGAGGATGTCGATCTCGATCACATCCGTCCTGATTTGGCCGAACTGATCGAGCGCCACGCCATCACGCTCGACGAAAATCGCCCGGCCTCGGTCGAGCGCCGCCGCAAGACCAACCAGCGCACCGCGCGCGAGAACGTCGCCGATCTCGTCGATGACGGCTCCTTTGTCGAATACGGCTCGCTCGCCATCGCCGCCCAGCGCCGGCGGCGCAAGGTCGACGATCTGATCCGCAATACGCCGGCCGACGGGCTGATCTCCGGCGTCGCCACTGTCAATGCGGACAAGTTCGGGGCGGATGCCGCCCGCTGCATGGTGATCTCCTACGATTACACCGTGCTGGCCGGCACCCAGGGCCACATGAACCACAAGAAGATCGACCGCATGCTGAGCCTGACCGAGCAGTGGCGGCTACCGCTGGTGTTCTATGCCGAAGGCGGCGGCGGCCGTCCCGGCGACACCGACCGGCTCGGCATGACCGGACTCGACGGGCCGTCCTTCGTGCAATTCGCCAAACTCTCGGGCCTGGTGCCGGTCATCGGCATCGTCTCCGGCTATTGCTTTGCTGGCAACGCCGCGATGCTCGGCTGCTGCGACGTCATCATCGCGACGAAAAATGCCTCGATCGGCATGGGCGGTCCGGCGATGATCGAGGGCGGCGGCCTCGGCGTCTATCATCCGGCGGAAGTGGGCCCGGTGTCGTTCCAGTCGCCGAACGGCGTCATCGACATTCTGGTCGAGGACGAGGCGGAAGCGACGGCCGCGGCGCAAAAATATCTGTCGTACTTCCAGGGCACGGTCACCGAATGGAACGCGCCGGACCAGCGGCTGCTGCGGCGGGCGATCCCGGAAAACCGCCTGCGGGTCTACGACATCCGCAATGTCATCGATCTCCTCGCCGACGAAGGTTCGGTGCTGGAAATCCGCCGCGACTTTGGCGTCGGCATGATCACCGCCTTCATTCGCATCGAGGGCAAGCCGTTCGGCCTGATCGCCAACAATCCAAAGCATCTCGGCGGCGCGATCGATGCGCCGGCCGGCGACAAGGCCGCGCGCTTCCTGCAGCTTTGCGATGCCTTCGACATACCCATCGTATCGCTGTGCGATACGCCGGGCTTCATGGTCGGCCCCGAAGCGGAAAAGACCGCGATCGTGCGCCATGTCGCGCGGATGTTCGTGACTGGCGCGAGCCTCACCGTGCCGCTGTTCGGCATCGTCCTGCGCAAGGGCTACGGCCTCGGCGCGCAAGCCATGATCGGCGGCGGCTTCCATGCCTCGTTCTTCACGGTGGCCTGGCCGACCGGCGAGTTCGGCGGCATGGGGCTCGAAGGCTATGTCCGGCTTGGCTTCCGCAAGGAGATGGAAGCGATCGAGGATCCGGCCGAGCGCGAGGCATACTACCAGGCCAAGGTCGCCGAGCTTTACGCCAACGGCAAGGCAGTCTCGATCGCCTCGGTGCTGGAGATCGACGAAGTGATCGATCCCGCCGATACCAGGCACTGGATCATGTCGGGCCTGCGCTCGGTGCCGAAGCCGGAAGCGCGCACGACGAAGAAACGGCCGTGCATTGATGCGTGGTGACGCCGTAGCCCGGGCGAGCGAAGCGACCCCGGGAACCGGTCCCGCATATCGCTGACGCTCATGCGGGCTACAAATCAAACGCAAGTCTCGTAGGGTGGGCAGAGGAGCGAAGCGACGTGCCCACCATCCATCACCGAGCACGCTGCGAAACGGTGGGCACGCTGCGCTTTGCCCACCCTTCTGTAACGGGCCTCGATTAGTCAATCCCTTTGCTTAGTCCGCTCGCCGGGGTCTCGCTTCTGTACGGGGTCGGCGCAGGGCCGCCACCTGATGGGGTTGGAAGAGGATAGGTCGACCAATCTACGTTGTGCGTGCTCACGAAGGCGACCTGGTGGGCAACGGCCTGACCTGATCCATCGTCCCGGCGAAGGGACTTCGCTTCGAGAAGGCCTGGTGTCGTGACCCGCCCGAAAACCGATATGTCTCCCTGTTAGGCTGCCGCAGCAGCGGCGTTAAAGGATGTTCCGTCGGCGAGCATGCGATGCATGATCACCGCGAGCCGGCGCGCCAGCGCCACCTTGGCTTTGTTCATGCCGGCGCGATTTTTGATCCGCATGGCCCAGCTCTTGAGTTGCGAACAGCCTTTGACCGGTTTGGTCAGCATGACGTTGGCAGCCTCGTAAAGCGCCGTGCGCACCGCAGCATCACCGATCTTGCTGATCCGGCCGGCGTAGTCGGTCTCGCCGGATTGATGCTTCTTCGGCGTCAACCCGAAATGGGCTCCTGCCTGCTTCGACGATTTGAAGCGGGCGGGATCGTCGATCGCGCTGGCATAGCTTAACGCCACGATCGGGCCGACCGCCGGGACTGACGTCAGCAGCCGTGCCTGCATGTCGGATCGCACCATCCTGCGGGTCTGCTTCTCAAAGGCTGCGAACTCGGTCCGCAGCACCGCTCGCACCGCCAGCAGCGCCTTGGCGATCGTCTGCAGGTGCGGGTGGCCCGCCACGAGTTCCTCGATCCGCCCCGCGAACTTCTGTCCGGTCGTCTTGCCAACCTTCAGGCCAAAACCGCGCAGGATCCCGCGCAAACTGTTCTCCACGTCGTGAAGCTTCGATTGCACCAGCTTGCGCGCCGTCAGCAGCGATCGGGTCTCTTGCGCACTCATCGATTTGCAGTGCACCGGCCGGAACCAGCCCAGCCGCATCAGTTGCGCGATGCCGCGTGCATCGTTGCGATCCGACTTGACCGGCATGGCCTCGAATGCCTTCCGTACGTGCCGCGTCTCCAGCAGTTCCACGGCAAGGCCGGCCTTCTTCATTCCCGCAAACAGCCACTGCGACAATGGCCCGGCCTCCAGCCCGATCCGTTCCAGGCCGAAGCCCAGCGAGCCGAACCAGTCGATCAGGGCTTGCGGCTCGCTCGCCACTTTGGCCTCACGCACGATTTTGCCATTGGCGTCGACAACGCACACGCTCGAGCATTCCAATGACACGTCAATTCCTGCATAATGCTCCATGGTCGTCTCTCCTTGATGCTTGGAGCGAGGTTCATCCCTCTGACTCCGTCACACCATCAATGTGAGGGACGACCGCCCGCCTTCCAAGCAGGCCGCGCGAAGCGCGCTACCAATGGCGCCGTAGCAAGCGCGGCCTGCTTGGAAGGCGGACCGGGGCCCGTTACCCCATCTACGACAGCGGTACGCTTTTCGCCCAAACGCTACCCCAGCCTCAACTCCTCATACCCCTTCGCCGCGACCTCGTCGCACCTGGCGCGGTAGGCCGGTGCGCTGCCGCTGTAGCGGGCGACGATGCGGGTCTGCTTGCCCTCGACGTTGGAGTTGATGCCGGTCATCCAGGAATCGACTTCGTTGGCGAGCAACCCTTCGCCGAGCGCCTTGACGTGGTCGGTCCAGGATTTCACGCCATCCGGCGTTGCTTCTAGCCGCGTCAATCGGTTCTTCGTCGCAAAGGAGATCAGCCCCGTCACCCACTCGACGCTGTATTCGATACTGCGCGGAATGTTGCCGAGCGCGGTGTGCGGTCCCATCAGCATCAGCATGTTGGGAAATTCATGCACCATAATGCCGAGATAGGTCTCGGGACCCGTGTTCCATTTGTCTTTCAGCCGCGTGCCTCCGGCGCCGCGGAAGTCGATCTTGTCAAAACTGCCGGTGATGGCATCGAAGCCGGTGGCGTAGATGATGATGTCGAATTCGTATTCCTTCTCGCTGGTCTTGATGCCATCAGGCGTGATGCGCTCGATCGGAGTTTCCTTGATGTCGACCAGTTCGACATTGTCCTGATTGTACACCTCGTAATAGAAGGTCTCGAGCGGCAGCCGTCGGGTACCGAACCCGTGGTTCTTCGGGATAAGCTTCTCGGCCACGGCCTGGTTCTTCACCCGCTCGCGGATCTTGCGCGCGACGAAATCGGAGATCGTCGCGTTCGCCTTTCGATCGGTCAGGATGTCGTTGAAATTGCCTACCCAGATGCCGAAGCCGCGCTCGCCATAGAGCCTTTCATAATTGGCCTCGCGTTCCTCGTCGGATACCTCGAACGCGCTGCGCGTGTCGGGCGTGTGAATGAAGCAGGCAAACGTCTCGCGGCAGCGCGCAAAAATCTCGGGATAGCCGGCCTTGATCTTGGCCTGCGTCTCGGCGTCGATCTTGCCGTTGTGCAGCGGCGCGGCCCAGTTGGCGGTGCGCTGGAACACCGTGAGATGGCCGACCTGGCCGGCGATGGTCTGGATGGTCTGGATGCCGGTCGCGCCGGTGCCGATCACGGCGACGCGCTTGCCGGCGAAATCCACCGGCTCCTTCGGCCATCGCGCGGTGTGGAACGACGCGCCCTTGAAATCGTCGCGTCCCTCGATCCGGGGCAGGGTGGGCGTCGAGAGCGGTCCGATCGCGGTAATCAGGAAGCGCGAACTGGAACGGCTGCCGTCCTCCAGCGTGATCGTCCAGCTTCTTGTACCCTCGTCGTAGACGGCTGCCATCACCCGGCTGCGAAACTGAATGTCGCGGCGAAGATCAAACTTGTCGGCGACATATTTGCAGTAACGCAGCGTCTCCGGCTGGCCGGCAAAATGCTCTGACCACTCCCATTCCTGCAGCAGCTCCTTGGAGAAGGAGTAGCCGTAGGAATAGCTCTCGGAATTGAAGCGTGCCCCGGGATAACGGTTCCAGTACCAGGTGCCGCCGACGTCAGTGCCGGCCTCGAACACGCGTACCCGCAGGCCCTGTTCGCGCAGGCGGTGGAGTTGGTACATGCCGGACAGGCCAGCGCCGATGATGATGGCGTCGAAATCCGAAATCGTCGTCGCTCCCATGCGAGTGGTTTTGTCCAGAGAATTACCTCAGGAGGATTGCCGTCAGGCTACCCGCTCTCACGCCGGGGGACAAACCCCGCATGGACGCGTGGCAGGGTTGCAGGTTTGCCGCCGGCCAATTCCGGCCGGCTTTACTCGCGACCGCATCTGCCCCTATCGTCAGGCTTCAGATCGCCCGAAAGGCGGCGACCGCACGAGGGGAGGCATGCGATGGCCCAGGCGCTGCAGCGCAGGCTGACGTCGATCGACGTCAGCGACCCCCACCTTTATCAGGACGACACCTGGCGGCCGCTGTTCGAACAGTTGCGCCGCGATGATCCCGTGCATTATTGTGAAGCTTCGCCGTTCGGACCGTATTGGTCGGTGACGCGCTACGACGACATTTTTGCGGTCGAGCTTGACCACGAGAACTACTCGTCGAGTTCGGAACTTGGCGGTATTCAGGTGGCAGATCAGCCGAAGGGGCAGGAGCGCACCAGCTTCATCCGCATGGACCCGCCGGGCCATACCGCGCAGCGTCGAACCGTCGCACCGATCGTCGCGCCGTCGAACCTCGCCAATTTCGAGCAGTTGATCCGCAAGCGAACCTGCGACGTGCTGGATGTCTTGCCGCGCAACGAGACCTTCGACTGGGCCGAACGCGTCTCGACCGATCTCACCAACATGATGCTGGCGACGCTGTTCGATTTTCCATGGGAGGATCGCATGAAGCTGAGCTGGTGGTCCGACGTCGCGATCGCCAATGTCGATTCGCCCGATGCCGTTGTGCATTCGGAGGACGAGCGTTACGAAGAGATGGTGAAGATGGGCGAGTACTTCCGCAAATTGTGGAATGCGCGCGCCGATGCCGCGCCGACCTTCGACCTGGTCTCGATGCTGGCACATTCGCCGGCCACGCGAAACCTGCAAACTCGCGAGTTCATCGGCACGATCGGGCTGTTGATCGTCGGCGGCAACGACACCACGCGCAATTCCATGAGCGGCGGGCTGATGGCGCTGGTGGAAAATCCTGGTCAGTTCGAGCTGGTGCGAGCGCGGCGTGACCTGATCCCGAACCTCGTATCGGAGACGATCCGCTACCAGACGCCGGTGCTGCATATGCGCCGCACTGCGCGCAACGATGTTGAACTGGCCGGCCGCCGGATCGCCAAGGGCGACAAGGTCGTGATGTGGTACATTTCCGGCAACCGCGATGAGGCCAAGATCGATCGCGCGGATGAGTTCATCATCGACCGTGCCAAGCCGCGCCAGCATCTTGCCTTCGGCGCCGGCATCCACCGCTGCGTCGGCGACCGCCTGGCCGAACAGCAAATCCGTATCCTCTGGGAGGAAGTATTGAACCGCGATCTTCGTTTTGAGATTACTGGGCCGCCGCAACGGCTTTATTCAAATTTCATCCGCGGCATCCGCACATTGCCGGTGAAGATTGTGAGTTGATGGTTTATCCCCGTCATTGCGAGCGCAGCGAAGCAATCCATCGTGCCGCTTGCGCTTGAGGCGAGATGGATTGCTTCGTCGCTGCGCTCCTCGCAATGACGGGCGGAGAAACACCGGGGATATTAAGGACCAAGAATGAAGCACGATCCCGTTGACGTCCTGATCATCGGCGCCGGCGCGTCCGGCGCCGCGGTGGCGTGGAGCCTGGCCGATACCAAGATGCACATCCTCTGCCTCGACCAGGGCGGCTGGATGAATCCATCGGAATATCCCAGCACCGGGCGCGACTGGGAGGCGAAGTTCTACGGCGACTGGTCGACCAGCCCGAACATTCGTGGTCGGCCCGAGGACTATCCGATCAATGACGACAACTCGCCGATCAAGGTGGTGAACTTCAACGGCGTCGGCGGTTCGACCGTGATGTACACCGCGCACTGGCCGCGGCTTCATCCAAGCGACTTCAAGGTGAAGACGCTCGACGGCGTCGCCGACGACTGGCCGATCGATTACGAGGCGCTCACCCCGTTCTTTGAAGAGAACGACCGGATGATGGGCGTATCCGGCATGTCCGGCGATCCGCTTTCGCCGCTGACGCACCCGCCGATGCCGCCGCAGCCGCTCGGCCTCTCCGGTCCGTTGATCGGCAGCGCCATGAACAAGCTCGGCTGGCACTGGTGGCCGTCGGACACGACCGTCGCGACGATGGATTATGAGGGCAGGGCGCGCTGCATCAATCTCGGCCATTGCACGCCGGCCTGCGCGCAGGGCGCAAAAGCCTCGACCGACATTACCTATTGGCCGCACGCGATCCGCGCCGGCGTCGAGGTCAAGACTCATTGTCGCGTGCGCGAGATCTTGACCAACGAGCACGGCATGGCCTCGGGCGTCGTCTACTACGACAAGGATGGCGTCGAGCAGTTCCAGCCGGCTGAAGTCGTCATCATCGCGTGCAACGGCGTCGGCACGCCGCGGCTGCTGCTGAACTCTGTCTCCGGCCGCTTCCCGAATGGGCTGGCCAATTCGTCCGGGCTGGTCGGCAAGAACCTGATGTTCCATCCCTATGCGCAGACCTACGGTTTCGTGAAGGAGCCGACCGATAGCAACCGCGCGCCGCCGACTTGCCTCTGGAGCAAGGAGTTCTACGACACCGATCTTTCGCGCGGTTTTGTCCGCGGCTACGGCATCCAGTTCGTCCGCGGCGCAGGGCCGGTGTTTGAAGCCGTTGCCAGCGAGCAGAAGGGTATTTTGCCGTGGGGGACGGATCATCACCGCGTATTTCGCAGGCTCAACGGCCATCGGCTTGGGGTCTCCGCCATCTGCGAGGACCTGCCGGAGGAGCATAACCGCGTCACGCTTGATCCCGTACTGAAGGACAGCCACGGAATCCCGGCGCCGAAGATCGACTACACGATCAGCGCGAACAGCCGGAAGATGATGGATCATGGCTTGGCGCGCGGCCGGGAGATTCTCGAAGCCGCCGGTGCGACCGACATCTGCATGAACAACCCGATTCCATGGGGCGGTTGGCATCTGCTCGGCACAGCGCGGATGGGCACCGATCCCGCACGCTCCGTGGTCAATGAATGGGGCCGCTCGCACGACGTGAAGAATTTTTTCATCGTCGACGGCAGCGTGTTCGTGACGTCGGGCGGCGTCAACCCGACCTCGACCATCCAGGCGATCGCTCTCTACGTCGCCGACCAGATGAAGCAACGCCTTGCCAACCTCTTTGATTGAGACCGCCATGTCCGCAGCCAATGAACTGACTTCAACCCAACGCGATGACCTCCGCACCGTCGCCGCGATGATTGTTCCCGCCAGCGACGAGTATAAGGTACCCGGTGCGGACGACCCCGCTGTTCAGGCCGATATGCTGGCGACGCTCGGCCGCGATGTGGCGATGGTCAAGCAGGCGCTCGACCATCTCGCGCGTTTGGCCGGCAAGCCGCTGGCCGAACTCGACGCCGCCAAGCGCGATACGATCGCGAACGAGTTCCGCGTCACCGGCGGTGCGCCGGCGGCGACGCTCGTCCGCGTCGTTCTGCAGTGCTACTACCGCGACGACCGTGTGCTGCGCTCGCTCGGGCTTGAACTCCGCGCACCGTTCCCCAAGGGCTATACGCTGGAACAAGGCGACTGGGGGCTGCTCGATCCCGTCAAGGCGCGGTCGGGGACGCTCAGACGGGCGCAATAGCAGGCAGGGCAGCCTTGCGCGCAGGCCAAGGCTCTTGCGAGTGCGTTCCACGGCCACCATTTGATGAGGCCGAAGGAAGCTCGCCATGCTGGATTTCACCTCAAATATTGCCAGCGACGACCTGTCGCCGGCGCCCGAATCGACCCCTGCGGACGATCAGGCCCTGCTCGACGCCTATTCCAACGCCGTGATCGGCGTGACCGAACGCGTCGGGCCCGCTGTCGTGCGCGTCGAAACCGGGCCAAAAGTGCGCACCGCGCGCGAGCGCGGCGGACTTGGCTCGGGCATCGTCATTTCGCCCGATGGGCTGGTGCTGACCAACAGCCACGTGGTTGGATCGTCGAAAGAGATTAGGCTCCGCGATACCGAAGGCTTTGTCACCGATGCCCACGTGCTTGGCGTCGATCCCGACACCGACCTCGCATTGCTGCGGGCCGACGGCGCGCGCGATCTGCGCTACGCCTCGCTCGGCAATTCCAAGAGCCTGCGCCGCGGTCAGCTCGTGGTTGCGATCGGTAATCCCTTGGGATTTGAATCGACGGTGACCGCCGGCGTGGTGTCGGCGCTCGGCCGCTCGATCCGCTCGGTGAGCGGGCGGACCATCGAGGACGTCATTCAGACGGATGCCGCGCTCAACCCCGGCAATTCCGGCGGCCCCCTGGTGTCATCATCGGCCGAAGTCATCGGCATCAACACCGCCATCATCAACGGCGCGCAGGGCATCTGCTTTGCGGTCGCCAGCAACACCGCGCAGTTCGTGCTGTCGGAGATCATCCGTCACGGCTATGTCCGCCGCGCCTATATCGGCGTCGCAGGCCAGACCGCGCCGATCCCGCGGCGCCATGCCGTGGTTGCCGGCGTCGACAACAAGATGGGCGCGCTGTTGGCGCAGATCGAGCCGGACAGCCCGGCCGCGAAGGCGGGATTGCTGCCGGGCGACGTCGTGATCAAGCTCGATGGCGCCGAGATCAACGGCGTCGACGACCTAATCCGCGCGCTGGACCGCGACCGCATCGACCGAACGCTGGCGATGGATGTGCTGCGCATGGGAAGGTTGCGCGGCATCGACATCCATCCGGTGGAAAGGAAGCCTGCGGCAAGGCAGTAATGTCAAACCCTCATGGTAAGGAGCCGGGAAGCGGCGTCTCGAACCATGAGGCCACAGACGGGCCTTCATCCTTCGAGACGCGCGTTCGGCGCTCCTCAGGATGAGGAGTGAAAGCTGAACCCGGAGCGGCTACCGCAACGCCGCCAGCAACTCGTCCGGTGCCTCGGCCATGATCATGTGGCCGGCGCCCGGAACGACGACGGTGCGGGCATTTGGCGTCGCTGCCGCCAGTGTCTTCCCCGCCTTCGCCGGCGTCATCATGTCGCGCTCACCGAGAATGAAGGTGGCGGGCACCTTGACCTGCGCGGCCGCCGCCAGCGCATTCTGATACGAATTGCAGGCGTTGAGGTCGTTGTAGAGCACGCCGGGCCGGGTCTGCTGCAGCACGCGCTGCGCGCCCTGATGCATCCACAGTCCCGGCGCGAGGCTGCCGCCGAGTTCGGCCTTGAAGCCGAGGCCCCAGATCGAAACCATGTCGAGGGCGTCGGAGCTGTTGGCCTCCGCCGCCTTGAGCAGATCGGGTCCCACGGTCATCGTGGCCGCCGTGCCGATCAGGCTGAGGCCTGAAACCTTGTCGGGATGCCGGGCGGAAGTCTCCAGCGCGATCAGCGATCCCATCGAATGGCCGACCAGCCTGGCCTTCGGCGCGCCGGCAGCGTCGAGCAGAGCCGCGGTCCAGTCGGCCATGTCGGCGATGGTCGGCAGCGGCTTGCCGGACGAGCGGCCATGGCCCGGCAAGTCCGGCGCCAGCACCGAATAGCCGTGATGCGCAAACCAACGGCTGTGCAGCGCCCAGGTCGAATGATCGAACCCTGCGCCGTGCAGCAACACCACGGCCGGCAGCGACGGATCGAATGGACGGCCGCCGGTGGCAACGAACGTGTCAACACCCTTCACGGAAAGCTGCATGGCTCAAACCTTCTGCGAAGCGCGAAGCGCCTGGCCGAGATCGTCGATGATGTCGGATACGGTCTCGATACCGACGGACAGCCGCACCAGCTCCTCGCCGATGCCCGCCGCCTGCAACTGCGCGGCGTCCATCTGCTGATGCGTGGTGCTGGCGGGATGAATCACCAGCGTCTTGGCGTCGCCGACATTGGCCAGATGGCTGATCATTCGCAGCGACTCGATGAATTTCTTGCCCGCCGCACGGCCGCCCTTGATGCCGAACGAGACGATCGATCCCGCGCCGCGCGGCAGCAGCGTCTTGGCGAGCTGATAATCCGGGATGATTCTCCAGCGCGGGATGCAGCACCCACTCGACCGCTTTGTTGGCGGTCAGCGCCTCGAGCACCGTGAGCGTGTTGCTCATGTGGCGCTCCATGCGGACGCCCAGCGTCTCGACGCCCTGCAGCAACTGGAACGCATTGGTCGGAGACAGGCAGGCGCCAAAATCGCGCAGGCCCTCAGTGCGCGCACGCATGATGAAGGCGGCCTGGCCGAACTGCTCGTCGAAGACGATGCCGTGATAGCCGGCATAGGGCTCGGTGAGCTGGGGGAA
This sequence comes from uncultured Alphaproteobacteria bacterium, assembly GCA_963770135.1. GTDB lineage: Bacteria > Pseudomonadota > Alphaproteobacteria > Rhizobiales > Xanthobacteraceae > Bradyrhizobium. Next base: position 143,454 of record CAVYOM010000007.1, on the reverse strand, counting down.
CTTGCCGGAAGCGTGCCAATCGAACCGGCCGCCATCGACGATGACGCCGCCGATGGCGATGCCGTGGCCGCCGATCCACTTGGTTGCCGAGTTCATCACGAGGTCGGCGCCGAGCTCGATCGGCCGGCTCAGGAACGGCGTTGCAAAGGTATTATCGATCAGCAATGGAATCCTGGCGTCATGCGCAATCTGCGCGACCGCCGGAATGTCCAATACCTCGAGCCCGGGATTGCCGATCGTCTCGCCGATCACCAGCCGCGTATTCGGTTTGATCGCGGCGCGGAATTCGTCGAGCGCACGCGGCTTGACGAAGGTGGTGGTGATGCCGAAGCGGGGCAGGGTGTGCGCCAGCAGATTGATGGTTCCGCCGTAGAGCGAGGCGGAGGCGACGATGTGATCGCCGGCATTGAGGATCGTTGCGATCGCCAGATGCAGCGCGGCCATGCCGCTCGCCGTGCAGATCGCGCCGACGCCGGCTTCCAGCGCGGCGAGGCGCTCTTCGAGCACCGCCGTCGTCGGGTTGGAAATACGCGTGTAGATGTGGCCGGCGCGCTCCAGATTGAACAGCGCGGCGGCGTGGTCGGAATCCTGGAACACGTAGGATGTGGTCTGATAGATCGGAACCGCGCGGGCGCCGGTGGTGGGGTCCGGGCGTTGGCCGGCGTGCAGGCTCAGGGTTTCGAAAGCAGGCGGCTTGGGTGCGGGCATGCGGGGCTCGTCAAATCAATTGGGCCGGGATGGGTACTTGGAGGTTCAGACGTGCACGGCCGTGCGGACGCGGCCGGCATTTCCGAACACGCGTAAGTAACGCTCGACCTCGGAGGGGCTGCCGGTGGCCTTCTCCGGATTATCAGACAGCTTCACCGCCGGCCGTCCATCGACCGACGTCACCTTGCAGACCAGCGAGATCGGATCGAGATCGGCGGAACCGTCCGGTGCGCAGCCGACGAAATCATTGGTGAGGTTGGTGCCCCAGCCGAACGAAATGCGGACGCGTCCGGCGAAATGCCGGTAGGTCTCCTCGATCGAGCCGACGTCCATGCCGTCGGAGAACACGAGCAGCTTCTCCCGCGGATCGCGGCCCTTCTGCTTCCACCACTTGATGATGTCTTCGCCGGCCGTGATCGGCGGCGCGCTGTCCGGGCGAAAACCGGTCCAGTCGGCGACCCAGTCCGGCGCGTCGCGCAGGAACGGCTTGGTGCCGAAGGCGTCGGGCAGCGCCACCAAAAGGTTGCCGCCATAGGTATGGCGCCACTGGTCGAGGATTCGATAGGGCGCCCAGCGCAGCTCGTTATCGTCATTGGCAAGGGCTGCGGCGACCATCGGCAGTTCGTGCGCATTGGTTCCGATCGCTTCGAGATCGTTGTCCATCGCCAGCAGCACATTGGACGTGCCGGTGAAGGAGGAACCAAGACCCTCCTTGACCGCCTCGACACACCAGCGCTGCCAGAGAAAGCCGTGGCGGCGGCGGGTGCCGAAGTCGGAAAGCCGCAGGCCCTCGAGCTTGCGCAGCCGCTCGACCTTGGACCAGAGCTTGGCCTTGGCGCGCGCATAGAGCACGTCGAGCACGAAGCGGCCCTGTCCCTTGGTCGCCTGTCGCGAGCGAAGCTCGTTCATGATCGCGAGCGCCGGGATCTCCCACATCGTGGTGTGGGTCCACGGTCCGTGGAAGTGCAACTCGTACTGGCCGTCGACCTTGCGCAGCTCATATTCGGGCAGGCGGAAGCTGGCGAGCCAGTTGATGAAGTCGGGCGAGAACATCTGGGTCTTGCCGTAGAACGTATTACCGGCGAGCCAGATCAGTTCCTTCTTGGAAAAGCGGATGGTGCGGGCATGGTCGAGTTGGGCGCGCAGTTCGCCCTCATCGATGATCTCGCCGAGTCGGACATGCTTCGTACGGTTGATGACCGAAAAAGTGACGCGCTGATCCGGATAGAACTCGCGGATCATCTGCAGCATCAGCAGCTTGTAGAAATCGGTATCAAGCAAGCTGCGCACGATCGGGTCGAGCCGCCAGCCGTGATTATAGGTTCGGGATGCAATATCGGTAACTGCCATGGCGGAACTCTACCGTGCCGGGGACCTGCCAACCAGTGGGATTTGGCGGCGGCATGGCAGCTCAGCGCGCTATTCCTGCCGGATTCGGCCGACCACCGCCTGGATACCGGTCCAGGCCGGCTTGTCCGGGGCGAACTGCCGCCGCAGGTAAGCGGCCAGTTCCGCGACCTGGCCGTCGGTCAGGCTGTCCTTGAAGGCCGGCATATAGCCGAGGTCGGTCGCGGCCGGCTTGGCGATGCCGTGCAGTATGAGCTGGATCAGATTGTCGGGCTCGGCGCTGTGCAAATTGCTGTTCAGCGCCAGCGATGGCCGGCTGCCGAACAGCGGCGCGCCGCCGACCTCATGGCACACCGCGCAGGCGCCTTGGTAGAGCCGGGCACCGATGCTGGATGCGGCCGATGCGCGCGTGCTGGTCGAGGCTTCCAGTTTGGCGGCGAGCGCCTGATGCGCCGCACGATCCATCGAGGCCTCGTTGAACGAGCCGAGATAGACCGCCATGGCGCGGATATCGGAATCCGGCAACGCCGCCAGCTCCTTCACCACGGGCGCCATCGGCCCTGCAGCGACGCCGTGAAGACGCGACTCGCCGGTTCGCAAATAGGCGTACAGCTCATCCTCACTCCACGGGATCGGCGCCTGCGACAACGACGTCAGCGCCGGCGCTTCCCAGCCTTCCGCGAAACCGCCGGCGAGATAGGCGTTCGCCCTCTCCGCGCCGAGCGCATTGCGCGGCGAATGACAGGCGCTGCAATGACCGAGGCCTTCGACCAGATAGGCGCCGCGATTCCAGATCTGGGATTTCGCCGGGTCGGGCTGGAACGCATCGGGCTTGTGGAACAGCGCATTCCACCCCGCCATCAGCGGGCGCAGGTTGAATGGAAACGCCAGCGCATTAGGCGGCGTCTCCGCGCGCACCGCCGGCTGCGCCATCAGATAGGCATAGAGCGCCTGCATGTCGGCGTCGGTGGTCCTGGCGAAATGGGTATACGGAAACGCCGGATAGAGATGCCTTCCGTCGCGATGAATGCCTTCGCGCATCGCGCGCTCGAAGGCGGGATAGGACCACGCGCCGATTCCGGTTTCGACATCCGGCGTGATGTTGGTTGAGTAGATGGTGCCGAACGGCGTCGGCAGCGGCTTGCCACCGGCATTGAGGATGCCGCTTGCCGAGGTGTGGCAGACGGCGCAGTCGCCAAGCGCGGCGAGTTGCTGACCACGTGCGATGGTCGCGGCCGAATAAACGGACACGTCGGGTCGCGCGATTGGCGCTATCGCGCGCCATGGCAACACGGCGGCGCCGATGCCGATCGCGGCGGCGCATAGCGCGGCGGCAGTCGCGACTGCACCGCGTTGCTCGGCGAACGGCTTCCACCAGCGGTTTGTTTCAGGCTGCGGCGCCGATGGCGGCGGCAACGCTTCCGACGCGGGCGGTTGCTCGCCGTGCAGCCCTCGCAGGATACGTTCCGGCGTGAACGGCAATTCGCGGAAGCGGACGCCGGTCGCGTCGAAGATAGCGTTGGCGATGGCCGCCGCACTCGGGACCGAGGCGGATTCGCCGACGCCGAGCGGCGGCTGGTCCGGCCGCGGCAACATCAGCACGTCGATCTCGGGCACCTCGGAGAACTTGATGATGGGGTAAGCGCCCCATTCGCGAGCCGTCACGGAGGTGCGGTCGAACGACACTTCTTCCATCAATGCGCGGCTGGTCGACTGGATGACGTTACCGTGGATCTGGTGGCGGACGCCGTCCGGATTGATCATCAGGCCGGAATCTTGACCGGCGACGACGCGCGTCACGCTGACATCGCCGGTCGCCTTGTTGACGGCGACGTCGGCGATCCAGGCCGACCACGCCGCGCCGTAGCCTGGAAACTTGCTGTGCACATAGAGCGCATAGGCAAAGCCGCGCCCGCGAACGATGTCACCCTCGGCTTCCGGTTCCTGCCGTACCGGCCGCGGCTTCCAGCCGGCGCGTTCGGCCACCGCATTGACGAGATCGATCGCGCGAGAATCCTTCAGATAGCGCAGGCGGTACTCGATCGGGTCGACGCCAGCTTCATCGGCGCATTCGTCGATCCAGGATTTCATGCGCAAACGTGTTCGGCAGCGCCGAGACGCCGCGCAGCCAGGACGCGCGCACGATCGGGGGCATGTCGTTGGCCACCACTCGCAGGTTCTCGTAGTCGTAGGGCGGGATCGCAGTGCGATCGCCCATCTCAAACACTGCGGGCGTATGCGGAATGGCGCCGGTCAAAAGCAGCGCCAGCGTCGGCGCGCCGTTCGATGGATAGCGCGTGGCAAAATCATAACCGGCGACACTGCCGTCGGCGTTCAATCCGCCGTTGACGTTCATCAATTGCGCGGTGCCCTTGGGCTCCCAGGCGTGCTCCTGCTCGCGCGTCAACTGCACGCGGACAGGGCGGCCGACGGACCGCGACAGCAGCACCGCGTCGGCAGAGACGTCATCGGCGCAGTTCCGGCCGTAGCAACCGGCGGCCTCCATCCGGATCACCTCGATCTCGGCTTCGCGGCGATGGATCAGCCGAGCCAACTCGGTTCGCAGATGGTGTGGGTTCTGGGTGCCGGACCAGACTCGTGTCAGATCCTCCTGATAATCGGCGACCGCGCAGGACGGGCCGATCGAGGCGTGCATCTGATACGGCCAAATGTAGGTTCGCGGCATCGGCTTGGCGGCGCCGGCAATCGCCGCATCGACATTGCCCTTGTCGATCAGCGTTCGCGGCGTCGACGGATTGGCGCGCAGCGCGGTCTCGATGTCCTTGAGGTCGGGGAGCGTCGGCACCGGCTTCCAGGTGACCTTCAATTGCGCTGCCGCCTTGATCGCATTTTCCTCCCGCTCGGCGACAACGCCGACGAAGTCGCCGATCCTCACGACGGTGACGATTCCGGGGATGTGGCTGACCGATGTCTCGTCGACCGCAATCAGACTGTTGCCGATGAACTCGCCGACATCGACGCCGGCATAGGGCGGACGCACGACGCGCCCATGCAGCATGCCCCGTACGCGCATGTCATGAACGTAAACCAGCTCGCCGGTTGCCTTTGCTGGCAGATCAACGCGAGGGACGGATTGCCCCACGATGCTGTAGGCATCGACAGGCTTCACCTGAACATCATCGGCCAGTTCAAGCCGGATGGTCGCGCCCGCAATCAGTTCGCCATAGCTGATGCTGCGATTGTCCTTGCCGCGCACCAATCCGTCTTCAACGACGAGATCCTCGATCGGAAGCTCCAGCCGCGCCGCGGCACGCGCGACCAGAAACTGCCGCGCCTGCGCCGCGGCCTTGCGCAGCGGCACAGCGGTGATCTGGATCGTCTCGCTTGCGATCGTCGCGCCCTGATTGGGGACCTGCGACGTATCGCCCAGTACGATGACGACGCGCGCAAAGGACACGTCGAGCTCCTCCGCGACGATCTGACCGAGCGCGGTGCGGATGCCGGTGCCGAGATCGACATGGCCGTTATAGGCGGTGATCGAACCGTCGGCGGTGATCCTGATGAAGGTCTCGAACTTGATGGCCTCGACGGGCGAGGCGGGGCGGACGACGGACAGCGTGCCTTGCGGCCGGTTGCGATCCTCGGTCGCGTCGGAAGCCGTCACGTCTGCGCCTCAACGGCACGGCCTGCAGCGCGCATCGCCGCACGCATGATTTCGACATGCGCGCCGCAGCGGCAGAGATGATGACGCAGCGCTTCCATCACCTCGTCGTCGGACGGGCGAGGGGAACGCAGCAACAGCGCCTTGGTCGCGATGATCATGCCGTTGAGGCAGTAGCCGCATTGCGCGGCCTGCTCGTGGATGAAGGCCTGCTGCACGGGATCCGGATGCTCGCGCGTGCCGAGACCTTCGAGCGTCACGATGTCGCGCCCGGCGCAGCCCTCGATCGGGATCACGCAGGACCGCGCGGCGACGCCGTCGATCAGCACCGCGCAGGCGCCGCACTCGCCGAGCCCGCAGCCATATTTCGGTCCGTTCAAGGCGAGGTCGTTGCGCAGCACATAGAGCAATGCGGTGTCGGGCGCGGCGTCGACATCGCTGGTCTTGCCGTTGACGGTCAGGCGCATCGTGCTCTGCGTCATGCTCCCCTAAGCCTTCGTTGCGCTGCAAACGTCGCGCTGGACGCCTCCGGAAGATACCGTTTGTGTACAAACGTGCAAGCCGTGCGATCCTGCGCTGCAGCGCGCTGCTCGCTTTATGAACAGGGATGCGAGGCAAATGAGTTATTATGCGGCAGGCTAGTTTTTGGCTTCGAGGCCCGCTTGACAGCGTTCAAGTCCGCGCGCAACATCGTTCGTATACGAACAAAGTGACCGGGCCGCGATGAAGCGGCTCCGATCGTCGCCTTCTCGACCGCAGGCTTGTTCATGACCGATGCGACCGTCGCCGGTGGCGACAAGATCCGCTGCGATGCCTGCCCGGTGATGTGCTACATCAAGCCGGGCGCGGCCGGCGCGTGCGATCGCTATGCCAATCACAACGGCGAACTGGTGCGCGTCGATCCGCACATCGTGCTGGAACGAACGGTATCGCATGGCGGCCGGCTGGTGCCGTTCCAGGCCGGTGGCGATTGGGACGGCAAGATCGTCCATGAGCCCAACGTATTCGTCACCGCCATCGGTGCCGGCACCACCTATCCCGACTACAAGCCGGCGCCCTTCATCGTGTCCTCGGAAGTCGATGGCGTCGACATGGTCACGGTCGTGACCGAGGGGATTTTCAGCTATTGCGGCGTCAAGGTGAAGATCGATACCGACCGCTATCTCGGTCCGGAGACGGCAACGGTCCGCGCGGAAGGCGAGGCGATCGGCCATGTGACGACCAGCGAATACGGCTCGCAGATGCTGTCGCTCGGCGGCGTGCATCATCTGACCGGCGGTTCCAAGAAGGAGGGCCGTGTCACCTGCGACGCGCTGATGGACCTCTCCAACTGCAAACCGGTGGAACTGACCATCGACGGCGGCGCTACCGTCGTGGTGCAGGCCGGCTATCCCCCCATCGTCAACGGCGTAGCCGAAGAGCGCATGCGGGTGGGCTGTGGCTCGGCGACCATCGGCATGTTCGCCAAGCAGTGGCATGGCAAGGTCGATGAAGTCGTGGTGGTGGATGACCACATCACCGGTGTTCTCTCGGAACATCAGGCTGGCAAGCTGCTCGATATTCCCGATACCGGGATCAAGATGAAGGGGCGGCGCTCGACGCCGGGCCGGTACTTCCAGGTCGCCGATCCCGGTACCGGCTGGGGCGGTACCAACATTTCCGATCCGCTGTCGGTGCTGGGACCATTCAATCCCAAGGAAGCGCGGCCCGGCCTCACCATGCTGATGGTCTCGACCACGGGCGAGCACGCGGCCTATTACGAGCTTGATGAGGCGCTGCGGCCGATCCAAAAGCAGATGCCGCCCGATCTGAAATTCTCCGTCGAGCGCATCCAGGAAAATTGCGAACCGGCGCTGTGCACCGTGTTGTTCATGGGTGGCGCCGGCGGCTCCCTGCGCGCCGGCGTCACCGACAATCCGGTGCGGCTGACGCGCTCGGTCAAGGACGCGCTGACGCGGGTCACCAGCGGTGGTGCGCCGGTTTATGTCTGGCCCGGCGGCGGCATCACGTTCATGGTCGATGTCACGCAGATGCCGGCCGGCGCGTTCGGCTACGTGCCGACGCCGGCGCTGGTAGCGCCGATCGAGTTCACGCTGCGGCTTTCCGATTATGCCGCGCTCGGCGGCCATATGGATCATGTCCGTCCGCTGGCGTCGCTGCGGGACAATACCGAAACCCGCCCGATGCCCTACATTCCGGGACGGCGCGCATGAAACGGCTCCCGCAAATTGCGCTTCTGCCCGACGGCAAGCGGCTGCATTTGCAAGACGGTCCGATCGATCTGGTCATCGGGGCGAGCGGAAATGAAGGTGAGGTGCGCGCCGCCTATGAGGCCGCGGCACGACGCTTCAACGGTTTGCTCGATGAACTCTGCGAAGAATTGAACGAGCTTCGAAAGGCTGCCGATCCGGCGTGCAGCGCGCTTCGTGGTGTCGTCGCGCGCCGCATGCATGCGGCGGTCGCGCCATTTTCGGCCGGGCATTTCATCACGCCGATGGCCGCGGTCGCTGGCAGCGTCGCGGAAGAGATTCTCGAAGCCATGCTTGACGCGGCGCGGCTCGATCGCGCCTACGTCAACAATGGCGGCGACATCGCTTTGCATCTGACCGGTGCTGAAGGGTTCGCCGTCGGGCTGATGGATCGGCCGGACCATCGCGGCGTGATGCAAACCATCAATATCGAGGCCGGCGATCCCTCACGCGGCATCGCGACCAGCGGACGGCGTGGCCGCAGCTTTTCGCTCGGGATCGCCGATGCGGTGACGGTGCTGGCGAAAACGGCGTCGCAGGCCGATGCCGCCGCCACTGTCATCGCCAATGCCGTCGATCTGCCCGGTCATCCCGGGATTGTTCGCCTGCCGGCAAATGAATTGCAGCCTGACAGCGACCTCGGTGCGCGCCTTGTCACGCGCGCCGTCGGCGCGCTCGGGGAGAGCGAGATCGACGACGCGCTGCGCGCAGGGGTTGGCCGGGCACAGCAATTGCTTACGGCGGGATTGATTGAAGGTGCGGCCTTGCGTCTACTAGGCGAGACGGCCGTGGTGGGGTCAACAGGGATCAGAGCAAGTGCGTTGCCGGCGTTTCGCGGGTGCGCGCCAGCTGGAGTAGCGCGTGTTTGATCGGGAGCGAGGCTGACAGATGAACGCGATTATTCGCAAGATCGTCACGGTGGTTGAGGAAACCTATCTCGAGATGGGTCAGAAGGTCGCGCCGCCGACACGGCGGGCAGCGGCGATTGCCGTTATCGAAAATCCGTTTGCCGGCAGGTATGTCGAGGATCTCTCGCCTTTGATTGAAATCGGCGAGGAACTCGGCGATCTGCTTTCCAAAAAAGCGGTCGCAGCCCTCGGCATCGACGGCGCCAAGGCGCACAGCTACGGCAAGGCTGCAGCCGTCGGCGAAAACGGCGAACTCGAACATGCAGCCGCCATCCTGCATCCCAAGATGGGTGCGCCGGTGCGCAAGGTCCTGAGCAAGGGCGCGGCGCTGATCCCGTCGTCCAAGAAGCGCAGCGGGCCGGGAACGACGCTGGACATCCCGCTCGGCCACAAGGACGCAGCCTTCGTGCGCAGCCATTTCGACGGCATGGAAGTGCAGATCAATGACGCGCCGCGCGCCAACGAGATCATGGTCGCGGTGGCGGTCACCGACAGCGGCAGGCCGTTGCCACGTGTCGGCGGACTAACGGTTTCGGAAGTCAAAGGCGAAGACGGTTTGCGATAATTTCACAAGGGTATTGGAGGTAGGGATGCGACGTAGACACGTACTGGGAGCAGGTTTGGCAATCGCGGTTGCGGGCATGGCCGGCAATGCCATGGCGCAGAGCGAGATCAAGATCGGCGAGATCAACAGCTATTCGCTGTTGCCTGCCTTTACGGAGCCCTATCGCAAGGGCTGGCAGCTCGCGGTCGAGGAGATCAATGCGGCCGGTGGCATCAACGGCAAGAAGCTGGTCGTTATCTCCAAGGATGACGGCGGCAAGCCGGCGGACGCGCAGACCGCAGCCAACGAACTGGTGTCGAGCGAGAACGTGGCGATGCTGACGGGTACATTCCTGTCCAACATCGGTCTGGCTGTCTCTGATTTCGCCAACCAGAAGAAGGTCTTCTTCCTCGCAGCGGAACCGCTGACCGACGCCATCACCTGGTCCAAGGGCAATCGCTACACCTTCCGCCTGCGTCCATCGAACTACATGCAGGCGGCGATGCTGGTGGAAGAGGCCGCCAAGCTGCCCGCAAAACGCTGGGCGACGATCGCGCCGAACTATGAATACGGCCAGTCCGCGGTTTCGGTGTTCAAGAAGCTGATGTCGGAGAAGCGTCCGGACATTCAGTGGGTCGACGAGCAGTGGCCGCCGCAGGGCAAGATCGACGCTGGTCCAGTGGTGCAGGCGGTTGCCGCCGCCAACCCGGAAGCGATCCTCAACGTTACCTTTGGCGCGGACCTGGTAAAACTCGTGCGCGAAGGCAATACCCGCGGCCTGTTCAAGGACCGCGCGGTAGTCAGCTTCCTGACCGGCGAGCCGGAATATCTCGATCCGCTGAAGGATGAGACGCCCGCGGGCTGGATCGTCACGGGTTATCCCTGGTACGACATCAAGACACCGGACCATGACAAGTTCCTGAAAGCCTATCAGGCCAAGTACAATGACTATCCGCGCCTCGGCTCGATCGTCGGCTACCAGACCATCAAGGCCGCGGCGGCGATCCTCGCAAAAGCCAATTCGACCGACCCGGAGAAGCTGATTGCCGCGACCGAAGGCCTGTCGATGCCGTCGCCGTTCGGCGAGATCACCTTCCGCAAGATCGACCACCAGTCGACGCTTGGCGCCTATGTCGGCAAGACCGCGCTGAAGGACGGCAAGGGCGTGATGGTGGACTCGGTCTATCGCAAGGGCTCGGACTATCTGCCAAGCGACGCGGAAGTCGGAAAGCTGCGCCCGAAGGATTGACGGCGGCTCTTCTCCCTCGCCCCGCGCTTGCGGGGAGAGGGTCGGGGTGAGGGGCTCTCTCCGCGAGTCCTAAGCGAATTGATGGACCTGTACCCCCTCACCCGGAATTCAAGCGGTGCTTGAATTCCGACCTCTCCCCGCAAGCGGGGCGAGGTTGAACCGAGCCCTGCAACACCAATTTAGCTCGACGTGATTGCACCAACCTGGACCGTCCATGGCCTTCTACTTCGTTCAGTTCCTGACCGGCCTCGCCAGCGCGGCGTCGCTGTTCCTGGTCGCGTCGGGGCTGTCGATCATCTTCGGCGTGACGCGGATCGTGAACTTTGCCCATGGCGCGTTCTACATGCTCGGCGCCTATGTAGCCTTCACGCTGACCGAGCGCTTCTCCGGCGCGTTCGGCTTCTGGGGTGGCATCGTCGTTGCGGCGCTGGTCGTGGCCGTCGTCGGCGTGCTGGTTGAGATGGTGCTGCTGCGGCGGATCTACCACGCGCCAGAACTGTTCCAGTTGCTCGCCACCTTCGGCCTTACACTGATGGTTCAGGATATCGTGGTGCTGATCTGGGGACCCGACGATCTGCTTGGCCGCCGCGCGCCCGGCTTCAAGGGTGCGGTCGAATTCTTCGGACAAAATATCCCGAGCTATGACCTGTTCCTGATCGCGCTCAGCCCCGTCGTGCTTGGCGGGCTCTGGCTGTTGTTCCAGCGCACTCGTTGGGGAGTTTTGGTCCGCGCGGCGACGCAGGACCGCGACATGGTGGCGGCGCTCGGCGTCAATCAGAAATGGCTGTTCACCAGCGTGTTTGCACTCGGCGTCTTTCTGGCCGCCCTCGGCGGCGCGCTGCAGATCCCGCGCGACGCGGTGCATCACGCGCTGGATCTTCGCATCATCGTCGATGTGTTCGTGGTGGTTGTGATCGGCGGACTCGGCAGCATCATTGGCGCGTTCGTTGCCGCCGTGCTGGTGTCCGAACTGAACGCCTTCGGCATTCTCATTTTCCCAAAAATCTCGATCATCCTGGTATTTTTGGTGATGGCGGTGGTGCTGATCGTGCGTCCATGGGGCCTGTTCGGCAGGCCGGAGGCTGCCGCGCGCCGGACGCCGGGGCTGACCGTCAATCCGTGGCGGCCGCTGACCTCGGGTGAGAGGATGATGTCGCTCGGCGCGCTGGTCGTAGCCGCCATGCTGCCGCTGTTCGCCGGCAACTACGCGCTGACAGTCGGTTCGGAGATCGCGATCTTCGTCATCTTTGCCGCCAGCCTGCATTTCCTGATGTCGGTAGGCGGGCTGGCTTCATTCGGCCACGCCGCCTATTTCGGGCTTGGCGCCTATGGCGTTGCGTTTCTCGCCAAGGCGGCAGGGCTGCCGATGATCGTTTCGCTGTTGCTCGGCCCGCTGCTGGGCCTGCTCGGCGCCGCCGTGTTCGGCTTCTTCGCCGTGCAACTGTCCGGCGTCTATTTCGCGATGCTGACGCTGGCCTTTGCGCAGATCGTCTGGTCGATCGCGTTCCAGTGGGTGGCGGTGACCGGCGGCGACAACGGCATTTTGGGCGTCTGGCCGGACAAGTGGGCCGCGGGCCCGGACAGTTTTTACTGGCTGTCGCTCGCGATCGCGGCGATTGCGGTCACGGTGTTGCGGGTGATCGTGTTCTCGCCGTTCGGCTTTGCGTTGCGCGCAACGCGGGACTCGCCGCTGCGCAGCGAAGCGATCGGCATCAACGGCAAGCGCGTGCAGTGGACGGCGTTCGTCATATCAGGCACGGTCGCGGGCGTCGGCGGCGCGCTGTTCGCCTATCTGAAGGGAAGCGTGTTTCCCGACAGCCTCGGCATCTCGCTGTCGGTGGATGCGCTGGTCATGGTGCTGCTCGGCGGCGTCGAGACGGTTTCCGGCGCGGTCATCGGCGCCATCGTGTTCAAGGCGGCTAACATCTGGCTGGTCAGCCAGACCGACCTCTCGAAGCTCGTGCTCGGCGGCTTCATCGTGCTGATGGTGGTGGCCTTCCCGAAAGGAATCGTCGGCACGCTGGAGGCGATCTGGAACCGCCGGCGATCCTCCGAAGACAAGAAATCCGCGCTCGCCACCTCCCGTGTCGAGGTTGCCGAATGAGCATGGTCCCCACATTGCTGTCGGTCGAGGGCCTCAGCAAGTCCTATGGCGGCGTCCACGCCGTACGCAGCGTGTCCTTTGAATTGCGCGCGGGCGAAATCCTGGCGCTGATCGGGCCCAACGGCGCCGGGAAAAGCACCTGCTTCGACATGCTCAACGGCCAGAACACACCCGACAGCGGCCGGATCACGCTGCTCGGCGAGGAGACCGTGGGCCGGAAGCCCCGCGCGATCTGGCGGCTTGGGGTCGGGCGCACCTTCCAGATCACCGCGACGTTCCCCACCATGACGGTGCGCGAGAACGTGCAGGTCGCGCTGGTGTCGTATGGCAGGCAATTGTTCAATCTCTGGGGCTCGACGGCGAGTTACGCGCGCGAGGAGGCCGGCCGGCTGCTCGATCTCGTCGGCATGGGCGCCTATGCCGGGCGTCCGTGCGGCGAGCTCGCCTATGGCGATCTCAAGCGGCTCGAGCTTGCGATCGCGCTGGCCAACCAGCCGAAACTGTTGCTGATGGACGAGCCGACCGCCGGCATGGCGCCGCGCGAGCGGATCGAACTGATGCGGCTCACCGCACGCATCGCCCGCGAGCAATCGATCGGCGTGCTCTTCACCGAGCACGACATGGACGTGGTGTTCGAACATGCCGACCGCATCCTGGTGCTCAACCGCGGCAGCCTGATCGCGGAAGGTTCGCCCGAGGAAGTCCGCGGCAACCCGCAGGTGCGCGCCATCTATCTCGGTGAAGGTCTGGTCTATGACGCACGCCACCGCGAGGGAGCCGGCGCATGAAGCTGCAGGTCGCCGATCTCAACAGCTTTTATGGCCCGGCGCATATCTTGTTCGATATCGCGCTGGAAGTCGGCGAGGGCGAGGTGGTCGCGCTGTTGGGGCGTAACGGCGCGGGTAAATCGACCACGTTCCGCTCCATCGTCGGCCTGGTCGAGAACCGCTCGGGACGGATTGTCTTCGAAGGCAAGGATGTCTCGCGCGAACCGACGCATGCGATCGTGCGCGGCGGGCTCGGCTACGTGCCTGAGGAGCGGCGCATCTTCACGGACCTGACGGTCGAGGAAAATCTCGAAGTCGGTCGCCAGCCAAAACGGCCGAACGCGCCGCAGTGGACGCGCGAAAAGCTGTTCACGCTGTTTCCCAATCTCGGCGAAATGCGCAACCGCCCGGGCGGGCGCATGAGCGGCGGCGAGCAGCAGATGCTGACCATCGCGCGAACGCTGATGGGCAATCCGTCACTGGTGCTGCTCGACGAGCCCTCGGAAGGGCTGTCGCCAAAAATCGTCGAACAGATGGTCGAAGCCATCCTCGCGATGAAGCGGGAAGGCGTCAGCATCGTGGTGTCCGAGCAGAACCTGCATTTCGCACGGCTGATTTCCGACCGCGCTTACATCATCGAGCGTGGCAAGATCTGCTTCGGCGGCACGATGGCCGAACTCGACGCGCGGCCGGATATCCGCGACGCGCATCTGTCGCTGTAGCCCGTGGCAAGGGAAGGGGCAGGAAAAATGGCAAGGAGTGCGTCGCCGAAACGAGCGGTCAAGCCCGCGCGGCCGTCCTACATCCTCGATGAGCAGATCGGCTTCATCCTGCGCCAGGTCTGGCAGCGCCATGCCACCATCTTCGCCCGCGAAATCGGGATCAATTTGACGCCGACGCAGTGGGCGGCGGTATCCAAGCTCGTCGAGACCGGCCCGTGCTCACAGAACCTGCTCGGACGGCTGACGGCGATGGATGTCGCCACCATCAAGGGCGTGATCGACCGCCTTACCGCGCGCGGACTGACCGAGACCAGCGCGGACCCGGAGGACGGCCGTCGGCTGCTGGTGAGCCTGACACGTGCCGGCCAGCAACTGGCGGAGAAAGCCGCGCCGAACGCGCTCGCGATCACGCGGGAGACGCTGGCGCCGCTCGATGCCAAGGAGCGCGAAACCCTGATGGCGCTGTTGGAAAAGTTGCGCTGAAGGACGTCCGCGGCTTCTGCGTCAGCCCAGGTTGAGCGCCAGCGCAATCGTGCCGACCAGGATCAAGCTGACGGCCCAAATCGTATCCAGATTGAACCAGCTTTGAGTTATGAATTTGAGGCCGAGATAGCGGTAGGCGAGCCACGCGCAACATCCACCGGCGGCGATCATCGCGGTGGCGTGGACGATGGCGACCAGGATAGCCATGCCGAGATTGGCATTGATCAGCATGCCGGCTGCCTCGTGGCCTTGGTCGAGTTCGGCTTCCCGGCAGAGCCCGAGATAGATCGGCACCAGCATCAGTGCCGCGCCGTGCGCGAGTGCGACGGCGAACGACCAGAGCCCGAGTTGCGCGGGTGATATCCGCGCCAGCGCCCTTGGATGGCGCCGGTTGGCAAGCCGGAACAGACCGAAGGCGATGACGAGGAGGCTTGCGCCGATCTGTATCGTGCGCTGCCACTCCACCGTCGCAACGAGCAGTGCGAAGGGCAGGATCACCAGCAGCATCGCGAGCAGATGGCCGGCCGCCAACGGGCCAAGCGCAGCCACCAGCGCCCGCGGGCTCCTTTCCATCAACCCAGCCGAAACGGCGAGCGGCCACCCCATGCCCGGGTTGACGCCGTGGTAGAGGCCGCTCGCGATGACAGCCAGCCAGAGCCAGGCAGGTGTCCAGTCGGCTGTGCTCAAATTCAAACCGAGGGATAGCAGAACGAATCCGTCGAACAGTCACCGCCTTCGAGCCGGACCTGGTGCGCGCGGTATCCATCGGGGAAATTGACCCAGTAGTCCTTTGCCAGTTCGAGGCCGCCATCGGGCTTCGCATTGGCCATCACCATGGCGCCGGGGACACCGTCGGGATAGAACTGGTTATCCCACGTCGAATACAGCGAGTTGGTCCAGTACACCCGCTTGCCGTCGCGGCTGATCTCGACCATTTGCGGACCGCCCGCAAAGGCCTTGCCGTTCGGATGCGGCGTGCGCCGCGCGATGCCGCCGATGTGAACCGAACCGGCAAGCTTCGGCTTCCTCGGCTCTCTGACATCGTACTGACGCATCTCGCCAGTGGCCCAGCAGGCAACGTAGAGAAATTTGTCATCCATCGAGAGGTCGATATCCGTCACCAGCGGCGGCACGGCGCCGAACCCCTGCAGCAGCGGCGGCAGTTGCTCTTTCGGCGCCGGCTCGGGCGGGATCGTCGCCGTCTTCTCGATGTGAAACTTGCCGCCCTCGCGCCACCAGGTCCAGATCGAACCTTCGAGGTTGGTGGTGTCGACCACGACGCCGAGGAAACCGTATTCGCGAACCGGATCATGCGCAGGACGCACCTCCAGCGCCATCTGATGATTGGCGCCGAGATCGATGGTCTGGACGTTGCGCCGGGCGCGCAGGTCCCAGAAGTGAATCCGATGGCCATATTTGTTGGAGAGCAGGTCTTCCGCCACGATGCCGTTCTCGAACTGCGGCGGCAATGCCCATTCGCTCGTCACCATGTAGTCGCGCGGCAGGTTCCACCAGAAATCATAATGCAGGGTTTGCGGACCACGATCGAGCTCCCATCGCCCGAGCACCTCGAACGTCTCGCAATCCATGATGAAGACGCCGGGCGGTCCATCGGTGCCGTTCTTGCCGCCGCCGCCGAGCGTCGAGATGTATATCCCTTCCGGCCCGCAATGAACGGTGTGGGGCCGTGAGTATCCGGTCTTCTTGAAGATTTCCTCCGGCTCGATGATCTTGTGGATCGCAGCTTTGGTGGGATCCGGCTTGGTATCGACAATGTAGATGCGAGAAGACCGCATGCCGGGAATGATGAGATAGCGGCGCTCGAGGAAAGCGTGTCCGGTCAGCGGCGACAGCGACGATGAGCACGCGTTCCATCCGAAATGGTGAAATTCGTCGCCCTTGTTCGGCATCGTCACGGTATGAACGACCCGGCCGTAGGTCTGGGAATTCGGATTGACGTCGATGACGGCCAGCGCGTCCGGCTTTGAAAAATCCGGGCTCAGCAGCACGGCGTAGGCGAAGCTCTCCGGCGGAGCTTCCATGGCGAGCTTCGGCGAAGCGTAAAACGTGGGGTCGGGCCGAATGTTCATCGTACTGCCTCCCTGTTTGCCTGGATGTACAGCGACACGGCTCGGCGGCATGCAGCAAGAAATCACCCGGCGCGTTGAATTCCTCTTTGAGAGTGCCGCCGGCCGGGCTTGTCCCATCGACCATACACCGCAATACCGCCGGCGAAAATAACGATGGTGCGACCGGTCCGCGCCCGAGGCTAAGTGTGCGGAATCCCCCTGATGTTACTGGACAAGTTGCGCGGAGCGGTGAGTGACGCCGACAGCGAGAGTCGCGCTATCTGACCGTGACGGTAATTTTCTGCGAGACCACCGGAGGATTGAACGGAAAGTGGTCGGCATCCCCGAGCACGAGCTGGAGTGTGTGCTTGCCGGGTGGCAGCTCGATGCGCGCTTCGGTCTGGCCCGCGCCGAAATGAAGATGCGATTTGTCCTGCGGAATCGGCTCATTGGGATTGAGCGGCTCATTCACGTCGACCAGCAAATGATGATGTCCGCTGTTCGGGTAAGTGTCGCCGGCGTGGGTCACGCCCATGTTGCGCAGACCAAAGCGGCACCAAAACCCGCCTTTGATGACGGTGCCGCTCTGCGGCCACACGAAATAGAGCAGCGCATCCTTCGGCGCGGGCTTTCCCTGAGCGGATGCGGCGAATGGCAGGCAAGTGAGTGCCACTGACAGAAGGATCCGCTGCATGACCTTCATGACTGCCTCTTCACGCTCCCTAGGGGAAAAGTGCAACGCGGAATCCGTGGGTAGGATAGCGCACGTTGGTGTCGTAGCTGCCGCGATTTGATGTCCGGGCGTAGTTCTGATCCTTCCGCCAGGAACCGGAACGGATGACATGTGAGGAGCATTCGCTCTCGATCCACGCTGTTCCGTCCACCGGCGCGCCTTGATAATTCTTGTGCCAGCAGTCTTCGACCCATTGATCGACGCCGCCACCCATATCGAACAGCCCAAAAGGATTTGGCTTCAGGCTGCCGACCTTCACCGGCTGGTCGGTGATCAAAATGTCGCTGCAGTTCTTGCAATTCACCATGCCGGGCTGAAACTGATCGCCCCACCAGTATCTGGTTTGAGTGCCGCCGCGCGCGGCATATTCCCACTCGGCTTCGCTCGGCAGCCGATACGGCTTGCGGGTGGTTTCCGCGAGCCACGCGGCATATTGCTTTGCGTCGCTCCAGCTTACGTTTGCAACCGGCGCATCGTCTTTTCCGGTTGCGGTAAATCCGCAGGCCTTTGCGGCGGCGCAGGCGTTCCATTCCCGCACCGAGACAGGAAATTTCCCCATCGCAAACGGCTTGACCGTTACCTGACGGACCGGCTTTTCCGAAACATCCTCGTTGCTGCCCATCGCAAAGCTGCCACCCCGAAGGGAAATCATCTCGGGTTCTCGAACCGACGCGGCCGTCTGTGTGGCGGGTTGAACTGCCGGCGCGGCGGGAGAGGCGGACGGCAATAGCGGCGCGGCCTGTTTGGGGGCTGGAGACGGCTCAGGCTGAGACGCGGCCTGCTGCTGCGTCGGGGCCACCGTTGGCGCAGGCTGGGCAGGCGGCGCCGGTCGTTTTGCAGCCGGCGTCTTCTGCACTTCAGCCGGAGGTGAAACGGGAGCCGAAGCCAGATTGGGCAGCTTGCCGGTTTGCGAGAGCATGTACCAGAGCGCGCCGCCCGCAATGAACAGCAGCGCCAGGCTCAGCAAGAAGATCAGAACGCCTTCTCGCCGCCTCGGGTTTTGCTGAAGCGCAGCCGGATCGGAGAGCACGCGATAGACCCGCACCGGGTCAGTGATGTTCTTGACATGACGATCACCGAGCAACTCGTATCCGCAAACCAGCTTGTGCTTTATCTGTTCGTAGATGCCGCCGGAGATAAAGACTTGGCCGGGCTGGGCTATGCCTTCAAGCCGTGTGGCAATATTGACGCCGTCGCCGTAAACGTCGTCGGTTTCGATGATGACATCGCCGAGATTGACGCCAATGCGATACTCGATCCAATGATGCTTCGGCAGGGCCGCGTTGCGCCCCACCAGATTCTGCTGAATCACGATGCTGCAGCGGACGGCTTCGACGGGACTGTCGAAAATCGCGATGAACCCGTCGCCGGTGGTTTTAACAAGCCTGCCGTGATGTTCCACGATGCTGGGTTCGATGAGATCGCGCTCGATGCGCTTGACACGGTTGTGCGTGCCTTCCTCGTCGATCTGCATCAGGCGGCTGTAACCGGAGATATCGCCGGCTACGATGGCGGCAAGGCGGCGCGGCATTGTTTCGCGCGGTGGCGCGCCAAATCGGCCTGACTTGATGTCGCGAATCTGGGCCATGGCTCGGATTGTTCCAGAAGCTGTGAATGACAGCGTGCGGCAAACAATCTTTCCAGTCCGCCCTCAGGCTATCATACTGACTGGGGGCGGCAAGCAACCGTGCATGGGTTCCACTTTGGGGTACCCGCGCAACGGCGCTCACAAGAATAAGTCACCCAGCCCCTATTCAGGTTCAACCGACGGGACGTGAACTTCAGCTTGGAACCGGCGGACGAGCCGGGGCAAGCGTGGCTCAATCCTGTCCCGGCAATTTGGCGCGATAGCGAATTTCGCTGCCGTCGATATTCGGCTGCCATGGCCCAGGCTCGGAAGCATGCGGTGCCTTGGCTGGCAGGGCGATGCGGTAGAGCCGGTCGGGCTGGCCGTTGATCTTGACCTCCAACTGCCGATGCGCGGTCCGGAACGCCAGTTCGACGTCGCCCGCGATCACTGGCCTGCCGCCGTCATTACGAAACTGGTTGAAGCGTGGCTCACCCGGCATGCGGTTGATGTCGGTCTGCAGTTCGATCGCAATGTCACGGGCAGAATTCGGCATTGCCGCTCCGGCGGGAAGGCGAACTTCAAAGACCAGAAGTGGGGTGGCGGCGTTCGGGTTGAGCCACGGCGTCGCGGTCGTGACGGCATAGACATAATAGACGGTGCCGGCCGCGACGCAGAGTGCGACGGCAACGGCGAGTGCCTTCAGGCTGTTACGGAGAAGTGTGTCGGTGCTTTCTCCGCCGCGCAGCCGCCTCGCCAGCGTCGTGCCGAGGACGAGACCCGTGATCGCGCCAAGCGGCGCGAGCACCAGCAGCGCCAGAATGCCCGACGTGATGGGGTCGGCCCGGTTGCCGAAGCCGACCAGCTCCAGGATCAGCAGGGTGGCGATAAAGCCCACGACCGCGCCAACCACCCCGCCGGCGACTTGCAACGAATTTTTCACGTATTCCTCGATGACCAGAGCCAGCAGGCTGCCATCAAGGCAGCCGGTTTTGTCGGGGCTGACCGGCAATTCGTTCACCGCTTTCGAGGCTTAACGCAATTTTTTCGGATGCATCTGGCGCGATTGCGCCGGGTCTGGCGGCATCAATGCCCGCTGATGATCTCAGGCACTTTCCCCGCCGGCGGGGTGTTGCGGCTGCGCTGGGTACGGACGATACCGTCGATGATGGTCATGCCGATGCCGGGCAGGTCGCCGAACTGCACGCTTTCCAGGATGTTCTTGCCGGGCGAGTGCTGGGCCATGTCCATCAGGACGAAATCGGCGGCGCGGCCGACTTCGATGATGCCGCAATCTAGCTCCCGCATGCGCGCGGTGTTGCCGGTCGCCAGGCAGAAGGCGAGTTCGGCGGGCAGGTCGCCGAGCGAGGACAGCATCGACACCATCCGCAAAATGCCGAGCGGCTGCACGCCGGAGCCGGCCGGCGCATCGGTGCCGAGGATGACGCGGTGCAAATCGCCCATCTCGCGCGCGGTGCGCAGCGTGAACAGCGCCGAGCGCTCATTGCCGTTGTGAACAAGCTCCAGCCCGCGCTTGCAACCCTCACAGATGCAGCGGATCTGGTCGTCGGGCAGGGCGGTGTGGCCGCCATTGATATGCCCGACCACGTCGGTGTCGGCTTCCAGCACCACGTCCTTGTCGATCAGGCCGGAGCCGGGAATGGAAGGTCCGCCGGTGTGGATCGTGCTCTGGATGCCATACTTGCGCGCCCAGCCGACCATTTTGCGCGCGGTCGGGCCGTCCTTGACGCCGCCCAGACCCACTTCGCCGAGCAGCTTGACGCCGGCCGCGGCCAATTCCTTGAAATCGTCCTCGACCATTTCGCATTCGATCACCGGCGCGCCGGCGTGAACCTTCACGCCGCCCGGACGCAGCGTCCAAAACGCGCGCTGCGCAAAAATCGCCATCGCCTTAAGTCCCACGACGTCGCGGGGACGGCCGGGCATGTGGACTTCGCCGGCCGAGATCATGGTGGTGACGCCGCCGTGGAGATAGCTGTCGATCCAGTTGGTCTGGTTCTGCCGCGGCGTCCAGTCGCCGGCGACCGGATGGACGTGGCTGTCGATCAGGCCCGGGGCGACGGTGGTGCCGTTGGCATCGACGATCGTGGTGGCGCCCTCGGTGTCGATGTCCTTGAAGCGGCCGATCGCGGTGATCCTGCCGTTCTCGGCCACGATGGTGTCGCCATCCAGGATCGGCTTCTCCAGCGCCCCCGACAGCAGCAGGCCGATATTGCGGATCACCAGCTTGCTGGGACCGGTCGCCTGGGGTGCGTCGTGGGCCATGGTTTTTCCTTTTGGTTCAATGCCTTCGGCGGACATTCTGCCCGGCTTGACGATCGGATCAAGCTGGATTATTCATTTGTATACGAACGATCGTATACGAATGATTGAACCGGTCAATCCGGCGTGCAGGTCAGGAACGGTGCGATGAGCAATTTCAACCAGGAAAGCGTTTTGAGCGTCCATCACTGGACCGATACGCTGTTCAGCTTCACCACCACGCGCGATCCCTCGTTCCGTTTCCGCAACGGCGAGTTCACCATGATCGGGCTGAGAGTCGGCGAGAAGCCGCTGCTCCGCGCCTATTCGGTCGCCAGCGCCAACTATGAGGACCGGCTCGAATTCTTCTCGATCAAGGTGCCGGACGGGCCGCTGACCTCGCGGCTCCAGCACCTGAAGCAGGGCGACGAGATTATCGTCAGCCGCAAGGCGACCGGCACGCTGGTGATCGACAACCTCGAGGACGGCCGCAACCTCTATCTGATCGGCACCGGCACGGGCCTGGCGCCGTTTCTTTCCGTGATCAAGGATCCCGAGACCTATGAGCGGTTCGAGAAGGTGGTGCTGCTGCACGGCTGCCGCCGCGTCAAGGAACTCGCCTATGGCGAGATGATCATCGAAAGACTGCCGAACGACGAGCTGATCGGCGAATATGTCCGTAACCAGCTGGTCTATTACCCGACCGTGACCCGCGATCCCTTCCGCAACCGCGGCCGTATCACCGACCTGATCAACTCAGGAAAACTGTTCGCTGATATTGGCCTCGCCTCGCTCGATCCCGTCCATGACCGCGTCATGATCTGCGGCAGCCCGGCGCTGGTGACGGACACGCGGACCTTGCTCAACGGCAAGGGATTCGTCGAAGGCAATCACGGCGAGCCGGCCCAGTTCGTGGTCGAGAAGGCGTTCGCGGAGCGCTAACCGTTCTAAATCGCGATTACGTAGGATGGGTAGAGCGAAGCGAAACCCATCGACTGCGACCGCAGCTGCATGATGGGTTTCGCTTCGCTCTACCCATCCTACGCACTGGTTAGTTCGCATCCCCTAAGGCCGGACCGCCGGCGCTTCCATCGGCATGCCGCGCGCCCGCGACATCACGTACAATTCAAGTTCGACCAGTTCCGGCGCGCCGTAATCATAGGCCTGCGCCCGGATGCCAGTGATACAGGCGCGCAGGCGCCGTTGCAGCGAACCCAGCGATTGCCATTCCAGCCGGTAGAGCGGGTAACCGGTCGGATGTCCTTGCGTGATCGCGGAGCCGGCGAGCCGCTTGTCCCAATTGTCGTCGTGGCAATTGGTGCAGCCGAGATTGAGCTGTCCCTGCCGGTGCATGTAAAGGTCGCGCCCTCTGGCGAGGAATGGCATGAGCTGTGGGTCGCTGCCGGCCTCGATCGCTGCGCCTTTCGACTGACGCGCGACAAAGGCGGTGAGCGCCAGCAGCTCGCGGCTCTCGAAGGGCAGCGGTGTTGCCTGCTGCTGGTTGGTCCGGCACGAATTGATGCGCTGCTCCAGGTCGATCGGGCGGCCGGTTGCCTTGTCGAAGGCGGGGTAGCGGGCGGCCACACCCTTCATGCTGGTGCGGGCGTCGCCATGGCAGTCCGAGCAGGCCTTGCTGGCGGCGCCAGCCTTGCGCTTCCATAAACCTTCGCCGTCGAGCACCCAGAGCATGCCCGGATTGGCGGTATCCTCGTCCTGCATCGCCTTGGTGTCCGGCTTCATGAAGTCGTAGCCGGAACGGCGTTCGGCTTGCGGGATTTCGGCTGCGAACGCAGAGCCCACGACCAGCAGCGCGGTGGCTATGGCGCTCGCAAATCTCATTCGACCGTGATCGAAGCGGATGCGGTTTCGGAAAACCCCTGGTCGCCGATCCATTCGAACTCGAACTTGCCGCTCGCGGTCGCTGTCGTGAAGAAGGTGATAAAGGGGTTGGCCGCGATCGCCGGAAACAGGTCGGCGCGGAAAATCTCTGACCCGTTGAAGCGGCACGTAAAGCTCGTGATGATATCGCGCGGAACAAGTTCGCCTGACGCCATATGGCGATAGCCGGTTTCCATGACGTGCGACATCAGCGTCTTGATCTCGATAATGTCGCCGCGCCTGGCTTTCGCTGGAACGTTGATCAATGCTGAGGCCATCAGATCACATCCTCGGTGCAGGCGGCGAGCGTCACCACGACATCGACGCTGGCCGACCAGAACGACCCGTCCGACAGCCTTGCGATCGCGACGATCTTCTGGCTGTCGGCGAGACGGATGCGGGTCGAGACCTGCGCGCGGCCGTTATGCGGGCCAAGATGGAAATTGGCGATGTTTGCTTGCGGATTCTTTTCGTTGAAGACGTGGATGCTGCGGACGTGATCTTCCGGGGCCATCGGGTGGTTGACGCTGACCGTCATCGGTACGGTGTTGCCGTTCTCGACCAGCGGCGGGATGTCGAGCTTGACTTTGCCGGTCCGCACCGCCGCGCCGCCGGTAACGCTCTGGATCGCGGAGGCCAGCATCGCGGGTGTCGCCTCGGCGGGACGAACGGTGACGACGGGAATTGCGCCGAGCACGGCTGCACCGCCGGCGAGGCCGAGGAACTGGCGGCGTGATGAATTGGGCGGTTGCTTCATCGTGTCTTCCTATTGGCGCAGCGTCACAAGATACGCCACGATATCCTCGATCTGTTCGGCCGACAGAATCGGCTTGCCGCGCCACAGCGTCCCGACGCGATCGAGGCCGTCCACGCGGTAATAGGACGGCATGATGGTCGCGGCATTGAGACGGGACGCGTCCACCAGCCGCAGCCGAAGCTGACCCTCGGACCACCGGCTGCCGGAACCGGCAAGGTCAGGCGCCAGATCGCCCTGAAACTTCTGTTCGGGAAATGGGCCGCTATGGCAGAGGATGCAAGTGCTGGAACGTTCGACGACGAGCGCGCGCCCGTGTGCCTTGTCGCCGGCCATGCCCGTCAGCGACCGCGGAATGGCATCGCCGGTGACGGCATAGCTGCGCAGGTCTTCCGCGGCCGCGAAACCGGGCAGGGCGAAGAGGGCACCGGCAAAGATCGGACCCGAGATGCGATGCGCGCGTCTAGCCAAAGACTTCCGCCGTGACGGTCGAAAACCAGGATTGCGCATAGTCGGCCTCGCGCGCGCGGAACTCGCGAGGCGCATCTGCCGGGCTGACGCCGCCGGCGCCCTCGACGTCGGCCAGCAGCCCGTTCTTCGGCTGGTAGACGCCGGCGACCGAGATGCCATAGTCCGGGGCTGCCAGGCTGTAGCAGGTATTGATCAGCTTTGGCGTGGCCGGCGATCCACCTGACAACAGCGTGGCAATCGCGCGTGCGCAGGTCTTGGCCTGCGAATTCGCCGAGAATGCGGATTTGGGCATGGCGCCGGCGAGGCAGGCATCACCGATGACATGGATGTTCGGCGCCGATTTGGATTCGAAGGTGACCGGATCGATCGCGCACCAACCGGTGTTGTCGGTTGCGCCGGCAATCGCGGCGATGCGGCCGGCCCGCTGCGGCGGAATGACGTTGGCCACCTGGGCGGCGTGGTTGCCGAAATCGGTAATCAGCGTGTTGGTTGCGGAATCGACGGCGTTCACCTTGCCGCCCTGCGACAGCGATACCCATTCGATCATTCCCGGATAGAGCTCCTTCCAGGCGTTCTGGAACAGCCGTTGTTTGGAGAAGGTGTCCTTGGCGTCGAGGATGAGCAGCTTCGAGCGCGGCTTTTTGGTCTTCAGATAATGCGCAATCAGGCAAGCGCGTTCGTAGGGTCCCGGCGGGCAACGGAAGGGATTGGCAGGCACGGCGATCACCACCAGGCCGCCGTCGTCCATGGCCTCGAGTTGCTTGCGCAGCAGCAGCGTCTGCTCGCCGGCTTTCCAGGCATGCGGCATCTTCGTAGCCGCAGCCTCGTCGTAGCCCTGCAGCGCGTCGAAGCGCAGATCGACGCCGGGAGACAGTACCAGCCGGTCGTAGGAAAGCGACGTGCCGTCGGCGAGGCCTACGGTCCGCGCCGCGGCATCGACCGCCGTTGCCGCCTGCGCCACCACGGTCACGCCGGCGGCGGCGATCTTGTCGTAGCCAAATTGCTGCGCCTCGATCGAACGCAGGCCGGCGATGACATTGTTGCTGAACGGGCAGGCGGTGAAAGTCTTGTTCGGCTCGACCAGCGTGACCTGCAATTTCGGCTCGATCGTTTTTAGCGCCCGCGCACAGCTTGCGCCGCCAAAGCCGCCGCCGATCACGACGACACGTGCCGCGGCTTGCGCGAAGGCGGGCAGCGGAAATGCCAGTGCCGCCGCCGTGGCCGCGCCAGCGCTGCAGAACTCCCGGCGGCTCATACGATGGCTCATGCTGCGCCCCTCACTTTTGTGCCGCGAGCCACGCCGCAATCGCGCGCAACTCGTCGTCGGAGAAGCCCTTGGCGATGCGGTTCATGACTGTGGCGGGAAGCGAGCCGTCGCGAAATCTGGTCATCGCGGTCATGATCTCATCGGCGTTGCGGCCGTACAGCCGCGACACGGAGGAGGCTGCCGCCGTCCCGGAGGTGTGGCAGCCGGAGCAGGACGCTGCGCCAGGCGGGGGCTCGGAAGCCGCAAGCACCGGCGGGCTCCACGCCACGGCCATGGCGACAGCGATAGCGAGACGCAACGCGTTCATCAGCAATCTCTCTATGGAGAAACGGCGGCCCCGACGTGGGGCCGCCGCTGCTATTGTCAGGCGAACGTAATGTTCTGGTCCCGCAGCGGGATCGAACGGATGCGTTTGCCGGTCGCCGCAAAGTAGGCGTTAAGCACCGCAGGCGCGGCGACGCCGATGGTCGGCTCGCCGACGCCGCCCCAGAAGCCGCCGCTCGGCACCATGACGCATTCCACCTTCGGCATCTCGGCGATGCGCATCGAGTTGTAGGTGTCGAAGTTGGTCTGCTCGATCTTGCCGTCCTTCACCGTGCAGCCGCCATAGAACAGGGCCGACAGGCCATAGACGAAGGAGCCCGCGATCTGCCGCTCGATCTGCGCCGGATTGACGACATAACCCGGATCGGTCGAGGCAACGATGCGATGCACCTTGATCTTGCTCCCTTCGGTGACGGAGATTTCGGCGGCCCCGGCGACATAGCTGCCGTAGCCCATCACCTGCGCAATGCCGCGATAGACGCCTTGCGGCGGCGGCTTGCCCCAGCCGATCTTCTCGGCCACGGCGTTGAGCACGGCAAGATGCTTCGGATGCTTGCTCATCAGCTTGCGGCGGAATTCCACCGGATCCTGGCCGACCGAATGCGCCAGTTCATCCATGAAGCATTCCATATAGATCGCGTTCTGATTGACGTTGACGCCGCGCCAGAAGCCCGGCGGAACGTGGGGATTGCGCATCGAATGCTCGACCAGCAGGTTCGGCACGGAGTAGCCGATGGCCGCATCGCCTGAGGGGCTCACGCCCTGGAACGCCGCAGGGTCCTTGCCGTTTTCCAGCGCCGCCGGTCGCACCGAGAACAGGATCGACTGGCCCGACAAGCGCATATGCAGTCCCGTCAGATTGTTGTCGGCATCGAAGGCCCCGGTCATCTTGCATTGCGTGACCGGATGGAACCTGCCCTGCGCCATGTCCTCCTCGCGTGACCACAGCAGTTTGACCGGCGTGCCCTGCATCTGCTTGGCGATCAGCACCGCCTGCCGGACATAGTCGGTCATGCCGCGACGGCCGAAGCCGCCGCCGAGGATATGCTTGTGCACCTCGCATTTTTCGGCCGGCAGTCCCGACGCTTCCAGCGTCGCGGCAAACGCCGCCTCGCCGTTCTGCGTGCCGCACCAGACCTCGCATTTGTCAGGCGTATAGAGCGCCGTGGCGTTCATCGGCTCCATGGTCGCGTGGTTCTGGTAGGGATAGTTGTAAACCGCTTCGACCTTCTTGACGGCGCCGGCGATGGCAGCCTTGGCGTCGCCGTTCTGGTTGCCGATGTAAGCCGGCTGGGCATTGTCGAGGCCCTCGGCCAGCCATTTGGCGATCGACTCGCTGGAGACTTTGGCGTTCTCGCCTTCGTCCCAGACGATCGGCAGCGCATCGAGCGCGGTCTTGGCGTGCCACCAGGTATCGGCGACGACGGCGACGCTGCTGTCGCTGACGCGTACGACCTTCTTGACGCCCTTCATGCCGGCGACCTTGGCTTCGTCATAGCTCTTCAGCTTGCCGCCGAACACAGGACAATCCTTGATCGCGGCGTTGAGCATGCCGGGCAGCTTGACGTCGGCGCCGTAGATCATCGCACCCGTCGTCTTCTCGACAGTGTCGAGCCGCTTGACGCCCTTGCCGATGATCTTCCAGTCCTTGGGATCCTTCAGCTTGACGTCCGCCGGTGGCTCGAGCTTCGCCGCAGCCTCGACCACCTTGCCGTAGGTCGTGGTCTTGCCCGACGGCGTGTGGGTGATGATGCTGTTGGCGGCGGTGCATTCCGAGGCCGGCAGCTTCCACTCGTTGGCGGCCGCCTGGATCAGCATCACGCGCGCAGTGGCGCCGCCCTTGCGGACATACTCCTGACTGGTGCGAATGCCGCGGCTGCCGCCGGTGGAGAAATCACCCCAGGCGCGCTTGCGTGCGACACTTTGTCCGGGGGTCGGGTACTCGGTGACGACCTTCGACCAGTCGCATTCGAGCTCTTCGGCCACGAGCTGGGCGAGACCGGTGAGGGTGCCCTGACCCATTTCCGAGCGGGCGATACGAATCACGGTGGTGTCGTCGGGGCGGATCACCACCCAGACATTGACCTCGGGTGAGCCGTCGGCGGCGCGGACCACGGTCGGTCCGCCAAACGGAAGATCGAGGCCGATGGCGAGTCCGGCGCCGGCGGCAGCCGTGCCGATCACGAAACCGCGGCGGGTGAGCTTGGGCATGACGTGCTTGTTCATGGCATCCCCCTCAGGCGCTTGCTGCGGCGTGAATTGCCTCGCGGACCTGCTGGAAGGTCCCGCAACGGCAAATATTGGTGATGGCCTCGTTGATGTCCTGGTCGGTCGGCTTCGGCTTCTCCTTGAGAAGGGCTGCGACCGCCATGATCATGCCGCTCTGGCAATAGCCGCATTGCGGCACGTCGTTGGCCACCCAGGCTTGCTGCACCTTGTGCAGTGCGCCATTGCTGGCGAGCCCCTCGATCGTGGTGATCTGCTTGCCGGCAGCTTCGCTGACCGTGACGCCGCAGGAGCGCATCGCGACCCCGTCGACATGCACGGTGCAGGCACCGCATTGTGCAATGCCGCATCCGTATTTGGTTCCGGTCAGTCCGACGTTCTCCCGGATTGCCCAAAGAAGCGGCGTGTCGTCTTCGACGTCCACGCTGATTGATTTGCCATTGATTGTGAGGTTTGCCATCGCTTATCCCCTGTTAGCTCAATCCACCGAGAGAGCTGCGGGCGGGAACATGGCCTGCGATTTGGAATAGTTCAAATCAAGAAAATGCGTTTGCGCTCAGGATGAAAGCCGACGCGCCGGTGTTGCGTGGGCAGTGTGCTCCGGCATGGCTGTCATGTCCGTTCTGCACCGACCGCCTGGCGCGCTATGGTTTGCCGGCGTTGAAGGCGTCCAAGATCTCGGCGCAGACAGGCCCCGAGCGGGTGCACCAGGCACGCTGCGCTGCCGCGGCTCCCGTTCGCAGCGCCTCGACGATCAACGGCTTAGGGCTCGTATCGATCGCGACGCCGTTCTGGCGCATGCGTTGATAGTTCTCTTCCAGCCGGGTCGACAGCGCGAGCCACAATTCGCTCTCGGTTTGACGGCTGGCGGCATCGACCGCGGCGCGCGTGTCCGGGCTCAAACCGTCATAGGCGGCCTGATTGACGCTCGCGATCGAAAGCGGCAGCGAATAGGTGATTTCACTGAAACAGGGCAGATACTCCCAAAGCTTGCGGCCGGCGCCGCCGTCTCCCGACGACAACATTGCGTTGATGCTGCCGTCGACCAGTTTCGGCATCGTGTCCGCGAAACTGATCGATGCGGCCTTGGCGCCGACGCTCAGGAATAGTTCGGTCGAGGTCCTGTCATAGGTGCGGATGAAAAGCCCGGCGAGGTCGGGCGGCGACGTCAGCGGTGTCTTCGACCAAATGCCTGACGGCGGCCACGGCGTCAGATAAAGCAGCCGCAGGCCCTTCTTCTGCAGCGCCGCCGCAAGATGCGGCCGCGCGATGTCGGCAAGGCGTTTGGCGTCGGCAGTCGACGCCACCAGAAAGGGCAGCGAAGGCAGTGCAAAGATCGGGTCTTCGGCTTCAAGCGCGCCGGCAAAGGCATCGCCGGCCTGCACCCGACCTTCTGCAATCGCGGCGAGCATGCCGGCCGATTTAATACCGGCCTTAGCGTCGAAACTCGGCCTGATCTCGAGTTTGCCTGCGCTGGATTCGGCGACGTGTTTTGTGAAGGCCGCCAGGCCAACGCCCGGCATCGCATTCTCCGGATATTCCGTTGGCATGTCCCAGACGGTCTGGGCCTGGAGGGCGGCCGGAAACAGCAGGAGACACGCGCCGGCCAGCATACTGAGAAGTCGCAACTCGTCCTCCAAATCCATCGCGTCGGCCCGATCGCCGGGCGATGACAGTCATGTACTGCGCGGAGTACCCACAGTCAGCCGCAAGAAGCTCATCACGCTGCCGAGCGCAGCAAAGCCGGCGCCGAGTGCCAATGCAAGCGTCGCGCCATCATGGCCGGCTAGGCCAAAACACAAGGCGGCAAGCGCGGCGCCGAGCGTTTGTCCAGTCAGGCGTGCGGTCGCGACGATGCTGCTCGCGCTTCCACTGCGATGCGGCGGCGCGCTCGACATCAGTGCCCGCAAATTGGGCGTCTGAAAGAAGCCGAAGCCGATCCCGCAAATCACCGTGCGCCAGACGATGTTGGCCGTGCCGGGGTCAGGTGGCAGCGTCGCCAGCAGCGCCATGCCGATGCCGAGCAGTACCAGGCCAAGGCCGCCGAGGATGCCGACGGGATAGCGGTCGGACAGTCGGCCTCCGATCGGCGCCATGATCGCCACGACCAGCGGCCAGGGTGTCATGAAGAAGCCGGTCTCCACCTGCGACCGGTGCAGCACGTCTTCGAAGTAGAAGGGTAGCGAGACGAAGGCCAGTCCCTGCACCGCGAACGAACACACCGAGGTGGCCGCCGACAGCGCGAACATCGGCCGCCGGAACAGGTCGATCGGCAGCATCGGCGCCGGATGGTCCGCATCCCTGCGCGTCATGATCCAGCCGAGCAGCAATGCCGCGCCAAGCTCCAGTCCGACCATGGCGGGAGGCGCCTGATGCGCCGCGCTGCCGATGCCGACAATGAAGAGCCCGAAGCAGCTTCCGGTCAGCGCCGCGCTCACAAAATCGAACGCGTGCTTTGCGCGCGGCGTCTTCGGCAGGGTCTTCATGCCGATCGCGATTGCGATCACGCCGAACGGGATATTGATCGCAAACAGCCACGGCCACGTTCCGATCGAAAGGATGGCGGAGGCAATCGTCGGCCCGATCGTGAACGCCGTTCCGACCACCAGCGCGTTGTGGCCGAAGCCGCGGCCCAGCATATGGGTCGGGTACACGAAACGCACCAGCGCCGCGTTCACGCTCATGATGCCGCTGGCGCCCAATCCCTGCAGCGCGCGTGCCGCCGTCAGGCTGGGTAGCGACCATGCGAAGGCGCAGCCGAGCGAGGCCAGCGTGAATAGCAGCAGGCCGCCGAGATAGATCCGCTGATGGCCGACGATCTCGCCGAGCGCGCCGAGCGGCAGCAATGTCGCCACCAGCGCGATCTGGTAGATGTTGACCACCCAGACCACGTCGGCCGGGCTGACATGGAGGTCGGCGGCGATGGCGGGCAGCGCGATGTTGGCGATCGCCGTATCGAGGGACGCCATCGCCAGCGCGGTAAAGATCGCCGCGACCGCCCAGCGCCGGAGTTCCGGGGGCAGGCCGTCGATTGGCGCGGGGGCGGGCGGCTTGGCGGTTGTATCCAGTGACATCAAATGAGGGCTCTCTGCGCCGGGGGGCGTCGCGCCCACTGCGGCGTGTACTACGGACCCGGTACAAGCCACAGACACAGCGCTGCATGATGCGTATGCGAAGAAACAGCGGGCGCGCCGGAAAAATGTGCCCTCCGCGCCATATCCGCGCGCCGACTTTGGGATACCTTTCCGCGCGCGGCGCAATCGACTAGGCTTTCCGCGCATCGTGACCGCAATTCCATAAAAAGACGGTCACCGAAGGGAAGCGCGTTGAACGGACAGACGAGCCGGCGCAGCGAAGTCATGCGTAGCGCCAGTGAGGGGCAGCCTGCGTGGGGCGGCTTGTGGGTCACGTTCCTGCTGGCGATCCTCGGCTTTCTGGTCATCTATCCGATTCTGATGCTGCTGCTCGGCGCGCTCACCGACACCAATCCGGTGGTCGAGGGCATCTCGCTCAGTCATCTCTCGGTCAAGAACTTCCTCACCGTGCTGGCGAACCCGAATGTCGCCGAGGCGCTGGCCAACACGCTGATCGCCTGCGCAGGCGGCACCCTGATTGCGGTTGTGATCGGATTGTTGTTCTCCTGGATCGTCGTCCGCACCAACACGCCGTTCAAGGGGGTTATCGCGGCAGCCAGTATTCTGCCGCTGTTCGCGCCGCCGCTGGTCGCGGGCGTCGCATGGGCGATCCTCGGCTCGCCTAAAACGGGCCTGATCAACACCCTATTCAAATGGATCGGGCTGGACTGGCGCGTCGATTTCTATTCGATGTGGGGCCTGGTGTTCGTGTTTGGCATCTACTACGCGCCCTATGTCTACATGTTCACCGCGTCTGCGCTGCGCAACATGGACCCGAGCCTGGAAGAGGCCGCCGAAATTTCCGGCGCCAGCGCGTTCGCGACATTGTTCACGGTGACGTTCCCGCTGATCATGCCGGCGATCGTCTCGGGCATGCTGCTGTCGTTCATCGTCATGCTCGGCATCTACGGCATTCCGGCGGTGCTGGGCGCGCCAATCAACCTTGCGGTGCTGACAACCTACATATTCAAGCTCACCAACTGGTCGCCGCCGCTTTACAATACGGCCGCCGCGGTCGCGATCATCCTGATGGTCGTCACCGGCCTGCTTGTGTTCTTGCAGCAGAAGGTCTTGAGCGGCCGCAGCTACACCACCGTCGCCGGCAAGGCGTTCCGTCCGCGCAGTCTCGATCTCGGTCGCTGGCGCTGGTTCACCTTCGGCCTCGGCATCGTCTATCTGCTGGTCGTCGTAGTGCTGCCGTCGCTGGCGCTGATCGTCGCCGCGTTCCGCAAATTCATGTTCATACGCGACGCCGCAAGCCTGTTCGACATGCGACAATACTCGCTGATGCATTTTTACAGCATCTTCGACAATCCGCTGACGCTGCGGTCGATCTACAACTCGGTGGAGGTCGGTGTGATCACCGCAATTGTCGGCGGCGCGCTGGCCTTTGCGATCGGTTACACGATTCACCGCACCCAGGTCACCGGGCGGCGCGGTATCGACCTGATCTCGACGGTTCCGGTCGCGATCCCCGGCCTTGTCGTCGGCGTCGCCTACCTCTGGGCCTGGATCGGTATTCCTGGCGGGCTCTACGGCACGATCTGGATTCTGGCGCTAGCGTTCATCGCGCGGTTCATGCCGGACACCGTCAAGGCACTATCGACCTCGTTCATGCAAATTCACCGTGAACTGGAGGAAGCCGCCTGGGTGTGCGGCAAAGGCATGCTCGGGACGATCCGGACGATCGTGCTGCCTCTGGCGCGACCGGGCGTGATCGCCTCAATGACGCTGCTGTTCGTGCTGGCGATCCGCGAACTCGGCTCATCGCTGTTCCTCTACACCAGCAACACCATGGTGATGTCGGTGCTGCTGCTGGATTATTACGAGGGCGGCAACATCGGAAAAACCGCGGCATTCAGCATCGTTCAAACGATTCTGCTCGGCGTTCTCATCGGCGGCGCCAACTGGCTGTCACGCGGGTCGGCACAGGGCAGTGTCGCCCGCACCGGATAATAAAGATAAAGGGAGGATTGGCTGTGAACAGAAGAATATTTGCGAAAACCGTCGCCATGGCCGGCGCCACCGTTCTGGGTCTGACATCGGGTGCTTTTTCGGCGCAGGCGCAGGAATTTGGTCCGCCGGAATTGATCGCCGCAGCGAAGGCGGAAGGCAAGCTGGTGTTCTACACGGCGAATTTCGCCGAAGTGGAGCAACTGGTCATCAAACAGTTCAACAAGCGTTTTCCCGAGATCAAGGTCGAGATGGTGCGCGCGCCCGGCGGCCAGTTGATCACCCGCGTCAGGACGGAAGCCGCGGCAGGCAAGCTGATCGCTGATGTCGTCGATCATTCCGACCGGGGGTTGATGCTGCCGATGGAAGATATGTTCCAGGATTATGCGCCGCCGAATGCCGCCGACTACAATCCCGAAGCGCTTATCTCCAAAAAGCTGTGGCCGCGCGCCACGATCGCGTGGTCGATCGCATACAACACCGAACTGGTGAAAGATCCTCCCAAAACCTGGATGGATCTGACTAAGCCCGAATACAGCAAGATGACGGGGCAGGTGTTTGCGCAGTCCGGCGGCACCACCTGGACCCGTATCATGTTCGAACGCCAGGTGCTGGGCGAGGATTACTGGAAGAAGCAGGCCTCCACCCGCCCGGTGCTGTATCCGTCGGGCGCGCCGATGGCGGACGCGCTGGTCCGCGGGGAAGTGGCGATGGGTCCGTTGCTCTACAATGTGATCTATCAGAAGCAAAAGGACGGTGCGCCGGTCAATATTTTCTTCCCGCCGGAGGGCGCGCCGGTCAATCCCTATGCCAGCGGCATTCCGAAAACCGCCGCGCATCCGAATGCGGCAAAACTGTTCCTGAACTGGTGTCTGTCGAAGGAAGGACAGACCTTCATGATCAAGGAACTCGGAAATCTCACCTCCTTGAAGGAGCCGCCGGCCTATCCGGAAGGCTTCGACCCGAAGATCGTCAAGGTCTGGTACCCCAAGTTCGAGGATTATGTGAAGCTGCAAGCGACCTGGGTGACGGAGTGGGACAAGACCTTCGGTTACCGGCAGTGAGCGATTCGCCTGTGAAGAAGGATCGTTCATGACGGCAACCCTCGAAGTCACCGACCTGCGCAAGCAGTTCGCGATCGGCCGGCCGGCAATCGACGGCGTCAGCTTTGGCGTGCCGGCCGGCGAGATCGTGGTTCTGCTTGGCCCCTCCGGCTGCGGCAAGACCACGACGCTGCGCTGTGTCGCGGGGCTGGAGCATCCGACATCGGGCGAGATCAGCATTGCCGGCAGGGTGGTGTCGTCGCCCGAGCGTGGCATCCTGGTGCCGCCACGTCTACGCGACCTCGGGATGGTGTTTCAGTCCTATGCGGTGTGGCCGCATATGACGGTACGACAGAACGTCGTCTATCCGCTCAAGCACCGAAAGCTTTCGCGCAGCGACGCCCGCCTAAAGGTCGACGAAGCGCTCGAACTGGTCGGCCTGTCGGAATATGCCGAAAGGCCGGTGGTCGCATTGTCAGGCGGCCAGATGCAGCGCGTGGCGCTGGCGCGCAGCATCGTCTACCGGCCGCAATTGCTGCTGCTCGACGAGCCCCTGTCGAACCTCGATGCCAAGCTGCGCCTGCGGTTGCGCGACGATCTTCGCGTCATCCTCAAGCAGACCGGGATGACCGCGCTGTATGTCACCCATGACCAGGCGGAAGCGGTCGTGCTCGGCGACCGCATCGGCGTGATGCGCGACGGCAAGCTGCTGCAGATGGATACGCCCGACGCGATCTATAACCGGCCGGCGGATCTCTTCGTCGCCAATTTCACCGGCGCCACCAACGAACTCGCGGGCACGCTGGTGTCACGCAACGGCCAGTTCGGCACCGTCGATTTCGGCGAAGGACGACGCGGCGAGGTGGCGTTGCTGCATTCGCTTGGCCCGGACGAGAAGGTGCGCATCGCGCTGCGGCCGGAAAACATAACCATCGGTCAGCATAATGGCGCCAACATTTTTCCGGCCCGCGTTCTCGACCGCCGCTATCAGGGCACGCAGACGGCCTACGGCATCGAACTGTTCGGCCGGCGGCTGGAGGTGGTCGAACTCGGCACCGCCGCCCGGCATCAGGTGGGCGTCGAGACCCAGGTTTCGCTGCCAAAGGAGAGTTGCTGGGCCTATCGCGACACCGGACCTGTGGCGTTTGAATAGCGCGCGATAATTGTCCAGAATAGCGGGGCTGCGGGGAACGGTTGCGGCCGGGCGGGTGATCGCAGACATTTTGAGCCGGACAATGGGGAGAAAGGTATTGAAGAGCTTGAGATTTGCCGGGTTGCTGCTCGCGCTTGCTGCGCCGGCCGCACCGGCGCTGGCCGGCCAGAGCGTCAGCCTCATCCTGAACTGGACCCCGGCCGCGGATCACTCGCCGTTTTATTATGCGAAATCACAAGGCTGGTACGCCAACGCCGGGATCGATCTCAGCATTGAGGTCGGCAAGGGATCGGGCGTTTCGTCGCTCAAGGTCGGCTCGGGTGGCGCGCCGTTCGGCATTTCCGATCTTGCGACCATGCTGGTCGCCCGCAGCAAGGGTGCTGATGCAGTCGCGCTGATGAGCATTTATGCCAACACCGGCCAGACCTTCTACTGGCTCAAGAGTTCGGGCGTGAGCGGCCCGAAGGATTTTGCCGGCCGCAAGATCGGCAATCCTCCCGGCGATGCATCGCGTGTGATGTGGCCGGCGTTTGCCAAGGCGGTGGGTCTCGCGCCTGAATCGGTCTCCTTCGTCAATGTCGGTCCGACCGCGAAATCGGCGGCGTTGAAAAGCCGGACGGTCGAAATCATCAGCGATTTCTACAATTCGCACGATATCAAGCTGAAGGAATTCGGCGGCGATCTCGGTTCACTGAACTGGAAAGACATCGGCCTCAATTCTTACGGCAATTCGCTGATCGTCAACGGTGCCTTCTTCGAAAAGAACCCGAAGCTGTCAGAAGATTTCGTTCGTATCACGCAGAAGGCCTATGCCGCCTGCGTCGCCGACTTCGAGCCGTGCCTGAAGGCGCTGCTCGACCAGGTGACCGGTCTCGACCGCGAGGAGCAGCTGCTGCAATGGGGCCGCATCAAATATCTGATGGCGGACGAATTTACGACGACAAAAGCCCTGGGCTGGATCGACGAGGGGCGGATGCGAAAGGATTACGATCTCGTGCAGACCTATCTCGGTATCGAAAAGCCGTTCGCGGTCGAGACTTCGTTCACCAGCAGGTTGCTCGACCCCGCCGTCAAGATGGATGCCAGCAAGGTCGAGAAGTAAGTCTCAGACGCCGGTGCTCAATCCCAGGCTCGCATAGATCCGCCGCGCATAAGCGCCGAATTCATCGGTCGTCTTGATCGGCAAGTCCCGCGGGAACGGCAGATCGATCGGGAAATACTCCGCCATCCGTGCCGGGCCGGCAGTGAGCACCGCGCAGTGCGAGGCGAGGAACACCGCTTCCTGGATCGAGTGCGTCACGAACAGGATGGTCTTGCCGCTTTCGCGCCAGATCCGCAGCATTTCGAGGTTCATCTGTTCGCGGGTCAGCGCGTCGAGCGCGCCGAACGGCTCGTCCATCAGGATCAGCTTTGGATCGTGGATGAAGGCGCGGGCGATTGCGGTGCGCTGCTGCATGCCGCCGGACAATTGCTGCGGATATTTGTCTTCGTAGCCGGCGAGCCCCACCAGGTTGAGCAGATCGCGGGCGCGGCTGCGCGCGGCCTTCATCGGCAGGCCGACGATTTCGGCCGGCAGCAGCACGTTGTCCAGAATGGTTCGCCATTTCAGCAGCAAGGCCTGCTGGAACACCATGCCGATATCGCGGGCAGGGTCGAACGGCGTTTTCGAATTGCCGATCTTGATGGTGCCGCCATCGGCGTCGTGCAGCCCGGCCAGGATCTTCAGCACCGTGGTCTTGCCGCAGCCGGAGGGCCCGACCAGCGAGATCAGCTCACCTTCCTTGACGTCCATGGTGACGTCGGAGACGGCAAGGAATTCCGCGCCCTTGGACCGGTAGACCTTGCGGACGCTCTGCAGGCTGATGAAGGGCTCTTCGGCGCTCATGCCAGCCATTTCTGCAGGTTCTCTTTCACAAAGGCGTCGTCGGAGAGATCGGCATGCTCGCGGCAGACGCGGTCGATCTGTTGCATCTGTCCGGGGCTGAGCCCCTCGGCGGGATCGAGACACCACAACCCCTGCATCAATCCCTGCCGCCGCAGGATTTCGTGGCAGCCGGCGATGCAGCCGTGAAAATTGTTGGCGACATCGAAGAACGCGCTGTTGCAGTCGGTGACGCGGGCGTCGAGCGCCAGCAGGTCCGCCGGCAGGCTGTCCTTGCCGCGCGCGGCCTTGCACATCTCGAACTGCTTGATGGCGCTCGCGGTCCACACCGACCAGTGTCCGAGCAGGCCGCCCTTGAACCAGGCGCGGGTGGTGATGCCCTTGTCGCGCAGGTCGAACGGCAGCATCAGATCGAGCAGGATGTGATCGTCATTGCCGGTATAAAGCGCGACGCGGTCGAGCGCGCCGGCCGCCGCCACGCCGCGCAGCACGTCGAGCGTCCGATAGCGGTTGAACGGCGCGATCTTGATGGCGATGACGTTGTCGATGGAAGCGAAGCGGCGCCAGAAATCGGCGCTGAGGATGACGCCGCCGACCGCCGGCTGAAG
Source organism: uncultured Alphaproteobacteria bacterium (assembly GCA_963770135.1). Classification (GTDB taxonomy): domain Bacteria; phylum Pseudomonadota; class Alphaproteobacteria; order Rhizobiales; family Xanthobacteraceae; genus Bradyrhizobium. Next base: position 105,427 of record CAVYOM010000007.1, on the reverse strand, counting down.
GTAGAAGCCGACCAGCGGGATCTCGCGCGCCACCGCCTCGCAATGGACGATGATCTCGTCCTCGGATGCCGATTTCATCGCGGCGAGGCTGAGCAGGCCGGCGTGGTAGCCGATGCCGCGCGCCGTTTGCGCTTCCGCTACGGCTTGCGCGGTCGGACCGGCGAGCCCCGCGACCATCGCGACCGGCCGCTTCGTCCACGAAGCCGCGGTCTCCGCCGCCAGCTCCAGCACCGGCTGATACAGCCCGACGTCGCGGATCGCGAATTGTGTGGTGTGGACGCCGACGGCCAATCCGCCGGCGCCGGCATCGAGGTAATAGCGCGTCAGCGCCCGTTGATGCCTGATATCGAGCGCACGGTTGGCGTCGAGCGCGAGCGGATGCGCGGGGAGTACCGTGCCGTTGGCGATCAACTTCCGAATCTCGGCCTTGATTTCGCTATGATGCATGACGGTACTTCCTATCCAAATTCCGGGCCGGCGACGGCGAACGGCGGCTGCGCGGGGGAAATGGCTGCCGGGCCAAAGCGCATGCGCTGAAACGGCCGCTCGATGTTCCAGCCCGATGCGACGAGGCCGCCCAGAAACTCTTCCTGAGAATGGACGGCGTCGATCAGCCACGGCCCGGTCTCGGAGCGGACGATGGCGTCCACCAGCGCGAGCGCCTGATCGGCGCGATCGGCCAGCAGCGGGCCGATATGACGCGCGGTGCGTCCATCACGGACGAGGGCCATGGCTCGATCGTCAGACACGATGCGGGAGCCCGGACGTGCGGAAAATTCCGACAGCAACGTGCTGCGGTCGAACCCCATGGCGCCGGCATCGCGCGCGGACAAGGCGTCGAGGTGACTCGCCGATAGCGGAGGGAACGCCCCGGTACCTTGCGGCTTCGTTAGCCGCAACCGTCGCAATTGCAGCGTCGGCTTGAAGCCGAGCGGTCCGTAGACGGTGGCGCCGTCGGATGTCGCGTCCAGCCAGGCGGTGAGACCCCGCCTTGCCGCCGCGTTCAGGCAGGCATCGACCAGCTTCGTCGCAATGCCGCGGCGGCGGAAGTCCGCGGTCACCAGCGCCATGCTGATCCAGGCATTGCCCGCGGAGTAGGGCAGCAGCGCGGCCGTCGCGACCAGCCGCGCGCCGTCGCGCATGCCGAACACGACGCCCTGGCTCAGGAAGAAGCGCCAGTCGGCCTCATTCTGGTTCCAGCCCGCTTCGGTCGACAGCACCATTCCGGCCTGCGCGTCGTCGACGTCGAGCTCGACGATGCCGATCGGCTCAGTAGCGGCCATCGCGCACCTCGTATTTGGTGGGCTTGCCTAGGCTCGGCATCGATCGCGACACCCAGTCGGCGGTCCAGCTGACGAGCTGCTCGGTATCGACGATCGGCAGGCCAAACAGTTTCACCGCTTTTGAGGTGTCGGTGAGCCAAGCCGTCGGCTCTTCCTTGCCGACGATGACGGGCGCGCGGCCGAACCGCTGGCCGAATTTTGCGGCGAGATCGCGCACGGCGAGAATCTCATGGCCGCTGACATTGATGGGCGAGGTTGGCGTCTCGCAATGCGCCAGGCACCGCAGCGCCTGCGCGGAGGCGTCGCCCTGCCAGATGAAATTGACATGGCCGAGGCTGACGTCGATCGGCTTGCCCTGCAGCACCTTGCTGGCGATGTCGTGCAGCACGCCGTAGCGCATGTCGATCGCGTAATTGAGCCGGAACAGGCGTCCGGGCGTCGAATGCTTTTTCGAGAAATATTCGAGCATGCGCTCGCGCCCGACGCAGGATTGCGCGTATTCCCCGGGCGGATTAGGCGCCATGTCCTCGTCCGAGCCTTTGCCATCCACCGGCACGAACGGATAGACGCAGCCGGTCGAGAACGCGACGATCCGCGACGTGGCAAAAGCCTGCGCGACCAGCGCGGGGACGTGCGAATTCATCGCCCAGGTCAGCGACAGATCGCCCTCGGCGCCGAACTTGCGCCCGGCCATGAATACGATGTTCGGCACCTTCGGCAGCGCCTTGATGGCGTCCTCGTCGAGCAGGTCGCAGTTGATGGTCTCGACGCCGCGCGCCTGCAGCCATTCCTTGACCGCGGGATCGCTGAATCGCGCGACGCCGATGACGCGGCGATCCGGAACCGCGGCCTTGGCCAGGCCCGCCAGCGTCGGCCCCATCTTGCCGGCGACGCCCAGGATCATGATGTCGCCGTCGACCTTGCGGAGATCGTCGATCAGCTCCTGGCTCGGGCGGCACAGTAGGTCGTCGAGCGCTGCGATATCGGCAATCGTCTGCGGCAGGTTTTCGCGCGTCAGCAGCATGTTTCTTCCTTGTCTTCTTATTGCAGGCGAATGTCACGGACGACGAACATCCGCTCGAGGCCGAGCACGAGCCCATACAGCGCCACGCCCAGCAGTGTCAGGAGCACGACGGCCATCACCATCGCCGGCGTATCGAGCGAGGACTGCACCTGGATCATGAGATAGCCGAGCCCGCGCTCGGAGGCGATGAACTCGCCGACGATGGCGCCGGCCACCGCCAGGATCGCGCCGACCTTCATCCCGGAGAACACGTAAGGCAGCGCGCCGGGAAGCTGGATTTTCCGGAACAGCGTCCAGCGTGAGCCGCGCAGCGATTTCACGAGATCGAGCAGATCCGGTTCGACCTCGCTCAGCCCGCGGGCGGTCGTCAGCAGGATGGGGAAGAAGCAGATCGAAAACGCGATCAGGATGTTCGGGAAGATGCCGTACGAGAACCAGACGATGAACAGGGGCCCGAGCGCCACTTTCGGAATCATGTTCAGCGTCACGAACAGCGGCAGCAGCAACAGGCTGATCAGCGGCGACCAGGTGAACATGACCGCCAGCATGACGCCGACCAGCGCGCCGAGGCAGAACCCGCCGAGGATTTCGACCGCCGTCACCGCGAGGTTGGAAAGCCACGCATAGTTGGGCGACGCCAGCGTCTTGATGGTTGCAAGCGGCGAGGGCAGGATGAATTTCGGCACCTGGAAGGCGTCGACCAGCACCTGCCAGAGCACGATCACGGCCAGATGCACGATCAGGATGATCGCGAAAGACCGTGCCGATCCGCCGTCACCACTGAACACCGTGCGCTCCCTTGGCTACGCGCCCGGCTCCCGGCCGCGCGAGGGCAATCTATCGCGGCCTTCCTCACTAATCAACCATCTGGTTGATTAAGGTCGCAGCGAATGCATCACCAGATCGACCACGTGCCTGCGGCGGGCCTGCCGGGCGGCCCGGCTGGACAGGTCCTTGCCGAAGATCGCCGACAGGGTCGGCGTATTCGAAAAGTAGAAATAGCTGAGGCCTGCAATCGAAATATAAAGATGTACCGGGTTGATGCCTTTACGGAATATGCCGGCCTTGACGCCCTGGCCGAGGATGGTCGAAACCAGACTGACCAGCGGCGAATGCATCGCCTCCAGCTTGCGGGAGCCGCGTACATGGCGGGCGCCGCCGCGGTTTTCGTCGTTCAGCAGCACGATGAAGTCGGGATGCGCGGCGAGGTGGTCGAAGGAGCTCTCGATCAGCTTCTTGATCGCCTGCTCGGGCGGCAATCCCTCGAGGTTGAGCTTGCGCTCCTGGGCGCGGATTTCTTCGTAGACCCATTCTAATACCGCCAGGTACAGCGCGTCCTTGTCGCCGAAATAATGATAGACGAGCTGCTTGTTGACGCCCGCCCGCGCGGCGATCTCGTCGACCCGGGCCCCGGCAAGGCCGCTGTCGGCGAATTCGCGCCGCGCCGCCGTCAGCAGTTTCTTGCGGGTTGCGGCCGGATCGCGCCGCTGCGGCTTGATGTCATCAGATCGTTTTTTGGGCATTTCCAACCAAATAGTTGACAAGTCGTCTGGTCCTTGTTGCATTGGTAGCGTCACCGGCGTGCGGCGACAAGGTCGGCTGCAAAACGAGGAGGGTTGCCATGAAGGGGTTGCGAATTGCGGGATTGGCGCTTGCATTGGCGCTACCGGCGGCGCCCAGTGCGGCCGCCGAGGCTGTCAACCTGATCCTGAACTGGACGCCGACGGCGGATCATTCGCCGTTCTATTACGCCAAGGCGCAAGGCTGGTACGAAAAGGCAGGCATCGACCTGACGATCGAGGTCGGCAAGGGGTCCGGCGTTTCCTCGCTGAAGGTAGGCTCCGGCGGTTCGCCGTTCGGTATCGCCGATCTCGCGACCATGCTGGTGGCCAAGAGCAAGGGCGCCGACGTGGTTGCGCTGATGAGCATCTACGCCAATACCGGGCAGACCTTCTACTGGTTGAAGAGCTACGGCGTGAACGGGCCGAAAGATTTTCCAAATCACAAGATCGGCAACCCGCCCGGTGACGCCTCGCGGGTGATGTGGCCGGCCTTCGCCAAGGCCGCCGGCATTGCGCCTGACGCCGTGAGTTTCGTCAATGTCGGCCCGACCGCCAAGATCGCGGCGCTGAAGGCCCACACGGTGGATATCATCAGCGATTTCTACAATGAGCACGATCTCAAGGCGATCGAGTTCGGCGCTGACCTCGGCTACGTCAACTGGAAGGATATCGGGCTCAATCCCTACGGCAACTCGCTGATCGTCAACGGTGCGTATCTGGAGAAGAACCCGAAACTGGTCGAGGAATTCGTCAAGATCAGCCAGAAGGCCTATGCCGCCTGCGTCGCCGACGTCGCGCCCTGCCTCAAGGCGCTGCTCGACCAGGCCTCGGGTCTCGACAAGGAAAACCAGCAGCGCCAGTGGGAGCGCATCAAGTTCCTGATGACCGACGAATTTACCACGACCAAGGCGCTGGGTTGGATCGACGCCGAGCGGATGAAAAAGGACTACGAGCTGGTGCAGACCTATCTCGGCATGGAAAAGCCGTTTGACGTGAGCACAGCGTTTTCGGTCAAGATGCTGGATACGAACAGTCAAGATGGATGCCAGCAAGGTGAAGAAGTAGGGGCTTGAGCGGTGTCATTCCGGGGCGATGCGAAGCATCGAACTAGGGTGCGCAGTTGCGCACCCTGAATCTCGAGATTCCGGGTCTGGTCCTTCGGACCATCCCGAAATGACGAGTTCTGACAATCTCGCTCCTCGCAATGACACGGCGAAGTTGGCGTCCACCTTCTTACTGCAACGCCATCCCCGAAGTCGCGATTACCTTCGTCAGCTTCTCGTGATCCGCCTTCATCAGCGCGGCGAGGTCCGCGAGCGGCATCGGCTTGCCCGGAATGTTGGCGACGGCGAGCTGGCGCTGCATCTCCGGATTCTGCAGCGCCTTGTTGATGCCGTCGTTGATCTTCTCGGCGATGGCATCAGGCGTTCCCGCCGGAACGTAGATGCCATACCACGGCACGTAGGTGGCCTCCGGAAATCCTGCTTCCGCAATCGTTGGCACGTCGGGCAGGTCGGCAACGCGTTTGTCGGTCATGACCGCCAGCGGCTTGACGCTGCCCGCCTTGATGTGCGGCAACGCCAGTTCGAGTGAGACGATCTCGAAATGCATCAGGTTCGTCATCAGGTCGATCAGGGCCTGCGGCTGGCCTTTGTAGCCGACATTGGTGAGCTTGATGCCGGCGGCCTGAAACAGTTTTTGCGCGCTCAGGTCGATCGAGGAGCCTGTCCCGGGGTTTCCGAAGTTCAGTTCGCCCGGCTTCTTGCGCGCGATTTCGACGAATTCCTTGATGGTGCCGGCCGGCATTGATGGATGGACCAGCGCCACGCTTTGATTCCAGACCGCGAGGCCGACGCACCTGAGGTCCTTCAGCGCGTCCCAGCCGGCGTCCTTGTAGAGCGTCGGGTTTACCAGCGCCGCCGGGCCGGTGACCAGCCACGTGTAACCATCCAATTCGCTGCGCGCCACCGCTGATGTGCCGATATTGCTGTTGCCGCCCGGCCGCGCCTCGACGATGACGGTATGTTTCCAGTCGCGGCCGACCTGTTCGGTCACGGCGCGCGCGACGATGTCGACGATGCCGCCGGCGGGGTAGGGCACGATGACGCGGATCGGGCGGTTCGGGTAATTGCTCTGCGCCTGCGCGGCATCGGCGAGCAGCAGGCCCGCGCCTAAAGCAAAGCTCATGGCGAGGCCCTGCACGGTTTTGATCCGGCTCATTCTTCCTTCCCCATACATGTGCGCACCGGTCGAGCGACGCGCCTTTGCCCCTCTATCGGGGGTATTCAGTCGTTCGCCACCAGCGAGCGGATGCTGCGCGCCAGGCCCAGCATGCGCGGCGCACATTCGCGCTCGATCTGTTCGGCGTTGAAACGAAATGAAGGGATGCCGCAATTGACGGAAAGACAGTCGCCGGAGGCCGTGCGGTACAGCGGCGCGGCAACACCAAAGATCTCGCGCCGCCATTCGCCGAGCGAAATCGCAAAGCCGCGCTCTTTGCAAAGCTCGACATCGGGCAGCGTTCGAGCCTGCACATAGTCGGCTTCTTCCGGACGCTCGGCCCTCACACCAGCCACATAGGCGTCGAGCTCTTCTTTGGTGAACAACGACAACAGGGCGCGGCCGACCGCTGTGGGCGCCAGCGAACTGGCAAAGCCGACATCCGGCAAATGCGTCACGGCATCGGTGGTGCGCAGCGTTTCGACATAGATGAAGTCGAGCCCGAACGGCATCGCGATCGAAACCGTGCCGCCGGTATAGGCCGCAAAGTCGCGCATCAATGGTCGCGCCAGTTGCCGGACTTTTAGCGCCGACAGCACCGGATAGGCGGCCGCCAGTATGCCGAGCCCAAGCTGGAACCGTCCCTTGGCGTCGCGTTTGAGATAGCCGAGTTGCGCCAGTGTGTAGGTCAACCGCGATACGGTCGGCCGCGACAGGCCGGTATGCAGCGCGAGATCAGCATTCGACAGCGAGCCGCTGCGATTGCGGAACGCCGCCAGCACATCGAGCCCATGCGCCAGCGTGGTCGCAAAGGACGGATCGGCATGGTCGTCCGTCGCCTTGGCGCTGCTGCTGCTGCTGCTGCTGCTGAGGGATCCATGGTCAAGTATTGGCCAAAATGCGGAATTCTGTCAATATAACGAAATGTATTTGAAAATCGTGTCGATATACGCTTAGGGTTCAAGAAAAACCACCACCACCTAGCGCGGGAGGCGACATGGATTTCGATCTTTCCGGTCGATCGGAAGCATGGCTGGAGAAGCTGCAGGCCTTCTTCGACCACGAGGTGCTGCCGCGCCACCGCGCCTGGCTTGCTCACGCTGCCAAGGGCGAGGCCGCGCCCTTTATGGGCGACCTGCAGCGCAAGGCGAGGGCAGCGGGGCTGTGGAATCTCGGCCTTCCCGAACTGGCCGACGACGAGCCCGGCACCCGGCTTTCCAATCTCGAATATGCGCCATTGGCTGAAATCATGGGCCGGCTGTTCTGGGCGCCTGAGGTCTTCAACTGTCAGGCGCCCGACGTGCCCAACATGATCGCGCTGCAGAATTGCGCCACTTCTGAACAGAAAGCGCGCTGGCTGCAGCCGCTGCTGGAGGCCAGAACCCGCTCGGCCTTCGGCATGACCGAACCTGACGTGGCTTCATCCGATGCCACCAACATCGCCACGCGCATGGTCCGCGACGGTGACGACTACGTCATCAACGGACGAAAATGGTTCATCACCGGCGCAGCGCATCCGCGATGCAGCTTCCTGATCGTGATGGGCGTGACCGATTCCGGTGCCGACCGCACCGGCCGCCATTCCTGCATCATCGTGCCGATGGAGACGCCAGGCGTCCGCCTGGTGCGGCGGCTGCGCTGGATGGGATGTGAGGACCACGTCGCGCCCATCGGCGAACTCGCCTTCGATAACGTTCGCGTGCCCCGCGCCAATTTGCTCGGCGCCGAGGGCGAAGGCTTCAAGGTCGCGCAAATCCGGCTGGGGCCGGCCCGCATCCATCATTGCATGCGCTCGATCGGGCTCTGCGAGCTCCTGATCGAACTGATGATGGTGCGCTCGTCGGAGCGCTCCGCCTTCGGCCGCACCGTGATCCAGTACGACACCGTGCAACGCTGGATCGCCGAATCCCGTGTCGAGCTCGAACAGGCGCGCCTGTTGGCCTATCGCTGCGCGTGGCGGCTGGATCAGGCCGGCCACCAGGACGCCTGGCGCGACGTCTCGCTGATCAAGGTGGCGGTGCCGGCGATGCTGCAGCGGATCGCCGACCGCGCCATGCAGGTATTCGGCGCGATGGGCGGCTCCGACGATACGCCGATCCATCAGGCGCTGGCCTGGGGACGCCTGCTGCGCATCGGCGACGGCCCCGATGAAGTCCATCTGCGGCAGATCTTTCGCATGGAGCCGATGCCGTCCTGGTCGATTGCAAACTCGCCCTATCTGTCCGCACATCCGTCCTGAGCGGTGGTAATGACAGGCACGCTCGCAATTTTCTGAAAGGCGCTCGGATGACGATGACTGAACAAGCAAAGGCTTCGCAAAGCCCCGCGGTCGACAAGGAGCGGCTGCGCCAAAAGTATCTGGAGGAGCGCAACAAGCGACTGCGCGCTGATGGCAATGACCAGTATCTCCGCGTCGCGGGGCAGCTCGCGCATTATCTCGACGATCCCTATACGCCGGTGACCCCGCGTGATCCGAAAACCGACCACGTCACTTTCGCCTTTATCGGCGGCGGCTTTGCCGGGCTCGCCACCGCCGGCCGCTTGTCGGAGGCCGGTATCAGGGATGTCCGCATCATCGAGAAGGGCGGCGACTTCGGCGGTACCTGGTACTGGAACAGGTATCCGGGCGCGCAATGCGATACCGCGTCGATGGTCTACATGCCGCTGCTCGAAGAAACCGGCCACATGCCATCGGAGAAATATGCGCACGCGCCGGAAATCCTCGCGCACTGCCAGCGCATCGGCAAACAATATGGCCTCTACGACAACGCACTATTCCACACCGAGGTCGTGAGCCTCGACTGGGACGAAGCAAAATCGCACTGGACCATCCGCACCAATCGCGGCGATGCCTTCACCGCGCAGTTTGTCGGCATGGGCACCGGACCGCTGCATGTGCCCAAGCTGCCCGGCATCGAAGGTATCGAGGCCTTCAAGGGGCACTCGTTCCACACCAGCCGTTGGGATTACGATTACACCGGCGGCAGCCCGTCGGGCGCGCTGATGGAAAAACTGGCCGACAAGCGCGTCGGCATCATCGGCACCGGCGCCACTTCCGTGCAATGCGTGCCGCATCTCGCCCGCGCCTGCAAGGAGCTCCACGTCTTCCAGCGCACGCCATCCTCCGTCGACATCAGAGCCAACGCGCCGATCGATCCGGAATGGTTTGCAGGGATCGCGACATCAGGCTGGCAGCAGCGCTGGCTGGAGAATTTCACGGCGAACCAGGCCGGCGGCTCCGCGGAAGAAGATCTGGTGCAGGACGGCTGGACCGATCTGTCACGGCGCATTCGCGCAAAAATCATGGACCTGCCGCGAGAGCAGCGCACCCCGCCGAACATGCTGGCGGCGTTCGAGGATTCCGATTTCGAGAAGATGGAGGAAATCCGCGCCCGGGTCGATGCGATCGTCAGCGACCGCGAGACGGCGGCGAAGCTGAAAGCCTGGTATCGCCAGCTCTGCAAGCGGCCGTGCTTCCATGACGCCTATCTGCAGGCCTTCAATACGCCGGGCACGCAGCTCGTCGATACGGACGGCAAGGGTATCGAGCGCATCACCGAGAACGGTGTTGTTGTCGCGGGGAAAGAGTACCAACTCGACTGCATCATCTACGCCTCCGGGTTCGAGGTCGGCACAGAATACAAGCGGCGCGCCGGCTTCGATCTGACCGGCCGTGGTGGCGTCAAGCTGTCGGAGCATTGGGCTTCAGGCATGCGCACCAAGCACGGCATCCACGTCCATGGCTTTCCCAACGCATTCTTCGTGCAGCCGACGCAGGGCGCCAATCTCATCTCCAACGTGCCGCATAACCTGACCGAGGCCGCGAAGACCATTGCGCTGATGGTTCGGCATGCGCAGGCGAATGGCTTCAAGGAGATCGAAGTCAGCAAGGAAGCCGAGGATAGCTGGGTCGAACTGCTGCTGACCGGCGCCGGCCGCATGATCGGCTCGCCCGACTGCACGCCCGGCTATTACAACAATGAAGGGCGCGAGCCCGGTCCGGCGGCCAAGCTCAATGTCGGTCATCCGGCAGGACCCATGGCCTATTTCAAATATATCGACGGATGGCGCAGCAGCGGCCAGTTCGAGGGGTTGCAGTTCCGCTGACGTCGTTCCGATTTTTGTTTGCGCAAGGGAGTACACAACAATGAGCCAACCGGCCACAACGGAAACACCGAAGGAGGCTTCGGCCTCTGTCATCGCACAGCATGCGGCGACGTTGAAGGCGCTGCCGTTCTCCGATGTCAGGGATTTCGACGACGCCGCGCGCGGTTTTCTCGGCACCGTGGAGAACGCGAAGATCATGTCGCCGCAGGGCCGGGTGGTCTGGAGCCTGGAGCCTTACGGCTTCCTCTCCGCCGAGCAGGCGCCGCCGACCGTCGATCCCAGCCTGTGGCGGCAGTCGCGGCTCAACATGCATCATGGCCTGTTCGAAGTGGTGCCCGGCGTCTACCAGGTGCGCGGGCTCGACATCGCCAACATGACGCTGATCGAGGGCGACAGCGGCGTCATCGTGGTGGATACGCTGACCTCGATCGAGGGCGCGCGGGCCGCGATGGAGCTTTACTTCCAGCACCGCGGCAAGCGGCCGGTGGCCGCCGTCATCTTCACCCATACCCACACGGACCATTGGGGCGGCGCGCGCGGCGTGCTCGACGACGAAACGCTCGCGAGCGGCAAGGTGCCGATCATCGCGCCCAATCTGTTCATGGAGCATGCGGTCTCCGAAAACATCATCGCGGGGCCGGCGATGCTGCGCCGCGCGCAATATCAGTTCGGGCCGTTCCTCGCCAAGGGCGTGCGCGGGCAGGTCGATTGCGGGCTCGGCAAGACCATGGCGGCTGGCGCAGTCGCGCTGCTGCGTCCGACGGATCTCATCATCGCGACCGGCGACATCAGAACCATCGACGGCGTGGAGTTCGAATTCCAGATGGCGCCGAACAGCGAAGCCCCGGCGGAAATGCATTTCTTCATCCCGCGCTACAAGCTTCTGAATCTGGCGGAGAACTGCACGCATAATTTCCACAATTTGCTGCCGTTCCGCGGCGCCGATGTGCGCGACGCACTGGCGTGGTCAAAATATCTCGGCGAAGCCTTGCAGATGTGGGGCGGCAAGGCGGATGCGATGTGCGGCCAGCATCACTGGCCGGTATGGGGGCATGAGCGGATCGACACCATGATCCGCCAGCAGCGCGATCTCTATAAGTTTGCGCATGACCAGACCATCCGCCTGATGAACCATGGGCTCACCGCGGCCGAAATCGCGGAAGCCATCCGCTTGCCGGCGAGCCTCGAGGGCGCCTGGCATGGCCGCGGCTATTACGGCCACATCCGGCACAATGTGAAAGCGATCTACCAAAAATATCTCGGTTGGTACGACGCCAATCCGGTCAACCTTGATCCGCTGCCGCCGGTGGAATCAGGCAGGAAGTATGTCGAGTATATGGGCGGCGCGGATGCGATCCTCGCGCGTGCGGCAGGGGATTTTGCCAAGGGCGAATTCCGCTTCGTCGCGCAGGCCGTGAGCCATCTGGTGTTCGCCGAGCCCGACAACCAGGCCGCGCGCGCGATGCTCGCCGATACGTTCGAGCAGCTCGGCTATGCTTCCGAAAGTTCGACCTGGCGCAACGCCTATCTGTTCGGCGCGCAGGAATTGCGACAGGGCATGCCCAAGGCGCCGCCGCGCTCGACAATGCCGCGCGAAACGTTGGCGGCGCTCCGTACCGAACAGCTATGGGACGTGCTCGGCGTGCGCCTCAACGGCCCCAAGGCCGAAGGCAAGCGTATCGTGCTGAACTGGAATTTTACCGACACGAATGAGACGTTCATCTTAAATCTTGAGAACTGCGCGCTGACCTATGCCACGGGCGTGCAAGCCGCCGATGCCGACGCCGGTTTTACGCTGCCGCGTGGCGTGCTCGACGAGGTAATCGCCAAGCTAACGACGTTTCCGGAAGCGGTCGCTTCCGGCAAGGTCAAGGTGACAGGCAATCCGGCGCGGCTCGGCGAGTTGATGATGCTGATGGATGAGTTTCCGCGTATGTTCGAGATCGTCGAGCCGAAACGGACGATGGTCAGTTGATAACCGCGTAAGGTGGGCGAAGGCGCGTAAGCGCCGTACCCACCTTGTATCCGGGATCTTGCCAGGAAAGGGTGGGCACGCTTCGCTTGCCCACCCTACGGTCTGCCGTCGTTGCGAGCGTGCCGCAATCTACTCCGCGCTGCTGACGAGCTTGATCCGCGGCTCGGCTTTTTCCATCAGGCTGCGATAGGCGGCAAGATAGTCGAGCGCCATGCGACGCGCGGTGAATCGGGCTTCGAACTGCTTGCGGATTGCGGTCCGGTCCAGCGCGGCAAGGCGGTCCATCACCGCAGCGGCGCTGGTCTCGTCTTCCACGACGAAGCCGGTGAGACCGGGGTCGACGATCTCCGGGACCGACCCGCGGTTATAGGCGAGCACGGGCGTGCCGCAGGCCATGGCTTCGATCATCACGAGGCCGAATGGCTCCGGCCAGTCGATCGGCAGCAGAAGGCCGATCGCGCCACTGAGGAAATCGGATTTTTCGTGATCGCCGATCTCGCCGATAAATTCCACCAGCGGATTGGCCTTGATGAGCGGCGAGATCACCTCGTCGTAATATTCCTGATCGGCGCGATCGACCTTGGCCGCGATCTTGAGCGGAATGCCGCATCGTGCGGCGATCCGGATGGCGCGATCCACGCCCTTTTCCGGCGCAATCCGCCCGAGCACCGCAAGATAGGACGGCTGCACCGACTTCGGCGTCAGCAAGTTCTCCGGCAATCCATGGTGAATGGTGCGCACCCAGTTGGCTTTTGGCACCGGCCGGCGCTGCGAGTCCGAGATCGAGATCACCGGAACCTTGGAGAAGGTGTTGAATACCGGCTGATGCTCCGGCAGGTCGAGTCTGCCATGCAGGGTGGTCAGGAACGGCGTCGGCTGCCGGTAGAACAGCGAGAATGGGTAGTAGTCGAGGTGAAAGTGCAGAAAATCGAACTCTTCATCGTCGCATTTTTGCCGCACACGCTCCAGCATCACCATATGCAGTGCATTGGGATCACGCACTGAACCGTCGAGACGCAGCGCTTTCGGCCAGGTTGCATCGAGTTTCGCCGAGGTGCGTGAATCGCCACTGGCAAACAGCGTGACATCGTGGCCCAATGCTACAAGTTCCTCGGTTAGCCAGTGCACCACCCGCTCGGTGCCGCCGTACAATTTGGGGGGGACAGCCTCCGTCAGCGGGGCGACCTGCGCGATGCGCATATTTGCGTCTCCTTGTTTGAACTTTGAATGATGGTTGAACGAAGCCCTCAGCCCATAGTCGACACCGGCATGTCATAGCGGGAACGTTCCCGCATCTGCGAAGTTCCTCTGGTCAGGTCATCTTGCTTCCTCCACACGGCTGTCTTGCTGATGCCATCTGACACGAACAGATTTAAGGCCGTCTCGATGCTGCAGAATTGTTGCGCGGTGATGGCCACGCACACCGAAACCCGAAGCGGCATTCTTCACGTCATCGTGTGCGATACGCGATAGGGATTCTCGTTCACTCTCAACAGGTTTGCGGAACTCATGGATAATCTTTCAGGCTATGTGCGACGTCCGTTTTCATTTGTGCTGCGCTATATGCGCCGACGTCGTGCGGCCCATTTGGTCATCTTGTCTGCTGTTGCGGCAGCAGTTGCCTGCTCGGTGGGCACGCAATATGGCGTGAAGAATCTGGTCGACAGCCTGACAGCCGGTTCGTCGCACGCCAACGGCGTATGGCTGGCATTCGGTTTTCTCATGCTGCTGATTGCGGCAGATAATCTCTTGTGGCGGGTCGCGAGCTGGACGGCGAGCTTCACCTTCGTCGGCGTCACCGGCGATCTCCGCCGCGACATGTTCCGCCATCTGACCGGTCACGCCCCCAGCTATTTCTCCGATCGCCTGCCGGGCATGCTGACCAGCCGTATCACCGCAACATCCAACGCGGTGTTCACGGTCGAGAACATGTTCGTCTGGAACGTGCTGCCGCCGTGCATCGCGACCGTTTCGGCAATCCTGCTGATCGGAACCGTGAGCCTGACGATGTCCGCGGGGCTGATCGTGATCGCTTGTATCATGCTGATGGCGATGTTCCGCCTCGCTGCGGCGGGCAAGCCGCTGCATGACGAATTCGCCGACAAGGCGGCTGCGGTGGACGGCGAGATGGTCGACGTCATCAGCAACCTGCCGCTGGTCCGCGCATTCTGCGGCCTCAGCTACGAACATGACCGCTTCGACGCCACCGTCGAGCGGGAACTCGACGCCCGGGGCCGCAGCCTGCGCTATCTTGAGAAGCTGCGGCTGCTTCACGCCGTCGTGACGATCGTATTGACGATCGCGCTGCTGGCCTGGGCCATCACGCTCTGGCAGCAAGGCGCAGCGACCACCGGCGACGTCGTGCTGGTCTGCACGCTCGGGCTTTCGATCCTGAGCGCAACGCGCGACCTTGCGGTGGCACTGGTCGACGTGACCCAGCACGTCGCCCGCCTGACCGAAGCGGTCGCGACCCTGTTGCTGCCGCACGAGTTGAAGGACCATCCCGAGGCCGAGCCGCTGATCCGCAGCGGCGCGGCAGTCGCCTTCAACAACGTCGCGTTCCACTATCCCGGCGGCGCACAGGTGTTCGACAAGTTCTCGTTGCGCATTCAGCCGGGACAACGGGTCGGGCTGGTCGGGCATTCCGGCGGCGGAAAATCCAGTTTGTTCGCGCTGCTGCAGCGGTTCTACGATCTCCAGCGCGGCAGCGTCACGATCGACGGCCAGGATATTTCGCGGGTGACGCAGCAAAGCCTGCGCGAGGCGATCTCCGTGGTGCCGCAGGACATCTCGCTGTTCCACCGCTCGATCATGGAAAACATTCGCTATGGGCGGCCGAATGCGACCGATGACGAGGTGCTGCGCGCGGCGATCGCGGCGCGCTGCGATTTCATCGAAAACCTTCCCGAGGGCATGGACACCATGGTCGGCGATCGCGGGATCAAGGTCTCCGGCGGGCAGCGGCAGCGGATCGCCATCGCGCGGGCCTTCCTCAAGGACGCGCCGATCCTGTTGCTGGATGAAGCGACTGCCGCGCTCGACAGCGATTCCGAAGAGGCGATCCGCGAGGCCTTGTCACGGCTGATGCGTGGGCGCACTGTGATCGCGATCGCCCATCGTCTCGCCACCTTGCGCAATTTCGACCGCGTGGTGGTGCTGCAGGGTGGTCGGATCATCGAGGACGGACCGCCGGATATCCTCGTGCAGGGAAGGGGCCCGTACCGCGAACTCGTCGCGCGCGAAATGGGCCGCCTCGCCAGTCATGCGGCCTGATCCGCGGCAGTAGCGTTTGCGTCCCGATGCGTCCATCGCAACGCGAGAAAATCGCTTGAGGTCCAAATGACGGCGGAAGTCACTCAACTGATCACCATTGAGGCTGCCGAACACGTCGCGGAATCGCCGTTCTACATTCCGATGACGGGCCCGGCGACGCGGCAGCGCCGCTCGCTCAAGCACGACGACACCTTTATCGTGCTGGACAGCCACGGTGATATCGGCGCCTCCGCCGGTGGGCCCGATGGCCTGTTCAATGCCGATACGCGCTATCTCGCCCGGCTGGAGATGGTGCTCGACGAGGTCCAGCCGCTGTTGCTCGGCTCCAATCTGCGCGACGACAATTCGGCGCTGACCGTCGACCTCACCAATTCCGACGTGTACCGCAACGGCAGGCTGGCGTTGCAGAAGGATACGCTGCACATCGTGCGGTCGATTTTCCTGTGGCGCGGTACGGCCTATCAGCGCATCGCTCTGCAAAATCACGGCGACGGGCAGGCGAGCTTCGACCTGACGCTGCTGTTCGACAATGACTTCGCCGATTTGTTCGAGGTGCGCGGCGAGCGCCGGCCGCGCCGGGGAGTAGGCTCCAGCCGGTTGCTCGGCCCGGCCGACGTCGTGCTGGAATATAACGGGCTCGACGGTCAGGTCCGCATTACCGCCCTGCATTTCGAGCCGCGGCCGACCCGGCTCGCCACCCACTCGGCGACCTTTCATTTCGACCTGGAGCCGAAGGAAGCGACCGCAATTTTCGTCGCGGTATCCTGCAACAAGCCGATCATGCAGAAGCCGCCGCCGTTCTTCCGCGGCCTGTTGGCACACCGTCGCGAGATGCGGCGCTCGACGGCGGGCGCGGCCAGCATCGAGACGTCGAACGATATCTTCAATGAGGTGCTGTGCCAGGCGATGGCCGACCTCAACATGCTGATGACGGAAACGCCGCAGGGGCGATACCCCTACGCCGGCATTCCCTGGTATTCGACCACGTTCGGCCGCGACGGATTGATCACCGCGCTGCAGATGCTGTGGGTCGATCCGCGCATTGCCCAGGGCGTGCTGCGGCGGCTCGCCTTCTTCCAGGCCAAGACCACGGACCCGCTCGCCGACGCCGAGCCCGGCAAGATCCTGCACGAGATGCGCGGCGGCGAGATGGCCGCACTGCGCGAGGTGCCGTTCGCGCAGTACTACGGCAGCGTCGATTCGACCGCGCTGTTCGTCCTGCTGGCCGGCCTCTATGTCGAACGCACCGGCGACGACGAAACGCTGGCCGAGTTGTGGCCGGCGATCGAGGCGGCGCTGCAGTGGATCGACGGTCCCGGCGATCCCGACAAGGACGGTTTCGTCGAATATCAGCGCGCCACCGAGCAGGGGCTCGCCAACCAGGGCTGGAAGGATTCCTTCGACGCGATCTTCCATGCCGATGGACAACTCGCCGAGGGCTACATCGCGCTGGCGGAGGTTCAGGGATACGTCTTTGCCGGCAAGCGGCTGGCGGCGCGCTGCGCCCGGCGCCTGGGATTGATCGAGCAGGCGGCGCAGCTCGAATCCGCAGCGCTACTCCTGGCCGAGCGTTTCGAGGAAGCGTTCTGGTGCGAGGAGCTCGGCACTTACGCGCTCGCGCTCGACGGCGCCAAGCGGCCGTGCAAGGTGCGAACCTCGAATGCCGGTCAGCTTCTCTTCACTGGCATCGTCCGGACCGATCGGGCGCGGCGGGTCGCGGCCGATCTGATGAGCCATAAATTCTTTTCGGGATGGGGCATCCGCACCGTGGCGAGCGGCGAAGCCCGTTACAACCCGATGTCCTATCACGATGGATCGATCTGGCCGCACGACAATGCGCTGATCGCGCTCGGCTTCGCGCGCTACGGCCTCAAGCATTCGGTGGCGCATCTGTTCAGGGGTCTGTTCGACACCGCCAGCTACATGGACCTGCGGCGGCTGCCGGAATTGTTTTGCGGATTCCGTCGCGAAAGGCGGCGTGGACCGGTGCTTTATCCGGTCGCCTGCGCGCCACAGGCCTGGGCCAGCGCGACGCCGTTCAGCCTGCTGGAAGCAGCCCTCGGTCTCGAATTCGATGCCGCGCGCGGCGAGATCCGTCTGCGCGATCCGCACCTGCCTGACTTCCTCAACGAAGTGCTGTTGCGCGACCTGCGGCTCGGGCCTTCCAGCGTCGACTTGAGGGTTCGCCGTCACGGCGATGAAGTATCGCTCGAGGTGGTGCGAACGCGCGGCCAGATTCAGGTGTCGATCGTATTGACGCATTAGAGCGGGATGACTTTTCTTCGAAACGTCATCCCGCTCCATCGGTTGATTTGAGCATGATCTTTTCGGACAACCGGTACCCACTTTTCCGGATCATGCTCCAGGAGCCATGCGCGGCTCATCCATGTAAAGTCAGGAGGCCATATGCGCATAGGTATTCTCATCCTGTTTCTGATCGCTGGATTGGCCGGCGGCCCGGCGGCTTCAGCGGCGGACGACACCGGCGCGACACAGGGTAGCCGCACCGCAGCGCCTGACGCAGCAAAGGAACCCGCGCCGCCGCCGTCGGTTACCGTCATAGGCGCAAAGGATGCCCACGGCATTCTGGGCCGCGAAGTTCGCAGCGCGGCGAACGAAGATATGGGACGCATCGTCGATGCAATAGTGGACCGTGAGGGCAGTGTGCGCGCCGCGGTGATCGATTTCGGCGGTTTCCTTGGCGTCGGCAGCCGGAAGATCGTTGTCGAGTGGAGCGCGCTGCGTTTCGGCGGCGTCTCCAGCAAGCGTGACAGCATCACGCTCGAGCTGACCAAGGCGCAGGTCTCGGCGGCGCCCGAATACAAGGAGGACGCGCCGGTCATCGTGCTCGGTGCGGCCGGTCGTCTGCAGCCTTGGGATTTCGATAAATAAGCACAATCCGGAAGATCGAGTACCGGGTTTCATCGGGACGAACGCGAAGCGTTTGCCCAAAGATCACACCAACAAATGAGGAGCGCAGCCTGGTCGCCCGTCCATCCCCATCGTTCAATCGGATTGACGACGGTCGCCACGGGCGATCCGCCGGGCAAGGCAATATCGTGCCGCTGCCGCCCGCGCCTGGCGGCAAGCCAAAACCGTCGCGGGAAAGCCAGCGCGGCCTCGACTGGTTCATCTTCTTTCTCGCCGACGTTCAGACCGGCTTCGGTCCGTTCATTGCGGTCTATCTCACCACGCAGAAATGGACGCAGGTCGAGATCGGCTTCGTGCTGTCGATCGGCGGTATCATCGGCCTGCTCGGGCAGATGCCGGGCGGTGCGATCGTCGATGCCGCGCGTTCGGAGCGGCTGGTGGCGGGCCTGGCGGTCGCCGCGATCGGCTGCGCCGCGCTGGCCTATGCGTTATGGCCGATCTTTCCGGTGGTGACGGCGGCCGCCATTCTGCATGCGCTGGCGAGCTGCGTGCTGGGTCCGGCGATCGCGGCGATCAGTCTTGGCCTGGTCGGACCGCTCGCGATGGGAGAGCGGCTTGGGCGCAACGCCCGCTTTGCATCGCTCGGCAACGGCTCGGCGGCGGCGCTGATGGGCGCGACCGGTTACTTGGTGTCGAACCAGGCGGTGTTTATCGTGACTTTCATGCTCGCGATCCCGACATTGCTGGCGCTCTCCCGGATTCGCGAGAGGGAAATCGACGTGGCGCAAAGCCACGGTGCCGTCGTGCGCGAGGTTCCCGATAAGGAAGCCACCAGCGTATTCCATCTGCTGCGCCAGCGCCCGCTGCTGATCTTTGCCGGCGGCGTGATGCTGTTTCAGCTCGCCAACGCCGCGATGCTGCCGCTGATGGCGGGCGTCGTCACCACGCGGTCGAGCCAATGGGCGCCGGTGCTGATTGCGGCCTGTATCATCGTGCCGCAGGCCATCGTTGCGCTGGCCTCGCCCTCGGTCGGCCGCAAGGCGCAAGCCTGGGGCAGGCGGCCGCTGCTGCTGCTGGCGTTCGGCGCACTGGCGATCCGCGGCCTGCTGTTTGCGGTGGTGAGCGATCCCTATCTTCTGGTCGCGGTGCAGGTGTTCGACGGCGTCACCGCGGCGGTGCTCAGTGTCATGGTGCCCCTGATCGTGGCCGATGTCGCCTTCGGCAGCGGCCACTTCAATCTGGCGCAAGGCATCGTCGGGACCGCGACCGGCATTGGCGCGTCGCTGAGTACGGTGCTGGCAGGCTATATCAGCGACACGTTTGGCAGCAGCACAGCCTTCATCGGACTGGCAGGGGTCGCAGCTGTAGGCCTGATGGTGATCTGGCTGTTCATGCCGGAGACCCGGCGGGTGGAGTAGGGCGCGTTCAACGGCGCCCTCATTGCCAGTCAATCAAGCGATGACAGAAGGCGCGATCGTCTTGCGATACAGCGCGCTGTAGCAGGCGGCCGACAGATCCCAGCTAAACGACCGCGCCATGGCGCTGCGCCGCATCGTGTCGAGGCGGTCCTTGGCGCCGAACGCATCGAACGCGCGCCTGACGCCGCCGAGGAAAGATTTCCGCCGACGGTTGCGAAAACAGGAAACCGGTTTCGCCGTCCTTGATGGTTTCCGCCAGCCCGCCGGTCTGATGACCGATCGGCAGCGACCCGAACCGTTGCGCATACATCTGGCTCAGCCCGCACGGTTCGAACCGCGATGGCATCAGCGTGAAATCGCTGCCGGCAAAAATCCGCCGCGCCTGGGCGTCGTTGAAGCCGATGGTGACGCCGAACGCGTCCGGCCTGCGGCGGTGCGCATCGACCAGCGCTTGTTCGATCTGGGCCTCGCCGCTGCCGGTCACCACGATCTGTCCGCCGGCCTCGATGATTTCGTCAGCCGCCGATAGCACGATGTCGACGCCCTTCTGGTGCACCAGACGGGCGACCAGTCCGAACAGCGGACCGCGCGACAGCGCCAGTCCGAACTGCTTGCGAACGTAGTCGGCGTTCGCCTGCTTGCCCTCCCAGTCGCCGGGGGCAAAGGTCTGCGCCAGTTGGGCACAGGCGCTGGGATCCCAGCTTTCGTCGATGCCGTTCAAAATCCCGGTCAGTTGCGCGGCGTTCGAGCGGCGCTGCAGCAGGCCTTCAAGCCCGCAGCCGAGTTCGCGCGTCGTGATCTCTCTCGCGTAGGTAGCGCTGACGGTGGTCAGGTGCGAGGCGTAGACGAGGCCGCCCTTGAGGAACGATACGTGGTCGTAGAACTCGAGCCCATCGATATGGAAGGAACTTTCGGGCGCTCCGATCCGGCGCAGCGAGTCCGGCGGGAACAGCCCCTGATAGGCGAGGTTGTGGATGGTCAGGATCGAGGGAACCTTTGAGCCGCGCCAAGCCAGATAGGCCGGCGCCAGCGCGGCCTGCCAGTCGTTGGCATGGACCAGGTCGGCTGCCCAATTCTTGTCCAAAGTGCCTGCGGCGAGTTCGGCGGCGGCCGATGCAAACCGGCCGAACCTGACGTCGTTGTCTGGCCAGTCGCGACCCGATTCATCGCCATAAGGGTTGCCCGGTCGGTCGTACAGCTGCGGGCAGAGCAGGACGTAAACCGGTAGGCCATCCTTGGTCGATGCCCGCCCGAGCGAGCAAGCCGGCATCTCCGCCAGAGCGGGACATTCCCCAACGATTTCAATATGGGTGAACTGTTCGATGATATCCCGGTAACCGGGCAGCATGATCCGGACGTCACTCCAGCGGCGCAGCGCCCGGGGCAGTGCGGCGGAGACGGCGGCGAGACCGCCCACCCGGACAAAATCATCCATTTCAGTGGTGACGAACAAGACCTTCAAGACAAGCGTCCTCGTACCTGCCGCAATGCTACTGATGCAAGAATGGGTCCAACTTCCTTACCCATTGTAACGCGCTTTGCGGGCTGTCGTTCCTAGGCGAACTACTTTCCTGTCGCCGCCGCACAATTTAGGGTCTCGGCCGCCAACCAAAACCAATGGCCGCAAAGGCCGGGGAGTTTCACGCGATGACCATAGCCGGCAATGATCAGAGGAATTTGACAGGCAGCTTTACCGGCCTGCGGGTTCTCGATTTCTCAACCACGATTGCCGGACCCCATTGTACACGAATGCTCGCCGATATGGGAGCGGAGGTCATCAAGATCGAGACCGAGGAAGGCGAGACGATGCGGACCCGTCCGCCGGTGCGGAATAACAGCTCTACCGTCTTCGGCCAGCTCAATGTCGGCAAGAACAGCCTGGTCCTGGATCTGAAGTCGCCCATGGGATTGGAGGCGGTCCGCCGGCTGGTCGCGACCGCGGACGTGCTGGTGGAGAATTTCCGGCCCGGTGTGATGCGGCGATTGAAGCTCGATCATGCCTCGCTGCATGAGGTCAACCCGAAGCTGATCTATTGCTCGATCTCCGGATACGGCCAGACCGGGCCGTCGGCGGAACTGCCGGCCTATGCGCCGGTGATTCATGCGGCCTCCGGCTACGAGATGGCGCATCTGGCCTACCAGCCGGGACGCAGCCGGCCGGACTATTGCGGCATCTATCATGCCGACGTGCTCACCGGCGTCTATGCGTTCGGCGCCATCTCGGCGGCGCTGTATCAGCGCAACGCGACCGGGCAGGGCCAGCATATCGACGTCTCGATGCTGGAATCCATGCTGAGCCTCACGCTGAACGAATTGCAGTGGTCGCAATTCGAGGTGAAGCCGACGCAGCGGCCGATGTTCGGCCCGATCGAGACGACCGACGGCTATGTGATGATGGCGATCGCCAGCGAGAAAACTTTTCAGAGCCTGATGCAGGTGATCGGACACCCGGAGTGGGTGAGCGATCCGCGCTTTGCGAAATATTCCGACCGCCGGGAAAACTGGGTGAGCCTGATTGAAGGGGTCGAGGCGTGGTCGCGCACTGTGACGACGGCGCAATGCCTCGCGGCGCTCAATGCCCACGGCGTTCCCTCATCGGCCTATCGCACCGTCGCCGAGGCGCTGCGCGATCCGCAGATTGCCCATCGCGGCGCGCTGGCCGAGGTCGAGGACGGCGGCGGCACCTTCAAGGTGCTCAACCTGCCGTTCCGCATGTCGGGCGCCAAAGTGTCGGCGGCGCGGCGCATATCGACGCTCGGCGAACACACGCGCGCCTATCTGAAGGAGACCGGCCTGTCGGAAGATGAAATCGCAGCCTTTGCCGGAAAAGCGGCGGCCGCCGCGCGCGGCTGACAGCGCGGTCCGCACAGCGAAACATCAACCTGCGGCGTTTCATCCGCGGGTTGCGAACGTCCTTGCCCGCGACGGCGATTCCAGACAATCTTACCGCAGCGATCACGATCCGGAATACCGGACGGACGACACATGGGGAGGGAACATCAATGAAAGCGGCGATCCGTTCGAGCGCGCTTGCGCGAATATTTCTTGTGGCGGGATTTGGTGTGGCGTTGTCGGCCATGCCCGCCAGCGCGCAGAAGCCCGGCGGAAGCATCACGGTCGGCCTTGAGCTCGACATTCCCGGTTTCGATCCGCTGAAGGTCGGCGTCTACGACACCGCGGCACTGACCGCGTCATCCGCGCTGTTCGATACGCTCACCACGCTCGACGCCAACGGCAAGCCGCAGCCCAAGCTCGCACTGTCCTGGTCTCATTCGGAGGACTTCAAGACCTGGACCTTCAAGCTGCGTCCCGGCGTCAAGTTCCACGATGGCACGCCGTTCAACGCCGAAGCGTACAAGGCGAATTTCGATCGGCAGAAGGATCCTGCGAACAAGTGCCGCTGCGCCTTCTATATCGCCGCCGTCAAAGACGTTCAGGCACCCGACGAATTGACGTTGGTCTTTAACCTCAACGACCCTTCGGTGAACTTCCCCGCCATAACGATTTCTTACGCGAACCAGAACGGTGCGGTTCACTCGCCGGCGGCCTGGAAGGCCAAAGGCGACGATTACAACCGCAATCCCGTCGGCACCGGTCCCTACGTTCTGAAATCCTGGACTGCCGGCGATCGCATGATCCTGGAGAAAAATCCGGACTACTGGGACAAGGACAAGGTCTACTTCGATCGCATCACCCTGAAGCCGCTGCCTGACGCCCAGTCGCGCTTTGCGAGCCTGCAATCGGGTGAAGCGGATATCATCTGGGACGACGAGGCGGACGCGGACAGTATTCAGCGGGCGGAAAAGGATCCGAAGCTCAAGGTGCATACTTATGCGGGCTCCGGCGCCGCAGTTGCCGCCTTCAACACCAAGGTTGCGCCGCTCGACGATGTCCGCGTGCGCCAGGCGCTGGTGATGGCGCTCGATCGCAAGAAGATGTCGCAGGCGCTCACCAATGGCCTGGCCCGGCCGGCCTCCAATCCCTATGGCGACGGCTCCTGGGTCAAGTGCAAGGATGACGGCGCGCTGCCTGAGGACGTCGAGAAAGCCAAGGCACTGATCAAGGACTACGGCAAGCCGGTCGAGTTCAAGATGCTCGTCACCGCAACTCCGCGCGGCCGCGCCGGTGGGCAGGTGCTGCAGCAGCTCTGGAAGCGCGCCGGCGCCAACATGGAGATCGAACAGGTGGATCAGGCAACCATTCCACCACGCGCCTTCATGCGCCAGTTCCAGGTGACGCCCTGGAGGATCGTCGATTTCGCTGATCCCGATACGCAGATGTATGCCAACTTCAAGTCCGGAAGCCCGGTGGCGCTCGCCAACTATTCGAATCCGGAGCTCGACAAGCTGCTCGAGCACGCCCGCACCACGGCAGATACCGCCCAGCGCATTGAGGATTATTGCGCGATCAGCCGGCTGATCAACAAGGAGGCGATCTGGTACTGGACCTTCCAGAACACCTACTATGCGATCTCCAGCGCAAAGGTGAAGGGACTGCCCAAGATGTATAGCGGGGTGATCGACGTATCGCGCGCCTGGAAGGACTAGCCGCCCATGGCGTTCTTCGTTGCACGCCGGCTCTTGTATCTGGTGCCGGTGCTGATTGCGGTTTCCCTGCTGACGTTCTCGATCGCGTCGCTGTTGCCGGGCGATCTCGCCTATACCATCCTCGGTGATCAGGCGACGCCGGAGAACGTGGCGGCGTTGCGGGCCGACATGGGGTTGGACCAGCCGATCTGGTGGCGCTATCTGAGCTGGCTCGGCAATGTGATGCAGGGTGATTTCGGCCGCTCGTTCCGCACCGGCCAGACGGTGCTGCAGGCGGTTTCCGAGCGGCTGCCGGTATCGATCGAACTGATGCTGCTGGCGCAATTCGGCGCACTGGCGATCGGCGTACCCCTGGCGATCGTCTGCGCGGCGCGCAGCGGCAGCCCGTTCGACCGCTTCATGACCGGCTCTGCTTTCGGCATGCTGTCGGTGCCGACGTTCCTGTCGGCGATCCTGCTGATCTATCTGTTCGCAGTCGAACTGCGCTGGCTGCCGGCGACAGGCTACGTACCTTTCGGCGAAGATCCGGTCGCGAATTTACGCTTCATGGTGCTGCCGGCGCTGACGCTGGCATTGGCGGAATGGCCGGGCATCATGCGTGTGCTGCGTTCCGACATGATTGCGACCTTGCAGGAGGACTATATCGCGCTTGCAAAAGCCAAAGGCCTGACACCGGCGCGCATCCTGTTCGTACATGCGCTGAAGCCGTCGTCACTTACGCTGGTGACGATCACCGGCATCAATATCGGCCGGCTGATCGGCGGCGCTGTCATCGTCGAGACGGTTTTTGCCCTGCCGGGCATCGGCCGCCTGCTGATCGGCGCGATCCTCACGCGCGACCTCATCATCCTGCAAGGGGTGGTGCTGCTGGTTGGCGCGGGCTTCGTCCTCATGAACTTCGTCGTCGATCTGCTCTACGCCGTTCTCGATCCCAGGATTCGCCATGGCCACGCTTGAACTCGAAGTTGCCGAGGAGGCTGTAACCCAGCCTGCGCGCAAGGGCCGGCGGCTTGGCATGCTGTTCTGGGCCGGCGATCGGCTGGCTGGTTTTCGTGTGCGCCGTGGCGGTCTTTGCAACCGTGCTGCCGCTGCCGAGCCCGACGGACATGGACATGCTGGAGCGGCGCGCGCCGTTTTCGGCGGAGCATTGGCTTGGCACCGACGGACTTGGCCGCGACGAGCTGGCGCGACTGATCTATGGGGCGCGGATATCGCTGGTTGTCGGCGTGTGCGCGCCGGTGATCGGGGTCGTCATCGGCGGCGCGCTCGGCATGCTCGCCGGCTATTTCCGCGGTCGGTTCGAGTCGCTCGTGGTCGGCAGCATGGATGTGCTGCTGGCGTTTCCGCCCTTGATTCTGGCGCTGGCCGTCACCGCCTATCTCGGCCAGTCGATTTTCAACCTGACCCTCATTCTAGGCGCACTCAGCGTTCCCGCCTTCATGCGGGTGGCGCGGGCGGCGACGCTGACGCTGGCGCGGCGTGAATTCGTGATCGCGGCCCAGGCGCTGGGGGCGACGCATGCGCGGATCCTGCTGCGCGAGTTGCTGCCGAACGTCATGCTGCCGCTGCTGGCCTTCTTCCTGCTCGGTGTTGCCGTCATCATCGTGGTCGAGGGCTCGCTGTCGTTTCTCGGCCTCGGCGTGCCGCCGCCGATATCGAGCTGGGGCAGCATGATCGGGGAGGGGCGCGAGAGTCTCTGACGTGGCGCCGCGGCTTGCCTTCCTGCCGGCGGCGGCGATGTTCCTCACCGTGCTTGCCTTCAATCTTGTCGGCGACACGCTGCGTGCGCTTACCGATCCACGTCAGGGCGCGCTGTGACGGACAATGTGCTGCTTTCGGTCGAGGACATCCAGGTCGACCTGCCGACCCCGCGCGGCAATCTGCGCGCGGTGGATCGGGTGAACCTCACCGTCGGCGCCGGCCAGACGCTCGGCGTGGTCGGCGAATCCGGCTGCGGCAAGACCATGCTGTCGCGGGCGATCCTGCAATTGCTGCCGAAGAAGGCAAAGCTCTCCGGCCGCGTGATGTTCGACGGGCAGGACCTGCTGCAGCTCTCGCCGGAGAAACTGCGCAAGCTGCGCGGCCGCTCGCTGGCGGTCGTGTTCCAGGATCCGATGACCTCGCTCAATCCGGTGCTCACGATCGGCACGCAACTGATCGAGACGCTGCAGGAACATCTGGAACTCGACGACGCCACCGCCAGGAAGCGCAGCGTCGAACTGCTCGCCGCCGTCGGCATTCCCGCGCCCGAGCAGCGGCTGGCGCAATATCCCCACCAGCTTTCCGGCGGCATGCGGCAGCGCGTGGCGATCGCGATCGCGCTGTCCTGCGAACCAAAGCTCCTGATCGCGGACGAACCGACCACCGCGCTCGACGTGACGATCCAGGCGCAGATCCTCGATCTGCTGGCGCGCGAGCAGCGCCGCCGGCACATGGCGATGATCCTGATCACCCACGACCTCGGCGTCGTCGCCGGCCGCACCGACGAAGTCGCCGTGATGTATGCCGGCCGCGTGGTCGAGCGCGCGCCGACGCCGGCCTTGTTCAAGAAAATGCGGATGCCCTACACCGAAGCGCTGCTCGCCGCCCTTCCGCGGCTCGACACCGCGCCCCACACGCCGCTGCCCGCGATCTCTGGGCGTCCGCCCGATCCGACCCGGCCGCTGCAGGGTTGCTCGTTCTCGCCGCGCTGCCGCTACGCGGTGGCCCGCTGCCAGGTCGAGAAGCCGCCATTGACGGCAGCCGAGATCCCGCGAACATCAGTACGCCTGCTTCCATCCGATCGAGATCCATGCGGAGGCCGGCGCGTGATGCTGCAAGCTGTGCAAGCCGCTTCAAACGAACCGCTGCTCGCCGTCGACGATCTGGTCGTGGAATATCCCGTCGGCGCCAAGATCGTTCATGCCGTGTCCGGCGTGTCGTTGCAGATCGCCCGCGGCGAAACGCTGGGTCTGGTCGGCGAGTCCGGCTGCGGAAAATCGACGCTGGGCCGCGCGGTGCTGCAGTTGCGCCGGCCGACCTCGGGGCGGGTTCTGTTCGACGGTCACGATCTCACGACAATGCAGGGCGATGCCTTGCGCCAGATGCGCCGGCGCGTGCAGCTGATCTTCCAGGATCCGATCGCCTCGCTGAACCCGCGCCGCAAGATCGGCGACATCGTCGCCGAGCCGCTGGTGATTGCGGGCGTCAAGGATCCCCAGAAACGCGAGCAACTGGTCCACGAGGTGCTGAGCGCGGTCGGGCTCGACCCGACGCTGGTCGTGGGACGGCTGCCGCACGAATTCTCCGGCGGGCAGTGTCAGCGCATCTGCATCGCGCGCGCGCTCATTCTCAATCCGGAGTTCATCGTCTGCGACGAGCCGGTCTCCGCGCTCGACGTTTCCATCCGCGCGCAGATCCTCAATCTGCTGGAAGAGATGAAGGGCCGGTTCGGCTTGACGCTGCTGTTCATCGCGCACGACCTCGCGGTGGTGAAGGCGGTGAGCGACCGCGTGGCGGTGATGTATCTCGGCCGGTTGTGCGAGGTCGGCCCCTCGGAACAGCTCTTTGCCCGGCCGGCGCATCCCTATACCGCGCTGCTGATCGAGGCTATCCCGGTGCCCGATCCGGATGTCCGCCCCACCGAGACCGTGCCCGTCGGAGAGCCGCCATCGCCGATCGCGCCGCCGTCCGGCTGCCGGTTCCGCACCCGGTGCCCCCGCGCGGATCGGCGATGCAGCGACGAGATGCCGGAACTGCGCGCCGTGGCCCCGGGTCAGTTCGTGGCTTGCCATCACCCACTGATCTGAATACCCGAAGGACTGCCGCCCCGCGTTTGTCTCGATCGGGCAGACGTGGCAATGTTTGCGCAAGAAATGCCTTTGAAGAACCAGAATGACGGGAGAGAAGCGATGAAAAGTTTTCAGGTCGCCGAGTTCAACGCACCGCTGAAAGAGGTGGATCAGGAGACGCCGCAGCCGACGGGCACGCAGGTGCTGATCAGGGTCAAGGCGGCGGGCGTCTGCCACAGCGACCTTCACATCTGGGAAGGTGGCTATGATCTCGGCCATGGCCGCAAGCCGCTGTCGCTGAAGGACCGTGGCGTGTCGCTGCCGCGCACGATGGGTCATGAGACCGTTGGCGAGGTGGTGGCGTTCGGGCCCGACGTGACCGCCGCCGACAAGGGCGGCCTCAAGGTGGGCGACGTGGCTTTGGTCTATCCCTGGCTCGGCTGCGGCAAATGCGAGACGTGTGTCGGCGGCGACGAGAACATGTGCGTCGTCAAGCCGAACTCGCTCGGCGTCTATTGCGACGGCGGCTACGCCGACCACATGACGGTGCCGAATCCGAAGTACCTGTTGAACCTGAACGGGCTCGATCCGGTCACCGCGGCGCCCTATGCCTGTTCCGGCGTCACCACCTACAGCGCGCTGAAGAAGGTCGAGTTCGCCTTCACTTCGCCGATCGTCATCTTCGGCGCGGGCGGGCTAGGCCTGATGGCGCTGTCGCTGTTGAAGGCGATGGGCGGCAAGGGCGCCATCGTCGTGGATATCGACTCCCGCAAGCGCGAGGCCGCTGAAGCCGCCGGTGCGCTCGCCACCGTCGACGGCAAGGCACCGGATGCGCTGGAGCAACTGGCGAAGGCGGCCGGCGGACCGATTCGCGCTGTGATCGATCTCGTCGGCAACGCGCAGACCACCCAGCTCGGGTTCGACTGCCTGACCAAGGGCGGCAAGCTCGTCATCGTCGGCCTGTTCGGCGGCGGCGCGCCCTGGGCGCTGCCGTTGATCCCGATCAAGGCGATCACGATCCAGGGCAGCTATGTCGGCAATTTGCGCGAAACCGCGGAATTGCTCGACCTCGTCCGCAACAAGATGATCGCGCCGATTCCGGTCACGACGATGCCGCTCGCCAAGGCCAACCAAGCATTGACCGATTTGCAGAAAGGCAAACTGGTCGGCCGCGCGGTGCTGACGCCGTAGTTTCCGACCGCCGCCTTCGTCATTGCGAGCGCAGCGAAGCAATCCATCTATGCGTTCTGCCGTGCTATGGATTGCTTCGCTGCGCTCGCAATGGCGGCAACTACCTTCTGATCTTCCAAGGAACCCCATGTCTGCAAACAACGCCCTCCACATCGCCGTGCTCGGCGGCGATGGCATCGGCCCTGAAGTGATGGCGCCGGCGCTGGAAGTCCTGCGCAGGATCGAGGCGACATCGGACCTCAAATTCCGTTTTACCGATGCCCCGGCCGGCGCCAACAATTATCTCGCAACCGGCAAGTCGATGCCGGACTCGACGATCCGGTTATGCGAGGAGGCGGATGCCATCCTGCTCGGCGCCTGCGGCCTGCCGTCGGTACGCTACCCTGATAATACCGAGATCGCGCCGCAGATCGAACTGCGCTTCCATTTCGACCTCTATGCCGGCGTGCGCCCGGCGCGGCTCGTTCCGGGCGTGCCGAGCCCGATCGTCGGCGCCGACCAGCGTGGTATCGACCTCGTGCTGATCCGGGAATCCACCGAAGGCCTGTTCGCCTCGATGGGGAAGGGTGTGGTGACGGACACCGAGGCGCGCGAGACGCTTGTGATTACGCGCAAGACCTCGGAGCGCTTGTTCGAGTTTTCGTTCCGCCTCGCCGAACGGCGCAAGGCGCGCGGCAAGACCAATGGCGGCCTGACCTGCGTCGACAAGGCCAACGTGTTCAGGGCGTTCGCGTTCTTTCGCGGAATGTTCGATGAAGCTGCGAAACGCCATCCTGGTGTCAAGACGGATCGGGTCTATGTCGATGCCTGCTCGCTGATGATGGTGAAGCGTCCCTGGGACTTCGACGTCATGGTGACGGAGAATATGTTCGGCGACATTCTCTCCGACCTCGCCGCCGGCCTGATCGGCGGCCTGGGCATGGCCCCGTCAGCCGACATCGGCGACCGCTACGCCGTGTTCCAGCCCTGCCACGGCACCGCGCCCGACATCATGGGGCAGGGCAAGGCCAACCCCACCGCAATGATCCTGTCGGCCGCCATGATGCTGGACTGGCTCGCCGACAAGCACGGCCTCGAAAGCGCCGCCGAAGCCGGCGAACGCATCGAGCGCGCGGTGGACAAGGCCTATGCGGGAGCGATTAAGCCGATGGAGTTTGGTGGCAGCAATGGCACCGCGGATATTACAAAAGCGGTGCTGGCTGCGCTGTAGCCTGTAGCCCGGATGAGCGCAGCGATATCCGGGGCTTCCTGCAACAGCGGCCCGGGATGTCGCTGCGCTCATCCAGGCTACAAGAATGATCCGGCGCTACTTCCCCTTGAACTGCGGCTTGCGCTTTTCCATGAAAGCCGTGCGCCCTTCACGAAAATCTTCCGAGTCCATGCAGGCCATGCCGATCTTCTTGATCGCGTCCATGTCGCGCTTGCTTTCGTCCTTCAGCACTTCGGCAATCGTGATCTTGGCGGCCTTGATCGCCAGCGGCGCATTGCCCGAAATCGTGCGCGCGATTTCCATCGTGGCGTCCCATAATTCCGCATCCGGCAGCACGCGATCGACCAGTCCGATCCGCAACGCTTCCGTGGCCTCGATCCGCATGCCCGTGTACATGATCAGCCGCGCCCAGGATGGTCCGACCAGCGAGACCAGATGCTTGAGGCCGTCAAAGCCATAGGCAATGCCGAGTTTTGCGGCGGGAATGCCGAACTGGCTGTTGTCGGAGGCAATGCGAATATCCGTCAGCATTGCGACCTGCATGCCGCCGCCGAGGCAGAAGCCGCGGATGCAGGCAATGGTCGGCTTCGGGTAGCTCGCCATCAACGCACGCTGTGCTTCGCTCCGTTTCGAATATTCTTCCGAGGCCGCCGCATTGTGGCGGGTCTTTTCAAACTGGCTGATATCGGCGCCCGAGACGAAAGCCTTGTCGCCGGCGCCGACCAGGATCACGACGCGAACGTCGGGATCGTCGCGCAGTTCGACCAGCGCGTGGCCCAGGCCCTCCCACATTTCGAGCGACATCGCGTTGCGTTTGGCAGCATTGTTGAAGGTGATGACGCCGACGCCATCGCGGACGCTTTGCAGGATCTTGCCGTCGGCATGGGAGGTCTCGGCGTTCTTCGGGGTATCTAGCA
This sequence comes from uncultured Alphaproteobacteria bacterium, assembly GCA_963770135.1. GTDB lineage: Bacteria > Pseudomonadota > Alphaproteobacteria > Rhizobiales > Xanthobacteraceae > Bradyrhizobium. The sequence continues at coordinate 74,059 of CAVYOM010000007.1, read as the reverse complement.
TCGGGGCGTCCAGTCCATTTCAGGAATCAACGAAGGGGCCGAAATTCGCCTCCGCGTAGGCCGGCCGCGCCTGCAGTCTAGTCCACCACGCCGCGACGTGTGGATGTTTCTTTTCGGTCATTTCATCCGGCGCAATTTCCTCGTCGATGCGCTTCACGAAGGGGGCTGCGGCGATGTCCGCGATCGAGTAAGCCTTGCCGACAAGCCATCCGGACGGCTCCAGCGCTTCCTCCATCTTGTCCAGCAGGCCGACCAGTTTGGCCCGCGCCGCGTCGCGCTCTACGTCGGTGTAGGGTTTGCGCGCAGCGCGCAGCCAGGCCTCCTGCCGCTCCTTGCTCGGGATGTTTTTGAGTTTTTCAGCGAGTTCCTGATCCGACCATTGCGACGCGGTTTTCGCCAGATGGTGCTGCCAGTTGAAGATGATGAGATTGCCGATCAGCCCGTCGATGTGCCGGATCCAGTTGCGCATCTCGGCGCGTTCGTAAGGTGTAACCGGCCGGAGCGGGGAAGTGGGAAACGTCTCGTCGAGATACTCGCAGATCGTGCCGCTTTCATGCAGCGGCCGGCCGTCATGGATCAGTGTCGGGATCACGCCGAGCGGATTGATCCTGAGATATTCCGGCGAATGATGCTCCATTGCAGCCATGTCGACCACGTGGCCTTCATAGGCGAGGCCCTTCTCGGCGAGGCATAGCCGGACACGGCGCGAAGCGCTCGAACGCCAGCCGTGGTGAAGGATGATCATTGTCGCCTCCCGAAGCCGTTAAACCGGTCTTTTTATCGGGAGTGTGGTGCCACGTTTCGCCGGCCCCGGGCAAGGTCACGGCCGGGTTGGGGAGAGGCTGACGGCAGTTTCACCGGAGTCGTCGATAGCGGATAGCTTTGCGGCTTACATCGACATCGGGATCGAGCGCCGGGCAATGATCAAAAATCAGGCGTCACGTTAGAATAATAGAAAATCTCTTCAACGGCTCGCGCTCGCGAGACCTGATATTCAGGGTTTTTGTATGTCGAATGACCGGACTCCGCCATCGACGATGGCGACGCGCTGATCTTTCCGGTCAGATCAATATGTAACCTAGCGCAGCAACAGGCTACCCGGCGATTTCTCGCGTCGATTGATCGGGTCCGCGGTGCTGCAATCCAGGCGCGATAATGCCTAGGCCTCGTTGGCGGCGATCGATTCCATCAAGGAGACCAACTGACGCTGCACGGTCTGGTCCTTGATCTTGCTGTAGGCACGCAACAGCCTCAGGCTGAACGCGCTGTCCAGGAAGAGCAGGCTCTCGACTTCGCGGGCCTTGCCGTCGCCGTCGTAGAAGAACGTTACCGGCACGTCGAGCGCGGTCGCGATTTGCTGAAGACGAGCAGCGCCGACACGATTGACGCCCTTCTCGTACTTCTGGACCTGCTGGAAGCTGACGCCGAGCTTGTCGCCGAGCTCCGCTTGAGAGATTTTCTGTTCCACGCGCCGCAGCCGAATCCGCTTGCCCAATTCGATATCGGGTTTGCCGGCGCTGCGCTGTTTCATCTTCTTCGCTGCTGATCTGTTCATTCTGGTTTTACCGTCCTTCAATCGGGAAACCCTGGCAAAAGTAGGTCAGAGGTTTATCCCTATGTGCCGTATTTAAAGTCAGCCGAACCGTGAGGTATAAAGAGAACCACGGGAATCCTGGGATATTCCGGGATGGTAGCCAAACGCATACACGCATGGGAAGCATCCTGATACCGGCGCCGCCAACCACTTAAAGCTGTCGGCACCCGGGGCGCAATTGGAAAAAACCCCGCACTCTACATTTGACAAAATATTCGACAAACCACAACCACCGCGAGTTCAATGGCCACAGATTTTGGCCGTCATGCTTACTACGTCGCGCTCGATCACCGGATTTTTACGGGGTTTGCCTGCTCAACATATGCCCGGCTCGACGTCGGCGCGCATTGCGTAATATGCCCGCGGGCAGTGATGCCTGACAAAATACAGCAAAATTCAGTCCTGATTGTAGACCAAGCGTGACGGGAAATTGCGGCAACCTGCGCGTTCGCAAGTCATGCGCGCCTTTGATGGAGCGGGCCAGATCCGACATCGCGCAACATCGCGGCATGTTGGTTGCCCGCGAATTGAACATTGCCGCCGGTATCGCTCGGAACCGATAGATGTTGCTTCGGCAACTGACAGGCCGGACAAGCCGTGACGAGCGCTTGCGATTGGCGGAAACGGACGGCGGTCCGGACCGCACCTGCGGCGCGTAGTTGGCCGGAATGATTGCGACCATCGGCCCGGCCGACTGCGGCCTAATGGCTGAGGGTATCACTGAAATTGGCTTCCCCAGCCGCGCCGTTTTGCATACGCTTTGCGATACTGGCCGCGTCGCCGGCCAGGCCCAAAGTCCCGCTTACAAGGGACGGGCATCACAGGGGAGGAATGCCATGAAGCGAAGAGCCGTACTTGCGGGCCTTGGTGCGACGGCGGCTGCCGGTGCCTTGGGCATGCCATCGATCCTGCGGGCGCAGGCGCCCGTCACGCTCAACGGAGCTGTGCAGTTCAACGACGATCACGCGTTCAACAGGGCGTTGCTCCGGTTCGAAGAACTGGTGAAGAAGTACTACGGCAAGCCGATCAACTTCACGCTGCACCGAAACTCTGCGCTTGGCCTCGAGAAGCAGTATTTCGAGTACATGTCCCAGGGCAAGGCGGTCGATTACGGCATTGTCTCGCCGGCCCACATGTCGACCTTTGCCAAGGCAGCACCGTTCATCGACGCGCCCTTTGTGTTCAAGGGCATCGACCACATGAACAAGGTGGTTGAAGCGAACATCCTGGCGCCGATCGCCGATGAAGTCGCGGCCAAGGCGGAGGTGGTCCTGATCGGCTATGCCGGCGGCGGCATCCGCAACATCTTCGCCAACAAGCCGCTCAAGAACATCGCCGATCTCAAGGGTCTCAAGGTCCGCGTGCAGGGCGCGCCGATTTGGTCGAAGACGTTTGCGGCCGTCGGCATGAGCCCGACCGTGATCGCCTACAACGAAGTCTACAACGCGATCCAGAACGGCGTGATCTCCGCCGGAGAGAACGAGGCGGCCGGCGTCGAGGCGATGAAGTTCTATGAAGTCGCACCGCACCTCAACCTGACGCAGCACGCGGTATCGATCCGGCCGATCTGCTTCTCGGTGAAAACGCTGAAAACCCTGCCGAAGGACTTGCAGGACGCGATCATGAAGGCCGGCAAGGAGGCCGGTGATTACGGCCGTCAACTGGAGTTCGAGCGAGGAGGTCGTCAAGCTCGACACGCTGGAGAAGGCGGGCAAGCTCAAGCGCGTTCCGTTCGAGGAGCGCGACGCCATGAAGAAGCTCGCCGATCCCGTGATGGCCACCTACGCCAAGGAAATCGGCGCCGAGGGCATCTTCGAAAAGATCAACGTCGCCTGAGAATTGTCGCTACCCATGCGGCAGGAAGTCGGGGCAAGCCGGACGGCTTGCCCCATTCCACGATCGTGATCTTCCGGAGCCATGATGACTGAAATATCGATGCCGCCGAACCCGTCGCTGTGGCGCCGAGCGACGGCGGCCTATGCAAAATTGCTGGAATTTCTGCTCGCCGCCTGCGTCGGCATTCTGGTCATTCCGGTCACGCTGCAAATCATCTCGCGCTACACGCCGCTCATTCCGTCCTACATCTGGACCGAGGAGATGGCGCGCTTCCTGTTCGTCTGGACCATCATGATCGGCGCCATGGTCGGCGTGCGCGAGGCGCAGCATTTCGAGGTCGACGTCTGGCCCGACCTGTCGCGCCGAAGCGAGGCTGCCGTGCGGATCCTGGCGCGGCTCGGCATATTGGCGCTGGCGCTGGTGTTCGTATGGGCCGGGCTCGAATTCACGCGGTTCGCCTGGAACCGCACGTCGGAACTGGCTGACCTGCCGCTCTGGCTGATCCATGTCGCCTGGCCGGTGGCCGGCGTGACGTGGATCGTGTTTGCCGGTGAACAGATTCTTGATGAGACGCGGATTTTGCTTGGGGCAAAACAATGAGCGGCAATGTTCTTTCTGCCGGACAGGCCGCCATGGTCCTGTTCGGAGTTTTCGTAGGCCTGCTCGTCATCCGCGTGCCGGTCGCCTTTGCGCTCGGTCTGGCCTGTGTCCCGGTCCTTTTGATCGAGCCGCGGCTGTCGATGATGTCGCTCGCGCAGGAGACCTTCAACGCCTACAATTCGTTCATCCTGCTCGCCGTGCCGTTCTTCCTGCTCACCGCCAACCTGATGAGCATCGGCGGCATCACCGACCGCCTGGTCGCCTTGTCGCGCTCGATGGTCGGGCATTGGCCGGGATCGCTGGCGCAGATCAATGTCGTGCTGTCGGTGTTCTTTGCCGGCATCTCCGGCTCCTCCACCGCGGACGCGGCGAGCCAGTCGAAAATCTTCATCGATGCCCAGACCAAGGAGGGCTACGACCTCTCGTTCTCCATCGCCATCACGGCGGTTTCCGCCGTGCTCGCCGTCATCATTCCACCCTCGATCCTGATGATCGTATGGGGCGGGCTGATCTCGACCTCGATCGCGGCGATGTATCTCGCCGGCATAGTACCCGGTCTTTTGATCGCGGGCGCGCAGATGGCCACCGTTCATGTCTATGCGGTGCGCCGTGGCTATCCGACATATCCGAAAGACACCTGGCGGGAGATGTGCTGCGCGATCTGGCGCTCGATACCGGCGCTGATGACGCCCTTCATCATTGTCGGCGGCATCCTGCTCGGATGGTTCACCGCCACCGAGTCCGCCTGCGTCGCGGTTCTCTACTCCGTCGCGCTGTCGGCGTTCTTCTACCGCGAAACCGGGTGGCGCGACCTCTACAAGGCCTTGCTCGACACCGGGCGGCTGGCCGGCGTTGCATTGTTTTGCGTCGGCACCGCGAGCGCCTTCGGCTGGCTGCTGGCGTATTACAAGATTCCGGAGGCGCTTCTTGCCAACGTCTCGACCTGGGGCATGGGTCCGATCACGGCCGGCTTCTTTATAGCCTTCTGTTTTCTGGTGGTGGGCTGTTTCCTCGACGCCATTCCGGCGATCGTGATCGTCGGCACCGTGCTGGAGCCGCTGGCGAGATCGGTCGACCTGCACCCTGTGCAGTTTGCGATCATCTCGATCGTCTCGCTCGCCTTTGGGCTGGTGACGCCGCCCTATGGCCTGTGCCTGATGATCGCCTGCTCGATCGCGGGCGTACGGCTGCGCTATGCGCTGAAAGACACGGCCATCATGCTGGTCCCGATGCTGCTGGTGCTGGCCGCGCTGATCATCTGGCCGAGTGTTTCGTTGTTCCTGCCGCGTCTGATCGTGCCGGAGATGTTGAAATAACGCTCTCCGTAGCGGTCTATTCCTCCCTGTCGAGCGCGCAGCTCACCGTGTAGATGACACCGCGCGGCAGGAAGTCGACGGTCGCTTCGCCGCCGAGCTGGTCGCGCGTACTGCGCTCGATCAGTCGCGAGCCGAAGCCGCGCTGCACCGGCGCCGTGACGGGCGGGCCGCCGGCCTCAGTCCAGATCAGCCGCAGCTTGCGCCCGTCGCTTTCCTCGAGGATCTCCCAGTCCACCGCGACGGTCCCGGTGTCGTTCGACAGCGCGCCGTATTTGGCGGCATTGGTTGCGATCTCGTGCACGATCATCGCCAGCACCACCGCGAGCCGCGGCGACAGCGGAACATGCGGTCCGGACATCCGCATCCGCTCTGGCGTGCTGAGCAGATAGGGCCGCAGCACCCGCGCAATCACTTCCCGCAACTCCGCGCCCTGCCACTTTTCCTGGCTCAGCAGATTGTGTGCTTCCGCCAGCGCGCCGAGCCTTCCCTCGAATTTCTCGCGCTCCGCCCGGCTGGCGCTGCGGAACGTCTGGGTGGCGATCGACTGCAGCACTGCGAGCGTGTTCTTGACGCGGTGGTTGAGCTCCTCGATCAACAGATTGTGAAGCATCTCGCCGCGGGCGATCTGGGTCGCCATCCGCACTGCAAAGGCGAGGCCGACCAGCAGCAGCACGGCGCCCATCACACTTGTTATCGCGAGGTTGCGCCACAGCGGCGCAACCAGCGAACTTTCGGCGACGCCGGCAGCAACCGTCCAGCCGGTGAGGGAGGAGCGGGCAAGGCTCGTAATCAGCGGCACCCCCTCGAGCGATATCGTCGGCACGGTGGATTCAGGATTCTGGAACATTTGCGCATAGAGCGAGGGCGATGCGCGCTTGCCGACGGTATCTTGCGGGTTCGGCACGCGCGCGAAATTGGTGCCTTCGCCGTCGAAGATCGAGATCGTCCAGTCCTTGCTCGGCTGCTGTTGCTCGATCATGGCCTGAAAAATTTCGATCGGCGGACTGAAGGAGATGTCGTAGATCATCTCGCCATCGCGAAAGACCGGCACTTCAACGGTCACGATCAGACGCTTCTTTACCGCGCCGACGAACAGGTTGGAGTAGACCGGCTTCTTTTCGGCAAAGACCTTGTCGACGACGGCGCGGTTGTTCCGTAGCGGCAGGCTCGTCGTATCTGTCGTGACCGAGGAAAACACTTGCCGGCCCTCGCGGTTGGCCACCAGGATGACGCCGCCTTCGCCGTATTGGTCCAGGAAGCCTTGCGCGATCCGGCGGAAACCTGCGAAATCCCCGTCGCGCAATGCATTGGTCAGCGACAGCACCTGCAGCGCGCCGGTCATGCGCAGCATCTCGGCATCGAGGACGAGCCGGATGCTGCGGACGGTTTCCAGCACCCGCTGGGTCGCGTTCTGCCGATCCTGCTTGTAGTTGTTGTACACCATGCCGGCTGCAAAAATGATCAGCGGCAGCGTGGTTCCCGCGACCAGAAGGGCGAGACGCACTGGTAGTGAAGGCTTTGGCAATGAAATTCCCGGATCGGCGCCTATTGCCCCAAGCATAGGAGAAGCCGCCGAATTGCGCCAAGCATATTAGAGAGACGCAAGCCCGCTCCCGCGCGCGAGCCCCGGTTCCGTAGCTTCGCGCCGCGGAACCGCCCGGCTGTCCGCTCTCAGAGATTGCTGTCGGTGATGGCGGCATACACCATGGTGCGCAGCTCGCGCCGCAACGGATAGGCGCTGGACGGCAGCACCTGCGTCATGAAGATCATGATCAGTTCTTCCGCCGGGTCGATGAAGAACGAGGTCGTCGCCGCGCCGCCCCAGTTGAACTCGCCGGGACTGCCGGCGATCAGCGTCTGCGCGGGGTTCATGGTAACGGCGAAGCCCAGACCGAAGCCAATGCCATTATAGGCTGCTTCAGAGAACAGCGAGCGCGACATCGCCGGCAGGTCGACGCCGCCGGGCAAATGGTTCGACGCCATCAGCTTCAGCGTCTTAGGGCCGAGCAGACGAACGCCGTCGAGTTCGCCGCCATTGAGCAGCGCACGGCAGAAGGTGAGATAGTCGGCCGCAGTCGAGCACAGGCCACCGCCGCCGGAGATGAACGAGGGCGGCGACAGAAACGAACTCGTGGCCGGGTCGTCCTGCAGCGTCAATTTGGCCTCGCCGGCAGTCATGCCGATCTGCACGCCGGCCGAATAGCACGCCGCGAAACGATGTGCCTTTTCCTTCGGCACGAAGAAATCGGTGTCGTTCATCCCGAGCGGATCGAAAATGCGCTCTTTGAGGAACTGCTCGAACGGCTTGCCGCTGATCTTGCCGACGAGGTAACCGACCACGTCGGTCGCGACGGAGTAGTTCCAGGCTTCGCCCGGCGAAAACTCCAGCGGAATTTTTGCGAGGTCGTCGATCATGGTTTGCAGCGTACCGGTCTTGATCACTTCGCCGATCTTGGTCTCGCGATAGGCGGCATCGACATTGCTGCGCTGCTGGAAGCCATAGGTAAGGCCCGAGGTGTGGCGCAGCAGGTCCACGATCAGCATCGGCCGCGCCGGCGGGCGGGTCAGGAAGGCCGGATACGTGCCGGCCATGAACACGCCGAGGTTCTTCCATTCCGGAATGTATTTGTGCACGGGCTCGTCGAGCGCGACGCGGCCTTCCTCGACCAGCATCATGAAGGCGACGCTCGTGAGCGGCTTGGTCATCGAATAGATGCGGAAGATGGTGTCGTCCTTGACCGGCGCCTTGCGTTCGACGTCGGCAAAGCCCTGCACGGTCGAATGCACGACCTTGCCGCGGCGATAAATCAGGAGCTGCGTCCCCGGGAAGCGGCCGGCGTCGACATAACGCTGCTTGAGGTGATTTTCGAGGCGATCGAGCGCCGCCTTGGACATTCCGGCGGATTCGGGCGAGGCGGGGGCAGGGGCTAACATCGGGACCAGTCTCCGGCTGAATGACACAGCTTTGATAGCCGAAAAGTGTGCTCCGTTCCAACCAGCCGCGCTTACCCGGCGCGGGACGCTGGTATAGGGTGATGCGAGCCTTCGTTTATTCCGCAGGACAGCAAAATGCGCCAATTCAGCGAGACCGAACTGACCGCCGCCGTGATCCGCAGCTTCGACGATACGCCGGATCCGCGCGCCAAATTCCTGCTGCAGGAACTGGTGAAATCTCTGCACGACTATGTCCGCAAGACCGATCTCACCTTCGAGGAGTGGGAAGTTGCGATCGATTTCCTGACCCGCACCGGCCAGAAATGCACGCCGATCCGGCAGGAGTTCATCCTGCTCTCCGATGTGCTCGGTGTGTCGATGCTGGTCGATGCCGTCAACCACCGGGAGCGCGAGGGTGCCACCGAAACCACGGTGCTTGGCCCGTTCTATGTCGGCGAGCACAAGGTGACGCCGCATGGCACCGATATCTCGGCCAATTTGTCGGGCGAGCGGATGTTCGTGCAGAGCCGCGTCACCGACCTCGCAGGCAAGCCGCTGGCGAACGTACCGGTCGACGTCTGGCACGCCGATGACGACGGCTTCTATGATTCCCAGAAACCGGCCTATGCGACGGAGGGGCCGTCGTCGCGGGCGCGCTTCATCACCGATGCCGATGGGAAATTCTTCTTCCGAACCATCCTGCCGTGCAGCTATCCGATCCCGACCGACGGCCCCGTCGGCGAAATGATCGTGCAGACTTGCCGCCACGCGATGCGGCCGGCCCACGTGCATTTCCTGGTCGCCGCGCCTGGTCACCAGCCGCTGGTCACGCACGTCTTCATGGACGGCGACAAATACCTCGATTCCGACGTGGTGTTCGGGGTCAAGGACGAACTGGTCGCCAGGATCGAAAAGCGCACCGATCCGACCATGCCGGACGGCAAGACGGCGGCTGCGCCGTGGCACCTCATGACCTACGAATTCCGGATGAAGCCCGGCGACGGAAATGCGCCAAAACCGATGATGGCGAAGTCCACCGAGGACGCCTGACGCCCCGGTTTTTTAGCCTGCTCAAATCTTGTGCGTCGCACAAGATTTGAGCGAATCGCAAATTTAGAATGCGAATAACGGTCCCGGAAGCGGCGCGCTGTTCCGTCGCAGATGGCATATAATAAATTGATAAAATTAAGTTTTTTGCGATGCGGGAGGCTTGGCACGAAGCTTGAATAGCTTGTGCCGACGCCATTGAAGCCGTCCCTCGAGACCACTCATCCGAATTGTGACCGCCGCCATTCCGGGGCCTCCCTGGAACGCGCTCTTCTGCGCCCAGCGCGGCGGCCTCGATCGGACGGCCCGTTTAAGCACTGACGCAAAGGACAATGATGCTCATGACGAAACCTACCACTCCGACCTCGCGCCGCGGTCTCAGCCGCCGCCAGCTCCTGAAGGCGGCCGGCGGTACGGCGGCATTGCTCGCCGCCGCCAAGTTGAATTTCCCCGCCGGCGCGTTCGCACAAGGCGCGGGTCCGGAAGTGAAGGCTGCGAAACTTGGCTTCATCGCGTTGACGGACGCGTCTCCGCTGTTCGTCGCCAAGGAGAAGGGCATCTTCGCGAAATACGGCATGCCCGATGTCGAAGTGCAGAAGCAGGCCTCCTGGGGCACCACCCGCGACAATCTCGTGCTGGGCTCAGAAGGCAACGGCATTGACGGCGCGCACATCCTGACCCCGATGCCGTACCTGATTTCGGCCGGCAAGGTGACGCAGAACAATCAGCCGACGCCGATGTACATCCTGGCTCGCCTCAATCTGAACGGCCAGTGCATTTCGGTCGCCAAGGAATACGAGGACATCAAAGTCGGCGTCGACACCGCTCCGTTTAAGGTGGCGCTGGACAAGAAGAAGGCCTCCGGCAAGGCGATCAAGGCTGCAATGACGTTTCCGGGCGGCACCCATGATCTGTGGATCCGCTACTGGCTCGCCGCCGGCGGCATCGATCCCGACAAGGACATCGAAACCATCGTGGTGCCCCCGCCGCAAATGGTTGCCAACATGAAGGTCGGCACCATGGATTGCTTCTGCGTCTGCGAACCGTGGAACCTGCAGCTTATCCATCAGAACATTGGATACACCGCCATCACCACAGGCGAACTCTGGAACAAGCATCCGGAAAAATCCTTCGGCATGCGCGCCGCCTATGTCGACAAATATCCGAAGGCGGCGAAGGCGCTGCTGATGGCCGTGATGGAAGCCCAGCAGTGGTGCGAGAAGCCGGAAAATCGTGACGAGGTCGCCGCGATCTGCGCCAAGCGGCAGTGGATCAACTGCCCCGTCGATGACGTCACCGACCGCGTCAAGGGCAAATTCGACTATGGCATTCCCGGCAAGGTGGTCGAGAACTCGCCGCACATCATGCGGTTCTGGTCCGATCATGCCTCGTATCCGTTCAAGAGCCATGACCTCTGGTTCATGACCGAGGACATCCGCTGGGGCAAGTATGAGCCGGGTTTCGACAGCAAGGCGCTGATCGGCAAGGTCAACCGCGAAGACCTCTGGAAGGACGCGGCCAAGGAGCTCGGCGTTGCGGCTGCGGATATTCCAACCTCGACCTCCCGCGGCAAGGAGACCTTCTTCGACGGCAAGGTGTTCGATCCCGAAAATCCGGCTGCGTATCTGAAGTCGCTGTCGATCAAGCGTGTTGAGGTCTGATCCGACCGGGCCGCGCGAAAAGCGCGCGGCCCGCTCATTGAAACGCGGAGATACAATTTCAATGTCGATGCATGCGATGAAAACCGAAGCCACCGCGACGGCAATTCCGGTCACTACGCCGACGATGGCGGCGCCGGTGGTGACGATGACGCCGAAGCAGGCGCCGCGGGCCGAAAAGTACGTCAAGATGGCGAGGGAGACCGCGGCGCGGGTCGTACCGCCGCTCATCGTTCTCGCGTTGTTGTTGTTGTTTTGGGAATTGGTCTGTCGTCGGGCGGGCTCGACCCTGCCGCCGCCATCGCGGGTCTTCAGCGATACCAAGGAATTGATCTTCGATCCGTTCTTCGATCGCGGCGGCATCGACAAGGGCCTGTTCTGGCATCTCTCCGCCTCGCTGCAGCGCGTTGCGCTGGGCTATTCGATCGCCGCCATCGCCGGCATCGCGCTCGGCACGCTGGTCGGGCAGTCGGTGTGGGCGATGCGCGGGCTCGATCCGTTGTTCCAGGTGCTGCGCACCATCCCGCCGCTGGCATGGCTGCCGCTGTCGCTCGCTGCGTTCCGTGATGGCCAGCCCTCGGCGATCTTCGTCATCTTCATTACCTCGGTATGGCCGATCATCATCAACACCGCGGTCGGCATCCGCAACATCCCGCAGGATTATCGCAACGTCGCGGCCGTGGTGCAGCTCAATCCGCTGGAGTTCTTCACCAAGATCATGATCCCGGCGGCCGCGCCCTACATCTTCACCGGTCTTCGCATCGGCATCGGCCTATCGTGGCTGGCGATCGTCGCAGCCGAGATGCTGATCGGCGGCGTCGGCATCGGCTTCTTCATCTGGGACGCGTGGAATTCCTCGCACATCAGCGAGATCATCCTGGCGCTGTTCTATGTCGGCATCATCGGCTTCGTGCTCGACCGCGTGATCGCGGGACTGGGCAAGATCGTGACCCGCGGCACGTCCGTGAGCTGAAGGAAAAATGTCATGCAGGCCTATCTGAAACTCGACCACATCGACAAGACCTTCACCCGCGGCAACGCCACCACCGAGGTGTTGAAGGACATCAACCTGACGATCGAGAAGGGCGAATACGTCTCGATCATCGGTCATTCCGGCTGCGGCAAGTCCACGCTGCTCAATATCGTCGCCGGCCTCACCGATTGTACTACCGGATGCGTGCTGCTGGAAAATCGCGAGGTCAATTCGCCGGGGCCGGACCGCGCGGTGGTGTTCCAGAACCACAGCCTGCTACCGTGGCTGACGGTCTATGAGAACGTCCGGCTTGGCGTCGACAAGGTGTTCGCCTCGACCAAGACCCGCGCCGAGCGCGACGCCTGGGTGATGCACAATCTCAATCTGGTGCAGATGGCGCACGCCAAGGACAAGCGTCCGTCCGAAGTGTCCGGCGGCATGAAGCAGCGCGTCGGTATCGCGCGTGCGCTCGCGATGGAGCCGAAGGTGCTGCTGCTCGACGAACCCTTCGGCGCGCTCGACGCGCTGACGCGTGCGCATCTGCAGGATTCGGTGATGGCGCTGCACCAGAAGCTCGGCAACACCATTTTGATGATCACCCATGACGTCGACGAGGCCGTGCTGCTGTCGGACCGCATCGTGATGATGACCAACGGTCCCAGCGCGCGGATCGGCGAGGTGCTGGAAGTGCCGCTGGCGCGGCCGCGCAAGCGGCTCGAACTCGCGACCAACCCCGGCTACCTCAAGTGCCGGCAGCGCGTGCTCGAATTCCTCTACGAGCGGCATCGCTTCGTTGAGGCGGCGTAGTCGATTCTCTTACGGAGTTGTGGCGGTGAACTATTGTTCCCGCCGCGCGACCAACGGGATTGCCCTTAACACGTGAGGAGAGTTTAGGTGAATCCAACACAAATCAATCTGGTTCAGGAGAGTTTCGCCAAAGTTGCGCCGATTTCGGAGCAGGCTGCCGTTCTGTTCTACGATCGCCTGTTCGAAGTCGCGCCAACGGTGAAGGCGATGTTTTCCGCCGACATGAAAGAGCAGCGCAAGAAGCTGATGGCGACGCTGGCCGTGGTGGTGAACGGGTTGAGCAATCTCGAAGCGGTGTTGCCGGCCGCCAGTGCTTTGGCAAAGCGTCACGTCAGCTATGGCGCCAAGCCCGAGCATTATCCCGTCGTCGGCGGTGCTTTGTTGTGGACGCTGGAAAAAGGTCTCGGCGAGGCCTGGACGTCCGACGTCGCCGAAGCCTGGACCGCGGCCTACGGCACGCTGTCCGGTTACATGATCTCCGAAGCCTACGGCGGCGCTCAAGCCGCCGAGTAAGGATACGCTATGAGCGAGCCCCTGGTAATCGTCGGCAACGGCATGGCCGCTGCCCGTCTGGTCGACGAATTGGCCAAGGTGGCATTGGGCCGCTACGCCATTGCCGTGATCGGCGACGAACCGCGGCTCGCATATAACCGCGTCCTGCTGTCGTCGGTACTGGCCGGCGAGACCACCTCGCAGGATATCGAGCTCCGGCCAGCCTCGTGGTGGCGCGACCGCGGCGTCACGCTGAAATACGGCTGCACCGCCACCGAGATCGACGTCGGCCGCCGCGAACTCAAGATCCTGAATGACGAGAGCGTCCCGTTTTCGAAACTGGTGCTGACCACCGGCTCGTCGGCGCTGCGGCTCAACGTGCCGGGCGCCGACCTCGCCGGCGTGCATACGTTCCGCGACAGCCGCGACGTCGATTTGTTGCTGACACTGGCCGCGCAGAAGAAGCGCGTCGTGGTGGTCGGCGGCGGATTGCTTGGCCTCGAAGCGGCTTATGGCCTCGCCAAGGCCGGCGCGCCGGTGACGCTGGTGCACCTGATGGACCGCCTGATGGAGCGCCAGCTGGATGCTCCCGCGGCCGAGCTGTTGAAATCCCTCGTCGAGCGCAAGGGCATCGAAATCCTGCTCAACGCCAACACCGCGCGCATCCACGGTGCAACGCGCGTCGAAGGCGTCGAACTGGTCGACGGCCGCCTCGTTCCGGCCGACGCCGTGATCTTCGCGGCGGGCATCCGGCCGAATATCGCGCTGGCAAAGGAAGCCGGCATATCGGTCAATCGCGGCATCGTGGTCGACGACCATCTGCAGACCGGCGCGGCGGACGTATTCGCGATCGGCGAATGCGCCGAGCATCGCGGCATCTGCTACGGGCTGGTCGAGCCGGCCTATGAGCAGGCGCGGGTGCTGGCGCGACATCTCGCCGGGCGGGAAGCTTCCTACGCCGGCAGTGTCGTTGCGACCAACCTCAAGGTTTCCGGCGTCAGCGTGTTCTCCGCCGGCGATTTCATGGGCGGCGACGGCAGCGAAGCCATCGTGCTCTCCGATATCAATCACGGCACCTACAAGAAGCTTGTGATATCAGGCGGGCGATTGACCGGCGCGGTCCTGATCGGCGATGTCGGCGACGCGCTCTGGTATCTCGAACTGATCCGCACGCGGCAGCCGACACAAAGAATTCGCGCCGACATGATGTTCGGCCGCTCGCTCGCAATCCGTTCCGAAGCTGCATGATCCGGTTGCCGCCATGACTGCCATCGATCCCGACCTGCGCGCCATCAGCACCACCTGCGCCTATTGCGGCGTCGGCTGCGGCATTCTGGCGACGCCGGACGGGCGGGGCGGGGCGGCGATATCGGGCGATCCTGACCATCCCGCCAATTTCGGCCGGCTGTGCTCGAAGGGCTCGGCGCTCGGCGAGACCCTCGGCCTGACCGACCGCTTGCTCTATCCGATGATCCGCTGCGGCAAGGGGACGATGGAGCGGGTGGCCTGGAGCGACGCGCTCGACCATGTCGCGCACCGCTTCCAGCACATCATCGCGCGCGACGGCCCGGGCGCGGTGGCGTTCTATCTCTCCGGCCAGTTGCTGACGGAAGACTATTACGTCGCCAACAAACTGATGAAGGGCTTTATCGGCAGCGCCAACGTCGACACCAATTCGCGGCTCTGCATGGCGTCATCCGTCGCCGGCCACCGCCGCGCCTTCGGCGCCGACACGGTGCCGGGCTGCTATGAAGATCTCGACGAGGCGGACCTTCTGGTGCTGGTCGGCTCCAACGCGGCGTGGTGCCATCCGGTGCTGTACCAGCGCATGCTCGCCAACAAGCAGAAGCGCGGCGCGCGGATGATCGTGATCGATCCGCGCCGGACCGATACCGTCGGCGATGACGATCTGTTCCTGGGCTTGAAGCCCGGCACCGATACGGCGCTGTTCAGCGGGTTGCTGGTACATCTTGCCGATAATGGCGTGCTCGACCGCAACTACATCGCGCTCCACACCACCGGCTTCGAAGACGCCATCGCCCGCGCGCGCAATATCGCGGGCAGTGTCGGGGCCACCGCGCTGGCAACCGGTCTTGCCGAGCAGGACGTTACTGCGTTCTTCCAGATATTTGCTAATACGCCGCGCGTGGTGACGCTCTATTCGCAGGGCGTCAACCAGTCGGCGCAGGGTACCGACAAGGTCAACGCCATCGTCAACTGCCATCTCGCGACGGGGCGGATCGGCAAGCCGGGCGCGTCGCCGTTCTCGCTGACCGG
This sequence comes from uncultured Alphaproteobacteria bacterium, assembly GCA_963770135.1. Lineage (GTDB taxonomy): Bacteria > Pseudomonadota > Alphaproteobacteria > Rhizobiales > Xanthobacteraceae > Bradyrhizobium. The sequence continues at coordinate 58,525 of CAVYOM010000007.1, read as the reverse complement.
GCAGCCCAATGCGATGGGTGGCCGCGAAGTCGGCGGGCTCGCCAACCAGCTCGCCGCCCACATGGGATTTACGCCGCCGGACATCGATCGCGTGCGCCGGTTCTGGAAAGCGCCGCGCATCGCCACCCATGAGGGGCTGAAGGCGGTGCAGATGTTCGAGGCCATTGCGCGCGGCGAGATCAAAGCGCTGTGGGTGATGGGGACCAATCCCGCGGTGTCGCTGCCGAACGCCGATGCCGCGCGCGATGCCCTGAAGAAGCTCGAACTGTTCGTCGTTTCGGAAAATGTCATTTCCAATGACACGGTCGACGTGGGCGCGCATGTGCTGCTGCCGGCGCAGGCCTGGGGCGAGAAATCCGGCACCGTCACCAATTCGGAGCGTCGTATCTCGCGGCAGCGCGCGTTTCTTTCCGCACCGGGCGAGGCCAGGCCCGACTGGTGGATCATGGGCGAGGTTGCCAGGCGTCTCGGCTTCGGTGCGGCCTTCGGCTTCAACTCGGCGGCGGACATCTTCCGCGAGCACGCGTCGCTCTCGGCATTCGAGAACGAGGGCGCGCGCGACTTCGATATCGGCGCGCTGCAGTCGCTGTCGGACAGCGATTTCGATGCCATGGCGCCGGTGCAGTGGCCGGTCCGGCAGGGCAGCGAGCCGCAGGCGCGCTTCTTCGCCGAAGGCGGTTTCTTTGCCAACGATTTCAAGGCGCGTTTCATCGCCCCGGAAATACCGACGCTGCGGACCGAGACGACGGCGGCGCGGCCGCTGCGGCTGAACACCGGTCGCATCCGCGACCAGTGGCACACCATGACGCGGACGGGGATGAGCCCGCGGCTCGGCCAGCATCTGCCGGAACCTTTCGTCGAAGTTCATCCCGACGATGCCGCCAGACACGGGCTCGCCGACGGCGACTTCGCCCGCGTGACCACCGATTACGGCCAGTGCACGCTTCGCGTCGTCGTCAGCGAGCGCCAGCAGCGCGGCATGCTGTTCGCGCCGATCCACTGGAGCGAGGCCAACGCGACCGGCGCGCGCGTCGGTTCGCTGGTGGCTCCCATCACCGATCCGTTCTCCGGCCAGCCCGAGAACAAGGCGACGCCGGTATCGATCACGCCGTACGAATATGTATTTCGTGGCTTCGCGCTGTCGCGCAAGCCGCTGGCTTTGCCGCAGCACGCCTGGAGCGCCCGCGTTGCCGTCAATGGCGGTTACGGCTATCTGATTGCCGACAACGCCGATCTGGCGGGATGGCAATCCTGGCTCACATCAATCGCGACGCATGACCTCGCCGAATACAAGGATTTCGGCGGCGGCGTCTATCGCGCGGCGTCGTTTAGCGGCGACCGCATCGAAACCTGCCTGTTCATCGGGCCCGCGCGGGACGCCGGCGACTGGAATGTGGTGAAGGACCTGTTCGCCGCCGATACGCTCGGCACCGATCAGCGCCGCATGCTGCTGTCGGGCAAATCGGCCGACGGTCTCGCCAATGCCGGCCCGATCGTCTGTGCCTGCTTCGGCGTCGGCCGCAACACCATCTGCGATAGCATTGCGGCCGGCGCGCGTTCGGCTGCGGACATCGGCGCCAAGCTGAAAGCGGGGACCAATTGCGGCTCTTGCATTCCAGAGCTGAAGCGGCTGATCGCGCAGACGGCCGCGGGCGGACCCGAGCAGCGCAAGCTGGCGGCGGCGAATTAGAATTGTCCGCCGTCCTTCCGGGGCCTGACCGCGCCAACGCACAAATTTTAGCTTTTTTTGATCGCCATGTCTCCGTAGGCTGACTCGAACTCAGCTCAAGGGGAAGTTATGTCGGCTAATTCCGAGCCTGAATTTTGGCAATCCGCGCAGCGGCATCTCATACGCTACGGTGGAACGTTTGCGCCGGTGATCATAGAGCGAGCGCAAGGCAGCTTTGTTTATGACGCCGACGGACGGGGCATACTCGATTTCACTTCAGGTCAAATGAGCTCGCTGCTCGGACACGGCCATCCCGAGATATCAGAGACTGTAACCGAGCACATTCGCAATCTGGACCACTTGTTCAGTGGAATGTTGTCGCGACCCGTCGTTGATCTTGCCACGAGGCTGGCCGAATTGACGCCTCCTGGCCTTGATCGGTCAATGCTTCTAAGCACCGGAGGTGAAGCCAACGAAGCGGCTATCAAGATGGCCAAGCTTTACACGGGCAACTTTGAAATTGTCGGCTTTGCGCAGTCGTGGCACGGCATGACTGGTGGGGCTGCATCGGCAACTTACAGCGCTGGTCGCAGAGGTTATGGGCCAGCGGCGGTTGGTTCATTTGCGATTCCTGCACCTTACCTCTACAGAACTCGCTTCGAGCGCGATGGGGTTTTCAGGTGGCAAGACGAACTCGACTACGCGTTCGACTTGATTGACAGGCAGTCATCCGGAAGTCTCGCCGCGTTTATCGCCGAGCCGATACTGAGTTCCGGTGGGCTCATTGATTTGCCGGTCGGCTATCTAAAAGCGCTAAAAAGAAAGTGCAGCGAACGTGGCATGCTGTTGATTCTGGATGAAGCGCAAACCGGAATAGGTCGCACGGGGATGATGTTCGCTTTCGAGCGAGATGAAGTGACGCCGGATATCCTCACGCTATCGAAAACCCTAGGCGCCGGACTGCCGCTCTCCGCGGTGCTGACTTCGCAAGCGGTTGAAGAAACCTGTCATGACCGGGGATTTCTTTTCTATACGACTCATGTCTCTGATCCACTGCCCGCTGCCGTCGGCCTGAAGGTCTTGGAGGTCGTTCAGCGGGACGGCCTGGTGGAGCGCGCACGGACCGCCGGTCAGCGACTTGAGAGTGGGCTGCGGAAGCTTCAACAAAGATTTGAATGTATCGGCGATATTCGCGGGCGTGGACTTTTGCTTGGTGTCGAGGTTGTCAAAAGCCGTTCTGGAAAAGAGGTTGCACCCGACCTTGGAGCCGCTATCACGCGCGAGTGTATGGCGCTTGGACTCAGCATGAATATTGTCCAACTGCCTGGAATGGGCGGCGTCTTCCGCCTCGCTCCGCCGCTTACCATCAGCGACGCGGAGATCGATCTAGGCTTGACGCTTCTCGAACAGGCAATGCTTAGGGTGTTGTAACGTCGATGTCGAAGTCATTTGCTTTGCGCGAAAACCTGTAGTTTCCGAGGTTGCGGGGGAGGGGCCGCTGTTGGCACGAAACAGACCTGCCGATCGGCGATGACGATGTCCGTTGCGGGGGGTAGTCCGAAAGTTGTCGTGGTCCGGTCAACCGGTGCGAATGACCAGCACGGACATTCGGGCACGCTCTGAGCTGCCATCGGGCCAACGGGAGCAGGCGGCGCGCCGGGGCTTACGACGCCGGGTCCGGTCGGAGCGCGTGCAGTGCAGCTCGGAGCAGCGCGAAGGTCTCGGCGTGGGCGCCGATGTCCTCATGCTGGTGCCACGCGCTCTGGATGACAGCGATCACCTGCGCGGTCGGATGGACGTAGATGTACTGGCCGAAGGAGCCGCCCGCCAAAAAAGCGCCGGCGTGGATGCCGGTCGGCAAATGCGGCAGCGCCCACCAGTGGTAGCCGTATCCGAATCGGGAGCCGGGCGTGAGCCGGCCGAAGGCGGTTGGCGCGCTGTCGGGCTGGCCAACGAGATCGCGCCAGCCGGGCGGCAGCACCCGTCGGCCACTGAACGCCTCGCCGTCCTCCAGAACCAGTAGGCCGAAGCGGCCCAGGTCGCGCAGGCATGCGCTGACGCCAAACCCGCCCAGCTCCTGACCTCCGTCGGCTTCGAGCGCCCAGTACCCGTTGGCTTCCATGCCGGCAGGCCCCCAGATTGTCTCGGCGCAGTAGTCGGCCAGCGGCCGGCCTGTGGCGGCCGCGACCACCGCGCCCAGCACGTAGCTCTCGACGGTCGAATAGTTGAAGACGGTGCCTTGCGACTGACCGCGCGGCAGGGCGCATGCGAGATCCAGGACAGCGCCTGGCCGCCTGCTCGCCAGGGCCAGGTGCAGGCGCCCGGCGTCGGCCCGTCCGTCGCCTTCCTCGCTCCAGGCCACGCCCGAGCACATCCGCATGACATTGCGGACCGTGACGCCCTCATAGGCCGAGCTGCGCAGCCGCGGCAGGTAGATGTCACAGCGATCGTCCAGGCTGCCAATGGCGCCATCGTGGAGCGCGGCGCCGACGAGCGTCGAGGTCATCGACTTCGCCATCGAGTAGCCCGTCCGACGGCTCTTCGGGCCGCTGCCCATACCGTAGCGCTCCAGCGCGATCTCGCCGTCCTTCAGGATCAGGAGCCCGGCCGTGCGGCAACTGGCCATGTAGTCGCCAACGCTGAGACGGAGGTCGCCCATCTCAAAGGTCAGGTCCGCGAGCGAGCGGGCGTGCGGTGGGAGCAGTCGCACCGCGTCGCCGCGCCGGATGACGCGATGCGGCCAGACCTGGTGCTGATTGCGGAAGCTCGCCGCCGCATTCTCGGGTGTCGTGTTAGCGGCGTCCACAGCCGCCCGCTCCGGATCGGCGCCGCCGGCGGCGACGTCGGGTTCGAACACCTTGGCCATACGCGAGACTACGACGCCGAACATCGTTTGTCACCGCTCGGTGGACAGCGTCTCAATTTGTAGCGACGTGGGTTTCGACTGACGCTGACCGACCTCCAACAAGTCGTTTCTCTTGTCGTGCGACGATCTCACAAACGCCCTAGGGCTGCTGCGCTGCTGCCTCCCTTCCGTCAAACCAGGATCGCCTCTTGCCTCAAGAATTTGGAAGCACCGTCGGTGGAGGTACCAATGTTATATTCGCAAAGCCCACCGCTGACGGCCGAAGACACGTCATTCGCCGGGCTTGAGCGCGATCCGGATGTCCGATCCGATCAGCGCATGGGCAGACGGCGTGCAAAGCCGTCGATCGATTCTCCCTATTCCTACCGCTTCGGGGAAGGGCAACCGGCGATCAGGCGACCATCGATTGGCAGGCGAATGTTCCGTACCCTTACGCGCTTCTCCATTGCAGTTCTCATCGGTGTCGGCGCCACGCTTGGCTGGCAGTCCTACGGCGATGCGGCAAAGGAGATGCTGGTGGCCCAAGCCCCGATGCTGGGTTTGGTGTTATCCGTTTCGACGACGAAGTCGCCAGTCATGGCTGCAACTTCCAGTGACCCGATGCGGCAGCTGGCGCCCTTGGCATCCACGCTCGATGTCGTGCGGCGCAGCGTAGAACAACTCGCTGCCAGGCAAGAACAGATGGCCCAGAACATTGCGGCACTGCGGGCTGTCGAGGACGACGCCAGGCAGAAGATATCGTCAGCGCCTCCGGCCCCGGCCCAGCAGGCCGCCTCGATCCCGCAGCCCAAACCTCCGCAAGCCAAGATAGAATCTCGCCTGCCGCCTCCCGCCGGACCACAACCCTCGCGCTGAGGCCCGGCTTGCCGGTCGCGAAATTGATCTACGCCTTCGCTTTTGTGACCCGGTGAACTCATGGCGACCGGCCCTCCCGGCTCAGTTCACTTCCAGCTTCATTTTGAGGGAGTATCACCGCGCTCACACAGCATCGGTGGCGCGCTCCTCCGCGACCGCCACTTCCAACTCGGGATGCGTGCGATGACGGGTGTCGGGGCATGTGTGAGACATGCCGACCGGTTCTGAAGATGTCCGTTAATCGGGGCAGACCGGAAGTGATCAGTGCACCGTCAAAGCGACGCGGATGACCCACCTCAGACCTTGAAAGGACATTGCAAGGGTGAATTTGCGGTGGAAACGAACCAACTTTTGATTTTACTTCGCGAAGCTCAAGAATGACTTCTTTCCACATGACTGTCCCATTCCTGCGAGGACTCTGCAGCGTCGTCGGAGTGGCCGGCCTTGCAAATCTTTTCTGGGACTACAGGAGTGTCAGGCCCAAGCAGGAGCCGCTTCCGCATCTCAGCGAGTCGCGCGCGGCAAAATTCGCGGTAAAGTAGGTCAAATAAAATGGGCATGATCGAACTCCATGCTGATCATTGCCATGAACACCGACATCCGTAGGCGTACAGCAGGTGAACTAGACCACGGGTCGCCAAAAAGTTTTCGCGACGTTCGGCGATGCCGCCTTTTCACCCATACTGGAGTTGGCCTCTGGGCAATGTTGCAATCTGATCGTGTCCAATTCCGGCCCCCACCAATTACCAGACATCGGGCGTTCATTCGGCGGATCGGATGCTTCGCGGATCCACACCTCGGTGCGATGCAACGTAGTCGATTTCACCGCGGGTGATGCCGATGTCCGCAAGCTCGCTGTCCGTCAGGCGACACAACTGGGTACGCAGCCTTTCGCGTTTTGCGGCACGCCTGAAATGCATTCCAATATGTTTCGAGAGGACTGTAGACCTGCCGCTTTGCGTTTGCGGGTGCCAGCTCGGTAGTCCCATTGATGGTGCTCATTCGCGGTATGTCCTGTCTGGACTGTTTCGCCGGACCAAGTTGCCGCAAGACCCTCGAGCGCGCTTAACTGGTGGCTTACATTTTCTTCACCGGCGGCTTATTCTTTTCGTTTCAGGCGGCGCTAGAGTCCGACAAACGGAGGCCGCTAAGGGAATTGGTAGCTTGCGCTATTTCTTTGAGGAGTACGCATTCGACACTGACTGTCGCGAGCTACATCGCGGGGCGGACGTCGTCTCCATCGCACCGCAGGTATTCGACCTGCTCGAATACCTTATCAGCAATAGGGAGCGCGTTGTCACCAAGGACGATCTCATTAGCGCCGTTTGGCACAGACGCATCGTGTCGGATGCCGCGCTTACGACCCGCCTGAATGCCGCTCGAACTGCCCTCGGCGATTCCGGTCAAGAACAACGCCTAATCAAGACACTGCCGCGCAAGGGCTTTCGTTTCGTCGGACAAGTGCAGGAAGCGACAATGGCCCGCAGGCGGGGCAGCCGCCGACAACCCGATAGAACTGCCGAGGCCAGCACTCACGCTGCCCGATAAACCCTCCATAGCGGTATTGCCGTTCCAAAATATGAGCGGCGATCCCGATCAGGATTACTTCGCAGATGGCATGGTGGACGAAATCACCACCGCCTTATCGCGCTTCAAATCTCTATTCGTGATCGCGCGCAATTCGAGCTTTACTTACAAAGGGAGGGCTGTCGATATCAAACAGGTCGGGCGCGAACTCGGGGTCCGATACGTGCTGGAAGGCAGTGTGCGTAGGGCTGCCGGAAAGGTTCGCATTACCGGCCAATTGATTGATGCCGTGAGCGGCGCACACCTTTGGGCTGATCGATTTGAAGGTGACCTAAGCGACGTCTTTGCGCTGCAGGACGAGGTGACCGTGAACGTTGTCTCTGCCATTCAGCCAAAATTGCTTCAAACCGAAATGGATTTGGCGGCGCGTCGGCCGCACAGCCTCAGCGCCTACGACTTCTGTCTTCGCGCGCAACACCTCCAGTCATGGACCAGGAGCGGATCGGCCGAGAGCCTGCGGCTTGCCTCGCGCGCATTGGAGATTGACCCGCGGAGCTGCTTTGCTGCTACCCTCGCAGGGGAATGCCACCTCCGAAATGTACGTCACGGATGGGCGGCGGATCGGAAATCAGAAATTGCAGAAGGATTTCGGTTTTTGCGGCTGGCGCTCAGTATCGACGGAAACGCCACTTTGGCATTGAGCATGCTTGGCCGCGCAACCGCTTCCTTTTCTGGCGATTTCGATACTGCAAGGGAGATGGTGGACCGTGCGGTCGCCTTGAATCCTAATTCATTCCGCGCATGGGAAGAGCGAGGCTGGACTTACCTGGCAGTGGGGCAGCCCGAAGAGGCAATCCGGAGCTTTGAGCGTCGCATTCGATTAAGCCCATTTGACCCGTCGCTTTTCGCAACGTCTGCAGGAATGAGCGCCGCATTCATTGGTCTTCGTCGTTTCGATGAGGCGGTTTCGGCAGCCAGGAAGGCCGTCCGCCTGAACCCGCTTTTTCCTTTCACTCATCGCTGCCTTGCCTCGGCCCTGGCTCATCTAGGACGCGAAGCAGAGGCAAGGGAGGCGGTGGCCGGTCTGCTAGAACTTGACCCCGATTTTCGCATTTCTGAACGGGTGGCGCGCAGCGATTTATTGGGGCTTCGATTGTATATCGACGGCCTCCGCAAAGCAGGAGTGCCAGAGTGACGCGGCCTCCCGTCGCGCGGGGCACCAGCGATTTGATCGAGTAGGCGGCGAACGCGATTTCTGGAACGAAACAGAACTGCCAACCGGCGCTGACGACGACCGTTGCTGGGGGTCGACCGGAAGTCGCGTTGGTCCGGTCAAACCGACGCTGACCACCCGGCGCGGGCGCCTCGCAGTCCTACTTTGTTTCAAGCCGGGAGAAGCGAAAATTGCAGTGGCTGGCGCCGCCAGCCAGCGTCTGGGTTCGTTCCAGACGAATGCCACGGGCTGCGTAGGCCTCGAAATCAAGTCCGCAAATATGCGGGAGGATTTCCTTATCTCCGTGACGAGCGGCGAATTTACAGAAGCCGCAAGCCTTGTAATAGATACCGAATTCAAAGCTGTCGCCGGGCCCCGGCGCGACGAAATCGTAGACAAAATCCTCTGGATATTCGTTCGCCAGACTTTTTGCTGCCTGCTCGCGGAGCAGGGATTGGTTCTCCCGCGACATGAAGTGGCGTCCCGACGCGAGCCGTTCGGCCTCCGGTACGGTCAGCAATTGCGCCTTGTAACTTTCCCGCTCGATCTCGCCGATGATCCGGAGCGCAACGCCATGCCGCCGGAGCACGCGCCCGATAGCCATGAAGCCCATCAAGCGCATGAAGAAATCGCTCATGCGGCTGGCCGCACCACCGACATAAGGCATCTGGCTGAGTACGATTTCGAACTCATCCATCACATCTTGTCTGACTTTGTCCAAATCCGTGAGGTGCGCGCGTTCGCGCAACATCGTCTCGGCAAGATCGAGGCGCTGGCGCATGGCGGCTTCCATTGCGCCGCGATGGGCCTGATAAAATGGATGAATTTCGCCCATCAGATATTCCCCCGCAGGATCAGCCGTGCGCGTTTCATTCCGCGGCGATCGCCTCGATCTCCAACAACCATTTGCCGTCGACGGTTTCCGCGATCATCACCGTGGATGCGGGCTCGTTTCCCTCGAGCATCTTGCGGCGGATGGCGCGGTTGGCCACCACCTGACTTCGGTCGGTCAAGAATGTATTGATCTTGACCAGATGCTCGACGCCGAGGCCGGCGGCGGCGAGCACCGCGATGACGTTGCGCCAGGCCTGCTCGCATTGCGCCTCGAAACCGTCAGGCACGCTGCCGTCAGATTCTTCCGGCACCTGGCCGCTGACGAACAGCAGCCGGCGATGCTGACCGAGTTCGAGCCCGATGCTGTAGCCGCTGGAAGGGGCGTGGACGCTTGCGGGATTATGACTGACGATTTGAGCCATTTCAGATTGTCTCCTGTTCGACGAATTCCAGCGCCAGACCATGCGACGCCGCGGGCGGAACCAGCAGCACGGCGCCGCTAACCTCGAAGCCGACACCGTTGGCTTTCAATACCCGCTTCGTCGCCTCCAGATCGGTGACCGCGACACGCGCGGCGCAAAAGCGCGGTGAAGGTGCGACGGCGAGGCCGGGCAGCCGGCGCGCCATTTCGGCCGGGCCCAGCATAGTGATCTGGTCGCCGCGCGCGCCGGCCGTCAGCCGCCCGGGCGCAAGCTCGGCCGTGCTTTCCGTGATGCGCTCGAGGAAAGTGCGGTGCGCCGCCGGCTCCGGCGCCGACATCACGACCTCGATCGCGCGCAAGGCGCCGTTGGGATGGCGTTGATATTCCGCTTTCCAGAACAGTTCCGGCGGGTGACGCTGCTGGCAGGTGAAGAACGCGATCCCGGGCATCGCGGGATCGGTGGCGAACGCCAGCGAGAACTCGACGCGCGCCGCGCCGCCGCCCGGAAGCACTGCGTCGCGGCCGAAATCAAACGGCGCATAGGCGCCAATGCCATCGGCCTTGAAGCGCGCCGCATCGGCATGGGCGTCGGCGCTGTGCATCGCCAGCATCGACATTCCCTCGCCGGTGGTGAGAAAATCCCTGTTGTGGGCGGCGAAGCTGAAACGACCGGGCGCAGCTGGCGGCACCGCGGCGGCGTCGGTGACGGCCAGCAGCTCGAGAAAATTGTTGCCGAACATCGCCAGGCGGTTGCTGGTTCCGAACGGGTGCACGCCAGTCGGCGTGAGGCTGAAACCGAGCGTCTGCCAGTCCAGCGCGGCCTGCGCCAGATCGCGGACACAGACGACGAGATGATCTAGACGGCGGGACATGGGGATCTCCGGATTGCGGGCCGACCGTATCCGGCGGCGGCACTGCCGCGCAAAGCATTGTTGCTGCGGTCCAGCGCAAGAAAATCTATTGCAAGGCCAGCGCCTATCGGTGACAAACTGGGCGGCGATGACCTACATCCTTCCACCGCTCAATGCGCTCCGCGCTTTCGAAGCCGCCGCGCGGCATCTCAGCTTCAAGCTCGCCGCGCATGAGCTGCATGTGACGCCTGCCGCCGTGGGGCAGCAGGTGAAGGCGCTGGAGGCGCGCCTTGGCGTCCGGCTGTTCGAGCGGCTGCACAAGCAGCTCGTCCTGACCGAGGCCGGCCAGGCCTATTTGCCAGAAGTTTCCGGCGGCTTTCGCCGCATCGCCAATGCGACCGAAAAATTGAAACCGGTCGGCGCGGTGCTGCTGCAGCTCGGCGTGCACGGCAGCTTCGATCTGCGCCGTCTGGAGCTCGCAGAGTTTCGCGCAGCACACGCAGAAATCGGCTTGCGGGTGCTGCAGCCCGCCGGCCTGCACGAGTTGATCGAGGGCAAGGTCGATGTGCTGATCGCCCGCGGTCTCGGCCACCATCCGGGTTATCGCTGCGACCGCGTGACGGAGGGATCCGGGCTCGGCGACTGGCTGATTGCGCCTGCAGGCACCGCGGATTGCCCCGAGATAGCGAGCTTCCGCGATTGGTTGCGTGGCCTGCCGGCGGAGAACGCGCTCCCGCTGCATCGCCGCCGTCTGGTCGGCATCGTCAGAAGTTGAGGTGGTCGTGAGACAGAAAAAATTCGGCACACATGGCCCTGATGTATCCGTGATCGGGCAGGGCACCTGGTATCTCGACCGTGGCGACCGCAAGGCCGCCATCGCCGCGCTGCGCCGGGGCATCGAGACCGACATGACGCATATCGACACCGCCGAAATGTATGGCGAGGCCGAACCGGTGATCGCGGACGCCATCGCGGGCCTGCCGCGCGAAAAACTCTTCGTCGTCTCGAAGGTGCTGCCGAGCAACGCTTCCCGGCGCGGCACCATCACCGCCTGCGAGCGCTCGCTAAAGCGGCTGAAGACCGATTACCTCGATTGCTACCTGCTGCACTGGCGTGGCTCGTATCCATTCGAGGAAACGGTGGCGGCGTTCGACGAGCTGGTAGCTGCCGGAAAGATCCGTTCGTGGGGCGTCAGCAATTTCGATGCAGACGATCTCGACGAACTGCTCGATGTCGCGGGCGAGGGCAAGATCGCCTGCAACCAGGTACTCTATCATCTGCAGGAGCGCGCGATCGAGCACGCGGTGATCCCGTGGTGCGAACGAAACGGTGTCGCCGTCGTCGCCTATTCGCCGTTCGGACATAATGATTTTCCGTCCGCGCGCAGCAAGGGCGGCGAGGTGCTGCAGGCGATTGCGGAGGCGCACAGCGCGACGCCCCGTCAAGTCGCACTGGCGTTTCTGACGCGTGCGCCATCGGTGCTCGCGATTCCGAAAGCTTCGAGCGCGGAACACGCCGCGGACAATGCGGCTGCCGGCGATCTGACGCTGAGCGCTGCCGAGATCTCCGCGCTCGACAAGGCCTTTCCGCGCGGCCCCAAGCCGCTTGGCCTGCCGATGCTGTAGGGAACACCGTCCTTAACGAACTGTTGCAATTGTCCCCTCAGCGCATATCCGCATCCTGTTTTCGGACCTAGTCGCATCTGGCGAATTGGTGTTTTTTACAACCTCGCCCGATTCGAAATTTACTGCCTTCGAGATTGCCGTGACACCGCCCCCCGCCGTAGCCGCAAGGCTGGACAGCGCTCCAATACCTCTGCCCGAGAAGAAGTCAGCCATCCGCGAGGCGCCCGTGCGCGCGGATCGGCCGTTCAAGGGCATCGCGCTGATCCTGGCCTCGACGATCTTTCTTGGCGCCTCCGATGTCACGGCGAAATATCTCTCGGCGACCTTGCCCTCGATCGAGATCGCGTGGATCCGCTTCCTGGTGTTCGCGGTGATCATGACGCCGGCGATGATGCCGGGTTCGCCGCTGTTTGCGATGTCCACCAACCGGCTCGGCCTGCATTTGATGCGCGGCCTGACGATCCTGGGCTCGTCGCTGTTTTTCATTTCCGGCTTGCGATTCCTGCCGATCGCGGAAGCCTCCGCTACCGGCTTCGTCGCGCCGCTGCTCGTCACCGCATTGTCGATCGTCTTCCTCGGCGAGAAGGTCGGCCTGCGCCGATGGATCGCGACCGGCGTCGGTCTGATCGGCGTCATCATCATCCTGCGCCCCGGCACTGGCGCGTTTCATCCAGCAGCGTTCTTTCCGTTGATCTCGGCGCTGGCCTGGGCCTGCACGCTGATCATGACGCGGATGATGAGCGGCACCGAGCGCGCCATCACCACCATGGCCTATTCGTCGATCGTGGGCCTTCTCATTCTCTCGGCACTGGTGCCGTTCGTCTGGGTGACGCCGACTTGGCACGACATCGCCTTCGGCATCTTCATCGGCGTCGCCTCCACGGCAGGGCAGTGGATCGTGGTGCTGGCGTTCCGCTATGCCGACGCCTCCGTGCTGGCGCCGTTTTCCTACACGCAGTTGCTGTGGGTCAGCGTGCTCGGCTTCCTGATCTTCGGCGAAGTCCCTGACGTCTACACCGTCACCGGCGCCGCCTTCATCGTCGCCTCGGGGCTCTATACCGCCCATCGCGAGCGTGTCAGGCGCTCGCAGCTTCTGGCAGTTGCAGGCGAATCGTCGCCGAACGCCTGATTCTGTCCGGCCAAGGACTTCACTTTTAAAATTGCCAAAACCGTGGCGCGCGTGCCACAGCGGCGCCATAAAGCGCCTGGTTGTGGCGCCGATCTGGGCGATTCAACCCCGCATCCGTAATTCTACGGCGGAACCCGTGTTAGTGAGTTCCGATGGCGCCGCAGTGCGCCGGGGAATGGGGTTCGGGCGTTTGCATTTTCAGTCGCTACCGTTGGCTCAAGGCCGACGCCGCCGCGATGCGGCTGCGCGGGCCGTCGCCATGTCGGCATTTCTCGCAGGCGTGAGCCTGTCGGCCGCGCCCGCGAACGCGGCCTGCGTGCCCGATCCGGCGTCGAGCGGCCAGACCGTCACCTGCAACGGCAACACGCCGGCCGGCTTTCAGGCCGGCGGCGGTGTCGACAATCTCACCGTCAACGTGCTGCCCGGCGCGACCGTCAGCGACGGCGGCGGCGGTACCGTCATCGGCGTCAACGACTTCAACTCTGTTACCAACAGCGGCACGCTCTCCGCCGGGCCAAATAGCACCGGCATCTTCGCCGGCGTGAACAACACGATCGTCAACGCCGCCTCCGGTGTCATTACCCTCGGTGACGACAGCGTGGCAATCTTCGTCGCGGGCAACAGCACCATAACGAACGCAGGCCAGATCACGATCGGCAACACGACCGTGCCGATGGCCGCCATTTTGGCAATCAATGACGACAACACCGTCAGCAACCTCGCTGGCGCAACCATTACCGCCGGCGCCAACGCCACCGGCATCCTGGCGCAGGGCAATCGCGCCATCGTCAACAACGCCGGCACGATCAACGTGGGTGCTTTCGGCGCCGCAATCAACGTGTTCGGCGACGATGCATTGATCACGAGCAACGGGGTGATCAACGCTGGCGACAACGCGGCCGGTATCGCCACGCAGGGCAACCGCGCCCTGATCACCCATTCCGGCACCATCAATGGCGGCGCCGAAAGTGCCGGCGTCGCCTATAACGGTTTGTCCGGAACGATCAATAACAGTGGCCGCATCCTGCTCGGCGACCATGCCGTCGGCATTCTCGTGTTCGGCGATTCCAACACCGTCACCAACAGCGGCACCATCACCGTCGGAGCCGGTTCCGCCGTCGGCATCGACGTCAGCAGTTTCGGCGGCAGCAATTCCATCGCCAACACCGGAACGATCAATGTCGGCGCGGGCGGGTTCGGCGTCGGCATAATGCTGGGCGGCAGCGGCACGGTTTTCAACTCGGGCACCATCAATGCCGCTGCAGGTTTTGCGGCGATCGAACTCTGCGGCTGCGGCACGCGTGCTGACGCTTGGGCCGGGCAGCGTCATCAACGGCCTCGTGCTTGGCGACGGCGCCGACACGTTCCAGCTCGGCGGCACCGGCAAGGAAACCTTTAACCTCAGCCTGATCGGCGCCGGCCAGCAGTATGACGGCTTCGCAACCTTCAACAAGGTCGACAGCTCGAACTGGACCGTCACCGGCACCGGCGCACAGGACTGGAACGTTCTCGGCGGCACGCTCTCCGCCAACGGCGTGATCAACGGTCTCGTCACCGTCAATGCCGGCGGCACGCTCGGCGGCACCAGCACGATCGATAATGTCTTCGTCGATGGCGGCGTGCTCGCGCCGGGCAATTCGATCGGCACCCTCAACGTGGCGGGCAGCCTGACCTTCTCGGCGGCGTCGAGCTACATGGTCGAGATTTCGGGCGCGAGCAGCGACCTGACCCGGGTTACGGGCGTGGCCACGCTTGGCGGCGCCACCGTCGTGGTCGTTCCGACCGGCACGGTGGCGAAGCAATACACGATCCTGACCGCGACCGGCGGCGTGCCGGACACGTTCAACCCGGTGGTATCCGGCGTTTCGCCCAACCTGAACCCGACGCTGAGCTACGACGCCAACAACGTCTATCTGAATTTTGCGCTGAACTACGGCGGCCGCCTCAATGTCAACCAGCAGAACGTCGCCAACCGCTGACCAATTTCTTCAATACCACCGGCGGTGTTCCGGTCGGCTTCGCTGCGCTCTCGCCGGCCGGCCTGACCCAGGTCTCCGGCGAACTGGCGACCGGATCGCAGCAGGCGACGTTCGATGCCATGAACCTGTTCCTCTCGCTGATGTCAGATCCATTCGTGGCGGGCCGCGGCGGCGACTTCAGTGGCAACGCCGGCGCGATCCCGTTCGCCGAAGAGAGTGCCAACGCCTATGCCGCGAAGAAGCCCGGCGCGGCGCGCGACGCCTTTGCCAAATTCCCGACCAAGGCGGATGTCGCGCGCGGCGATCTGTTCGATCAGCGCTGGAGCGTCTGGGGATCCGCCTATGGCGGCGGCAGCAACACCTCAGGCAACGCCGCGCTCGGATCCAACGACGCCACCGCGCGCGCGTTCGGCTTTGCGGTGGGCGCCGACTATCGTCTCTCGCCCGACACGCTGGCAGGTTTCGCGCTTGCCGGCGGCGGCACCAATTTCAGTGTCAGCGGTTTCGGCTCCGGACGCTCGGATCTGTTCCAGGCCGGCGCCTTCATTCGCCACAACATCGGCAACGCTTACGTCACCGCCGCCGCGGCCTATGGCTGGCAGGACGTGACGACCGAGCGCACCGTCACGGTGGCGGGCTTCGAGCGCCTGCGCGCCCAGTTCAACGCCAATGCGTATTCCGGCCGCATCGAGGGCGGCTACCGCTACGTGACGCCATGGATGGGCATCACGCCCTATGCCGCCGGACAATTCACCACCTACAGCCTGCCGGCCTATGCCGAGCAGGTGCTGGCGGGCGCCGGCACCTTTGCGCTGAACTATGCGGCCAAGGACGTCACGGCCTCGCGCACCGAACTCGGCGTTCGCACCGACAAGTCGTTTGCGATGTCGAACGGCATCCTGACGCTGCGCGGCCGCGCCGCCTGGGCGCATGATTTCAACACCGACCGCAACGTCACGGCCTTGTTCCAGACGCTGCCGGGCGCGGCCTTCGTCGTCAACGGCGCGGCGCAGGCGCACAATTCGGCGCTGGTCACGGGCGCGGCCGAGATGAAATGGCTGAGCGGCTGGTCGGCGGCGGCCGTCTTCGAAGGCCAGTTCTCCAACGTCACCAATTCCTACGCCGGCAAGGGTGTTGTGCGCTATGCGTGGTGATCCTCGCTCATAGCGTTTTCAAGCGAAGTGGCTCCCGGTTCGCGTGAAGAAAACGCGTCAAGAAAAAGCCAGCGTATCGGTTCTGATTTCAATCAGAACCGATAGTGCGCTAAGGTGATGAAAAATCACCGGGAGGAACTTTGGTGCGCGCTGCCATTTTCAGAAACGGCGAGATCGTCGTCGATCAGATGCCGGAACCCAAGCCGGGGCCGGGCATGGTGCTGGTCAAGTCGCTGGCCTGCGGCATCTGCGGCTCCGACCTGCACGCGCGCAAGCACGCGCACCGGATGGTCGAACTGGCAAAGCATTTTCCCGGCCGCAAGCCGATGGACCTGTCCCGCGACGTCGTGTTCGGCCACGAATTCTGCTGCGAGGTGCTCGACTACGGTCCGGGCACGACGCAGAAGTTCAAGCCCGGCACCAAAGTCTGTTCGCTGCCGGCGCTGCTGACCGCGGAAGGCCCGCAGGGCATCGGCTACTCCAACGACAATATCGGCGCCTACGCCGAGCGCATGCTGCTCAGCGAAGCCTTGCTGCTCGAAGTCCCGAACGGCCTTGCCGCCGAGCACGCCGCGCTGACCGAGCCGCTGGCGGTCGGCGTGCATGCGGTCGCAAAAGCCAACATCAAAGGCGGCGAGGTGCCGCTGGTGATCGGCTGCGGGCCGGTGGGCTTGGCCGTCATTGCGGCGCTGAAGATCAGGGGATTGCACCCGATCGTCGCCGCCGACTATTCGCCGGCACGCCGCGCGCTCGCCGAAAAGCTCGGCGCCGACGTGGTCGTCGACCCCGCGCGCACGCAACCCTATGCGACCTGGGCCGAGCACGCCCAGATGTCGCCAGAGGAAAAAGCCGCGCGTCCGCCGCTGCAGGCGCTGCTGCCGGCGCTAAAGCCTGCGCTGATCTTCGAATGCGTCGGCGTGCCCGGCCTGATCCAGCAGGTGTTCGAGGGCGCGCCCCGCGATGCCCGCATTGTCGTGGTCGGCGTCTGCATGGAAACCGATCGCGCCGAGCCGATGCTCGGTATTTTGAAGGAACTCAACGTCCAATACGTGCTGGGCTACACGCCGGAAGAATTCGCGTATTCGCTCCGCCTGATCGCGGAAGGGCAGGTCGATGCGGCGTCGATGGTGACCGCCAGCGTCGGCATCGACGGTGTCGCAAAGGCATTCGCCGATCTCGCCAATCCAGAAGCGCACACCAAGATCATCGTCGAGCCGTGGCGGTGACGAGCGTCGGAGCGGCGCAACAAGTTATTGGACCTCATGGTGAGGAGGCGCAACGCGCCGTCTCGAACCATGCAGGCCCGCGCTCTCTCCACGTCATTGCGAGCGCAGCGAAGCAATCCATCCTTCCGTGCGCGAGGTGGCAATGGATTGCTTCGCTGCGCTCGCAATGACGACAGTGTCGTAGGGTGGGCAAAGGCGCGAGCGCGCCGTGCCCACCATCCATCGGCATTCTCGTCTTGATGGTGGGCACGCTTCGCTTTGCCCACCCTACGGACCGTCACTGTGTCGTCCGGTGCCTCGGATACTCCAGCTGCATCGCGACGAAATCGGTCGTGCGTGTGCCGTAGCGGGCGGCAATGCCGCCAAGCGCGCTATCGAGCGCTTCCGCCGGCTTGCGGTCCCCGATCTCCGGCAGTCGTCGCGCCGCCGGCCAGTCCGTCGCGACCTCGTCCGGCAATATACGGATGCCGTTGCGGCTTCTCAGGGCGCCGGCTGTGCGCGCAAACGTCAACGCCTGCGAGCGATAAGTCCGCGACCACGCGTCAGCGACCAACGCCAGCGAAACTTCGTCGACACCTTCCTTGAGTTCGATGCCGAGCCGCTCATGCGCCCAGAACGCGGCCGTGTTGCCGATCGCCGTTAGCGCAAACGGCCGCGTGAACGTGAACGCGTCGCTCTGGTGCCGGGCGTCCCAATCGGCCAGGCCGATATCCCGGCCAACGGCGCGCGCCTTGTCGCGGCCGGCGATGGCTTCGATCAGCGTCAGCGACATCGGCATCGATGCGCTGATGCCGGTGGTCGTGGCGACGCCCTGATCGACGACCAGCCGCCGATCCCTGACATAGCGCATCGTCGGATGCTTGCCGCGCAACTCCTTGATCGAATACCAGTGCGTGGTCGCCCGCTTGGCGTGCAGCAGCCCGGCATCGCCGACCACCTTGGCGCCGACGCAGACCCCGATGATGATCGCGCCTTTGCCCGACTGGCTCCTGATCCATTGCAGCGCCTCGGGATCGTCGTCGCGGGTCATGGCGGGGACGATGACATAGTCGGCGCCGTCGGGATGCTGCGCGTCGAACTCGGCGATGGTCGCCTGCGGTTCGACCTTGAGCGTCGGAAACAGCGTCATGGGGCCGGGCGCCGTCGCCAGCGTTACGACATCGGCGACATCGGCGCGCGCGAGGATGCCGTAGGGCATCAGGTAGTCGGTGGTTTCGGTGGCGTCGTTGATGCCGATGATGGCGATCAGCGGGCGCTGCCGCTTCGGCGGCTTCAGCGCAGCGACCGTTGCGTCGCGCTCGTCCTGCGCGATCGCCGGAGGAGCGGCGACGGATGGCGTCGGCGGCAACGACAATAGCCATCCGCTGCCGATGGCGAAGAGAAGCGTGAATGCGCCGAGCGCACTCCATAACAAACGTTGCGATTTCATGGTCTTCCTGACTCGATACTTCCCTGATGAAATCGATTCTACCGCCGTTATGTTCTGATCGAAATGACGCAGATCCCGCGAAAACGGTCATGCAGCGCGAGTGCTCGGAGCGCCGTAGGGTGGGCAAAGGAGAGGCAGCCACGTGCCCACCATCTATCATCGAGCGCGCCGCGAGATGGTGGGCACGCTTGCGCTTTGCCCACCCTGCGGACTGACGCTCTCTCCACGTCATTGTGAGCCAACGGGTCGCGCGAATGCGCGCCCGATGACAGGCTCCGCAAAGCAATCCATCTTTCTGCGCACGAGGTGGCGATTGATTGCACCGCCTGCGCTCGCAATGACGATGTGGAGGCAATGCCTGCGGCCAATTAGCGTGATAGGCAAATCACTTCGGATTATCAGAAATGGTGTCAAGCCCAGGAATCAAAAATATTCCGCTTTCGTTCTCGGCCAAATCACCGGCATAACTCCGTCCGTCTCACGGCGGACGAGGGGCGCTCGCGAACGTCACGAACGCGCGGTGAGATGCGATGGACGCTGATGGCGCGATAGACGTACGCGCCGGATGCGTACGGTGAAGTCGTGTGGTTCGGGCGCCGCGGTGCTGGCGTTAAGTTGGCGGGAGAGTTTCCTGCTGACGACGGAGGCAAAAGAGCCGTTCTCCGGGAAGAGCACGAAGTAAGCCGTAAAGCCATTGCGCAGGGAAGGCCGGGATGCCCCCGCTGCCCTGTATGCTCGTGTGTCCTTTTGTTTGCGCAAATCGCACGCGAGACCGCGGGTGCAGCAAGCACCCGGTCTTCCCTGCGCCCTCTAATAGAGCGGGCGGAAATTTTCTGGCAAACCTCGGGCAAATCATGTCGCGAGATCGCGAAACCGTTTTTCGTAGGATGGGTGGAGCGAAGCGATACCTATCAATGCCGGCGCAAGTGGCAATGGGTATCGCTTCGCTCCACCCATCCTACGCGTTTCGTTCATCACACCGGCAGCGCGATCGAGTACTTCACCTGGCTCAGCGCAAAGCTCGAACTCGATCGAGGCGATGCCGTCGAGCCGCGTCAGCTTGTTCTTCAGGAACGCTTCATAGGAGGAGAGGTCAGCGGCGACCACGCGCAGGAGGTAATCGCGGTTGCCGGTCATCAGGTAGCACTCCAGCACCTCGTCCCATTTCGAGATCGCTTTCGCAAACCGGTTGAGGTCCTCTTCCTTCTGCCGCGCGAGCTTGATCGAGATGAAGACGCTGACATGGAGTCCCAACGACTTCTGGTCGACGGTAGCGATGTAGCGCGTGATGACGCCGCGCTCTTCCAGAAGTTTCACTCGTCGATGGCAGGGCGACACCGACAAGCCGACCTTGTCGGCGAGTTCCTGCATGGTCATGCGGCTGTCGGATTGCAGCAGGCCGAGAATCTTGCGGTCGATGGCGTCGAGGGAGGGCATTGGGATGAGCTCATGGTTTGGAGGGGGTTTGTGGGAAATTATCCCAATATTGGGCGGTATGTCGCGGGAAATTGAGAATTCTGGCGGCCCTCCGCCCGCTAAAATCTGTTCATACTGACCCTGTCCGGAGCATCGCCATGCCCATCGAGCCCGCACGACTTGAATTGCTGTCCGCGCTGGCGCGCAAGGTTCTCTGGCTGTCGTCGTGGACGATCCATCACGCCAACCATATCCGGCCCAATGTGGACGGGCTGAAGGTCGGCGGCCATCAGGCCTCGTCCGCCTCGCTCGCCAACATCATGTCGGCGCTGTATTTCTCGGTGCTGAGGCCGCAGGACCGCGTCGCGGTGAAACCGCATGCGAGCCCGGTGTTTCACGCCATCCAGTATCTGTTCGGGCACCAGACCCGCGACAAGCTGGAGAATTTCCGCGGCTACAAGGGCGCGCAATCCTATCCCTCGCGCACCAAGGATGCCGACGACGTCGATTTCTCCACCGGCTCGGTCGGCCTCGGCGTCGCGCAAACCCTGTTCTCCTCGCTGGTGCAGGACTACGTCAGCGCGCATGGCTGGATGAAGGACCGGCCCGAGGGGCGGATGATCGCGCTGGTCGGTGATGCCGAGATGGATGAAGGCAACATTTTCGAGGCGCTGCTGGAGGGCTGGAAGCACGGGCTGCGCAACACCTGGTGGGTGGTCGACTATAACCGCCAGAAGTCTCGACGCCGTCGTGCGGGAAGGACTGTGGGCGAAGTTCGAGTCCATGTTCCGCAATTTCGGCTGGGAGGTGGTGATAGTGAAATACGGCCGCCTGATGCAGGCGGCATTTGCCGAGCCCGGCGGCGAGGCCTTGAGGCGCTGGATCGATAATTGCCCGAACCAGATGTACGCGGCGCTGTGCTTTCAGGGTGGCGCAGCCTTCCGCAAGCATTTGCAGGACGACATCGGCGATCAGGGACAGGTGTCGCAACTGATCGACCGCCGCAGCGACGACGAACTGCTGGCGCTGATGTCCAACCTCGGCGGTCACGACATGGCCAGCATGATCGAAGCCTTCGAGGCGATCGATCACGACCGGCCCGTCTGCTTCATCGCCTACACGATCAAAGGCGTCGGCCTGCCGATGCAAGGCCACAAGGACAACCATGCGGGGCTGATGACGGTTGCGCAGATGGAGAAGTGGCGTGGCGCGCAGAACATTCGCCCCGACCATGAATGGGACAAGTTCGAAGGCTTGTCGCAGGCGCCGGCCGAGCTCGAAGCATTTTTGGCGGCAGCACCGTTCAATCAGGAAGGCCGCCGCCGTCTTTCGGCACCCGTCATCGACGTTCCGCAACAGCTTGCCTTCAAGCCGGCGGCGCAGATGTCGACCCAGCAGGGATTTGGGCTGGTGCTCAATGAACTTGCGCGCGGCGACAGCGAACTGGCTGCGCGGATCGTCACCGCGTCGCCCGACGTCACCGTGTCGACCAATCTCGGCGCCTGGGTCAATCGCCGCGGCTTGTTTGCCAAGGCCGAAAACCACGATCTGTTCCGGCAGGAGAAAATCCCGTCGACCTTCAACTGGGATTATTCGCCCAAGGGTCAGCATCTGGAACTCGGTATTGCCGAGATGAACCTGTTCATCATGCTCTCGGCGCTGGGCCTGTCGCATGCGATCAATGGCGAGCGGCTGCTGCCGGTCGGCACGCTCTACGATCCCTTCATCGAGCGCGGCCTGGATGCGATGAACTATGCCTGCTACCAGGACGCCCGCTTCATGGTGGTGGCGACGCCGTCGGGCATCACGCTGGCGCCGGAAGGTGGTGCGCACCAGTCGATCGCAACGCCCCTGATCGGCATGGCGCAGGATGGGCTGGCCTCGTTCGAACCGGCCTTTGTCGATGAACTTGCCGTGATCATGGCATGGGGATTTCGTCACATGCAGGGCGAAGCCGGCGAGGGCGGTTCGGTCTACCTGCGGCTCTCGACCCGCACGCTGGACCAGCCGCAGCGCATCATGGCGCCGGAGCTGCAGCGGGACATTACCGAGGGCGCGTACTGGCTGCGCGAGCCGGGGCCGAACTGCGACATCGTGATCGCCTATACCGGCGCGGTGGCGCCGGAGGCGATCGAGGCGGTGGGCTTCATCGGCGAAAGCCATCGCGATGTCGGTTTACTGGCGGTAACCTCGGCCGACCGGCTCCATGCCGGGTGGTCCGCCGCGCGGAATTTGCGGCGCGAGCGCCGTGGCATCCAGTATCTCAGCCACATCGAAAAACTGCTGGCGCCGTTGCCGCGCGACTGCGGCATAGTGACCGTGATCGACGGCCATCCGGCGGCGCTCGGCTGGCTCGGCAGCGTGCGCGGCCATCGCCTCGAGGCGCTCGGCGTCGAGCAGTTCGGCCAGACCGGAACTATTCGAGACCTCTACCGTCACTACGGCATCGACGCCAACGCCATCATCGATGCGGCCGAAAGCCTCACGGTCGGAGCACCCGTGCGGCACCGCAAGATGGCGGTGTAAGGTAACGGGCGGTATCAGCCAAGTGTCGTCCCTGCGAACGCAG
The DNA here is from genome assembly GCA_963770135.1 of uncultured Alphaproteobacteria bacterium. Taxonomy (GTDB): domain Bacteria; phylum Pseudomonadota; class Alphaproteobacteria; order Rhizobiales; family Xanthobacteraceae; genus Bradyrhizobium. The sequence continues at coordinate 35,762 of CAVYOM010000007.1, read as the reverse complement.
GGACCCATAACCCCAGGGAGTAGTAGTCAAGGCGGTATCTTCCCGCGAACCCCAACGAGAGGGCACGGCGTATGGGTCCCTGCGTTCGCAGGGACGACAGCGACCACCTTGCCACCCTCACATACCCACGCTTATATCCAGCGCCTGCCGCATCGCGGCACCCCGCATATGGCGGGTTCAACTGCCCCGGCTTTCGTGCAAGGATGCCTGCCGAACGCTACCGTTCCCCCTCCATTGCTTCGAGATAAAGAGGTTTCCGATGGTCAATCGCATGCAGTTCTACATCGACGGCGCCTGGGTCGATCCCGTCGTCAAGAAGTCCACCCCCGTCATCAATCCGGCGACCGAAGACGCGTTGTATGAAGTTGCGCTCGGCTCGAAGGCCGACCTCGACAAGGCCGTGGCCGCCGCCAAGCGCGCCTTCTTGACCTATTCGCAGACCAGCCGCGAGGAGCGCGTTGCGCTGCTGGAAAAGATCATCGAGATCTACAAGGGCCGCATGAAGGAAATCGGCGCCGCGGTTTCCGACGAAATGGGTGCGCCGCTGCCGATGGCTGAGCGCCTGCAGGCCGGCGCCGGCCTCGGCCACATCGCTTCCACTTTGGAAGTCCTCAAAAATTATCACTTTGAAGAGACCGTCGGTTCGGCCGTCGTCGTGCGCGAGCCGGTCGGCGTCATCGGCATGATCACGCCGTGGAACTGGCCGCTCAACCAGATCGCCTGCAAGGTCGCGCCCGCGCTGGCCGCCGGCTGCACCATGATCCTCAAGCCGTCGGAATTCACGCCTTCCTCGGCGCTGATCTTCGCCGAAATCCTCCATGAAGCCGGCGTGCCGAAGGGCGTGTTCAACCTCGTCAACGGCCTCGGCCCGGAAGTCGGCGCCGCCATGAGCGAGCATCCTGACATCGACATGATCTCGTTCACGGGCTCGACCCGCGCCGGCGTCGACGTCGCCAAGCGCGCCGCGCCGACCGTGAAGCGCGTCAGCCAAGAACTCGGCGGCAAGTCGCCGAACGTCATCCTCGAAGGCGCCGACCTCACCAAGGCCGTCACCGGTGGCGTGATGCACATGTTCAACAACTCCGGACAGTCCTGCAACGCGCCGTCGCGGATGATCGTGCCGCTGTCGAAGATGAAGGAAGTCGCCGCGATCGCCAAAGGCGTCGCCGACAAGACCAAGGCGGGCGATCCCCGCGCCGAAGGCACCACCATCGGCCCGGTCGTGTCGCGCATCCAGTGGGACAAGATCCAGGCGCTCATCAAGAAGGGCATCGACGAAGGCGCAACCCTCGTCGCCGGTGGTCCCGGTCTCCCGGAGGGCGTGAACAAGGGCTTCTACGTGCGCCCGACCATCTTTGCCGACGTCACCAACGACATGACGATCGCTCGCGAAGAAATCTTCGGGCCCGTGCTCACGATCCTCGGCGCCAAGGATGAAGCCGAGGCGGTGAAGATCGCCAACGACACGCCCTATGGTCTTGCCGGTTACGTCACCGGCGACACCGTTGAAAGCGCGCGCCGCGTCGGCAAGCAGATCCGCGCCGGCAACGTCAACCTGCAGGGCGTGCCGAACGACCGCACTGCGCCGTTCGGCGGCTACAAGCAGTCCGGCAACGGCCGCGAGTGGGGCAAATACGGCCTCGAGGAATATCTCGAGGTCAAGGCCGTCGCCGGCTACAACGCCGCGTAAATTGATCCGGCGCCCGCGCCGATCGTGAAAGATGCCGGCTGCCGAAAGGCGGCCGGCATTTTTTTGACCAGAATCATCGTCAGGCTCGAACCAGCGTCAACGTGCGGTCGACACGGCGGCGACGTAACAAGAAAAAATGGAGGATGCCCGTGAAGAAAATTGCCGTCGCGCTTGTCGCGCTGATGTCGCTGACCGCCGCAGTTGAGGCCCAGACTTCGAAGGACCTGCTTGCCGCTATGCTGGCGAAGTGGAACAAGCCAACCGAGCCGTTCAAGATGATCGGCAACGTCTATTACGTCGGAACCGACGGTCTGGCGTCCTATCTGATCACGTCCCCACAGGGCCATATCCTGGTGGATACGGTGATGCCGGAGGCAACGTCGCAGATCAAAGCGAACATCGAAAAGCTAGGGTTCAAGGTCACCGACATCAAATATCTCCTCAATACCCACGCGCATATCGATCACACCGGCGGCCTTGCCGAAATGAAACAGGCCAGCAGCGCCCAGCTCGTTGCGGGGGAAGCCGACAAGCCGCTGCTCGAAGGCGGTTATTATCCGGGCGCGCGGGAGGAAACGGCGCTTAATTTCCCGCCGGTGAAAGTGGATCGCACGGTGCGTGAAGGCGACAAGGTTACAGTGGGGGACGTCACGCTGACCGCCCGCGAAACGCCCGGCCATTCGCCGGGCTGCACGAGTTGGGAATTCTCGGTGAAGGACGGCGATGCCACGCGCTCCGTCCTCATCTTCTGCAGCGGCACCGTGGCGCTGAACCGCCTCGTCGGCAATCCGACCTATTCCGGCATCGTCGCTGATTACCAGAAAACGTTCGCACGCGCCAAGGACATGAAGGTGGACGTGCTGCTCGCGCCGCATCCGGAAATGTACCGGATGCAGGACAAGCGTGCCATGATCTCCGATGGCGCGCCCAATCCGTTCGTCAATCCCGGCGAGTTCAACGCGTACGCGGCGACGCTGGAGAAGGCGTTTGACGACGCACTCGCCAAACAGACCGCCGCCGCCCGGGAAAAGAAGGGGTAAATGAAGGCAGGGCTGTGTTCCGGCATCTTCTCTCGCAAACACACCGCACGTGGTTAATGCAGGGCTGCAGAATAGGCAGTTAGCTGTGCGCAACTACAAGATGACGGCACGAAAACACGCAATTCGAATGAATTTCCTCGACCGAATAAATCAATCGTTCGTCTTCTGTGCTCACTATGCAGCCCGAGGTAAGCCTGTGGTTAGGCGGATGGAATGAAGACTTTCCTTTGGGTCGTATGGGCGGCGCTACGCGCGGTGTTCTGGAGAAGGACGGCTGCCGGCCGCCCGGTCGGCATTGGCATGGTCCTCCTTTTCGCCGTGGTGGCGGCGGTGTCCGAGGCAGCTAGCCAGTATCTCAAGGCCGAAGGCGCAGCCGCTTTCAGCCAGTATGGTATCAACTCGATCATCGCCGTGATCGCGGTCTGTGCCGCGGTGACCTTGCTGTTCGTTTCGCGCGACCGCGCGGTAGTGCTGGCGCGGTTCCTTGCGCTGAGCGCGCTGGTATTCTGGCTACAGACAGTCGTTGTCCATCTTCCATTCAAGCCGCGGGATTTGCCGCCGGGAACATGGCTAATTGTCATCCTGCTTCTCGTGACGTGGTGGGCGGGCGCGGCGATCGCCATCCTGAGAGGGACTGGCGTCGGCCCGTATCAAAGCCCGACAATCAGAGGGTTCGGGATTGCTGTCGTATCGCTGCTCGCGGTCGCAGCCATGCCGTCGTTCCCGACCTTCGCGGGCCGCGATTTCAACCTGTCGACCTACAATCTCTGGGAATTGGCATCCGCAAAATTCCGCAAAGGCGGAGAGGAAACGACTGCTGAAGTCGATGCCGCAGCCATGGAGCTTTCGCAGCCGTCGCTGCTTGAAGCCGAGATCAAAAAGCTGTTGCCGGAGCGAAAGGGGACGACGGACATCTACGCCATCGGAATTGCCGGATGGTCCGACCAGGATGTCTTCACCAAGGAATTGAACGGCGGCTTGTCGATATTGAAAACGTCGCTCGGACTCGATCGCGGCGCGATCCGGCTCGTCAACCATCGGGATACGTTGGAAACCTCGCCGGTTGCCAGCCGCACAAACTTTGCCGCGGCGGTGCATGCCGTCGCTGGAATCATGAACAAGGATGAGGATGTCCTCTTGGTGTTCATCACCTCGCACGGGGGACCGACAGGTGTGGGACTCGTGCTTGCGGACGCATTCAGTTCCGTGCTTAGTCCGGATCATATCGCATCCGTTCTCGATCGCGAAGGCATCCGGAATCGGGTAGTGATCGTTTCGGCGTGCTATTCCGGCATGTTTACCAAGCGGCTTGCGTCGCCGGACAGCATCGTGCTGACGGCCTCGGATGAAAGCAGCCCGTCATTCGGCTGCTCCAACGAGCGCGAATGGACCTATTTCGGCGACGCCTTCTTCAATCAAAGCCTTGGCGAGGGCGTCTCGCTGCAACAAGCCTTCGAAGATGCGAAGGTGAAGATCTCGCAATGGGAAACGCGCGACGAGCTGCCTCCGTCGTCGCCGCAGGGCCATTTCGGCGCGGTGATTTCCGAGAAGCTTGCGAAGCTCAAGCCCGGCAAAAAGATGCAGGCGTCTACCGAGGAGCGTTAGCTCTTCGGTAGCTTTCTGGATTGCGTCAGCCGCCGGCCGCGCCCTGCGTGTTCACATAGAGTGCGTAAATCGACTGGCTCGCGGCCATGAACAGGCGGTTGCGCTTCACGCCGCCGAAGCAGAGATTGGCGCAGCGTTCGGGCAGCGCGATGCGGCCGATCATGACGCCGTCGGGGGCAAACACCACGACGCCGTCGAGCTCGGGATCGCCCATGCCCCAGCCGCACCAGAGATTGCCGTCGATGTCGACGCGAAACCCGTCCGGCGTGCCCGGTCCGGCATCGACAAACACGCGTTTGTTGGAAAGCTTGTCGCCGGAAGGCGAGACGTCATAGGCGAGGATCTTGCGGGTGGGCACGCCGCGGGATTCGATGACATAGAGGATTTTTTCGTCGGGCGAGAAGGCGAGCCCGTTCGGTCCCAGCACGCCCTCGGCGACGATAGTCGCTTTGCCGGTGGCGCCGTCGATCCGGTAGACGTTCATGTCGAGTTCGGGCTCGGCCTTGTAGCCCTCGTAATTGCCGAGCAGGCCGAACACCGGATCGGTGAACCAGATCGAGCCGTCGGATTTCACGACGACGTCGTTCGGCGAGTTCAGCCGCTTGCCGTCAAAGGAGTCCATCAGCACCGTGATCGAGCCGTCATATTCGGTGCGCGTCACCCTCCGGCCACCATGCTCGCAGGTGACCAGCCGTCCCTGCCGGTCGCGGGTGTTGCCGTTGGCGAAGTTCGACGGCTTGCGGAAGATGCTGACCGCGCCGGTCTCTTCCTCCCATTTGAGGATGCGCTGGTTCGGAATGTCGCTGCACAGCAGATACCGCCCGTCACCGAACCACACCGGCCCTTCGGCCCAGCGCAGGCCCGTGGTCAGCCGTTCCACGGCCGAAAGCTTGAGCCAGTATTTCTCGAAGCGAGGATCGAGGGCATGGATGGCCGGATCGGGGTAATAGGTGGCTGCGCGCCAGTCGGCTGAGTGCGATGCTGCGTCGGACATTTGCTGTTCTCGTTGTTGCGTTCCCTGAGCGTTTGAGTTTGCTATCATTCCCGGCTAATGACCGCAAATCGGTCGAGAGATAAGAGGAAACGAAATGCCACGCATATTGATGACCGGCGCCGCCGGCGGGATCGGCACATCCCTGCGCAAGCTGCTGCCGCCGATCTATCCGGACCTGCTGCTGAGCGACCTGAAGGCGCCGGCCGATCTGGCCAAGGACGAGAAGTTCAAGGCGGCCGATCTCGCCGACATGTCGCAGGTCGAGGCGATCTGCGAAGGCGTCGACGGCATCCTGCATTTCGGCGGCTATTCGGTCGAAGGGCCCTGGGATTCGATCCTGCAGTCCAACATCATCGGCGGCTACAATCTGTTCGAGGCGGCGCGCAAGAAGGGCGTCAAGCGCGTGGTATTCGCCTCGTCCAACCACGCGGTCGGCTTCTACCCGCGCCATCACCGCATCGGCACCGACGTCACCGCGCGCCCCGACAGCCGATATGGCGTCAGCAAGGTGTTCGGCGAGGCAGTCGGCGCCCTCTATGCCGACAAGCACGGATTAGGCGTCACCTGCCTGCGGATCGGCAATTTCGGCGAGATGCCGCTCGACCACCGCAGGCTTTCGATCTGGCTGAAGCCGGAAGACCTGGTCCAGCTCTGCCGCATCGGGCTCGATCATCCCGATATTCACTTCGAAATCTTCTACGGCGCATCCTACAACGAGCGTGCCTGGTGGGACAATCACCGTGCCTACGAGCTCGGCTATCGGCCGACCGGTCGCGGAGAAGATTTCCGCGAACACGCCTTGGCCGAGCAGGCCAAGCTGAAGCCGGATCCGGTCGGCGATTTCTACCAGGGCGGCACGTTCTGCAGCATGGAGTTCGACGGCGACAAGGATAGGGTTATCGACTGGAAGAAGTGACCCGTCATTCCGGGGCGTGCGAAGCACGAACTACGATGTGCGATTGCACATCGGAGAATCTCGAGATTCCGGGTTCGATGCTGCGCATCGTCCCGGAATGACGGCCAATTAGTTGCTCTCATCCCCGGCGATGCGCCCGAGATAATCCGACTTGCTGAACTGCATGTGATCGACGCAGAGCTGCGCCAGCGCCCAGCTGTCGCGGCCCTTCAACAGCTCGATCATCAATTCGTGCTGGCGGCGGGATAGCGCCAGGCCCTCCCGGTCGGCGAGATTCTTGGCGCGCATCGGCAGCGTCAGGTTCATGTAGTCCTGCAGCGAGCGCACCAGATACGGGTTGCCGCAGGCGGAAAACAGCGCCACGTGAAAGGCGTCGTTGGCCTCGTGGATGCCGCGCAAATCCTGCGCGTCGGCCCTGGCGCAGTATTGCCGCTGCAATTCGCTCAATTGCGCGATCAGGTCGGCGGGGGCGGGGAGCGCGATCATCAGCGCCGCCTGCCGCGTCAACATTTCGCGCACTTCGTAGATCTGGCGCACTTCCTCGGCCGAATAGAACCGCACCGTGGCGCCGATGTTCTTCTCGCGCAGCACGATGCCCTGGCGTTCGAGCAGAAACAGCGCCTGCCGCACGAAATGCCGGCTGGCGCCGTACCGCTGCATCAGCGTGTCCTCGACCAGCCGCGACCCCGGTGCGAAGCGGCCGAAGATGATGTCCTCCTCGAGCCGGCGGATGACCTCGGCCTGCTCCTCCTCGCGTGTCGGCGCGGAAGTGTCGGTCAGTGCTTCCTGCGGCTTCATCGTAACGCCTCCCAGCCCGCCAGCCGATAGCAATCCTCGACCAGGCGCAAGGTCTCGAGATTGTCCTGCGGTGCCGTCTCGAAGGGCGTATTGTCGCGGAGCGCGTCGACGAAATGCGCGATCGTCCGGTTGTAGGAGCCTTGGTACTCGGTGGGGAGATCATAGGTGCGCTCGCCGGGCGACGCGCCCGAACATTTCAGCGATGGCCCGTCGAGCTTGATGGCTCCCTTGTCGCCGAGAATCTCCAGCCGGTCGACCTGCGCAGCCGGATGGCCGTGGGCGGCGAAGCTTGCGAAGACCGAGACGGCAGCATCGTTGGCGGTCCGAAGCTGGATCACCGCGCCATCCTCGCCGACGAGGAGATCGCTGGAACGGGACAGGCGCGCCGCGGTCACCTGCAGCGGCCCGAGCAGCATGCGCAGCGTGTCGAGATGATGGATCAGGACTTCCGCGACCAGCATGCGCCGCTCGCCGCGCATGAAGGGCTGCCGATCCAGTGCGGGGCAGGGCCCGTCCGGTCCGGGCAGCACGCCCGACGTCAGCAGCGTGAGTTGCACTTGCTTGACGTTGCCGATGCGTCCCTCGCGCAGCCATGCCGCCGCATCCCGGTAATAGCCGCGAAAGCGCCAGTTCTCATGCACCATCAGGCGCGTCAAACCCTCGACTTCGGCGGCGAGGTCGGTTGCTTCCTGCAGGTTGGGCGCGAGCGGCTTCTGGCAAAGCACCGGCAATCGCTTCGCGGCGGCGAGCCGCACCAGCGGCGCGTGCATCTCGCGAGGCGCTGCAATATCAACGGCGTCGAGTTCGCATTCCGCCAGCATCGCCTCGGCGCTGGCCCAGGTCCGCGGGATTTCGAACTCGCTCGCGCGCCGCGCGGCATTTTCGCCGGAGGGATCGGCGACCGCCACGACGCGGGCTTGATCTGATAGGCTCGCCCAGGCGATGAGATGATGACGGCTCACCATGCCGGCGCCGATCAGGCCAATGCGCAATGGTTGGTTCATGGACACGGTTCCGGTCATGGCCGGAAGTCAGCCACGCACTTGTGATATTGTCAATAATATCGCGCCGAATGCGGCAAAATGAGCCATATCGGCCCCGAATAATCAAGCATTGACAATAATTCGGTGGGCTTCTTTAGTGCCTACTCGCAACGACAGGAAGTAAAAAAATGGCCGACGGACTTCGCAAGGGACTGGCAAGTTATGGCGACGCTGGCTTCTCGCTGTTCCTGCGCAAGGCCTTCATCAAGGCGATGGGCTATTCCGATGACGCGCTCAATCGCCCGATCGTCGGCATTACCAATACCTACAGCGACTACAATCCCTGCCATGGCAATGTGCCGCAGATCATCGAGGCGGTGAAGCGCGGCGTCATGCTGACCGGCGCGATGCCGATGGTGTTTCCGACCATCTCGATCGCCGAAAGCTTCTCGCATCCGACCTCGATGTACCTGCGCAATCTGATGGCGATGGATACCGAGGAGATGATCCGCGCCCAGCCGATGGACGCCATTGTGGTGATCGGTGGCTGCGACAAGACCTTGCCGGCCCAGATCATGGCTGCGATCAGCGCGGATCTGCCGACTGTCGTCATTCCCGTGGGACCCATGGTGGTCGGGCATCACAAGGGCGAAGTGCTGGGCGCCTGCACCGATTGCCGACGGCTGTGGGGAAAATACCGCGCCGGCGAAATCGACGATGTCGAGATCGAAGCCGTCAACGGCCGGCTCGCGCCGTCGGTCGGCACCTGCATGGTCATGGGAACGGCATCGACCATGGCCTGCGTCACCGAAGCGCTCGGACTGTCGCTGCCGATGAGCGCAACAATTCCCGCGCCGCATGCCGAGCGGTTTCGTTCGGCAGAAGCGAGCGGCAAGGTGGCGGCCGCCATGGCAAAGGCCAAGGGGCCGAAGCCGAGCGAGATTCTGACGGCGGCATCGTTCCGCAACGCGCAGGTCGTGATGCAGGCCATCGGCGGCTCGACCAATGGCCTGATCCATCTCACCGCGATGGCTCATCGCTCGCCGCACAAGATCGACCTTGAGACATTCGACCGGCTTGGCCGCGAAGTGCCGGTGCTGATCGATTTGAAGCCGTCGGGCGAGCATTACATGGAGCACTTCCATCATGCCGGCGGCGTGCCGAAATTGATGGCGCAACTCGGAGATCTCATCGATCTGGACGCGAAGACCATCACAGGACAGACGCTGCGCGAGATTGTCGCCGACGCCGAGGATGTGCCGGGGCAGGACGCCATCCGTCCGCGCGACAATCCGATCAAGGCGGAAGGCGCGATGGCGGTGCTGCACGGCAACCTCGCGCCGCGCGGAGCCGTCATCAAGCAGTCGGCAGCAAGCCCGAAGCTGCTGCAGCATACCGGCCGTGCCGTGGTGTTCGAATCCGTCGAGGACATGACGCTGCGGGTCGACGACCCCGATCTCGACGTCAACGCCGACGACGTGCTGGTGCTGCGCAATGCCGGCCCCAAGGGGGCGCCCGGCATGCCGGAGGCGGGTTATCTGCCGATCCCGAAGAAACTCGCGCGCGGCGGCGTCAAGGACATGGTGCGGATATCGGATGCGCGCATGAGCGGCACCGCGTTCGGCACCATCGTGCTGCACATCACGCCGGAATCCGCCGTCGGCGGTCCGCTGGCGCTGATCAGAGAACGGCGACATGATCCGCCTCGATGTCGCGAAACGCAGCATCGATCTGCTGGTCGACGCGGCGGAACTGGAGAAGCGCCGTGCGGCGCTTGCGCCGGCCGTCACGCCGGAATGGGCCAAACGCGGCTACGCGCACCTGTTCAACGAGACGATTTTGCAGGCCGACGAAGGTTGCGACTTCGATTTCATGCGCGGGCGGGGCAAGGACTAGCCCAAGGCAGACGTCGGATTATCGACAATTACTGATCCTGTATCCCGATATCGGCCAAAACTGGCAGATAATTCCGATACTTTATTGACAATCTCGTTGCCCTGATGGTTTGATTGGGAAAAATCAAACCAAGGGGGAAACGCGTCATGGGGAATCCAGGCAAATCGATATTCGCGGCGATTGCCGCTGCGGCCGTCATGCTCGCTACCGGCGCAGCCGCGCAGGAAGCCAAGCATTATCGCTTCGCGCACGACCAGCAGCTCAACTCCGGCTACAGCATCGCCTACGACATTTTTTCAGCGAAGCTGAAGGAGCTGAGCAAGGGCACGATGCTGGTCGACCAGTTTCCCGGCGCGCAGCTCGGGCAGGAACCCCAGATCCTGCAGCTAGTGAAGGCCGGCGACCTTGATTTCGCGGTCGTGTCATCCGCCAACACATCGACGATCTCGCCGCAGGCCGGCGTGATGTCGCTGCACTTCCTGTTCCGCTCGGAAGAACACAACATCAAGGCGCTCGGCGACGAGAAGGTGTTCGAAGCCGTTCGCGACATGATCGACAGCACCACGCAGGGCATTCACGCCATAGGTCTCGGCACCCAGGGCTTCCGGCACATGTACGGCAAGAAGGAAGTGCGCAAGCCCGAGGACATGAAAGGCCTGAAGGTCCGCGTTCAGGCGACCGCGACGGAAGACTTGATGTTCCCGGCCTACAGCGCCCAGACCGTGCACATGCCGTTCGGCAGCGTCTATACCTCGCTGCAAACCGGCGTGGTGGATTTCGGCGAGAACGCGGTCAACGTCTACATGATCAACAAGCACTATGAAGTCGCGCCGGTCATGTCGATGACCAGTCACGAGGCCAACAACTGCATCCTGTGGATCAGCGACAGGCTGTGGCAGAGCCTTAATGACGACCAGAAGAAATGGGTGACGGCCGCCGCGCGCGACGTCAGCGCGCAGGAGCCGAAGCGGGCTTTTGAGCTGGAGAACACGGCCGCGACGAAGCTCGAGAAAATGGGCGTCAAGATCGTCAAGGACGTCGACAAGGCGAGCTTCCAGAAGATTGCCGATCCCTATCTCGACAAGCTCGCCAAGGATCTCGGCCCGCACGCCGACAAGATCAAGACGCTGATCCGGGCGATCAATTAGGGGCTCCGTCCGTACGTCGTCCCTGCGAACGCAGGGACCCATACGCCGCGGCCTGTCGGTCGAGCGATCGGTTAGCTGACCTCCAAAAATCTTTAACGACTGTGGTTATGGGTCCCTGCGTTCGCAGGGACGACAACAGAGAATTCAACGATGTCCATTGCCGACAAACTGGTGCTGCAGCGGCAGCATCACCTGAAATGGCGGTCGTTCGACCGGCTCGAACTGATCCTGATGATGATCTGCGGCGTATTATGCTTTGGATTTTCACTTTCGGTCACCGCTGATATCGTCACTCGGACCATTGGCAGCCCGTGGCTGTGGCTGCAGGAAGCTACCTCGACGCTGTTCATCTATGCGATCTTCATCGGCGCTGCCGTCGCTACCCGCCGCAACGATCACCTCTATCTGACAGCAGTCTCCGAGGCGATGCATGGCACGCCGCGGCTGATCGTCGAAATCGTGATCCGCGTCGTGGTGCTGGCGGTGGCGGGGGTCCTGATCTATTACGGCTACATCAACTATCTCAGGGGTTTCGGCAGTTTCCGGCTGCCGTCGAATACCCCGATCGCCTCGCTCTATGCCGCGATCCCGCTGTCCGGCGCGCTGATTGCGTTGTTCACCGTCGAGCAGCTTGTCAACGGGATCCGCAACGGTTTTGACCATCCCGAGCCGCCGCTTGAAGACTCCGGCGACATTCCGCCGGCCGACACCAGCTTCCAGAACCGGGTGCAGCCGTGAGCTCGCCCGTCATTCTCGGACTGATGACGTTCTGCTTCCTGTTCTTCGGCTATCTCGGCGTGCCGGTGCCGTTCTCGCTGATGGCCGGGGTTTTCGTCGGTGCGTTGCTGGCCGACGTCTCGCTCGCCGCCATCATGCAGAAGATCTTTGACGGCGTGGATTCCGAGGCGCTGCTGGCGATACCGTTCTTTCTCCTGGTCGGCGAACTCATGAGCTCGGCCAACGTGGTGGTGCGAATAGCGAACCTGTCGCTGTCGCTGGTCGGGCATATCAGGGGCGGACTCTCGCAGGTCGTGGTCGTATTCTCGATGTTCTTCTCGGAAATGTCGGGATCGACCACCGCCGACGTCGCCGTGATGACCCGCGCGCTGGGCGGCCCGATGAAGAAGGAGGGCTATAGCCCCGCCTTCATCGCGGCGATCATCGCCGCAGCGTCCACCATCGCGGCACTGGTGCCGCCCAGTATCACCGCCGTGGTCTATGGCGCGGTGGGCAACGTATCGATCGCGGGCCTGTTCATGGCCGGCGTCGTGCCCGGGCTGATGATCGGCTTCGGCCTGATGATCTATTGCTACTTCTTCGGGCCGGTCGGCATGCAAAGGCCGCGCGCGCCGTTGAAGCAGATCATATTCGCCGCAGGCGATGCCATTTTGCCGCTGATGATCCCCGTTATCCTGCTCGGCGGCATCCTGACCGGCGCCTTCACGCCGACCGAAGCCGGCGTCGTCGCCGTGATCTGGATCATCGCGGTGGTGATCCCCGCGCTCAATCGCGGGCACATCAAGAACATCCCCTATGATTTTTGCCTGGCCGGGCTGATCTTCTCGCTGCCACTGATCACGATCGGCGCCGCCAATGCGTTCGGCTGGATGCTGGCCTACCTGCGCGGCGCCTCCGTGATCGCCGACTGGATCACCTCGATCGCCGGCAGCGATCCTCATCTGATCATGCTGCTGCTGGTGCTGCTGTTCACCGTGGTCGGCGATTTCATCGAGCCGGTGCCGACCATCATTATCTTCATGCCGCTGGTGAACACGCTGACCCAGGCCGGCGACATCAACGCCGTGCACATGGGCGTCGTGCTGATCGCGACATTGGCATTCGGGCTGATCACGCCGCCATACGGACTGGTGCTGCTGATGGCGTCGAAATTCGTCGGTGTCCCGTTCTCCAAGGCGCTACGGGCGGCGCTGCCGATCTATGTGGTGTTCCTGGTCACGATCACCTTCACGATCTATTTCCCGAAGGTGGTGCTGTGGCTGCCGAAGCAGGTGATCCCGGAATCGGTCGGCTGCTTCAAGTCGCCGTCGGGGACGGGGTATATCTGCCCGAATTGAGCGTGCCCGACATCCATCGATCGTCATGCCCCGCGAAGGCGGGGCATCCAGTACTCCGAGGCGTTGAATTTGATTTGAGAGGGCGCGGCGTACTGGATCATCCGCTTTCGCGGATGATGACAGTTGAATAGACCTCACCAACGTGCCGCTACTTCCCCCTGCTGGTGAATTTCTTCACCGCGATCCGAAAATCTTCGGTGAGCATGGCATCGATGATGCCTTTCTCCTCGGCATCGAGTTGCTGCCGGGTCGCAGTAACCGCGGCCTGATAGACCAGCGACTTGGTGCCTGCGATCGCCGCGGGTGGATTCTGCGCCAGCCGTTCGGCGAATTTGCGGGTCTCTGCCTTCAGCTCGGCTGCCGGAACGATGCGGGCGACCAGGCCCCATTGATAGGCCTGCTGCGCCGTAAAGCTGTCTTCGGCCAGAAATATCTGCAGCGCGCGGCGGGTGCCAACGGTGCCGACCATGCCGACGGTGCTGCCGCCGTCCGGCGAGACGCCGATCTTGGCATAGGCAGGCGTGAAGCGGGCGTCTTCGGCGGCAATGCAGAGATCAGTGACGAAAGCGAGGCCCATGCCGGCGCCGGCGGCGGAGCCGTGCACGCTGGAGAGAACGATCTTCGGCATCCGCCGCAGCGTTTCGATAAAGGCGTGGTAATGCTTCAGCAACTCGCCGACCACGGGCGCAACGGTGTCGTTGGCGGCGGCGGCGCCAATGGTCTGCAGATCGCCGCCGGCGGAGAAGGCGCGGCCTTCGCCCTCGATGACAAGCACGCGGATATCGTCGTTGCCCTCGACTTCCGCGCCGAGTTGCTCGAGCTTTTGCGCGATCGACAGATTGATGGAATTAAAGGCCGCGGGCCGGTTCAGGGTGATGGTGGCGATCGGGCCCTCGATCCGGAGCAGGGCAGGGGCATCGGCGGTATTATCTGACGTCGGCATGGCGAGGGCCTCGGTTCGTAACGGGGCCAGCATTTAGATCGCAGAAGCCAGGACGTGACAATCCCCGGCAAGGTTCGCAGAATGCGTCACCATTCGGCCCCTCCTGGACGATAGCGCTCTTGCGTCCCTTCGCGCCATGAGGTCAGATGGGGCTTGTCATCGTTCGGAACGGACACGAGCGCCGCTTCCAGGGGACGAGACAGGCAAGCCGAAATCAGTGGAGAGGAAACGACATGGGTCATTCCCATGCGCTCGAACGTAGGATGTACCCATGACGGCAGGACCGGTTGTCATCATTGGCGCGGGCCACGCCGGCTTCCAGCTTGCAATGTCGCTGCGCCAGCACGGCTTTTCGGAACGCGTCGCGCTGCTGAACGATGAAGGTCATCTGCCGTACCAGCGGCCGCCGCTGTCCAAGGCCTATCTGAAGGGAACCGGCGGACCCGACAGCCTGATGTTCCGTCCGGAAAAATTCTATTCCGACCAGAACATCGATCTGAGCTCCGATCGCGCGGTTTCGATCGACCGCGCCGCGCGCAAGGTGCTGCTCGCCTCTGGCAGTTCGCTCGACTACGGCCATCTGGTGCTGGCGACCGGCGCGCGCAATCGCCTGCTCGATATTCCCAACGCCAACCTCGACAGCGTCCGTTACTTGCGGACGCTCGACGAAAGCCAGTCCCTGCGCGACTACATCGCGCCGGGCCAGCGCGTCGTCGTGATCGGCGCCGGGTTCATCGGCCTGGAATTTGCTGCAACTGCGCGGGCCAAGGGCCTCGAAGTCGACGTCATCGAGCTCGCGCCGCGGGTGATGGCGCGCGCGGTGACCGCGGAAATCTCGGAACACTTTCAATCGCGGCACACCGCCGCCGGTATCCGCATTCACCTCGGCGTACAGGTCACCAGCATCGAGAATGACGGCAGCAAGGTGACCGGTGTGAGCCTCAGCGACGGGCGGCACATCAAGGCCGATTTGATCGTGGTCGGTGTCGGCGTCCTGCCCAATGTCGAACTGGCGGCGGAGGCAGGGCTGAAGGTCGCGGCCGGCATCGTGGTCGACGAACATTTGCTGACCTCCGATCCTGATATCTCGGCGATCGGAGATTGCGCGCTATATGCAAGCCCGCGGTTTGGCGGCTCCCTGCGGCTGGAGTCGGTGCAGAACGCCACCGACCACGCGCGTTGCGTCGCGGCCCGGCTGACCGGCGATGCCAAGCCCTATGACGGCCTGCCGTGGTTCTGGAGCGATCAGGGCCCCGACAAGCTGCAGATGGTGGGATTGACCACCGGCTACGACCGCGTGGTGGTGCGTGGCGATCGTGCGGCGGGCGCGTTCTCGGCGTTCTGCTACAAGGCCGGGCGACTCGTCGGCATCGAGTCCGTCAACCGCGCCGGCGATCACATGTTCGGACGGCGTCTGCTTGCCGCCCATGGCTCGATCACGCCCGAGCAGGCGGCTGATGCTGGCTTCGACCTGAAGAGCGCGCTGACTTAAATTGGACTTATCGCGGCGTAAGGCTGCTTGCGTCCGCCGGTCATTTCGGTAACGCTTCGCCGGCAGTGCCGTCAGGAGATCTCCGGCAGTCGATTTTCGGAGGAAACATGTCCGTTTGGTCGCGCTGCCGTGCGTTGAGCGGCGCCATCATCGTTGCCTTGGTTGTGGCTGGTCCGGCTTCGGCGCAGATCAAGCTGAAATGGGCGCATGTCTACGAGGTCACCGAACCCTACCACACCGAGGCATTGTGGGCGGCCAGCGAGATCAGGAAGCGTACCAGCGGCAGGTACGACATCGAGGTGTTTCCGGCTTCGCAGCTCGGCAACGAGAACCAGCTCGATAAAGCGCTTGGCGTCGGCACCATCGACATCGTCTACGTCGGCATCAACTTCGTTGCGGCGACCTACGAACCGCTCGGCATCACCGGCGCGCCGTTCATGCTGCGCGACTTCGATCACTGGAAGGCGTATCGCGGCAGCAGGCTTTTTGCCGAGCTGGCCAAGGGCTATGAGGACAAGACCCGGCACAAGATCGCAGCGCTGACCTATTATGGCCAGCGCCATGTCACCGCCAACAGGCGCATCAGCAAGCCCGAAGACATGCGGGGCATGAAGCTGCGCGTGCCGCCGGCGCCGCTGGTTTTGATGTTCACCAAATCCGTCGGCGCCGACGCAACGCCGATCGCCTTTTCCGATGTCTACACGGCGCTCCAGCAGGGTTTGGTCGACGGCCAGGAGAATCCGTTGCCGACGATCATGGCCAAGAAATTCTACGAGGTGCAGAGCCACATCGTGCTGACCGGTCATATCACCGAGTCGATGGTCACGGTGGTCGGTAGTCACGTCTGGAACAAGCTGACGCCGGACGACCAAAAGGTTTTTGCGGATACGATGAAGGAAGCCGCTGCAAAGGCGACGGAGTCGATCGAGGCGTCCGAGAGGATTTTGGCCGGCGCGTTCAGGAAGCTCGGCATGACCGTGGTCGAGCCTGATCGCGAGGCGTTCCGAAAGGCGGCGATCCCGCTGCACAATGATCCATCCGTCGGGGCCGGCTGGACCAGGGCGCAATACGACGAGTTGCAGGCATTGAAGTAGGCATAGCGTTTTCGAGCGAAGCGGACACCGGTTCGCGTAAAGAAAACGCGTCAGAAAAAATCCAGAGCCCGGTTCTGATTTCACGCCAGAACCGAGAAGGCTCTAGCCGCGCAACGCCGCCACCTCGGCCGCCGTTGGCATCGACGGCGCGGCGCCCATCCGCTGCACGCAGATCGATGCCGCGGCGTTGGCGTATTCGAGTGCGTCGTGGATCGCCTTTCCATTGGCAAGCTGGGCTGCAAGGGCGCCGACGAAGCAATCGCCGGCGCCGGTGGTGTCCACGGCCTTCACGGCACGCCCCGCAATCAGCGAGGGCTCGCCGCGGACAAGCGCGAGCACGCCACGCTTGCCCAGCGTGACGCAGATGATCTTGTCTGATGCGGTCGGCAGGCGTCGCGCGGCTTCGATGAAACGGGCAGGCTCGTCGGTCTCGTGAAGTTCGGCCTGCGCGAGCAGCCCAAGCTCGGTCTCGTTGAGAATCAGGATATCGACGAGATCGAGCAACTCCGGCCCACAGGCGATCGCCGGCGCCGGATTGAGGATGGTGGTCGCCCCGGCCGCGCGCGCCCGTTTGAAGAAGGCGGCGATCGTAGCCTGCGGAATTTCGAACTGGCTGACGGCGACGTCGCCTTTGGCCAGCAAGGGGGCGGCGACATCCTCGGCACTGACCAGCGCGTTGGCGCCGGGCACGACGACGATGGTGTTGTCGGCGTCGGCGATGGTGATCACGGCGGTCCCGGTATGGACATCAGCGGTGTCCTTGACCAGCGCGAGGTCGACGCCTTGCTGGCTGAGAAATTGCCGCAATTGCTGGCCGAATGCGTCCATGCCCAACCGGCCGATCAGCGCCGTCGGTGCGCCGAGTTTTGCGGCGGCCACGGCCTGGTTGGCACCCTTGCCGCCCGGAAAATAATGCACGGCTTGGCCTGGGACGGTTTCGCCGACCCTGGGATGCCTGGTGGCCGTCGCCACCACATCCATATTGATGCTGCCGGCGACGATGACGCGTCCCATATCTAGTTCCAGAATTGCCTAATCCCAAAATTGCCTAATCCCAAAATTCCTTCTTGCGCCCGATCTGGAATTCCTGCTTGACGGCCTCGATATCGGCAAGCGTCGGCAATCCAGCCTCGTTGCCGAGGCGCTGGATCTTATAGGTCGAGGCCGCGCGCGCAAACTCGAAATGATCCTGCCAGCCTTTCGAGGGATTATTGAGATACGAAAACACGTAAGCGCCATGAAATACGTCGCCGGCGCCGTTGGTATCGAGCACGCGCTCGGACGCGATCGGCAGCGCCGGCAGCTTGCGGACCGCGCCAGTCTCGTCATACCAAAGCAGGCCCTGTTCGCCCATGGTGACGCCGCCGACCCGGCAGCCGCGGCTCTTGAGATAATCGAGCATGGCTTCCGGCGTCTTGTCCATCTGCTCGCACAGCCGCTCGGCAACGATGGCGACGTCGATGAATTCCAGAAGCTCGTGGGTGTTGGTGCGTAGGCCGCCGCCGTCCAGCGACGTCAGGATGCCGTCCTCCCGGCAGAGCTTGGCGTAATGGATCGCGGCGTCGGGCTGGTGGCCGTCGACATGCAGCGCACGGCAGCCTTTCAGATTGAGCATCGGGAAGGGGTGGATATGTTCGTCGTCGCGGCAGCGCACGATGGCGCGCTTGCCGTCCTTCGGCATGATGAACGACAGCGAAGACGAATTGACCTTGCGCGGATGGATCGAGATTCCGTATTTCGCGCTCATGTCCTGAAACATGCGGCCGAGCCAGTCATTGGCGATGGTCGCAATCAGGTCGGGCACGATCCCGAGCTTGGCGCAGCAGAATGCCGCCGTGACGGCATTGCCGCCAAAGGAAACCGCATAGGCGGAGGCGACATGTTTTTCGTCGCCGGTCGGCATGTGGTCGGTGATGAAGGTGACGTCGATATAGGTCTGTCCGATGAAGAGAGCCTGCATTCGTTTTCCGTCATGAGCTGAGGGGTGGTCCCGGCCCGGCGCGCGTACATTAGCACCGGTTATCGGATGCATTCGCTGAAATTATTCGCAACCGTGCCGTCTTTGCAGCTTGAGAAGGGAGTATGAGGAGAATACGACCGTTCTTGGGGGTCTTAGAGGTCCTGGGCATACGGCCGTATAACGGCTGGCGGCTGCCCGGGTTTCCCTGCGGTCCGACAAAAGTGGAGGGAATGATGACCGTTTATTCCGGCCCGGTATTCGACATGGCCGTAAACCAGTTTGGCGTCATCGCCAACCATCTCGAAATCCCGATGGACGAGCGCGGCCGAATCCTGATGCCGAAGCGGGCCATCACCGTTTCCTGTCCGATTCACCGCGACGACGGCACGGTTGCGGTATTCGAGGGCTACCGGGTGCAGCATCACCTCACGCTCGGCCCGACCAAGGGCGGCACGCGATTCGCTCCCTCCGTCGACATCGGCGAGGTCGCAGCGCTGGCGATCTGGATGAGCTGGAAATGCGCGCTGGTCGGGCTGCCCTATGGCGGCGCCAAGGGCGGCGTCAATGTCGATCTCGCCACCATCTCCAGGCGAGAGCTGGAAGCGCTGTCACGCCGCTATATGCAGGAGATGATTCCCTTCGTCGGCCCGCACACCGACGTCATGGCGCCCGATATGGGCACTAATGAGCAGGTGATGGCCTGGTTCATGGACACCTATTCGATGTACCAGGGCCGCACCGTGACCGAGATCGTCACCGGCAAGCCGGTATCGTCGGGCGGCACACTCGGCCGGCGCGAAGCGACGGGGCGCGGCGTCGCGTATCTCGCCCGGCGCGTGCTGAAGGAGCTGTCGATCAACCTGGCCACCGCGACCGCCGTGATCCAGGGCTTTGGCAATGTCGGGTCGTATGCGGCGCTGGAGTTGCATCAATACGGGCTTAAGATCATCGCCGTCAGCGATCACACGGGAGCGCTGCATGATCCGGCCGGGCTCGATATTCCCGCGCTGATGCGGCACGCCGGCACCCATGGCAGCATCGCCGGCTTCTCCAACCAGATGACGTTCGACCCCGAACAAATCCTGACCCTGGCCTGCGACGTGCTGGTGCCGGCAGCGATGGAGCGCGTGATCGACGCCGAGATCGCGGAAAATCTAAAATGCCGGGTGCTGGCCGAGGGCGCGAATGGCCCAACCACGCCGGATGCCGATCTGGTGCTGGAGAAGCGCCAAAGCGAGGTATTCCTGATCCCCGACATTCTCTGCAATTCCGGCGGCGTCGTGGTCAGCTACTTCGAATGGGTGCAGGACCTGCAGCAATTGTTCTGGGAGGAAGAGGAAGTCACGCGGCGCGAATACGCCATCCTCGATCGCGCTTTCGATACCATGGTGCAGCGGGCCAACGCCGACAAGATCCCGCATCGGACCGCGGCGATGGCGATCGGCGTGGAGAAGGTCCGCGCCGCCAAGAACACGCGAGGCCTGTTCCCGTGATCACCAGCCTGGACCATGTCGTCGTTCTCACCAGCGATATCAACGCGGCCTCCGCCGCTTACCAGACCTTGTTTGCGCGCTCACCGGCCTGGCAGTACGGCGGCGATGGCGCCGATCGCGTCCTGTTCACGCTCGACAACACGACGCTGGAATTGGTGGCGCCGAACGGCGAGGGCGCCAATGCGGATCGAATCCGTGCGGTGCTTGCGGCCCAGGGCGAGGGGCTTGCAAGCATCTGCTTCCGGACCAGCGACATCGCCAAAATGCATCGCAGGCTCGACCGGCTGACGCTGAAGCCTGATCCCGTTGCCGAGGTCGAAAGCCGCGACGCGATCTCCGGCGCGACGCTGTCATGGAAGCGCACGCGCACGGCAACGGAGGCCTCGCGCGGCGTCCGCCTGTTCTTCCTCGAGCGCGACAAGGAGCGGCCGCTGTCGGTGCGAACCACGACGGGTTCGATCACGGCGATGGATCATGTCGTGGTCTCGACGTCGGACCCCGAGCGGGCCGCCGCCCTCTATGGCGCCCGGCTCGGCCTCGACATGGCGCTCGATCGCTCGCACCCGGATTGGGGCCGGTTGATGTTCTTCCGCTGCGGCGATCTTATCGTCGAGGTCACGCACCGGCCGGGCAAGTCAGCCGACACGTCGCAGGACCGGCTGAGCGGCCTGTGCTGGCGCGTCTCCGACATCGACGCCACCCAAGCGCGGCTCGTTCAGGCCGGCGTCGACGTCTCGGAAGTCCGCACCGGCCGCAAGCCGGGAACGCGGGTGATGACGGTGCGCAGCGGCACATGCGGCGTACCCACGCTGCTGGTGCAGCCGTCGACGGGGAAGGCATGATTTTCCCTTCTCCCCTTGTGGGAGAAGGTGGCGCGAAGCGCCGGATGAGGGGTCTCCATCTGCGGAGACAAACCCCTCATCCGGCTCCCTGCCGCTTCGCGCCAGCGATCCACCTTCTCCCACAGGGGAAGAAGGGAAGAGCGGTCCCGCCTCGTTCTCAAACCGCACCCCGCATGCTACAGCTTGCCTGATGCAATCACCGGGCGATTGATTTTGGCAAAGGCAAAACGCGTTCAGAAATGGCAGCGCGACCCCGAGGGGATGCGGATCCGCATTCTCGAGGCGGCCAAGCAGGAGTTCGCCGCCCACGGCCTGGCCGGCGCGCGCGTCGACCGCATCGCCGCCAACGCCGGCGCCAACAAGCGCATGCTGTATTACCACGTCGGCAACAAGGAAGACCTCTATCTGGCGGTGCTCGAAGGCGCCTATGAAAAAATCCGTTCCGAGGAGCGCGGGCTCGATCTCGAACATCTCGATCCACCCGAGGCGATCGAACGGCTGATCGACTTCACCTGGAACTATTTTCTCCGCAACCCGGAATTCCTGGCGCTGCTCAACACCGAGAACCTTGCCAAAGCGCGCCATCTGAAGCGCTCCACCAAGGTCAAATCGATGCATTCGCCGTTCGTCGAGATGATCCGCACCGTGGTGACGCGCGGCGTCGAAAGCGGCGATTTCCGCGTCGCGGTGGATCCGGTGCAGCTTTACATTTCGATCGCCGCGCTGTGTTTCTTCTATCTTTCCAACAGCGCCACGCTCTCGGTGATCTTCGGCCGTGACCTCCTGAAGAAGGACGCGAGGGACGAGCGCCTCGCCCACATGGTGGCGCTGGTGCTGGCGGCGCTGACGGGAAAGTCCACGGCGGATTTCGGCAAGCCGGCACTATCAGGCGTGCGATCCCCGGCACATCAGCCGGTTTAGCTGTCGTTCCTGCGAACGCAGGAACCCATACGCCGCGACCCCTCGATGTCAGCCGTAGTCTTTGATCCTGCAGAAACAATTGACGTTGGTGGTTATGGGTTCCTGCCTTCGCAGGAACGACAGCGGTAGTCCAAATTGACGCACGAAACCCGCTTGCCAGTATTTATCCAACGGGTTAATTTCTCCCCCGAAAAGACGATCACCAGGGAGCGGTACGTGGCGGAGCTGAAGCGCGAGAGTGGCGTGTCGAAAGCGCTGAATGCTGCGTGGGTGCGGCCGTTTCTGTTCCTGCTGTTCATCGTGGTGGCCTGGGACCTCACCATCCGCCTGTTCCAGATTCCGGCCTACCAGATCCCGGCGCCCGGCGATGTGCTGGCGGTGCTGCGGACGGACTGGCCGGAGCTGCTTCGGCAGGCCTGGCCCACCACCTACGCCACCATCTGCGGCTTCCTGCTGTCGGCGGTATTCGGCATTCCCGTCGCGATGCTGATCGCGGGATCGAAGACGGTGGAAAGCTACGTCTATCCGCTGTTGGTGTTCTCCCAATCGGTGCCGAAGATCGCGATCGCACCGCTGTTCGTGGTGTGGTTCGGCTTCGGCATCGTCCCGAAGGTAATTTCCGCATTCCTGCTTGGCTTCTTCCCCGTCGTGGTGTCCGCCGTGCAGGGATTCAAGTCGGTCGATCCCGATATGGTCGATCTCGCCCGCGCCATGCAGGGCAGCCGCTTTCGGGTATTTTGCGCCGTCAACTTGCCGCATGCGATGCCCGCGATCTTCTCCGGGCTGAAGGTCTCCATCACGCTCGCTGTCGTCGGCGCCGTGGTCGGCGAGTTCGTCGGCTCCAACTCCGGCATCGGCTATGTATTGCAGCGCTCGATCGGTACTTTCGACTTGCCAACGATGTTTGCCGCGCTGGTAATTCTCGCGCTGCTCGGCGTGGTCCTGTTCTGGGTCGTCGACCGCATCGAACGCCTCGTGATTCCCTGGCACGTCAGCCAGCGTGACGACATCATTTTTGCTTCGTAAGACAACCAACAAGCGGCCTATCCAAAGACCGCACCAACACCAACGGGAGGAAGACAATGATACGAGCGATAGCGGCAATTTCCGCCGCCCTGATCTGGACCGCGCTTTCGGTTCTTCCCGCATCGGCCGCCGACAAGGTCGTGCTGATGCTGAACTGGTACGTCTATGGCGAGCACGCGCCGTTCTATTACGGCAAGGCCAAGGGCATCTACGCCGCCGAGGGCATCGACCTCGAAATCCAGGAAGGCCGCGGTTCGGCGGCGACGACGCAGGCGGTTGCGGCCAAGACCGCGAATTTCGGCTATGTCGACGTGCCCACCATGATGCGCGCGGCCGTAAAGGGCGCGCCGATCACAGCCACCGGTGTATTGCTGCAGACCAGCCCGATGTCGGCGATGGGCTTTGTCGAGAAGAACATCAAGAAGCCCGAGGACATCAAGGGCAAGACGGTGGCGATCACGCCGGCCGACTCGATGACGCAGATCTGGCCGCTGTTCCTGAAGAAGACCGGCCTGAAGGAAAGCGACTTCCAGACGGTGGCCGGCGACGGCCAGACCAAGCTGAACGCCGTCATCAACGGCCAGGCGGACCTTCTGCTCGGCTACGTCATGGACCAATCGATGAAGATCAAGGACGCCACCGGCAAGGACGTCAACGCGATCAAGTTCGCCGACTACGGCATCAACATGGTTTGCTCGGGCATCGTCGCCAACACCGAGTTCGTCAAGGCCAATGCGGACCTCGTCAAGCGCTTCATGTCGGCGACGACGAAAGCGGTCGAAGCCGCCGAGAAGGACGCCAAGGGCGCCGCACAGTCGATCCTCGATGCCAACCCGAAGGGCGGCAAGATCGAAACGTTGACGCAGGGCTTTGAGCTGACGATCCCGCTCTACCGCACGCCGGAAACCAAGAACAAGCGGCCGTTCCAGGTCACCGACCAGAACATGACGGATACAGTCAACCTTATGGTCGAATATGGCGGGCTGGATGCCAAGGCCAAGGACAATCCGAAGGCGTTTTACACCAACGACTATCTGCCGCAGGGCGGTTCGTGAACGGACGGCCCGTGGCACGATCGGGGCTCTCATGGTTCGAGACGCGCGGCTTTGCCGCGTTCCTCACCATGAGGATCTCAGACCTCATCCTGAGGAGGCGCGAAGCGCCGTCTCGAAGGATGAAAGCCCGAGACGGTGCAGGCACCTATTCGATGGACCCACCTGAATGAATCCCGCTACCAAACCAACCGAGCTTAACCAACCACCCCAGCATCTGCGCCTGGTGTCGGATCGTGCCGGCGGCGCGGCGTCTGGCATCACGCTGTCGGGTGTCTCAAAAACCTATCGTTCGCGCGACGGCGACGTGCCGTCGCTGCGACCGCTGGATTTCCACATCAACGAAGGCGAGTTCTTTGTCGTGGTCGGCCCGTCCGGCTGCGGCAAGTCCACGCTGCTCAAGATGATCTCCGGGCTGTTGGCGCCGTCGACCGGCGAGATCCTGGTCGAAGGCGAACAAGTGACGAAGCCGCACGGCAATGTGGGCATCGTGTTCCAGAACGCGCTGCTGCTGCCATGGCGCAACATCCTGTCCAACGTGATGTTGCCGATCGACATGAAGAAATTGCCGCGCGACGAATATCTGCCGCGGGCGAAGGCGCTGCTGAAGCTGGTCGGCCTGGAAGGGTTCGAGAAGAAGCTGCCGTGGCAGCTCTCCGGCGGCATGCAGCAGCGCGCCTCGATTTGCCGCGCGCTGGTGCACGATCCCAAGATCATGCTGATGGACGAGCCGTTCGGCGCGCTCGACGCCATGACGCGCGAGAAGATGAATGTCGAGCTGATGCGGATCCAGCGCGAAACCGGCAAGACCGTGCTCCTGATCACGCATTCGATTCCTGAGGCCGTGTTCCTCGCCGACCGCGTGCTGGTCATGACCGAACGTCCCGGCGCGATCGCGGCGATCTACGATGTACCGCTGCCGCGCCCGCGCTCGCTGGACGCGATGGCCGATCCTGCCTTCACCGAACTGGTGCAGCGGATTCGCAAGCATTTCTTCACCCAAAGCGCGCTGGACTGAAAGCTGGCCTGATGCCGTATCGTTTGGCAGTCCGAGATATATCGTTCTTCGAGCGCCCGGTGACCTTCGCCCGGCCGTTCCGGTTCGGCGCGGTCGTCATCAACGCGACGCCGCAGGCCTTTGTGCGTGTCGAGATTGAGGTCGAAGGCAAGGGTAGGGCGACGGGAGCCAGCGCCGAATTCCTGGTGCCAAAATGGTTCGACAAGCGGCCGCATCTGTCGCCGGAAGAGACCGTGACGGAGCTGCGGCGATCGCTGCTGATCGCGCGCGAGCTCTATCTGGCGCATTCCAGCTTCGAGACCGCGTTCGGCCTGCATGCAGCCTGTATCGGCGCGCAGATTGAGGCCTGCGCCAGGGAAGATATCCCGCCGCTGGCGGCGGCTTACGGGCCGGCCGAAATCGACAAGGCGATCCTGGACGCGCTGCTTCGATGCACGGGGACCAACTTCTTTGACGGCATGGCGGCTAATGTCGCCGGCGTCGACGCGCGGCTGTCCCGCGACTTGACAGATGCCGACGTCTCGCAGTTTCTTGCAGACCGCAAGCGGCTCGAGCGTGTCGCGATCCGGCACACGGTTGGCATGGATGACAAGGTCGAAGGCGAGGGCGGTGTCGCCGACATCAGAGAGACCGCTGGCGCGCGCTATTTCAAGCTCAAGCTCAACGGCGATCCCGCGCACGACGCGGATCGCCTGAACCGCATCGGCAAGGAACTCGCCACGCTGCCCTACGACTACCGCGTGACGCTCGACGCCAACGAGCAATACGCTGATCTGGCTGCGCTGAGCGCACTGGTCGATCGGCTCGATCGCGACGCTGCGCTGCGGCCGGTCACGCAAAAGCTGTTGTACATCGAACAGCCGATGCCGCGCGACATCACCCGGCAATCGCCGCTTGGCGCACTGGCGCGGCGGGACTTCATTGTCGACGAGGCCGACGATTCCTATGACGCGTTCCCGATCGCGCGGGCGCTCGGCTATCGCGGTATCTCCTCGAAATCCTGCAAGGGCATCTACAAATCGGTGATCAACGCGACCCGCGCGGCCAAATGGAGCGCCGCCGGTGAAAAATGCTTCATCGCCGGCGAGGACCTGACCTGTCAGGCCGGCCTTGCCGTGCAGCAGGATCTCGCGCTCGGCGCGCTGATCGGCGTTACCCATGCCGAACGGAACGGCCACCATTATGTCGATGGCTTTGGCGACACGCCGGCCGCCGAAGCGGAGGCGTTTCTCGCCGGCCATCCCGATCTCTATACAAGCGACGGCGGCAAGGTCCGGCTTGCGATTCACGACGGCGACCTCCTGACGGGATCGCTGATGACACCCGGCTTCGCCACTTCAGTTCATCCGGACTGGTCCACGATGCTGCCGCTTGCGCGGCCCACAGCAAAAATTCCCCTGGAGAAAGCAGTATGACGACCAAACGCCTCGGCCTCATCATGAACGGTGTGACCGGCCGGATGGGGCTCAACCAGCACCTGATCCGCTCCATCATCGCGATCCGCGACCAGGGTGGTGTGCTGCTCGCAAACGGCGACCGCATGCTGCCCGACCCGATCCTGATCGGCCGCGACGCGGAGAAGGTAAAGCTGCTCGCCAAGCGCTTCAATGTCGAGCGCTGGTCGACAGATCTCGACAAGGCGCTGGCTGACAAGAATGACACGATCTTCTTCGATGCGGCGACCACACAGGCGCGTCCCTCGCTGCTGACCAAGGCGATCAACGCCGGCAAGCACGTCTACTGCGAAAAGCCGATCGCGACCAATCTTGACGAGGCGGTCGCGGTGCTCAGGCTCGCCAACGCCAAGGGCGTCAAGCATGGCACGGTGCAGGACAAGCTGTTCCTGCCGGGCCTGAAGAAGCTCGCTTTCCTGCGCGATTCCGGCTTCTTCGGCCGCATGCTCTCGGTGCGCGGCGAGTTCGGCTATTGGGTGTTCGAGGGCGGCTGGCAGGAGGCGCAACGGCCGTCATGGAATTACCGCAGCGAGGACGGCGGCGGCATCATCCTCGACATGGTCTGCCACTGGCGCTACGTGCTCGACAATCTCTTCGGTGAGGTCGAGAGCATCTCCTGCCTCGGCACCACGGACATTCCCGAACGTTTCGACGAGAAGGGCAAGAAGTACACCGCGACCGCCGACGATTCCGCCTACGCCACCTTCCGCCTCAAGGGCGGCGTGATCGCGCATATCAACATGAGCTGGGTGACGCGGGTCTACCGCGACGATCTCGTCACCTTCCAGGTCGACGGTACGCATGGCTCTGCGGTGGCGGGCTTGACGGATTGCGTGATCCAGGCGCGGCAGGCAACGCCGCGCCCGGTATGGAATCCGGACGAGAAGCGCACCCATGATTTCTACGCCGACTGGCAGAAGGTTCCAGAGAACGTCGTTTACGACAACGGCTTCAAGGAGCAGTGGGAGATGTTCATCCGCCACGTCTGCGAGGATGCGCCCTATAAATACACGCTGCTGGAAGGCGCCAAGGGCGTGCAGCTTGCCGAATGCGCTTTGCAGAGCTGGCGCGAGCGGCGCTGGATCGACGTTGCCCCGATCAAGGTGTGAGGAGGCCCAACCATGAACAAGCCTGTCCTGCCGATGTCTTCGCTGTCGCTGAGGTTGCCGACGGCGGATCGTTCGATTGAAACCTATCGCCTGGCGGCGTCGCGGACGTTTCCGGCGAAGCTCGAAGGCACGCTCAATCGCGTGGCCTTCTCGGCCGCGCATGTGGTCGCTGATCCACTTGCCGATAACGACCCGTGGCTGTCATCCGCGATCGATTGGGATCGCACCATTGCGTTCCGTGAGCATGTCTGGGATCTCGGCCTCGGTGTTGCCGAGGCGATGGATACCGCGCAGCGCGGCATGGGGCTGGACTGGCCGACCTCGCTGGAGCTGATTCAGCGATCGGTGAACGCCGCCAAGGCAAAGGGCAATGCGCTGGTGTTTTCCGGCGCCGGCACCGACCACCTCGCGGTGGAAGATGCGAAATCGATCGACGACGTGATCCGCGCCTATGAGGAACAGATCGCGGCGGTGGAGAAGGCCGGCGGCCGCATCATCCTGATGGCCTCGCGCGCGTTGGCAAAGATCGGCCGCAGCGCCGACGACTATGCAAAGGTCTATGACCGCGTGCTGGGCCAGGTCCGCGAGCCCGTGATCATTCACTGGCTCGGCGACATGTTCGACCCGGCGCTATCAGGCTATTGGGGCACGGCGGACCTCGACAAGGCGATGGACACGGCGGTGGCTATCATCAACGCCAACGCGGCCAAGGTTGACGGCGTCAAGGTCTCGCTGCTCGACAAGCAGCGCGAGATCGACATGCGCCGGCGGCTCGACAAGAACGTCGAGATGTATACCGGCGACGATTTCAACTACGCCGAACTGATCGCCGGCGACGGCCAGGGTTTTTCGCACGCGCTGCTCGGCATCTTCGACGCCATCGCACCCGCGGCGTCCTACGCGCTGTCGCGGCTGGCGGCTGGCGACGAGGCCGGCTTCCACGACGTGCTGGGGCCGACGGTGCCGCTATCGCGACATATCTTCCGCGCACCGACGCGGTTCTACAAGACCGGAATCGTGTTCATGGCCTGGCTCAACGGCCATCAGGACCATTTCACCATGGTCGGCGGGCAGGAGAGCACGCGATCGACGCTGCATCTGGCCGAATTGTTTCGCTTGGCCGACAAGGCCGGGCTGCTCTCCAACCCCGAACTGGCGACGCGGCGCATGAAGACAGTGCTGGCAACCCGCGGCATCGAACCCTGATGCGCGATTTTTCTGCCGATCATCGCTGGCTGTCGCTGAATACGGCGACCGTCCGCAAACAGGGCGATCTCACAGCCATCATCGAGGCCTGCGCGCGCCACGGCATCCGCGCCATCGACCCCTGGCGGGACCAGGTCGCAGCCATCGGTCTCGACCGCGCGGTGCGGGCGGTGCGCGACGCCGGGCTCGAACTATCAGGCTATTGCCGTGGCGGCATGTTCACCTCCGACGTGTCGCGCCGCGGTGAAGTGCGCGACGACAATCGCCGCGCCGTCGATGAAGCCAAGGCGCTGGGCGCGCCGTGCATCGTGCTGGTCGCCGGCGGGCTGCCGCAATATTCGCGCCCGGGAAGCGCAGCCTCGAAGGATATCGCGGCCGCGCGCACGCAGGTGCATGACGCCATCGCCGAAATGCTGGAATACGCGAAGCAGGCGAACATGCCGCTTGCGATCGAACCCTTGCATCCGGCCTATGCAGCAGACCGCGCCTGCGTGAATACGACGAAACAGGCGCTGGATATCTGCGACCAGCTCGATCCGCAGCGCACCGGTGCGCTCGGCGTCGCGCTCGACGTCTATCACATCTGGTGGGATCCGGAATTGATGCCGCAGATTGCGCGCGCGGGAAAAGATCGGCTGCTGGCGTTTCACGTCTGCGACTGGCTGGTGCCGACCAGGGACATCCTCAATGACCGCGGCATGATGGGTGACGGCGTTATCGACATCACATCTGTGCGATCGGCCGTCGAGGCGCAGGGCTTTGCCGGCTATTCCGAGATCGAAATCTTCTCCAACGACTGGTGGAACAAGCCGATGGATGAGGTCTTGAAAATTTGCATCGAGCGACACCGGACGGTGGTCTAGCGGACCCCGGGCGAAGTCGCGCGTGCAGTGTGCCAACGATGGACGATGTTGTCTCGTAGCTGAACTGGCGCGCGGCGGTTTTCGAATAGTGTAGCAGGAAGCAACAGAATTCGGGTTCCAGATTTAACCTTTGTCCACGCTATTTAGCTTAACAAAGGGTTACCGTTGCGCCCCCGAGAGCTCCGGCGCTAGCTACACCGCACGGAGAACGTCTCCGGAAAGCGATGAGCGTCAACATGAAAATCCTTTACGCAATTGCGACCCTGGTCCTGCTGTCGACATCGGCGCAGGCTTGGCAGATCGTGGAACGCTGCAACCACAGCAAGTTCTATGGCAAGGTGTGCACGACGACTTATCTGGACGATCCGGTGCGCAACCCGGCTCAGGAGCAGGAAGACGAAAAGGCGAAGCGCGCCAGCATCGAGAAGTGGGAAGCGTTTTGCAAGCCAAAGCGCACCTATGACGACGAAGGCGTCGTCCGCCTGGTTTACGCCCGCAGAGGCTGCGAGTTCGGTCGTAGCGAATAGTGCGCTTTCGCTCCTCGCGACCCGCGAGGAGCATTCCGGGCTCGCCGGCGCGATGAATTCCAGCGCCTTGCCGCGCCCGAAGGACCGCTAAATTTTTATCGACCAGATTGCGATCCGGTTAGTCACGCTGCTTTACGCCGCCTCAATGCTCGTCGGTCTTTCCTGACGTACGGCATTCATTTCAAGAGGCAGTGTCCATGCGCGTCTTCATCGCAATCTCGATTGTCGTCGCCTCGGTATCGTCTGCGTCCGCGCAGCTTGCGATGGATCACGGCAACGCCGCGGATGCCAAGGCCGCGGCCACCGCCTCCGGCGCGCCGCAGTCTCCCAGCCAGCAAACCAGTTTCAGCGTCGGCAGTGGCGGTACCGCAAAGATTGTGCAGCGGACTGCCGAGCAGCTGAAGCCCGATGACCCCGCCCAGGCTGCCTGGAACGTACGCTGCCGGCCGACGGTGGTGGAAGACCGCGACGGCCTGCGGCGGGTGAGATATGCCGAACGCGATTGCGATCTCTCCCGCTCCAACACCGCCGGGAATTAAACCCCCGCATAGCAGGTGAAATCGAACGGGCTGTTGCAAAGCAGCAGCCCGGTTTCGGCTAGGCCCTCCCAAGTCGAAATGCTAGAGCTTTCCCAACACCCGTTGGGGCGGCATGACTTTCACTTCCTGGCAGTTCGGCGTCTTCGCCGCGACCGTATTTGCGGCCTATTACCTGCCGGCGCTGAGATCGTTTCAGGTCCAGCTGCTGGTGTTCGCCAGCCTGTTCTTCTACGGGTATGGCCAGCCTGACCTGCTGGCGTTGCTGGCCGTCGCGGTTTTCGGAACTTACCTTTTCCTGATCCTGGCACTACGAAACCGGGAGGTCTGGCTTCCGGTCGGAATCGCCTTCAACCTCGCGCTGCTCGGATTCTTCAAATACAAATTGCTGTTCATCGATCCGGCATCTCCGAGCCTGGTCGACTTCGCGCCGCTCGATTTTCTGCTGAAACTGCCGCTGCCGATCGGCATTTCATTTTTTGTCTTCCACAACATCAGCCTGCTGGTCGACCTGACCCGGCAGAAGGCGGCGCCGCCGACGCTGGCCGGCGTCTTCCTCTACATCATCTTCTTTCCGCAGCTCGTTTCGGGCCCGATCACGCGCGCGGAAATGTTCATGCCGCAGATCAAGCCGAAATATTTCGCGGATGTTCCGTTCGTCGAGGCCGCGAAATGGAATCCTTAGCGGATTTTTCCTCAAGCTCTATGTCGCCAACAACCTCAATGAAATGACGTCTTACATGAGCTTCCCGCTCTACGAGACGCTGCAGACCCAGGATCGCTGGTTGCTGGTTTTCCTTTACAGCTATCAGATCTATGCGGACTTCTTCGGCTATTCCGCGATCGCGATCGGGCTTGGTCTCCTGTTCGGCTACCGCCTGCCGATCAACTTCAATCTTCCCTACATTTCGATCTCGTTCTCCGAGTTCTGGACACGCTGGCATATCTCGCTGTCGACCTGGCTGCGGACCTATCTTTACGTCCCGCTCGGCGGCAATCGCCATGGCCTGTGGCGGACCTATCTGAACCTGATGATCGTGATGGGATTGGGCGGCCTCTGGCACGGCGCCGGCCTCGGCTATCTGATGTGGGGGCTGCTGCACGGCCTGCTGCTGGTGCTCGAACGCCCCTTGCTGGCGCGACTGGCGTCGATCGACTTTGCGATGTTTCGAGCGGCGCGGATGACCGTGGTCTTTCTTTGCGTCTCCATGCTCTGGATTTTCTTCAAGCTGCCGAATTTCGATCATGCGGTCGGTTACCTCACGGGCATGTTTACGCCGAGCACGAATCGGAACCCGACCAAGCTGTTCTACAGCCTGGCGCTGCTCTATTCGCTGCCGGTGATGATTCAGCACTTCGGTCTTGGTACGCTTTTCGAGCGTAGACTTCGCTGGGCGGAGCCATATCTCTACGGATCGATGGCCGCGCTGATGTATCTGGAGGCCGGCCCCGAAACGTCGGTTATCTATTTTCAGTTCTAGGGACGAGGAATACGTGTCCGCTGTTCGCTGGTTGATAAAATGCGGTGCTGCTGCAGCGATTGTTCTGATCGCCTGCGGCTTCGCCGCCGTGCGCTTCGGCAGCGGGCTGCAAATGCCGGCGACGACGACGCGGGACGGCACGCTGATCACGCTAAGCCGTTACCTGCGCGAGCCGGTGCCGGACATCGTGCTGCTGGGCAGTTCGATCACGTTCCGCCTCAAGGAGGAATATTTTGCAACGCGTGGCTTGCGGAATCTGGCGCTTGCCGGGGGCTCTCCGGTCACCGGACTGGAGATCGTTGCCAACCAGCCGCGGCTTCCGCAGTACATTCTGGTCGAGGCCAATGTTGTCGCCCGACCCACCGATATCGCGCTGGTCGAACGCGCGGCGACACTAAACCGTTTTTCTTTCGCCCCGTGCGGGCGGCAGTGGCCGCCTATGAGCAGCGGCTTCACGCGCCGCTGACGCATGAGCAGGTCGCGCTCGACTTGCGCAGGTTGGTCGGGCAGCCGCCGGGCGATTTCGACAACCGGATCTATGTGGATCGCGCACTGCAGCAATTCAACGCGGAGGATCCGGCAGACGCCGCGCGGCTCAACGCGAAACGAATTGGGGAATTGATCGGGCAAGTGGAGCAACGCGGCGCACGGGTGTTCCTGTTCGAGCTACCTTATGCCGAGCCGATTGAAGGCTCGCGCTTTGCTGCGACCACGCGGGAGATCATTCACGCGGCGTTTCCGGATTCGAAGCGATGGTTGTCCATCGAGGTGGACCGAAGCGAGCTGCGCTGGGCCGACGGCGTTCATCTCGACGAACGCTCGGCCGTGATTGTGACGCAGGCGATGGAACGCACCTTGGCATCGGTGCGCGCGATGAAGTGATGGGTAAGCACTTTGCCTTCGGTTAGAGCGCCCGAGGCTACGACGTTATCGCGATTGGGCAAGGAAGCCGATGATCTTTTTTCTTTCGTCACTCGATGCGAGGCCACCATACGGCTTCATGCTGTTGCCGGGTACAACCTCATCGGGGTTTGCAATGAAGCGATTGAGCTTCTCCTCATCCCAGACGAAGCCTGCCTCCTTCATTGCGCTGGAAAACCCGTAGTCCGGCAGCGACCCTGCTTTCCGTCCGACAACCTTGTGCAGGTTGGGGCCCAGCCGATTGTCGCCTTCTTTCACCATGTGACAGGTTCGACAGGCATTGTTGAACGCCTGCTGCCCTGAGGCGTCTTCCGAGCCTTGCGACACCTGAGGCAGGGCGGAAGGCGATGCAAGCATGAACGCCATTGCGCTCAATGCCCCCGTCACGAACATCCGGTTAAGGCGCCGCACAGGCTCGTCTCGCTCTCGAATGCGGATGAACCGCAGGAGCATGGATCTCACTCCGCTTGCTTCGCCACCCGGCAATGTCAACGCGCAAGCGCAGAAATCGTTCGCCTGACGCCTACACTTGGGATTGCGATCTTGCGACGGAGGACTTTTCACGGCCTAGCTGACAGTGCACGGCACGCTCAGAAAGCCGCGAAAGCGCACCCGGCCGCCGCGCACCGGCTCGCCGGCGAGCGCGTACTCCGGAAAGCGCGCCAGGAAGCGCGAGATCGCGATCGCGCCCTCGAGCCGCGCCAGCGCCATGCCGGCGCATTGATGCGCGCCGGTGCCGAAGGCGAGATGCCGGTTCGGCGTGCGGCCGATATCGAAACGCTCGGGATCGACGAACTGCGCGGGATCGCGGTTGGCGGCGCCGATGCACAGCGTCACCAGCGTGCCCGGGGGCATCGCGATGCCGCCGAGTTCGAACGGCTCGACGGTCATGCGGTTGCCGAGCTGGTTGGAGCTCTCGAACCGCAGCATCTCCTCAACCGCCGTCTTTATCAGCGCGGGGGTCTCGATCAGCCGCGTTTTCTCGCCTGCATGGTTCGACAGCGCCACCAGGCCGTTGCCGATCAAATTGGTGGTGGTCTCGTGGCCGGCATTGAGTAGGAAGATGCAGTTGTGCAGCAGTTCCTTTTCGGTCAGCCGTTCGCCATTGGCTTCGCCCTGAATGAGCCGGGTCAGCACGTCGTGTTGGGGATCGCCGGGCTTGGCCCGCCGCCGCGCCACCAGCCCTTCGAGGTAAGCGAGAAAATCCTTCACCGCCGTGTTGCCGCGGGCGAAGGCGGCAGAACTAACCACCGGCTCCAGCGCGCCGAGAATAGCCAGCGACCAGTCGCGCAACGGCTCGCGCTCATCCGTGGGAACATCGAGCAGGTTGCCGATTACCTCGATCGGGATCGCGGCGGCGAAATTGTCGATCAGGTCGACCTTGCCCTTGACCTTCTCCTTGGCGGCGATGGCGTCGAGCAGGCGGTCGACCAGCTGGATCAGATCGGGTTCCATGCCGGCGATCGCGCGCGGCGAGAGCGCGCCCATGATCAGGTGGCGGACGCGGGTGTGGGCGGGGGGATCGTTGAAGACAAGGCTCGTGGTGTGGTGCTCGTAGAGCGGGGAGGCGCCGTATTTCGGCGAAAACTCCTTCTTCTTGTCCGAAGAGAAGGCCTTGGTGTTCTTGTAGGCGGTAACCAGGTCGTCGTAGCGGGTCAGGAAATACGAGCCGTTCGGCAGCCGCTTGACCGGATCGGTCTCACGCAGCGCGCGATAGGTCGGGTAGGGGTTGGCATAGAACTCCGGCGTCAGCTTTTCGAGGTCGAAGGCCGCCGCCAGTTCGCGCGCATCCAAATTCATGGCCCGCCATACTCTTTGGGAAGATTAAGCAAGCGACATCAGAATTAGTCGCATTTGCAACTATCTTAGATGCCGTGCCCGCGGCGTCAAGCTGAAGCGCAGGCCCCAGCTCCGCATCTTCATTGGGCGCGTAGGGGTTGCGGCCGGTCGAGCATGAGCTGGAAAGGTGACGGGCCATATTTCTGGAAAAGTTTCGTATATACAAAGAGATAGAGCTGTGTCTTTAACGCCACCTCGCGACAAAATTTGCTTAGTGCGCTGCAATAGTTCCTTGACTTCGTTAAGGTGAGTGATTACTCACGCCCTCATGTCTACCCTTCGGATGACCAGTGACTTGCGGCGGCAATTAATCCTGAGCGCGGCGAAGCGATGCTTCGCCCGCAACGGCTTTGCCGGCACCACGACCAAGAGCGTGGCGGCGGCCGCGGCCATTTCGGAAGGGCTGCTGTTCAAGCACTTCCCCTCCAAGGCCGCGCTCTATGCCGAGATTTTGGCGGAGGAGTGTGAGGCCGATCCGGACTTCGCGCACCTGCTGGGTCAGGAGCCTTCAACTGCCACACTGGTCGAACTGGTCAAGGGCATGGTTGGCCATTTCATGGAGGTGTCCGACGGGTCGGATCAGGAGGAAGCGCAGCGGATGCGGCTGATGACGACGAGCCATCTCGATGACGGCGAGTTCGCGCGGCTGCTCTACGACAAGATCGGCGGCCTGATCGGGCCGGTGTTCGCCGCGTCGATCGAAAGCGCGATTGTGTCGGGTGACGCGGCGCGGGTCGGCAGCGATCCGCTCAATTTGTTCTGGTTCGCCCACCACACCGTGCTGATGGCGGCGCTGACGCGGCTTCCGGCCGTGCCCTGTCTTTCCTATGGCAACGCTGC